>NZ_CP133781.1:3272500-4760000 GCF_034350045.1 Pseudomonas sp. CCI4.2 | reverse complement strand
GTGAAATAGATCCTGAAACCGTATGCGTACAAGCAGTGGGAGCCCACGTTGTTGGGTGACTGCGTACCTTTTGTATAATGGGTCAGCGACTTATTTTCAGTGGCGAGCTTAACCGAATAGGGGAGGCGTAGCGAAAGCGAGTCTTAATAGGGCGTCTAGTCGCTGGGAATAGACCCGAAACCGGGCGATCTATCCATGGGCAGGTTGAAGGTTGGGTAACACTAACTGGAGGACCGAACCGACTACCGTTGAAAAGTTAGCGGATGACCTGTGGATCGGAGTGAAAGGCTAATCAAGCTCGGAGATAGCTGGTTCTCCTCGAAAGCTATTTAGGTAGCGCCTCATGTATCACTGTAGGGGGTAGAGCACTGTTTCGGCTAGGGGATCATCCCGATTTACCAACCCGATGCAAACTCCGAATACCTACAAGTGCCGAGCATGGGAGACACACGGCGGGTGCTAACGTCCGTCGTGAAAAGGGAAACAACCCAGACCGTCAGCTAAGGTCCCAAAGTCATGGTTAAGTGGGAAACGATGTGGGAAGGCTTAGACAGCTAGGAGGTTGGCTTAGAAGCAGCCACCCTTTAAAGAAAGCGTAATAGCTCACTAGTCGAGTCGGCCTGCGCGGAAGATGTAACGGGGCTCAAACCATGCACCGAAGCTACGGGTATCACTTAGGTGATGCGGTAGAGGAGCGTTCTGTAAGCCTGTGAAGGTGAGTTGAGAAGCTTGCTGGAGGTATCAGAAGTGCGAATGCTGACATGAGTAACGATAATGGGTGTGAAAAACACCCACGCCGAAAGACCAAGGTTTCCTGCGCAACGTTAATCGACGCAGGGTTAGTCGGTCCCTAAGGCGAGGCTGAAAAGCGTAGTCGATGGAAAACAGGTTAATATTCCTGTACTTCTGGTTATTGCGATGGAGGGACGGAGAAGGCTAGGCCAGCTTGGCGTTGGTAGTCCAAGTTTAAGGTGGTAGGCTGGAATCTTAGGTAAATCCGGGATTCTAAGGCCGAGAGCTGATGACGAGTGTGCTTCGGCACATGAAGTGGTTGATGCCATGCTTCCAAGAAAAGCTTCTAAGCTTCAGGTAACCAGGAACCGTACCCCAAACCGACACAGGTGGTTGGGTAGAGAATACCAAGGCGCTTGAGAGAACTCGGGTGAAGGAACTAGGCAAAATGGCACCGTAACTTCGGGAGAAGGTGCGCCGGTGAGGGTGAAGCATTTACTGCGTAAGCCCACGCCGGTCGAAGATACCAGGCCGCTGCGACTGTTTATTAAAAACACAGCACTCTGCAAACACGAAAGTGGACGTATAGGGTGTGACGCCTGCCCGGTGCCGGAAGGTTAATTGATGGGGTTAGCTAACGCGAAGCTCTTGATCGAAGCCCCGGTAAACGGCGGCCGTAACTATAACGGTCCTAAGGTAGCGAAATTCCTTGTCGGGTAAGTTCCGACCTGCACGAATGGCGTAACGATGGCGGCGCTGTCTCCACCCGAGACTCAGTGAAATTGAAATCGCTGTGAAGATGCAGTGTATCCGCGGCTAGACGGAAAGACCCCGTGAACCTTTACTATAGCTTTGCACTGGACTTTGAATTTGCTTGTGTAGGATAGGTGGGAGGCTTTGAAGCGTGGACGCCAGTCTGCGTGGAGCCAACCTTGAAATACCACCCTGGCAACTTTGAGGTTCTAACTCAGGTCCGTTATCCGGATCGAGGACAGTGTATGGTGGGTAGTTTGACTGGGGCGGTCTCCTCCTAAAGAGTAACGGAGGAGTACGAAGGTGCGCTCAGACCGGTCGGAAATCGGTCGTAGAGTATAAAGGCAAAAGCGCGCTTGACTGCGAGACAGACACGTCGAGCAGGTACGAAAGTAGGTCTTAGTGATCCGGTGGTTCTGTATGGAAGGGCCATCGCTCAACGGATAAAAGGTACTCCGGGGATAACAGGCTGATACCGCCCAAGAGTTCATATCGACGGCGGTGTTTGGCACCTCGATGTCGGCTCATCACATCCTGGGGCTGAAGCCGGTCCCAAGGGTATGGCTGTTCGCCATTTAAAGTGGTACGCGAGCTGGGTTTAGAACGTCGTGAGACAGTTCGGTCCCTATCTGCCGTGGACGTTTGAGATTTGAGAGGGGCTGCTCCTAGTACGAGAGGACCGGAGTGGACGAACCTCTGGTGTTCCGGTTGTCACGCCAGTGGCATTGCCGGGTAGCTATGTTCGGAATAGATAACCGCTGAAAGCATCTAAGCGGGAAACTAGCCTCAAGATGAGATCTCACTGGGACCTTGAGTCCCCTGAAGGGCCGTCGAAGACTACGACGTTGATAGGTGGGGTGTGTAAGTGCTGTGAGGCATTGAGCTAACCCATACTAATTGCCCGTGAGGCTTGACCATATAACACCCAAGCAATTTGCGATGAAGCAAATTGAGGTGTGTGAAGACGACACAACCGAAAATTCGAAACCCACAGATCTATCACATCCCCATTCGCTGGCACGTGAACTCGCAGGAGGGCACGCACTGGCTACTGAATTTCTTGACGACCATAGAGCATTGGAACCACCTGATCCCATCCCGAACTCAGCAGTGAAACGATGCATCGCCGATGGTAGTGTGGGGTTTCCCCATGTGAGAGTAGGTCATCGTCAAGATTAAATTCCAGAACCCCTGATCGCTTATGCGTTCAGGGGTTTTGTTTGTCCGCAAGAAAAAATGTATGGCGAAAACCCTGCCAGGTCTGCCTCCAGTCCGCATCATCTACGCACGAAGCATCGGTTCCTCCGCCATCAATTTGTCCAAAGAGATCGGCAAATCACGCACCCGCTTACCTGTTGCGTGATACACGGCATTAGCAATCGCAGCCGCCAAACCGGTGACCCCAATTTCGCCTATCCCGCGTGCACCAAATTCATTGAGTTTGTAGTCGGGATAGTTGAGCAATATCACCTCGACATCGGGTTGGTCAGCATGAACCGGCACGACGTACTCTGCATAGTTGTTGTTAACCGGCATCGCGTTGCGCTCGTCGTATTCAGTCCCTTCAAATAACGCCATCCCGATCGCCATGACGATTGCGCCTTCAACCTGGTTGCTGGCGGTCTTCTGATTGATCACTTGGCCGACATCAATAGCGCTCACAACTCTGGCCACCCGCAACCGGGAAATGCCCGGATCCCAACGCACTTCGACAAAGTGCGCGCCGAACGAGCGGAAGGAATATTTATCGGTTTCGGCCATGCCGGTATGGGCTTGACCATCGGCGCTGGCGAGTTTTTGGGCGTTAAGCACGTCAGCGATGGCCATGGATTTATCGGCGCTCTTCAGGTTTCCGCCCTCGACGCCCAATGAGTCAGCATTGGCCCCGGCAAATGCGCCGCGCGGGCTGGTGGCGAACGCTTTCAATTGAGCAATCGCCTGACGTGTCGCTTCGGCCACGGCGGGCAAGACGCTCGCTGTGGCCCAGGATCCGCCGGAAACCGGCGCTGGAGGAAACGACGAGTTACCCAGTTCAACCTCGATTTTATCCAGCGGCAAACCGGTCAAGCTGCTGATCGCTTGGGCAATCACAGTGTAGGTGCCGGTGCCGATGTCCTGCACGCCGCAGATGGCATATGCGGTGCCATCGGCACGCAATGAAACCCGAGCTTCGGCGGGGGTGCGATAAGCGTCCCAATTGCAGGCTGCCATGCCATATCCGATCTTTTCATGACCCTCTTGCATCACGCCGATGCGTGGGTCGCGGTGCTGCCAACCGAAACGCTCGGCGGCTTGGTCGATGGCGTCCTGCAAGTGATTACTCGACCATGGCAGGTTCTGACTTTCATCTCGGTCGGCCACATTAAGTTTCCGAAACGCCATCGGGTCCATATTGATGATCTCCGCCATTTCGTCCATGGCGGATTCCAAGGCGAACAGTCCGGGCGCAGCGCCGGGCGCGCGCATGGACGTGGGTGTGCCGTGATTGACCTCTACGGTTTTCTGGCTGACTAGCACATTAGCGCAGCTGTAAAGGCTGCGAGTAGAGGTGCCGCAGTTTTCAACGTACTGGTCGGTAAACGACGTGGTGTTAATCGATTCGTGCCGCACAGAAATCAATTTTCCCTGCGCGTCGGTCGCCAACCGCACCCGCTGCTGGGTCGCAGGCCGGTGCCCGGTGGTGGTGAACATTTGTTGCCGGGGCACGACCAGTTGTACCGGTCTGTCGAGCATTTTGGCTGCACCACAGGCGGCCACTGAATGCGGCCAGATCCATAACTTGCTGCCAAAGCCCGAACCAATGAATGGCGCTCGCACTTCGACCCGATCCGGGGTCACGCCAAAGATCCGCGACAACGCGTTACGGTGCGCAACCACCCCCTGAGTGGCTTCATACACGTACAAGTGGCCATCTTCCCAATACGCAATCGTCGCGTGCATTTCCATTGGGTTGTGGGTTTCGACCGGCGTCGTGTAAGTGGCGTCCATGAAGTGCGGTGCTTGGTCGAATGCCGGTCCAGGGTCGCCTCGGCTATGACCGCGACCTCCTTCCTTGGGCGGCCCAGCTTTAAGACCTTGCTGCAAGTTGGCAACGGTCGGGCTTTTGCTGTAGCTGACGGCGACCTTATACGCTGCCGCTCGGGCATGTTCGAATGTATCGGCAACGACCAGCGCGACAAATTGGCCGGCGTAATGGACCGTGTCGTCTTCGAACGGCAGTCGGTTTTCGTCGGCCTTACTGCTGGTCAGGATATTGGCCGGGGACGTCTGGATCGGCGACGTGTGGTACACCTCGGCAAAATGCCTTGAGTGAAAAATATCAATGACGCCGGGGGATTTACGCGCCTCATCAAGGTTCAGCGCGGTAACTTTCCCACTGGCGATGGTGCTGAATACCCCATAGCCATACGCCATATTTTTCGGGTGGTGGTCGGACGCATACAGGGCTGTGCCCGTGACTTTGCGGCGCCCGTCGATGCGGCGTGGACTGCCACCAATTATGGGTTCACTCATCGGGTCGTCCTCCGCTCAAGCTGTTAGGGTTTCGAAGTTACGGATGATCGCTTGTCGCCCCAACGGAATCTTGTACGCGTTATGGCTATAAGGGATCGCTCCCTGAAGCGCGGTAGCCGCTGCTTTTTCCAAGGCTTCCGGGGTCAACGGTGCGTTTTTCAACGATTGCTCGGCAGCCAGGGCGCGCCAGGGTTTGGTGCCCACACCGCCCATGGCGATCCGTACGTCGCGGACCGTGTTGCCCTCAAGCACAACAATCACCGCGCTGGATGCCAGGGCGAATTGATAGGACGCACGGTCACGCAGTTTCAGATAACCCGAGCGGCTGTTAGCCAGCGGCGCATCGAGAATTACATGGGTAATCATTTCATCCGGCAACAAGGCATGCTCCTGCGATGGCGTGGCGCCAGGGAGTAAATGGAAGTCGAGAAAATTTATTTCTCGTACGCCTTTCGGGCCCTGCACTTGAACCGTCGCCCCGATGGCGGCCATGGCCACGCACATGTCAGAAGGGTGAGTTGCAATGCAGTGATCGCTGGTGCCCAACACCGCATGGACGCTGCGGTTTTGTCCCTCAATCGCCGAGCAGCCCGACCCGGGTTCACGTTTATTGCAGGGCGATACGCCGTCGCGAAAATAATCGCAACGAACCCGCTGCATGACGTTGCCCGCCGTGGTCGCCTTATTGCGTAGTTGGGTCGTTGCGCCCGACAGCAATGCCTGCGACAACACCGGGTAGTGGGTCTGGATCTGTTCGTTTTGCGCCAGCGCTGTGTTGCTGACTAATGCCCCAATACGCACTCGGCCGTCGTCAAGAACGATGATTTGTTTCAGCGACAGATGATTAACGTCGATGACCTGTACCGGACGCATGATATCCAGCTTGACCAAATCCAGCAGGGTCGTGCCCCCTGCCAGGAAAAACGCCGACTCGGATTGGCTGTAGTAGTTGATCGCATGCTCGATGCTGTCGGCGCGAACATAAGTAAACGTTCTCATCAGCCGATCTCCTTCATTTTACTGCGCGCCGATTGCACCGCCGCCAGGATGTTTTTGTAGGCGCCGCAACGGCAGATATTGCCGCTCATGGCTTCACGCACGCTGGCGTCGTCGCCGCCAATGTTGCTGTCTTTCAGGATCGCCACGGCGCTCATGATCTGGCCGGAGGTGCAATAACCACACTGATAGGCGTCATGTTCCCAGAACGCTTCCTGCACCGGATGGAACACGTTGCCTTGGGCGATGCCCTCAATCGTGGTGATGTCGTCGCCCTCATGCATGGCCGCCAACGATAAGCACGAGTTCACCGCCAGCCCGTTGACATGCACGGTACAGGCGCCGCACTGGCCGTGGTCGCAACCCTTTTTGGTGCCTGTCAGGCTCAACCGGTCGCGCAGTACATCCAACAGCACCGCGTTAGCCGGCAGGTTGAGGGCATGGGGATTGCCATTCACGTTGAGCACCATTCGCCGCTCGCCGGGGGCCGGTGTCCTAGGGGCTTCGGCGGTCGCGGCTTGGGCTTGAGCTGCCGCTTGCAGCCAGAGGGGCGAGGTCGCTGCAGCGAGACTGGAAACGCCTACGGATTTCAGAAAGTTACGTCGGGAGGGGGTCGCAAGGTCGCGCAATTCTGGCGGGATCGACGGCTTACCGCCCTTGTCATGTTCATCGGTCATTGAGGTGATCCTCTTTAAACAACGGTCGGCAAAGCTTAGTTCTCGGTAGCTTTCGGTCAAACGTGGTCGCTCGGGCGGATCTGTTTCTGACCAATAACCGATTAAAAACCGGGCAGGGCTCGTAGATCGCCGGCATCAACTAAAATGACTGACAGCGGTCTATGGGATGTGTTCAGGAGGATCTTTTGAACGGTTGCGGATGGCGTGGGTTGCTCGTCTTGATACTGCTGCTTTGGTTGCCGGTGGGGGCCAATGCGGCAAATGGCGCTGTTCGGGTGTTAACCCTGAACGACGCCATCGGGCCGGCCAGCGTCGAGTACGTGGTCGACGGTCTTGCCAAGGCGGCGGGCAAGCACGCCCAGTTGGTGGTCATCATCCTCGACACACCGGGCGGCCTTGAAAGCTCGATGCGGGTGATCGTGCAGGCGATTCTCGCCAGCCCGGTGCCAGTGGCCAGTTTTGTCTTGCCCAGTGGCGCCCGTGCCGCGAGTGCCGGTGCTTATATTCTTTACGCCAGTCACATTGCGGCCATGGCACCCAGTACTCATTTGGGTGCCGCCACCCCGGTTCAGTTGGGCGCCCAACCCACGGCTGGCGATCCCACTGACACGTTGACTCGTAAGCAGGTCAGCGACGCCGCCGCGTTCATGCGTGGCCTGGCACAACTGCGCGGTCGTAACGCGGACTGGGCAGAACAGGCCGTCCGTGACGCCGCTAGCCTCACTGACTCGGAGGCGCTGAGCTCAAAAGTCATTGAGTATCAAGCGAAAGACCTGGACGACCTGCTCGGACAACTGGACGGTAAACGTCTGATCATCAACGCTCATGAGGTTCAACTGCACACGGCGAACGCCCTAATTGTTCAAGACGATCCCGACTGGCGTATCAGTCTGTTGACCCTTATTACCAACCCAAACGTCACACTGATCCTGATCGTCGTCGGGGTGTTCGGCTTATTGGTCGAGTTTTTCAACCCTGGCTCGGCAGCGGGAGGCATTATCGGCAGTATCTGCTTACTGTTGGCGCTGTATGCCCTGCAACTGCTGCCAGTCAATTATGTCGGTGTTAGCTTGATTATGCTCGGTGTGACGCTGATGGTGGCCGAGGCATTTTTGCCGAGTTTCGGGGCCATTGGCTTCGGCGGCGTAGCCTCGTTTATAACCGGTGCCATGTTGTTGATGAGCACCGACGCCCCCGGATTCACCATTGGCTTGCCGTTGATCTTCAGCGTGGCGGCGATCAGCGCGGTGTGCCTTATCGGATTGGCGGGGGCAATGCTCAAATCGCGCCAGCGCCAGGTGGTCAGCGGTGACGCGGGCCTGGTCGGCAGCAGCACCAAGATCACCGCGTTGCAAACCGACAACCCACTGGGTGGCTGGGTGCAATTGCAAGGCGAACACTGGCAGGTGCTGAGTTCGGCACCGCTCAGAACCGGGCAACGGGTCCGGGTCGTGGCGCGTCGCGGGGTGATCTTAGATGTCATGCCGGCGCCCGAAACACCTCAACGGGGAGACTGATCATGTTTGTGCAATTGGGCTTTGGCACGTTGTTGTTGCTACTGGTGTTGGTGGCAATGTCGACGTTTCGCATCCTGCGAGAGTATGAGCGCGGGGTGGTGTTTCAACTCGGGCGATTTTGGCAGGTAAAGGGCCCCGGCCTGATCCTGTTGATTCCGGTGGTTCAGCAAATGGTCCGGGTTGACCTGCGCACCATCGTTCTGGACATACCACCGCAAGACGTGATCACCCGCGACAACGTTTCGGTGAAGGTAAATGCCGTGCTGTATTTTCGGGTCCTCGACCCGCAGCGGGCAATAATTCAGGTCGAAGACTTCCTGATGGCCACTAGCCAATTGGCGCAAACCACCTTGCGCGCGGTGCTCGGTAAACATGAACTGGATGAGCTGCTGGCTGAGCGTGAGCGGCTCAACGTTGATATTCAGAAAGTGCTCGATGCCCAGACCGATTCGTGGGGCATCAAGGTGGCGAACGTTGAAATCAAACACGTCGACCTTAACGAATCAATGATTCGTGCCATCGCCCGGCAAGCCGAAGCCGAGCGTGAACGCCGCGCTAAAGTGATTCATGCTGAAGGTGAATTGCAGGCGTCGCAAAAGCTCGCCGAAGCCGCCGAAATGCTGGGGCGCGAGCCTGGCGCCATGCAGTTACGTTATATGCAAACGCTGGGTTCGATCGCCAACGACCGAACCTCCACCATCGTCTTTCCGATGCCCATCGAACTGCTACAAGGGATGGCAAACCTGGCGCCAAAACCCTAAATAGATTCAGTTCTTGGCAGACAGCGTTTCTTGGGACCATCCACCGCCCAGGGCCCGGAAGGTTGCCACCGCCGCCCGCGCATCATTGGCGTGAAGTTGCGCCAACTGATCGCGGGCGGTGAGCAGCAATCGGTCTTCGTCGAGCACTTCAATCAGGCTGATGGCGCCGCCTTTGTAGGCATCTTGCGCGGCGCCCCGCGCAATTTTGTGCGCGGCGACTTCTTGATCGACTTCAATGCGTTGTTGCTCAAGCTCGGTCAAGGTCACGATGGCGTTTTCCACGTCTTCGGTGGCGCGCAACATAGATTGCCGGTATTGAGCCAGCGCTTCGGCATTGGCGCCTTTGGCTTGCGCAACTTCAGCATCGACCCGGCCGAAATCGAACAAACGCCAATGCAGACCAATCACGGCTTGCGGTTGAAACGAAGCGGCTGAGATCAGATCACCACTCTTCAAGCTTTCGAACCCGAGCAAGCCGGCCAGCGAAACTTTCGGGTAATACTCGGACACCGCTTCGCCGATGCGCGCGTTGGATGCGGCCAGACGTCGCTCGGCGGCAATCACGTCGGGACGTCTGCGCAACAGGCTTGCAGGGCTGCTGGTGTCGCTGATGGTCGGCACGCTAAACACCTGCGAACTGGCGACCAACTCTTGGGCGTAGGTCCCCGGCTGTGTCCCCATCAACACGTCCAGACGATTGAGCTGCAACGCCAGTTCGGTGCGCAATGGCGGCACCGTAGCGCGGGCTTGCAACACCAATGCCTGAGCCTGGGCTTGCTCGCGGTTGGTCGCCAGGCCACTGGCCATGCGCGCCTGGACCAAGCTCAACAGGTTGGTCTCGATGTTTATCTGGTCTTGGGCCAATTCGATGCGCTGTTGCGCGCCACGTACCCGGAAATACGCATCGGCAGCTTCGGCGGCGACTGAAATTCGCACCCCGGCATGGCTCGCCGTGGCCGCTTGCGCTTCGGCAACGGCGGCTTCTTCACCGCGCTGCAGGCCGCCCGCGAGGTCAGTTTCCCAACTGGCCCCGGCGCCAATGGTTTCCAGGGTTTGGTCGCGGCCATAGCCGGGGAACGCACTGCCGATTTCACCCAGTGCGCTGTTGGTTGATTGATGCTGACGCACCGCTTGAGCGTCCAGATTGCCTTGCGGCAAGCGATTGGCCCCCGCTTCATGGGCGGCAGCGCGGGCCTGATCGACTCTGGCCATGGACACAGCAAGGTCCAGGTTCTGCGCCAATACCCGCTGAATAATCAGGGTCAGTTCAGGATCATTGAAACCGGTCCACCAGGTGTCCAGCGACGGGGCAGGGGTTTCCCCCACCCGTTGCTGCAACAACGATGCATTGTTGAAGGCGGCGGTCAGGTTGTTCGTCGGTTTTTCATAGTCCGGGCCGACGGCGCAGCCTGCCAGCGCGACGAACAGTGCCGTCAACGCAAACAGCCGGGAGCCTGTGAAGCGAAACGCCAAAGCATTCATTGTCCGGTCCTCGAAGAGCAAATAGGGGCGAGCAGGTTCATGGCTGTCTCAATGGGCGTCAGGTGACGGCGTGGCCGGCGGCACCACTTTGTGCATCAGCGGCACCATGGCGGCGGCGATGATGAAACACACCATGATCGCCAGGAATGCGTCGGAATAGGTTTGCGTCTGTGCCTCGCGATACGTGAGCAACCACAATTGCTGCAACGCCGCAGTCGTGCCTTCACTCCCGGTTTGGCCTAGGGTGGCAAGATTGCCGCCGACTTGGCTCAGCCACTGGTTCATGGCTTCGTTGCTGGCGTTCAAGTGTTCCGCCAGACGGGTGAAGTGTAAGTTGGTGCGGTCATTCAGAATCGTTGCGCAGGCTGCGATGCCAATGGCGCCGCCCAGGTTACGCATTAGGTTGAACAGCCCTGACGCTTGCTTGAGACGCGACATCGCCAGGCCGCCCAGGGTCAGGGTCACCGCAGGAGGCACTGCTAATTGCTGGGCCATGCCGCGCAATGCTTGTGGCAAGATCAACTCACGACCGCCCCAGTCATGGGTGATTGGCGAGAAGTCCCACATGGACAGCGCAAACAGACTCAGGCCGAACATCATGATCCAGCGCAGATCGACGCGGTTGGCCAGAAATCCATACAGCGGGATAGCCATGATCTGAAACACGCCGGTGGAAAACACGGCCAGGCCGATGTCCAGTGCGCTGTAACCACGCACGCGCCCGAGAAACAGCGGGGTCAGGTAAATCGTTGCAAACAGGCCGATGCCGGTCACAAAGGAAAAGAAGCAACCCAGGGCAAAATTACGCTCTTTGAGGGCTCGCAGATCAACAATGGGATTGCTCACCATTAGCGTGCGGCTGATGAACACCAGCGCTGACAAACCGGAAATCCACGCCGTGGTCAGGATGGTGCTATCACTGAACCAATTCCAGCGCGGGCCTTCTTCCAAGGTGTATTCAAGGCAACCGAGAAATAGCGCCATAAACACCATGCTCAGGTAGTCCGCGCCTTTAAGCAGGGAGAGATCCGGTTCATCGATCCGCACCAGCATCGGCACTGCAACGGCGACGAAAATACCCGGTATCAGGTTGATGTAGAACAACCAGTGCCACGACGAAACGTCGGTAATCCAGCCGCCAATGACCGGGCCAAGCGTCGGCGCCAACGAGGCGATTGCACCGATGGTGGAGGCCGCAATGACCTTCTGTTTCCCGGTGAAAAACATGAAGGCGGAGGTGAACACCAGCGGGATCATCGATCCACCGAGGAAGCCTTGCAGCGCACGAAACGCAATCATGCTCTGGATGTTCCAGGCCGCACCGCACAACAGACTGGCCAAGGTGAAACCCACGGCGGAAGCGCAAAACAGCCAGCGGGTAGAGAACACCCGCGACAACCAACCCGACAACGGAATAACCACGATTTCGGCGATCAAATAGCTGGTCTGCACCCACGCTGTTTCATCTGTACCGGCGGACAAACCACCGCCGATATCCCGCAGCGAGGCCGACACAATCTGTATATCCAACAGCGCGATGAACATGCCGATGCACATGCTGGCAAAGGCAAACACCTTGGTCGCGGTAGCCATGGACGCTGCGTCAAACGGTTTGGCCGGTGCTGCGGTCGTGGCACTCATGGCGCACTGGCCTGATTCGGCGTTACCGAATGGGCAGGGTGGTTCGAATCGTCGCGTGTATCCACTTCAGCGGTCACTGACAAGCCCGGGCGCAGGTGACCCAGCACCCCGTCGGCTTCATCAAGGTGCACGCGGACCGGAACCCGCTGCACGATTTTGGTGAAGTTGCCGGTGGCGTTTTCCGGTGGCAGCACGCTGAATTGCGAGCCGGTTGCAGGCGCCAGGCTGTCCAGATGGCCGTGGAATTCGTGACCCGCAAGCACGTCTGCATGGATCGAGACCGCTTGCCCTGGGAGCATGTGCGCCAGTTGGTCTTCCTTGAAATTCGCGTCGACCCACAAACCGTTGGCCGGCACCACCGACAGCAGCTGCGAACCGGCGGCAGCGAATGCACCCACTCGAGCGCGGCGATTGCCGATCATGCCGTCAACCGGGGCGCGTAATTCGGTATAGCCCACGTTCAACTGCGCCATGTCGCGCTCGGCCTTGGCCTGCATCAGCGCGGCCCGAGCTTGTTGTTTCTGGGTCGAAATCACCGCGATCTGCCGTTGGGTCGCCAGCATCGACGCCTGAGCCTTGGCCCCGTTGGCCTGGGCGGTCTTGAACGTAGCGTCGGCGCGCTGGGCGCTTTCAACCGACACCGCCTGTTGCCCGACCAACTTTTGATAGCGGGTCTGGTCATCGCGAGAGCGGACGATTTCGGCGTTGGTCGCATCGATACTGGCCTTGGCTTGGCCAATCACCGCATATTGCAGTTGTTCAGTCGCGTCCAGGTTGGCCAGCAACGCCTCTTGTGCCGCCACCGCGCCTTCGGCTTTGTGCAATGCCGCCACGTAGTCACGGTCATCAATTTTCACCAGCAAGTCACCGGCATGCACCCGTTGGTTGTCAGTGACTTTCAGCTCCATGATGTAACCCGAGACCTTCGGCCCAATCACGGTGACATCGCCACCAATGTAGGCATCATCGGTGGACTCAATAAAGCGCCCGACCGTCCACCAGCGCAGGCCAAAAACCACCGCTAAGATCAGCGCGGCAAACAAGACCACCCACAACAACAGCCGTTTGAGTGTCAGGCGTTTTTTTGTCGGGACGACTGCTGAGTCGATCTCACCCACGTCAGTTGAGCTATTCATTACACGTTCATCCGTTGGATGCAGGAATGGAGGGTTGCTGGCGCTGGGCCAAGCGGCGTACACGTCCTTTTTCGAGACGCTCATAGACTTTTTCGCTGGCCGCTTCACCCGCCCGAACAGCGTGTTCTTCACGGTTGATTTTTTTGCCGGTGTTGGCATCAATCAACGCCAGGTTGACCGCTTCGCCACTGGTTTCGTCGGCCAGATAAATGCTTTTGCCTTCGGGCGAAAAGTGATTGTTGCCCCATTCCATCAGTGTCAGCAGTACCGGCCGGAAGTCACGTCCGCGCGGGGTGAGTACGTAGTCATAACGCGGAGGTTTTTCGCTGTAGAGACGACGTTCGAGCAGCCCACCGTCCACCAGGTCGTTGAGGCGGCGGGTCAAGGTAGTCGGTGTGATACCAAGACTTTTCTGGAATTCGTCGAAACGGCTGAGGCCGTAATAAGCATCACGCAGAATCAGAATGTTCCACCACTCACCGACGTGCTCAAGGCTACGAGCGATCGGACAGTGCATGGACTCAAAGCTTTTCCTCTTCATGACCCACCTCAGTAACAGGATGTTTCGTTGAATTATGGTCATAATGTATACGGGTGACTCTCATCATGCAAGTCACTCGATAGACCTTTAGTCAGGTGGCTGAAAAACAACGTGCTGGGGGCTTCGGCGGTAGGCTGTATGTGGGAGCCAACGTGTTGGCGAGGCTATTTCTGTCTCGCCAATACGTTGGTTCTTACAGAGGATTGAACCGCCACCACACGCACCGAGCTCAACGCCCCCGCCATTTGATCTCTATCCTTAGCCCGCATTGTTATTAAAAAAGCAGATAGTCTTTGTCCAGAACAGGGCTGTGTCTATTTAGGCTGGCGCCCTATTATTCTCCTCGCCAACCAGCAAAACCCCAGCAAACAGGTGAACCACCCAAGCGTGCATAAACCTTGTGATGAACCCGGCTGTTTGCAATTCCTGAACTAAAAGGACTACAAAGATGAAAGCGTCACTGTTGTTGTTATTGATGTGTGCGTCTGCAGCAAGCATGGCCGATGAAAAAGCTGCCGTTACCGCGCAGCAACAACCCGCCGTAGAGCAGTACACCTACTCAATGAACCTCGACGTCGCCAAAGTTATTTCCGTCAGCGAAGTGTCTTCAGGCTGTGAAGCTGCACCGGTTCGTATGAACTACCTGGACTCTGCCGGCAAACAACATATTGTTGAATACCTGATGATGGGCACCGGTTGCTCGAATGGTTAATCGCTGGATAAGTTAGAGGTTTTAATTGCCGATACTTAAAATAACGTCATTAAAAAAGGCCCTGTCATGCAGCGCCTTTTTTTGTGTGTGCGTTAACTGTTAAATGACGTTATTGCTAAGCCGACAACTCAGTCAGCCGCTGAGTGCACGCATCATCGTAGGCCACGTACAAACGCTCTGCGATTTGACTCTTGATTGCCTTTCCACTTTCCAGGCCAAATACAAAACCTTCGGCTTTGCCGCCTGCGCGGTTCAAATCTTCAGTGGTGCCTGCCTGGGTAATAGCGTCCAGCAGTTTCTCGGCATCTGGCCCAACGCCCTTCGGTAACGCGATTCCGTCGAGGCTCATTGTCCGGTCCCTTCCTGAGAATGCTCGGCGCTATCTAGGCGGCAAGGCTGCATGCGGTGTTGGTCAATCATGATCAATTCCTTTAAGCGGGAGTCTCGGGCGCTGCGTAAAACCACAGGCCGCGACGATGGTAGGCCAGGCCCCGATGGTTTGCGAGCGGCAATCAGTGATGAAGTCGGATTACCAAAACGCTCGCACGTAATTGATGGGCGAGTGATCGGCCCATTCGCGCAGAAATACGTTCTCAGCATTGCCCGCGTAACGCGCCAGATAGTCGAAGCGGGCTCGCTGCTGATCCTGATGAATCAACGCCGACGACATGTCGTCTTGCATCACGCCATAACGGTCGATATAGCCCAAGCCATGAACGTGGTTGAAGCCCAGATTGGCGGGCACTAACTCGGTCACCACGTCACAACAATCCACTAACCGGGCGATGCGTAAACGAGTATTGGCCGACACATGTTCGGTGAAATCACGGTCGCCGACCCGTGGTGAACCCAGTGCGACCAAAAAATCGGCATCGGCGGGTCCCGCCAACAGGGTCGCAATGGCTGCGCCCAAGCTGTGGCCGGTAATAGTCAATGATGTGCGCTGATTCGCCGTCTCATTGAGCCACTTTTCCACCGACGGCCATAACCCCAGCGCCGCCTTGGCAAGTCCGCTGTGGACTTTGCCGGACCCCAACGGCCAGGCCATGCGCACAACCTGAGCGTCGGAGATGACGTTTTTGATGTGATCGATTTGCGTGCCGCGCAACGCGATCAACGCGCTGCCGTCTCTGCGTAGAGCACCAAAACCTTCGCTGTCTGTTTCGGGGTGTCGGAAAATGACCGGCTGCGCAAAACCCTGTGCCGACAGTAACGTGGCCAGCGCCGGTCGCCCGGTATGGACGTCTTCAAAACGCAGATAGGCCAAGCGTGCGGCTTCCACTGCCAAGGTCAAGTCATCACGGGCGGGCACAATGCCAAGCAGCGAAGGCAGGGCTTCGGGGTGGTAGAGAGCTGTTTGCGAAGGATCGTAATCGAGAGCCAGCATCATGCGTCCGCTCCAGGCGACACTCGTAATGTTCAGCTTTCAAACTCAACCGTTTGAACGGTCAAGACGCGACAACACGACGGGCCGGTTAGGGTGCACCGGCCACAGGCCGCGGCAGTGCTCTAATCAAGTTAGTTGCGATTCAGAAAATGTCCATCCAAACGGATAGATATAGGGTCATTTGAGGGGGCTTTGAGTGCGGACATCCAATGAATGTCCGCTTCACATCCGCTCTCGTTCTTAGCCGCCGTCAGTATCGATATCGGCATCGGTCTCGATGCCTTGTTCTCGCCGCTGACGAGCGCGCTCTTGCTCGGTGTCTTTCACCGAATCGGCTTCAGGAGAGAACGGATTTTCCGCCGCTGTGTGCAGTTTTTCCAACTCCAATTGCTCCCTGTCCGATGTCCGGGCTGAGCCTTCGTCAAACTGCTGGCCATCGCCCAAGTCGTGATCCGGCGTAATCGGATCAATGGCGGGATCATTGCGCTCGCCCGCGCGGGAAGGCGCGGGTGGTCGTTGGTTTTGATTGTTATCGTTAGTAGCCATGTGCACCTCTATCAGGTCCGTTTCGGGATTGACCTAATTACGAGGGTTCTCAGTCACGGACGTTCGGTCCGTGTACCAACCGGTCGTCGGTTACGGGTCAGCTTTAACTGTCCCGGTGTGCGCCGTTGACGGGCAGGCGGCTGCCCAAACGGTAGCGCGATGACGGATGCACCAGGCGCACGTAAGTGACAATTTTGGCGCCACTCCAGGTCCGGCGCATCAACACCAGGCAAGGTTCGTTGGCATCGATCTGCATGTGCCGGCTTTCTTCGCTACTGGGATGGCTGGCCTCGACAATGTGCTCCATTTCATCGGGACGAATCACGTTCAGTAGGTACTTGGCCGGCTGCAGTTGTTCGCCAAAAGACTGCTGGAGAAATTGCGGAACCAGCTCAGGATTGACGTAACGGTCCTCCAGCTGGACTGGTACCCCTTCCTCACAATGCACGCACAACAAATGAAACACCGAGGTGCCGGTGGGAAGTGCAAGGGCTGCCGCCACCGCCATCGACGCCGCTTCTCGCCCCAGATGCAGCACCTGGCACGAATAACGGTGACCTCTGGCAATGATTTCGTCGGCGATGGCAGTGATGCGCAGCAAATTGGATTGCGGCTTGCTCTCGGCGACGAAGGTGCCCACGCCGGAAACTCGGACCAAATGGCCCTCTTCGGTGAGTTCGCGCAACGCTCGGTTAACCGTCATGCGTGACATGCCCAGTTCTTGCACCAGGCGGTTTTCCGATGGAATCAGGTCCCCCGGGGTCCATTCCCCGGAGCGAAGTTTGCCTTGGACAAAATCCTTGGCGCGTCGGTATAGGGCTTGCGGTGCGGTTTTAATCACGAGGCGCTCCGCGTCTGTTCTTCGACCAGGGCATTGGCCAACGCTTCGAGGAACAAGTCGTTGTCCTCACGGTTGCCCATCGACACCCGCAAATAATCGGTGTAACCCGGCTCTCGCCACGGTTTGAGAATCACCCCTTGGCGAAGCAGCGACTGATTCAACGCCTCAGCGTTATATGCCGTGCTGAAGAACAGAAAGTTCGCCATGGACGGCACGCACTCGACACCCAGTACCCGCAACTGCGAGACCATCCGCTGCCGTTCATGGGCGACGTGGGCCAGCGTTGCGTGCAAGTGCTGGTCATCGGCCAATGCTGCAACGGCTGCTGCTTGTGCCACGCGATTAACGTTAAACGGTGTGCGCAAGCGGTCGATCAGATCGGCCAGCGCGGGGTCGCTGACAATCCCGTAACCAATGCGCAGGCCGGCCAATGAATAGGCCTTGGAAAAGGTGCGCAGCAACACGAAGGGTTTACCGCAGGCCTGAATCAACTTCAGGCAGTCCGGGTAATCGCCTTCGAACTGCGCGTATTCGTAATAGGCCTCGTCGAACACCAGCAAGCAGTGCGCGGGCAACGCCTCGAGCAATCGCTGCAACTCCTCGGCATTAAGGGTGCAGCCCACCGGATTGGAGGGGCAGGAAAACATTAGCAACCGGGTGCGCGAGGTGATGGCGGCAATCATGGCCGCGACGTCGAACGCACCGTTGGCAGTCATGGGCACGCCAATCACCTTGGCGCCGGTGGCCAAGGGGTAAATGAAATGCAGGCCGAAGGAGGGCACCACCGTGACCACTTCATCGTCGTGGTCGAGAAACACTCGGCTGATGATGCTCAGCAAGTCTTCCGAGCCATTGCCAAACACCAAGTGGTCGCCGGACACGCCGAGTTTCTTCGACAGCGCATCGCGCAACGCCAAGCAACTGGCGTCGGGGTACAAGGCGATTTGCGCGCACGCCTTGGCCATGGCAACTGCCACAGCGGGGGCGGGGCCCAGCGGGTTTTCATTGCTGCCGAGTTTGGCGACACGGGACAGGCCGAAACGCTTGCGCACCGCGTCCGCGCTGAGGCCCGCGTTGTAACTGGCCAATTCACGCACTTCAGCGCGGGCCAACAGCTGCAGGTCAGAAACACTCATGCCGGGTCGACCTCTTTGGTGTCCTGCCAAAACGCATTACGGTCCAGATAGTTCTGTAAAAACTGCTGCAAACGCGGGTGTTCAGCGTTATGGAAAATCTCCCGTGGCGTACCGCGTGCCACCACTTCACCCTGATCGAGGAACACCACAGAATCCGCCACTTGCGCCGCGAAGCCCATTTCATGGGTCACCACCACCATGGTCATGCCTTCTTTGGCCAAGGTCTTCATGACTTGCAACACCTCACCGACCAATTCCGGGTCCAGAGCTGAGGTCGGCTCATCGAACAGCATGATGTGCGGTTCCATGGCCAGCGCGCGAGCAATCGCCACCCGCTGTTGTTGACCTCCGGAAAGCTGCGCCGGATAGGACTCACCTTTGTGCGCCAGGCCGACTTTATCGAGCATGGCCATGGCGCGTTTGCGCGCTTCATCGGCTGACAATTTGCGCACCCGCAGCAGCGCTTCGCAGACGTTGCCCATCGCGGTCATGTGCGGCCATAGGTTGAACTGCTGAAACACCATGCCGACGTTACGCCGCGCCAGATTGATCTGGGACTGCGCGGCACGCTTGCGGCCCTTGCCTTTGTCTGGCACCCAGCCGAGCAGTTGCCCTTCAATGTAAATCTCGCCTTCGTCGTACTCTTCGAGGAACGCCATGCTCCGCAACAAGGTGCTTTTGCCCGAACCCGAAGGGCCGATCAAACACACCACTTCAGAATGCCGAACCTGCAAATCGATACCTTTGAGCACGCGCAGCGGGCCGAAGCTTTTGCCAACACCCTGCAATTTCAACATCGGCTCGACGTTGTCGGAGAGTGCTTCGAGAATCTTCATCGCGTCACCTGATTGCTTCGTTGCCGATAAATGCGCAGCGGTGGGATCTAAAAGGGTATTCATCGCGCTTGCTTGTGCATGAAACGGCCGACCCGTACTTCAAGAAACATACCCAGCCGCGAGCACATTTCCACCAACACCAAGTACCCGATGCACAGCACCAGCAGGGTCTCAACGAAGGCGAAGGTTTCTGAACCAATCCCCGTCAGGACCATGGTCAGTTCGGGGATAGTAATAATCGATAGCACGGCGGTTTCCTTGCACAACACGCTGACCATATTCACCAGCGCCGGAAGGATGATCACCAGCATTTGCGGAATCTGAATGCGCACGATGCATTGCATCTTGCTGATGCCCAGGCAATCGGCCGCTTCCAATTGCCCGCGCGCCACTGACTCAAATCCGCTGCGAAAGATCTCGGCGAAATACACGCTGCCGTAGACACCCAGTCCAAGAATCCCGGCCGGGATCGGGTCGAGGTTGAGGCCGAATGATGGGCCGCCGTAGTACACCAGAAACAGCTGCACCAGAAACGGCGTACTTCGAATCATCTCGATGAACACCCGCAACGGCGCACGAATCAGGTTGTTGCCAAACAACTGAGCAATCGCGATCAGCATGCCCAGCAGGACACCCAGCACGACACCGGTCGACCACGTGCCAAGGGTGACCAAAAAACCGTCGCCGATCTCGCTCAGGTGGTCGGTAATGATCCGGGGATCGAAGATCATGCGGTTCGCTCCTTCAGATGACGTTCAAGCACGCCGCCAAAGAACGCCAGCGGAATATTGATCAGGCAATAAAAGCCCGCGAGCATCAGGTAATCCTGAACAAACATGTAATCGCTGGCGGCAATGTTCTGCGCAGTGCGGGTCAGGTCAGCGAGACCGACCACCGACACCAGCGAGGACGCCTTGACCAGCAAAATCATTTCATTCACCAAGCCCGGCAGGGTAAGGCGTACGGCTTGTGGCACTTGGATTCGCACCAGCATTTGCGCCGAACTCATGCCCAGCAAGCCAGCGGCTTCCAGTTGGCCCGCCGGAATGGCGAGAAAGCCGCCGCGCATGATTTCGGCGATGTAGGCCCCGGCCGCCAGGGACAAGCCGATCACCGCCGCCGCTGTGGGCGACATGTTCGGCAGGCCGATACGCGGCAGGAAGTAATAAATAAACAGCAGTTGCACCAGCAGCGGAATGCCGCGGAACACGAAAATATAGGCGCCGCCCAGACGTTTGAGCAGGGGCACGGGTGAGAGTCGCAAGCTGCCAACTATCACGCCAATCACAAAACCGATGGCCAGTGCGGCCGTGGAGACTTCGAGGGTCACCAGCAAGCTGCTCAGCAACAGTGGAGCGTTTTGCAGCAGAAGGGGCCAATCGAACATCGTGTCACTCCAGCATCGATAACCGCCGACCCATCCGGGTCGGCGATCCATTCATCCAACCCTGAGTTACCAGGAAGGGTCGAAATCAGCTTTCGGCACGTCCATTTCAGCGCCCAGCCATTTTTTCTGCAGGGCAGCGAGGCGGCCGTCGTCGTGCATTTTCAGCATGGCAGCGTCGAGTGCAGCGATCAGGGTGTCAGCGTCAGCATCTTTGCGACCGAGGAAGGCGAAGTAGGACTTCTTGCCGAACGGAGGCATGACCACTTTGTAGAGGTTCGGTTTTTCAGCCGCGACGTAAGACACGTTCGGTAAGGAGTTGGCTACGGCGACGATACGTTTGGCAGCCAGGTCTGCGTAGGCCTGGTTGTTGTCGACGTACTCACGGATCGTGACTTTTGCCGGCAGGGTTGCGGCAAATGCCTTGAGCTCTTCGAGCTGAGCCGAACCTTTGCCCGCACCGACGGTTTTGCCAGAAATGTCTTCAGGCTTTTTGATGGTCTCGTCTTTGGCGCCGATCATCAGCGCTACCGTTGCTTCAGCGATAGGCATTACAAAGTGATAACGCTCTTTACGCGCCTTGGTCTCGATAATCGGACCGGCCACCACGTCGAACTTCTTCGCTTCCAGGCCAGGCAACACGCTTGGCCATGGCAGGTCGAGGAACTTGACCTTCACCCCCAGCTCTTTGCCCAGTTGCTCAAACAGCTCAGAGTTCATGCCTTTCTGTTTACCGTTCTCGGTGAAGTCAAACGGTGCGAACTGCAGTTCGGTGCCGACAACCAATTCACCGGCTTTTTTCACGTCAGCCAATTGGTCGGCGTGGGCGGCGAGGGGAACGATGGCCAAGGCCATGGCAGCGCACAGGCCACCAAATGTCTTGCTGAAAAGAGAATCGAGTTGCATTGGGTAACTCCTTCAGATGAACGCTGTTGGGTGTTATGCGGATTCTTATTGATCGGTGAACATGTGTGGCGCATTGAGACTGCAGTTAGCGTGCCATACTCGTATATACAACCAGCTATCACCTTCAGCCAAGAATTTTCCCTGGGTTGAGAATGCCCCGTGGGTCATAGCAATCCTTGAGCTGCTGCATCGCCTGGCGCGCTTGGTGGCTCACTGAATGGTGAAGAAACTCGCGCTTGAGCAGGCCGATGCCATGTTCAGCCGACACCGATCCGCCGCGCTCACCGACAGCGGTATAGACCAGTTCTTCAATCTCCAAAATCGGCGCCGGTTGTGGCAGCGAATTGCAGTCCACAGTCAGGTGCAAATTGCTGTCACCGATGTGGCCGAAATACACGCTGTGGTTACCGGGCCAGCGCTGTTCCAGCCGTTGGCGACACGTTTGGGCAAACTCACCGATCTGGCCGATGGGCAAGCTGACGTCGAAATTCAGCGGGGTCAGGCGCACCGGGAATTCGCCGGTGGCTTCGCGGATCTTCCACAGCGCCCGGGCCTGGGTGTGGGAGCTGGCCAATACCGCGTCGATGACTTCTCCGGCTTCTAGCGCCGCCTCCAGCGTTTGCTCCAACACCTCTCGCGGCCCGGCGGACTCAAACAACACGTACAGCGGGTAATCCTGAGACATCGGCGCCACCGGGTTTTCCAGCCAGGACACGCCGAGGCGGAAGAAGTCTTGCCACATCAATTCATAGGCTTGCGGGGTGCCGGCGCTGCGCTGCAAACGACGGAGTAAATTCACCGCGCTGGCGTAGTCGGGCAGGGCGCAGAGCAAGGTGGTGGTTTCCCCCGGCAACGGCGCAAGCTTCAAAATGGCGCGGGTGATCACCCCAAGGGTGCCTTCGCTACCGATAAAGCACTGTTTTAGGTCATAACCACAATTGTTCTTGATCATCTTGTTCAGCAGGTTGAGCACCCGACCGTCGGCCAACACCACCTCCAGACCGAGCACCAAATCCCGAGTCATGCCGTAGCGAATCACCGCATTCCCACCGGCATTGGTCGCGATATTGCCGCCGATCTGGCACGAGCCGCGTGCGCCCAGATCCAACGGAAACAAAAAGCCTGCGTCCTGCGCCGCCTGCTGAATCTCTTGCAGGGTGGTTCCGGCCCAAACGCTGACCGTGGCCGCCGCAGAATCGATTTCTTCAATGCCGCGCAAGCGTTCCAGCGACAGGGCGATATCCGTTGCCCGAGGCACCGCACCGCCGGCCAACCCGGTCATCCCACCTTGAGGCACCACCGGCTGGCGTGCTTCATTGCAAATGCGCAAGGCGTCGGCGACCTGCTGTGTACTGCTCGGCAATAACAAGGCTGCGGGGCAGGCGGGGGCGTGGCCGGTCCAGTCGCTGTAATGCCGTTGATTAATGGCCGCGCCGGTGAGCACCGCCGCTTCACCCAGCGCCGCGCGCAATTGGTCGAGGGTTTGCTGCAAGTCGTTCATCGGTTCAGCTCACGAAAAAAGGGGGAGATTAGGTGGCAAGCGTAAGTCGTGATGATCGAGTTGACTCAGGTCCGGCTTGCCCAGCAATGACAGGGCCAGACGCAATTCCTGCGCCAGCAGATCAAGCGCGTGTCCGGCACCGGCTTGACCGCCCACGGCCACGCCGTACAGGGTCGCCCGGCCCAACAGCACAGCATCGGCGCCCAGCGCGCAGGCTTTTAAAACGTCCGTGCCCCGGCGCACACCACTGTCGAGCAGCAGCGTAAGTTTGCCTTTGGCCACGGCGGCAATCGCCGGCAAGCACTCGATGCTGGCCGGCGCACCGTCCAATTGCCGACCGCCATGGTTGCTGACCACCAGACCGTCAAGACCCAGCGCGATGGCTTTTTCCGCATCGGCGGGGTGCAGCACGCCTTTAAGCACCAATCGATGCGGCCAGCTGTCGCGCAAGCGGGCCAAGGCATTCCAATCGAGACCGGTGTCCATTTGTGCCCCGATAAAGTGCGCGGCGCCTTCGATGGTGCGTTGGTCAGCGGGCAGATAGCGTTCGACATTGGCCATAATCGGCAGTCCGTGGGGCCACAGCGCCTGCTTGATCCAACGTGGATGGCGCAGCACGTCGAGCTTATTACGCAGGCTCAAATGCCGGGGTCTAACGAAGTTGCGCTTGTCCCATTCACGGTTGCCCAGCAGCACCGCGTCGCTGGTCAATAACAGTGTTTTGCAACCAACGGCATCGGCCCGTTTCAGCAAATCGCTCTGCACCGCCGGGTCGCGAAAGCAATAAAGCTGGAACCATAAATTGACCCCAGGTACTGCCGTTACCACTTGCTCTAATGAGCTGGTAGACACCGTACTCAAGGTAAACGGCAAGCCGCGCGCGGTGGCGGCTCGAGCCAGTTGTATATCGGCCTCGCGGTAGAGCATGCCGTTGTAACCGGTGGGGCCTATGACCATGGGCAACGGTAACGACGCGCCGAGCACGCAACAGCGGGTGGGCGCGTCGAGGCAGGGCACCAAGGTCTGTGGCAGTAAACCAATCTCGGAAAAGGCCTGTCGATTGCGCTTGAGCGTTACTTCTTCTTCGGCACCGCCTTCTAGGTATTCCCAGGCAAAAATCGGCAGACGCTGATGCGCCATTGAGGCCAATTCAGCAATGCTGTGGGCGCGACGAAAGTCGCTGCCGGTATGATAGCGGCGCATGCCGGCTTAACCGTGTAAACGCTGGAAAGGCAACCAGCGGCCGAACGCCCCGCCTTCAACCCACGCCCGCGCGGCAGCAATGTCCGGTGCGAAGTAACGGTCTTCATCGTAGTGCGGGACTTCGCTGCGAATCATCGTCAGCACTTCACTGAGCAATTTCGACGTCTTTAATGGCGCGTGCAAGTCGATGCCTTGGGCGGCAGCCAGTAGTTCAATGGCAACCACCGCGCTGCTGTTACCGGCCATGTCCAACAACCGCCGCGCCGCGAAGGTCGCCATCGACACATGGTCTTCCTGGTTGGCGGAGGTGGGCAAACTGTCCACCGAGGCAGGGTGCGCCAGGGTTTTGTTTTCTGACGCGAGGGCGGCGGCAGTTACTTGAGCGATCATGAAGCCGGAATTCAAACCGCCTTCGCGCACTAGGAACGCTGGCAGCCCGGAGAGTGCCGGGTCCACCAGTTGCGCAATACGCCGCTCCGACAACGCGCCAATTTCTGAAATCGCCAGTGCCAAAACGTCAGAGGCCATGGCCACCGGCTCGGCGTGGAAGTTACCGCCGGAGAGCACATCACCGTCCGCACTGAACACCAGCGGGTTGTCGGACACCGCATTGGCTTCGCGCAGGAAAACACCGGCGGCGAAGCGCATATGATCCAGGCACGCGCCCATCACTTGGGGCTGGCAGCGCAGGGAATAGGGGTCTTGCACGCGGCCGCAATCACGGTGGGATTCGCGGATGTCACTGTGGGCGAGTAATTCACGGTAAAACAGCGCCACGTCGATTTGCCCCGGTTGACCGCGCACGGCTTGAATCCGTGCGTCGAACGGCACGTCCGAACCTTTCAGCGCATCGACGCTGAGGCTGCCGGCCACCACGGCGGCACTGAACAGCTTTTCGGCAGCGAACAAACCGCGCAAGGCGAGGGCGGTGGACACTTGGGTGCCATTGATCAAGGCCAGGCCTTCCTTCGGTCCCAGCACCATCGGTTCAAGG
Source organism: Pseudomonas sp. CCI4.2 (assembly GCF_034350045.1). NCBI lineage: Bacteria > Pseudomonadati > Pseudomonadota > Gammaproteobacteria > Pseudomonadales > Pseudomonadaceae > Pseudomonas > Pseudomonas sp. CCI4.2. The sequence continues at coordinate 4,734,805 of NZ_CP133781.1, read as the reverse complement.
CCAGCCAGTGCTAAACCTTCAACCGCGTCCATTTCCCGGCCTTCATGACGAACCCGGCCAACGCCGATCAACACCGCCGACATGTGCGCCAAGGGTGCAAGGTCGCCGGACGCGCCTACCGAACCTTGGGACGCAATACACGGATAGACCTTGGCGGCGTACAGCGCACTCAACGCCTGAATCACTTCCCAGCGAATCCCCGAGAACCCCCTAGCCAGGGAACCGACCTTGAGCGCCATGATCAAGCCGACGCTTGCGTCATCCAACAACGGCCCGGTGCCGGTGCAGTGCGACAACAGCAAGTTGCGTTGCAGCTTGGCCAGCGACTCGGTAGGAATCGACGTACGCGCCAACAGGCCAAAGCCGGTGTTGATGCCGTAGACCGTGCGTTGGTTGGCGATGATGTCGTTGACTGTTTGAGTGCTGGCGTCCACTGCACCGCGCGCCGCTGAGTCAAGTTCGAACGGAGCGTGGTGCTGATAGATAACGCGCAACTGCTCAAGGGTAAATTGGCCGGGCGTAAGCAGCAGTGTCGCGTGCATGGTGAGTGTCCTGAATGCGGTGTAGGAGAGGCGGCCACATGAGCCTGTATATACAGGTAAGGCAAGATGCAGGCCAACGCATCGGCAGATGCTCTTCAGCGGCGTTCATGCGGCTCTCTTGCGGGTGCTCCATAAGTCCGTGTCCCCAGCCTGTTACGCAATTGTCACTGAAAGTTGCACCTATTGAGGTCATTGCGCACAGCACTGGGGCAAAGAGAAACCCCGGTATGACGGGGCGAGGTCTGGCTTCTTCGCCGGATCTTCAAACAAATCGCGTTGGCGTGCGGGTTTACGACATAGCCAGCAACACGCGGCACAGTAAATGCTTATGCCTGTATATACCGGTTAATTTCTGAGACCTATCTGACAGGAGCAAATATGACCTCCAGCGCCAATCTCCCTTTAATCGACATGTCCGGTGTTCGCGAAGGCGATCAAGCCAGTATTCGCCGAGCGGGCGACGCGATTCGCCAGGCCTGCAGTGACATTGGCTTCTTCTACATCGTCAATCACGGCGTCCCCCAACCCGTGATCGACCGCGCCATGGCGGCGGCTGCGCAGTTCTTCGCTTACCCCGCCGACACCAAACGCCAAGTCGCCGTCAACAACCGCCACCGTGGCTGGCACGCATTGGGCGGGGCGCTGATGTACGAAGCGACCAAGCCAGACCTCAAGGAGTTTTTCAGCATCGGTTTGGAATTGCCCGACGATGACCCGAGCGTATTAGCCGGTGAAGCCTTGCGCGGCCCCAATCAATGGCCGGCGTTCATGCCCGAACTGCAAGCGGCGCTGGGCGAGTACTACGTGGAAATCGGCAAAGCCGGCGCGGATTTATTAGTGGCCGTGGCGACTGGGCTAGGCATTGAGAGTGACTTCTTCAGCGGCAAGTACCACAAGCCCCTGCAACGCACGCAAATGGTCTACTACCCACCGCACCCGCCTGTGGCCGAGTCCGACCAATTCGGCGTTGCGCCCCACACCGATTACGGCTGCATCACCTTGCTGTATCAAGACAACAGCGGTGGTTTGCAAGTGCGTGAGTTGAGCAGCAACCGTTGGATAGACGCCACACCAATTCCCGGCAGCTTGGTGGTCAACGTCGGCGACTTGCTGGCGCATTGGTCGAACAACCGCTTCCGTTCGACGTTACACCGAGTGATCAATAAGTCCGGTCACGAACGTTACTCCATTGCAACCTTCTTCGACCCAACCTACAGCGCCGTGGTCGACCCGTGCGATTTGGGAATAAAGGCCGCCAGCAGCTTGTACCCGCCCGTCGCGGCAGGGGATTACATCCTAAAGCGCATAGATGACTCGATGGCGTATCGGAAGAAGGTTTGAAAGGCAGAGCCCGCTTCCCGAATAAATTCGGTCCCACAGGGGTGAACTGACCGTGGGACCGAATTCATTCGGGAAGGTCGCGGCGCGGTGTTTCAGACACACCGCGCCACCGGCTTAAATCACCTGAACAATCGCCTTGATCACTGCATCGATGTTGTTGCGGTTCAGCGCAGCCACGCAGATGCGCCCGGTGTCCAGCGCGTAGATACCGAACTCGGTCCGCAGTCGACCCACTTCGGCACTGGTCAGCCCCGAGTAGGAAAACATGCCGCGTTGGCGTCCGACGAAGCTGAAGTCGCGGTCAGTTAGTGCCGCGAGGCCATCGACCATGGCTTGGCGCATGCCGCGAATCCGAAGGCGCATTTCGCCGAGTTCTTGTTCCCACACAGCACGCAGCTCAGGGCTGTTCAACACCGCCGCCACGATCGCTGCGCCGTGGGTAGGCGGGTTGGAGTAGTTGGTGCGGATCACACGCTTGACTTGGGACAGCACTCGGGCGGTCTCGTCTTTCGAGTCGGTCACAATCGACAATGCGCCGACGCGTTCGCCATACAGCGAGAACGATTTCGAGAACGAGCTGGAGGCAAAGAACGTCAGGCCAGATTCAGCGAACAGGCGCACAGCCGCCGCGTCTTCTTCGATACCGTCGCCGAAGCCTTGGTAAGCCATGTCCAGGAACGGTACGTGGCCCTTGGCTTTAAGCACTTCAAGGATTTTTTTCCAATCGTCGGGAGCCAAATCGACGCCGGTCGGGTTGTGGCAGCAGGCGTGCAACACCACAATCGAACCGGACGGCAGGTTCTGCAAATCGTCCAGCATCCCGGAACGGTCGATGTCGTGGCTGGTCGCATCATAGTAGCGATAGTTTTGCACCGGAAAACCGGCGGCCTCGAACAGCGCACGGTGGTTTTCCCAGCTTGGGTCGCTGATGGCCACCACGGCGTTTGGATTGAGCTGTTTGAGGAAGTCCGCGCCGATTTTCAACGCGCCGGTACCGCCGACGGCCTGAACGGTTAGCACCCGGCCGGAGGACAGCAGGGGAGATTCAGCGCCGAACAACAGTTTTTGTACCGCAAGGTCGTAAGCGGCGATGCCGTCGATGGGCAAATAACCGCGCGCTGCATGTTGAGCCACGCGAGACGCCTCAGCGTCGGCAACGGCACGCAGGAGTGGAACTCGTCCCTCTTCGTTGCAGTACACGCCCACGCCAAGGTTCACTTTGTGCGTGCGAGTATCGGCATTGAATGCTTCGTTGAGGCCCAGGATTGGATCACGGGGTGCCATTTCGACAGCGGAGAACAGGCTCATTTTTGCGACGGCTCTGAATGGAGGAGTGAAGGGGTACAACGCTCCGGCCGATTGCACTAGAGCGGTGCACAAACGGGGAGCTAGTATAGAGGCCATCGTTGCGCGCGGCGACAGCTGGCGGGGCGTTTTTTGCGGGTTTTTCAGTTTATTTTCAGTGTGGCGATAAAATGACAAGGCTTATTGTTTAACCTCTTGTGAGCCCGGCCGCTTGAAAGGTTAGGCTGCCGACTCCATTTGTAGTGTCTTCGCGTATTTCCCGGCGGCATCATCGTTCGCAGTTTCTCGTTTTTGCCCGGCTGTTGCGCGCCGAAATGTACCCAGAGGTCACTTATGCCTGAGTTCCAGCTCGTAACCCGTTTCGAACCGGCCGGTGATCAGCCGGAAGCCATTCGCCTGATGGTCGAAGGGATCGAGGCCGGGCTGTCACACCAAACATTACTGGGCGTTACCGGCTCGGGCAAAACCTTCAGCATCGCCAATGTGATCGCGCAGGTGCAGCGTCCGACCTTGGTGCTGGCGCCGAACAAAACCTTGGCGGCCCAGCTGTATGGCGAGTTCAAGGCGTTTTTCCCCAACAATGCTGTGGAATATTTCGTTTCTTATTACGATTATTACCAGCCCGAAGCCTACGTGCCGTCGTCAGATACGTTCATCGAGAAAGACGCCTCGATCAACGACCACATTGAGCAAATGCGCCTTTCCGCGACTAAAGCGCTGTTAGAGCGCAAAGACGCCATCATTGTGACCACGGTGTCCTGCATCTACGGCCTTGGTAGCCCCGAGACGTACCTGAAAATGGTGCTGCACGTTGACCGTGGCGACAAACTCGATCAGCGCGCGCTGCTGCGGCGTCTGGCGGACTTGCAGTACACCCGCAACGACATGGACTTTGCCCGGGCCACCTTCCGCGTGCGCGGCGACGTCATCGACGTCTACCCAGCGGAATCGGACCTCGAAGCGATCCGCATCGAGTTGTTCGACGACGAAGTGGAGAGCCTGTCGGCCTTCGACCCGTTGACCGGTGAAGTGATTCGCAAACTGCCGCGTTTTACGTTCTACCCGAAAAGCCACTACGTCACTCCGCGAGAAACCTTGGTCGATGCCATGGAGCACATCAAGGTCGAGCTTAAGGAGCGCTTGGACTACCTGCGCAGCAACAACAAACTGGTGGAAGCCCAGCGCCTTGAGCAGCGCACCCGGTTTGACCTGGAAATGATTCTTGAACTGGGTTACTGCAACGGCATCGAAAACTACTCGCGCTACTTGTCCGGGCGTCCCTCCGGCGCGCCGCCGCCGACGCTGTACGACTATTTGCCCGCTGATGCGTTGTTGGTGATCGACGAATCACACGTCAGCGTGCCGCAAGTCGGCGCGATGTATAAAGGCGACCGTTCGCGCAAAGAAACCCTGGTCGAATACGGCTTCCGTTTGCCATCGGCGTTGGATAACCGACCGATGCGCTTCGATGAATGGGAAGGGGTTAGCCCGCAGACGATTTTTGTTTCGGCCACGCCGGGCAACTACGAAGCCGAACATGCCGGTCGGGTGATCGAGCAGTTGGTGCGGCCTACCGGTTTGGTTGACCCGCAGATCGAAATCCGCCCGGCGCTGACGCAGGTGGATGACCTGCTTTCGGAAATCGGCAAGCGCGTGGCGTTGGGTGAGCGAGTGTTGGTGACCACCTTGACCAAGCGGATGTCCGAAGACCTTACCGACTACCTCGCCGACCACGGCTGCCGCGTGCGCTATTTGCACTCGGACATCGACACCGTAGAGCGGGTCGAGATTATTCGTGACCTGCGCTTGGGCATATTCGACGTGTTGGTGGGCATCAACCTTTTGCGTGAAGGTTTGGACATGCCGGAAGTGTCGCTGGTGGCGATTCTCGATGCGGATAAAGAAGGCTTCCTGCGCTCAGAGCGCTCGCTGATCCAGACCATTGGCCGGGCTGCGCGTAACCTCAATGGCCGAGCGATTCTCTATGCCGACCGCATCACCGGTTCGATGGAGCGAGCGATTGGCGAAACCGACCGCCGTCGCGACAAACAGATCGCCTACAACCTTGAACACGGGATCACGCCCAGAGGCGTTATCAAGGACGTGGCTGACATCATGGAAGGCGCCACCGTGCCGGGCTCGCGCAGTAAAAAGCGCAAAGGCATGGCCAAAGCCGCCGAGGAAAACGCCAAATACGAAGCCGAGTTGCGCACACCTGGTGAGATCGGCAAGCGCATTCGTCAACTGGAAGAAAAAATGTACCAACTCGCCCGCGACCTCGAATTCGAAGCCGCTGCGCAGATGCGCGATGAGATTGGTAAGTTGCGCGAGCGATTGTTGGTGGTTTGATAACCCGTGCAAAGTCTGTAGGAGATTCCGCCCCATCTTCGAAGCCGGGCTGTCGCGCAGAACTGGGTGGCACTTTGTTTGGCTAGGAGTTGCAGAGTGTCAGGACTGAGGCCTTCCCGAATAAATTCGGTCCCACGGATTTTGGCGATGCACAAACTTTTGTAGGAGCTGCCGAAGGTTGCGATCAGATGTTCAGTGCCTACTATTCCGTGTCTGCCAAAGACTCAGTGGGAGTTGGCTTGCCAACGAAAGCAGCAATACAGGCGACCCAGGTTTCAAGTCGACATCAGCGGCGTGACTACGGGCCTCTTCGCAGGCAAGCCTGCTCCCACAGTATCTGCGGCTGCTTGATATCAACCGTGTCAATGAAACCCCGGAGCCGTACTGGCTTCGCTGCCACACACCGCACTCACCTTGGATTCTCCTCTGCTGACACAAGCTGCCGAAGGCTGCGATAGGCCCGAAGGACCTGACCGGCTGGCTCAATGATTATGCTCGGCCTCATACCGGTCCAATGTATCCCTGGCGATCTCTCGTCCCAGCGCGATCAATTCTGGCGCTTTGTAAAACTCGAAAAACCGGCACACACGTTTGGGCACGTTGATCAAGATATCCGGCGGATATCCGGCGATCTTGTACTGCGCCAATGACGTTTGCATCACCTCGAAGCTCTGGTTGATCAAGTCCAGCAACGACGCAGGACCCACGTTGTCGATGATGAACGAACCGCTGGCGGAACTCGGTGCGCCTTCGCCCGTCGGTGCAGCGGACGGTTGCTGCGCTTGTGGGTTGGCATCCTCGTTCAACCAAGGATTGGCAATCGTCGCGCTGCTGGACTTGAGGCTGTCCTGCTCCAGGCGCAAAACCTCAAGGTCATTCGTCGGCTCCAATTTGCGGCGAAACGGCAGGTGCGAACCCAATGAATTGATCAAATTGTCGAAGCGCTTTTTCACCGCAGGCGGGCGTTCAATCACCGGTAGCTGATAGTGCTTCTGGTTGGTCGAGTTGAGGTTGACCGCAATGATCAAATCACAATGGCTGGACACTACTGGCACGATGGGCAATGGGTTGAGCAGACCGCCATCTACCAGCATCCTATTGCCCTGCATCACCGGGGTGAACAAGCTTGGAATCGCTGCCGAGGCGCGCATCGCCTGGTGCAAGCAGCCTTCCTGAAACCAGATTTCCTGCTGGTTGGTCAGGTCGGTGGCGACTGCGGTGTAAGGAATGCGCAGGTCTTCGATATTGATTTCACCGACAATCTCGCGAATCTGACCAAACACCTTTTCCCCTCGAATCGCCCCCAAACGAAAGCTGACATCCACCAGCCGCAGCACGTCGAGGTAGTCCAGGCTTTCAATCCACTCACGGTATTCCTTGAGCTTGCCCGCCGCATAAACGCCGCCAACCACCGCGCCCATAGAGCAGCCTGCGACGCAGGCAATGTCGTAGCCGCGCCGCTCCAACTCTTCAATCACGCCAATGTGCGCGTAACCCCGCGCACCGCCTGAACCGAGCACCAGTGCTATTCGTTTTTTCATGTTCTTTCCCTGATCGCAGTGACCCCACCATACGCGTGAAGCAGCCCCGCAGGAACTGAGTTACCCTTGCCGACGCTCGGCTATGGCACTTTCCCGTGCCGGTATCGTCAAAGCCCCGCATGACTATATTTTATTTTTGAGGGAACACCGATGAAAGCCTGGATCTGTTTGCCATTGATTGCGTTGGTTCTCGCAGGTTGTGCCGGTAAAACCGCGTACCGCGAAACCTGTGGAAGTGAACTCGATGCCGCCTGGCACGAGCTGGACTTGGCAAAAGCCGAAGGCTTCGCGGGTACTGTCAGCTACTCCAAAGCCCTGTCGCTGTTGACCGGTGCTAAAACTCAACAGCAGTTCGAAGCCTATGAAGGCTGTTCAGAAAAGGCTGAGAAGGCGCGCTTCTACATCAAGGAATCCCGCGCGGGTCGTTGATACACGTGTAATTTTCCGCGCTTTCATCTGAAGCCACCGAGCGCAATCTGCACTCGGTGGCTTTTGTGTTGTGGGGTCTGGTTAAAGTCGCTGCACTGACCTTACAGTGGCTGCTTATCTGGCGGGGGAGGCTTTTTAATGGGCAGTAAACTCGACGCATGCCTCAACGCCGTCAATGAAGTGGTGCTGGGCAAGGACGCGCAGGTGCGTTTGGCCCTGACCTGCCTGTTGGCCGGCGGGCATTTACTGATCGAAGACTTGCCCGGCATGGGCAAGACGACCCTCAGCCATACGCTGGCCAAGGTTCTGGGCCTGAGTTTTCAACGGATTCAGTTCACCTCGGACCTGTTGCCGGGTGACATTCTGGGCACGTCAGTGTTTGATCGTGACACCGGGCAATTTACCTTTCACCCAGGGCCGATTTTCGCCGAGCTGGTGCTGGCCGATGAAATCAACCGGGCCACGCCGAAAAGCCAAAGCGCGTTGCTCGAAGCCATGGAAGAGGGCCAAGTCACCATTGAGGGCGCAACCCGTCCGCTGCCTGATCCGTTTTTTGTGATCGCCACGCAGAACCCCTTCAGTCAGGGTGGAACCTTTGCGTTGCCGGAATCACAGCTCGACCGGTTTTTGATGCGTTTGTCGTTGGGCTATCCAGCAAAGGCAGCCGAGAAGGCATTGTTGCAGGGCGAGCCCCGGCGGGATTTGCTGCCCCGTGTGCAGGCCATCCTCAACCACGCTGAATTAGCCGCATTGCAAACCTTGGTCCGACGCGTGCGCGCCAGTGATGCGTTGGTCGATTACATCTTGCGGCTGGTGGACGCTACCCGCAGTCAGGCGCAGTTTGCCTGGGGCTTGTCGCCCAGGGCGAGTTTGGCGATTCTCGCCGCGGCTCGGGCCTGGGCGTTATTGGCGGACCGGGATTACGTCATCCCGGAAGATGTGCAAGCGGTGCTGCCCTCGGTGGTCGGCCATCGATTGCGTGAGCGATCCGATCCCACCGGGCATGGTGGTGGGCTGTTAGTGCAATGGCTACTGCGTGAGGTGCCCGTGCTGTGATGGATCCGCTCAAACCGTTTTGGCAACGCTGGCTGGCGCGGCGAATACCGCCCGCGTCCCGCGTTGAGTTGAATCACCGCCGAATCTTCATCATGCCCACCCGCACCGGGGCGACCTTCGCACTGGTGCTGGTTCTGATGTTGTTGGTAGCGATCAACTATCAAAACAGTCTGGCGTACGGTTTGACCTTCCTGCTGATGTCGGTGGCGATCCTGACGATCCTGCACACCTTCCGCAACCTCAGTGGTTTGGTGCTCAGTGCCGGCTCCGCGCGTTCGGTGTTCGTCGGTGAGCCCCTTCTGCTACGCCTGCGTCTGGAAAGTACCAAACGCTCCCATCAGGCGATTGCGCTGGGCTGGGACGCGAAGCACTTGCAGGCGTTGGATGTGCCCAGCGCCGGCCTGGCAGAAATCGATATCGATTTGCCCGCGCTGGTCCGAGGCTGGTTGCGGGCGCCCCGGTTGCGGGTCGAGAGCGTATTTCCCCTGAGTATCTTCCGCGCCTGGAGCTGGCTGGACTTGCAGCAGTCAGTGTTGATCTACCCACGACCCTTGGCGGGCACGATGCCGCTGTTGAAAGGCGCACAGCCCCACGCAGAGGATCAAGGCGCGGCCACCCAAGGGCCGGGGGTCGATGATTACCAAGGGCTAAAACCCTATCAGTCGGGCGATTCCCGGCGACGCTTGCACTGGAAGGCTTATTCCCGTGGCCAAGGGCTGTTGATCAAAGACTTTACCGATGTTAGCGGCCACGACCTGTGCCTGGATTTTATGGCATTGGGCGGTGACATCGAAGAGCGCCTGTCGCGCTTGTGCTATTGGGTGCTGGAGCTGTCCCAGCGCCGGCAACCGTTCGCCCTGCGCCTGCCGGGTTTTCTGTTGGCATCGAGCAGTGGCAACGAGCACCGCGAAGCTTGTTTGCAAGCGCTGGCGTTGTTTGGCACGTCCTCCGGTGGTCAGCAATGAACCTGAGCCTGCCGATTCCCCGTGCCAGCCTGATCTGGCTGTTACTGGCGCAGGCTTTGGTCACCGTGCCGTTTTTGGCGCATTTACCGTTCTGGATGATTGGCCTTTGGTTGGGCTGTACCGCGTGGCGGGTCCAAGTGATGCGCATGCGTGCGGAATTTCCAGGCACCTTGCTCAAGTTGGTGTTGTTCCTGGCGACCATCGCGGGGGTGTTTTTGTCTAGGGGCAGTTTGGTCGGGCTGGATGCCGGGGCTTCATTGCTGCTGGGGGCCTTCATCTTGAAAACCCTGGAAATGGGCAGCCGCCGCGATGCGTTGGTGTTGATTTTTCTCGGCTTTTTTTGTGTGGCGGTGGGTTACCTCTTTGAAGACGGCTTGCCGTGGGGTCTGTATTCGTTATTGCCGGTGAGCATGCTGTTGGCGGGGTTGATTGGCCTGCAGCAGACAACCTCAATGAGCAAACCGTCTGACGCGCTGAAACTAGCGGCAAAGCTGATGCTGCAGGCCGTGCCATTGATGCTGTTGTTGTTTCTGTTCTTTCCTCGACTGGAACCGTTGTGGTCGTTGCCACAACCCAGTAACAAGGGCGTGACCGGGCTGTCCGACAATATGGCTCCGGGGGATATGGCCGAACTGAGCCGTTCGCCGGCGTTGGTGTTTCGGGCCAGCTTTGAAGGGCCGATGCCTGCGCAAAATCAGCTGTATTGGCGCGCACTGACCCTTGAACAGTTCGACGGTCGGCGGTGGTCTCAGTCCGGCAGAGCGATGCGCATTGAACGCCCGGATTGGCAAAAGCGCGGTGATGAACGGCGTTACAGCATTGTCATGGAGCCCAGCGGTCGGCCATGGCTTGCGGCGCTGGATATCGCCGAAACCAACTTGGCTGAAGTGCGCCAGATGAATGATTTTCGCCTGCAGCGTCAACACCCGGTTGAGCAAACCCTGTTGTACAGCGTTCACTCCTGGCCCGACGCCGTGCGCGAACCGCAGCTAAGCGAGGCGACCCAACGGCAAAACCTGCAACTCCCTGCCCATGGCAACCCGCAGGCGCGAGCCTGGGCCGCAGACCTGAATCGGCGCTACCCGCAGGTGGATGCGCTGGTGGAGGCGATGTTGGCGCATTTCAGCGACGAGCCTTATCACTACACCCTCAAGCCGCCGATCCTGGGCGCTGACACCATCGATGACTTCCTTTTCAACAGTCGCAGCGGTTTCTGCGCCCACTACGCGGGCGCCATGACCTTCGTTTTGCGCGCGGCCGGGATTCCGGCACGGGTCGTGGCGGGGTACCAGGGCGGTGAATTAAACCCGGACGGTCACTACCTCAGCGTGCGTCAATTCGATGCTCATGCCTGGGTTGAATACTGGCGGCCGGGAATCGGCTGGCGCAGCGTCGACCCCACGGCCGCTGTGGCCCCGCAGCGCATCGAACAGGGCCTGGAGCAAGCGTTGGCAGCGGACGAAGCGTTCCTGGCTGACTCGCCGTTATCTGCGCTGCGATACCGAAACTTGCCTTGGCTCAATTCGTTCCGCACGAGCTGGGATAACCTCAACTATGGGTGGCAGCGCTGGGTGCTGGGTTATCAAGGGCAGCAACAGGTTCAGTTATTCAGCCGCTGGTTTGCCGGGTTTGAGGGCGCCGTGTTTTTTGCCGGCGGGGCAGTGATCATTGGCTTATTCTCGCTGTGGTTGTTCAAGCCTTGGCGGCGAGAAAACGACCCGCAACTGCGTGTATTCAAAACCTTTGAACGGCTACTGGGGCGCCACGGTCTGCAGCGAAGAGACGCGGAGGGCGCCCAGGCATTTTCACAGCGAGCAGCGCTACGGTTTCCGGCCCATGCCGTTTTGATTCTGGCGTTCGCGACTGAGTTTGAAGCGCTACGCTATGCCGGTCAGCGCCGCTCGCTGACGGTGTTAAAACGCCATTTAAGGCGGCTTCGGCGAGTTCTACCGTGGCGGTTTTCTACTATCAAGTTAATCGAGGAGGAATAAATGTCTGCATTGGTTGATCGTCTGGTCGCGCGACTGCTGGGCCTTGATGTGAAATTGATGGCCTGCCAAGCGCGGCTTTCCGCTGAAACTGACAGTGAAGCGCTGCATGATTTGCGCATCAACGTGAGGCGCCTGCGCAGCCTGCTACGACCGTTGAACGGTTTGCCCGGCGTCGAGCAGCTTGAAACGGCAGCCAAAGCGGTCGGCCAACTGACCACGCCGTTGCGCGACCGCGAGGTGTTGGTCGGCTATTTGGAGCAACGGGGCATGGCCGAAGCGGCTCGTCAGCGCAGTCGTTCGTTAAGCGACGCGTATTTGGGGGTTGCATCGTCGGCGCAACTGAATCAATTGTTCAGCGTGCTGGATGCCTTTCCGCGTTTCCTTCGGGCTTCGCAGCATCAAGGACTGCTGCACGACCTGAAAAAGCGCATCGAAACTCGCTTGAACAAGCAGTGGAAGAAACTGCATCAGACGATTGATGACCCGGCTCATGATCGCCATCGTCTGCGTTTGCTGATCAAGCGCGTGCGTTACGCCGCCGAGGCCTATCCCGAGCTGGATAAAACCAGCCAAACCACGCAAAAGCGGCTTAAAGAAGCGCAAACCGCCTTGGGCGACTGGCACGATCATTTGCAGTGGCTAGCGCAAGCTCAGGAGCACACTGACCTGCTGCGTTGCGTGCCGGGTTGGGAACGGGACATCGAGACCGCTGAGACCAATGCAGACCGGGCGTTGGAGCGTCTGGGTAAGGCATGTTTCAAAAAATAAATCCTTTTCAGGCGTCAGTTTGGCGTAAATGAACTCTGCGCAGGGGCACCGTGCTGGTTAAGATTCGGGCAATGTTCTTTCGCCGGTTTACCAGACATGAGGTTTGCATGAGTTTTTCCGACCTGGTTGACGCTGTACGTGACAACCCTCTTTCAGTCGTTATTCCTGCTGAGTGGGCCCAAGGTCGGGCCTGTTTCGGCGGGCTCATGGCGGCGTTGCAGTTTGAAGCGATGCGCGCCAAGGTGCCGGCAGATCGGCCGGTTCGTTCGCTGGCGCTGACCTTTGTCGGGCCCGCTGCGCCCGGCGTCCCCATCAGTTTTGAGGTCGAGGTATTGCGCGAGGGCAAAGCCGTCAGCCAAGTGCTGGGCCGCGCGATGCAGGGTGACCAGGTCATGACCCTTATTCAGGGCAGCTTTGGTGCGCCTCGGGTATCGGCAATTTCGGTTCAGGCCGATCCGGCGCCGACGCTGAAGTCAGTGGATGAGTGTCTGGAGTTACCGTTTATCCCCGGAATCACCCCGGAGTACCTACGCTTCATGAGTATGCGTTGGGGATTGGGGGGACTTCCGTTCAGCAATACGCCCTCCCGGGAAATCGGTGGTTACGTACGGTTGCGCGGGGATGTCAAAAACGAGCCCCTGACCGAAACCCACTTATTGGCATTGGTCGATACCTGGCCGCCTGCGCTGTTGCCACATTTGAGCAAGCCGGCGCCCGGAAGCTCACTGACCTGGACCATCGAGTTCGTGCAGCCGTTGCCGAAGTTGAATACCCATGACTGGTGCATGTACCGCGCAGTGATTGAGCATGCCCGCGACGGTTACGGTCACACCGCCGCCGCGCTGTGGACCCCAAGCGGTGAGTTGGTGGCGATCAGTCGTCAGACGGTAACGGTGTTTGGCTAAACGCCTTTGCCGCGACCAGTGCAATAACACCAATGGCCACCGATGGCAGGCTCGACTCAAGAAAACCATCCACCAACAGCAATCCGGCGACGATGGACAGCGGCAAGGCAAGAACCCGTAACGCGCTGTCGGTGTAAGCACCGGAGTGTCCGATAGTTGCTAATAATTTGCTCATGGTAAGGGCCTCTTCAAGCATTAATTCAATGTTTGAAGAATAGGCTTGGGGTACCGGAGCGGCGAATCGAGGTTGGCTATGGCGTTGATAGTGTTGCTGGATAGAGATCCGCCACGCCTTCGACGCCGTGCTGTCGCGCAGCAAAACACCGGACAACTGTAGGGGCTGCCGAAGTCTGCGAAGTCGGTAAGGCGCAGGGGATTTCATCGGCACCGAAAGACTCACGCCTGCGCACTGTGGGAGCAGGGTTGCCTGCGAAGAGGCCCAGGCCGGGCGGTGTATCAGGTACACCGCCCGTCATCACAACTTAAGCTGACCAATCGCCCGACTCAGTTCACCGGCCAGTGTGGCCAGTTCACCGCTGGTGGTGGCTGATTCTACGGTTTGCTGCACGGTCTGTTCGGTGACGTCGCGGATACTGACCACGGCGCGGTTCATTTCTTCCGCGACCTGGCTTTGTTCTTGGGCGGCTTCGGCGATCAGGGTATTGCTTTCGCGCATTTGGGCCACTGCATTCGTAATCGCTGCCAGCGCTTCGCCGGCTTCTTTGGCGTGTTGCACGCAATCGTCGGCCTTGAACGAGCTTTCCTGCATGAAGTCCACGGCGTCCCGGGTCCCAGCCTGCAGTGCTGCGACCATCTTGGTGATTTCATCGGTGGAGCTTTGCACGCGTTTCGCCAAGTTGCGCACTTCATCCGCGACCACGGCAAATCCGCGGCCCATCTCACCCGCGCGCGCCGCTTCGATGGCCGCGTTGAGCGCCAGCAGATTGGTTTGTTCGGCGATGCTGTGAATGACGTTGACCACGCCGTTGATTTTCTGACTGTCATCGGCCAATTGCCGGATCATTTCAGCGGTTTGTTGCACGCCGCTGGAGAGTCCGGCGATGGACACCTGCACCCGCTGAACCACGTCCTTGCCGGTTCCTGCCAAGGTATCAGCCGTTTGCGACTGATCTCGGGTAGACCCGGCGTGCTGGGCGATGTGGTAGACGGTGGAGGTCATTTCATTGATGGCGGTTGCGACTTGGTCGGTTTCGCTCTGTTGACCGAGCATGCCGTGGCGCACTTCGCTCATGCCCGCCGCCAGCTTGACCGCACCTTCATCAAGGCGGGCGGCGGTTTTGGCAACGATATTGACCACTCGCTGATAACCGGCCTGCATGGCATTGAACGCCTTGGCCATTTGCCCGACCTCATCGTCGCCTACCAACGGCACGCGAGCAGACAAATCACCGGTTTTCTCGACGTGGAGCATGACGTCCTTGAGGGTGTCGAGTTGGCTCAGCAGAAAGCGGATCAGCAACTGTGACGCAGCCAGCATCACGATGGTCAGGATGCACACCGCGACGGCGTACTGCGCCAAACGTTCGAACAGAACCTGTATCAGGCTTGGCGCGAAGGCCAGTACGGCAACACGTTGCCCATCAGGTCGGGCGATGACTTCGGCGCCGATAAGGGTTTCGTCGCCTTTGTTCTGAGCGCTCAAATCCACCCAGCCGCTGGCGTTAGCCAATTCAGTGAGTGGCTGGCTATTGAGGCTGGGTGCTTGACCCTGGGCAAAACTCAACAGGTTACTGATGGCCGGCAGCGGCTGCGTGCCGGGCCAACTGCCAAGCAAGCGCGCTTGCGCCTGTGCTGAGTATTGCGCCGCATTGACCCGGGCGTGCTGCTCAAGCTGCAAGGCGTACAACACCAGCGTCAGGGTGGTGAAAAAGGCCACCGCGTTGACGGCCCAGAATTTGTATTTCAGGGAAACATTGCTAAGCCAGGCGCCCATGAGAGGTCTTCTTTTGATTAGCTGAATAGATAAAGGCAAGGTGCCATTATTGTGCCGCCAATCTTCAGTGGACCTCTTGATATGGATCAAGGCAAGCTGATTTTATCCTGCCCTCTGTGTCAATGCGCCGCGCCGCCCTTGACGCCGACCGGCAAGGCCTTGGTCAGCAGCACCGCAATCATGCTCACCGCCAGCGCGATGCCGACGAAATGGAACGCATCGTTGTACGCCATGATCGTCGCCTGCTGGTGGGCGATTTCACTGAGTTTGCCCAAGGCGGCGGTTTCGTTGCCCAGCTTGTCGGTGAACAGGGCGATCCGCTCGGCGACTTGCGGGTTGCTCGGCACTATGGCCTCACGCAAGTAATCGAAATACACCTTGGTTCGCGCATCGAGCAGGGTCGACAGCAAGGCGATACCGATGGCGCCGCCGAGGTTGCGCAGGATGTTGAACAAGCTGGAAGCCGAACCCGCGTCTTTGGGTTGGATGTACACCGTGGCGATCAACGAGATGGTGACCATGATCATCGGTTGCCCTAGGGCGCGGATCAGTTGCACGTGATTGAATTGCGGGCCGGAGAAGTCCAGGTTAAGCACACCTGAGGCGAAACTGGCAAAACCAAACAGCCCGAAGCCCGCCGCGCAGAGCAGTTTCGGCGGCATGACTTTCATCAGTTGCGGCACCAGCGGGATCAAGAAAAGCTGCGGAATCCCCATCCACATGATCACTTCGCCGATCTGCTGCGAGTTGTAGCCTTGGATTTGCGCGAGGTACAGCGGCAGTAAATAAATCGAGCCGTACAGACCAACGCCCATGCCGACGCTGGAAATACTCGACAGGCCGAAATTGCGTTCGCCCAAAATCCTCAAATTGATCAGCGGTGCCGGTTTGGACAGTTGCACGATGACGAACGTGAGCAAGCTGATCAGCGCAATACTACCCAAGCCCACGATCAGGTTGGATTCGAGCCAATCTTCGCGATGGCCTTCTTCGAGAAATACCTGCAAACACCCCAACCCCACGGCCAGTGTGGCGATACCTAAATAGTCAGTGCTTTTAAGCAGCTCCCAATGCGACGCTTTCTTTTCCAGGCCGTAGAGCAAGCCGGCAATCATCAGCAAGCCGGGCGGGATGTTGATGTAGAAAATGTATTCCCAGCCGTAGTTTTCCGTCAGCCAGCCACCCAGCGTCGGCCCGATGGAAGGGGCAAAAGTCGCCGTCATCGCAAACAGCGCCATGCCCTTGGCGCGGTGGTGGACCGGCAGTTTGATCAGGGTCATGGTGAACGCCAGCGGGATCAACGCACCGCCGGTGAAGCCTTGCAACGCACGAAACACGATCATGCTGTTCAGGCTCCAGGCCATCGAACAGAGCATCGACGCCACCAAGAAACCACAGGACACCCACACCGCCAAGCGCCGCGCCGAGAGCAGTTGCACCAGCCAGGCGGTCAGCGGAATCATGATGATTTCCGCCACCAGATAAGAAGTCGAAATCCACGAGCCTTCTTCCAGCGTCGCCGACAATGCGCCTTGAATGTCCTTGAGCGATGAATTGGTGATCTGAATGTCCAGCACCGCCATGAACGCGCCGAGCATCACGCTCATGACCGCGATCCAGTCCCGTCGGCTCGGTTCGCCAACGGGACTGATCAGTTGATCACCGGCCACTGTCAGCGCCGTCGGTTTTGACTTTGACTTTAACCGTCACTGACATGCCAGGGCGGATTTTGCCGTGCAGAGGGTTGTCGGCGGCGAAGGTCAGCTTCACCGGAATGCGCTGTACGACTTTGGTGAAGTTGCCGGTAGCGTTGTCTGGCGGCAGCAGGCTGAATTGCGCGCCGGAAGCAGCGAACAGGCTTTCGACCTTGCCTTTGATGGGCGTGTCGGGATAGGCGTCAAACGTCAGCTCGGCGGGTTGGCCTGGCTGCATGTGTCCGATCTGGGTTTCCTTGAAGTTGGCCTGCACCCAGATGTCAGTGTCCGGCACGATGGACAGCAAATATGCACCGACCTGCACGTATTGCCCATTGCGCGCGCCACGTTGACCGATCATGCCGCTAAGGGGCGCATGTATTTCACTGCGTTGCAGATTGAGTTCGGCTTGAGCCAAGTCGGTTTTGGCGTTGGAGATTTGTGCGTCCAAGCGCTTGGTTTCAGCACCCAAAGCGACCACTTGCTGACGTTGGCCTTGTACGTCGGCCTGAGCTTTGGTGACTTGGGAGCGAGCTATATGGCTATCAGCAGACAGCGTGGTCACCCGCTCTTCTGAGATGTAACCGGATTTGCGCAGGGTTTGCGCCCGATTCAAATCGAGCTGCGTACGGCCTAAGGTCGCTTGGCTCGCGGCGACCTGGGCTTCAACTGACGCGATCAGGCTGCCTTGTTGGGTCAGTTTGCTTTGCGCTTGAATACGTTCGGCTTCATGCGTGGCGAGCATGGCTTGCGCGCGGTCCACGGCCATATGGAAGTCGGCGGCGTCAAGGCGGATCAACAACTGGCCTTTCTCGACGTGCTGGTTGTCCTGAACCAGGACCTCTTCGACCCGGGCGCCCAGTTGGCTGGAAATGCGGGTTATCTCACCCTGAACATAGGCGTTGTCGGTGGTTTCATAGAAGCGCCCCCTGAAGTACCACTGGGCAAAAAAGGCGAGGGCTATCAGCAGAACAATCGTGAAAAACACGAACAGGCGGCGTTTAAGTTGGGCAGGCATGGGCGTCTGAATTAGTTGAAATGTAGGCGAATTTATCAGTGTTTATATCTGGCATATAGCCATTCACCTTAATAATGGCTCGCGTTGATGTTCCGGTATTCATTTAGTCCGTTATGCCCTATCGGGTGTTTCACGGGGGAGTGATTGCCGCCCCGTGCTGGAGCCGTGGGGATGCGCCTGTTAACATTCGCCGCTTGTTCGACCTATTCGAGATTTTCAATGACCACCGTCCGCACCCGAATCGCGCCATCGCCCACCGGCGACCCCCACGTTGGCACTGCTTACATCGCATTGTTCAACTATTGCTTTGCCAAGCAGCATGGCGGCGAATTCATCCTGCGCATTGAAGACACCGATCAACTGCGCTCGACCCGAGAGTCAGAGCAGCAGATTTTCGATGCGCTGCGCTGGTTGGGTATCGAGTGGAGCGAAGGCCCGGACGTGGGCGGTCCGCATGGCCCGTATCGGCAGAGTGAGCGCGGCGAGATCTATCAGCAGTACGCCAAACAGCTGGTAGAGCTGGGTTACGCGTTCCCGTGTTTCTGCACCGCTGAAGAGCTGGATCAGATGCGCGCCGAGCAAATGGCCAAAGGCGAAACCCCGCGTTACGACGGTCGCGCACTGTTGCTTTCAAAAGAAGAAGTGCAGCGTCGTCTGGATGCTGGCGAACCCCACGTCATTCGCATGAAAGTGCCGAGCGTAGGCATCTGCGTGGTGCCAGATATGTTGCGCGGCGACGTTGAGATTCCGTGGGACCGCATGGACATGCAAGTGCTGATGAAGACCGACGGCTTGCCGACGTACTTCCTGGCCAACGTGGTCGACGATCACCTGATGGGTATCACCCACGTTTTACGTGGCGAAGAGTGGCTGCCATCAGCACCTAAATTGATCCTGCTTTACGAATATTTCGGCTGGGAACAACCGCAGTTGTGCTATATGCCGCTGCTGCGTAACCCGGACAAGAGCAAGTTGTCCAAACGCAAGAACCCGACCTCGGTAACGTTCTACGAGCGCATGGGTTTCATGCCTGAAGCGATGCTTAACTACCTGGGCCGTATGGGTTGGTCGATGCCGGACGAGCGCGAGAAGTTCTCGCTGCAGGAGATGGTCGATAACTTTGACCTTTCCCGTGTGTCCCTGGGCGGACCGATTTTTGACATCGAAAAACTGTCGTGGCTTAACGGCCAATGGCTGCGTGAGTTACCGGTTGAAGAGTTTGCCAGCCGTTTACAGACTTGGGCGCTGAATCCCGAGTACATGATGAAAATCGCACCCCATGTACAGGGGCGCGTTGAAACCTTTAGCCAAGTTGCGCCGTTGGCCAGTTTCTTCTTCGCCGGTGGTGTTCAGCCGGACGCCAAGTTGTTCGAGCACAAAAAGTTGTCGCCTGATCAAGTCCGTCAGCTGATGCAACTGATTTTGTGGAAACTGGAAATCTTGCGCCAGTGGAACAAAGACGCCATCACCGCCAGCATTCAATCGGTGGTTGAACACCTGGAGTTGAAGCTGCGCGATGCCATGCCGCTGATGTTTGCGTCGATTACCGGGCAGGCCAACTCGGTGTCAGTGACTGATGCCATGGAAATCCTCGGCCCAGACTTGACGCGCTTCCGTCTGCGACAGGCCATAGACTTGCTGGGTGGCGTTTCGAAGAAAGAAAACAAAGAGTGGGAAAAGCTGCTGGCGGCCATTGTCTAAGACTGTCCGTCAAGATTGCTGGCCATTGTGTCCGCCTGGAGGAGGGCGCACAGTGGCCAGCGTGTCCCCGGATTCAGGGGGTAAAGTGGTAAGTGATTGTTATGCCGACGAAAACCATTGATTTTTGTTGAAAATAAATTTGACAGGTTAGTTACTCGCGCTTAACATGCGCCCCGTCCACAACGTGGGGCTATAGCTCAGCTGGGAGAGCGCTTGCATGGCATGCAAGAGGTCAACGGTTCGATCCCGTTTAGCTCCACCAATTTGTACATTTCAAGGTTTGGCCACACCGACCCTGAATCGATCAAGGGCTCAGTCCTGATCACGTTACATAGAAGGTTAAGTCCCCTTCGTCTAGTGGCCTAGGACACCGCCCTTTCACGGCGGTAACAGGGGTTCGAGTCCCCTAGGGGACGCCAGTTTCAAGAAGCAGCTGTGAAGAGCTGCTCCGCCGCAAGGCGATAAATTTGGGGCTATAGCTCAGCTGGGAGAGCGCTTGCATGGCATGCAAGAGGTCAACGGTTCGATCCCGTTTAGCTCCACCAATTTGTACGGTTCGAGGTTTGGCCACACAAACCTTGGATCGACCAGCCTCAGGCTGGTCATGTGTATAGAAGGTTTTGCGTCCCCTTCGTCTAGTGGCCTAGGACACCGCCCTTTCACGGCGGTAACAGGGGTTCGAGTCCCCTAGGGGACGCCACGATTTTCCCGTTCTACGGGACCAAGGGTCATTCAATTATTGAATGACCCTTTTGTTTTTGTGCCGCTTTTATTCCTCTTTTGGCCTTCGCTTCTCCGGTGCCCGACCAGCGGCGAAAAATTCGGCTTGCCAACATTATTATGCAAATAATATTCTTTGCGTAATATCAGGAGGCGACATGAACGATAAGAAAGCTCAAACCCGCGACCGCATCCTTCAAGCAGCCAGCTCAGCCATGATTATGCGAGGCCCCATCGAACCTAGCGTTAGCGAAGTGATGGGCGCAGCAGGCTTGACCGTCGGCGGTTTCTACGCGCACTTCGAAAGCAAAGACGCCATGATGCTGGAGGTGTTTAGCCAGTTACTGTCGCGCCGCCGTGATGCGCTGGACGCCATCAGCGCAGACTTGCCGGGCGAGCAGCGTCGAGCGTTGCTGGCGGCGTTCTACCTGTCGCGCAAACACCGAGATGCTAGTGAGCAAGCCTGTCCGTTACCGGCCACTGTGGGCGAGTTGACGCGTTTGCCTGACAGCTTCCGCGAAGCCCTGGCTGAGCACGTGGAGCTGATGACGGCTCAATTGTCGTCCAGCCCTGAAGAAGCCAACACCGCGCTTGCTGACCTGGCGTTGATGCTCGGTGGTCTGGCGCTGGCTCGCGCGCTGGGTCCCGGCGACCTGTCGGATCGGGTGCTGCGCGCCGCTAAATCTGCCGTCCTCTGACAGTCCCGCGCCCATTGACCCGACCTTCCGTTACACTGCTCGCCAGTGACTTGCCGCCAATGGTAAGCAGGAAGGAGCGAGCATGAGTTGGGATCTGGTTACGCCATTCGTCATCGACTTGAGAGTGACGTCCGACGATATCGATGGGCTGGGGCACGCCAATAATGCGGTGTACGTCACTTGGCTTGAGCGTTGCGCGTGGCGGCATTCGCAGCAGCTTGGCCTGGACCTGGCCGAATACCGGCGAATCGACCGTGCAATGGCCGTGGTCCGCCACGAAATCGATTACCTGACCAGCGCCTATGAAGACGACGAACTGCAACTGGCGACCTGGATTGTCAGCTCAGACCAGCGCCTGAAAATGACCCGCCGATTTCAGCTCAAGCGTCCCAGCGATGGCGTGACCTTGCTGCGCGCTCAGACCACGTTTGTCTGTATTGAGTTGTCCACCGGCAAGCCCAAGCGCATGCCTGCGGAGTTCATTGAAGGCTACGGGCCCGCGCTGATAAACCCTCCCGCATAAAGTCGGCAGCGCATAAACGTTTCCAATCCGGGAACCGCCCCGTAAACTGCCGGACTTTTTTCGAGTGTGACCCATGCAAATTGCTTTGGCGCCCATGGAGGGTTTGGTCGATGACATCCTGCGCGATGTGCTGACCCAGGTCGGCGGCATCGACTGGTGCGTGACCGAGTTCATCCGCGTGTCCGAACGCTTGATGCCCGCTCACTACTTCTACAAATACGCTTCTGAGCTGCACAAGGGCGCGAAAACCGACGCTGGCGTACCGTTACGCCTGCAATTGCTCGGTTCCGACCCGGTATGCCTGGCCGAGAATGCCGCGTTCGCTTGCGAACTTGGTGCGCCGGTTATGGACCTGAACTTCGGCTGCCCAGCCAAAACCGTCAATCGCTCCCGTGGCGGCGCCATCCTGCTCAAAGAGCCTGAGTTGCTGCACCGGATTGTCGAGCATGTAAGGCGGGCGGTGCCTGCGCACATCCCGGTGACCGCCAAAATGCGCCTCGGTTACGAGAGTCCAGAGGGGGCGTTGGATTGCGCGCGGGCGTTGGCCGACGGCGGTGCCGAGCAAATCGTGGTGCATGCACGGACCAAGGTCGACGGCTATAAACCGCCTGCGCATTGGGAATGGATCGCTCGCATCCAGGACGTGGTTAACGTGCCGGTGGTTGCCAATGGCGAAATCTGGACCGTTGAAGACTGGCGACGCTGCCGTGAAATCTGTGGCGCCCGAGACATCATGATCGGCCGCGGGCTGGTGGCACGTCCAGACCTGGCGCGGCAGATCGCAGCGGCCGAAGCGGGCGAAGAAGTAGTCGAGATGACCTGGCCAGAACTGCTGCCCATCGTGCACGTGTTCTGGCTGCACGCGCTGGAAAAAATGACCCCTATTCAAGCGCCCGGCCGTTTGAAGCAATGGCTAGCCCTGTTGACCAAAAGCTATCCCGAAGCCACCGAACTGTTCAATACCCTGCGCCGCGAAACCGATTGCCAGCGCATCGGGCAGTTGATTGGTTTCAGGCACCGCGAAGCGGCTTGAGCGCTTAGGTGAACGGCATATGCCCTATAGGAGGGTCCGCCACGTCTTCGACGCTGCGCTGTCGCGCAACAAGCTGGGCTGCACTTTGTTTAGCTTGAGGCTGCAGCGTGTCAGAAGAAAAGCCTTCCCGAATAAATTCGGTCCCACGGTTTTTTGCGCTGCACAGATTCAAGGAGCTGCAGAAGGCTGCGATCAGATATTCAGTGCCTACTGTTCCGTGTCTGGCGAAGTCTCTGTGGAAGTTGGCTTGCCAACGAAAGCGTCATTGCAAGCGACCCAGGTTTCAGGTCGACATCAGTATCGCGATTACCGGCCTCTTCGCAGGCAAGCCTGCTCCCACAGGTTGGCGGTTCACAACCCTTGATCCACGCTCAATAACCCTACAAAACCCTCCAGGGGCAGCGGCTCACTAAATAGATACCCCTGATACAAGTGACAGCCCAGTTGTTCCAGAAACCGCAACTGCTCGGGTTTTTCCACGCCTTCGGCAATCACCACCAAATTCAAACTTTGCGCCATGGCGACGATGGCGCGGATGATTTCGGCGTCATTGGGGTCGGTCGTGGCGTCGCGGACGAAGGATTGATCGATCTTCAGCGCATCCACCGGCAGCCGCTTGAGGTACGTCAAGGACGAATACCCGGTCCCGAAGTCGTCCATGGCAAAGGTGACGCCCATTTTTTTCAGGCGGCGCATCTTGGCGATAGTGTCTTCCACATTCTGGATCACGATGCCTTCGGTGATTTCCAGCTTCAGCAGGCGGGCAGGGAAGTGGTGGATTCGAAGGCTACGCTCAACGCGTTCGACGAAATCACTCTGGCGAAACTGTCGGGGGCTGATGTTGACGCACATGCTGAAATTCGAATCGATCAGCGCTTTGTGCAACAACTCGCCGCCCACTTTGCAGGCTTCGTCGAGAATCCAACTGCCGACTTCCAGGATCATCCCGCTGTCTTCCAGCACTCGGATGAATTGCGTCGGAGACATGGCGCCCATTTGCGGATGATGCCAGCGCAGTAATGCTTCGGCACCGACGATACGGTCGTCCCTGGCATCTACCTGCGGCTGGTAATGCAAGCTGAATTCGCCGCGCGCCAAGGCCAGGCGCAGATCGTTTTCCAGGCGTAGACGGTCGCTGGCGGCTTTTTGCATAGTGCTGTGGAACAGTTGCGTCGTGTTGCGGCCCGAATCCTTGGCCCGATACAGCGCAATGTCCGCACGTTTGAGCAAGTCAGCCGGGGTTTCGCCGTGGTCCGGGATCAGTGCCACGCCGATGCTCGGCGTCACCTGCAGACGCTGGCCGTCGAGAAACATCGGTTGGGCGAGCAACTCGCGCAAGGTGTCGGCAAGCTTGCGTACCTGATAAGTAACCTCGGCCCGGGAACCTTTCAGGCCGCCGAGTAGCACTACAAACTCATCACCGCCCAGGCGCGCAACGGTGTCTTCCATGCGCACACTGGCCTCCAGCCGTGCGGTGACAATCTTCAATACGCTGTCGCCCACCGGATGACCGAGGGAGTCGTTGATGTGCTTGAAGTGATCAAGGTCAAGAAACAGCAAAGCACCACGCAGGTTTTGGCGTTTGAGTACCTCGATTTGTTCACTTAGACGTTCCATCAAGAACGCACGGTTGGGCAGGTCGGTGAGGGGGTCGTGGTAGGCCAGATGCTGAATCTGCGCTTGGGCGTTCTTCAACTGGCTGACGTCGCGGGTGGTCATCAGCAGGCACGCGGTATCGTTCAACGTGATCGGTTCCACTGACACTTCAACCGTCAACACCTCGCCTTTTTTATTGCGCGCGAGCATTTCCCGGTGATGCACCCGACCGTGTTCCTGCAAATCATTGATGATCAGGTTGCGCTGCAACTGGTCAGCCCAGATGCCAATTTCGAACGCGGTGCGGCCCACTACATAGTCGCTGTCGTAACCGGTGAGTCGGTAGAAACCATCATTAACCTCAAGGTAGCGACCCGAATCACGCTCGGTGATGGTGATCGCGTCGGGGCTTAAGTGAAATGCTTTGGCGAATTTCTCTTCACTGGCCTTGAGCGCGGCTTCATCCCGTCGTTGCTGGGTGACATCACGCAGGCTAGTGACAATGCACTGCTGTTCGTCCACCACGATCAAGCGACTGGAAATGACACAAGTCAGCTGTTCGCCGTCCTTGTGCCGCAACAGCACTTCGAAATTATCCAGGCCTTTGTCACGGACAATTTGCTGGTTGCGCTTCACACGTTTTAGCGGGTCGGCCCAAAACTCGATGTCCTTGACGTTCAGGCCGATGACTTCATCCGCTTTCCAGCCAAACGTGTGGGAGAAGCTGGGATTGATCTCGATGAACTCACCGGTATCGAATTGGGTGACGCAGACCGGGTCGGGGCTGGCTTGAAACAGGCTGGCAAACTTTTCTTCGGAGCTGATCAGGCGCTGTTCGCGCTCAACCTGCTCGGTGATGTCCAGCAAGGTGCCCGCCATGCGCAAGGGCTCACCTTTGGCGTCGCGGTGCAGGCGGGCGCGGCTTTCGAGAAAACGGGAGGTACCGTCCGCCAGTTGGATGCGGTAGGTGACTTGGTAGTTGCCCGCAGGACCTTCGCGCAAGCTGCGATACGCTTGGCGCATGTTGTCACGGTCCTCGCCGGAAACGCCGTCAAAAAATGCATCAAATGATTCATGAAAGGGTTCGGCCGGCATGCCGTGTAACGCCGCTGAGCGTGCCGATCCATAGAGCATGCCTGAGGGGATGTGCCAGTCCCAGGTGCCCAGTTGTGCAGAATCCAGCGCCAGGTCCAGGCGCTCCTGACTGTCCTTGAGCGCCTGTTCGGCACGCTTGTGCTCGGTGGTGTCGAGAAAGGTACTGAGAATATAAGCGCAGCCGTCCAGCTCGATTTTCTGTACGCAGAGCGTGCCGTCGTGGGTGCGACCATTGCTGGCGTTGAACTGAACTTCAAGGCTGACAGGTTTGGGTTCGCCTTCGATCAGCCGCAATATTTGCAAGCGCTGAGCTGGCTCGGTCCACAAGCCGATGTCAACGGTCGTGCGGCCCAGAACCGCTTTAATCTGCCAGCCCAGCAAACTTTCGAAATAGCGATTGGCCTCGCAAATCAACCCATCGTCCAGACGTGTCAGGAGTACGACGTTGGGACTGAGGTTATACAGAGTCGCAAAGCGTCGTTCTGGTCCGCTGAGTTCAGTGGACCGACTGAGTGCAAGGAAGGGCAAGCTGTCAGCTGTCTTGGGCATCGTTCAACAAACCTTGAGGCGCGGCGAACAAGTGGTCCCCTTCAGCCCGAAGAATGCTGGCGTCAGGGGCAATGATTTGTGCGTCCAACAACGCCATGAATGCCCTGGCAGCGTTGGACAACGTACGCTCGGTGTGGACGATATAGCCTAACTGGCGCGTCAGTTGTATACCCGGTAACGGAATGCGCGCCACCTGATTGTCGAGCATGGTGCGTGGCAGCACACTCCACGCCAAACCGATGGAAACCATCATCTTGATGGTCTCCATATAGTTGGTGCTCATGGCAATATTCGGTTTCAATCCTTGAGCTTCGCACAAGCGGCTGACGATGTGGTGAGTAAAGGTATTTTCGCCGGGAAACACTGCCGGATAACGCGCGACGTCGGTCAGACCGACAGGGCCATTGTTGACCAGCGGGTGCTCCGGGGCAGCAACAAAATCCAGCGGGTCATCCCAGACCAGCACGGCTTTCATCAGCGCATGGGGTTGCGGTGCCAAGGTAATCACCGCCAGCTCTGCGCGACCATGGAGGATTTCGTCGTAGGCCACTTCCGAGTCGAGAAACTGGATGTCCAGCGCCACCTCGGGATAGCGTCGGGTGAACTCGCGCAATAGTGGCGGCAGACGGTGCAGGCCGATGTGGTGGCTGGTGGCCAATGTGAGGCGCCCGCTGACTTCGCCGGTCAGGTTAGTCAGCGCACGACGGGTGTCGTCAAGCACGCTGAGAATTTGATAGGCCCTTGGCAGCAGCGCCCGACCGGCTTCGGTCAAGCTGACCTCCCGGCCCAAGCGGTCGAACAGCCTGACGTTAAGTTGCTGTTCCAGACCGGCAATACGCTTACTGATGGCGGGCTGGGTGAGGTGCAAGCGCTCGCCTGCCGTGGAGAAACCACCGGTCTCGGCAATCGCGATAAAAGCATTGAGGTTGGCCAAGTCCATCGTCGTATTCCAGTAAGTTATCCAAAGCATAAAAAATATGAATTTGAGTTATTTAATCATACCCCATAGGATTCACCTCACAAGCCACGAGGTCATTGTGTTAACCGGTTAAAAAATCGGGGCGCGGGTGATTGGCATAGATAGACCGCTGATGAGGAAACGTCTGATGGCCGGCAAAACGCTCTACGACAAGCTTTGGGAATCGCACGTGGTTAAACAGCGCGATGATGGTTCGGCGCTGATTTATATCGACCGTCACATCATTCATGAAGTGACCTCGCCGCAAGCCTTTGAAGGGCTTCGGTTGGCCAAGCGCGCACCTTGGCGGATCGACGCCAACATCGCCACCGTAGACCACAACGTGCCGACTACTCCGGACCGCCTGGGCGGGATCGAAGCCATCGTTGACCAAGTGTCGCGCCTGCAGGTCCAGACCTTGGATGACAACTGCGACGAATATGGCATTACTGAATTCAAGATGAATGACCCACGTCAGGGTATCGTTCATGTGATCGGTCCCGAGCAGGGCGCGACCTTGCCAGGCATGACCGTGGTCTGCGGCGATTCGCACACCTCCACCCACGGCGCGTTCGGTGCCTTGGCCCACGGTATCGGTACCTCGGAGGTCGAGCACGTGCTCGCCACTCAGTGCCTGGTGGCCAAGAAAATGAAAAATATGCTGGTCTCGGTCGAAGGCACATTGCCGTTTGGCGTGACCGCTAAAGACGTCGTGCTGGCGATCATCGGCAAAATCGGCACCGCCGGCGGCAATGGCCACGCCATTGAGTTCGCCGGTAGCGCCATCCGCGACTTGTCGGTTGAAGGCCGCATGACCATCTGCAACATGTCCATCGAAGCCGGCGCCCGTGTGGGTCTGGTCGCCGCCGATGAAAAGACCGTTGCGTACGTGAAAGGTCGTCCATTTGCCCCGAAAGGCGCAGAGTGGGACTTGGCGGTTGAAGCCTGGAAAGACTTGGTGTCCGACACGGATGCGACGTTCGACACCGTGGTTAAACTCGACGCTACCCAGATCAAGCCACAAGTCAGCTGGGGCACATCCCCGGAAATGGTCTTGGCGGTGGATCAAAACGTGCCTGACCCGGCTCAAGAAGCTGATTTGGTCAAACGCGGCTCCATTGAACGTGCTCTGAAATACATGGGTTTGAAAGCCAATCAGGCGATCACCGATATCCAGTTGGATCGGGTGTTCATCGGTTCTTGCACCAACTCGCGAATCGAAGACTTGCGCGCTGCGGCCGACATTGCCAAAGGCAACAAAGTCGCCTCGACCATCAAGCAAGCGATCGTGGTGCCAGGTTCAGGTCTGGTTAAAGCGCAGGCTGAGAAAGAAGGGCTGGACAAGATCTTCATCGAAGCCGGTTTCGAGTGGCGTGAACCGGGCTGTTCCATGTGCCTGGCGATGAACCCGGACCGTTTGGAATCCGGCGAGCATTGCGCGTCTACCTCCAACCGCAACTTCGAAGGCCGTCAAGGCGCGGGTGGTCGTACGCACCTGGTCAGCCCGGCCATGGCCGCAGCGGCGGCGATTAACGGTCGATTCGTCGACGTTCGCAACTTGATCCAACACTGAGGAGCCCAGCATGAAAGCATTTACTCAGCACACCGGCCTTGTCGCTCCTTTGGATCGTGCCAACGTTGACACCGATCAGATCATTCCCAAGCAGTTTCTGAAGTCGATCCGGCGCACCGGTTTTGGCCCCAACCTGTTTGATGAGTGGCGTTATCTGGACATCGGGCAACCGTATCAAGACAACTCCAAGCGTCCGTTGAATAAGGATTTCGTGCTCAACCACGAACGTTATCAAGGGGCGAGCGTATTGCTCGCCCGTGAGAACTTCGGTTGCGGCTCCAGCCGTGAGCACGCGCCGTGGGCGCTGGAAGAATATGGCTTTTGCAGCGTCATCGCGCCGAGTTATGCCGATATCTTCTTCAACAACAGCTTCAAGAATGGCCTGTTGCCGATCATTCTGAGCGATGTAGAAGTCGATGAATTGTTCGAGCAAGTCGACGCCAATCCGGGTTATCAACTGAGCATTGATCTGGAAGCGCAGACGGTGACCCGTCCAGACGGTAAAGTGTTGAGCTTTGAAGTCGATGCGTTCCGTAAACATTGTCTGCTCAACGGTTTGGATGACATCGGCCTGACCTTGATGGACGCCGATGCGATTGCCAGTTTTGAAGGCAAGCACCGGGCTAGCCAGCCTTGGTTGTTTCGCGACTGATCGTACCTGTAGGAGCCAACGTGTTGGCGAGGCGTACAACGCGGTGTATCAGATACGCCGCTTCGCCAACAAGTTGGTTCCTACAGAGGTTCGTTTACGTTTTATAAAGAATTGAGGAAACCATGAGCAAGCAGATTCTGATTCTCCCGGGTGATGGCATCGGTCCTGAAATCATGGCTGAGGCGGTTAAGGTGCTGGAACTGGCCAATGACAAATATCAGCTGGGTTTTGAACTCAGTCACGATCTGATTGGCGGTTCAGCCATCGATAAGCACGGCGTGCCATTGGCGGATGAAACCCTGGCCCGTGCTCACGCAGCTGACGCCGTATTGCTCGGCGCGGTGGGTGGACCGAAATGGGACAAGCTGGACCGTTCGATTCGCCCGGAAAAAGGCCTGTTGAAAATCCGTTCGCAATTGAAGCTGTTCGCTAACCTGCGTCCGGCCATTCTGTACCCGCAACTCGCTGAGGCTTCGACCTTGAAGCCAGAAGTGGTGTCGGGGCTGGATATCCTCATCGTTCGCGAACTGACCGGTGGTATCTATTTCGGCGCCCCACGCGGCATCCGAACCCTCGATAATGGCGAGCGCGAAGGCTACAACACGCTGCCGTACAGCGAGAGTGAGATCCGTCGTATTGCCCGTGCAGGTTTCGACATGGCGCGTCTGCGCAGCAAAAAGCTGTGTTCAGTGGACAAAGCCAACGTGCTTGAAGCCAGCCAGTTGTGGCGTGAAGTGGTCGAAGAAGTTGCGAAGGATTACCCTGACGTTGAGTTGAGCCACATGTACGTCGACAACGCTGCCATGCAATTGGTCAAGGCGCCGAAACAGTTCGACGTGATCGTCACCGAAAACATGTTTGGCGACATCTTGTCCGATCAGGCGTCGATGCTCACCGGTTCCATCGGCATGCTGCCGTCGGCGTCGCTGGACATCAACAACAAGGGCATGTACGAGCCGTGTCACGGTTCGGCGCCGGACATCGCCGGGCAGGGCATTGCCAACCCGCTGGCGACGATTCTGTCGGTATCAATGATGTTGCGTTACAGCTTCAATCTGAACGACGCCGCCGATGCCATCGAGAAGGCTGTGAGCCTGGTTCTGGACCAAGGTTTGCGCACCGGTGACATCTGGTCTACGGGTAACGCCAAGGTTGGAACACAGGAAATGGGCGATGCAGTAGTCGCCGCGCTGCGGAATCTGTAATCTCTCGGGCCCGCTGCCTCCAAAGTCTTTGGCGGCAGCGTCCCACTTTTTGTTAAGGGTGTAGTTGCGATGAAACGTGTAGGTCTGATCGGTTGGCGCGGTATGGTCGGTTCCGTGCTCATGCAGCGGATGCTGGAAGAGCAGGATTTTGATCTGATCGAACCGGTGTTCTTCACCACGTCCAACGTGGGTGGCCAAGGCCCGGCTGTGGGCAAGGATACTGCACCGCTCAAAGATGCTTACAGCATCGACGAACTCAAAACCCTTGACGTGGTTCTGACCTGTCAGGGTGGCGACTACACCAACGAAGTATTTCCGAAGCTGCGTGAAGCGGGCTGGAAGGGCTACTGGATCGATGCCGCGTCGAGCCTGCGTATGCAGGATGACGCCGTGATCGTGCTGGACCCGGTTAACCGCCGGGTCATTGACCAGCAACTGGATGCCGGAACCAAGAATTACATCGGCGGCAACTGCACCGTCAGCTTGATGTTGATGGGCTTGGGCGGCTTGTTTGAAGCCGGTCTGGTCGAGTGGATGAATGTCATGACCTATCAGGCGGCCTCCGGGGCTGGCGCGCAGAACATGCGTGAACTGATCAAGCAGATGGGCGCCGCCCACGCCTCGGTGGCGGACGAATTGGCGAATCCCGCCAGCGCTATCCTCGACATTGACCGCAAGGTGGCTGAAGCCATGCGCAGCGAAGGGTTCCCGACGGAAAACTTCGGTGTGCCATTGGCCGGTAGCCTGATCCCGTGGATCGACAAGGAACTGCCCAACGGTCAGAGCCGTGAAGAATGGAAAGGCCAGGCTGAGACCAACAAGATTCTAGGTCGCTTCAAGAGCCCGATTCCGGTGGACGGTATTTGCGTGCGCATCGGCTCCATGCGCTGCCACAGCCAGGCTTTGACCATCAAACTGAACAAAGACGTACCGATTGCCGACATCGAAGGCATGATCAGCCAGCACAACCCTTGGGTGAAACTGGTGCCAAACCACCGGGAGGCCAGCATTCAAGACCTGAGCCCGACGGCAGTGACCGGCACCATGAGCATTCCAGTTGGACGTTTGCGCAAGCTGAACATGGGGTCGCAATACCTGGGCGCGTTTACCGTTGGCGACCAATTGCTCTGGGGCGCAGCCGAACCGCTACGTCGCATGCTGCGAATTTTGCTGGAGCGTTGATTTAGTCGAAGCTTAAAAAACCGCGTCTAAAAATGACGCGGTTTTTTTGTTCATTTTGGTTAAACGTCTGTAGCAGCCAACGTGTTGGCGAGGCGTTTGACGTGATACACCGCGTCAAGCCCTTCGCCAACACGTTGGCTCCAGAAGAATACGATCTGATCAGTCGGCAAGCCTTTCATCGCCACGCAACGTATTCCATCGCTTGCCCAGCGCTATGCCGGGCCGTTCGATGTACCGGTAGGTCAGCGCTGATACACCCAGCACCGCAATCAACTCAACCATGATCAGCAGGTTATCCAGCAGCGCGCTGCCGGTGCTGATGTAACGTATCGCTGTGCCCGGTAGATCAATCATCAGCGACAAACCGGAGAGCTTAGCGCTCATCATCACAGCGACAGTGGTCACGAAAATCACTGCAGCGTGGGTCATGTAGATCGAAAACCAGCGCTCTCCAAGCCACTCCAATAGACGCCCGCGCAGCAGTAACGATATCGCACCTGCCTCAAACGCAAAGACCCCGACTGCCACACAGAACAGTATCGCCAGCGCGGCGTCCTGTGATGTTTCGCTGCGGGTCATGACGAGGTAAATCAGCCCAAGAATCATCACCTCCAACACGCTGCCCACTAATAGGCTCAAGCGCAGAGGGCGCAATCGGGTATAAATCCGATACGTGATGCCCCCCGCAAAGAAACAGCTCACACCGCGTAAGACGTTGTCCGCCAGCGGTGTATTGCCGACATACAGCCCAAGTACCGCCAGCACAGCCAGCGCCCCATAGGCCTTGGTCGATTGTCGCGGCAACATCAGTGCGACCCCGCCAAACAGCAGGCATACGTAATACC
Organism: Pseudomonas sp. CCI4.2; assembly: GCF_034350045.1. Classification (NCBI taxonomy): domain Bacteria; kingdom Pseudomonadati; phylum Pseudomonadota; class Gammaproteobacteria; order Pseudomonadales; family Pseudomonadaceae; genus Pseudomonas; species Pseudomonas sp. CCI4.2. Next base: position 4,702,617 of record NZ_CP133781.1, on the reverse strand, counting down.
CGACGCTGACGATCCACGATGGATAGTTGAATGACAGGGCGTTGAAGCCCGGCCACCAGGCTTGGATCAGCAACAGGTTGGGCACAATCTCGCCGACAGCCCGGTCGCCGGTAAAGCTGACATTGTTGAGGGTAATGCCGCGGCGCTCAAGGATCAGCTTCAAACACTCGAAGCCTATAAAGACCAGCAGCATGAACAGGTGCAACGGATACACCCGGCACGTACGCGTGACCATGAACTGACGCAGTTGCGCCGTCGAACCCAACGACTGGGCATAGCGCTGATACAACACAAACCCGCTCAGCGCGAAAAAGTACTCGACGAGGTAATGGGCCGTCTTGAACAGCGGGCATTCAGTGATGCTTTGCAGCACATGAGAGTGGTGAACGACCATGGCTAAGGCACACAGGCCGCGAAGGCTATTCAATGCTTGAAATTGCTTCATCAGGTTCATCCTTGGAATGTTCAGTCTGTGCCGACACTGCCAGCGTAGAGCACCTATTACTTCTTCGCACTATCCCTATATATGGGATATGAATTTACATATTGAGATATGTTGTGTTTCGGGTTTATAGTCGATCTCGCCACGCAAATGGCACCTTCATTACCCGAACAATAAAAGGTGAAGCGATGCAGGCGCATTTGATCGCGCTCGACTGGGGAACAACCTCCCTTCGTGCTTATCGACTTGGCGAACACGGCCAAGTGCTGGACCAGCGCTTCCTGAGCGCAGGCATCATGCAACTGCCCACCACGCCGCGACTGATCGCGGGCGTGATGTGTGCCAATGGATTTGAACTGGCGTTCGACGAGGCCTGTGGTGACTGGCTCGACGCACAGCCGGGAACACCGGTTATCGCCTGCGGCATGGTTGGTAGCGCGCAAGGCTGGCGCGAAGCGGTGTACCGCGAAACGCCAGCGGATGTCGCCGGTCTCAGCGCTGCGTTGCAAACCGTGCGCAGTGCGCGCGGAGTTGACGTCCACATCGTCCCCGGTGTGTTGCAGCGATCGGCGTTGCCCAATGTAATGCGCGGCGAAGAAACCCAAGTGCTGGGTATTCTCGCCAGTTTGCCCATCCAAGCCCCAGAGCAATCAATCTTGATCGGCCTACCGGGCAGCCATTCGAAATGGGTCCAGGTGGCTGACGGTTGCATCGTGCACTTCGATACGTTCATGACCGGCGAGGTGTATGCAGCGCTCAGCACCCACACCATCCTGGGTCGCACCATGCGTATCAGCGAAACCTTCGACGGCGCCGCATTTGATCGAGGCGTCGAGGTTGCTCTGTCAGACGATGGCGCTGCCGGGCCGCTGTCGACCATCTTCAGTTGCCGGACCTTGGGCTTGACCGGTGAGCTGAGTGCTGATGCCCAGCCTGATTACCTGTCGGGGCTGTTGATCGGTCACGAATTGGTCGCGTTGGCCGCCTTACAGCGACGACGCCACGCTTTAGATACACGGCTTCCCCCCATCATCCTGATCGGCAATGCCCAGCTCTGCGCGCGCTATTCTCGTGCGCTGGCTGCCTGCGGTTTCGCTCAGGTGACCTTGGCCGAACAGGCCACCGAACGCGGTTTGTGGCAGTTGGCGGTGCAGGCCAACTTGCTCAAACCCACTTTTTCAGAGGTCTGACATGCTCAAACAAGCATTGGTTAAAAACGGCTTGATAGCCATTCTTCGTGGCTTGCGCCCAGACGAAGCCGCCGCCATTGGTGCGGTGTTGTACAAGGCCGGCTTTCGGGTCATCGAGGTGCCGCTCAACTCGCCGCAACCCTACGACAGCATCCGAATTCTGCGTCAGTCGTTGCCTGCTGATTGCCTGATCGGTGCCGGCACGGTGTTGACCCCGGAGCAAGTGGCGTTGGTCAAAGAAGCGGGCGGACAGGTTATCGTCATGCCCCACAGCGACCCCAAGGTATTGCGCGCGGCTAAAGCTGCGGGTTTGTTCCTGTCGCCGGGTGTCGCAACACCGACCGAAGCGTTTGCGGCGCTGGCTGAAGGCGCTGATGTGCTGAAGCTGTTCCCGGCCGAGCAAATGGGCCCGGCCGTGGTCAAGGCGTTTCTTGCGGTACTGCCCAAGGGCACCGCGTTAATTCCGGTGGGTGGCATCACGCCGGACAACATGCAGGTGTTCATCGACGCCGGTGTGTCGGGCTTTGGTTTGGGTTCCGGGTTGTTCACACCCGGCATGAGCGCTGCCGATGTCGAGGAGCGGGCCAAGGCCTACGTGTCGGCCTGGAACGAATTGCATTGATCTGATCGACGCCCCGAGCGTCGCCTCCAATAAGAGAGCGCACCCATGAAAATCATCAAACTTACGACGTACATCGTCCCGCCGCGCTGGCTGTTTCTCAAGATAGAAACCGACGAAGGCGTCACCGGTTGGGGCGAGCCGGTGGTCGAAGGTCGTGCACACACGGTGGCCGCAGCGGTAGAAGAATTGTCTGATTACTTGATCGGCAAAGACCCACGCAACATTGAAGACATCTGGACGGTGCTCTATCGCGGCGGCTTCTACCGGGGTGGCGCGATTCACATGAGCGCGCTGGCGGGTATCGATCAAGCGCTGTGGGACATCAAGGGCAAGGCGCTGGGCGTTTCGGTCAGCGACTTGCTGGGCGGCCAGGTGCGCGACAAGATTCGCGTGTATTCATGGATCGGCGGCGATCGACCTGCAGAAACCGCGAAGGCGGCCAAAGATGCGGTGGAGCGCGGTTTTACTGCGGTGAAGATGAACGGCACCGAAGAGCTGCAATTTCTAGATTCCTTTGAAAAAGTTGAGCTGGCGCTCGCCAATGTCGCCGCTGTGCGCGAAGCCGTCGGGCCTAACGTCGGCATTGGCGTTGACTTCCACGGCCGGGTCCACAAGCCCATGGCCAAGGTTCTGATGAAAGAGCTGGATCAGTTCAAGCTGATGTTCATCGAAGAACCGGTGCTCAGCGAGAACTATGAAGCGCTCAAGGAATTGGCGCCGCTGACCAGCACCCCGATTGCCCTGGGTGAGCGGTTGTTCTCGCGTTGGGATTTCAAGCGGATCTTGAGTGAGGGTTATGTCGACATCATTCAACCGGATGCGTCCCACGCGGGCGGTATCACCGAAACCCGCAAAATTGCCAACATGGCCGAAGCCTACGACGTTGCGCTGGCGTTGCACTGCCCGTTGGGGCCGATTGCTCTGGCGGCGTGTTTGCAGCTGGACGCGGTCTGTTACAACGCGTTCATTCAGGAGCAAAGCCTGGGCATCCACTACAACGAAAGCAACGACCTGCTGGACTACATCAAAAATCCCGAAGTGTTCGATTACGACAAAGGCATGGTGAAGATCCCTAACGGCCCGGGGTTGGGCATTGAAATCAACGAGGAATACGTCATTGAACGCGCGGCCATCGGCCACCGCTGGCGCAACCCGATCTGGCGCCACGCCGATGGCAGTTTTGCTGAGTGGTAGACCGTAAAACTGACTAAATACTGTGGGAGCAGGCTTGCCTGCGAATGCGGTTTGTCTGACACACCGCATTCTGCCATTCGCAGGCAAGCCTACTCCCGCAGGTTCTACAGCGCCCTCAAATAACCATAAAAAGAGGCACTCGCCATGCAACCTCAAGCCTTCGCGGGTAAGGCGTCGCTTGTAACGCCCAGCCGTAAGCGTTTCTTCATCATGGTGCTGCTGTTCATCACCGTGGTGATCAATTATCTCGACCGCAGCAACCTGTCGATTGCCGCTCCGGCCTTGACCACTGAGTTGGGCATCGATCCGATTCACGTCGGCCTGATTTTCTCCGCTTTCGGTTGGACTTACGCCGCCATGCAACTCCCCGGGGGTTGGCTGGTTGACCGCGTACCACCGCGGATTCTGTACACGGCCGCGCTGCTGTTGTGGTCACTGGCCACTGTCCTGCTGGGATTCGCCGCCAGCTTTATTGCGCTGTTCTTCCTGCGCTTGGCAGTCGGGGCGATGGAAGCCCCTGCGTACCCCATCAACAGTCGCGTCGTCACCACCTGGTTTCCAGAGCGTGAACGGGCAACTGCCATTGGCTTTTACACCTCTGGCCAATTCGTCGGCCTGGCCTTTCTAACCCCGGTATTGGCGTGGCTGCAAGCGCAATTCGGCTGGCAAATGGTCTTCGTCAGTACGGGTGTAGTTGGTGTGATTTGGGCGCTGATTTGGTTTGCGGTGTATCGCGAGCCGCGTGACTTCAGGGGCATCAATGAGGCGGAAATCGAGCTGATCCGCGACGGTGGAGGGTTGGTGGATATCCAGGCCACTACCGAGAAAGAGAAACGCCGTTTCAGTTGGTTGGACCTGAGGATCGTACTGAGCAAACGCAAGCTATGGGGTATTTACCTGGGCCAGTTTTGCTTGAACTCCACGCTGTGGTTTTTCCTGACGTGGTTTCCCACCTACCTGGTGAAATACCGTGGCATGGACTTTATCAAGTCCGGGCTGTTGGCATCGCTGCCGTTTCTCGCCGCGTTCGTGGGGGTGCTGTGCTCGGGGTTCTTTTCCGATTGGCTGATTCGCCGGGGCAACAGTGTGGGTTTCGCCCGCAAGCTGCCGATCATCGGTGGGTTGCTGATTTCCACTTCGATCATCGGCGCTAACTACGTTGAATCGACACCGTTGGTGATTGCCTTTCTCGCCTTGGCGTTTTTCGGTAATGGCTTGGCGTCCATCACCTGGTCACTGGTGTCCACCTTGGCCCCGGCGCGGTTGCTCGGTTTAACCGGCGGCACCTTCAACTTCATCGGTAATTTGTCGGCCATTACCACGCCGATTGTGATCGGCTTCTTGGCAACCGGCGATTCCTTCGCACCGGCCATCACCTACGTCGCGGTGCTGGCTTTGGTCGGCGCGCTGTCCTACATCTTGCTGGTGGGCAAGGTCGAGCGCATCGAGTTGTAAGCCCTGCACGTGGGCGGCGATAATGCCGCCCGCTTTTTGAATGGATAAGGCGCTGATATGCCACACGACTCAATCGCCACGGCGAACAACGGCGCGGTCAAAGACAAGGACGCGGCACCCACCGGGACCCAAACACTGTTGCGCGGTCTTGGCGTGGTCCAGGCAGTCGCTAGCGGTGCCCGCGACCTCAAGGAGATCGCGCGCATCATCGGTACCACGCGCAGCACCACCCACAGGCTGGTCAGTTGCCTGGTGGACGAGCGTTATCTGCGCGTAATGCCCCACGTGGGTTATTTGTTGGGCCCCAAGCTGATCGAGTTGGGTTTTCAGGCCCGCGAAGAAGTGCCGCTGGCGATATTGGCGCGTCCGTACCTGGACGAACTGTCCTCGCTGACCGGTGACACCGTGCATCTGGCGATTCGTGAAGGCGATGACGTGCTGTACCTGCACAAAAATCCCGGCCGCAATGGACCGGAAATGCGTTCGCGGGTAGGCCATCGCATGCCGTTGGCGCGCACCGGGATTGGTAAAGCGCTGATGATTGATTGTGTGCCGGAGGAATGGCGTCGCTTGTACCACATCAGCCTGCCGGTCGATGGCAAAGCGACGTTGTGGCCGCAGCACCGAGAGCAGTCGTGGGAGCAGTTTCAGCAGCGGATGCAGGAGTATGTGGCGGGGGGCTATGCGTTTGATCTGGAAGACAACGAACCGTCGATTCGCTGTGTGGCAGCGCCGGTGCGTGACGCCAGCAACGTGATTGTCGCCGGCATCAGCATCGCCAGTACCTTGCCCTATATGCCCTTGGAGAAAATGGCCGAGTTGATTCCGCTGATCAAAGACGCCGCAGCGCGACTCTCGGCCGAGTTAGGGGCAAGGCCCTGATCAGGCTTTCAACGTTTTCATGTCGATCACGAAGCGGTACTTCACGTCGCCTTTGACGACGCGCTCAAAGGCTTCGTTGATGTTCTTGATGTCGAGCATTTCGATGTCGCAAGTGATGCCGTGTTCCGCGCAGAAATCCAGCACTTCCTGAGTTTCCGCCAAGCCGCCGATCATTGAACCTGCGATGACGCGACGTTTGGCCACCAAGTTGAAGCCGTGCACAGGCGGATCAATCGGTTCGATCAAGCCCACCAGGATATGCACGCCGTCGAAACGCAGGGTTTGCAGGTACGGGTTGAGGTCGTGTTGCACCGGAATGGTGTCCAGCAAAAAGTTGAAACGCCCAGCGGCGTCCTTCATCTGGTTCTCATTGGTGGAAACGATCACGTGGTCCGCGCCTTGACGACGGCCTTCTTCAGCCTTGGCTTCGGAACGGGTGAACAGGGTGACTTCAGCGCCCATGGCCTTGGCGAACTTGATGCCCATGTGGCCCAGACCGCCCATGCCGAGTACGCCAACCTTGTCGCCCGGCTTGACACCGAAATGCTTCAGCGGCGAGTAGGTGGTGATACCGGCACACAGGATTGGTGCAGCGCTGGCCAAGTCCAGTTTCTCTGGAATACGCACTACGAAACGCTCGCTGACTACCATGGCGTTTGAATAGCCGCCCATGGTCAGGGTGCCATCAACGCGGTCGCGGGAAGCGTAAGTCTGAGTCGGGCCGTCGAGGCAATATTGCTCAAGATTGGCTTCACAGGCTTCGCAGGTGCGGCAAGAGTCGACCAGGCAACCAACGCCGACGATGTCGCCGACTTTGTATTTGCTGACGTCTGCGCCGACTGAGGTGACTTTGCCGACAATTTCATGGCCGGGCATCAATGGGTAGCTGGCGAAGCCCCATTCGTTGCGTGCCTGGTGAATGTCGGAGTGGCACACGCCGCAGAACAGGACCTCAAGGGCCACGTCATCGGCGCGTGGAGTGCGGCGTTCGAACGTCATGGGGGCTAGGGGTGCGGTCGCTGATTGAGCGGCGTAACCAATGGCTTTGAACATGTTGAACCTCGCAAAAACGTTAACTGGAATGACACAGACCATTCTCCCCGTGCATCGTTTTATCGGCTATGGCAATTCCTCCGCCTGTTATGCCTATTCCTCCGACATAACCTGTTTTGGGTCGAATCCTGGGTTAGATCTGCGATGATGCAACCATCCACTCTTTATGAAGCATCGGCCATGTTCTTGACGCGTCACCTCGAAGCTAACGCCACGCTGGTTTCCCTGCTACAGCCGCTCGCCCTGCGTACCGGCCTGGTGTCGACGTTATTGCCTGAGGTAAACATCTGGTCTGCAGACCGAAATGTCGCACGCTGCCCGCAGATCTACGAGCCTAGTCTGGTCATCATCGCCCAAGGCAGCAAAATCGCGTATTTGGGGGATCGAACCCTGGAATATGGTGCTGGCCATTACTTGATTCAGGCGTTGCCGGTGCCCTTCGAGTATGAAACCTACGCCTCGCCGGAGGCGCCTTTGCTGGGCGTCTCCATCGACATCGATCGGATAGTGCTGGGCGAGTTGGTATTGGCCATGGGGTTGATGCCGGGTTCTAACGCTCAAGTACAAACCCCGGAGTCCATGACGTCGGTGGCGCTGGATACGGAAATGCGCGAGAGCGTTGAACGGTTATTGCGCTGTCTGCATGACCCATTGGAATGCCGGATCATGGGCCGCGCGCGGCTGCGGGAAGTGTTGTATGCCGCGTTGCGTGGACCGCAAGCGGGCGTGTTGCGCGCCTTGGTCGAGCAACACGGGCAATTTGCCCGGGTGGCGGCTTCGTTGACTCACCTGCACACGCACTTTGCTGAGCCGCTCAGCGTTGACACCTTGGCTCGCTGCGCAAACATGAGCGCCTCGACCTTTCATGAGCATTTCAAACGCAGCACGTTGCTGTCGCCGGTTCAGTATTTGAAACGTTTGCGGCTGCTAAAGGCGCAACAGATTTTGGTCGCCGAAGGCCTTGGAGTGGCGCAAGTGGCGATGCGGGTCGGCTATCAAAGCACCTCGCAATTCAGCCGCGAATATAAGCGCTACTTTGAGCGAAACCCTGGGGAGGAGGGGGTTGGCGTGCGGTTTTAAGGTCTAAAAACACACACCGTCTGTAGGCGCCAACGTGTTGGCGAAGCAATTTGATGTACAGCACATCAGGACGCCTCGCCAACCAGTTGGCTCCTACCGTTGGGCTTACATATTCGGGTAAGTCGGGCCGCCGCTGCCTTCTGGCGCCACCCAGGTGATGTTCTGCGACGGGTCTTTGATGTCGCAGGTTTTACAGTGGACGCAGTTTTGCGCGTTGATCTGGAAGCGCTTCTCACCGTCTTCCTTGGTGATCACTTCGTACACGCCGGCCGGGCAGTAACGCTGTGCCGGTTCGTCATACAGCGGCAGGTTGATGCTGATCGGAATGCTTGGGTCGGTCAGCTTCAGGTGGCACGGCTGCTCTTCTTCATGGTTAGTGCTGGAGAGGAAGACCGAGCTGAGTTTGTCGAAACTGAGTTTGCCGTCCGGCTTTGGATAGCTGATCTTCGTCGAGTCGGCGGCCAGCTTCATGCAGGCGTAATCCGGCTTGGTATCGTGCAGAGTGAACGGAATTTTGCCGCCAAACAGGTTCTGATCGACGAAGTTGAATGCGCCACCCATGATCGGGCCGAACTTGTGCAGCGCCGGGCCGAAGTTGCGGCTGGCGAATAATTCCTCATACAGCCAACTGGCTTTGAACGCGTCAACGTAGGTGGTCAGTTCATCGCCGCCTTCATTGCCAGCGAACAGCGCGTCAGCCACGGCGTCCGCTGCGAGCATGCCGGACTTCATGGCGGTGTGGCTGCCTTTGATTTTGGCGAAGTTCAGGGTGCCCAGTTCGCAACCGATCAGCGCGCCGCCGGGGAAAACCATCTTCGGCAGGGAATTCAGACCGCCTTTGCAGATAGCCCGCGCGCCGTAACTGATGCGCTTGCCGCCTTCCAGGTATTGGCTGATGACCGGGTGGTGCTTGAGGCGCTGAAATTCGTCGAACGGCGACAAGAAGGCGTTGCTGTACGACAGATCAACGATCAATCCGACAACCACCTGATTGTTTTCCAGGTGATAAAGGAAAGAACCACCAGTGTTCTCGCTGCTCATCACGTCCAGCGGCCAGCCGGCGGTATGAACCACCAGGCCTTGTTCGTGCTTGGCTGGATCGACTTCCCAGATCTCTTTCAGGCCGATGCCGTAATGCTGGGTGTCGGCTTCGACGTCCAGGTTGAAGCGCTTGAGCAGTTGCTTGCCGATGTGCCCACGGCAGCCTTCGGCGAACAGCGTGTATTTGCCGCGCAGTTCCATGCCGGGGGTAAAGCTGTCTTTCGGATGGCCTTCACGGTCAACGCCCAAGTCGCCGGTAAGAATCCCGGTGACGGCACCTTTGTCGTCGATCAGTGCTTCCTGGGCAGCAAAGCCAGGGTAGATTTCCACGCCGAGGTTTTCGGCCTGCTGAGCCAGCCAGCGGCAAAGGTTACCCAGCGAGATAATGTAGTTGCCTTCGTTGTGCATGGTTTTAGGCACAAGGAAGTTAGGTACTTTGGTCGCGGTGTCAGCGGTTCTAAGCACGAAAATGTCGTCGCGTTTGACCGGCGTGTTCAGCGGCGCGCCCAGTTCTTTCCAATTTGGGAACAATTCGGTGAGCGCGCGAGGCTCGAACACCGCGCCGGACAAAATGTGAGCGCCCACTTCGGAGCCTTTTTCAACCACGCAGACGCTGATTTCCTTTCCGGCTTCGGCAGCCTTTTGTTTCAGGCGGCAAGCGGCGGAAAGGCCCGCGGGGCCGGCGCCGACGATGACGACGTCGAATTCCATGTATTCGCGTTCCACAGGCTATCTCCTACTCAGGGCTCAACAGTATTTTTATAGGTACTAAGTTTTATTAAGACTAAGTTTTATAGGTAATAAATGAAGCCGCGCATCAAACATTCTTACCGCCGCGCGCAGTCAAAGGGGCGCATTATAGCTACACCATCGCGCAGGTCCAATACAAACGTTTGTTTGAATGCGCTGTAACCCTGATAAATCAAAGTCGCACGGCTTATAAGTGGCCGTTTTGTCGTATTGACCAGAAAACGTGTTCCGGTCAAGATACGGGCGGTTTTGCGCTCGCCGTAGGCTGCACCGATCGCCAGGTCTGTCCAGGCGACTTCCTTTTCACCGGAGAGTAACGAGGAATCCATGAAGGTTCTTGTAGCTGTCAAACGAGTGGTCGACTACAACGTCAAGGTTCGCGTCAAAGCGGACAACTCCGGCGTCGACCTCGCTAACGTCAAAATGTCGATGAATCCCTTCTGCGAAATCGCTGTGGAAGAAGCCGTACGCCTGAAAGAAAAAGGCGTCGTCACCGAGATCGTCGTCGTTTCTGTCGGTCCGACCACGGCTCAGGAGCAACTGCGTACTGCACTGGCTCTGGGGGCTGATCGCGCCATTCTGGTTGAGTGCGCCGAAGAGTTGAATTCGCTGGCCGTGGCCAAGCTGCTCAAGGCAGTAGTCGACAAAGAACAACCGCAGCTGGTGATCCTGGGTAAACAGGCCATCGACAGCGACAACAACCAGACCGGTCAGATGCTGGCTGCCTTGAGCGGATACGCCCAAGGTACCTTCGCTTCTAAAATCGAAGTGTCTGGGGACAAAGTCAGCGTCACTCGCGAAGTGGATGCCGGCTTGCAAACTGTTTCCCTGAGCCTTCCAGCGATCGTGACCACAGACTTGCGTCTGAACGAGCCACGTTACGCGTCCTTGCCAAACATCATGAAAGCCAAGAAGAAGCCGCTTGAAGTGCTGACTCCTGACGCTTTGGGCGTATCTACCGCCTCCACGACCAAAACCCTGAAAGTTGAAGCGCCGGCCACTCGCAGCGCAGGCATCAAGGTCAAGTCCGTGGCTGAACTGGTTGAGAAACTGAAAAACGAAGCGAAGGTAATCTAAATGACTATCTTGGTTATTGCAGAACACGAAAATGGCGTCGTTGCGCCTGCAACGTTGAACACCGTGGCTGCCGCTGTAAAAATCGGCGGTGACATTCACCTGCTGGTAGCCGGTGCCAATGTCGGTGCAGTGGTTGAAGCCGCCGCGAAAATTGCGGGCGTTTCGAAAGTTCTGGTCGCAGACAACGCTGCCTACGCGCATCAGTTGCCGGAAAACGTTGCACCGCTGATTGTCGAACTGGCTTCGGGCTACAGCCACGTTCTGGCCGCCGCGACGTCCAACGGTAAAAACATCCTGCCGCGTGTTGCTGCGCAGTTGGATGTTGATCAGATTTCGGAAATCGTCGCTGTCGAAAGCGCTGACACCTTCAAGCGTCCGATCTATGCCGGTAACGCCATTGCCACCGTACAGTCTTCGGCAGCGATCAAAGTAATCACTGTGCGAGCAACGGGTTTTGATCCGGTCGCCGCTGAAGGTGGTTCGGCTTCGGTTGAAGCGATTGCTGCTGCTCACGATGCGGGCAAATCTTCCTTCGTCAGCGAAGAGTTGGCCAAGTCGGACCGTCCAGAGCTGACAGCCGCTAAAATCGTCGTTTCCGGCGGTCGTGGCATGCAGAACGGCGACAACTTCAAACACCTGTACGCTCTGGCTGACAAGCTGGGCGCAGCGGTGGGTGCTTCACGCGCCGCCGTCGACGCAGGTTTTGTACCCAACGACATGCAGGTCGGTCAGACCGGCAAAATCGTTGCGCCACAGCTGTATATCGCCGTCGGTATTTCCGGCGCGATCCAGCATTTGGCCGGTATGAAAGACTCCAAAGTAATTGTTGCGATCAACAAAGACGAAGAAGCGCCGATTTTCCAAGTGGCTGATTACGGCCTGGTTGCTGATTTGTTCGACGCCGTACCTGAGTTTGAGAAGCTGGTTTAATCCAGGCTCTTCACTTATAAAGAGAACCCGTTCGTTTCGGGGTTGAGTGAAAAGCGGTGAGTCGGATGTCGACGCGCCGCACATTTTGCGCAGCCTCTAATGAGCGGGTTTTTTTATTGGCTTCGATTAAGGATTCATCCATGAGCAAGCCTCGGCTGCTACCGTCAGCGTTTCTCTTCGGTATGTTCATGCTGCCCATGTGCGCCTTTGCCGTCGGTAAATGCGAACGCGTGATCGCAACCGGAAGCCCCGATGCGCCTCCCTATTTATGGCGCGATCCTCGGGACCCAATACACCTGATGGGCGCCAATGCGGATTTGTTTAAGCAAGCCGCGCAAGAAATGGGCGTGAAAGTCGACATTTTGTATGCCGGCAAACGCAGCGAGGCGCTGGATGAGGTGCGCAGCGGCCGGATGGATTTGCTGATCGATGCGCCGCTGAAAACCACAGAGTTGGAATCGTTGGATTACATCCATCCCGCGATCATCCAGAACGAAATCATGGTCTGGACTCGACGTGGTCATTTGCAACCGTTCAATGCGCTGGCCGATTTGCACGGGCATCCCGGTGGCATGTCTGAAAAGATCCGTTTGAGCCCTGATTTCGAAACGGCAGTCGCCGAGCACCTCAGCGTAGCGCGCACGGTCAATCTGACCGAAGCCTTTCAAAAACTGATGGGTGGGCAGTTTGAATATGTCCTTGCTGGTCGTTACTCAGGGCTGGCCAGGACCCAAACGCTGGGATTATCCGCCGACCTGATCGCCCAGCAATTGCCTGTCGATAAAACCGGTTTGTACCTCGGCGTGTCATTCAACTCGGCCTGCAACGAACCCTGGCTGCGCGGACAGTTGACGAAAAAGATGACAGAATTGTCCGCCTCAGGCCTATCAAGCGATGCGGTGACGCGCAATCTAGAGCTGTGGAAAGCGCAATTGCAACCGGCCAGTGCCTCCAATCAGTAGGGATATTTTCGTGACTATTCGACCTTTATTCGTCGCGGCGGCCTTTGCCGCTCTGGTTGGCTGCGCCAACGATCCAGCCCCCATTGCGCAATTGAAACTCACGGACCAGGCGGTCGAACAAGCTAAAGCAGTGGGCGCCACCGATGACATGCCGGAGATGGATCTTGCTCAGTCGAAACGTATACAGGCTCATGTCGACATGGGTAAAAACGCCTTTAAAGCCGCTCGCATGCAGGCTGAACAATCAGAGTTGGATGCCAGGTTGGCCGAAGCTCGGGTACTGACCGAAAAAAGCGAAGAGCAACTGTCGCAACTGAATATCCGGCTAAATCGCTTGCACAAGCAAGTTGGGGTGACGGAATGAGCCGCCCATTGAATCAAGTTCCTCGGCTTGTCAGTGTGTTGATGATGTTGACCGCGGCGAGCCTTTATGGGTGTGCCGGCCATCAAGGCAGCGATCATGCGTTGCAGCAAGCCAGCGCCGATTTCCAGAAAGTCAAAGAAGACTCTGATGTTCTGCGAGGGGCGCCCAAGGATGTTATTCGGGCCGGTGAGTCGTTGGCCCGGGCTGAACGACTGTCCACGTATTGGGGCAGCGGCGCAGACGTCAATCACTACGCTTATCTCAGCAGTCGCTACAGCGCAATTGCTCGCGAGCACACAAAACTTATGCTCAATCAGGAGCAGCTCGCCAAGTCCGAACTGGAGCGCCAGCGTTTGCAGTTAGAGCTACGTGAAGCGAAGTTGTCCAGTCTTCAGCAGCGAGGGAAATGGCTGGAAGAGCAAATGGTCGCTCTGGTGACGACGCAAACGAATCGCGGTCTGGTCATGACCTTGGGCGACGTGTTGTTTGATACGGGCAACGCAGAACTCAAATCTTCGGCCAACCGCACGCTGCTGAAGCTGGTGCAGTTTCTTCAGCTCAATCCGAAACGCATTGTTCGCATTGAGGGCTATACCGACAGTACGGGCGACGCGCAGGAAAACCTTCAGTTATCCAAAGAGCGCGCTCAGGCGGTGGCGGATGTGATCACCGATTTGGGCATTGATGACGCGCGTATCCAGGTCGAAGGCTACGGCGATCAGTTTCCTATCGATGAGAACGCATCGGAGCGGGGCAGGGCGAAAAATCGTCGCGTCGAGATCGTTTTTTCCGACGATAAAGGCTTTCTAGGCTCTAAACGCTAACTTTATTTGTGAATAAAGCCCGGTGCCTGCGCAGTACCGGGTTCTACTGTGCGCGAGAAATCCTCGATATTGGCACTTACACCCGCCATTAGATTTTTACACTGTTAAAAGCCACTATTGTTTAAACGAACTGTTCCAGTACACTTCTTAACTGTTACGGTCGGCGACCGACTTAAATTCCCTATAAAAATACGTTGTCAGTGAAATCGAGGCCCGTCTCGTGACTAATCTTCTGCTTTATCAGCGCATTGCCCAGCAGTTGGCTGAGGATATTCGTCGCGGCGTTTATCAGCCTGGCGAGCGTGTACCCTCGGTTCGCAAAATGAGTTCGCAGCTCAACGTCAGTCATGCCACCGTGCTACAGGCCTACGCGAACCTTGAAGATCAGGGTTTGATCCGTGCGCGGCCGCAATCTGGATATTACGTGCACCAAACTCCGGCGCTGACCGCGCCGACCCCTGATATCGCCCGTGTCGAGCGTCCCGGCCTGGTTACGCGCAGCAGCATAATTCAGCAAGTATTGGTCGAATCACGGCGAGAGGGTGTATTTCCGCTGGGGGCCGCCACGCCTCATGTCGACTATTTGCCAGTGCGTGCCCTTCATCAACAAATTGCCAAAGTGACGCGTTTTCAAAGCCCGCGTGCCTTTAGTTACATGTTCAGCCCCGGCTTTGAGCCGTTGCGCCGGCAAGTTGCCATTCGCATGCGTGACGCTGGCGTGGTGGTGGACCCGTCCGAAGTTGTGATCACCCATGGTTGCGTTGACGCATTGCAGATGTCCCTGCGCGTATTGACCCGTCCAGGCGATTTGATCGCGACCGAATCGCCCACCTACTATGGCCTATTGCAGTTGGCGGACCTGTTGGGGCTCAAGGTTATCGAGATTCCCAGTGATCCGGCCATTGGCATCAGTCTTGAAGCATTGCAGTTGGCGGCCAATCAATGGTCGATCAAGGCATTGGTGATGACCTCGCGGCTGAGTAATCCGTTGGGCGGAACCGTTCCCGAAGAGCGGCAGAAACACCTGCTGCGCCTGGCGTCCGACTTCGATATTCAGATAGTTGAAGATGACATATACGGCGAATTGATGTTTGAGCTAGGGCGCACTAAGTCGTTAAAGGCGTTTGATCGATTGGGGCATGTGATTTATTGCTCCAGTTTTTCCAAAACGTTGTCACCCGGCGTGCGTATTGGTTGGGTAATCGCTGGCAAGTATCAGGCGGAAATTCAGCGCTTGCAGACGTTTAGCACTCATTCGGCATGCAGCGTTACGCAAATGGGAGTTGCCGCTTATCTGGAAAATGGTGGCTATGACCGCCATTTGCGCTTTATTCGGCTTGAATATCGCAAGAACCTCAGCGCCTTCCAACTGGCAGTGCAGCAGTATTTCCCGGAAGGCACACAAATGAGCCGTCCGACGGGTGGTTTTATTCTGTGGGTGAGTTTGCCAGGACGGGTAAATACCCAAGAGTTGCATGTTCGAGCGCTTGAGCAGGGGATTAGCATCGCCCCGGGGTTGATTTTCAGCAATACAGAGCAGTTCAATCACTGCATTCGGCTTAACTGTGGTGTCCCATGGAACCGCGAAGCTGAGCGTGCAGTGATGACATTAGGAATGCTGGCCAAGCAATTGTGTCAGGAAGCGGCGTTAGCGTATTAGGGATTCAGCGTCGAAACAGAAACCGCGCCAATGGTTTTCTATGGCTTGATGAGTCGGACTGCTTGTCACGGACCGGCCAACAGGCGAGCATATGGCCCTCTGCCTATGTGTAACTTTCGTGTCAAATCATGAATAACTTTTCTAGGTTTATTGGTCTGCTGCTGATTACGCTGTTAAGCGCGTGTGACGCTGACAAGTCGTCAGCGCCTCCCGCGCCAACGCCCAAGGTATCGGTCGAGTCCGTTCCAGTTGAAATAAAACCAGCGGCGCAGCCCCACAGTGATTCGTCGCAGGCTGTGGTGAAACCTTCAGCGCCATTGGTCGCTGAAGCACCTGCTGCTGCGCCGTTCAAGCAACTGGAGCGAGAGCCTGAGCACGTCTTGGCACCCAATGTAGCGGTGGTGCCCGTCATAATCGCTCATGCTCAATCCTCGTCAGTTAAGAAACCGGTAATCGTCAAAACGACGGCCAACGCAGTGACGGGCAAGTCCCATGCTCCGATCGCCAGCAAAACCAAGCCCGCCAGTGAGGTGGTCCAGCAAACACGCCTGGACAAGCCGAGTCTCGATTTGACCTTACCCAGCGACATGGTTGACCAACTGCAGCCTGCCGGCAAAGTCGCGCCCATGATTCATAAAGCGGTCCTGCCGCCTATGTTCAGTGAGAAAAAGTCCAGCAAAGACAGCCCGTTCCAACTGAACGGTCGTTTATTGAGCAATCAAATGCAGTTGCAGCTTCGCGATGAAAGTCATCGGGAAGTCGAGGGCGCCGCCCTGGATTTTGAATTCAAGCAATAGCGTGTGTAGGCGTCCAAAAATGTCCTGATTTCAAACGGTCGTTTTAGCCTGTACTATCTTCCTCGGTTAGCCCATTGCTTCCTTGCGCGAGAATACCGGTCATGGACTGTCGTCCGCAGTGCGGCGCTTGCTGCGTCGCTCCCTCCATCAGTTCGCCTATCCCTGGCATGCCAAATGGCAAAGCCGCTGGAGAACGCTGCCTGCACCTTTCTGTCGAATCGATGTGCGCCTTGTTCGGTAGGCCGGAGCGGCCGGCGGTGTGTAGCGCTTTTTCGGCAGATGAGGAAGTCTGCGGCACTAGCCAGTCTGAAGCGATTCGCTTGATTGGCTGGTGGGAGCACGCCACCGCGAGCGTATAAGCAATTGGTTTTATGTGATGAGTGAGCAAACGGATATACCGCAAACCGATTTACCAGAACTTTGCCAAAAAGGAATATAACAATGGGTTCGTTGCATCGGATGGCTGTTGTAGGTGGTTTGACTGTGTTGATGGCTGCTACCGCTCACGCTGATAATTGGCAGGTTGCCAAGAATGAGGGCGGGATAACGGTTTCTCTGAGCGAGGTAGCAGGTTCGCAGTACAAGGCTTATCGCGGTGTTACCACGATCAAGGCAAGCTTGGCGCAGCTGCGCAAATTGCAGGAGGACGTGGTAGGTGCCTGTGCCTGGATACATGAGTGCAAGACGCAGAAAGTGCTGAAGATAGACGGCGGCAAGGTCTGGACTTACACCCAATTCAATACGCCTTGGCCAGTGACTCCACGTGATTCGGTGTTGATGGTCACCACGGAGGAGGGGGCTGATGGCGTCCTGACCCGCAAGCTTGAAGGCGTTCCCACCTACATCCCGGAAGAAAAGGGCTTTGTGCGGGTTGCTCAGGTAGAAGGGTTCTGGAAGTTCGTGCCCAAGGGCTCGGATCAGACAGAAGTGACCTATCAGGTTCACACGGAACCTGGTGGTAGCGTGCCTTCATGGGTCGCGAACAAGTTTGTCGTCGATGCACCGTTCAATACGTTAAAGGCATTGAAGGAGCGGGCGGAGAAATAATCGCCGGTTCTGAGGGCATGAAAAAGGGCTGCCACTGGCAGCCCTTTTTTGCTTCGGGGGTTAAGGCCGACGTTTACTTGCGGTCTTTAAGCGGCACAATGTCGCGAGCCACGTAGCCGGTGTACAACTGGCGCGGACGGCCAATCTTGTACGGGCTGGACAGCATTTCTTTCCAGTGCGAAATCCAGCCGACGGTCCGCGCCAAGGCGAAGATCACGGTGAACATGCTAGTCGGAATGCCGATCGCCTTGAGGATTATGCCCGAATAGAAATCGACGTTCGGGTACAGCGAGCGTTCGATGAAGTACGGGTCAGTCAGTGCGATCTCTTCGAGACGCATAGCCAGTTCCAGCTGTGGATCATTTTTGATCCCCAACTCTCTCAATACTTCGTCGCACGTCTGCTTCATCACAGTGGCACGTGGGTCGCGGTTTTTATAAACGCGGTGACCGAAGCCCATGAGCTTGAACGGATCGTTCTTGTCCTTGGCCTTGGCAATGAAGGTGTCGATGTTCGACACATCGCCAATTTCATCCAGCATGGCCAATACGGCTTCGTTCGCGCCGCCGTGTGCGGGACCCCAGAGTGCAGCGATACCAGCGGCGATGCAGGCAAACGGGTTAGCACCCGAAGAGCCAGCCATGCGCACGGTCGATGTCGATGCATTCTGTTCGTGATCGGCGTGCAGGATAAAGATCTTATCCATGGCCTTGGCCAACACAGGGCTGATCGGTTTGATCTCGCACGGCGTGTTGAACATCATGTGCAAGAAGTTTTCGGCGTAGTTCAGGTCGTTACGCGGGTACATCATGGGTTGACCCATGGAGTACTTGTAGACCATCGCTGCCAGGGTTGGCATCTTGGCAACCAGACGGATCGCGGAAATTTCGCGATGCTGCGGGTTATTGATGTCTAGGGAATCGTGATAGAACGCAGACAGCGCGCCCACCACGCCGCACATCACAGCCATTGGGTGAGCGTCGCGACGGAAGCCGTTGAAGAAGGTCTTCAACTGTTCGTGCACCATCGTGTGGTTCTTTACCATGACAACGAAGTCAGCTTTCTGCTCGGCGGTTGGCAGTTCGCCGTTGAGCAGCAAGTAACAGGTTTCCAGATAGTCCGATTGCTCGGCCAGTTGCTCGATCGGATAGCCGCGGTGCAGCAAGATGCCGTTGTCACCGTCGATATACGTGATCTTCGACTCGCAAGAGGCGGTCGACATGAAACCAGGGTCGAATGTGAAGCGGCCGGTGGCGGTAAGACCGCGAACGTCGATTACATCGGGACCAACGGTGCCGGTCAGAATCGGCAGCTCGACGGGGGCTGCGCCCTCGATGATCAACTGCGCTTTTTTGTCAGCCATGTGGCCTCCTATTTATGCTTCAAATCATCAGACAAACCCCCCACGCAGGGCCCGGACCACTATAGTGAGATAAATCCTAAAGTCAATTTGCCTAAAGTCTTGCAGTAGAAGGCTCTTAGGGCGACTTTTCCTCGAATTTTCCTGCCATTACGCCTTTTAGTTGACAGGCGCAATTGCCTATTAGAGGGACTGTGTGCGCGTTGTCATTAGCGACCTAACTGTCTATACTCGGCGTCCGACCGCCAGGGGCTTTTGGCCCTGTTCCACGGGGGTCGTCACTCCCTGGGTGTGGGTACCTGACCAGTGCACTTCCCAACAACTTTGCCCTGATTGTTAGGGGCTCTTCAGTGTGAAAAAAGCCGTGAATAGCCAACGACCTGTAAACCTCGACCTAAGGACCATCAAACTCCCAGTCACTGCTTACACGTCCATTCTTCACCGTATCTCCGGAATCATCCTGTTTGTCGGCCTTGCCATCATGCTTTATGCATTAGGCAAGTCGCTCGGTTCAGAGGAAGGCTTCGGCGAAGTGAAGGCGTGTTTGACTAGTGTGCTAGCCAAGCTAGTGATTTGGGGCCTCCTGTCCGCCTTGCTGTATCACTTGGTGGCCGGTATTCGCCACTTGATCATGGACATGGGCATCGGTGAATCGCTGGAAGGCGGCAAGCTGGGCTCGAAAATCGTTCTCGCCGTATCCGTGGTGTTGATCGTTCTGGCAGGAGTATGGATATGGTAACCAACGTCACTAACCTGTCGCGTTCGGGCCTTTACGACTGGATGGCGCAGCGCGTATCTGCGGTCGTGCTCGCGGCTTATTTTTTATTCCTGATCGGATACATCGTCGTACACCCAGGCCTGGGCTACGCCCAATGGCATGAGCTGTTCGCGAACAGCTGGATGCGTATCTTCAGTCTGCTGGCCCTTGTCGCACTCGGCGCTCATGCCTGGGTTGGCATGTGGACCATCGCGACCGACTACCTGACGCCGATGGCGCTGGGCAAGTCCGCGACTGCAATACGTTTCCTTTTCCAGGCAGTATGCGGCATCGCCATGTTCGCTTACTTCGTCTGGGGTGTGCAGATTCTTTGGGGTATCTGATTCATGGCTAACATAAATACGCTTTCTTTCGACGCCATCATTATTGGTGGTGGCGGTGCCGGCATGCGCGCTGCGTTGCAGTTGGCTCAAGGTGGTCACAAGACCGCTGTAGTGACCAAGGTCTTCCCGACTCGCTCCCACACCGTCTCTGCTCAGGGTGGCATCACGTGCGCCATCGCCTCCGCAGATCCAAACGATGATTGGCGCTGGCACATGTACGATACCGTCAAAGGCTCCGATTATATCGGTGACCAAGACGCTATCGAATACATGTGTTCCGTAGGCCCAGAAGCCGTTTTCGAACTCGAACACATGGGTCTTCCGTTCTCCCGTACCGAACAGGGCCGCATCTATCAGCGCCCCTTCGGCGGTCAATCGAAAGACTTCGGCAAGGGCGGGCAGGCTGCGCGTACTTGCGCAGCAGCCGACCGTACCGGTCACGCGCTGTTGCACACCTTGTACCAGGCCAACCTGAAGGCCGGTACCGTATTCCTTAACGAATACTATGGTGTTGATCTGGTGAAGAACCAGGATGGCGCTTTTGTCGGCATCATCGCCATTTGCATCGAAACCGGTGAAACCTCATACATCCGTGCAAACGCGACTGTATTGGCCACTGGCGGTGCGGGCCGTATCTATTCCTCGACGACCAACGCCCTGATCAATACCGGTGACGGTATTGGCATGGCGCTGCGTGCAGGCGTGCCGGTGCAAGACATTGAAATGTGGCAGTTCCACCCGACCGGCATCGCCGGCGCAGGTGTACTGGTCACTGAAGGCTGCCGTGGTGAAGGCGGTTACCTGATCAACAAGCACGGTGAGCGTTTCATGGAGCGTTATGCTCCGAACGCGAAAGACCTTGCTGGTCGTGACGTGGTAGCACGCTCCATGGTTAAAGAGATCATTGCCGGCAACGGTTGTGGTCCAGATGGCGACCACGTGATGCTCAAGCTAGATCACTTGGGCGAAGAAGTACTGCACAGCCGTCTGCCCGGGATCATGGAACTGTCCAAGACCTTCGCTCACGTCGATCCTGCAGTGGCTCCGATTCCAGTGGTTCCAACTTGCCACTATATGATGGGCGGCGTTCCGACCAACATTCATGGTCAGGCGATCACCCAGAATGCCGAAGGCGTGGATCAGATCATTCCGGGTCTGTTCGCGGTTGGCGAAGTGGCCTGCGTATCGGTTCACGGCGCCAACCGTCTGGGCGGCAACTCGTTGCTCGATCTGGTGGTCTTTGGTCGTGCTGCCGGTATCCACCTGGAACAAAGCCTGCGTGAAGGCGTTGACTACCGTCGCGCTTCTGAAACTGACATCGACTTCGCCCTCGAGCGCCTTGCTGGCTTGAACGAACGTACCACCGGTGAAGATGTCGCTTCGCTGCGCAAAGAGCTGCAAAGCTGCATGCAGAACTACTTCGGTGTGTTCCGTACCGGCGAATACATGCAGAAAGGTATTACCCAATTGGCGGATCTGCGTACGCGCATCGCCAACGTCAAGATCAACGACAAGAGCCAGGCTTTCAACACCGCTCGAATCGAAGCTCTGGAATTGCAAAACCTGCTGGAAGTGGCGGAAGCCACGGCAATCGCCGCAGAAGTTCGTAAAGAGTCCCGCGGCGCTCACGCCCGTGAAGACTTCGAAGATCGCGATGATGTGAATTGGCTATGCCACTCCCTGTATTTCCCGGGTGACAAGCGTGTAACCAAACGTGCCGTGAACTTCTCGCCGAAGACTGTTCCGACTTTCGAACCCATGATCCGTACTTATTAAGGGTGGCCGATATGTTGCAAGTCAGTGTTTATCGCTACAACCCTGATCAAGACGCGGCGCCGTTCATGCAGGAATTTCAGGTCAATACCAACGGTAAAGACCTGATGGTTCTGGATGTGCTGGCGCTGGTCAAAGAGCAGGATGAAGGTTTCTCTTATCGTCGCTCTTGCCGTGAAGGCGTCTGTGGTTCCGACGGTATGAATATCAACGGCAAAAACGGCTTGGCGTGCATCACGCCACTGTCTGCCGTGGTCAAAGGCAACAAGCTAGTGGTACGTCCATTGCCTGGTTTGCCGGTTATTCGTGACCTGGTCGTCGATATGAGCATCTTCTATAAGCAATACGAGAAGGTGAAGCCATACCTGCTGAACGATACGCCGGCTCCGGCCATCGAGCGCCTGCAGACTCCAGAAGAACGTGAAAAGATTGATGGTCTGTACGAGTGCATCCTGTGCGCTTGCTGCTCGACTTCCTGCCCGTCTTTCTGGTGGAACCCAGACAAGTTCCTCGGTCCAGCGGCACTGCTGCAAGCTTATCGTTTCCTGGCTGACAGCCGTGACACTCATACCCAGGAACGTCTGGCTTCGCTGGATGATCCATTCAGCGTATTCCGCTGCCGCGGGATCATGAACTGCGTGAACGTGTGTCCGAAGGGCCTGAACCCAACCAAGGCTATCGGTCACATTCGCAGCATGCTGCTCCAAAGCGGCGTTTAATTTGTAACGTTGCACCTGTAATTGATTTACCCGTACTAGCTGCGGCGCAGGCTTCAACCGGCGCCGTAGTTTTAACCTGAGCAGTAGCTCATGAAGCTACGGCTCTTATTTTGAAGAAATGAGACCAGCAGGGGCATCCGGGCTGGTACCCGGACTATCTGCGTGGACCTCGGTGGCTTGTTTTAGTCGCGATACATGGGCTTTTTCAGGCTGGCTGTGGTGTCTTCGCCGGTGGTGTCCCCTTACCGAGGGTGACCAAGCATGCAAGAAAGCGTGATGCAGCGCATGTGGAACAGTGCCCACCTTTCCGGTGGTAACGCTGCCTATGTGGAAGAGCTCTACGAGCTCTACCTGCACGACCCTAACGCTGTGCCAGAAGAATGGCGCACCTACTTTCAGAAGTTGCCCGCTGACGGCAACACTGCCACCGATGTATCGCATTCGACGATTCGCGATCATTTCGTGTTGCTGGCTAAAAACCAGCGCCGCGCCCAACCGGTATCTGCCGGCAGCGTGAGCAGCGAGCACGAGAAGAAGCAGGTTGAAGTGTTGCGGCTTATCCAGGCGTATCGGATGCGGGGCCATCAAGGCGCCCAGCTCGATCCATTGGGTTTGTGGCAACGTCCAGCGCCGGCTGACCTGTCGATCAATCATTACGGTTTGACCAACGCTGATCTTGACACCACTTTCCGCGCCGGTGATTTGTACATCGGCAAAGAGGAGGCGAGCCTACGCGAAATTCTTGATGCGTTGCAGCAGACATATTGCCGCACCATCGGTTCTGAATTTACGCATATCGTCGATTCCGTGCAGCGTAACTGGTTCATGCAACGCCTCGAAAGCGTGCGCGGACGTCCAGCGTTTTCCGCTGACATCCAAAGCCACCTGCTCGAGCGTGTGACGGCAGCTGAAGGTCTGGAAAAATACCTGGGCACCAAGTACCCAGGTACCAAGCGTTTCGGTCTGGAAGGCGGTGAAAGCCTGATTCCAATGCTCGATGAGCTGATCCAGCGTTCGGGTTCTTACGGCACCAAGGAAATCGTGATCGGCATGGCCCACCGTGGTCGGTTGAACGTCTTGGTCAACACCTTCGGCAAAAACCCGCGCGACCTGTTCGACGAGTTCGAAGGCAAGAAGAAGGTCGAGCTGGGTTCCGGTGACGTTAAATATCACCAGGGCTTCTCGTCCAACGTGATGACCGCCGGCGGCGAAGTTCACCTTGCGATGGCGTTCAACCCGTCTCACCTGGAGATCGTTTCTCCGGTGGTAGAAGGGTCGGTACGTGCGCGTCAGGATCGTCGTAACGATCCGACTGGTGACAAGGTTCTGCCTATTTCCATCCACGGTGACGCTGCGTTTGCAGGTCAAGGCGTGGTCCTGGAAACCTTCCAGATGTCGCAGACTCGCGGCTTCAAGACAGGCGGCACGATCCACATCGTCATCAACAACCAGGTTGGTTTCACCATCAGCAACCCGGAAGACGCTCGCTCCACCGAGTACGCGACCGACGTTGCCAAGATGATTCAGGCGCCGATTCTCCATGTAAATGGTGATGACCCTGAAGCCGTCGTGTTTGTAACCCAGTTGGCCATCGATTACCGCATGCAGTTCAAGCGTGACATCGTGATCGATCTGGTTTGCTACCGTCGCCGTGGACACAACGAAGCGGATGAGCCGAGCGGTACTCAGCCGTTGATGTACCAGCAAATCGCCAAGCAGCGCACCACGCGTGAGCTGTACGCTGAACGCCTGACCAAGGCCGGTGTGATCGATGACGCCCGTGTACAAGCAAAAATCGACGACTATCGCGATGCGCTGGACGCCGGTTTGCACGTAGTGAAAAGCCTGGTCAAAGAGCCGAACAAAGAGTTGTTCGTCGATTGGCGCCCTTATCTGGGTCATGCCTGGACTGCTCGTCACGACACCCGTTTCGACTTGAAGACCTTGCAAGAACTGTCCGCAAAAATGATGGAGCTGCCAGAAGGCTTCGTGGTTCAGCGTCAGGTGTCGAAGATCTACGAAGACCGTCAGAAGATGCAAGTCGGTGGCCTGCCGATCAACTGGGGTTACGCTGAAACCATGGCGTACGCGACCCTGGCATTCGAAGGTCACCCGGTTCGCATTACTGGCCAAGACGTCGGTCGCGGCACGTTCTCGCACCGCCACGCAGCCCTGCACAACCAGAAAGATGGCGCTACCTACATTCCATTGCAGAATCTGTACAAAGGTCAGCCGCGTTTCGACTTGTACGACTCCCTGCTGTCGGAAGAAGCGGTACTGGCGTTTGAGTACGGTTACTCGACCACCGAGCCTAACGCGCTGGTTATCTGGGAAGCTCAGTTTGGCGATTTCGCCAACGGTGCCCAAGTGGTTATCGACCAGTTCATCACCAGCGGCGAGCACAAGTGGGGCCGTCTGTGCGGTCTGACCATGTTGCTGCCTCACGGTTATGAAGGTCAGGGTCCAGAGCACTCGTCTGCGCGTTTGGAGCGTTACCTGCAATTGTGTGCCGAGCACAACATTCAGGTTTGCGTACCGACCACACCGGCTCAGATCTATCACCTGTTGCGTCGTCAAGTTATCCGTCCGCTGCGCAAGCCGCTGATCGTGTTGACACCGAAGTCACTGCTGCGCCACAAACTGGCCGTTTCGACTCTGGAAGATCTGGCCGAAGGCTCGTTCCAGACCGTGATTCCAGAAGTGGATGCACAAGACCCGGCCAAAGTCGGTCGCGTCGTACTGTGTAGCGGCAAGGTTTACTACGACCTCTTGGAAAAACGCCGTGCCGAAGGTCGTGATGACATCGCCATCGTGCGTCTTGAGCAGCTGTACCCGTTCCCGGAAGACGACTTGATCGAAGTCCTGGGCCCGTACAAAAACCTCAAGCACATCGTCTGGTGTCAGGAAGAACCGATGAACCAGGGCGCCTGGTACGGGAGTCAGCATCACATGCGTCGCATCATCAGCGGTCACAACAAGGCATTGGTCCTTGAGTACGCTGGTCGTGACGCGTCTGCGGCTCCGGCTTGTGGTTATGCCTCGATGCATGCCGAACAGCAGGCAAAACTGCTGAAAGATGCATTCACCGTTTAACGCCTTCGTGCATCAGAAACCGAATTTAAGGAACCACAGATAATGGCTATCGAAATCAAAGCCCCCACTTTCCCGGAATCGGTTGCCGACGGTACCGTTGCTACCTGGCACAAAAAGCCTGGGGATGCCGTCAAGCGTGACGATCTGATCGTCGACATCGAAACCGACAAGGTGGTGCTTGAAGTTCTGGCTACCGCTGACGGCGTGATGGGCTCCATCGTTAAAAACGAAGGCGACACCGTTCTCTCCGATGAATTGCTGGGCACGCTTGAAGCGGTTGGCGCCGCTGTTGCTGCCGCTGCTGCACCGGCTCAGGCCGCTTCTGCTCCTGCAGCAGCGCCTACCGCTGGCGATGAAGATGCAATTGCTGCACCTGCCGCGCGCAAGCTGGCTGAAGAAAATGGCATCAATCTGGCCAGCGTTAAAGGCACCGGTAAAGACGGTCGCGTTACCAAGGAAGACGTTGTTGCTGCTGTAGACGCGAAGAAATCCGCGCCTGCCGCTGCTCCTGCACCGGTTAAAGCGGCTGCGGCCGCGCCTGTTTTTGCCGCCGGTGATCGCGTTGAAAAACGTGTTCCGATGACCCGCCTGCGTGCCAAGGTTGCCGAGCGTCTGGTTGAAGCTCAGTCGAACATGGCGATGCTGACCACGTTCAACGAAGTCAACATGAAGCCGATCATGGAGCTGCGTTCGAAGTACAAGGACCTGTTTGAGAAGTCCCACAACGGCGTACGCCTGGGCTTCATGTCGTTCTTCGTGAAAGCGGCCACCGAAGCGCTGAAACGCTACCCGGCGGTCAATGCTTCCATCGACGGCACCGACATCGTCTACCACGGCTATTCAGACGTCGGCGTTGCCGTGTCGAGTGATCGCGGTTTGGTGGTTCCGGTTCTGCGTAACGCTGAGCTGATGAGCCTGGCTGAAATCGAAGGCGGCATTGCTGCTTTCGGCAAAAAAGCCAAAGACGGCAAGCTGACCATGGATGACATGACCGGCGGTTCCTTCACCATCTCCAACGGTGGTACCTTCGGTTCGCTGTTGTCCACGCCAATCGTTAACCCGCCACAAGCGGCTATCCTGGGCATGCACAAAATCCAGGAACGTCCAATGGCGGTCAAAGGCGAAGTCGTGATCTTGCCAATGATGTACCTGGCACTCTCGTACGATCACCGTTTGATCGACGGCAAAGAAGCAGTGACCTTCCTGGTGACCATCAAAGACTTGCTGGAAGATCCCGCTCGCCTGCTGCTGGATATCTAACGGGAATCGCTATAAGTTTCTAGCGTCAAGCTGCAAGTAAAAGCAGCCTGCGTTGTGGCTTGTAGCGCGGACACCTAAATGAACAGGTCGCAAGCTCGTCTGTAATTTATCGCAGACCAGCTTGCGGCGTGTAGCTTGAAAGCTTGCAGCTAAAGAGGAACTCTTTTTTATGTCCCAGAAATTTGACGTAGTAGTGATTGGCGCGGGCCCTGGTGGCTATGTTGCTGCTATCAAGGCTGCGCAACTTGGTCTTAAGACGGCTTGCATCGAAAAGTATCAGGACAAAGAGGGCAAGCTGGCCCTCGGCGGCACGTGCCTGAACGTTGGTTGCATTCCATCCAAGGCGCTGCTGGACAGCTCCTGGAAGTTCTACGAAGCTAAAAACGGCTTCAAAATCCACGGTATTTCGACGTCTGAAGTCACCATGGATGTGGCTGCAATGATCGGCCGCAAAGCTACCATCGTCAAAGGCCTGACCGGCGGCGTAGCCAGCCTGTTCAAAGCCAATGGCGTGACTTCCCTGCAAGGTCACGGCAAGTTGCTGGCCGGCAAGAAAGTTGAATTGACCAAGCCTGATGGCACGGTTGAAGTGATCGAAGCGGACCACGTGATTCTGGCTTCTGGCTCACGTCCGATCGACATTCCGCCGGCTCCGGTTGATAACAACGTGATCGTCGATTCGACGGGCGCTCTTGAATTCCAGCAAGTTCCAAAACGTCTTGGCGTGATTGGCGCTGGTGTGATTGGCCTGGAATTGGGTTCGGTCTGGGCACGTCTTGGCGCACAGGTTACGGTTCTGGAAGCACTGGAAAAATTCATTCCAGCCGCTGATGAAGCTGTCTCCAAAGAAGCGTTGAAGACCTTCACCAAGCAAGGTCTGGACATCAAACTCGGTGCTCGCGTGACCGGCTCGAAGGTCAACGGCGAAGAAGTCGTTGTGACCTACACTGATTCGACCGGCGAGCAAACCATCACGTTTGACCGTTTGATCGTTTCCGTGGGCCGTCGTCCGGTGACCACCGAATTGCTGGCTTCCGACAGTGGCGTGAACCTTGACGAACGTGGTTTCATCTTCGTCAACGATCAGTGCGAAACCAGCGTTCCAGGCGTTTACGCCATTGGTGACGTGGTTCGTGGTCTGATGCTGGCGCACAAAGCCTCGGAAGAGGGCATCATGGTTGTCGAGCGCATCAAGGGTCACAAAACCCAGATGAACTACGACCTGATTCCATCGGTTATCTACACTCACCCTGAAATTGCATGGGTGGGTAAAACCGAACAGACCTTGAAGGCTGAAGGCGTTGAAGTTAATGTCGGCGTCTTCCCGTTCGCTGCCAGTGGCCGTGCCATGGCTGCCAACGACACCGGTGGTTTCGTCAAAGTTATCGCTGACGCCAAGACTGACCGCGTTTTGGGCGTTCACGTTATTGGTCCAGGCGCTGCCGAGCTGGTACAGCAAGGCGCAATCGGTATGGAATTCGGTACCAGTGCCGAAGATATCGGGATGATGGTTTTCTCTCACCCGACCCTGTCCGAAGCTCTACACGAAGCCGCATTGGCTGTGAATGGCCACGCCATCCACATCCAGAATAAGAAAAAACGTTAAAAAGGAAACCACGGCGGACTGCCCGTCGTGGGTCTTGCGAGCAAGACTCACCGCGGAATGTCCGCTGGACCAGACCTCATAAGGCGAATTCAGGAACGTTCAGAACTCATGTTCGGCACATTCCTGAGGTCACCTGGAGTCAGTCACAGGTGGTGCGCCACTTTTATAAGTGCGGCACCGAATGCGCAGTACTAACGAAGACGGTAATAAGCATGAATCTCCACGAGTATCAGGGTAAGCAGCTGTTCGCTGAATACGGCCTGCCAGTATCCAAAGGCTACGCTGTAGACACCCCGGAAGCTGCAGCAGAAGCTTGCGACAAAATTGGCGGTACCGAATGGGTCGTCAAAGCACAGGTTCACGCTGGCGGTCGCGGTAAAGCGGGCGGCGTTAAGCTGGTTCGCAGCAAAGAAGACGCAGCAGCATTCGCTCAACAGTGGTTGGGCAAGCGTCTTGTGACTTACCAGACCGATGCAAATGGTCAGCCAGTCACCAAAATCCTGGTCGAGTCCTGCACCGACATCGCTAAAGAGCTTTACCTTGGCGCTGTAGTGGATCGTTCGAGCCGTCGTATCGTGTTCATGGCTTCCACCGAAGGTGGCGTGGACATCGAGAAAATCGCTCACGACACACCAGAGAAGATCCTCAAAGCCACGATCGATCCACTGGTTGGCGCTCAGCCATTCCAAGGTCGCGAGTTGGCTTTCCAGTTGGGTCTGGAAGGTAAGCAAGTTACTCAGTTCGCGAAAATTTTCGTTGGCCTGGCGAAACTGTTCAAGGATCACGACCTGGCTTTGCTGGAAGTGAATCCATTGGTCATCAAAGCTGACGGCGATCTGCACTGCCTTGATGCCAAACTGAACATCGACGCTAACGCGATGTACCGTCAGCCTAAGCTGAAAACTTTCCACGATCCGTCGCAAGACGATCCGCGTGAAGCGCACGCTGCCAAGTTCGAACTGAACTACGTAGCGCTGGAAGGCAACATCGGTTGCATGGTCAACGGTGCTGGCTTGGCCATGGGTACCATGGACATCGTCAATCTGCATGGCGGCAAACCAGCGAACTTCCTCGACGTGGGCGGTGGTGCTACCAAAGAACGCGTTACTGAAGCGTTCAAAATCATTCTGTCAGACACTAACGTCGCGGCAGTATTGGTTAACATCTTCGGCGGCATCGTTCGCTGCGACATGATTGCCGAAGGCATCATCGGTGCAGTGAAAGAAGTTGGCGTGAAAATCCCGGTTGTTGTGCGCCTTGAAGGTAACAACGCTGAACTGGGCGCTAAAGTACTGGCAGAAAGCGGCTTGAACATCATCGCTGCTACCAGCTTGACCGACGCTGCTCAACAAGTTGTCAAAGCTGCGGAGGGCAAATAATGAGCGTCCTGATCAATAAAGACACAAAAGTTATCTGCCAGGGTATTACCGGTTCGCAAGGTAGTTTCCACACCCAGCAAGCCATTGAGTACGGCACCAAGATGGTCGGTGGTGTCACTCCGGGCAAAGGCGGCACTGAGCACCTGGGTCTACCAGTGTTCAACACCGTGAAAGACGCTGTGGCACAAACTGGCGCAACCGCCAGCGTGATCTACGTTCCAGCTCCTTTTTGCAAGGATTCCATCCTTGAAGCGGCGTTCGGTGGCATCAAGCTGATCGTGTGCATCACCGAAGGCATTCCTACCCTGGACATGCTGGATGCCAAGGTCAAGTGCGACGAACTGGGCGTGATTCTGATTGGGCCTAACTGCCCAGGCGTGATCACTCCGGGTGAATGCAAGATCGGCATCATGCCAGGTCACATTCACTTGCCAGGTAAAGTCGGTATCGTGTCGCGTTCTGGCACTCTGACTTACGAAGCTGTGAAGCAGACGACTGACGCCGGTTTCGGCCAGTCGACCTGTGTTGGCATCGGCGGTGACCCGATCCCAGGCTCGAACTTCATCGACATCCTGAAACTGTTCCAGGAAGACCCGAAGACTGAAGCGATCGTCATGATCGGTGAAATTGGCGGTTCGGCTGAAGAAGAAGCGGCTGCCTACATCAAGGCACACGTGACCAAGCCGGTTGTTTCCTACATCGCTGGTGTGACTGCCCCTGCGGGCAAGCGCATGGGCCATGCTGGCGCAATCATCTCCGGCGGCAAAGGTACTGCAGACGAGAAATTCGCTGCACTGGAAGACGCTGGCGTTAAAACCGTGCGTTCTCTGGCAGACATCGGCAAGGCTTTGGCTGAGCTGACCGGTTGGGCTGTCAAGTAAGCTTCTGCTGAACTGACGCAACAACCAGCAAAGGCCACCTTCGGGTGGCCTTTGTGCGTTTTAGGTTTTGATAATTGTGGGTGACGCAGATCTACGGGTTTGAGCACCGTATCGAAATTCGCGTAATTCGTTGGCCACGCTATTAATGTTATCCGTATGCGACGCTTGCTGTCGTAAATGGGACTATTTGCCCCTTAATGGTGCGACGGACACGCTAATTCGTTAGGCTAGTCGCCGCTTTGTATCGCCCCGATCCAGCAATGTGGTATTCCCCGTAATGAAAGTGTTGAAAGGTCAGGACATCCTGGCACTCGGTTTTATGACCTTTGCTCTGTTTGTTGGGGCTGGCAATATCATCTTCCCACCCATCGTCGGACTTCAGGCCGGACCACACGTTTGGCTGGCGGCGCTGGGTTTTCTGATTACGGCGGTGGGCCTTCCGGTTATTACCGTAGTTGCGCTGGCTAAAGTAGGCGGCGCGATGGATGCGTTGAGCAGTCCAATCGGCAAAGTTGCGGGCGGGATTCTCGCCGCAGTCTGCTACTTGGCGGTAGGCCCACTGTTCGCCACGCCACGGACAGCCAGTGTGTCGTTCGAAGTCGGCCTTGCGCCACTGACCGGGGACGGTCCGTTGGCGTTGTTCCTGTACAGCTTGGTGTACTTCATCGTGGTATTTTGGGTTTCGCTGTATCCGGGTCGACTGCTTGACACGGTTGGCCGGTTTCTTGCGCCGATGAAGATCTTTGCGCTGGCCGTGTTGGGCATCGCGGCGTTTGCTTTGCCGGCAGGGGACGTCGGTGTCGCGGAGCCGGCCTACGTGGCGGCGCCTTTTTCTCAAGGTTTTATCAACGGCTACCTGACCATGGACACCCTGGGCGCGTTGGTATTCGGCATTGTCATCGTCAATGCCATTCGTTCGCGCGGGGTCACTTCACCGCAGTTGATCACTCGCTACGCCATTATTGCCGGTCTGATTGCCGGGGTGGGGCTGGCGCTGGTCTACGTCAGTTTGTTTCGCCTAGGCTCGGGCAGTCACGCGATTGCTGCGGGGGCGGGCAACGGCGCGGTGGTGCTGCACGCCTATGTGCAGCACACCTTTGGTTCGTTGGGCAGCGGTTTCCTTGCGGTACTGATTTCATTAGCGTGCTTGGTCACCGCCGTCGGTCTGACCTGCGCGTGCGCCGAATATTTCAGCGCAGTACTGCCGTTATCTTATAAAACCCTGGTGCTGATGCTGGCGGTTTTTTCGTTGTTGATATCGAACCTGGGCCTGACTAAATTAATACACTTCTCAGTCCCGGTGCTGACCGCGATCTACCCGCCGTGCATCGTGCTGGTGGCCCTGAGCTTCTGCAAAGACTTCTGGTATTCACAGCGTTTGATTGTCGCGCCGGTGATGCTGGTGTCTCTGCTGTTTGGCATTATCGATGCCCTTAAAGTCGCCGGGCTAGCGGACGGATTACCGAGCCAACTGGCGCATTTGCCGTTGAGTGAGCAGGGCCTGGCATGGCTGGTGCCAACGGTGATTACGTTGATCGGTGCATTCGTCTGCGACCGCCTGCTGGGTAAGCGCCGCGAAGCGCTGGCCTAACGAATAAAGCCCGCTGGTGGCGGGCTTCATGATCCTGAGAGCGGCTCAGTTTATTTGGTGGTGGTAGGCGCCGGCGCCTGAGAGTTAGCTTCTTTAGTCCGCTCTTGAGCGGCTTCGGCATTTTTCTGAGCGGCCTGTTGACTTTCTTTGGCGGCGTCATTGACCTTGTCTTGGGCCTTGCTCATCGAATCCTGGGATTCCTGAGCTGCTTTGTTGGCTTCTTGCTGTTTGTTCTCGCTGGATTTATCGCAAGCGGCCAAAGCGACGGTGGCAGTGAGCATGAGGGCAAAAGCTAAAGATTTACGCATGGGGTTTTTCTCCTTATTGAACATATCTACTGGCCTTTCGAGCGTGGCTCGGTAAATTAAGTTCAACATTTCCTATAGAAATCTATAGGTTGCCGTGTCAACCGCTTTGCGCTGCGGCTATGCTGGGTCCACTAAAACAAGAGATCAACGGATGAGCGAAAATGCGATTTTCGATAGCGCAGTGCGTTTCGTTTCGGTGCTCAGGCATTGTCAGGTGCTGGGGCTGCGCGTTCACAGCGCGAACGCCGATGGTATGACCCTGATCCTTCCTTACAGCTTGAGTATTGTCGGAAACCCTGAAACCGGGGTCATCCATGGCGGTGCGTTAACCTCGTTGATGGACAGCACCTGTGGAATAGCCATCCTGTGCGTATTGCCTGAGTTTGAGGTCTGCCCAACCCTCGACCTGCGTATCGATTACATGCATTCGGCCGAACCCAATAAAGACGTTTATGGATTTGCTCAATGTTATCGGGTCACCAGCGATGTCATTTTTACCCGTGGGTTTGCCTATCAAGATGACCCACAGCAACCCATTGCTCATGTGGTCGGGACGTTCATGCGCATGGGTAAAGGCATCAAAGGCGACAGCCGCCTGAGCGGACCGATACGGGGCTCAGCGCTATGACCATCGACTTCAAGGCACAGGTTCGTCAGGCGCATCAACAAAACAGTTATGAAGCGTTATTCGAGCTGATTCCTTATGCCCGTCTGATCGGCATCGAATGCACCCGGCAGGACGGCGCCTTGATTTTTCGTCTGCCGGCCAACAGCGACAACATTGGCAATCCTTTGCTGCCGGCCATTCATGGGGGTGTAATCGCCGGGTTCATGGAGCTGGCAGCGGCCATGCACTTGCTGATCGCTACTGACTCGGGAGCTGTGCCGAAAATCATCGATTTTTCGGTGGACTACCTGCGTGCCGGACACGTTCGCGATACCTACGCGCAGTGTCAGGTCTGGCGTCAGGGGCGGCGGGTGGCAAACGTTGCTGTTACCGCCTGGCAAACCCTTTCCGCCGAACCGATTGCCACTGCGCGGGCGCATTTCAAAATCGAAGAATCGTAGATCACACAACTCAAGCCCTTGAAATCTCTGACCCAGCCCCCACTTTGATGACATCCCGCCGCTGTGTATGCGGCTTGTACCATCTGATTGGAGTTTGACGACCATGAGTGTGGAAACTCAAAAGGAAACCCTGGGCTTCCAGACCGAGGTGAAGCAACTGCTGCACCTCATGATCCATTCGCTGTATTCCAACAAGGAAATTTTCCTTCGCGAATTGATCTCGAACGCCTCTGACGCTGTTGATAAATTGCGCTTCGAAGCCTTGTCCAAGCCGGACCTGCTCGAAGGCGGCGCTGAGCTGAAAATCCGTGTGAGCTTCGACAAGGACGCGAAAACCGTCACCCTCGAAGACAACGGTATCGGCATGAGCCGCGAAGACGCGATCACTCACTTGGGCACCATTGCCAAGTCGGGTACTGCGGACTTCATGAAGAATTTGTCCGGTGATCAGAAAAAAGATTCGCACCTCATCGGCCAGTTCGGTGTGGGCTTCTACTCAGCATTCATCGTCGCCGACAAGGTTGAAGTGTTCAGCCGTCGTGCTGGCGTTCCTGCTAGCGAAGGCGTGCATTGGTCCTCAAAAGGCGAGGGCGAATTTGAAATCGCTACCGTCGAAAAGGCTGATCGTGGTACGCGCATCGTTTTGCACCTGAAAAGCGCTGAAGATGAATTCGCAGACGGCTACCGTCTGCGCAACATCATCAAGAAATATTCTGACCACATCGCGTTGCCCATTGAGCTGCCAAAAGAACAGGCCGCTGCCGAAGGTGAAGCCACGCCTGAAGTGGAGTGGGAAACCGTTAACCGCGCCAGTGCGCTATGGACCCGTCCTCGGACCGAGGTGAAGGACGAGGAATACCAGGAGTTTTACAAGCACATAGCCCATGACTTCGAAAACCCGCTGAGCTGGAGCCATAACAAGGTTGAAGGCAAGCTGGAATACAGCTCGTTGCTCTATGTGCCAGCCCGTGCTCCGTTCGATCTTTATCAGCGTGAAGCACCTCGCGGTCTGAAACTGTACGTGCAGCGCGTTTTCGTGATGGATCAAGCTGAGTCGTTCCTGCCGCTGTACCTGCGCTTCATCAAGGGCGTGGTCGATTCCAATGACCTTTCGTTGAACGTGTCGCGGGAAATTCTGCAGAAAGACCCGATCATCGATTCGATGAAATCGGCGCTGACCAAGCGTGTCTTGGACATGCTGGAAAAACTGGCGAAAAACGAGCCTGATCAATACAAAGGCTTCTGGAAAAACTTCGGCCAGGTCATGAAGGAAGGCCCGGCAGAAGATTTCGCCAACAAGGAAAAAATCGCCGGCTTGCTGCGTTTCGCATCGACCCACGAAGACGGTGGCGAACAAGTCGTCGCACTGACCGAGTACTTGGCCCGCGCCAAGGAAGGTCAGGACAAGATCTATTACCTGACCGGCGAAACCTACGCTCAGGTTAAAAACAGCCCGCATCTGGAAGTCTTCCGCAAGAAAGGCATTGAAGTGCTGCTGTTGACTGACCGCATCGACGAATGGTTGATGAGCTACCTCAGCGATTTCGACGGCAAAGGGTTTGTCGACGTCGCGCGTGGTGACTTGGATCTTGGCAAATTGGACTCCGAAGAGGACAAGAAAGCCCAAGAAGAAGTCGCCAAGGATAAAGAAGGTCTGATCGAGCGTCTGAAAGCCGCGCTGGGCGAGGCTGTCAGCGAAGTGCGGGTTTCCCACCGTTTGACCGACTCCCCGGCGATTCTGGCCATCGGCGAACAAGATCTGGGCCTGCAAATGCGCCAGATCCTTGAAGCCAGCGGTCAGAAGGTTCCGGATTCCAAGCCTATCTTCGAGTTCAACCCGGCCCACCCGCTGATTGCCAAGCTCGATGCAGAGCAAAGCGAAGAGCGATTCGGTGACCTGTCACACATCCTGTTTGACCAAGCGGCGTTGGCCGCAGGCGATAGCCTGAAAGACCCGGCTGCTTATGTGCGTCGACTGAACAAGCTACTGGTAGAGTTGTCAGTTTAAACACCAGCAAAAAACCCGCTTCGGCGGGTTTTTTTTATAGTTTTTTTCGAGGGCTGCAAATGAGCAACGTTATCGTTCGTTCCGTGGTTTACCAAATTGATGGCCAATCCTACGAAAGCCGTCTGGTGTTTGATTCCAGCGATGCTTCCTCACGCCCAGGCCTGGTAATGGCGCCAAACTGGATGGGCGTTAGCGAAGGTGCGCAGATGATTGCACAGTCGGTTGCTGAGCAAGGTTATGTGGTGTTGCTCGCTGATCTTTATGGGCAGGGGGTTCGTCCACAGAACGGCGATGAAGCAGGCGCCGCCATGATGCCGTTGAAGAATGACCGGGCGTTAGTGCGCAAGCGCATGCAAGCGGCGCTCGATGCGCTTAAATCGCAGACAGATGCCCCGGTAGATACCCGCAAGTTGGCGACCTTTGGTTTCTGCTTCGGTGGTTGCTGCTCCCTGGAACTGGCCCGTAGCGGCGCGGATCTGAAAGCCACCGTCACGTTCCACGGAACGTTGGATACGCCTGATCCAGCTGATGCCAACAACATCAAAGGCTCGGTATTGGTCCTGCACGGCGCGTCCGACCCCCTGGTCGCGAAGGACCAACTGCCAGCGTTCGAAGAAGAAATGAATGCCGCAGGCGTGGATTGGCAATTGCTGAGCTACGGCGGCGCGGTGCATTCATTCACTGACCCCCACGCCAACGTGCCGGGCAAGATGATGTACGACGCTAAAACCGCCAAGCGCGCGTTTGTTTCAATGCATAACTTGCTGGATGAAGTGTTCAAGGGCTAACGCTTCAGATCCTTCTGTAGGCGAAGGTCCTTCGGGCTGTTCGCAGCCTCCGGCAGTTCCTACAGAAGTGTGTGCAGCGCCAAATCTGTGGGACCGAATTTATTCGGGAAGGCCACGATGCGATACATCAGACAAACCGCGCCGCCTTTAGCTGTCTGTAGGAGCCAACTTGAACTGGCAAGAGGGCCTGACGCGGTTTGCAGGACCTACCGCTTCGCCAACAAGTTGGCTCCACAGATCGTCGAAGAGTGCTTCCAGCCCGGAGCCACAATTGCCAGTGTTGCCCTGCGCAATAATTTGAACGCCAATCTGGTCCACAAGTGGATTTGCGCCACCACACCCCAACCGCCCACAACCACCGTGGTGCCCGCGTTCTTGCCCCTGAAACTCAGCGTGCTTCTTCGGGGTGTTTGCGGTCCTTTACGCGGTGCACGCTTAACAGGGCCTGATATTTTAGGCCCAACGACGCCGAGTCACGGGTAAGGCGTCCAAGGTTTGGACACACTCAGGATAATTTTATAACGCTCTTCTTCGGGGTGTTTACGGTCTTTAAAGCGATGCATTGTTAGCGTGGCCTGATATTTATCTCCGGCATACCAAAAAGTTGCTCTACCGTTGGGCGCGTCGCGCAAATGAGCGCGCCATTGCGGCGTATCAGCAAAGGGCGGGAATTTTTTTTGTTTTTTATCCATCCAGCCACCCCGACGCCATTGTTCTTGTAAATCTAGAACAACCTTCAGTGCGTCATCGAGTAACAAGGGTTCGATCTGCGGAGAAATGCGAACGTCCTCAATGATGTTGCCTCTGAATCCCATAGTGAAATGAGTGCCTATGGGAGTGATAAACCCATATTGCGGGTCGACGAACCGTAAGCGTGCGTTGGACTCTGCCCCGCCCCACGATATGCCACCGTCTGGGTAAGGTGGACTAAAGCGGGCTGATGACTGTTGTCGCATGTGCTCGTAAGTTCCACCGATCTCCATGACGATCTCTCGTTCATACCACGACCGGGCGACATCGGCGCCCCATACCGCTAGCAGTGCCCAGCAGAACCAATATCGCCGTTTCATCGGACACCCGATCCTTCGGCGATATCTTTTATTGACTGCTCCAGCAGATGTCGATTTTCGTCGCCCAACATCTCGTGGAAACGCGCCGCTGCTTGCATCACGAAGGCTATGCGCTGCTTGTAAATTGATAAGTCTGCAAACGGGTTGCTGCTGAATTCGAGGGTGCGTCCATCCTCGATTGGCTGGCATTGGCTCGCCAGGGTCAGCTCAATCGCTTGAGCCACCCCCGAAGGAAAACCGGTCACATAGGAGGCATGGTTGCCGCGAAGTAGCAGTTTAAGTTGTGGGTCTTGGTAGATGGTCGGTTGCAGGATATTGAGTTGCTCATGTTTCGCCAATTGCCTCACGCTCTCGGCAATATCTCCCCCCTCTATCGCCTCGAAGGCCTGCAGGATTTCTGCATACAGCCCCCCGAACTCGAGCTTCTCCTTCTCCACCGGCCACAACACCGGAAACTTCGGATGACCATAAATACCCGCCCGCTCTTTAAGACAGGTCCTTAACTCTTCAATGCCACGCTTTTTGTAAAACGCATGCAACGGGAAGATATCCAGAAACAAGGTGGTGTTGCCCAGCGCCATCATTTCGTAGACGTGCTGGAACTGTTGCTGCATCAAGGATGAGGGTTCCGGGCCCAAAGCAAGGTCGCTTAGAGGAACGGGATTATTGCTGCGGGCGGTTTGGTAATCATCCAGCGCCTGCTGATCCGTATCTTTGAAAATATGAGCCCCGAGGAAACCGGGATTCGATGCCGCATTGGAGTCGATCAAGCGCTGCCTGGCGTCGCGTTCAGCTTGAATGACGTCAGTCATATCGGCAGCATGCAACAACCCGCAACCGACTTGCTTGGAGGCAAAGGCTGCCAGGCCGGCCCACTGAAAGCGGTTGTCGTGCAACCACAACCGGGCATAGGCGGCATTGATCACGCGATTGCGTTCGATGGGGTCGGCGATCAGGACGCCGCCGGGGGCGACGATTTCTTCGGCTTCGCGCTGGAAGACTCGCCAGATTCCCGAGCAAGTCAAAAACGGCACGTCAACAACGTCCTGCATGACCCCGTACAACTCGATCCTGTGCGTCTCGCACTCTTCGATCGGTTTGGTGGGTTGGTTCAACAGCTGCGTGTCGCATTCGTGGTCTTTGAAACACTGGGTCATGGCGCTGGCTCCTGGCTAGAATTTCGCCACCCTACCAGCCACAAAACCGAAGTAAAATATCGCCGAAAAAATGGAGAGACGCCCTACAAGCCAAGCTGTACAACCTTACAAGAACCTCGGAAAAAGCTTACAACTCTCACCCCCGCTAACACCGAAACCCCATACTGGTTCACCGATCTGTAGGAGCGCGCTTGCTCGCGATGGAGCGCGAAGCGGTCCCAATCGGCTGACTCGGTTTCAACTGAAAGAACCGGGTCGCTGATGTCACGACTGCTGCGCAGCCGATCGCGGGCAAGCTGCTCACAGAGGCTATTTCGGCAATTCGATCCTGTCGAACTCACCCGGCACCGTCGGCCAATCTCCTGCCGCCCAGCGAGCGCGGGCTTGATCGATCAATGCGAGGTCGCTGGCGACGAAGTTCCAGTTCATGCGCCGTGGTCCGTCCAATACGGCGCCGCCTATCAGTACGGCGTGGCATTCACTGCCGGCGCTTAGGGTCAGCGCTTCGCCCATCGGCAGCACCACCAGCGTTCGCGGCTCCATTTGCTCGCCATCCAATAGCGCTTCACCCGACAGCACGTACAGCGCCCGCTCTTCGTGTTCTGCGGGAATCAACAGCGTGGTGGCGGTTTGCAGGTTGATTTCGGCATACAGCGTCGGCGACAGCACTGGCACCGGCGATACCAGGCAAAACCCGCTGCCAGCGATCATGCGAATGCGGATGCCCATAGTGTCGCTCACGGGGAGGGTGTGCGCCGGGTGATGGCTGTAATGCCCCGCGCCTTGCTCACGTTCTTTCGGCGAAGCCAGCCACACCTGCAAACCGTGCATGCGTGACCCCCGAATACGCAGATCATCCGGGGTACGCTCGATGTGAGAAACGGCGCTGCCGGCGGTCATCCAGCTCACTTCACCCGGTTGAACCCGTTGATCGCTGCCCAGGCTGTCTTTGTGCAACAACTCGCCCTCAAACAGGTAGGTGAGGGTCGATAAGCCGATGTGTGGGTGCTGACGAATATTCATGCCGCTACCGGCCGGGTAATCGGTTTCCAGCATGTGATCAAAAAACACGAACGGTCCGACGCTGCGGCATCTGGCGGACGGCAGTGGGCGCAGAATCGGCTGACCCTCAACGTCTTCGGCGCGAGGCTTAATTACGATCATGAGCGTCACCTCGTCGAGGCTACTGACTGAATGCACCTTCAGCCAGATGGGTTTCAATCGTGACTTCAGTGCGGGTCATCAGCTTGTGTACCGGACAGCGATCAGCGATGCGATGAAGCAAGGTGCGTTGCTCGTCACTCAGGGCACCCAGCAGCGTCAGTTGAACACTGATGGCGTATTTACCTTCCCGTTCCAGGCTGCCGTCGTGGTTGACTTCAACGGTTACCCCGGTGAGTGGGATGTCATGTTGTTTGGCGTAGAGTTTGACTGTCAGGGCCTTGCACGCGCCCAGCGCGACGTCGAAATAGTCATGGGGGTCAGGTGCCGAACCTTCGCCGCCTGCTGAAACCGGCAGGTCGGTAAACAGCGGGTGTTTTTCATCGACTTCAATCGTGTGGCGGTATCCAGTGCTGGACAGGGTATTGATGGTGACGCTCATGAAATACCTCGTGGGCGGCTAACGCGGGTTTCGGCGCTATATCCGTGGAGTGGGAACAGCTGCTCGATTTCCCGCGCAAAAACGGGTTTGCTGAACAAGTACCCTTGCATTTCATCACAACCGTTGTCACGTAGGAACGCCTTCTGTGCTTCGGTTTCGACACCCTCGGCGATGACCTTCAGATTCAGCTTATGGCCCAGTGATATGACCGCAGTGGCGATGGCTTTGTCATTTTCGTTTTCGGGAAGGTCCCGAATGAACGATTGATCGATCTTCAAGCGCACGATAGGAAAGCTTTTCAGCGCTGCGAGGCTTGAATAACCCGTGCCGAAATCATCAATAGAAAGCCTGATCCCCATCGCCTGCAATTCTTCCATCTTGCTGATGGCTTGCTGAAGGTCTTGCATGATCAAGCTTTCAGTCAGTTCCAGTTCCAGGTACATCGGCTCCAGACCGCTTTCCTTCAGCGCATGCTCGACGCGTCGGATCAAATCCCGCTCGATGAATTGGCGGGCGGAGATATTGACCGACATGGTAATAGGCGGCAGGCCAGCGTCTTGCCAAGCTTTGGTCTGACGGCACGCGCTGTGAATGACCCAGTCGCCAATCGGTACGATCAAACCAGTCTCTTCAGCCTGCGAGATGAACTTGATCGGAGAAACCAGACCCAGTTCTGGATGCTGCCAACGGATCAAAGCCTCCACACCGATAATCTCGCCGGTGTGCAGGTCCAGTTGAGGCTGATAGAGCAACAGGAATTCATCGTTCTCAATGGCATTACGCAGCCCGTCTTGCAGGGCGAGCTTGCCTTGGTGCTTGGTGTTCATCTCATCGGTGTAAAACTGGTAACCGTTACGGCCCATCTCTTTGGAGCGGTACATGGCGGCGTCAGCGTTTCTTAGCAGCGTGTCGGTATCAATGCCATCGGCTGGGTAGGTCGCCAGGCCCATGCTGCAAGTGACGTGAAGCGTGTGCCCACTGAGATGAATCGGTTGCAGGATGGATTCCTGGATATTCTGCAGGACCGACGTGATGTCCTCGGCGTCCGAAGGTTGGTCGAACAGGATAATGACGAATTCGTCGCCGCCCAACCGAACAACTGTATCGGTGCGCCTTACAGACTTGACCATTCGGTTAGCAACGGTTTTCAACAGTTCATCGCCAGCGCTGTGGCCCAGGCTATCGTTCACCAGTTTGAATTTGTCCAAGTCGATAAATGCCACTGTGACCAAACGGGCGAAACGCTGGGCATAAATAATGGCTTGTTTGAGTCGATCTTCTAGCAACAGACGGTTGGGCAGTCCGGTCAACGCATCATGGTCGCCCATGTAGCGGATACGATTTTCCGTGTGTTTGCGTTCGATGGCGATGCCCGCCAGTTGCGTTGCCCCGTCGAGCAGTTGGATCTCGGTTGTCGTCGGGCTGCGCTCTGTCAGCGAGTACAAGGCAAACGTGCCAAGGACTTCTCGCTCTCGGGAAAAAATCGGTGTCGACCAGCACGACCGAATGCCATGGGTGGTGGCCAGTTCACGATAGTCGGCCCACAAAGGGTCCTGCTCAATGTCCGAGACAATGACTGATTCGCGTCGATACACGGCAGTGCCACAAGATCCACCACAGGGACCGATGGCGACGCCATTGATCGCTTGACAATAATCATCCGGCAAGCTGGGTGCTGCGCCGTGTTGCAGGTGCTCGCCATCTTCGTCCAGCAGCAGAATGGACACCATCATTCCCTCCAGCTGGGATTCAGTCACCCGAGCCAAGGTGTCCAGGACGGCCTCCAGCTCGGTGCTGGTCGCAATCAGCTCCAGCACATGGCTTTGTCCGGTACGGGTAACAACTTCTTGTTGCAGCTGAGTGTTTTGCAGCGCGAGTCGCTCTTGGGCTGCGCTGAGTTGTGCGGTGCGGCTTTCCAATTGCTGACGGTCGCTTAGAAACTGACTCACCGCACCCGCCATGGCACCGATTTCGTCTTGCTCATGCAGGTCCAGGGTGTGTTGCTCTTGGTCGATCCGGCCCTGACGTAGTTGGCGGCTGATTTCATTCAACCGCACCAAGACCCGACGGCCCATGAATACGCGCGCCACAAACCCGGCAATCAACAGACTTCCCGCCAGGATGATCAAGATCCAGCGTTGGCTACGGGTGGATGCATCGACCAGTTGCTCCACGGCGACGCGATACTCTTGGGTAAATACCCCGGATTGCACCCGTGCGGCATGCACCAATGCGCGAGCCTGATTTTGCAGTTCATCGTGGAAACGCTGCAGGGTCTGATGCTGATTGATCAACTTCAGACGCAAAGAGAACAGGTCGTGTGCGCTAGCATCAATAGCGCCCGATGGCTGCGCGCTCAGGGCGATCAGATCCTCGCGGACGATTGCAGGCAGCGAGCCTGCGGTCTTACCTTTTTCAATAAACGAGGTCCGCAACGATTGCACAGCATCTGGATCATTCGCTGACGGCAGGCTATAGAGCAGCACCGCAAGTTCGAGGCTACTGGCGGTGTGGCTTCGCTTAAGCGCTGCTGTTCGGTCGTTGAGCGCCAGATCAAAAGCGACTTCACTCTGCAGCGCGCCTTCCCGCAGTTGCGCAACGACGTTGGCGGTGTTGCGAAACAGCTGGCTCGACTGGTGCAAATCGAGCACGGCGAGCCCGTCGTTAGTGTCGTTAGTGTCGGTCAGTTGCAGCATTGAGTAGTCGACGGCTTCGAGCCGCTCGATCATCGTTAAATAGGTCGAACGAAGGGTCTCAAACGAGGTAGTGGTCAGCAACTGGTCGGTCTGGCGCTCGATCAATAACGTGTTTTGCAGCATGTCCTGCCCAGCCTGCATGTGCATCAGCCGCTCTTGGGTCAATTGACGGGTGGCATTGTTCGCACTGCGCAAGGCATAGACCGCCGTGGCCCCACCGGCCGCGATCAGCAACGCCAATGCCAGCAGTGCGAGGGTGAACTGCGCGCGCAGCGATTGCGGTGCCAATCGCTGATAAGCCGCGGAAAGTCGAAGCGTCGGTGCCACCGTCAGGGATTCCATATTTTGCGGTACCTGTCCCTGTAACCATTGTCGGGGTCATATCGAAATTGCTTGCCGCCGTCTGCGCCTGCGTTGTCGGCGT
Organism: Pseudomonas sp. CCI4.2; assembly: GCF_034350045.1. Taxonomy (NCBI): domain Bacteria; kingdom Pseudomonadati; phylum Pseudomonadota; class Gammaproteobacteria; order Pseudomonadales; family Pseudomonadaceae; genus Pseudomonas; species Pseudomonas sp. CCI4.2. Next base: position 4,659,362 of record NZ_CP133781.1, on the reverse strand, counting down.
TGACCAAATGGATCGGCGCCACGAAACCGCTGACGGCTTGACCGGCAATCAGCCGATTCAATTCATCCATTACCTGCCAGCCCTGTTGATTCAGGGGCTCGGCGACGGTGGCGGTTTGATAGGTATTGGCCTGGATGCGGAGAAAGGCGGATGCGCTACCGTCCCCGGCCGAAATCAAACTGAGGTCGTTGGCTGGGATCCCGGCAGTGGTGAGGGTGGCAATGGCGTAGTCGAAATAGAGGTCGTTGATTGCCAAGGTATACGTCCAGCGTTTGCCATATCGCAGCATTAATTGCTGGGTAATGGCGGGCATACGGTCGTTGCTGTCCGACAGCGCAACGTCACGCACTTCCAGCAACGTGCAGTTTTTGCAGGCGCGAATAACGTCCTCCATAGCCTTGGCTTTGGCCATCGCGATGCTGAAATGACTGTCCGTCAGGATCACCACGCCTGCGTGTCCATCGGATTGCGCCACTGCCGCGAGGGCCGCGAGCTGGGCGACTTCAATCGGTGCGCTGGTGACGTTCATCGCTAAGGACGTGCCGGCGATGGGGCCGGGTTGCGGCCCTGTGTGCCAGCCCACAATAGGAGTGCCTGCGCGGGCAATCGCGGCCAAGGCCAGTTTGTTTTCAACGGCGTCTGAACCACACAACACCAAGCCGTCGGGCTTGCTCGCCAGTGCATCAGCCAGCGCCTTGGCGCGCCCGGTCGAGATGCCGGCACCGTCGAATACCCTTAACGTCCAACCCATGGCAACCGCCGCTTCGCGTGCGCCTTGAGCAACGCCGATTATCCCGCCGTTACGCAGGTCTTCGGCCACCAGTGCAATGACCTTGCCTTTAGGTGCCTGCGGCCCTGTTTCGGGGCCGTTCCAGCGCACGGCTTCCCGGGTCGCTCTTGCAACAGTCTGTTTGGCTTGGGTGACAAAGGCGCGGGAGTCTTCAGCATTCACGTTGGCAGGGAGGGGGGACAAATCCTGGGCAAGGACCGGACCTGAAGATAGAAAGAAAACGGTAGAAATTAAAAATATCTTAGGCACGCTTGATCGCGTTAGACGACCCAAGCGTTTACGGCGCATGACGTGGGCGATCGGATCGCCATGATTAGTTTCTTCCATGACATCCCTTTTCGATGAAAAGCCAGTGCCACGGGTATCCGCGAGGACACACCAGTGTCTGTCATCAGGCCCCCGGAGGGACAGAGTGCAGGCGCTTCGTTCCTTATTGCGTAGCTACACTTCCCTTAGAAAAAGGGCAGGGGCCATAGGGGTCGAAAGCCTTTTACATCCTTTACCACAATTCATTCTTTTACAAGATGGCCTTTTGCAAGTACGCGACAGCCGGTTAAAAAAAAGGCACCCGAGGGTGCCGTTTTTTCACTGCAGGGGGAATTACTTACCCTGCCAGCGTTTCAGTACCAGCGTGGCATTGGTGCCACCGAAACCGAAGCTGTTGCTCATCACCTGGTCGATCTTGGCGTTCTCGCGAGTCTTGGTCAGGATCGGCATGTCAGCGACAACCGGGTCCAACTCGTCGATGTTAGCGGAACCGGCAATGAAGTTGCCTTCCATCATCAACAGGCAGTAGATCGCTTCGTGCACACCAGCGGCACCCAAAGAGTGACCGGACAAGCTTTTGGTCGAGCTGATCACGGGTGCGTTGGTACCGAAGACTTCACGCACGCCTTCCATTTCTTTCGCATCGCCCACCGGCGTCGAAGTGCCGTGGGTATTGATGTAATCAATCGGCCCTTCAATGGTAGACATTGCCATCTGCATGCAGCGGATGGCACCTTCACCGCTGGGTGCGACCATGTCGTAGCCGTCGGACGTAGCGCCATAGCCGACGATCTCGGCGTAAATCTTGGCGCCGCGGGCCAGAGCATGTTCCAGCTCTTCAACCACGACCATACCGCCACCGCCGGCAATGACGAAACCGTCACGCTTGGCGTCGTACGCACGGGAGGCTTTCTCCGGTGTCTCGTTGTACTGGGTAGACAACGCGCCCATGGCGTCGAACAGGAACGATTGGCTCCAATGTTCTTCTTCACCGCCGCCGGCAAAAACGATGTCTTGCTTGCCCATCTGAATCTGTTCCATGGCGGTACCAATGCAGTGAGCACTGGTCGCACAAGCGGACGAGATGGAATAGTTCAGACCTTTGATTTTGAACGGGGTCGCCAGACAAGCGGAAACGGTGCTGCCCATGGTCCGCGTAACGCGGTAGGGACCGACGCGCTTGACGCCTTTTTCGCGCATGATGTCCAGCGCTTCCATCTGGTTCAGAGTCGACGCACCGCCGCTGCCTGCAACCAGGCCAGTGCGCGGGTTGGAGACTTGATCGTCGCTCAGGCCTGAGTCGGCGATGGCGTCTTTCATGGCCAAATAAGCGTAAGCCGCTGCATGGCCGACGAAGCGATAGATCTTTCGATCGATCAATTCTTCGAGGTTGAGGTCAATGGAGCCCGAAACCTGACTGCGTAGACCCATTTCGGCATATTCCGGATTAAAACGGATGCCAGGGCGGCTTGCACGCAAGCTAGCGGAAACGGTGTCTTTGTCATTGCCCAAGCAGGAAACAATGCCCAGACCAGTGATAACGACGCGGCGCATGCGGATACCCTTAAAAGTTGTCAGTGGAAGTGAACAGGCCGACACGGAGGCTTTCGGCGCTGTAAATTTCGCGGCCATCGACGCTAACGGTACCGTCGGCAATCGCCAGGACCAGTTTGCCGCGCATGGTGCGTTTGATTTGGATGTTGTAAGTGATTTTTTTCGCGGTAGGTAACACCTGACCGAAAAACTTGACTTCGCCTGAGCCTAGGGCGCGACCACGGCCAGGATTTCCCTGCCAACCGAGGTAGAAGCCGACCAGTTGCCACATGGCATCAAGGCCCAGGCAGCCTGGCATTACGGGGTCGCCTTCGAAGTGACAGGCAAAAAACCACAGGTCGGGATTGATATCCAACTCGGCGACCAATTCACCTTTACCGTACTTGCCGCCCTCGGCGCTGATATGGGTGATGCGATCTACCATCAACATGTTCGGGGCGGGCAGTTGCGCGTTACCTGGGCCGAACAACTCGCCACGACTGCAGCGCAGCAGATCTTCCCGGGTATAGGCGTTTTGTTGGGTCATGCGAGCTCCTCAATAATCTTGTGCGGCAGGTGGGGGCGTAACGTGCCCCACATAACAAGTCCTGGCCGGATGACGCGCCAGATCTCAGCCGTCAGCCTACTCATAGACTATTGCGTTGTAATGAAAGTCACAGCACAAGCGGAATGAAAGCACACTTGTGCACTGAAATCATAATCCAACAGCTTTTAGTCGCTGATTTGGCGAACAAGACTGCCGTAATTTATCATTTATCGCCAGTCGCAGATGCTGGAAAGGGTAGCCAATGCTGAAGAATATGCTGTAGATCAGCTCGTTTGAACGGCTTGGCCAGATAATCATTCATCCCTGCCTGTAAACAAATCTCGCGGTCACCGTGCAGCGCATTGGCGGTCAAGGCAATGATCGGCACATTGGCGCGCTCCGGTAATAGCCGGATCTGTCGCGTGGCTTCGTACCCGTCGATTACAGGCAGTCGGCAATCCATCAAAATCACCGCAAAATCATTTGCTTCAGCCATTCTGACTGCCTGCGCACCGTCATTAGCCACGCTGATCCTGAAGCCCAGACTGCGCAGCATGGCCTCGATCACCGTCTGGTTCACGGGGTTGTCTTCCACCAGCAGTACCTGTTGGTTATGACCGTCGTCATTGCCAATGAAGGCCGGAGGGATTTTTTCTGCTTTCTGGTGCCGATACAACGTCAGAGGAATCTCCAGGGTGAAGACCGACCCCATGCCTTCTTCACTCTTCGCGCGCAAGGTCCCGCCCATGCGCTCGGCCAGTGTTCGAGCGATCGGCAGACCCAATCCGGTGCCACCGTAGCGCCGGGAAATAGAACTGTCCGCTTGCTGGAACGCGTTAAACATCAATTCAAGGCGCTCAGCGGAAATACCGATGCCGCTGTCGCGCACGATGCAGGTAAACCAGATCAATTCATGGTCCAGTGGCTGCCATTGGGTTTCCACTTGAACGCTGCCCAGCTCGGTGAACTTCATCGCGTTACCAATCAAGTTCACCAAAATCTGGCGAATGCGCGTCGGATCACCCAACACTTCCAGCGCATCGAGGCCCGGCGGGGAGATTAATTCCAGGGAGAGACCGCGTTGCTGCGCGTTGTGATGGAACGCTTGAGCTGAGGTGCTGATCAACTCTGCCAAGTTGAACGGGATGTGCTCCAGCTCAAGGGCGTCACGCTCGATACGCGAGAAGTCGAGAATGTCGTTGATGACCCGCAGCAGGTGCTCGGTTGACTCGGTGGCCAACGCCGAATATTCGGCCTGTTCCTCAGTCATCCGAGTGGTTTCCATCAACTGCAACATCCCCAATACGCCATTCATGGGGGTGCGCAGCTCATGGCTCATCATCGCCAGAAAATCGGATTTGGCGCTGTTGGCGCGCTCGGCCTCTTCCCGGGTCTGGATCAACTGCGCAATGGCCCGCTGCTGTTCGCCGCTGGCCTCCTCAAGGCCGAAAGCTAAATGGTTGATATGGCGCGCCAAGTCGCCCAGCTCGCTGTCATCGGGTACTGGCAACGGCGTGCTGTAGTCGCCTTGTTGAATGGCTTTGACCGCCTCCACCATGTCACTGATTGGCTGCGACAGGCTCAGCGCCAAACGCCGGGCCAAAATATAGGTGAACAGCAGGGCGAAGAGAGCGAGGATGGCCGCTTTGAGCAGAATTTCTTGCTGGCGCTCGCTGAACGCGTCGTTGGACATGCCCACCAATACCCGGCCGATATAATCCTCGGGGTGGGATCGAGGTGTCGAGCCGCGTTGGGAGTCTGCCTCCAAGCGGATACTTTGCAAGCGGATGGGCGCCTGAAACATTTCCACCTGGGTTGGCCGCGCACCGGTCAGGTCCGGTTGCTCCACGTACACCAACACATGATTGGTGTTGTCCTGAACTTCCACGAAGCGCACATGGGGCGTCGCCAAGGTCGCGCGCATTAAGCCTTCGAGGACTTCGTAATTACCGACGATGACGCCGTATTCCGAAGCCGGAGCCAATTGGTTGGCGATGAGTTGGCCGGTGTAATTCAACTCTTGGCGTAAATCCTGAATGCGCACGAAGGTGAAAAAACTGATCAACAGCAGGGTCAGCAGCAGCGCTGGACCCAAACTGATGATTTGCGTGCGGGTATTGATGCCCCAACTGTTTCGGAAAGTCATTGGCCTGACTTCTCTTGCCGGCTGCTCTGCATCGGCTGGTGTGTCCCGTAGAGGGCCAGCATTGCCGGGAGATCCCTGTCATCGACACACAAATTTTCAGCCCCTTGATGAAAAACATCCGTTGCGCATGTTAACCGACGTGGCGGTAAATTCCATGCAACTTGCTGCGCATTGATCAGGCTCAATTGAACAGTCGTCAGGACTGGTCGCGCCAGCGTGGCGCCGTATAATGCTGCCATCGCCAAACAGATGGCTCTAGATGGATTGGTTATGACTCAACAGCGACCTATCGCGGTTCTTGGAGGCGGCAGCTTCGGTACTGCAGTGGCGAACCTGCTGGCAGAGAACGGCTATCCAGTCAGGCAATGGATGCGCGATCCGGCCCAAGCCGAAGCCATACGGGTGAATCGAGAAAACCCGCGTTATCTAAAAGGCATCAAGGTCCACCCGACGGTTGAACCGTTGACCGATCTGGTGACAACCCTGGACGACAGCGAACTCATCTTTGTCGCCTTACCTTCCAGTGCGCTGCGTGCGGTGCTGGCCGAACACGCGCCGCGCTTGACCGGAAAAATGCTGGTCAGCCTGACCAAAGGCATTGAGGCGAACACCTTCAAGCTGATGAGCGAAATTCTTGAGGATATTGCTCCCCAAGCGCGCATCGGTGTGTTGTCCGGTCCCAACCTGGCGCGTGAAATCGCCGAACACGCGCTGACCGCCACCGTGGTCGCCAGTGCCGATGAAGACCTTTGCCAACAGGTTCAGGAAGTGCTGCACGGGCGCACCTTTCGGGTGTATGCCAGCGCTGATCGGTTTGGCGTGGAATTAGGCGGGGCACTGAAAAACGTCTACGCGATTATTGCCGGGATGGCCGTGGCACTGGGCATGGGTGAAAACACCAAAAGCATGCTGATCACCCGCGCCTTGGCCGAGATGACCCGATTCGCCGTGAGCCAGGGCGCCAACCCAATGACGTTCCTCGGCCTGGCCGGGGTGGGCGATCTCATCGTGACCTGCTCATCGCCCAAAAGCCGGAATTATCAGGTGGGTTTTGCCCTCGGCCAGGGCTTAAGCCTTGAAGACGCGGTGACACGGTTGGGCGAAGTTGCCGAAGGGGTGAACACTCTGAAGGTGCTTAAGGTCAAAGCCGATGAGCTACAGGTCTATATGCCACTGGTCGCGGGTTTGCATGCGATTCTCTTTGAGGGCCGCACGCTCAATCAGGTCATTGAAGTATTGATGCGGGCCGAGCCAAAAACCGATGTCGACTTTATTTCGACCAGTGGGTTCTAACTGCGCCACTGATACTGACGCCACAGATAACAGGTGAGAATCTTGAACGAATCCAAACTCAAGCAGCATGAATCAGTGTTGCTGCGCATTATGTGGATGCTGTTGTTCGTGTTGATTTGGCAACTGACGCAAGTGGTGCTCGGTTGCGTGGTGCTGGTGCAATTGGGCTATCGAATAGCCTATGGCGCACCGAGCGGCAGCCTGATGAACTTTGGCGACAGCGTCAGTCAATACCTGGCCCAAATTGGACGGTTTGGTACTTTTCACAGCGATCAAAAACCGTGGCCTTTCGCCGATTGGCCAATAGCACGCGCACCGGAAGGCGAAGCGCCGCACCGTGTACCGCCAGCACCTCATCCGGTGCGTGACGAGGAGCCGAAACTATGAAGTTGTGGATCCTGCGTCATGGGGAAGCCCACTCTCAGGCGCCCAGTGATGCTGAGCGGGAGTTGACGCCCCACGGCAGAGGTCAGGTTCTGAGCAGTGCGGCGCACCTGCTGGGCAAACCGCTGACCCGAATCATCGCCAGCCCTTACCGGCGAGCGCAGCAGACCGCCGAATTGGTCCATCAGGTGTTGGGGTTCAGCGAACCGATCCTGACCGTCCCTTGGCTAACGCCAGACAGCGACTCGCGCCTGGTGCTCAATCAATTGGATAACTATTCCACGCAAGACGTGCTTCTGGTAAGCCACCAACCCTTGGTGGGCTCGTTGGTGAGCGTGTTGGTTCATGGGCATTATCGCCACGCGCAACCCATGAATACGGCGAGCCTGGCTGAACTGGAAGGGGATTTTCCTCTGGCGGGGCTTATGGAATTGCGTACTGTTCACCACGTTTGAGGGTGACTCGCTCGTCGTATGTTGTTAGTGCCCTAATGAGTGTTTTTTAGTAAAAAACTCACTCGAACGGGTGTTCATCGGAAAGTGCGATAGAACTGCTGTGTTTTCCAACGAGATATTTATCCGCTGCTAACCTACTCCTTGCATTGCACTTAATCGCAAGGGTTGTGGATTTGAAAGGTCGGTTGCTGTACGCGTTTTTGAGCCTAATGCTCAGCGAAACCACGTCAGGTGCGCAGCTTCAAGTTGAGGTTCGCGTCAATGTGCAGCGCGGCTGCTTGCTGGTCTCCCAAGTCAGCGATGCCAGCCTAGAGTCGGCGGGGCTGCTGAATTTTGGCAGCACCGCGCGGCTCGACGATCCCACCAGCACTCTCGATGCCCAGCTTCTTTCTGCGCGGTTTGCCCGTTTGGAATGCAACCCAGATACCGCGTAACAACTGCAAGTAGACGCGGTTTGAACGGTGGCGTCGCCGATGTGCATCATTGAGTGGGCGCTAACGCCGCTATATCCCACGGACACCTGATCAACCCTAGATAGGCTGCTGAATAACCTGCCGGGCTGCTTGCGCTGCCGGGTCGTCGGCTTGGCTGACCATTGCATAGTTGTAACCGCCACTGGACCAATAATCGGCCTGCAGTTCACCGTCACGACGGCTTCCACGCGGCAGCATATGATTGTGTGGTCCTGGTGGGCGGATATAGAAGCTCACCTTGCGCCCAGTCCCATCCTCATAAACCACCATCGCTGCCGCACCCTGTTCGGTGCTGGTCAAACGCCCACTGATCGGTTTGAACCCTGCCGCCTCAAGGTCCGGAAGGCGACTGGCGTGAGAAAAATTTTTGTCCAGCCAACCCTGGGCGTTGCTGGTTTTCTGCGCATTCCAGTCCGATGCCACATTGTCATTCACCGCAAACATCCGGTACGCCTGTACTGCGTCGGCCATCGGCAGGACGTTGTTGCTCAGGGTCATTTCCCGCGCCTGCCAACCGCTCAAACCGCCGACGCTGACAGCGATCAGCAACACCGCCGCCGAGGCGTAGTTCCGATAAGACGAACGACGCAGGCGCTGACGAATGAACGCCGGGTCCAGCTCGGCATTGGGTGCTTGGTGTAGACCACCGCTCAATGCTGCGCGCAAATGCTGGGCGTCCAGCTGCCACGCGGCAATGTGCTCGGCCTGCTCTGGGTGTGCGGCCAGCCAGGTTTCCAGAGTCAGGCAGTCGGCATCACTGAGTTGATGATCGACATAAGCGTGCAAGTCGCGTTCGCTGGGGGGCAGGGTCATCATTTCAATATCCGCAAAGAGGGAAGTGTGATTTCACCGTCGCTGAGTTGGCGCAAGGCTTGGCGAGCACGGGACAAACGGGACATGACGGTGCCAACAGGAACATCAAGAATCTCAGCGACTTCTTTATAACTAAGGCCTTCGACCGACACCCACAACAACAGCGCACGTTGCTCGGTGTTCAACAGGCCGAAGGCTTCGAGTGTCGATTGCGCGACCACCGTGCGTTCGACGGACGGCTCATAGTGATCGTCACGGCCGCCAGTGAACAGTTCCAACATGCGGCTATAACGCCGAGACCGGCGATGCGCATCCAGGAACTGCCGATACAGAATCGAAAATAGCCACGCGCGCAAATCACCCTCGGGACGTTTGTCGGCCCAACGTGACAGGGCTTTCTCAAGACTCGACTGCACCAGGTCATCCGCGCTGCTGGAGTCGCGGGTCAGCCATACGGCGAAGCGACGCATTCGCGGCAATAACTCACGGAGTTGATCGTCAAATTCGTTCATCGGCCTGCGGGTTCCATGTCAGCAACTATGATCAATTCAGATCGTGTGACCAGAGAGACGCCTGTCGGTGAAGGTTATTCCACGGCCGAAAAATAAAATCTCACCGATGGAATAACTCGTCAGCGCCAGCGTCACACAGTACTTACACCTTGAGGCCAACGGCCCTGGAGTTTTTCATGGTTGACCCTTTACCGCCGACATCGCGCCCGCAAAAGCCGCCCTTGAGTGCCGCAAGCACTGTTTTTCGACTGGCGGGCATCGCGGTAGTGGTCGCCGCCGCCGCCGGTATCTTCGCCTACGTGGGGGGCTATTTCGACCCGCAGCGACTGACGCCCAAGTTGTTTACTGATCGTCTTGAACAGAGCAACGGCATCCATCCGGGTTTTCGGCGCAATCACTCAAAAGGTGTCTGCGTAGCAGGGTACTTCGAAAGCAACGGTGCAGCCGCCGAGTTTTCCAGTGCGCAGGTGCTAAGCGCCACGCGTACGCCGGTGGTTGGCCGGTTCGCGTTGCCGACAGGCAATCCGTATTCGCCCGACAGCGCGGCGCCCATTCGCAGCATGGCCTTGCGTTTCAAACAGGCAAATGGTCAGCAATGGCGAACCGGGATGAACAGCATGCCGGTGTTCCCAGTGGGTACACCGGAAGCGTTCTACGGGTTGCTCACCGCCACCGCCCCGGATCCCGCAACGGGTAAACCCGACCCGAGCAAGCCGCCCGCGTTCTTCGCCGCGCATCCTGAGGCCGGACCGTTTCTGGCATGGGTCAAGACCGCCAAACCGTCGGCCAGTTACACCACCGAGCAGTACAACAGCCTCAATGCGTTCTACCTCGTGGGTGCCGACGGCAAACGCCAAGCCGTACGCTGGAGCATGGTGCCAGTAGATAAAGACGAGCCGGGCGCCCAGGCACCTGAGGCCAAGGATTATTTGGAAAAAGACCTGGATCAGCACTTGGCTAGCGGCCCGCTGCGGTGGGACCTGATTTTCACCTTGGCCAATGCGGGTGACCCGATCAACGACGCCAGCAAATCCTGGTCCGCCGATCACCGGACGGTGAATGCTGGCACGCTGGTATTGGAAAGCACCCAGCCACAACTCAACGGCGACTGCCGTGACGTCAACTACGACCCGTTGGTACTGCCAAGCGGTATCGAAGGTTCTGACGACCCGTTACTGGCGGCGCGGTCGGCGGTTTACGCATCATCCTACCTGCGCCGGACCCGTGAAGTGGACCAGCTACCCACCTCAGCCTCGACTCAGGAGTCCAAATAATGAACGGCCAACCTTCGCATTTCGCACCCTTGGCGCGCCTGTTGCATTGGCTGATGGCGTTGATGATTTTGTCGATGCTGTTCATCGGTGCCGGAATGGTTGCTTCAGTTTCAGAACGGCATGAGTGGCTGTTGCACATTCACAAACCGCTGGGCATCGCTATTTTAGTGCTGGTGATTGTGCGGCTCTTCGTGCGCTTCTCCAGCAAAACGCCGCCCTTGCCAGCAGACCTGCCAAGCATTCAGGCGCTGGCGGCAAAGCTGTCGCACTATTTGCTGTATGCCCTGATGCTGGTAATGCCGTTGATTGGCTGGGCAATGATCTCGGCAGCCGGTGACCCCGTCATGCTCAGCCACTCAATAGAGTTGCCTTCGATCATGGCGGCCAACCCACACACCTTCGCGTTGCTGCGCAAGGCACACACCTACTTGGCGTATCTGTTCTTCCTGACCATCCTGCTGCACGTGGCGGCTGCTTTGTTCCATGGCTTCATCCGCCGCGATGACGTGCTGGACAGCATGGTGCGTGGGGAGGATTGAGGACGAGGCAACGTGTTGGCGATGAGATGGGCGCTGCGGTACGTCAGACAAACCGCGCCGCTCGCTTCCCGAATGAATTCGGTCCCACAGATTCTGGCGATGTACTGATTTTCTGTAGGAGCTGCCGAAGGCTGCGATCAGGCCAAAGGGCCTTCGCCAACAAGTTGGTATCTACAGTCCTGTCAGCTAATCCCACGATCCGCTGTGGGACCGAATTTATTCGGGAAGCTTTTTGTCTCAACGCAAAACCGGAATCATCTCCGCAATCGTGGTCAACACGTCCTTGGCCAGTTGTTTCGAGCGCTTACCCGACCAACCCGTGAGCGCGTCCGGCGCATCGTCGTTGTCTTTGAACGGCATCTCCAAGGTCAGCGCCAAGCACTTATAGCGCTCGCCGGTGCTGTTGCAGGCCAAGTCCATGTTGGCGTGTCCAGGACGTGCGCGGGGATAGCCATAGCGTGATTGGAAATCCCGGGTGATCTCGCTCAAACGGCGGCGGAAATGTTCTTCCAACTGCTGCTGATGAGGCGTGTAACCGGGGTTGCCCTCGCAGGCAGCGGCGAAGATATAAGGAATCTCCTCGTCACCGTGTACATCAAGGAACAGATCAACACCGTACTGTTCCATCTGCTGCCGAACGAAAAACACCTCCGGGCTGAGCGCTTCGGTGGAGTCTTGCCAGGCCCGATTGAGGTCCTTGCCCATGGCGTTGGTGCGTAAATGGCCATGGAATGAGCCGTCCGGGTTCATGTGTGGCACCAGGTACAGATTGGCCACCGAGAGTAATTGCGCCATGACCGGGTCAGCGACGTCCTGCAACCGCTCGATCAATCCTTCCATGAACCATTCGGCCATGTGCTCACCCGGATGCTGCTGGGCAATGATCCAGATATTGCGTTTGCTCGCGTTCCCATCACCCCTACGTAACAACTGAACATCACGGCCTTCGATGCTCTTGCCGGTCGCGATCAGCTCTAGGCCGGCCTTATTGATGGCCTGCTCGATCAACCGGTCGTGACGCACCCGGCTGTAGGGTTCGAAATAAGCAAAATAGACCTGCGGCTCAGTCGGTTCGATGCTGAAATCAAGAGCGGCTCCGTCATAGGTGGTGGGTACGCGAAACCAGTGTTCATGGTCGTAGGACGCCACGACGTTATAGCCGCTCCAGGCACGGCTGTAGCTGGATTGCCCTGCATTATTGAGGCTAAAGGCGTGCGCGTGGCCCACGTGCAGGTTCTCGACCTTGAAGTGAAACCACTGAAAGTGCGGGCTGCGAGTGTCTGGGCGAATCGCCAGTATTGTGCGGGAAGGGTTACTGGCGTCGATTACTTCGATGTTGCCGCTGTCGAAATCAGCGCTGATTTTGAGAGAGGTCTGAGTCACGATTGTTTCCTGAGTACGGCAGTGCCAAATAAGCCGGCTACTCTACACCATAGAAAACCAACCCAAAAAAAAGACCCGGCAAAAATGCCGGGTCAAAACCGTGATTAGCCTGATGAGGAGATAAACCAAGAGCCGACCTAAGGCTCTTGAGTTATCAGACTGATCTTGCGATCAGTTGCCGCAATACTAATCGTTATCATTCGCAAGTCAAAGCTTTTTCCTTCTTTGTTCAAGAAAGATTCTCAATAGTGACGCAGAGCCTATAGAACCGACGGATCTTCCAGCTCCACCAACGCGGTGCCTTCACTGACCATCTCGCCCTCTACGCAATAAATCGCTTTGACCACCCCTGCATGGGGCGCCCGAACGCTGTGTTCCATTTTCATGGCTTCCAACACCACCAGTTGCGCGCCGATGTCGACGCTTTGCCCGACCTCGACCATCACCCGCACGATGCTGCCGTTCATGGGCGCAGTCAGGCCGCCTTGTTGGGTATGGCTGGCCTCGACTTCGGCAATCGGATCAAGACGCTTGATCGTATGCAGCTCGCCCTGCCAATTCAGGTACAGCGTGTCGCCGCGCCGGATCGCCAAGTGCTGATGCCGAACACCGTCGTGTTCGATGACCAACTGTTCGCCCTGCAACCTGGCGCTGGATGCATTCGTGTTGCGCAGCTGGATCACCTGTTTCTGGCTGTTACAGCTCAGATGCAAGTCTATTTCGGCTGGAAGACCGGCGCGTAAGCCCCGGTTGCTGGACCAGGGCGAATGCAGATCATCCTGACGAACAGCGTTTGCCTGGCTTTGGCTGAACGCTTCACCGGCCGCCTGCCAGAACTCAGCCGTCAGTTCACCCGCTGGCGGCAGCAATTGCGCCTGATAACGCGGAATGAAATCAGTATCCAACTCCGCCGCGGCGAACGCTGGGTGGGCAATGATGCGGCGCAGAAACGCCACGTTGGTTTTCAGACCACCAATGGCAAACTCATTCAGCATCGCCAGCAAACGCAAGCGCGCTTGCTCGCGGTTTTCACCCCAGGCGATCAGCTTGCCGAGCATCGGGTCATAGAAAGGCGACACGCTGTCGCCCTCAGCCACGCCGCTGTCCACCCGGCGTCCGGGACCCGCCGCCGACTCACGGTAAATCGCCAAAGTGCCTGTTGCAGGCAAGAAGTCGTTAGCCGGGTCTTCGGCATAAAGTCGGACTTCGATCGCATGCCCGATCAGCGGCACCTGCGCTTGAGTAATCGGCAGCGGCTCGCCCTGTGCGACGCGAATCTGCCACGCCACCAGGTCCAGGCCGGTGATGGCTTCGGTGACCGGGTGTTCGACTTGCAGGCGCGTGTTCATCTCCATGAAGAAGAACTCACCGCGTGAGTCGAGCAAAAACTCGACAGTACCCGCCCCAACATAGCCAATGGTTTGCGCCGCACGCACCGCAGCTTCGCCCATGGCCCGGCGCAGTTCCGGGGTGAGACCGGGGGCGGGGGCTTCTTCCACGACTTTTTGATGGCGACGCTGAATCGAACAGTCGCGCTCATTCAGGTACAAACAATTGCCGTGTTGGTCGGCAAACACTTGAATTTCCACATGGCGTGGCTTGAGCAGGTATTTCTCCACCAGCATCCGCGAATCACCGAACGATGACTGCGCTTCCCGCTGAGCCGAGGCCAGCGCTTCAGCCAGTTCACTGACCTGCTCAACGACCTTCATCCCTTTACCGCCACCACCCGCCGTGGCTTTGAGCAATACCGGGTAGCCGATGCGCTCAGCCGCAAGGCGGAAGGTGTCAACGTCTTGCGCCGCGCCGTGGTAACCCGGCACCAGCGGAACGCCAGCGTCTTCCATTAACGCTTTGGCGGCGGACTTGCTGCCCATGGCATCAATGGCCGAGGCGGGCGGGCCGAGGAAAATCAGTCCGGCGTTTTCGATGGCGCGGGCAAAACCGGCGTTTTCCGACAAAAAGCCATACCCGGGATGGATCGCCTGGGCACCGCTGGCCTTGGCGGCGGCGATCAGTTTGTCGATCAGTAAATAGCTGTCTGCGGCTTTGCTGCCACCCAAATCGACACCGATGTCGGCTTCACGAACATGCCGAGCCTCGCGATCAGTGGCGCTGTGCACCGCGACGGTGGTCAGGCCCAGGGCTTTGGCGGTGCGCATGATCCGGCAGGCGATTTCGCCCCGGTTGGCCACCAGAATCCGCGTTAGCAGTGGGGCTGCAGTTAATGAAGGCGTTGGCGAAGCGCTCATGGGCGCGGCTCCTTATTGAGTTCTGGCTGCCACGTGGGTGGGCGCTTTTCCAGAAAGGCGCGCAAACCTTCCTGGCCTTCCGGGCTGACGCGAATCCGCGCGATGGCGTTTTCGCAGTAACGGCGCAGGGCAGGGGTTAGCGCGCCATTCCCCACTTCACGGAGCAAGTCTTTGCTGGCGCGCATGGCTTGAGGGCTATTGAGCAACAGGTTGTCGACCCACTGGTCGACCCGCTGTTCAAACTCGGCGACTGGGTAGCACTCGGCAAGCAGGCCGATCTCCTGTGCCCGAACCCCGCTGAAACGCTCGGCGGTCAATGCATAGCGTCGGGCAGCACGTTCGCCGATGGCTTGCACCACGAACGGACTGATCACTGCCGGGGCCAAACCGATGCGCACTTCCGACAGGCAAAACTGCGCATCGTCCGTGCCGATCGCCATGTCACAGCAACTGATCAGCCCCAGTGCACCGCCGTACGCGGCGCCTTGGACAACGGCCAAGGTCGGGATTTTCAGTTTGGCCAGGTTATACATCAGCTCGGCTAATTCCCGGGCGTCGTCAAGGTTGGTGCTGTAATCGAGCTTCGCCGATTCCTGCATCCAGGCCAAGTCGGCGCCCGCGCTGAAGTGCTTGCCTCGGCCACGGATTAACATGAAGCGCAGGCTGGTATTGGCTTGAACCTCATCCAGCGCCAAAATCAGCTCGCGGATCATTTGCGCGTTGAAGGCGTTGTTCTTATCAGGGCGGTTCAGCCAAAGCGTGGCAAATCCCCGTGGGTCGGTGTTCAGTTCTAGGGTATTGAAGTCGGTCATGTTCACTCCTTTGGCGAGGCCGGGTTACATCCGGAACACACCGAATGTGCTTGGCTCGATAGGCGCGTTCAATGACGCGGACAGCGCCAGCGCGAGAATGTCGCGGGTTTGCGCCGGGTCAATCACGCCGTCATCCCACAAGCGAGCGCTGGAATAATACGGATGGCCCTGATGTTCGTATTGTTCGAGGATTGGCCGTTTGATCGCGGCTTCCTGCTCGGCACTAAACACCTGACCGCTGCGCTCTGCCTGTTCGCGTTTGACCTGCACCAGAACGCCCGCCGCCTGTTCGCCGCCCATCACGGCGATGCGCGCGTTAGGCCACATCCATAAGAAACGCGGGTCATAAGCGCGGCCACACATGCCGTAGTTACCGGCGCCGAAGCTGCCGCCAATGATGACCGTGAATTTCGGCACTTTGGCACAGGCCACTGCGGTGACCAGCTTGGCGCCGTGCTTGGCGATGCCGCCCGCTTCGTACTTCTGGCCGACCATAAACCCGGTGATGTTTTGGAGAAACAATAGCGGGATACCGCGCTGGCAAGCCAACTCAATGAAGTGCGCGCCTTTCTGTGCGGATTCGGCAAACAGCACGCCGTTATTGGCCAGGATCGCAATCGGATAACCGTGCAGATGGCCGAAGCCGCAGACCAGCGTGGCGCCGAACAAGGCCTTGAACTCATCGAATACCGAGCCGTCCACCAGCCGCGAGATCACCTCACGCACGTCGAACGGTTGTTTAGCGTCAGCCGGAATGACCCCGTAAAGCTCTTCGCTGCCATACAGTGGGGCAATCGGGGCGAGTGTGTTGAGTTGGCCTTGCTTGCGCCAGTTGAGGTTAGCGATGCTGCGGCGGGCGATGGCCAAGGCGTGCTCATCGCTGTCGGCGTAATGGTCGGCGACGCCGGAAATCTTGCAGTGCACATCAGCACCGCCCAAGTCTTCGGCGCTGACCACTTCACCGGTGGCCGCTTTCACCAGCGGCGGCCCGGCGAGGAAAATCGTCGCTTGTTGCCGGACCATGATCGCTTCGTCGGCCATAGCTGGCACGTAAGCGCCGCCAGCGGTGCATGAGCCCATGACCACCGCGATCTGCGCAATGCCCACCGCGCTCATGTTCGCCTGATTGAAAAAGATTCGACCGAAATGCTCCCGGTCTGGAAACACCTCATCCTGGCGGGGCAGGTTGGCGCCACCGGAATCCACCAGATAGATGCACGGCAGGCGGTTTTGCTGAGCAATGGCTTGCGCCCTTAGGTGCTTTTTGACCGTCAGCGGGTAGTACGAGCCGCCTTTAACCGTCGCATCGTTGGCGACGATCATGCATTCGACGCCTTCAACTCGGCCGATGCCGACAATCAACCCGGCCGCCGGAACGTCCTCGCCATATACCTCGTGCGCGGTCAGTTGTCCGATTTCAAGGAACGGCGAGCCAATGTCCAGCAATCGATTGATTCGTTCGCGTGGCAGTAGTTTGCCGCGTGAGGTATGGCGTTCCTGAGCCTTAGGCCCGCCGCCCTGGTGAACTTGAGCCAGCAATTGGCGCAGGTTCTCAACGTGATTGAGCATCGCCGCGCCATTGAGTGCGAACTCAGGCGAGCGGGTATTGATCTGGGTATGCAGGATGGCCATGGGGCTACTCCGTGGATCTCCTGTAGGAGCGAACGTGTTCGCGAGGCGGCGCACCTGGCGCACCTGGCACACCGGGTCGCCAAGCTCGCCAACACGTTGGCTCCTACAGGGGAGGATGCTTATTTTGTCTCGTTGAACAGTTCGCGACCGATCAACATGCGGCGAATCTCACTGGTGCCGGCGCCGATTTCGTACAGCTTGGCGTCACGCAGCAGCCGACCGGCCGGGAATTCATTGATGTAGCCGTTTCCGCCCAGAATCTGGATCGCGTCCAGGGCCATTTGTGTGGCGCGTTCGGCGCTGTACAAAATCACCCCGGCGGCGTCTTTACGGGTGGTTTCGCCGCGTTCGCAGGCCTGGGCCACGGCGTACAGGTAGGCACGGCTGGCGTTGAGTTGGGTGTACATGTCGGCGACTTTGCCTTGAATCAACTGGAACTCGCCAATGCTTTGGCCGAACTGCTTGCGGTCGTGGATGTAAGGCACCACCACGTCCATGCAGGCTTGCATGATCCCGGTCGGGCCGCCCGAGAGTACGACGCGTTCGTAATCGAGGCCGCTCATCAGCACCTTGACGCCGCTGTTGAGCACGCCGAGCAGGTTTTCTTCTGGCACTTCGACGTCATCGAAGAACAGCTCGCAGGTATTGGAGCCGCGCATGCCGAGCTTGTCGAACTTGGGGCTGCGGGAAAAACCTTTCCAGTCGCGCTCGACAATGAACGCGCTGATACCGTGAGCGCCTTTTTCCAGGTCGGTCTTGGCGTAAATCACGTAGGTGTTAGCGTCCGGACCGTTGGTGATCCAGGTCTTGCTGCCGTTAAGCACGTAGCAATCGCCGCGTTTGTCGGCGCGAAGCTTCATCGACACCACGTCGGAACCGGCATTCGGCTCGCTCATGGCCAGCGCCCCGACATGCTCGCCACTGATCAGCTTGGGCAAGTACTTGGCTTTCTGCGCGGGGCTGCCGTTGCGGTTGATCTGGTTCACGCACAGGTTTGAATGTGCACCGTAGGAAAGGGCGACCGACGCCGAACCACGGCTGATTTCTTCCATCGCTACCACGTGCGCCAAGTAACCCATGCCCGCGCCACCGTACTCTTCGTCGACGGTGATGCCCAGCAGACCCATGTCACCAAACTTGCGCCACAGGTCAGCCGGGAACAGGTTGTCCCGGTCAATCTGCGCGGCGCGGGGAGAAATTTCTGCGGCGACGAAGGATTGAACTTGGTCGCGTAACATGTCGATGGTTTCGCCGAGGGCGAAGTTTAGGCTCGGGTAGCTCATGTATGTGCCTTTTCTATTATTGTTTGAAGTTCGGTGTTCACCTTTACGTTAACGTAAACCTACGGGTGTTTGTGTGTCAACGAGAGAGTGGGGGGAGGAGATTTTTAGCGCAGGGGCATCATAGGCCAGACAGCACGAAGGGGAGCTTAGGCTCCCCTTCAAGTTTTTTTGTATGCTCTTTTTATTATTCGAGGGTGGCCTGTTTTTGTTTTTGGCGACCAGTCCCTTTCACTGCTTTTTTAATCGATCCCCATTCAGGATCAAGAGCAAACGTATTTTTTTGAGCGCTGATACTGCTTTTATCAATATCGATCCAACCAGTGCTGGAGCTACCTGAGGTAGTTTTATTATTCTCTGTCCGGTTGCGGGACCTAAATCCCTGAAAAGCCATCCACTCCAAAAAGATCTGTTAGCTGCGTCTCTGTCCGTGTTGTTCTTGTTATGTCAGAGCCGATACGTATTGTTTTTATTGGGTTACTGCTTCGTTTCTTATTCTTGTTGTACAAGAGATATAGCAGATGCCGTGCCAGCTTTTATAAAAGCTATAAAAAACAATTGGTTAAATAAAATACGACTATTCAGGCCCGTCAGAATATCGAGGAATTGTTTCCGTGTTACCCGTTTCCGACGACCGCTCATCGTTACGGTAACACTCAGCTCGCCAATCGCGCCTTGGCCACCCTTGAGCCGCTAGGACGTCCAAGCACGTCACAGATCCGTTGGCCGGCACCGATCAACAGGTCGAGATCTACCCCGGTCTCGATGTCCAAGCCGTTGAGCATGTACAGCACATCTTCGGTCGCAACGTTGCCGCTGGCGCCCTTGGCATAAGGGCAGCCGCCCAGCCCGGCGATGGAGCTGTCAAACACCTGAATGCCTTCCAGCATGCTGGCGTAAATATTGGCCAGCGCTTGCCCATAGGTGTCGTGAAAATGCCCGGCCAACTTGCCCCTAGGGATTTTCCCGGCAACGGTCTCGAACAGCGTGCGAGTAGCCCCCGGCGTACCAGTACCGATGGTGTCTCCCAGCGAAATTTCGTAGCAACCCATGGCGAACAGCTCATTGGCGACCGACGCCACTTGTTCCGGGGTCACCTGGCCCTCGTAGGGACAACCCAGCACGCACGACACGTAGCCACGCACTTGCATCCCATGCAAGCGTGCGGCTTCCATGATCGGGGCAAATCGCTCCAGACTTTCGCTGATCGAGCAGTTGATATTGCGCTGTGAGAAGGTCTCGGACGCGGCGGCGAAAATCGCGATTTCAGTTACGCCGGCAGCCAAAGCGTCTTCGAAGCCTCTCAGGTTCGGCGCCAACGCGGCGTAGGTCACTTCGTCCTTGCGTTGGATTTGAGCGAAAACGTCAGCGGAGCCGGCCATCTGCGGCACCCATTTGGGCGAGACGAAACTGCCGACTTCGATGTAACTCAAGCCCGCAGCGGTGAGGTCGTCGACCAAACGTACTTTGTCGGCCACGCTCACCGGCTGCGCTTCATTCTGCAAGCCGTCGCGGGGGCCAACTTCTACCAGGCGTACACGTTGAGGCAAGGGCATGGCATCACCTTATAATTATTTGAGATTCACTCAGTAACATCATGATTTTTCAATCGAACGTTCAAGTGCAGACAAGCAGCGTTCTTCGGCAGTGTCCAATTCCAGCTGCATTTGCTGAATATCCAGTAACTGCTGTTCCAGCTGATTACGGCGCTCCCCGATCTTGCCAAGCATGGTGTTGAGTTGCTTTTGATTGTCGCCACGCGGGTCGTACAGCTCGATTAATTCGCGGCATTCGGCCAAGGAAAAGCCAATACGTTTGCCGCGCAGGATGAGTTTCAGGCTGACTTTGTCGCGGGTCGAGTACACCCGTTCAAGGCCGCGTCGCTCGGGGGCGAGCAGACCTTGTTCTTCGTAGAAACGAATAGCACGGGTGGTGATGTCGAGCTCGCGGGCGAGGTCGGAGATGCTGTAAGTCTGGCTGCTCATGGAGTCACTCGGGGTTAACGTGGGGTTAACCTACGGCGAGCTTGACGTATACGTCAAGCAGCGCGCCATGCGTTCTTTTTTTTCAACTGCTCAGGAATGACTAATTCAGAGCAATTATCTAATCTAGAATTCACATTAACTAACGGATATATAGCTATATTTGTCAGTTATTTATTAGGGATATCTAATGCTTTGTCGAGTTTTTTATCTTGTGCCGTCACTTGCTGGCACAGCTCAATCATTTGCTCACGCATCCAGCGGTTGGCTGGGTCTTGATCGGTGCTTTCGTGCCAATAAAGGTGAGTTTCCACCTGCGGCACATCGTTGACCGGCAAGTTGAAATAGTGGAGTTCATGACGTCGAGCGAAGCGTTCCGGGACGGTCATCACCATGTCGGTTTGTTGCAGCACTTGCGATGCCATCAGGTAATGCTGCGAGCGCAGGGCGATCTTGCGTTGAATACCCATTTTGCCCAAAGCCAAGTCAACATGACCTAAACCACTGCGGCGGCTGGAGATGTGGATGTGGGTCAGGGACAAGTAGTCGTCGAGGGCAAATTTCTCTTTGGTCGCCATCGGATGGCCTTTGCGCATGGCGCACACGTACTTGTCTTCCATCAGCTTGACGTGACGCACCTGAGGGTCGGTGTTAAGCGGCGCATCAACAGCGAAATCCAGTCGGCCTGCCGCCAGTTCTTTGGTGGTTTCCCGGCGCTTGGACAAGAAGCTTTCGATAATCACGGCCGGAGCCAACCGCCGCAGACGCTGAAACAGTGCGGGCAGAATTACGGCTTCGGTCAGGTCCGTCATGCTGATGCGATAGGTCTTATTGGCCTGTAGCGGATTGAAAATCCTGCTTTCCTGCACCGAAACCCGCAGCAGCGATAACGCATTGCGAACCGGGCCGATGATGTTCTGGGCCATCGGCGTAGGGACCATGCCCTGGGCGGTCCGCACGAACAATGGATCGTTGAAGGTCTCGCGCAAACGAGCCAATGCGTTCGACACTGCCGGCTGGGTTATGCCGACGATTTGCCCTGCGCGAGTCAGATTTGCTTCGGTATAGATGGCATCAAACACAATAAAGAGATTGAGGTCGACTTTGCTCAGATTCATTCCATTGCACTCTCATGTTGTTTTTGTTGTGACTTGCGAAGCTCGATCATATATCGGTTATGAATGTTTATACACGCTGAGAATAGGTTAGATAAATGTTCATTGCTGATCTAGCATCGGATTCATGTCCTCACCCACCTCATTTCACAAGGTAGTTGCCCATGGATTTCGCTTATTCCCCTAAAGTTCAGGCGCTGCGTGAGCGTGTGACCGCGTTCATGGAAGCTTATGTCTACCCGGCAGAACCTGTCTTTGAACGTCAGGTCTGCGAGGGTGATCGTTGGCAGCCCACTGCAATCATGGAAGAACTCAAGCTCAAGGCTAAAGCTGAAGGCCTGTGGAATTTGTTCTTGCCTGAATCGGAGCGGGGTGCCGGCCTGACCAATCTGGAATATGCACCGCTTGCGGAAATCATGGGCCGCTCGTTGCTCGGACCTGAGCCGTTCAACTGCTCGGCACCGGACACCGGCAACATGGAGGTGCTGGTGCGCTACGCCAACGAAGCACAGAAAGTGCAGTGGCTAGAGCCGCTGTTGCGTGGCGAAATTCGTTCAGCCTTCGCCATGACCGAACCAGATGTAGCGTCTTCGGACGCCACCAACATGTCCGCCCGTGCCGAGCGGGTCGGTGACGAGTGGGTGATCAACGGCCGTAAATGGTGGACGTCGGGTGCATGCGACCCGCGCTGCAAAATCATGGTGTTCATGGGCTTAAGCAATCCCGATGGCCCACGTCATCAACAACACTCGATGATTCTAGTGCCTACCGATGCGCCAGGCGTGACCATTGTTCGTTCGTTGCCGGTATTCGGTTATGACGACGCACCCCATGGCCACGCCGAAGTGCTGTTCGAAAACGTGCGAGTGCCTTACGAGAATGTGTTGCTGGGTGAAGGTCGCGGTTTTGAGATTGCTCAAGGTCGACTCGGCCCTGGCCGTATTCACCACTGCATGCGCTCCATCGGCATGGCGGAGCGGGCGTTGGAGTTGATGTGCAAGCGCGCGATCAGCCGAACGGCCTTTGGTAAGCCTTTAGCGCGGCTGGGTGGCAACATCGACCTTATCGCCGACTCGCGAATGGAAATCGACATGGCACGGCTGCTGACCCTAAAGGCCGCGTACATGATGGACACCGTCGGCAACAAGGTGGCGAAAAGTGAAATTGCCCAGATCAAAGTCGTGGCGCCCAACGTCGCGCTGCGGGTGATTGATCGCGCGATTCAAATCCACGGTGGCGCGGGGGTTTCCAACGATTTCCCACTGGCCTACATGTACGCCATGCAACGCACCCTGCGCTTGGCCGACGGCCCGGACGAAGTTCACCGCGCAGCCATTGGCAAGTTCGAGATTGGCAAATACGTGCCCAAGGAGATGTTGCGCAGCGAACGTCAGGGATAAGGTTCACACCAACTGTAGGGCCAACGTGTTGGCTCTACAGGGATTGTGTTTACGGTGCGCCCGCCCACCAATGGACTTAATACACCCAAACTTCAACCCTACGGTTCTTGATCCGGCCCTCGTCGGCATTGTTCGCCGCTACGGGCATTTCGTCTCCGAACCCTCGGATGTCGCGGAAATTAACCCCATTCTTGACCAACTCCCGGCGTACCGCCATGGCGCGCAGTTTGGACAGTAATGCGGCGCGGGCCGAGTCGCTCTTGGGATCACCAAACCCCACCAGTGTCACCTCGTCGTTCAGTTTGTTGTGGGCTTTCAAATACACCAGCACTCGCCTCAAATCACGCTGTGCCTTGTTGTCGAGGATTGCGCTGCCTTGGGCAAAGCGAAAGTTCACCGACAAGCGTTGTGCTTGTCTGACGATGGCCTGGTAGTCGGCCGGCATTTCGGCAGAGACCTGCACCTTCACCGCCTGCACCGTCTGAGAAATGAAGCCGCTATTGGCAACAATCGCCTGACCTTTGGCACTCTGCGCAAATTGCACCAGCGCTTTAGCCCAGGGTTGGTTGCTTAGGGGGGGCAGGTAGAAATAAAGCCGTCGCGACAGTGGGTAGTCTTCGGTCGCGATCAGGCTGTTGGTCGGCAGCATCGGTTTCGAGTTGCCGTCAACAATCGCCACTGCCTGGGCCTTGCGGACGTAGGGCAGACCAATAAAGCCGATGCCGCCCCGATCCTGGCTGACTTCATCAGACAATTGCTCGCTGGATTCGAAGCGCTTGGCGCTGGGTGCCAAGGTTTTACCGTTCTTGACCAACACCAACTCGTTGAACGTGTCGAAGGTGCCGGATTGGTCATCGCGGGCATACAGGTGGATTGCGCCGCCCGTACCGCCCAACTCTTCCCAGCGGTGAACCTCGCCCGAAAAAATCCGCGCCAGTTGTTCAGTGTTCAACTGATGCAGTGGATTACCGGGGTGCAGGATGACGGCCACACCGTCGATGGCGATAACCTGTTCAGCGTTTGAGCTTTTCAGATCGCCTAGAGCTGCCAAATCGTTCAGTTCGGTTTCTTTAATGGGGCGCGATGACGCGGCAAGATCCGCAGTTCCTGCCTTCAACGCGCTAAAGCCGGTGCCGGAACCATGGGCGGCGACCTCTATCAATACCCGATGACCATCGGCAGTTACAGCCGTCACCCGCTGTTCGTTTTCGTGGGCGCCGGGCTCGATTCGCACCTCCTGCATGCCTTGCGCTTGTAAAAGACCTTCGACCAATGCCGGGCCCAATGTAGCGCCAATGGTGTTCGAGCCTTGAATACGCAAAGCGGCCCCGCCATCGGCAGGCACAAGCAGTGCAGCAAAAACCGAAGCGGGCAGGGCGCTGCACAGCAGCCCAAAAAATAACCCTGCAGCGCGTTGGCGGGATTGACCGGTGAACAGAGCGCACAGCATGCGCGGCACCTTATATAGACAGAAAGTGTCGGCAGATTAAGTCAGGATGATTGCTGAAATATGACAGTGCGGCTGCGCTGTCATATTTCCCTGTGTGCTTAATTCAATTCCAGCCAGATAGGTGCATGGTCTGATGGCTTTTCCATTGCGCGCAGGTCGTAATCAACGCCCGCGTCCTTGATGCGTGGCTGCAACCCGTGGGACGTCATGATCAGATCAATGCGCAGGCCGCGTTTCGGTACGTCTTCAAAACCACGGCTGCGGTAGTCGAACCAGCTGAAGCGGTCTATTACGTCCGGGTGCAAGTGACGAAAGCTGTCCACCAGTCCCCAGCTCTTCAGCCGCGCCAACCATTCCCGCTCTTCTGGCAAGAAGCTGCACTTGCCAGTTTTCAGCCACCGCTTGGCGTTGTCCGCACCGATACCGATGTCACTGTCTTGCGGTGAGATATTGATATCGCCCATCACGACGACCGGCTGATGATTTTTAAACTGAGTTTCCAGCAGCAACTGCAGGTCGTTGTAGAAGCGGGCCTTTGCCGGGAATTTGGTCGGGTGATCGCGGCTTTCACCTTGTGGGAAGTAGCCATTCATGATCGTCATTGGCTCACCGTTGGCATCGGCGAAGGTGCCCCAGATGAAGCGTTTCTGAGCTTCTTCGTCGTCGGAATGGAAGCCCTTGTGCAGGGTCAGCGGCGCTTGGCGTGAGAGCAATGCGACACCGTAATGACCTTTCTGGCCATGGAAGTGCACGTGATAGCCCAACGCCTCGATCTCGGCGTGGGGGAACTGTTCATCGGACACTTTGGTTTCCTGCAAACCGATGACGTCTGGCTGATGTTTTTCAATCAGTGCCGCCAACTGATGAGGTCTGGCGCGCAGGCCGTTGATATTGAATGAGACGATTTTCATGGGCGGCGATCCTGGCAAAACAAAAAAGCGATGCTAGCTGACCTGTCGGCTCTCGGCCAGCGTGGCGGATTGCTCGATCGACTGCTAGGGTCGGATAAGGGAATGAATGGATTGCAGGAACCACTGCCCCGACGCTGACTCGAAGCCTTCGCATCACAAAACGCTGCCGGTCGAGGGGCGCTGTATCTATGAGGTTTATTAAATGCCTGACACTTCAACGGCTGTGGCTGAAGTCCGTTCGCTGGACAGCGGTTATTCACGGGAAGCGCGCTCGCTGCTTTACCACGCCTACCGTCACGAACCGAGCTTTGGTTATCTGTTCGAATCTGAACGGCCGGGCTATGAGCACCGAGTGCGGGCCACCGTGAGGGAATTGGTCAAACAGCATTTTTTCCAGGAGTTGCCCGCGCTGGGATTGTTTGTCGAGGATCGGCTGATTGGCATCGCCTTGATTGCACCGCCTCAACGGCGTTTGGGTATTACCGAGAGCTGGGCCTGGCGCCTGCGCATGGTGCTCAGTACCGGATTTCGCTGCACTCAGCGTTATTTGGCGTATCACCAGGCGGTGCTGGCGTGCTTGCCGTCAGACGCAGTGCACGTCTTGCCGCTGCTCGGCATTCACCCTCAATTTCAAGGCCGGCATTTCGGCGAACAACTGCTTGAAGCCCTGCATCGATGGTGTGCCGTGGATGAAACGTCGGAAGGGGTCGTTCTCGACACCGGAAATCCCCGTTACTTAGAGTTTTACAAGCGACAGGGTTATGAGGAAATTGGAGAGATCGCCGTAGGACCCATCCGCGAGCATGTGTTTTTTCACCCTAATCCACAGGCTTTGCTCAAAGCCCAGGCGTAACAGCTTGAAACTTCTTGGGTTTGGTACGTTCTAGTGGCATCCGCAGCTCGTGATAGCATTCGCGCCTATGAAATTTCACGGAAGATTTACCCGCGGTTTGATTCTGTTGTTCACTGTACAGCTCAGCAGTTTTGCGGCCCTTGCCCAAACACAATTGGATGTCAGGATCAAACCCTCCAACGCCGAACTTAAAGCCAACATCGAAGGGTATGTGGGCAGCCTTGGCGAGCGCGATGATATAGAAGCGCTGCGGCGTTTCAGCGTGGGTGCCGAAGAGCAGGCGCTGAAAGCGGTGCAGGCCTTGGGTTACTACCAAGCGCACATCGGCAGCGAAGTGGAGCCGGGAAAGGACAAAGACCTTCGGCTTATCATCAACATCGAACCTGGCGAACCCGTGCATTTGCGCACGGTCACCGTACGTGTCGACGGCCCGGCGTCCACGCTCAAGGAATTTCGCATTCCGTCGAGCGACGTTCTCAAACCCGGTGCGGTGCTCAACCACGGCCATTACGAAGATGCCAAGCGGCTGATTCAAAATCAGGCTTCGCGCTTCGGATTTTTTAGCGGGCATTTTACTCAACAACGCTTGGCCATTGACCCAAAAGCGGGGGTTGCCGATATCGAACTGGTCTTTGAAAGCGGCCCACGTTACGCCTTGGGCAAGGTCAGCTTCACCGGCGACGCGCCGTTTGACGACGACCTGATGCAACGGATGGTGCCTTTCAAAGCCGACACCCCTTATGACTCTGAGCTGGTCGCCGAACTCAATCAGAATCTGCAATCCAGCGGTTATTTCGACACTGTCCGCGTCGATGTGGCGCCTACGTCTGCGGTGGCCCAAGTCATCCCCGTAGCGGTCCAGCTAGAGACACGCAAACCGCGCACGATGGGGTTGGGCATCGGTTACTCCACCGACGTCGGCGTGCGCGGCAAGGCCAATTGGACACGGCATTGGGTTAACCCGCAGGGCGACAGCTACGGTGCCGACATGGAGTTGTCGGCACCTAAGCAAAACATCGGGTTGTGGTACGACATTCCGCTGGAAAAGCCATTGACCGACAAGCTGCGTTTCGCCGGCGGATACCAGTACGAAGAGATCGCTGACAGCGACAGCCTCAGCAAACTGCTCACGGTCGGGCCGGAATGGCACAGTAAATTGCCCAGCGGTTGGGAACGGGTACTGTCATTGAAGTGGCAACGCGAGGATTACCGGTTGGGCGATGACGCGGGCCTCAGTACGTTGTTGATGCCCGGTGTCAGCTACTCATTTCTGCGCAGCGACAACCGGATTGATCCCCACAATGGCTATCGTCTGCAATTCGACGCGCAAGTGGCCAAAGAAGGGTTGGGGTCGGACACCAACCTGTTGCATGGCAACGTTCTGCTTAAAGGCCTGACCACCGTGTTTCAAAATCACCGTTTTTTAGGCCGCCTCCAACTCGGCGGAACTGCCACCAACGGCTATAAATCGATTCCACCGTCATTGAGGTTCTTCGCCGGTGGCGATCAAAGCGTGCGCGGTTATGACTATCAAACCCTTTCGCCCACCAACTCCAATGGTGATCGGGTCGGCGGCCGGTACATGGTAGCGGCCAGCGTTGAATACCAATATTCCATTGCTGAAAAATGGCGGATCGCGACCTTTATCGATCAAGGCAATGCGTTCAACTCGTTACAACTTCCCAGCCTGAAAACCGGTGTCGGCATCGGCATTCGCTGGGTATCGCCGGTCGGGCCATTGCGCCTTGATGTGGCCCATGCCTTGGACGAAGACGGCGGGATTCGTTTGCATTTCTCCATGGGGCCTGAACTGTGAGGCGGGCGACGAAGATTACCAGCATCAGCCTGATCGCCTTTTTTGCGCTATTGACTGTCCTGGTCCTTGGGCTGTACACGATTCTCAGTACCGAGGCCGGCAGTCGATGGGCGCTTGGGCAGGTTCCAGGATTGCAAATCGACAACTTCACCGGGCAATTGGCCGGAGAGTGGCGAGCGGATCGACTGCGCTGGGTTCAAGGCGATAATCAGGTCGACGTTGACGCCCCGGTGTTTGTCTGGTCTCCCTCGTGCCTGATGACGATGACCTTGTGTGTCGATCAATTGCAGGCTGATCGCGTTAGTTTGCGGTTCCCGCCGGGACCTGCGTCAGAATCGAATAACAGCCCGATAACGCTGCCCACGTTGAAGCTACCGCTGGCGATTCGCTTAGGCGAAGTGCGCGTTGGCAGTCTGTTGTACAACGGCAGCGAGCAATTGAAGGACCTTCATCTGGGAGCTGAGTGGACATCCCAGGGTTTGCAGATTAATACCGCGCATCTGCAATACGGCGATCTGGTCTTGGACCTTTCCGGTGTGTTGCAACCCAACGGCGACTGGCCACTGACTGCCCAAGGTCAATTGAAGCTGCCTGCTCCAGGCAACGTGCCGTGGAGTTTGGCGCTGAATATTCAAGGCGACCTGTTGAAAGCCTTGCAGCTCAATGCTGACAGCGCCGGCTATCTCCAAGGACACCTGACCGGTCAACTGCAACCGTTAAGGGACAATTTGCCGGCGCAGGTGAAGATCACCGCTGACAGTTTCAAGGCGACCGCCGAGCTGCCTGACACGCTGCAACTCAACCAGCTTGTGCTGACAGCCCAAGGTGATCTGGAAAACGGTTATCAGGTCACTGGCGACGCCAGCCTGCCTGCGGAAAAAGGCCCGGTGGCGTTGAGGTTGCAAGGTCGTGTCGACGCTCAAGGTGCTGACATAGCCGCTCTCGACTTGACCGTCAGCCCCGAACAATCTTTAAAGCTCAGCGGAAAATTAGACTGGCGCCAAGGGTTCAGCGCCGACGCAAAAATTGATTGGCTGAGTTTCCCCTGGCATCGACTTTATCCCGCCATCGATGAGCCTCAAGTGTCGGTGCGTACCTTTCGAGGTGAAGTTTCCTACAGCGATGGCAAATACCTTGGCAATTTTGATTCAGCGCTCGACGGTCCGGCGGGGGCCTTCACCCTGAGCAGCCCGTTTAGTGGTGATCTCAAACAGGTATTTTTGCCGCAGCTTGAATTGGGTGCCGGTCAGGGCAAGGCGAGCGGTCATTTGAATCTGCAATTTGCCGACGGTATTGGCTGGGACACGGCGCTGGACTTAAGCGCAGTCAACCCCGCGTATTGGCTGGCGCAACTGCCGGGAAATCTGGCCGGGTCGTTGCGCAGCAAGGGTGAGTTCAAAAACCAACAATTGACGCTGAATGCCGACCTGGACCTGAAAGGTAAGCTACGAGGGCAGCCGGCTCTGCTTCAGGCTAAAGCCGACGGCGCAGGTGACAAATGGACCGCCAGCGCGCTGGATGTCCGCCTGGGTGATAACCGGATTCACGGCAGTGGTAGCGTGCAACAGAAATTGCTCGGCCAGCTAGACATTAATTTGCCGCGTTTGTCCCAGCTTTGGCCTCAATTGCAAGGGCAGCTGAAGGGCCGCCTGGACGTGGGGGGCAGTGTGCAAGCGCCGCAAGGTCAGCTCATTCTGCAGGGTGGGCAGTTGGCGATGGCCGATAATCAGCTGCAGACATTGGCCCTGACGGCGAAGCTCGACAACGCCCAGCGCGGGAATCTGGACCTGAAAGCTGCGGGTATTCAATTAGGCGATACGCAGTTAGGCACGTTGACCGCCAATGGACAGGGCGATATCAAACGTCAACAGATGAAGCTTGATCTGCAAGGCCCCTTGCTGAAAGTGGCGCTGGGCGCTGACGGCGTTTTGGATAAAGGCAGCTGGCGCGGCCGCCTGGCCAGTGGTGATGTTCAAACCGGTGGCCAGGATTGGCGCTTGCAACAGCCCGCTAAGCTTGAGCGTCTGGCAGACGGCAAAATCAACTTCGGTGCGCACTGCTGGCTATCCGGGCCGTCAAGCCTGTGTGGCGAAGATCAGCGGTTGATGCCGGAGCCGCGCCTTCGCTATCACCTCAGGCAATTCCCCCTCGACAGCCTGGCGCAATGGTTGCCCAAGGATTTTGCCTGGAAAGGCGCGTTGAGCGCCGACCTGCAGCTCGATCTACCCGCGTCCGGCCCCAATGGACAGATTTCGGTGGACGCCAGCGGCGGTACGCTACGCCTGCTCGAAAAAGACCAATGGCTGGATTTTCCGTATGAAAGCCTCAAGCTCACCAGCACTTTGACCCCCAAGCGTATCGACTCACGGTTGGATTTTCGTGGCGGCAAACTGGGCACATTGTGGATGACGGCACAGATCGATCCGCTGGCAAAAAACAGGCCTGTGACGGGCGAGTTCAATCTCAGTGGTCTGGATATCTCAATCGCTCGACCGTTTGTGCCCATGGTCGAAAAGCTGACGGGTCGGCTTAATGGCAGTGGGCATGTGTCCGGTGGATTGCTGGCCCCCCAAGTCAACGGCAATGTCACGCTCAGCGGTGGCGAGGCCTCCGGGCCAGAGTTGCCACTCAATGTGCATGACCTGAAAGTGCAAGCGCTGATCGCCGGAGAAAGCGTGCGTCTGGACGGCAGTTGGAGCAGCGGCGATGCGGGGCGGGGCACCTTGAATGGTCAGGTCGCGTGGGGCGAGGCGCTGGCGGTGGATATCAGTCTCAAAGGCACGCACCTGCCCGTCACGGTAGAACCTTATGCCGAACTCGACGTCGCGCCGGACCTGCACATTGCGATGAAGGGAGACAAACTGGCGATCTCCGGGAAAGTGCTGATTCCCAAAGGCACGATTACCGTCCGCGAGCTGCCGCCGTCGACGGTCAAACTGTCAGGCGACACGGTCATCATCGGCCAACAAACCGGTGATTCCGCTCAATCGAAGCAGTTGGCAATGGCCATGGACATCGACGTCATCGTGGGCCAGGAAACACTCAGCTTTACCGGCTTTGGATTAACTGCCAATTTGGCGGGGCATGTCCATATTGGCGACAACCTCGACACCCGCGGGGAACTGAACCTCAACGACGGCCGTTATCGGGCGTATGGTCAGCGTTTAACTATCCGCAAGGCGCGATTGTTGTTTGCCGGACCGATTGACCAGCCGTATCTGGATATCGAAGCGATCCGTCAGGTCGATGACGTGGTGGCGGGCATTCGCCTGACCGGCAGTGCTGAACAACCCACTACCGTGGTCTTTTCAGAACCGGCACTGACTCAGGAGCAGGCACTTTCCTATCTGATTCTGGGTCACGCACAGACCACCACCGGAGAAGACAGCAATATGATGGCCCAGGCAGCGTTGGCGTTGGGTTTGGCGGGCAGTTCGTCCACTACCGGCGCGTTGGCAAAAAACCTGGGCATCAAGGATTTTGAACTGGATACGGCGGGCAGCGGTACAACCACCAGCGTAGTCGCCAGCGGAAAGATCACCGATAAAATAAGCCTGCGTTATGGGGTAGGTGTATTTGATCCCGCGAACACCATTGCGTTGCGCTATACGTTGAGCAAGAAGGTGTACCTGGAAGCCGCCAGCGGCGTTGCCAGCTCGCTGGATATCTTCTACAAGCGGGATTTCTGATCATCTGTAGGAGCGAACTTGTTGGCGAAGGTCTTTCGGACCCTATCGCAGACTTCGGCAGCTCTTACAAATCTGTGCAGCGCCAAAATCTGTGGGACCGAAGTTATTCGGGAAGCGTCATATCGGAAATACCGTATTACGCCCTTCGCCAACCAGTTGGCTACAGAGGTTACTGATTCACCAGCTTCAACGACGTCTCGGTATACCGTTTGCCAGCGATGGCCTCGACCGGGAACAAATCTTTGAGCGCTTGCAGCTCACCCGGACTCAGTCTGATGTCCAGCGCCGCAACGTTTTCTTCCAGGTATTTGCGTTGTTTGGTGCCTGGAATCGGGATCACGTCATTGCCCTGCGCCAGCACCCAGGCCAACGCCAGTTGCCCGGCTGTAACGCCCTTGTCCGACGCCAGCTTCTGAACCTTCTCGACCAATAGCAGATTTTTCCCAAAGTTTTCGCCCAAGAAACGCGGGCTGGAACGACGGTAATCATCGGGAGCAAAATCATCCGGGCTTTTCAGGGTGCCAGTCAGAAATCCGCGTCCCAAGGGACTATAAGGTACAAAAGCGATGCCCAGACGACGGCAGGCTTGGAGGCTGCCGGTTTCTTCAGGGTCGCGGCTCCATAGGGAATATTCAGTCTGCAGCGCGCTGATCGGATGCACTTTGTGCGCGCGCTCCAACGTACTGGCAGAGGCTTCGCTCAATCCCAGGAAACGCACTTTGCCCGCCTTGACCAACTCAGCCATAGCGCCAACGGATTCTTCAACCGAGATTTGCGGGTCGATCCGATGTTGGTAATACAAATCCAGGGTTTCAACCCCCAGGCGCTTAAGCGTGCCATCAATAGCGCTGCGGATGTACTCTGGGCTGCCATTCACGCCTCGCGCAGTGGGGTCGCCAAGATCGCGAACAAAACCGAACTTGCTGGCGATGAAGACTTGGTCGCGTTTGCCACGAATGGCTTTGCCGATCAGCTCTTCGTTGGTGAACGGGCCATACATGTCGGCGGTGTCCAGCAGATTGACTCCCAACTCCAGCGCGCGGTGCAAGGTTGCCACCGCTTCCTTCGCATCGGTGCCGGTGGTGTAAAAATCGGTCATGCCCATGCAGCCAAGACCGATAGCTGAAACCTGAGGGCCGTTTGTTCCGAGTTGACGAGTGTGCATAGATGACTCCGGCTCGTTATAAAGAGATTCCTATTGTTACCCTCGACAGAACAGGGGTAAACCGGCTAAAAATGCTTTCACTGTTTAGAAAATCTAAACAGTGACTTCATCATCATTCATCAGGCCGTGCCCATGGACCGATTTAACGCGATGCGGGTGTTCACCCGTATCGTCGAGCTGGGCGGGTTTGCCAAGGCAGCCGACAGCCTGCACATACCCCGTGCTTCGGCAACGATTCTGGTCAAGCAACTGGAAGCGCATTTGGGCGTTCAACTGTTGCAGCGGACAACGCGTCAGGTCAAACCGACCTTGGACGGAGAGGCTTATTACCAACGCTGTGTCAGCTTGCTAACCGACCTTGAAGACACTGAAGCGGTATTTTCATCCAATCGTGTCGAGCCAAAAGGTACGCTGCGTATCGATATCCCAGTAGGTTTTGGGCGGTTGATCATTCTTCCGGCGTTGCCCGAATTCAGTGCTCGCTACCCGCTGCTTGAATTGGAAATCGGCATGAGTGACCGCCCGGTCAAGCTGATTCGGGAGGGCGTGGATTGCGTGGTGCGCATAGGTCCCTCCCTAGATGACTCGCTGGTGGCTCGATTGTTGGCCCACATACCCCAAGTCACGTGCGCCAGCCGGGAGTATTTGCAGCGGGTGGGCATGCCAAGCAACTTGGATGACCTTCAAGGGCACCAGGTGATCGAGTATTTTTCGGCTAATTCCGGCAAGCGCTACGGATTGGAATTTCAACTGGGCGATGAGGTCCATGAGATAAGCCTGCCCAAGGCACTTTCAATCAACAGCGCGGACGGTTACCTCGCTGCCTGCGAGGCCGGGTATGGCTTGATGCAGACACCGCACTATCACATCGTCGAGCAACTGCGTAGCGGGACATTATTGGAGGTGCTCAGGGAATTTCGGCCACCCACCATGACATTGATGGCCTTGTACCCACCGCATCGGCAGATGTCACGTCGAGTGCGAGTGTTTATTGACTGGCTGGTGGAGCTTTGCGCTTGGCACAATCTGTCAGACAAAAAGCAGCCAACCCCATAGGTCGCTAAGCGCTTTCGTGTTTAACTTCCGGCTCTTCCAAAAACCCTTCAAAAGGACTCAGTTCATGGCTCAAGTGACTCATAGAGGCAACCCTATCCAAGTCAAAGGCGATCTGCCAGCCGTCGGAAGCGCAGCACCTGCGTTCACGCTGGTGGCGGGCAACCTGACTGACGTGACCTTGGCAACCTTTGCCGGAAAACGCAAAATACTGAATATTTTCCCAAGCATCGACACCCCGACGTGCGCCACGTCCGTGCGCAAATTCAATGCTCAGGCCAACGACCTGACCAACGCCGTCGTACTGTGTATTTCTGCTGACCTGCCGTTCGCTCAAGCCCGTTTCTGCGGCGCTGAGGGTCTGGAAAATGTTCAGAACCTGTCGACCATGCGTGGCCGTGAATTCATTGAAAACTACGGTGTTGCAATCGTTGAAGGGCCTCTGTCCGGTCTGACCGCACGGGCGGTGGTTGTACTCGACGAAAACGACAAAGTACTGCACAGCGAGCTGGTACCGGAAATTGGCCAAGAGCCCGATTACGACGCTGCCCTGGCTGTACTAAAGTAATAAGTTGTAAAACATTAGCGGCCTGGACTAGTCCGGGCCGTTTTTATTTGTGCTTCAGGGCCTTATAGAAAGTAAGCGCTAAGTAAATAGCCGGTAAAGGCCCTTTGCTTCTCATTCCACAGTGCTTATTGTTCTGCCTCTCAATGAAGCCGTCGCACACAATGGTTGATATTCATGCAATCGTCTGGCCCCCGTAGTTCCCGTCGTTGGCTGATTAGCCTGCTAGTCCTGTTGGTCATTATCGGCTTGTGCTGGAAGTTTTGGCCGTCTACCGGCTCGCACCCAGGAGCTGGAAATATAGCTGCTGACGATAAAGGTACTGCCGCTGCGACCCGGCAAAAAGGCGGGGGCGGCGGGATGGCCAAGGGTGGGGCGCCGAGGCCGGGTTTTGGCGGGTCAACCGGTCCGGTTCCAGTGCGAGTGGCCGCAGCGACCGTTGGCGACTTCCCGATTATCTATAAAGCATTGGGTACCGTGACGGCGATGAACACCATCAACGTGCGCAGCCGAGTGGCAGGGGAGTTGGTCAAGATCAACTTTCAAGAAGGGCAAATGGTCAAGGCCGGCGACTTGTTGGCAGAAATAGACCCGCGCAGTTATCAAATCGTGTTGGAACAGGCTCAAGGCACCTTATTGACCAATCAGGCGTTGTTGAAAAATGCCCAGGTTGATCTGGAGCGCTATCGCGGTCTGTACGCCGAAGACAGCATCGCCAAACAGACACTGGATACCGCCGCTTCGCTGGTCAATCAATACGTGGGCACGATCAAGACGAATCAGGCTGCGGTGGGCGACGCCAAACTCAATCTTGAATTCACCAAGATTCGGGCGCCGATTAACGGCCGAGTCGGGTTGAAGCAACTGGACGTCGGCAACCTTGTCGCCGCCAACGACACCACAGCCTTGCTGGTCATCACCCAAACCAAACCGATCACGGTTGTTTTTACCCTGCCTGAGAAAGACCTTTCGGCAGTCATCGGCCGCTATCACAGCGGCGACAAACTGCCCGTAGAAGCGTGGGATCGCGGCGACGTGAAGCGCCAGGCCACGGGTGTCTTGGCCAGCCTGGACAACCAGATTGACGTCACCACTGGCACCCTGAAATTCAAGGCGCGCTTCGAAAACCAGGATGAGGTGCTGTTTCCGAACCAATTCGTCAATGTCCGTTTGCGTGCCGACACCCTTAAACAGGCGGTCCTGGTGCCTTCAGCAGCGGTTCAATTCGGAACCAATGGCACGTTTGTCTACGTGATGGACGGCGACAAGAAGGTCAAGGTTCGTCAGTTGGTAGCCGGGGGCAGCGATGAATCTTCTACGGTCATCACCAGCGGCTTGGCAGTGGGCGAGCGCGTGGTGCTGGAAGGCACTGACCGCTTGCGCGATGGCAGCGACGTTGAAGTTGTGAACGACGTCAAGGACGTGCCCGTCACGCCCGATCAGGACCTACGCGGCAAACCGCCCCAAGACTCCAGTGAGTCAGCCAAGGCTGGCAAGGCGGACAAAGGCAGCGTATGAGCATCTCACGGCTGTTCATCCTGCGCCCGGTAGCGACCACATTGAGTATGCTGGCTATCGTGTTGGCCGGTTTGATCGCTTATACCCTGTTGCCGGTGTCGGCCCTGCCACAAGTGGATTACCCGACGATCCGGGTTTTGACGCTCTACCCTGGCGCCAGCCCCGAAGTCATGACCAGTTCCGTCACGGCACCGCTGGAGCGCCAGTTCGGGCAAATGCCCGGCCTTACCCAAATGGCCTCCACCAGTTCGGGGGGCGCATCGGTCATTACCCTGCGGTTCAGCCTCGACCTGAACATGGACGTCGCCGAGCAAGAAGTACAGGCCGCGATCAACGGCGCGACTAACTTGCTGCCCACCGATTTACCCGCTCCGCCGGTTTACAACAAGGTCAACCCGGCCGACACGCCAGTGCTGACCTTGGCCATTACGTCGAAAACCATGCTGTTGCCCAAGCTCAACGATCTGGTCGATACGCGCATGGCGCAGAAAATCTCGCAGATCAGTGGTGTGGGTCTGGTCAGCATCGCCGGCGGCCAACGTCAGGCGGTTCGCATCAAGGTGAATCCCGACGCGCTGGCAGCCAATGGCTTGAATCTGGCCGACGTTCGCACGCTGATCACCGCATCTAACGTCAACCAGCCTAAAGGTAGCTTCGACGGCCCGACGCGGGTCTCGACCCTGGATGCCAACGACCAGTTGCAGTCCCCTCAGGAATACGCCGACCTGATTCTGGCTTACAAAAATGGCGCACCCTTACGCCTCAAAGACGTGGCCGAGATTGTCGACGGCGCGGAAAACAATCGACTCGCTGCTTGGGCTAACGAAAATCAAGCGGTGCTGCTGAACATTCAACGCCAACCCGGCGCCAATGTGATTCAGGTGGTTGACCGGATCAAGGCCCTGCTGCCAAGCATCACCGATAACTTGCCAGCCGGGCTGGACGTCATTGTATTGACCGACCGCACGCAGACCATCCGCGCCTCGGTCAGGGATGTGCAGCATGAATTGCTGATCTCCATCATCCTTGTGGTGCTGGTAACGTTCCTGTTCTTGCGCAGGGTCAGCGCCACGATTATTCCGTCGATTGCCGTGCCATTGTCGCTGGTCGGCACCTTTGGCGTGATGTACCTCGCCGGCTTCTCGGTCAACAACCTGACGCTGATGGCCATGACCATCGCCACCGGCTTTGTGGTGGATGACGCCATCGTCATGTTAGAAAACATTTCGCGGCACATTGAAGAGGGCGATACGCCGTTTCAAGCCGCCCTCAAAGGTGCGCGGCAGATTGGTTTTACCTTGGTTTCGCTGACCATTTCGCTGATCGCGGTATTAATCCCGTTGCTGTTCATGGCCGATGTGGTGGGGCGGTTGTTCCGTGAATTCGCGATTACCTTGGCCGTTGCGATTCTGATTTCGTTGTTTGTGTCGCTGACCCTGACGCCGATGATGTGTGCTCGATTGCTAAAGCGCGAACCAAAACCAGAAGAGCAGAGCCGTTTCTACCGTGCCAGCGGTGCCTGGATCGACTGGCTGATCGCCGCGTATGGGCGCAAGTTGCGCTGGGTATTGAAACATCAACCGCTGACCTTGCTGGTGGCCATCGCCACGTTAGGGCTGACGGTGTTTTTGTACATAATCGTGCCCAAAGGATTTTTCCCGGTGCAGGACACTGGGGTCATTCAAGGTATCTCCGAAGCGCCGCAATCGGTGTCGTTTGCGGCCATGAGCGAGCGTCAGCAGTCGCTGGCAAAAATCGTTTTGCAGGATCCGGCGGTAGAAAGCCTTTCGTCCTACATCGGGGTCGACGGCGACAACGCCACGCTGAACAGCGGGCGCATGTTGATTAACCTTAAGCCGCATGACCAACGCAGTCTAAGCGCGTCGCAGATTATTCAGCGCTTGCAGCCAGAGCTGGAAAAAATTTCGAACATCCGGTTGTTCCTGCAACCGGTCCAAGACCTGACGGTTGAAGATCGGGTCAGTCGTACGCAATACCAATTCAGCATGTCGTCACCCGATGCCGCGCTGTTGTCGCTGTGGAGCGGCAAACTGGTGGACGCCTTGGGTCAGCGCCCGGAACTGAAGGACGTCGCCAGTGATTTGCAGGACAAAGGGTTGCAGGTCTATCTGGTCATCGACCGCGATGCGGCCAGTCGGGTCGGGGTCAGCGTCGCGAACATCACCGATGCGCTGTACGACGCGTTCGGTCAGCGGCAGATTTCCACTATCTATACCCAAGCCAGCCAATACCGCGTGGTGATGCAAGCGGCAGTGGGCGTAGACCTCGGCCCGCAGGCGCTGGAACAGGTTCACGTCAAAACCACGGCGGGAACCCAGGTCAAACTGTCGAGCCTGGCCCGGATTGAGCAGCGTCAGGGGCAGTTGGCGATCGCCCACATAGGCCAGTTTCCGGCCGTCATGATGTCCTTTAACCTGGCACCGGGCGTTGCGCTGGGCAAAGCGGTTGAAGTGATTCATCAGGTGCAGAAGGACATCGGCATGCCGATTGGCGTGCAGACTGAATTCCAGGGCGCTGCTCAGGCGTTCGAGGCCTCGTTGTCGAGCACCTTGCTGCTGATATTGGCGGCGGTGGTGACCATGTACATCGTATTGGGCGTGCTGTACGAAAGTTACATTCACCCAATCACCATTCTTTCGACCTTGCCGTCTGCGGCGGTCGGTGCATTGCTGGCCTTGTTGATCAGTGGCAACGATCTGGGAATGATCGCGATTATCGGGATCATCCTGTTGATTGGCATCGTTAAGAAAAACGCCATCATGATGATCGACTTTGCACTCGACGCCGAACGTAACCGTGGTGTCGACCCGGAGACTGCGATCTACGAAGCGGCGCTGCTGCGTTTTCGACCGATTTTAATGACCACATTGGCGGCGTTGTTCGGTGCCGTGCCGTTGATGCTGGCCAGCGGTTCGGGCGCGGAGTTGCGTCAGCCGTTGGGTCTGGTGATGGTCGGCGGACTGATGGTGAGTCAGGTCCTGACGTTGTTCACCACCCCGGTTATTTACCTGTACTTCGACCGGTTAGGCCGACGCTGGGGCCGTAAACCGGACGCTGCAGCCGATTTGGAGCAGGCGCAAGTATGAACCTGTCGGGGCCGTTCATTCGTCGACCGGTGGCGACGATGCTCTTGAGCCTGGCGATCATCCTGCTGGGCAGCGTTGCGTTTAATCTGCTGCCAGTGTCGCCACTGCCGAACATGGACTTCCCAGTGATCGTCGTTTCGGCCAGCTTGGCCGGGGCCAGTCCAGAAGTGATGGCTTCCACCGTGGCCACGCCTTTGGAACGCTCGCTGGGCACCATCTCCGGCATCGCTACCATGAGCAGCCGTTCAAGCCTGGGCTCCACGCGAGTGATTTTGCAGTTCGACTTGGACCGCGACATCAATGGTGCAGCGCGGGAAGTTCAGGCCGCGATCAACGCGGCGCGCAATCTGTTGCCCAGCGGTATGCGCAGCATGCCGACCTATAAAAAGGTCAACCCGTCTCAAGCGCCAATCATGGTCTTGTCGTTAACCTCCGACGTATTGGCGAAGGGCGAGTTGTACGATTTGGCCTCGACCATTCTTTCCCAAAGCCTGTCTCAAGTGAGCGGCGTTGGCGAGGTGCAGATTGGTGGCAGTTCGTTGCCAGCGGTAAGGGTCGAGCTGGAGCCGCAGTTACTCAGTCAATATGGCGTGTCGCTGGACGATGTGCGCACCACTATTGCCGCCGCCAACGTCCGTAAACCCAAAGGGTCGGTGGAAGACGCCAACCACCATTGGCAGATCCAGGCCAATGATCAGTTAGAGAAAGCCAAGGACTACGCACCGCTGATTATCCGTTACCAGAATGGCGCAGCCTTGCGCCTGAGCCATGTGGCCAAAGTCACCGACGCCGTGGAAGACCGTTACAACGCCGGTTTTTTCAACGATAAACAAGCTGTATTGCTGGTCATCAACCGTCAGGCGGGCGCCAACATTATCGAAACCGTGGCGCAGATAAAGGCCCAGCTCCCGGCCCTGCAAGCGGTGCTCCCGGCCAGCGTCAAACTGGACCTGGCCATGGACCGTTCGCCAGTGATCAAGGCGACGCTGCATGAAGCCGAAACCACGTTGCTGATTGCCGTGGTGTTGGTGATTCTGGTGGTGTTCTTCTTTCTCGGAAACTTCCGCGCATCGCTGATTCCGACGCTGGCGGTCCCGGTATCGCTGGTGGGTACCTTCGCCGTCATGTATTTGAATGGCTTCTCGCTGAATAACTTGTCGCTGATGGCACTGATTTTGGCCACCGGATTGGTGGTGGACGACGCCATCGTGGTGTTGGAAAACATCTCCCGGCACATCGACAAAGGCGTGCCGCCGATGGAAGCCGCGTACCTCGGCGCCAAAGAAGTTGGTTTCACGTTGCTGTCGATGAACGTGTCACTGGTGGCGGTTTTCCTCTCGATCTTGTTCATGGGCGGGATCGTTGCCAGCCTGTTCCGCGAGTTTTCCATTACCTTGGCGGCGTCCATCGTCGTTTCGTTAGTGGTCTCCCTGACCTTGACCCCGATGCTCTGCGCACGCTGGCTCAAGCCCCACGACCCGACAAAAGAAAATGCCCTGCAACGCTGGAGCCGTGGGCTAAACGACCGACTGATCGCTGGATACGATCGCTCCCTTGGCTGGGTGTTGCGACATCCTCGGCTGACGTTGTTGAGCCTGTTCGTCACCATTGGGGTCAACGTCGCGCTGTATATCGTAGTGCCTAAAACCTTCATGCCCCAACAGGACACCGGACAGTTGATTGGTTTCATCCGGGGCGATGACGGCCTTTCGTTCGCAGTGATGCAGCCCAAGATGGAAATTTTCCGGCGCGCGGTGCTTGCTGATCCTGCCGTCGATAGTGTGGCAGGCTTTGTGGGCGGTAACGGCGGAACCAGCAACGCGACGATTATCGTGCGCCTCAAGCCGCTCGCTGAGCGCAAATTGGCCGCCGATAAGGTCATCGACCGTTTGCGCAAGAACATGCCGCTGGTGCCTGGGGGACGGTTATTCCTTCAGGCTGATCAGGACCTGCAGTTTGGTGGCGGTCGTGAGCAGACCACTTCGCAGTATCAATACATCCTGCAAAGCGGCGACTTGGCCAGCTTGCGCTTGTGGTACCCGAAAGTGCTCGAAGCCCTCAAATCAGTGCCGGAACTCACCGCGATTGACGGTCGCGAAGGCCGGGGCGCGCAACAAGTGACGCTGCAGGTTGACCGCGATACCGCCAAGCGCCTGGGCATTGACATGAACATGGTGACGGCGGTGTTGAATAACGCCTACAGCCAGCGGCAAATCTCTACGATTTACGACAGCCTCAACCAGTACGAAGTGGTTATGGAGGTCAATCCGAAATACGCCCAAGACCCGATCACCCTCGATCAGGTGCAGGTAATTACCGCCGCCGGCGACCGCGTGCCGTTGTCGAGCATTGCTCACTACGAGCGCAGCCTTGCGGATGACCGGGTGACCCACGACGGGCAGTTCGCTTCCGAAGACATATCTTTCGATCTGACCGAAGGCGCCACCCTTGAACAAGCCTCGGCAGCGGTGGAGCGGGCCGTGGCCAAAGTCGGCTTGCCGACTGAAGTCATTGCCAAAATGGCCGGCACCGCCGACGCCTTTGCCGCCGCACAGAAAACTCAGCCGTTCATGATTCTTGGCGCGTTGGTTGTGGTGTACCTGGTGCTGGGCATTCTCTATGAAAGCTACATTCACCCGCTGACCATTCTTTCAACCTTGCCGTCAGCAGGCGTGGGTGCCTTGCTCACCATCTACATGGTGGGCGGGCAATTTAGCCTGATCTCGCTGCTGGGCCTGTTTTTGTTGATCGGCGTGGTGAAGAAAAACGCCATTCTGATGATCGACCTGGCGCTGCAACTGGAGCGGGAGCTGGGTATGAGCCCGATGGATTCGATCCGCAGCGCGTGCTTGCAACGGCTGCGACCGATTCTGATGACCACCTTGGCGGCGATTTTGGGTGCTGTGCCTTTATTGCTGAGCAGCGCTGAAGGGGCAGAAATGCGCCATCCGCTGGGCCTGACCATTATTGGCGGTTTGATTTTCAGTCAAATCCTGACCCTCTACACCACTCCGGTGGTTTACCTTTACCTCGACCGCCTTCGCCATCGTGTCAACAAATGGCGTGGCGTGCGCACCGATGCCGCATTGGAAACTCCGTTATGACCGATCGCCTGCACCTCCCTTCCGTTTTTCAGCGTCTCGTGCGTTGGCTGGGCACCGGCCTGTGCGTGCTGTTGTTAAGCGCTTGCGCGGTCGGGCCGGACTATAAAAAACCGTCCGTAACTACCCCGGCCCAGTTCAAGCAAGCTGCGGGCTGGCGTCAGGCAACGCCTAACGACGCGTTGGTCCGGGGCGCATGGTGGGAGCTCTATGGCGATGCGCAACTCAACGGCTTGGTGGAAAAACTCAACAGCTCTAACCAGACCGTCGCTCAATATGATGCCCAATATCGACAAGCCCAGGCATTGATCCGTAGCGCGCGAGGAGCCTTTTTTCCGACACTCGACCTGACCACCAGTAAGAACCGCTCCAGCCAGGGCACCGGCAGTAGCAGTTCGAGCCTGAGCAGTTCGAGCAGCGGTATCCGCGACACCTACAACGCTCAGTTGAACGTCAGTTGGGAAGCCGACATTTGGGGCAAATTACGTCGCGGGATGGAAGCGGATAAAGCCAGCGCTCAGGCCAGCCTCGCTGACCTGGCCTCAATGCGCCTGAGCCTGCAATCGGAACTGGTGCAGAATTACCTGCAGTTGCGGGTCATCGATGAACAGAAGCGTTTGCTTGACGCCACTGTCGAGGCGTACCAGCGCTCGTTGACCACCACCCAAAATCAATACCGCCACGGTGTCTCTGGAAAGGATGCGGTGGCCCAGGCGCAGACCCAACTCAAAAGCACCCAGGCCGACTTGATCGACCTGATTTGGCAGCGAGCGCAGTTCGAGAATGCAATTGCAGTACTCATGGGCCAGGCCCCGGCCGATTTCAGCCTCGCCGCTACCACCACGGTTCCGGCGCTGCCGCAGATCCCTCTGGAAGTTCCTTCGCAATTGCTTGAACGCAGACCGGACATTGCAGCGGCGGAACGCTCGGTGATGGCCGCTAACGCCGACATTGGTGTGGCAAAAGCCGCCTACTACCCTGATCTGAGCTTGAGCATGAACGGCGGTTACAGCAGCTCCACCTTCACCAACTGGATCAGTTTGCCAAACCGTTTCTGGTCGGTCGGGCCGCAACTGGCGACCACGTTATTTGATGGCGGACAACGCTCCGCTGAAGTCGATCGCACCGAGGCCGTCTACGATCAGACCGTGGCTCAATACCGACAGACCGTGTTGAACGGTTTCCAAGAGGTCGAGAACTATCTGGTTCAACTCAAGGTTTATCAAGACGAGGCGGCGGTGCGCGCTGAAGCGTTGGACGCTGCGCGTGAATCACTGCGCTTGACCAACAACCAGTACAAAGCCGGGCTAATCGCTTACCTCGACGTGGTAACCGTGCAAACCACGGCGTTGAGTAATGAAAGAAGCGTGCTGACCCTGCTGCAAAGCCGACTCATCGCCAGTGTTCAATTGATTGCGGCGTTGGGCGGTGGCTGGAATGCTGAAAGCGGGTTGACGCTCCAGTAACCCTTCGGGAGACCAGGAACACAGCCCCTACGAATGGCGTATGTTTTTAAGTCGATGGTTCAGAACACTAAACATTCAGCGACTTTTTGTACAAGGTGCGTACAATCTTTAGCTTTTCTCTGGGCAAAAAACCTGTCGTCCGCCTAGATCACGAGAAGCCGTATGCTCATTGGTAATTACACGCCAGCGCTGGTCTTGATTTCCATATTCGTGGCGATCTTGGCCTCTTATACCGCGCTGGATTTGACCGGACGCATTGCCACTGCAAAAGGGCGCACTGCGTACCTGTGGATGGGCGGTGGGGCATTAGCCATGGGCGT
This sequence comes from Pseudomonas sp. CCI4.2, assembly GCF_034350045.1. Classification (NCBI taxonomy): domain Bacteria; kingdom Pseudomonadati; phylum Pseudomonadota; class Gammaproteobacteria; order Pseudomonadales; family Pseudomonadaceae; genus Pseudomonas; species Pseudomonas sp. CCI4.2. The sequence continues at coordinate 4,615,466 of NZ_CP133781.1, read as the reverse complement.
CGGTGTGTGGTCGATGCATTTCATCGGCATGCTTGCCTTTAGCTTGCCCATCGAATTGGGTTACGACATACCGATTACCCTGTTGTCGTTGCTGATTGCGATTCTCGCGTCCGGGTTCGCCCTCTGGCTAGTCAGTCAGCCGCAGCTACCCTTGCTGCAGCTGTTTTTCGGCGCGTTGATCATGGGCGCCGGGATCAGCGGAATGCATTATTGCGGGATGGCCGCGTTGCGCATGCAGCCGGGCATCGCCTACGACCCTATTCGTGTTGCTCTTTCGTTGCTGATAGCCTTCAGTGCATCGGCTGCTGCGCTGTGGACTGCATTTCGTCTGCGTCAGGAAAAACCTTATGTGCGCCTGGTCCGCGCCGTGGCTTCAGTTTTCATGGGTGCAGCAATTGCTGGCATGCACTACACCGGCATGGCCGCCGCGATGTTTGCCGACGGCAGTTTCTGTGGCTCAGTCGGCAGCGGATTACGCGTCGACGGTCTGGACATGTTGGTGCTGGTCACCAGCTTGGCGGTGCTGGGCATCGCCTTGCTGACCTCTATTCTTGATGCGCGGATGGAAGCGCGCACTGCTGACCTGTCCGATTCCCTGAGCATTGCCAACCTGGAGCTGACGCACCTGGCATTGCACGACACCTTGACCGGCCTGCCGAACCGCGTGTTGCTGGCCGAGCGGGTTGAACAGGCCATGCGCAAGGCAGATAAACACGGCGGCAGTTTCGCGCTGATGTTTATGGACCTGGATGGCTTCAAGCCGATCAACGATGCGTTCGGCCATTACTTGGGTGACCAACTGTTGCGCCAAGTCGCATTGCGGCTGCGCAAGAACTTGAACAGCCAAAATACCTTGGCCCGTATCGGTGGCGATGAGTTCGTGCTGCTGGTTGACCTAGGCGAACTGGCCGACGTTACGGCGTTCGCTGCCCGCCAGGTTGCGTTGATTGGTCAACCCTTTATCGTCGTCGAAAACACCGTGCAAATTTCCGCGAGCATTGGCATTGCGTTGTATCCGGGGAGCGGTGAGACGCAGCACCAATTGCTGATGAACGCCGATGCCGCGATGTACCACGCCAAAGCGGCAGGAAAAAACGGCTACAGCTTCTTTGACGTCTCGATGAATACCAACGCGCGCAATCAATTGCAGTTGCTGCAAGACCTGCGTGTTGGGCTTAAAGAACAGCAGTTTTGCCTCTATTACCAACCAAAATTCGATGCCGTGACGGGCTTGCCGATAGGGGCTGAAGCGCTGCTGCGCTGGCACCATCCGCAGCAAGGTTTGCTGCTGCCGGACAAATTCATCGGCCTGGCGGAAAAGACCGGGTTGATAATCCCCATCGGCGATTGGGTACTTAACGAAGCCTGTCGGCAGATGCGCGTCTGGTACGCGCTTGGCTATAACCATTGGCGAATCGCGGTCAATCTCTCGGCGTTGCAGTTCTGCCATGCCGGGTTGCTCAGTAGCGTCGCCACGGCGCTGGAACTGCACCAGTTACCCGCCAACAGCCTGACACTGGAAATCACCGAAACCACGGCCATGAGCGATGCCGATACGAGCATGAAGGTGCTGCAACGGTTGGCTGAAATGGGCGTCGACCTGTCCATCTATGACTTTGGCACCGGCTACTCCAGCCTGATGTACCTCAAGCGCTTACCGGCCAATGAAATCAAGATCGACCGAGGCTTCGTCCGCGATTTGGAGCACGGTAGCGATGACGCGGCGATTGTCTCGGCCATCGTTGCCGTCGGCCAGGCGCTTGGCCTGCGCATCGTTGCCGAAGGGGTTGAAACCAACCTCCAGCAGAGCTTTTTGACCCGACTAGGCTGCGATTCGCTTCAAGGTTTTCTCTTGGGACACCCATTGCCTCCCGAGAAATTCATGGCGGATATCCATGCAGCTGAAGTACAAGCGGGTGAGCACGCGAGCGTTATATCTGAGGGTTAAGGTGGGTGATTTCTTTTAGTGAACTGGGCTAGGCTGACAGTCTTCAGGCATCGATCAGGCACTCACTTATGGAAAAAGTCATTCTTATCACCGGTGGCTCCCGTGGCATCGGCGCGGCCACCGCCTTGTTGGCCGCCGGTGAAGGTTATCGGGTCTGCATTAATTATCGGTCGGACCACGTCGCCGCCAAGCGCACTTGCGCAAAGGTTCGCGAGCTTGGCGCGCAGGTGATGTCGATACAAGCGGACGTCAGTGATGAAGCCCAGATCGTCAGCCTGTTCGCTAGGATCGATGCCGAATTTGGTCCGGTCACCGCGCTGGTCAATAACGCGGGGACGGTCGCTGAGGCGTCCCGGGTCGAGGACATGTCTGAATTGCGCTTATTGCGGATTATGAAAACCAACGTGGTGGGACCGATACTGTGTGCCAAACACGCGGTGCTGCGAATGTCGCCGCGCCATGGCGGCAAAGGCGGGAGCATCGTCAATGTGTCGTCGGTGGCCGCGCGGTTGGGCTCGGCGGGGGAATACGTTGATTACGCAGCGTCCAAAGGCGCACTCGACACCTTTACTATCGGCCTGTCGCGGGAATTGGCAGGCGAGGGCATTCGAGTCAACGCGGTGCGCCCCGGTTACATCTATACCGATTTCCATGCCCTGAGCGGCGACCCGCAGCGGGTCAGCAAGCTTGAACCTGGCATTCCCATGGGCCGTGGCGGCGTCGCAGAAGAGGTCGCCGAAGCGATCATCTGGTTGCTGTCGGAAAAAGCCAGTTACGCCACCGGGACATTTATCGACTTGGGCGGCGGCAGATAATCGTTTGCGTCCTCGCCGTCGTTTCGCTCAGAACGAACGAATAATTCGCCCCAGGGTTTCCATGGCTTTCTCTGCTGTCTCGTTCCAGGGACTGCCGTAATTAAGCCGGATGCAGTTACGAAAGCGCTGGGTCGGTGAAAATATTGGCCCGGGCGCAATACTGATGCCTTGGGCCAGGGCCATCTGAAACAACTTCAACGAATCCATTTGCTCGGGCAGTTCCAGCCACAGAAAGTAGCCGCCTGCGGGCTGGCTGACCCGGGTTTGTGCCGGGAAGTAACGGACGATCGCGCTGAGCATGGCGGCTTGTTGTTCCTCCAATGCGTAACGCAGTTTGCGTAGATGGCGGTCATAACCGCCGTGTTGCAGGTAGTCGGCAATCGCGGCCTGGGCGGGCATCGACGCGCAGAGCGAGGTCATCAATTTGAGCCGTTCGACTTTTTGCGCATAGCGTCCCGCGGCGACCCAGCCAATTCTGTAGCCGGGTGCGAGGCTTTTGGCAAAGGAGCCGCAGTGCATCACCAAACCTTCTGTGTCGAACGCTTTGGCAGGTTTGGGCGCTTGGGCGCTGTAATACAACTCGGCATATACGTCGTCTTCGATCAGTGGCACCTGATGCTGACGCAGCAACTCCACCAACTGGCGCTTCCTGGCTTCGGGCATGGTCGCGCCCATGGGGTTCTGGAACGTGGTCATGCACCAACAGGCTTTGATCGGGTGGCGATCCAAGGTCTGGGCCAGCACCTCAAGGTCGATACCGTCCCGGGGGTGAACCGGGATTTCAATCGCTTTGAGCTTGAGGCGCTCCAACACCTGCAAGCAGGCGTAAAAGGCAGGGGCTTCGATGGCGACCAGATCACCGGGCTCGGTCACCGCTTGTAGACACAAGTTCAGCGCCTCCAGCGCGCCATTGGTGATAATCAATTCTTCCATGGGCAGCATCAAACCGCCGACCATGTAACGCAGGGCGATTTGCCGCCGTAGCTGTGGGTTGCCAGGCGACATGTCGGTGACCACCAAGCGCGGGTCCATGTCACGGGCGGAGCTGGCCAGCGAACGGGCCAACCGTTGCAAGGGAAACAGCATGGGGCTTGGAAACGCCGAACCAAACGGCACCGTTTGCGGGTCTTTGATTGAAGCAAGCACCGAGAACACCAACTCGCTGACATCCACCTCGGTGGACTCGCTGACCTGATGACTAATCACCGGTTCAGAAAACTGCCGAGGCGCATTGTTGGTGACGAAATAGCCGGAGCGAGGCCGCGCCCTGATCAACCCGCGACGCTCCAGTAAATAATAAGCCTGGAACACCGTAGAAGGACTGACACCATAAGACTGGCTGGCATAACGCACCGATGGCACCCGCTCGCCAGGGCCGAGAACCCCGGAGCGGATCAGTTCAGCGATGTCCTCGGCAAACTTTTCATAGCGTTTCATCGGTGCTCGCTGGCTGACCATCGGTGGAATATCGTACACGGACTGCTCTGGGGTGATCACCGGTTGATCGGCGCAACAAAACGGCTTTGCGCCAGGCTGCGCACCGTGGAATCAGCGTCGTCTACCACCTCAAAACTGATGCTCTGGGAACTGCTGGTCGGGTGGTCCGCGATCATCGCTACCGACACCGGAATGTCGATGATTTCCCCCGCCGCAAGACTGACCTCGGTTTTGCCGTGATACTCGAAGCCCTTACCCTCGACCAGCGCCAGATGATACTGCTGTGGCTGCTGAGTTTTGTTGATGATTTTCAGGCTGTAGATGTTTTCGATCTGACCTTGGCTGTTTTCACGGAACATCCCTCGGTCTTTGCTGACATCCAGCGAGACCATCGGCCGCTCGACCAGCGACAGCACCAGCGCACCGATCATTAACACCAACACCGCGCAGTAGCCGATCAAGCGGGGTCGGAGCAGGTGGGTATGACCGCCTTGCAGCGTGCGTTCGGAGGTGTAACTGACCAAGCCGCGTTCATAGCCCATTTTGTCCATGATCGAGTCGCAGGCGTCGATGCACGCGGCACAGCCGATGCATTCCATCTGCAAACCGTCGCGAATGTCGATGCCGGTGGGGCAGACCTGCACGCACACCTGGCAATCGATGCAGTCACCCAGGCCCACTGAGGCCGGCTCGACGTCACGTTTGCGTGGGCCGCGATTTTCTCCCCGTGCAGCGTCGTAAGAAACGGTGAGGGTGTCTTTGTCGAACATCACGCTTTGAAAACGGGCATACGGGCACATGTGCATGCACACCGCTTCCCGCAGCCAGCCGGCATTGATGTACGTTGCCGCCGCGAAGAACAGCACCCAGAACAAGCTGACGCCGCTCAATTGCAACGTCAGCATGTCCATGGCCAGCGGCCGAATCGGCGTGAAGTAACCGACGAAGGTCAAGCCGGTCAAGACGCTGATCGCTAGCCATAAGCTGTGTTTGGCGGACCGTCTTAGCAGTTTGTTCACGCCCCACGGCGCGGCTTGCAGCTTGATCCGCTGATTGCGCTCGCCTTCGGTGAGTTTTTCGCACCACATGAAGATCCAGGTCCAGGAACTTTGTGGGCAGGTATAACCGCACCACACGCGCCCGGCGAAAACCGTGATCGCGAACAAACCAAACGCACAGATGATTAGCAGTGCAGACAACAGAATGAAATCCTGCGGCCAAAACGTCGCGCCAAAGATATGGAACTTGCTGTCGGCCAGATCCCAAAGCACCGCTTGGCGGCCACTCCAATCCAGCCATACCGTTCCAAAGAACAGCAGGAATAAAAGTCCAGCGCCGCTCAAGCGCAAATTACGGAACAGGCCAGTGAAACTGCGGGTATGGATCAGCGTGTCGCTGGACGTGGCCTTCAGTTTCGCTCGGGAAGGTTCAACCAGTTCAATGATCTGGACGGGGATGCGTTCGCTCATGGTAGGTACTCATCAGCCTCGATCAGGCCGCTGAACTATGGGCGCGCAACTGTTTGCATAACAGACTCAGCCATTTGAATAAAAAGCGGATCAGATGGAGTATTTGTCCTAGGAATTTAGTGGGATAAAGCATGAGAATCCGGGCAGGGGCGAACTTTTTGGTGAGAGGCGCGAGTCGGTCAACCTGTAACACCGCTTTCGTCGGCAAGCCGGGTCCCACAGGATCTGTATCTGACACAGACCCTTTGGCAAGCACAGATTCTGTGGGAGCAGGCTTGCCTGCGAAGAGGGCCGATCTGATTCACATCCTAAGAACTGCGTTACCGATCAACGCCGCCAATAGTCAATATGCCTGCTCGTGGTTTTTTATCTGAGGGGCCGGACAGTAACGTAGCGCCATCCACTCGAACCCGCCTTTTACTTGAACGACCTACTGGAGCTTAACCATGAAACGTACCCTTGCTTTCGGCTTTGCCCTGTCGGTGTTGGCTGCAAGTTCAGCCTTTGCCAGCCCTCAAACCACGGCTTCGGTTGCCAAACCGGTTAGCGCCGAAGTGACCCACGTTCGTGTCGCTGACACTTCGTCCAAGACCTTTGACCGTCTGAGCAGCGACCTGCACGGCAACGTTATCGTTGCAGAAAACCGCAAAGAATTTGGTTCGCAGTATCAGCGTTATTGATTGACTGACAGCCCTACAGGGGTCAGCCAAAAAGCCCGGTTATCCGGGCTTTTTGCTGTCTGGAAAGTGATCAACGCGCACCCCTCAAACGCATACGTCGCGTTGCAAACATTTTTTCGTAGCTGCCGAAGGCTGCGAGGAATGTTCAGCGTTTACTTTCCTAAGACTCCCGGAATTTTGTGGGAGTTGCCCTCAAACATAGAATTTCCCACAGTATCTGCGGCTGCATGCGTTCGACTGCGTCAATGAAATCATCGAGCCGCCCGGGCTTCGCGGCCTGCGGCGGCTCTTACACGTCCTGTGTTTGCATCGCGAGAAACCCGTCACTCCGCCACGGTGTGGTGCCGTTTATCCAGCGCGCCTAACACCGTCAATGAATCTGCCTCGTCTTCGGTGATGGACACACTCTGGCCGTCGATGTGAGCTTCAGACATGTGAGTGCTGTCATTTGTGATGATCACCACCTCAATAATGGGGCTTTGATAGCGCACCTTTTCGATGACGGCGGAGCAGTGTTCACGGGTGTTGTCGAATTCCAGTGGCATGGCTGTTCTCCTTTCAGGTCGTTGATAACGCTGTGACCCTCGGCGTGAATCAACGTTCGGCCTATGCACTGCGCCCACACGAAGGTTTAGACATTAGTCATAAAACACATCGCCCAGAATCGCCGGCGATTTCTCGGGAGGTGGATCACCCTTCGGTGGCTCCATTACCGGAGGCATCGTCGGAGGCGGGTCCTTCTCCGGCGGCGTCACGGGTAAAGCGGGGTCGTCGATCATCGGATCAGGCGTTTCTGCCGGGATGGGGATGTTCATAGATTCCACCTCGTAATCGTTCGAGCGCGCGGACAATTCGGCGCGCTCAACGTACGACCACTGCGTGTCGAAAACGACTCCACGCTGGCGACCTGCGGTTCAAGCATCGAAGCGCAAGGGTAAAGCGTTGGGCAGTGGTTGAATAAAAAGCGAGTAGTAGTGCTGCCTGATTCCAGCGTTATTCTGAGCGCAGCAATGTGGGCTGAGCCAGTTCAGGGTGACGATACAGATCGCCAGAAAAAGTTGGGTGATTATTGGGGGCTGCTGTGATGTATCCCGTAAGTTTCTGTCGAGCCTAAAGTATGATTTTTCCGTCCGGAAAGTATTAAGGTCAGGGTCGTGACATTCAAAATTCATGACCTCGTAGTTGCAGGTTTTTATTAGCATGATTGACCTCTCAGTACTCATCGGCGGCGCCGGGGTCCCGTTCGGCGGGGCTTCAAGGCGTCGTGGTCAGGGCCAGGGTGCGGTCAATTGGAACAGTGCGCGGTGTCAATTGTTAGCGGTTTATTATGTTTTTTATAAAAGTGAGATGCGGTCTACAGTCATTATTGAGCAGTGTCCTAAGTGACTGTAATTATCATCCTATTAGTGTGTAGGAGTTTTCCGTGTTAATTAAGTTCTTCCGTTTCGTTCGTTGGATTAACTGGTTTTGATCGTTTCGTTCCCGATGTCTCATGATCGTTTCTGCCCCTCGCTTTCGCCAGGTCGACCTACTTCGTCCAGGCCTAAGGCATTGCGTTCAGATAGCGTTCTGTTCTATGTCTACGCGTGTGCCTCCCCCAAACCCTTTTGAACTTTTTCCGTCCGTCCACGTTCGGAAACTATGCGGCCCAGTGAGGTGGATCGGTGCAGGATGGGCTCGCTCTTTTTTTTCAATCGTGTGATTTTTGCCGGAGAGCGTCTTTTATAAGGGCGTGAGGAGTGATGCTCGATGAATGTGACCGCAGATCAGCCCTACGGCCCGGATTCTTTGGCCAGTGACGTACCGCACCAAACTCAACCGTTAACCCTGACCCAAGCGCTGCAATTGCCGCGCATCGTGATTGAAGACACGATGCCGGCGATCGAGGGCGGGCTGTTTGCGGTCAAGGCGATCGTTGGTCAGCCGATTGTGGTGACCAGTAAGGTATTTGCTGACGGACACGACAAGCTAACGGTGGTGATTCGCTGGCGGGCTGCCGATGAAGAGCAGTGGCACAGCGCGCCGATGCAGGAGCTGGTTAACGACAGTTGGGTGGGTCAGTTCACCCCGTCATCTATCAGTCGCACGGTATTCCGTCTTGAAGCCTGGATCGATCAATTCGCCAGTTACCGCTATGAATTGCAGAAAAAGCATGGGGCCGGCGTGCCCATCGAGCTGGAGTTGGAGGAGGGCCGTATTCACCTCACCCAAGCAATGGAGCGCAGTGAAGGCGAGTTGCATGAGCGTCTGGCTGCGGTGGTTGAGCAGTTCGGGAGCAGCGATTTAGAGGCGCAAGTCGCGCTGTTGCAGAACCGTGAAACGACCGCGCTGATGGCCAAGGCGGAAAACCATGCGTACTTGAGCCGCAGCATTGAGTTTCCGGTGGACGTGGAGCGTGAGCTGGCGCAGTTCGCCAGTTGGTACGAGCTGTTTCCGCGCTCGATCACCGACGATCCCGCACGGCATGGCACCTTCAACGATGTGCTCGGTCGGTTGCCGATGATTCATGACATGGGTTTTGACGTGTTGTATTTCCCGCCGATCCATCCCATCGGGCGGGCGCATCGCAAAGGCCCCAACAACTCGCTGAACGCGGGGCCGGACGATCCCGGCAGTCCTTACGCCATTGGCAGTGCTGAAGGCGGCCACGACGCGATTCACCCGCAGTTGGGCACCCGCGTGGATTTCCGCAATCTGGTCAAAGCCGCCGCCGAACACGGCCTGGAAATCGCGTTGGATTTCGCTATTCAATGTTCCCAGGATCACCCGTGGCTCAACGAGCATCCGGGTTGGTTTTCGTGGCGCCCGGATGGCTCGATCCGATATGCGGAAAATCCGCCAAAAAAATACCAGGACATCGTCAATGTCGACTTTTACGCGCCGGATGCGATTCCCAGTTTGTGGCTTGAGCTGCGGGATGTAGTGCTGGGCTGGGTCGAGGAGGGCGTGAAGATTTTTCGGGTCGATAACCCACACACTAAACCACTGCCGTTCTGGCAATGGATGATTGCCGACATCCGCCATGAGCACCCTGACGTCATGTTCCTCGCCGAAGCCTTTACCAAACCGGCGATGATGGCGCGCTTAGGTAAAGTCGGGTACTCCCAGAGCTATACCTATTTCACCTGGCGCAACACCAAGGCCGAGCTGTCGGAATACTTTGCGCAACTGAACGAATCGCCATGGCGCGACTGCTACCGACCGAATTTTTTCGTCAATACGCCTGACATCAATCCTGGTTTTCTGCATGAGTCGGGGCGTGCCGGGTTTTTGATTCGTGCGGCACTGGCGACCATGGGTTCGGGACTGTGGGGCATGTATTCCGGGTTCGAACTGTGCGAGTCGGCGCCGATACCGGGCAAGGAAGAGTACCTGGACTCGGAGAAATATCAGCTGCGGCCACGGGATTACACCGCGCCGGGCAACATCATTGCCGAGATCGCTCAGCTCAATCGCATTCGTCGCCAGAACCCGGCGTTGCAGTCCCATTTGGGCCTGAAGCTTTACAACGCCTGGAACGACAACATTTTGTACTTCGGTAAACGCAGCGCCGACGGCAGCAACTTCATTTTGATTGCCATCAGCCTCGATCCGGTCAACGCCCAGGAAGCGAGCTTTGAACTGCCGCTGTGGGAAATGGGCCTGCCCGACGACGCGGCGTCATTGGGGGAAGATTTGATGACCGGCCACCGCTGGACCTGGTACGGCAAGTACCAATGGATGCGCATCGACCCGACGTATCAGCCTTTTGGCATTTGGCGTATCCAGACCACGAATTAAGCCTTACAAGGAACTAAAGATGGCGAAGAAACCGAGGAGTGCGGCCTTCATCGATGACCCTCTGTGGTACAAGGACGCGGTCATTTATCAAGTCCATGTAAAGTCTTTTTTTGATTCGAATAACGATGGTATTGGCGACTTCCCTGGTCTTATTGCCAAGCTCGATTACATTGCGCAACTGGGGGTCAATACTATCTGGCTCCTGCCGTTTTACCCGTCACCACGCCGGGACGACGGCTATGACATCGCTGATTACCGTGGCGTCCATAGTGACTACGGCACCATGTCCGATGCGAAGAAATTCATCGCCGAAGCCCATGATCGCGGTCTGCGAGTCATTACCGAGCTGGTCATTAACCACACCTCTGACCAGCACCCGTGGTTTCAAAAAGCTCGTGCCTCCAAGCGCGGCTCCAAAGCCCGTGACTTTTACGTGTGGTCCGACAGCGACCAGAAGTACGACGGGACGCGGATTATTTTCCTCGACACCGAAAAGTCCAACTGGACCTGGGACCCGGTCGCGGGCCAGTACTTCTGGCACCGGTTTTATTCGCACCAGCCGGACCTGAATTTCGATAATCCGGCGGTGATGGAAGCAGTACTGGAAGTGATGCGGTATTGGCTGGACATGGGCATCGACGGCCTGCGTCTGGATGCGATTCCGTACCTGATTGAGCGCGACGGCACCAACAACGAAAACCTGCCTGAGACCCATCAGGTACTCAAGAGAATTCGCGCTGAGATTGACGCCAATTACCCTGATCGCATGCTGTTGGCCGAGGCGAACCAATGGCCAGAAGACACGCAGATGTACTTCGGCGACACCAAAGGCAAAGACGGTGACGAGTGCCACATGGCGTTTCACTTTCCGCTGATGCCTCGGATGTACATGGCCGTGGCGCAGGAAGACCGCTTTCCAATCACCGATATTTTGCGCCAGACCCCGGAAATTCCGGAAAACTGCCAATGGGCGATTTTCCTGCGTAACCACGATGAACTGACCTTGGAGATGGTCACCGATCGTGAGCGCGACTACCTGTGGAACTACTACGCCGCCGACCGCCGCGCGCGGATCAATCTCGGCATTCGTCGTCGTTTGGCGCCGTTGGTCCAGCGTGACCGGCGACGTGTTGAATTGCTCATCAGCATGTTGTTGTCGATGCCCGGTACGCCAACCTTGTACTACGGCGACGAGATAGGCATGGGCGATAACATCTACCTCGGTGACCGCGACGGTGTGCGCACGCCGATGCAATGGTCTATTGACCGCAACGGTGGTTTCTCGCGCGCCGACCCGGCGAGCCTAGTGTTGCCGCCGATCATGGACCCGCTGTACGGCTACCAATCGGTGAACGTCGAAACCCAGAACAATGACCCGCATTCCTTGCTGAACTGGAACCGCCGGATGTTGGCGGTACGTAAACAGCAGAAGGCGTTTGGCCGTGGCACATTGAAAATGCTCTCGCCGAGCAACCGGAGGATTTTGGCCTACACCCGGGAATACACCGGGCCGGACGGTAAAACTGAAATCATCCTGTGTGTGGCCAACGTGTCCGCCGCCGCTCAGGCGGCGGAGCTGGAGCTTTCGCCGTTCACCGGGATGGTGCCTGTGGAAATGCTCGGCGGCAGTGCGTTTCCGCCGATTGGTCAACTGACCTACCTGCTGACGTTGCCGCCTTATGGTTATTACTGGTTCTTGCTGGCGGCAGAAAATCAGATGCCCAGCTGGCATGTAGAGCCGGCGCAGAGCATGCCGGACTTCCCAACGATGGTGCTGAAAAAACGCCTCGAAGAACTGCTCGACGAGCCGTTGCGCAGCGTAATGGAGAAGACCTCGCTGGCGGTGTATCTACCGAAGCGTCGTTGGTTTGCGGGCAAGGACAAGGTCATTGACCAAGTCAAAATTGCCTATGCCGTGCGTTTTGGCGATGTTCAGCATCCGGTGCTGTTGAGCGAGCTGGAAGTGACGGCCGGCGACCATCAAGGTCGCTACCAATTGCCGTTCGGGCTATTGGCGGAAGACGAAATCAGCAGCGCGTTGCCTCAACAATTGGCGTTGGCCCGGGTTCGCCGCGGACGCCAGGTCGGCTTCATCACCGATGCGTTTACCTTGGAAACCTTCATTCGTGCTGTGGTTCAGGGGATGCAGGCTGAAACCATATTGCCTTGCAGTGAGGGCGAGTTGCGGTTTGAACAAACGCCAGAAATGACCCGTCTGGGGCTGACTAATGAATCGGAAGTGCGTTACTTGTCGGCGGAGCAGTCCAACAGTTCGGTGGTGGTCGGCGGTAGTCTGGTGTTGAAAATGATTCGTCGCGTCAGTGCGGGTACTCACCCGGAATTGGAAATGGGCGCGTACCTGACGGCGGCGGGTTTCCAACACATTTCACCGTTACTGGGCTCGGTGGTGCGGGTCGACAACGACGGGCAGGACAATTTGTTGATGATTGCTCAAGGCTACCTGAGCAATCAGGGCGATGCGTGGGAGTGGACTCAAAACAACCTCGAACGTGCTGTCCGTGACGAGCTGTCTCGCGGGCGTTCAGACTTGGATCAACACTTTAACGCGCTGCTGGAATTGTCGGATTTCTCGGCCTTATTGGGGCAGCGTCTGGGCGAAATGCACCAAATATTGGCAGCGCCGACCGACGATCCGGACTTCGTTGCGCAGCCTACTAGTGCTAAAGACGGCGAAGCGTCAGGCAATAGTGTTGTGGCGCAAATGGAGCGTGCGCTGGAGTTGCTTGAGCAGCACCAAAGTAAGTTGGAAGCGGACGACCAAGCCTTGGTCAGCGGGTTGTTGAGTCAACGCAAGCGGGTGCTGGCCCATATTAAAAACTTGGCCGAGCGTTCCGTAGGTGGCTTGCGGCTGCGGGTGCACGGTGATTTGCACCTTGGCCAAGTGTTGGTGGTCAAGGGCGACGCTTACTTGATTGACTTTGAAGGTGAGCCGGCACGTGCGCTGATCGAACGCCGAGCCAAGTACAGCCCGTTTAAGGACGTCAGTGGCGTGCTGCGTTCGTTCGACTATGCGGCCGCCATGGCCGTGCGCAATGCCCAGGCCGTCGACACCTCGGTGGAAGCGAAAACCGCGCGTCAAACGGTGGCCGACACCTACTTGGCCCAAGCCCGGGAAGCCTTTATCAACGGGTACCGAGCGGCAACCACGGACATGGCCCACGCCTGGAAGGACAGCGCTGGCGAAGCCGCCGCGCTGGAATTATTTACCCTGGAAAAAACCGCTTATGAAGTAGTCTACGAAGCCGAGCACCGCCCCAACTGGTTGGCCGTGCCCTTGCAAGGCCTACGTGGACTGCTGACTTTGTCTGATGGAGAACCAACATGAATGCACCTAAGGAATACGGCAGGGGCACAGTGGAAATGCTGCCCGGTGCGGCCGACATGGACGCGTTGATTAGCGCCGAACACCACGACCCATTTTCGATGCTTGGCCCCCATGACGATGGCAAGGGCGGTCAATACATTCGCGCTTATTTGCCGGACGCATTGAGCGTGAAAGTTTTGGCTCGAGACGGCGAGCACGAATTGGCCACGCTGGACATGAGTTCGACCCCCGGTTTTTTTGTAGGACACCTTGCCCACCCTCAACCGTATTTGTTGAAGGTCAGTTGGGCCGGTGGCGAGCAAATTACCGAAGACCCTTACAGCTTCGGTCAACTGTTGGGTGAAATGGACCTGTACCTGTTTGCCGAAGGTAATCACCGGGACCTGAGCAGTTGCCTGGGCGCACAGGTGATGAATGTCGATGGCATTGATGGGGTTCGATTCGCGGTTTGGGCGCCTAACGCGAGACGCGTCTCGGTGGTAGGCTCGTTCAACAATTGGGATGGCCGTCGTCATCCGATGCGCGCACGTTACCCGTCCGGCGTGTGGGAGGTGTTCATCCCTCGCCTGAAGCCGGGTGAAGCCTACAAATACGAAATCCTCGGGACCGGCGGGATTCTTCCGCTCAAGGCGGACCCGGTGGCGTTGGCGACACAAATGCCTCCGCAAACCGCATCGGTGGTCGCCACGCCGCTGAATCATGACTGGCAAGACGGCAACTGGATGCAATCTCGTGGCGAGCGGCATTCACAGAAGGCACCGCTGTCGATTTACGAATTGCACGCCGGTTCATGGCAGCTCGACCACAGCGATGAATTCGTGGTGCGTCAGTACAACTGGCAAGAACTGGGCGATCGCCTGATCCCCTACATCAAGGAGCTGGGCTTTACTCATATCGAACTGATGCCGATCATGGAGCACCCGTTTGGTGGTTCATGGGGGTATCAGCCGCTGTCACAATTTGCCCCGACTGCTCGCTTCGGGTCGCCGCAAGACTTCGCTGCATTCGTCGATGCGTGCCACCGTGCAGAAATTGGCGTGATCCTCGATTGGGTGCCGGCGCACTTTCCGACCGACACTCATGGCTTAGCCCAGTTCGACGGCACCGCGTTGTACGAATATGGCAATCCTCAAGAAGGTTTCCACCAGGATTGGGACACGCTGATCTACAACCTGGGTCGCACCGAAGTCCACGGTTTCATGCTGGCGTCGGCATTGCATTGGCTCAAACATTTCCACATTGACGGCCTGCGGGTCGATGCCGTCGCCTCGATGCTCTATCGCGATTATTCGCGCAAGGCCGGAGAGTGGGTGCCCAATCGCCACGGTGGTCGGGAAAACCTCGAAGCCATCGATTTCCTGCGACACCTCAACGACGTTGTCGCGTTGGAGGCGCCGGGCTCGATGGTGATTGCCGAAGAATCCACTGCATGGCCCGGCGTTAGCCAGTCGACGCAACAGGGCGGGTTGGGCTTCCAATACAAATGGAACATGGGCTGGATGCACGACACCCTGCATTACATGCAGCAGGACCCGATCCATCGCGCTCACCACCACAGTGAGTTGAGTTTCGGTCTGGTGTACGCTTGGTCGGAGAAGTTCGTTTTGCCGATCTCCCATGACGAAGTGGTTCACGGCAAGCACTCACTGATCGACAAAATGCCCGGTGATCGCTGGCAAAAATTTGCCAACCTGCGCGCTTATCTGGCGTTCATGTGGACCCATCCCGGCAAGAAGCTGCTGTTCATGGGCTGCGAGTTCGGCCAGTGGCGCGAGTGGAACCACGACGAGCAGCTTGACTGGTACTTGCTGCAATATGCTGAACACATTGGCGTGAAGAAACTGGTCAGCGACCTCAATCGTCTTTACCGCCAAGAGCCTGCGTTGCATGAGCGCGATTGCGAGCCGATGGGTTTTCAATGGGTGATTGGCGATGACGCCGCCAACAGCGTCTTTGCGTTTATGCGCTGGAGCTGCGAAGGCGAGCCGGTGTTGATCGTGGCGAACCTGACCCCGGTGCCACGCGAGTCTTACCGTGTCGGCGTGCCGTTCGAAGGGCCATGGATTGAACTGTTGAACAGTGACGCTGACACCTACGCCGGTTCTAACGTCGGTAATGGCGGCGAAGTGAAGGCGATGGAGGGTAAAAGCCATGGCCAGCCGTTTTCACTGCAATTAAACCTGCCTCCGTTGGCGGTGCTGATTTTGAAGCCGAAACCGGAGTGACAGTGCCCTGCGTCGCAGCTTAACGGCTGCGGCGCTTTAAGCTGCTGAGGCTAATGCAACGTCCCGGAAAATTGTCGGAGCGTTGACGCTTGGACAGATCAGTAGCGGGGGCGACGAGACAAACTAATGGTCAGCGCCAACCCAGCCACTGAAAGCAGGGCGGCCGCGAGGAATATCATCGAATAGCCAAACCCCAGTGCAATGCTGCCCATCACCGGCCCGGCGATGGCCAGTGCCAAATCGAAAAACACCGCATAGGCACTCAAACCTGCGCCACGACTGGAATTTGGTACCTGCTTAATCGCCTCGACGCCTAATGCGGGGTAAACCAACGACAGGCCGAAACCGGTCAAACCCGCGCCAATCAACGCGAACTGGGTGCTGGGCGAGACCCACAGCATGA
The DNA here is from genome assembly GCF_034350045.1 of Pseudomonas sp. CCI4.2. NCBI lineage: Bacteria > Pseudomonadati > Pseudomonadota > Gammaproteobacteria > Pseudomonadales > Pseudomonadaceae > Pseudomonas > Pseudomonas sp. CCI4.2. The sequence continues at coordinate 4,599,363 of NZ_CP133781.1, read as the reverse complement.
CCAATCCAGCGGTTTCGACCAGCATGCAGGCGATGGCTGCGTTGAAGCCGCCAAAGCGCTTGATAGCGTTGATGAAAATCAGCCGCGACAGGATGAAGCAGATCCCGAAGACCGTCAGGCAGTACGCGGCGCCTTTCCAGCCTCTGCTCAAGTAAAACAGGGTAATGAAGGTGGTCAGGGTGCCGTAACCGATAGAGGCCAGCGTCAAGCTCACGCCAAACGGGGCAACGCGGCCGAACACTGCCCAGAACGGCATCCGTTCGCCTCTGACGACAGGCACTGAGGGCTTGTTACGAATCAACGCCAAGGCGAGTAACGAGATGATCAGCAGCGCAACGCCGAGGCTGACGAAGCCCAGTCCGTCGACCATGACCACCCCAATTGGAGCGCCAATGGCGATGGCGCCATAGGATGCAATGCCGTTCCAGGAAATTGCTCGGCCGGTGTGCTCGGTACCAACTTGGCCAATGCACCAACTGATGGTGCCGACGCCGATCAATCCTTGGGCCACCCCGAGAAACAGGCGCGCGATAATGAGAATCGTCAGGCTCAGGTCGGGCAGGCTTTCAAGCAGCGTGGCCACTAGGGTCATTACGCCACTGATAACAATTCCGGACAGGCCATAAATGATCGCGCGCTTGGTGCCAATGCTGTCTGCCACACGGCCCGCAAGCGGGCGGCTGAGCAACGTCGCCAAATATTGCGAGCCCACGGCAAGCCCCGCAATGACAGCACTGAAACCTAGCTGGTCGTGTACGTACCCCGGAATCACAGCAATCGGTAAGCCGATGCACAGAAAGGCTACGAAGGTATAAAACACAATGGAGACGATCTGCAGGGTGATCGCCATGGAACTTGGGGGTGTGACCGGGGAGGGTGCAGGTTGTGCGGCAGACATGTGGCTCATTCGCTGGTAGGCGGTTGGAGACCGACATGATGGCGTGGGCCGAGCGTAAAAGGAAGCTGGCTAACGATTGTTTTGCGCTTGCCACAGACTCCTGGTCGATCCGTACACAACCTGTAATAGGAGCCAACCTGTTGGCGAAGCGTCTTACCTGATACACCGCAATAAGCCGCTTCGCCAACAAGTTGGCTACAGAGAGTGCCAGACCAAAAAAAGCCCCGTCATCAGGACAGGGCTTTTTTCATGGTCATCAAATCAGAACACAACACCTTGGCTACGCAGGTAGTCATCGTAAGTGCCGCTGAAGTCGACGACGCCGCTTGGGCTCAGCTCAATGATGCGGGTAGCCAATGACGATACGAACTCGCGGTCATGGCTGACGAAAATCAAGGTGCCTGGGTAGTTTTCCAGTGCAAGGTTCAACGCCTCGATGGATTCCATGTCCAAGTGGTTGGTCGGTTCGTCCATGATCAATACGTTCGGCCGCTGCAGGATCAGCTTGCCGAACAGCATGCGACCTTGCTCACCACCGGAGATCACTTTGACCGATTTGAGGATTTCGTCGTTGGAGAACAGCATGCGGCCCAAGGTGCCGCGAACGATTTGCTCGCCGCCCTGAGTCCAACGGCCCATCCAGTCGAACAGGTTGGATTCGTCTTCGAAATCAGACGCGTGATCCTGGGCGTAGTAGCCCAGTTCAGCCGCGTCTGTCCATTTAACGGTACCGGCGTCCGGCGACAGCTCGTTGACCAAGGTGCGCAGCAGAGTAGTTTTGCCGATACCGTTCGGGCCGATGATCGCTACGCGCTCGCCTGCTTCAACCACAAAGCTGAAGTCCTTGAACAGTGGCTTGCCATCGAAACCTTTGGCCATGCGCTCGACGATGACCGCCTGACGGTGCAGCTTTTTGTTCTGTTCGAAACGAATGAACGGGCTGACTCGGCTTGAAGGCTTGACCTCGGCCAAGTGGATCTTGTCGATCTGCTTGGCACGTGAGCTGGCCTGCTTGGATTTCGAGGCGTTGGCCGAGAAGCGGCTGACGAACGATTGCAGTTCGTTGATTTGTGCTTTCTTCTTGGCGTTGTCCGACAGCAGTTGCTCGCGGGACTGGGTCGCCACGGTCATGTATTCGTCGTAGTTGCCTGGGAACAGACGCAGCTCACCGTAATCAAGGTCGGCCATGTGCGTGCAGACACTGTTCAGGAAGTGCCTATCGTGGGAAATGATGACCATGGTGCTGTTGCGCTGGGTCAGGATGTTTTCCAGCCAGCGGATGGTGTTGATGTCCAAGTGGTTGGTCGGTTCGTCGAGCAACAGCACTTCTGGATTGGAGAACAACGCCTGCGCCAGCAACACGCGCAGTTTCCAGCCCGGCGAGACTTCGCTCATCGGGCCGAAGTGCTGGTCGATGCCGATACCCAGGCCCAACAGCAATTCACCGGCGCGGGATTCGGCGGTGTAGCCGTCCATTTCGGCGAACTCGGTTTCCAGCTCAGCGACGGCCATGCCATCAGCTTCGGTCATGTCCGGCAGCGAATAAATACGATCGCGCTCGGCCTTGACCTTCCACAGCTCTTCGTGACCCATGATCACGGTATCGATCACGGTGAATTCTTCGTAAGCGAACTGGTCCTGGTGCAATTTACCCAGACGCACGTTCGGCTCCAGCATCACCTGCCCACCCGAAGGCTCCAGGTCGCCACCCATGATCTTCATGAAGGTGGACTTGCCGCAGCCGTTAGCGCCGATCAGGCCGTAACGGTTGCCGCCGCCAAACTTGACCGAAACGTTCTCGAACAAGGGTTTGGCACCGAATTGCATGGTGATGTTAGCTGTGGAGATCAAAAGTGTGTCCTGCAAGGTAGCAAAGGCATAAAGGCTTGAGGGCCCGGCACAATGGCGTTGGGCGTCAACCCAAAACAGCCAAAAAGCGCACGGCCAAGGCAGGTTGAACGCAGAACGCGCAACCCAAAATCAGTCAGTGCGGCTTTAAAGGGGCGTAATAGTAACACTTGGCGCGCGGAAGGGCAGCCGGAGAGTTGGATCTGGATCTGGATTGAGCGTTTGCGCCGGGCTACAGCACGTTATGCCCGCTGCGGCGTAAAAAGACGCAAGACAAGCGGCATCGTTAACCCATATTGTTGGAATTAGAGCACGCGCAATTGGTTGGAAAAATCGTTCATGTTGTTAGCGAAATGATCGGTCGCGATGAGCGAAATACGCATGCAGGGTGAAAATATGAGTAGCGAATTTTCAAGTACCAAAGCTGAGCCTCTGCGTATTCCACGCGCGATCTGGGCGTTGGGCTTTGTTAGCTTATTCATGGATCTATCGTCTGAGCTGGTACACAGTTTGTTGCCCGTATTTTTGGTCACTACATTGGGGGCGAGTGCATTAACCGTCGGGGTAATCGAAGGGGTAGCAGAGTCGACCGCCATGCTCGTCAAGATATTCTCTGGCGCTATCAGCGACTTTATCGGTCGGCGCAAAGGATTGCTGCTGGTCGGATATGGTTTAGCCGCTCTGACTAAACCACTTTTTCCTTTGGCTCACTCGGTAGATGTGGTCTTTACAGCCCGCTTTCTGGATCGCATCGGCAAAGGCATTCGCGGGGCACCACGAGATGCTCTGGTCGCGGATGTGTCGCCACCGGAGATCCGTGGCGCCTGCTTTGGACTGCGGCAGTCGATGGATACCGTAGGGGCTTTTCTTGGGCCCGCCCTGGCCATTGTGTTGATGCTATGGCTCGCAGATATCCAGCGTGTGCTGTGGTTTGCAGTGATCCCGGCAGCAATAGCGGTGATGCTCATTGTGGCCGGTGTAAAAGAGCCCACACACGCCTCCAGCGAACACAAATACCGATCTCCAATTCATTGGCGAGTCCTTCGCGATTTTTCCACGGGGTATTGGTGGGTTGTCGTCGTTGGGGGGTTGTTTACACTTGCCCGGTTCAGTGAAGCGTTTCTTGTTTTACGTGCGCAGCAGATGGGCTTGTCTGTCACCTGGATTCCGCTGGTGATGGTGGTAATGGCTCTTTTCTATACGTTGTCCGCTTACCCTGCCGGCTGGTTATCTGATCGTATCAGTCGCACGAAACTGCTCTGTGTGGGTATGGGACTACTCGTCCTGGCGGATCTGGTTCTTGCTCAGTCCAGCTCTGTCATCACGATGCTGCTGGGCGTTGCCTTGTGGGGGCTTCATATGGGATTCAGCCAAGGCATTCTTGCCTCGCTGGTGGCAGATAAAGCGCCTGGAAAACTCAAGGGCACCGCCTTCGGCATTTTCAATCTAGTTAGCGGCGTATGCATGCTGATCGCCAGCGTTCTTGCCGGCTGGCTATGGCAAAGCATTGGATCAGACAGCACGTTCCTCATGGCGGCATTGCTTGCCGCAATAGCTCTGCTCTTACTGTTAATTAAGAAACAATAATGCCTCAGGCAAAGATTGGAAGAGTTTCGATCTGTTCGAGCAACTCACCGGTTGAACAGAGCGTGTCAGTAATGGGTAGGCCCTGCATGGCGAGCTAGCAGGACTTTGCCATCTCAATCCTCATCTGCCATCTCTGGGATGCGAGGAAGGAGTCGCCCATCCTCAAAAGTAGTAGTTAGCGTGCCCCGTGGTGCGTTCACATCCTGCTGTGTCGACGTCAACGTGAAGAGGGATAGGGGATGATAGAAACGCTCCTCGACAACTGAGCCCATCCACAGCGGTGAAGTACGCCCGTTCGTGAGCTCGAAATCGACGACCCACACTCGAAGCACTAGGCGCGAGCTGGTCAGTGCGCCACCACTATTCGTTCGAACGAGCGTCAGACTGGGGAGTCGGCCACTAGCGAAAAGTGGAATAACCGGAAGAGCTGCCGGGTCGTTCTGGACGGAAAGCCAATTCAGGGTATTCAACAGTGTCCAGTCCGCTGAGTCGCGCCACCCGTTACGCTGCAGGACATCTTGCAACTCCGGCAGACCACCGGCCCACTGGAACGTCAGTGGTTCATTTGTCTCGCCCGTCAGATCGATACGCCGTACCGGCAGTTGCTGCCAACCCGACGCCAACCAATCGGTGGCGGCCATGGATGGAGTTACTACTTTGACAGCATAGCGGTCGCTGTCGGTGGCATGGCTACGATAGATATTGAATCCTCCGACGAAAATCAGTGCTGAACATCCAGCGGCGAGCAGGCCCTTTGGCCCAATGTGTCCGACTTGGCGCTTCAGGTAGGACAGTCCGAGCAGTGCCAGCCACGCCGACCCGAATGCCAGTCCTCCGAGCACGTCGGAAAACCAATGCGCACCGAGGTAGAGGCGCGAAAACGCAATCAGAAATATCAGAGTTGCTGCGCCGAGAACGACCACGAAGCGCCATGCTGGGCGGATCTCACGCGCGATGAGGAAGGCGAGGAAGCCGTAGAGCACGACATTGACCGTGCTATGGCCGCTAGGGAAGGAAAATGCACTCCAGCCGGAGTAGAGAAGCTCGCCGGGTCGAGCTCGATGCAACGCCACTTTGATGACCGAGTTGAGTGCTGAAGCGCCGGCAATCGCAATCAGCCAATAGGCAGCTGTACGCCAGGAGCGTTTCCACATGAGCCACAGCAAGACAATCAGCGTTACCGCAACCACGACCGTGGTGTCGCCGAGTTCTGTAATGGCGATCATCACCATATCGCCTGGCACTGTACGAAGCTCCTGAAGCGCGTGGTATATCGCGCTGTCTGCGAGCAGCAATGGGTCACCGGTGACGACATCTTCAAGGATGCCAAAGAAGAGCCAGGCTGCACCGACGAGTAGCACCGCCGACACTGCGAGAGTCCGTACTTCGGGCCGTGAAGGATCTAGTAAATGGGAGAGTCTGCGGCTCAACCAGGTGTCATGGGTGCCGGCCCAGTACCGCAGCCGCCCAAGTGCGCCGATGAAGTATGGGACTCCGCGTCGCAACGTCCAACGCATGATATGCAGGAGCGTCCAGCCCGCCACGAGTAGAACGACCAGCAGAATCGCAAGCGGTTTTGCAGCGGCTCCGAGAATGCTGAACGTCGCGCCTACGAGAACACCTGACAGGATATGCGACGAAGCCCACGCAATCGCCGAGGCTATATTGACGGCATAAAACCGACTGACTGCCATTCCCATCATGCCAGCTAAGAGCGGGACGAAGGCGCGGACTCCCGGTACAAAGCGCGCAAGAAAAACACTCTTAGCCCCGTGACGCTCGAAAAAAGACTCGCTGCTTTGAATCAGTTCCGGGTGGCGGTTCAAGGGCCAGAAACCTAGAATCTCACGGTGGTATCGATGCCCGAGCGAGAACGAAAGACCATCGCCCGCGATGGCACCCAACGTGGCGGCGACCAGCAACGGCCAGAGCAATAATACGCCACTTGGCACCAAGGCACTGAGCGCGAGGATCACGGCAGTGCCTGGAACGACGGCACCGATGATCGGGATTGACTCGGAAAGTGCCAGAAGAAACACCGCCAGATAGGCAACATGCGGATGCGCCGTGAGGAAATCGATGACCGATGAGACCAGGGACGTCATCATGCATGGGCTGCCTATGTAGTACCGGTGATGAAGCAATCAAGATGCGCCTCTTCCCTAGAGGTCACACAACCGTTATGACGCAGTTGCCACGTCAGCGGGGAACTCTTCTACGCGCTTTTCAAAGCGTCCAAAATGCAACGCCAGGGTCGGTAACACCAACAGATTGAGTGCGGTCGAAGTCACCAACCCACCCAGGATAACGATAGCCATAGGCCCTTCGATTTCATTACCCGCTGCCCCACTGGCGAGCGCCAGCGGTAGCAATCCCAGCGCGGTCACCACGGCTGTCATCAAGATCGGCACCAGTCGTTCGGCAGCACCTCTTCGAGCGGCTTCCGGGCCCCATGTCATACCTTCTTCATTCACCAGGTTTGAGTAATGCGAGACGAGCATGATGGAGTTGCGCAGCGTGATCCCAAACAGGGTGACAAACCCGACAAGCGATCCCAATGACAAGTTTCCACCGCACACCAACACGGTCACTACACCGCCTACTAAGGCGAAAGGCAGATTCACGAGGACTAAGACCAACGCACGCATACTTTTGAGGGCGAGAAACAAAAGCAGCACAATCCCAATGATCGCTGCAGCTGTGTAAACCAGTAAGTCCTGTTGTGATTGCGCACGTGCTTGTTCCTCACCAGCAAACAAAACATAGGTTCCCTTGGGGAGAGCTACCTCCTTGTTTATTAACCGTTGAGCCTCCTGAACGAAGTCGCTCACCGCACGGCCATGTACGGCGGTCGAGACGGTTTGCAGGCGTTGGCCACCGCTGTGCATGATTTGGTAACGACTGGTGGTTTGAGTGATCAAGGCCAGTTGATCAAGCGGCACCGTTGTTCCGGTTTTGTTGCGTAGCAGCAGTGACCCAACTGTTGCGATGCTGTGATGGGCCGTGGGAGTTAACGAGACGGTGACGTCATAAGTCTGGTTGCCCTGATAGATTTGGCTGGCGGTCACTCCGTCATAAGCCACTTGAATCGCCTCCATCACATCAACCGGTTCGAACCCCCAATGGGTCAATTGCTCAGGCCGCAGCCTGATGGTCAATTGCGGTACATGTTGGGCGGACTCGACTCTTAGGCCGATGGTGCCTGGGATTCGACCTATTACCTGGGCAATTTCCTGGGCTTTGCTTTCCAGCACATCCAGATCAGTGCCAAAGATATTGATAACGACCGGCGCGGTGACACCGGAGATGCTTTCGTCCACCCGTTCAGTCAGGAATGTATTCACCGACGTCGTCAGCCCTGGAAAGCTGGCCAGTACTTGTTGGATATGCGCCACGGTTTGGGTTTCCTCGGCGGCGGACAAGGTATTCAAATCCACTTCGAACTCACTGACATGGACGCCGGTGGGGTCGACCACTTCGCTGGTTCGCCCTGCGCGTTGCGCTACCAGTCGCACGCCGGGAACTGTGCTCAGCTGCTTCGCCACACGGTCACCCACGCGCATGGATTCGGTCAAAGAAGAGCCGGGAGCCAACGCCATATGGATCAGGTAATGTCCCTCCTTCAATTCCGGTATGAAGTTACCGCCAAAAAACGGCAGCGCGCTGGCCGCCACTGTGCAGAGAATGATGATCATCCATACGATTGAGCGAGAGTGTGATTCGACCCTGGCGAGTAATTTCAGGTAGCGGGTCTTCAGTCGCTGGACCAACTTTGGCTCGTCCGATTGGAGTGGCTTAGTGGTCAACAACATAAACGTGAGTGCGGGTGTGACCGTTAGGGCCACCACAAGGGAGGCCAAAATCGCGAGGATATAGGCGAGCCCTAAGGGCGCGAACAGTTTCCCGGCGATCCCTGACAGTGCCAGTACGGGTAGGAAAATCAGCGCAACAACAAGGGTGGCATACACCACGGCACTGCGGACTTCGTATGAGGCGCGTAATACCACCAATGCCGGAGAAATGTGATGCTCCAGCGCTTGATTTTGGCGCAGTCGACGGAAAATGTTCTCCACGTCGACCACGGCATCGTCCACCACCTCTCCCAAGGCAATGGCCAAGCCGCCCAAGGTCATGGTGTTGAGGCTCACACCCAAGTGATGGAGCACGATCACCGCCGTTAACAAGGACAGCGGAATCGCCGTAGCCGAGATGATTGCAGTACGGATATTGAGCAAGAACAGAAACAGCACCAAGACAACTAACACGCCTCCCAATAGCAGTGCTGTCTGCAAGTGACCAATCGCGGTTTCGATAAACCTGGCGGGGCGGAAGATATCCGGATGTAGGCTTACCTGTTCTGCATCCAGCGCAGGTTTCAAACTCTTCAGGGTGCTTTCCACATGACTGGAAACGTTCATCATGTCGGCGCCGTATTGGCTTTCCACCATCAGCGACACCGCTGGCTTACCGTCGATAGCTGCCGCGCCCACCGCAGGAGCAGCCCCATAGGCTACCGAGGCGACGTCGCCCAGGCGCACGGCGATACCCTTCTGATAGTTGAGCACCGTTTGCGCCAACTGCGCTGGTGTAACGGTTTGACCCTCGGTATTCAAGACAATGCGCTGGTTTTCGGTTTCCAGAAAACCCGCGCCTCTAATCCCCGTTGCGCGCTGAGCAGCACTCAATACGTCTTGAAGAGAGAGACCGTATTGCACCAGTTTTTTTGCATCTGCCTGAATCTGAAACTGCTTTAGATCACCGCCGAACACGATCACATCTGCCACGCCCGGCACGCGCAACAATTGCGGCTTGATCGTCCACTCGGCCAGTGTACGCATCTCCATCAGCGAACGGGTGTCAGAGGTGATACCCGCAACCAGGGTGACGCTGGTCGATGACGTTAATGGCAATAGCGCGGGCGTTTTGACCCCGTGCGGGAGAGTACCGGTGAGCGTACTGACCCGCTCCGCAGCCAGTTGTCTGGCTCGGTAAATGTCAGCCCCATTCTTGAAGGTCAGCGTTACCATGGATAGACCAGGTAACGATTTGGATCGCATGCTCGCCAGTCCCAGGGTGCCACCCATTGCATTTTCGATCGGCTGGGTGACCAGCATTTCAACCTGTTCGGACGACAACCCCGGGGCTTGGGTTTGGATCACCGCCAGCGGTGGCGCGAACTCGGGGAAAACATCTTGCCGGGCGTAAGTCAGGGTGTAGATGCCATAACCTGCCAGCAGACAAGCGAGGGCGACAACGACCCCACGGAAGCGGACAGCGAAGCGGATAATTGAATTCAGCATGATGTATTCGCTGCCGTCTGGTTAGTCGTCACATTCGGGGTCTTTGCAGGCCGATGCTGTGATGGGTGGACGCTGTTCTTCGGATAACAGCAGTTGCGCACCCTGCACCACGACCCGATCACCGGACTCAAACCCGGTGCTGACCAGGTATCCATTGTTGTAGGGGGTTTGCTCTGCGACAGGTCTTCGGGTAAAGCGGTCTTTAGCAATTTGCACATACGCCCACGGCTGTCCACCAAACCATAGGATCGCGGCCTCAGGTATGACGAGACTGGTGCTGGGGGGTGTGGGTAATGGCAGATAGGCAACCACTTTGCTACCGACTGGAAGCGTTGCCGCCGCTCGGTAAAGGTATGCACGGCCTTCAGTCGAAGGGTCGACTTGAGGCGAGACTGAAATGAGCTGAGCCGTTTCCCGATGCTCGCTGGACTCAACTGAGATCAGTTCAGGAGCGACTAAATCAACCCCGAGGGGAAGAACAATGCGCAAAAGCATGTCCTCGCGGCTCAACAACTTTTGCAGTTGAGGGGCGTCCTGCGCTCCGATCATGTTTGCCAAGGGCGCACCAAATTGTTGGCGCGCGTTGTTGTGTAACGACCGTATGCTGGCATCAGCAGCCTGTAACTTTGCCTTATCTGCACTCCATGTGACTTGCGAGGCTTGCAGCACTTTCAAGGACACGCTCTGGTTCGCTTTGTACAGTGAGGCGTTGCGCTCGTATTCCTGACCAGAAGCCGTAGCGGCAGAGTGTGCTGTTGCTGAGTCTGCTTGAGCGATTGAGTAACGAGTGTTTAGATCATTGAGCCCTTGCACACCAAGCACACTCCCGTAAGTAAGACGTTCCACTTGATGCTTGGACGCAGTGATCGGCTCACTCTGGATGCCACTGATTGTCTGGGTCGCTTCGTCCAGCGTGACGATAGTTAAACCTCCTTCGGTAGTGACCCTAGATGGAAGGGGTGCGACCGGAGTGGCTGGCGTGACGGGCATGGCTTGATAAGAGAAAAAACCTAAAGCGCCTAAGCCGACTACGGCTATCACCGCCAGGGTGATTCGTGAGGTTTTGCTACGAAAGGGTGTGTTCATTTTCGAATGACAGCCTCGGTTGACTGGGCGTGCAGTGGGATTCCATCGAGCGGTTGCTGGATGGCATTTTCAAGTTGGCTGATGGCTTGCTGGACTTGAACCACTGCATCCACGTGGGTCATTGCATCAACATTCACTGCACGGCGTGATCGCGATAGCGCCAGTCGGTCTATCGCGCCTAAATCAAAGGAATGTTGGTCCGCTTTAAATACGGCTGTTCGAGTCGTCTCTTGGGTATCAACGAGCGCCAAGCCTTGCGTGGCCAGACGATAATGCTGTAGAGCGCTGTCGGTCTGATTGATTGCTTGGTTTTGAAGTGCTTCAACGTGAATGGCGGCTTCCTTGCGGTGAGCTTCGGCCTCAGCGATAGGCCCTTCATTGCGGTTCAATAGGGGGAGCGTGATACCTGCCGGTGTAATGCTGTACTTGTTCACGCCTTGGTCGAACGAGTAGCCGAGGCCGAGTGACAGGTTTGGATATTGCCGTGCAACCTCCAGTTGCAGAGCGGCTTGGCTCGCTTCGTACTCGGCCAAGGCACCCTGAATGTCAGTGCGGTTCAGAACGGTTTGGCGGCGGGCGATCCTACCCGGGATTTCTGGAGTCAGGCTCTCGAATTCATTAAGGTCCATCTTGATGGGTTCAAGCGCCCTGACAGGAATCCCAATAGTTTGAGCAATCAGTGCTTTGGCTTCTAACATCAGCTTTTCGTCACTCGCCAAGTCGCGACGATCGTTCTGCAGAATGATCTGCTCCTGGCTCAACTCGAACGTCGAGGCCTCCCCCAATGAACGCTGCTTCTCCAGCATGCTCACTATGTTCTGCTGGATGTTGACCTGACGCCCGATAATCGCGTGGTGCCGGCCGGCAGCGTAAAGATCGAGCAACGCGATGTGAAGACGACTCCTGATTTGCCAGGTGGTTTGGCCGATATTCAGACGAGCAGCGTCTGACAGTTGTAGCGCTTGCGCTACGCGATACCCACGTTTGCCGGCAGTCTCAATCGGGATGTCGACGGCCAATCCGTAAGTCCACGGTTTTATCGGCTGATCGGTGTACTGCAGTGGCAACGACAAGGACGGATTGGGTCGTTGATTAGCCGTCTCTGTTGCCGCCTCACCGCTAGCAAACCTGGCGCGCACCGCGTCCAGCTCAGGGCTGTAATAGTAGGCTGCCAGAGTTAACTTGCTCAGATCCCAGGCGCTAGTGATTTTGGGAAGGCGCGCTGTTATGAAGCGCTGAAGCTCTGGGTTAGTCAGAGAGCGCTCTTCATAGGCCGCCATCATTTTTTGAGGTGCCAATGGATGCGGTTGATAACGCGCACAGCCGGTGAGGAGGGTTAACACCGCGATAAAACAATGTTTATGCATTTGCATTTTCTTTGAGAGCAAAGTGTCGGCGCGCGCAGCGCTTCGCGAATAGGGCATTGCCTCTCTCCCTACTGGTGAGTGTCGCGCCGGGAGGCTGGTGGAAAAACCCGTTGATATAGGTGCTCAAGGACGTCGAGCAGACGCTCGCCAAGATGCCGCCAACTCATCACCCGCGGTACTAACCAGGCGCTTACCAGCGAGACCAGCAACGACCCGGCAATATCGAGTGGAAAATGCACGCCTAAATAGACACGGGCCCAGCTGACCAACATGCCCAGCAGCAAAATCAGCACGCCAAGCTTGCGTTGCGATGCCAGCATCAGAGCCAAGGCCAGCGTGAATATCACAGTGGCGTGATCGCTGGGAAAAGAGGACTCAGGAGCGTGTTCGAGGAAGTTTTGTCCTAGCCCCAGCATGAAGGGACGAGGATGGAACCAAAGGCTGCTGATCAGCAGATTGCACCCAAGCGCGAACACGATGCTCAGCGTGGCGGTTACCGCAGCAGCTCGGTACTGGCGCTTGCCTCGCAGCCACATTCCTACCAGCAATAGCGGTACGCCGGTGATGAGCCACTGGGCCAGGAAAGTCGCAAATAGCTGCATTTCCACCGGGGAGTGCACGCTGGCGTTGATCGCCAGGAACAGAGTGCGATTGAGTTCTTCCACGAGGAGACCTCGTAAGGTGACGGGGAGGCACCGCGTTGTGATCACGGTGCGAGTGACAGGCACCATAGTGGTTGCTTCCTTAAGTCCGCCTTAAGGCTGACGATGGCAGTCTTATCGTCCTTGCAGGCCCGAGAGACTATTGCTACGCAGCGTTGATCTTGGGGCTCAGGTCGCTGGGCTGAGTTCAGAATGCTGAGAGGTCGAGCGGGAATAGAATGACTATGGCTGGACTGCATAGGCGCGTAGGCGAGAATTCGGCACACTGTGCGTCACTCCAGCGAAGCGCTGACTGATGTGAGGAGAGGGATCAGGCGATGCGAATATTACTGGCAGAAGACGACCTGATGATCGGCAGCGGCCTGCAAAAAGGCTTGCGCCAGGAAGGGAACACGGTGGATTGGGTGACTGACGGCAGGGCCGCCGTCCTTGCTTTGGAAACCACTCCCTATGCGTTGCTGCTACTCGACCTGGGACTTCCGCGCCAAGATGGCATGGAGGTGCTCAAGATTCTGCGTCAACACGACGAGACCTTACCGGTAATCATAATCACCGCCCGCGACTCGCTGCCAGATCGGGTTGCTGGCCTTGATCACGGTGCTGATGATTACCTGGTTAAACCGTTTGCCCTCGAAGAGCTGGTTGCACGCATCCGCGCCGTCAGCCGCCGTCAGTCCGGGCGCGTGCAGACCGAGCTTCGAGGAGGCCCGTTGCGCCTTGATCCGGTGCGGCATCTTCTATGGCTTCGCGATCAACCCGTTAGTCTATCGGCCAAAGAATATGCGTTACTGCACGAGCTGATGAAAGAGTCTGATGCGGTAATCTCCCGCGAGCAGCTAGAGGACCGCCTATACGGTTGGGGAGATGAAGTGGGCAGTAATGCGGTGGAAGTTCACATTCATAATCTTCGTAAAAAGCTTGGGGCGCGGGTGATCCGTACTGTTCGAGGGGTCGGTTATCACATTGGAGCGGATGCATGAGTTCACTCCGACGGCGCCTGTTGTTATGGCTACTGCCAGCCACTTTTCTGGCTGGGCTGCTGGCAAGTATCGGTACCTATTGGGGGGCTGTGCTTGAACTGGATGATTTGCTCAACGACCAAATGCGTTACCTCGCAGAACACATCAATGTGGATTCTGGTGAGCGTGTTGTCCTGACGGATACGGGCAAAAAAAACAGTCCATTCAGTGATGATAATGCTGACGAAGTGTTGCTTCAGGTTTGGAACGCAGGAGTTTTGAGTTTTACGACCGACTCCGCACTCACGCTGCCGCCACCACAACAAACTGGACTGAACGATGTTCAGGTCGGAGATCAAACCTGGCATGCGTTCGTGAGCCAGCGCGGCGATAAGTTTATCCGGGTAGCTCAAGCGCAAAATAAACGCTGGGAAGAACTCGCCGGGTTAGCCGTGCACCTACTGTGGCCATTGGTTTCACTGATTCCCTTCCTAGCCCTGTTCCTGTGGTTTGGTATCAGCTACGGGCTAAAGCCACTGCGAACAGTGGCGATAGAACTATCGGAGCGCAACGTGAACAGCCTGCAGCCTATCGCTTCGAAAGCGCTGCCTGGCGAAGTTAAACCTTTGGTCGATGCGCTCAACGATTTGCTAGAGCGCCTGGCAGATGCCTTCACTATGCAAAAGCACTTCATCGCTGATGCGGCGCACGAGTTACGTACCCCAGTAGCAGCGCTCAGTATTCAAGTGGAGTTGGCACAGCGGGCCACTTTCGATGAAGACCGTCAGATATTGTTGTCGCAGGTACAGGCTGGCGTCACGCGTCTTACTCACCTGACACAACAATTGTTGACCTTGGCTCGTTTGGAGCCTGATGCTCAATCGCCGGTCATTCAGAGGGTCGACTTATCCGCTCTATGCAAGTCAGTGATCAGTGATCAGGTTCGCAGGGCCGAAGCCTCAGGGATCGATCTCGGGCTGGTCGAGCATGCGGCATTATGCATTTTGGGAGATCCCGAAACGCTACGTATCTTGCTCAATAACCTGGTAGATAACGCCATTCGTTACGCGGGTGCTCATACAAAAATTGACTTGGCAGTGCGTAACACTGACCAAGGAATCGTGCTTGAGGTTTGCGACAACGGGCCAGGAATAAATGCAGCGGAGCGTGAGCGGGTGCTTGAGCGATTCTATCGAGGCAACAATCAAATCGGCACTGGCAGTGGGCTCGGGCTTTCAATTGTCAAAACAATTGCGGAAAAGCATGGAGCCCAAGTAGGACTTGACGCTACATCAAATGGTTCGGGGTTGCGAGTACAGATCACTTTCCTGTCTAAATCAGAAAAATATACAGGCTAGGCAATACTTGGAAAATTACCGCAAAAGGCGGGTCAAACGTTGGAATAACCCTTGACGCGGTGGCGACACTATTAAAGAGCGCAACAGAATCGGATCAGGCCTTAACGATTGCCGCCGCCAAACTTGACCGAGGCGTTCTCAAACATAGTTCAATGGGGGCTTGATCATGCTCACCATCAATATTCACGAGGCCAAGACCCATCTATCGAGATTGATAGATCTCGCCGTTAGAGGCATCCCGTTCAAGGTCTTTGCTAAAATCCCCCAAAATTCCAGTCAGGGTGACTAAGACGATGTGGGCAGAAGTTCTAGCGCGGTTTGAAAAACAGGCACCGGCGAGTGTTATGGCCAATCTGGTATTGGAGCACGCCATTTCTGCTGAGTGGATTGATCAGATCTTCGAAGAACATCGTCAGCGCCAGTACCCGCGGGAGCTTTTGTTTTCAACCCTCGTTGAGCTGATGTCCCTTGTTTCATTGGGCTTACGACCGTCTTTGCATGCCGCTGCGCGGCAGATGGAAACGCTACTGGTTACCTTGGCAGCGCTCTATGACAAGGTCAGTCGTACGGAGCCCGCGCTGCTGCGAGCCTTGGTCACTGGCAGTGCAGAGCGCTTGGCTCCGACGATAAAAGAGCTGGGTTATTCGAGTATTTTGCCCGGCTGGCAACTGCGCGTCGTTGACGGCAACCACCTGCCTTCTACCGAAAAACGCTTGGGGGCTTTGCGTCGTGAACGGGGCGCGGCTCGACCAGGATTTTCAGTCGTAGTCTACAATCCCGACCTCGATCAGGTGGTCGATTTGCAGCCTTGCGAGGACGCCTACGCCAGCGAACGGGTCGGCGTGCTGCCGCTGCTGGCTAGCGCCCATGAAGGGCAGTTGTGGATGGCCGATCGACTGTATTGCACGCTGCCCGTGATGCAGGCCTGCGAGGAAGTCGGGGCTTCTTTCATTATTCGCCAGCCAAGTAAACATCCCCGACTGATTCAGGAAGGCGAATGGCAAGAACCGGTGCCCGTCAAAACCGGAACAGTGCGTGAGCAAATGATCGAACTCAAGGGCGGGCACTGCTGGCGCCGAATTGAACTGACCCTGCAAACATCTACTGACTCCGGCGACTCTGTGATGTGGTTTTGGAGCAACTTGCCCGAGTCCATCAGCGCCGAGCAGATCGCCGATTTATACCGGCGTCGCTGGAGCATAGAAGGGATGTTTCAGCGCCTTGAATCGGTGCTGGACAGTGAAATCGAAAGCCTCGGTTCTCCCCGAGCGGCGTTGCTGGGTTTTGCTTCGGCGATCTTGGCCTACAACGTGTTGGCGGTTGTGAAACGTAGCGTGGAACAGGCTCACCGCGAGACGCAGCCCGAAGGATGGGAGGCCTCGACGTTCCATTTGGCAGTGCAAGTGCGCAGCGGTTATCAGGGCATGCAGATCGCACTGCCGTCGGACTACCTATCATCTCAAAAGAGCTCGGAAACCTTGGCACAGCGCCTGATGGCGCTGGCCAGGAATATCAAGCCCAGGCAGGTTGCCAAGAGCAAACGCGGACTGAAGAAAGCCAAACCTAAGGAGTGGCTGGAGGGCAGAGCTGCGAACGCTCATGTATCGACGGATCGCGTACTCAAGGCCCACAAAAAGAAAACACCTTGAAAGGGCTGGCCGTTAGAGGGAAGCCTTTCATCATTGCGAAAGCAGGCAGCCGCTGGTTAAGTTGATGTCATTGGCGTCCCCCGAGCCGAGCCAAGTGAAACGCATGGGCTTTATGGTAGGTCAAATCGTCGTTCCCGATGATTTTGACCAGATGGGTAGCGAGGAAATTGAGTACATGTTTCGACCCATTGGCAGTGAGCACGCTGTCGCCATCGACAGTCTGCCTTTGATCCATAAGGACCCGTTGATCGCATTCTCGTGGCCCAAGCCACCTTCGAGGGTATTACGCTATTAACAGTTGATGCTTTGGTTGCCCAATACCTGGTCCCGTGCAAAACGTCTAATCGTGTTTCGTAAGATGAACCCCGCCCTTTGCGGGGTTTTTCGTTTTTTGGAGTTTTAAATTTTTTAGCAGCCTCCGGGGCAGTGACGTCCTTGGCCTGGAGGTCACCATAGGCACATTAGCCGCTGCGACCCTCAACGATAAAATAAACCTAACAAATGTTAGATAGGTTCTTGACGGGCGCCCATTAGCTCGCTATTGTCTGGCTACCTAACAACAGTTAGGTAATCCAGCCACCTGCCTCCAGGATCGACCATGACCTCTAAACTTCAACTGTTCACTTCCCCTTCGGCTTTCCCCAATCCGCAGCGCTTGCGTCTGTTCATGCATGAAAAGGGCATTGCTGATCAGTTCGACGAAACCATCTATGACATGGCCCCTGGGGGCGAGCAGCGGGGCTGGCGTCACCTCAACATGAATCCGTGGGGCGAGACGCCCACGCTCCAACTGGCGGACGGAAGCTTCATTTCCGAGACGGCTGCCATCGCTCGCTACCTTGACCAGTCCTATCCCGGTCGCAAGATCATGGGGGAGAGCGCACTGGAACAGGGGCTCGATAACATGTGGGACAACCGGGTCTGGGTGCACATCCTGTACCGGATCGTCACGGCGTTTCACGTTTTACACACCGGGCTCGGATTCAAGCTGGAGCTGACGAAGAACGAGGCGTGGGGCGAGCACTGCCGCAAGGAAGCATTGGCTCACGCTGCTTTGGTCAATCGTCATCTGTCCGACGGTCGCGAATGGTTGCTGGGCGGGGATGCTCCCACCTTCTCGGACATAACCCTGGCAACCGCGATTGCGTTCTCCAAATTCCCGGTCAACGCCACGCCGCTGGACGAGCGTTTTGAGTTTCTGGACGCCTACTGGAAACGCTGGCAGAAGCGCCCTAGCTTCCAGGCTGCCTACGCTGATCGCAGCAGTGGTATTCCTGAGCTGAACTCGCCGACGGAGTAACGGTTCCGGTGATCGGTGGTAGCGGAACCGCCGGGATCGCCCGTCCAGCGACGCTAGGTCTACCTAACAAAAGGTAGGCTCTTCATATAGCATGCTGCACACTTTCTAAAACATCGTCCTTTGGACGAAAGGCATCACAATGATTACCAACGCCCGAGAGGCCATCCTGATGGCCGCCACGAAAATTGCCCAATCACAGGGCTACAATGGCCTGAATTTCCGTGACCTTGCCCAACAGGTCGGGATCAAAGCGGCAAGCATTTATTACCACTTCCCGAGTAAAGCCGATCTTGGCGTTGCTGTTGCCAAGCGATATTGGGAAGACGGCGCGGCTGCACTTGAGACGATCTGCGAAGAAGACCCGAACCCGATAGACGCCTTGCGTCGTTTTCCTGAGATTTTTCGCCGATCACTTGAAGCCGACAATCGCCTTTGCCTAGGCAGTTTTGTCGGTGCGGAAACAGACAGTTTGCCCACTGATATGACCAAGGAAATCCAGGCGTTTGCGGACGTAAACGTCGCTTGGCTCAGCAAGCTTCTTTGCGCCGCGAAGGTGTGCAAACCACAGGATAGCGAGGTTCGGGCATGTGCCATTTTTGCAGCCGTCGCCGGCGCCCAGCTCATCGCAAGAAGTCGCTCGGACATTTCGCTTTTCGACACGCTGATCGAGGCTTACCGCGCGTCTGGGCCTTTGCCTGCATAGGCGAACGAAGTCGATTTTTAGGCGTGAGTGCAGCGACCGAAAACTTCTATTTTCTGCCTGCCAACTGGCACATAGGCGAGGATTTACCATGAGCTCTGACATCAATTTTGACTTGGCCGCGTTGGCCATAATGAAGATTTACGATTGGCCCACCGGCCCTTACCCGGCTCGCGTGCGTATCGCTTTGGCAGAGAAAAACCTACAGTCACGCGTGCAATTTTTGCCGGTCAATCTCTGGAAGGGCGAACACAAGACGCCTGAATTCCTCGCGAAGAACTACTCAGGCACGCTGCCGGTGCTCGAACTCGACGACGGAACGCTCATTGCCGAGTGCACGGCCATTACCGAATACCTTGACGCGCTTGATGGCGTTCCCACACTCACCGGTAGGACGCCGCGGGAAAAGGGCCTGATCCACATGATGAGTAAGCGCGCGGAATTGGAGCTGCTCGACGCCATCAGTGTTTATTTTCACCATGCCACGCCAGGGCTTGGACCCGACGTCGAGATTTATCAGAACGCCGAATGGGGATTTCGCCAGCGCGACAAGGCGATAAAGGGAATGCACTACTTCGATGCGATTCTTAAAAGCCAGCCGTTCGTCACCGGCGACGACTTCACGATGGCTGATATCACGGTCATAGGCGGTTTGATCTTTGCGGGCTTGGTGGATCTGCCAGTGCCAGGGGAGTGCGAGGCTCTGCAAGCGTGGTACACACGAATGCAGGAGCGTCTCAGCGTAAAGAATTGCGTAACCATGTCAGAGGTGACGCCTGCCGCTTGACCACGCCTGACCATAGGACGAAATTTTCACGTCTGGCCGACGCATTGTGAACATTTGGCACTCTAGTCTGTTGCCATCCAATCTATGCGTCAGGGCGGTTTTTTTGAATGCCTGTCGCATCCCCATAATAAGGAGCGACAGATGGCGATCGGCGTAATTTCAGCGTCAATTCCGGTGAATGTTGGCGTAACCGCCGACCACCAAGCCAAATTCAGAGTAACCGCGAAATCAACTGCATTTCCCACCCCTGGCGCCGCAACGACCGCAGTGAACAGCCTAACTGAAACGTCCATTGAAACGGCGCAAGAGGCCGAAAATGGTGTTCGCCACACTCAAGCGGGAGAAATCATTAACACCAAGATTTAGTCATCTAGCCAGTACGGCCCGGTAATAGTCCCCGTTGGCGGGGCCGGGTCACATTCATTTAAATAGGTTCACACCTGTTTGTATATCGCGCTGAAGCCCTTAATCTTGTCCGGTTCACTTAACGCGTAAATACGACGGAATTTTCACCTGTTGCCAACGTAAACCAAACGCTTGCGCTTTTACTCTCTGATCTCGTTCAACCCCTTATGCAAGGCATTTTTTAGGCCTTGGTGTATCAGAAAATCAGGAGTTACCTATGTCTATTGGCGCTATTTCAGCTTCTATCTCCGTACGCGGTGGGGCAACTAGCCCTGTCACCGATAAAACGAAAACGCCCGCTTCGACGAGCGCGACGCCCTCCACTAGCAGCGTCGTCAGTGTTGCGGCGGCGGCTTTAAAGGAAGCTACCGAGACATCCGCCGAGACTGCAAAAGAGGCGGGGCATGGCGATCGTGTAGCTCAACGGTTAATAGCCAAGCAACACGAGGCTTCGGTATCGAATTCCCCTGCGCAGACTCCGGCCAAAGGGACTGTAAACGGCTCCGGGCAAATCACAGGCGAAACCATTAACACCAAGGCCTGATTGTCATCCTAAGATAAAACCCCGCGGCAGTCCTGTCTTACTAAGGGCTGCTTAAGGCTTTCTGAACACTTGCTGAACGTTTCTTAAGTAAATTTTTTATACCGAGATAGTCTCTCGCTAATCACGTATTTTAATTTTCACTCTATCGAGTGGCTTGTGGCGTTCGCACCACAAATATTTCCCCCCCGCCAAAGCGCATCGGCTAATAATAATCCCCCATAATAATAATCACGATTGTAGAGATGTATGCCAATGGAAACCGTTACTCGCCTGCGTTCTAACTCGTTATTTGTCTGGCGTACTCTTGGGCGTTACAGAATTGTGTCAGTTGCACTGCTGATAGGACTATTAGGTGTGGCGGCGTATGCACACTTTAAACATCCTGTGCTGAAAAACTTCGCTCATGGCTCGGCTGCTGAAATTGCTAACCTCAAAGCGTCATGGAGCAAAGGCGAAATCATCGTCTTTGTGCGTCACGCTGAACGTTGCGACCAATCGGACGCCACCTGCCTTAGCGCTAAAGACGGAATTACCACTCGGGGAAGCGATGCTGCCCGGGATGTCGGCAAGGAATTTGAAAGACTGGGACTGGATAATACCGACGTCTATGCCAGCCCTCTTGCGAGAACCACGCAAACGGCCGCGTTTATGTTTAACCGTGAGGTAGATACCCGAACGTGGCTTGCCGATTGCCGCGCTACGATGCTGACAAACGCAATCAAGCATAAGGCAGTCGGACGTAATCTAGTCTTGGTGACTCACAGTGACTGCATCAGAGAGGTCGAGAAGGGCCTGAAGGTTTTCTTGCCCGCCAAACCGGCTTATACCTCTTCGTTGTTTATTTCACTCGGCGAAAATACGCACCCACATGCCCTTGGTTTTATCGATGCCGCGCCGTTTGCAGCGGATTTTAAACACGAATGGTAGCCTTGCTTCATCCCTGACAAGCCCTTTCAAAGACGCGCCGTATTGCGGCGCGTTTGCCCCGTTTTGGGGCCTGGCTACACATGCTGTAGCAAACGGTAGCGAGCCCTCGCTGCAAAGCCGTTACGTAGCAAATTAATCCACCCCTGTTAGCTCATTGATCTTAAAGCCTTTTTCTTGCGCTTTTTTTCGGTTGCTTTCTGTGGCACACTTTCTGCTCTCTATTCCGCTGTTACACACCTTGTTCCGCTATAGCGGAATTTAACCACGGCGGAGTTCATCACATGCATCGCGGACCTTCCTTTTTGAAAGCTTGTGCGTTTGTTCTTGCGGCTACGGCCACGCTTATCAGCTCGGTGCAGGCGGCAGACACCAGCAAGCTCGACAGCGTGTTGCAGCGGGGCCATCTGGTGGTGGGCACGGGCAGCACTAACGCGCCTTGGCATTTCCAGGGTGCTGACGGAAAGCTCCAAGGCTTCGATATCGACATCGCGCGGATGATCGCCAAAGGGCTGTTCAACGACCCCAGCAAAGTCGAGTTCGTGGTGCAGTCGTCCGACGCACGAATTCCTAACTTGCTGACTGACAAAGTCGACATAAGCTGCCAGTTCATTACCGTCACTGCCAGCCGTGCCCAACAAGTCGCCTTTACCCTGCCTTACTACCGCGAGGGCGTAGCGCTGTTGCTGCCCATCCAGAGTAAGTACAAAGAGATTGACGACCTGAAAGCCGCCGGTGACAGCGTTACCGTGGCGGTACTGCAAAACGTCTACGCCGAAGAACTGGTACACCAGGCCTTGCCCAAAGCCAAAGTCGATCAGTACGACAGCGTTGACTTGATGTACCAGGCCGTCAACTCCGGCCGTGCCGACGCTGCCGCCACGGATCAGTCTTCGGTCAAATACCTGATCGTGCAGAACCCAGGCCGCTATCGCACCCCGAATTTCGCCTGGAGCCCACAGACCTACGCCTGCGCCGTCAAACGTGGCGACCAGGACTGGCTGAACTTCGTCAACACTGTGTTGCATGAAGCGATGACTGGCGTTGAGTTCCCGACCTATGCCGCCTCGTTCAAACAATGGTTCGGCGTCGATCTGCCGACCCCGGAAATTGGTTTCCCTGTCGAATTCAAATGACTCGGTGAGAGCAGGGCAGTGCGTTGACTGCCCCGTTCCAGGTACTGCTGACCATGAACTATCAGTTGAATTTTGCCGCCGTCTGGCGTGATTTTCCCAGCTTGCTATCAGGCTTGGGGTTGGGCCTGGAATTGGCGTTGATCTCAATTGCCATTGGCTGCGTCATTGGCCTGATGGCGGCGTTCGCACTGCTGTCGAAACACCGGACCTTGCGAGTCATCGCCTCGGTGTACGTCACGGTGATCCGTAATACGCCGATTTTGGTACTGATCCTGCTGATCTACTTTGCGCTGCCGAGTTTGGGCATCCGCATGGACAAGCTGCCGTCGTTCATCGTCACCCTGTCGCTGTACGCCGGGGCGTATTTGACCGAAGTGTTTCGTGCGGGGCTGTTAAGTATTCATAAGGGCCAGCGCGAAGCCGGGCTGGCAATTGGCCTGAGCGAATGGCAAGTGCGCGCTTACGTGATCATCCCGGTGATGCTGCGCAACGTGTTGCCGGCGCTGTCGAACAACTTCATCTCGTTGTTCAAGGACACCTCGTTGGCGGCGGCGATTGCCGTGCCGGAGCTGACCTACTACGCCCGCAAGATCAACGTTGAAAGCTATCGGGTCATCGAAACCTGGATGGTGACTACGGCGTTGTACGTGGCGGCCTGTTACCTCATCGCCATGGTCTTGCGCTACTTAGAGCAACGCTTGGCGATCCGTCGCTAGGAGGTCTGGTATGTACGAAGCTCATAGCTGGCTGCAAGAACTGTGGATCGCCCGGGAAGCGTTATTGGCGGGTTTTTTGACCACCATTCAATGTTCGGTCATTGCGATTATCTGCGGCACGGTGATCGGCCTGTTTGCCGGGTTGGTGCTGACCTACGGCAAGCTCTGGAGTCGCCTGCCGTTTCGGCTCTATGTCGATCTGATTCGCGGCACTCCGGTGTTTGTGCTGGTGTTGGCCTGCTTTTATATGGCCCCGGCGTTGGGCTGGCAGGTCAGCGCATTTCAAGCCGGTGCGCTGGGACTGACGTTATTTTGTGGTTCCCACGTCGCGGAAATCGTGCGCGGCGCCTTGCAAGCGATTCCTCGCGGGCAACTTGAAGCGGGCAAGGCCATTGGCCTGACCTTTAAGCAGTCACTGGCTTATGTGTTGCTGCCTCAGGCGCTTCGGCAGATTTTGCCGACGTGGGTGAATTCCTCCACCGAGATCGTCAAGGCCTCGACCCTGTTGTCGGTGATTGGTGTTGCTGAACTGCTCCTCAGCACCCAACAGGTCATCGCCCGAACGTTCATGACGCTGGAGTTTTACCTGTTCGCCGGATTTCTTTTTTTCATCATCAACTACGCCATCGAGCTTCTTGGACGGCAAATTGAAAAACGGGTGGCCTTGCCATGACAGCGACACACACTGCTACTGCCCCAGCGTTGCTGAGCATCGAGGGGCTGCATAAATCCTATGGCGCGGTCGAGGTGCTCAAAGGCGTTGACCTGCACATGCAGCGCGGCAACGTCGTGACCCTGATTGGCTCAAGTGGTTCGGGCAAAACCACCTTGCTGCGCTGCGTCAATTTGCTCGAAGAGTTTCAAGGCGGCCGTATCCGTCTCGATGGCCAGGACATCGGCTACAGCGATGTCGATGGAAAACGTGTCCGCCATGCCGAAAAAGTCATTGCCCAGCATCGGTCCATGACCGGTATGGCGTTCCAGCAATTCAACCTGTTCCCGCACCTCAGCGCCTTGCAGAACGTCACCCTGGGCTTGCTCAAAGTGAAAAAACTGCCCAAGGACGAAGCGGTGGCACTGGCCGAAAAGTGGCTGGAACGGGTGGGCCTGCTGGATCGGCGCAATCACTTTCCGGGGCAACTGTCAGGCGGTCAGCAACAGCGCGTGGCGATTGCCCGAGCGATTGCGATGAACCCGAGCCTGATGCTGTTTGATGAAGTCACCTCGGCACTCGATCCAGAACTGGTCGGCGAAGTGCTGAGTGTGATCAAGGGCCTGGCCGAGGAGGGCATGACCATGTTGCTGGTCACCCATGAAATGCGGTTCGCGTACGAAGTGTCGGACCAGATTGTCTTCATGAATCAAGGCCGCATCGAAGAACAGGGCCCGCCCAAAGCATTATTCGAACAACCCAAGTCGGCGCGCTTGAGTGAGTTCCTTAAGAACATCCGTTTTTAGTCGTTCAACACACCGCATTACTCTTTTAGATAAAACAGCAGGAGACGTTCATGAGCATTACTCGTTATGGCACCGGCAACACTGCCGGCGGTGGCCAGCCCCGTCCTTTCGCCCGTGCAGTTGAAGCCGATGGCTGGCTGTACGTGTCCGGCCAAGTGCCTGCGCAAAACGGCGAGATCATCAATGGAGGGATCGTTGAACAGACCCATCAGACCATGAAGAACCTGATTGCCATTCTCACCGAAGCCGGCTATGGCCTGGAAGACGTGGTACGTACCGGCGTCTGGCTCGAAGACCCACGGGATTTCTGGAGTTTCAACAAAGTGTTCTCGGAGTATTTCGCCAGCGAACACGCGCCAGCCCGCGCCTGTGTCCAGGCCAACATGATGGTGGATTGCAAAGTCGAAATTGACTGCGTGGCGTACAAGAAGCCAACGGCCTGACACCCTGCGCGCTGATCGTTCCTGCGCGAGCGTGGGAACAATCAGTGGGCAGCGTTAAACTGCTTGGCATTCTTACCGACCGCTTATTGGGTAGTACGCACAATGACCGAAGACACCATCAAACGTCGGGCCAGAGGGCTGGATCGAGCGTTCGATATCCTCGACTTTCTCAAAGAGAAAGGCACGCCGTTGCGCCCGAATGAAATCGCAACCGGTATTAGCAGCCCAAAATCGACGGTTTATGAACTGGTCAGCTCGCTGCTTGAACGGCGGATTCTGGAGACCGTGGGCAAGGACGGGCATGTCTACCTTGGCCGTCAGCTGTACTTTCTCGGCCAAGCGCATTTGCGGCATTTCGACTTCACCCGTGAAGCGGAGACGTCACTGGCCGAGATCGTCAGCCAAACCCGTGAGACGGCGCAAATGTGCTTGCTCAACGGGCGTAAATACACCGTGGCGTTGATGAAAGAAGGCGAGCGGCATTTTCGTATTTCCTCAGACATCGGCGAAAACGCGCCGATTCCCTGGACGGCGTCCGGGCGCCTGTTGCTCAATCACTTGAGCGACCAGGAGATCAGCGACCTTATTGACCCCGATGATTACGTGCTGCCTAGCGGAGAGTTGCTGCCCATGGACACCTTTCTGCGGGAAATTCGTCAGGCGGGTGAAGACGGTTTTTTTTCCTTCGACAGCGTGGCCGACACCTTCACCCATTGCTTCGCCGCGCCGGTCAAGGACGAGCGGGGCATCTGCGTCGCTACCTTGTGCATCGTCGCCCCGCGTGCGGATGCCAAAAACAATTACAGCGATTACCGTAGGGTGCTGATCGACAGCGCCAACGGTCTTGCGCGCCGAGTCAACGAATAGCGCGGCCCGCGTCGCGCTGATCAGGAGAACAGTCATGAGTTTTGCAACGGCCGAATTGAACGCTACCCCAGTGCAAAAGGGTGCTGCTGCGCCGGGCGATAGCCTGGTTTGCGACGTCAGCCTGCCCGCGTTGGTGATTCATCAGCAGGCGTTGGACCATAACATTCGCTGGATGCAAGCCTTCGTCAGCAACAGCGGCGCCGAGTTGGCGCCTCACGGCAAAACCAGCATGGTTCCGGCGTTGTTTCGCCGGCAACTGGACGAGGGCGCTTGGGGCATCACCTTGGCCACCGCCGTGCAGACCCGCGCCGCTTATGCGCATGGCGTGCGCCGGGTGTTGATGGCGAATCAACTGGTCGGGACGCCGAACATGGCGTTGATCGCGGATTTGCTCGATGACTCGATGTTTGATTTCCACTGCATGGTCGATCACCCAGACAATGTTGCAGCGTTGGGCGAATACTTCGGCGGACGCGGCCTGCGCCTGAACGTAATGATCGAATACGGCGTGCCCGGCGGCCGTTGTGGCTGCCGCACCGAGCAAGAAGTGTTGGCGTTGGCTGAATCCATCGCCGCCCAACCGGCGCTGGCGTTGACCGGAATCGAAGGCTACGAAGGCGTGATTCATGGTGACCAGGCCATTGCCGGCATCAAAGCCTTTGCCGCGTCCTTGGTGCGCTTGGCGGTTGAGTTGCAGGACAAAAGCGCGTTTGCGTTGACTCGGCCCATCGTCACCGCATCCGGCTCAGCGTGGTATGACCTTATCGCCGAAGCCTTCGACGCCCAAGCGGTTCGCGAACGATTTCTCAGCGTGCTGCGTCCCGGCAGTTACGTGGTGCATGACCACGGCATCTATAAAGACGCCCAATGCTGCGTGCTGGATCGCCGTAGCGAACTGAGCGAGGCATTACGCCCGGCACTGGAAGTCTGGGCCCACGTGCAGTCCATGCCGGAGCCGGGGTTTGCCGTGATCGCCATGGGCAAACGCGACGTGGCTTACGACGCTGGGTTACCTAACCCTTTACGGCGTTATCGCGCCGGGGTCGTGCCTGCGCAGGGTGATGACGTCAGCGCTTGCAGCGTGACCGCAGTGATGGATCAGCATGCATTCATGACCGTCGCGCCGGGTTGCGAACTGAAGATTGGCGACATCATTTCGTTTGGCACCTCACACCCCTGCCTGACCTTTGATAAATGGCGTTCGGGCTGCCTGGTGGATGAAAACCTGCAGGTTATCGAAACCCTGCACACCTGTTTCTAGACCCAGGAGCCTGCACGTCTGATGAGCGAATTGATCAGTCACCATCACCCCCGCATCGCCTTGATCGGCGAATGCATGATCGAACTGCAACAGCACGCCAACGGCACGCTGCAACAAAGTTTCGGCGGCGACACCTTGAACACCGCGGTGTACATGGCGCGCATGCTTGGCGGCACGTCCCAGGTGGATTACGTCACCGCGCTGGGCGACGACAGCTTCAGCGATGCAATGTGCCAGGTGTGGGCTGACGAACAGATCGGCCTGAGCCGGGTGCAACGTCTGCCGGGACGTTTGCCAGGGCTGTATTGCATCCAGACCGATGCCAACGGCGAGCGACGGTTTTTGTACTGGCGCAATGAAGCAGCCGTACGCGATTGTTTTACCACGCCGGCCGCCGAGCCGATTCTGGCGGCGCTTGTGGAATACGACGTGCTGTATTTCAGCGGCATCACCCTGGCGGTATTGGGCGAACAAGGCCGGGCGCGGTTGCTGTCGGTGTTGATCGACGCCCGCGCTCGGGGCGCCCGAGTAGCGTTTGACAACAACTACCGGCCGCGACTCTGGGCCAGCGTCGAACAGGCTCGCGAGGCCTATCGGGCGGTACTGCCCCACGTCGACCTGGCATTATTGACCGAAGACGACGAACACGCCTTGTTCGGCTATACCGACTCGGAACAACTGCTGTCGGTGTATCGGGACTTAAGCATTAGCGAAGTAGTGGTCAAGCGCGGGGCCAACAGCTGCTTGGTGGAATGCCAGGGCGAACGCTTCGAAATCCCGGCGCACCGAGTGACTCGGGTAGTAGACACCACCGCAGCCGGCGATTCATTCAGCGCCGCGTATTTGGCCCAACGGCTCAAAGGCGGCAGCCCGGAACAAGCCGCGCAGGCCGGGCATCGGCTGGCCAGCCTAGTGATTCAACATCCTGGGGCGTTGATCCCCAAAAGCGTGATGCCCATGCCATTACGTATTGATTCGTAAGGGTAGGAGTGAACGTGTTTGCGATGGAGCGCGAAGCGGTCCCAATCGCTGGCAAGCGGGCTATTACAATGGATCGGTGGACCTGAATCTAGGTTTTCGCTGAATTTAAAGAAGTTTCCTACACGCAACATTGAATTGTATGGCATTTTTTTTGGCGTCATCGCCCAGAGTCAGTCCTTACGTTGAAACAAGGAGTGACGAATGTCTTATCTGGCCGATACCCAAAAAAACGCCACAAATTTAACGGGGGACCAACAAAATAACCTTTTAAAACTCTCGTTCCCCAATCAATGGATCTCCGAGCAGACTCGACTCGCGCGCCCGACGTATTTGATTCTTAACTCAGATGGTGAACAGGAAAATCTCCAAGCGCTACTGACCCAGCAACCCACACCAGAGCACATTAATGTCTACAGTCAAACACCCATAAGCAGCATGGCGGCAGGACCGTTCATCTTCAAAATCAGCAGCACAATTAGGCCGCTGCTCACTTCATTGCTCGCAACCCCCGAGTGCAACTGGGGCTGGCTGGTCAGCTGCAAAGGCGACCAGATTGCGGCCATGGCCGACCATTGGCGCGCACGCATTATCATCGGCCAACGGCCTGAGCAATCGCTGTACCGATTCCACGACAACCGCGTGATCGCGCGGGCATTGAACCATCTTGAACTTGAATCACTGCCCCAATACCTCGGACCAATCGCTGGCCTTTGCTATTGGAATGGACAGGACTGGGCTGCGGAGGAAAATCCGAGTCCTGGTATCTACCCGGTGCCGGCAAATCCGGCTTGGCTGACGGTTCCGGTGCCGGCAAAGAGTTTGAGGGCAGTCCTGCGTCACAATATTGAACTCTATCTTCGTGGGAAACATGCTCTAGAGACATACGAACTGGAACAAAGCATGCCTGTCAGTGATTGGTTAGATATACAACTAGACATGGCAGAGCAGTGGGGATGGGCTGCGCCGGAGAAGTTGCTGTTTTTAATAACGCAACGCCTCAAAGAAGAGAAAGGAAAGATTATTCAAGACTGGCTCCCACTACAGGGCGAGGCGCCGCAGTTGCATTTTGATCGGCTTTATAAAGAAGCGGAATATTGGTGCGATGAGAAATTGCAGTAATGCTAGTCAGGATTAATGACGGCGAATGGAGTGGTTTAGTTTGACGAAAATACAGACGTTTATCGTGGCGCTGTGTATATTTCTGAATCCGGTGACCTTGAGTATTGGCGGGCTAGCTTGGTTTGGAAATGCTTTAAGTAATAGACCATGTCCCTATGGTGGCTCGCAGGTTATATTGAAGTACATCATCCAACCGAAAAGCCTGCTGGACTCCTATGGTTTGAGCGTTCCGTTTGGAATAAGCGCACTTCCGACGGTGATTATTTTGGATATGTTAACGCTTCCAAAAGACTCTCACGGCTGCGCTTCATGGCACGAGGCTATATTTTGAAAAAGCGTGGAATTTTTATAACTGTAGATAAAGCTAAGAATCGCTTCAAGCACGTTGCAGGTGTTTGTACTCTCCTGCTTGTAAGCGGTTGTAGCGACACGGGTAAGGATCAGTTTACGTTAAAAACGGAAATGCCTGCCGATTTTAAACTTCAAGCTGATGCCCACTATGTGCCGGCTACTGGGGAGGTGTGTACTGCGCGGCGTCGAAAAAATGGACGTCTCATAGACAAGAAACGCTTCATAAGCGAAGTGCAGGATTCTCAATATACGGCGGTTTTCAATATTCCTTTGGCGATAGTGGAGAATAATTGTCCGTTGGTATTGGATGGGTTGAAGCTGGATGTTGAGGGTCGATGGGGGCCAGGCCGGTGGGACCTCGATGGAGATATCGCAGGCATCTCATTTCGTGACGGAGCCCCTGTCGATAACGTGAAATCTGGCAGTATAGAAAACACACTTTATAATGGCGAATGTCAGTGGTTTTTTAGGACTGCGGGGCCTGAGCGCTACATTATAAAAGTTTTGAGATGCCGAGCTATTGATAGTAACGGTGAGGTCCTAAAGCATTCTGCGGGAGGTATTCTTCGTCGCGATACATTAGGTGGAAAAACAATAAGCATGGGTTTTAAAGTGGCCGATAGTGAAAAGCCTTATTTTAAGAAATATTGGTTTAAAACTGTGGCCGGCTGGAAGCCGTGCGACGGACATTGGGGCCGTGCTATGGAGGAGCTGTGCTTATCCCCACCTCAATTTAAAAATTTCAAGATGCCTGATGGCCGTGATTGCAGCGTGTATCCAAATTGCACTGAATAAGGAGTGTTAATGAACGGTCGAGATCAATATGTTCCGTTTTTTGAAAGTAAAAGACTTGCCTGTCCATTGCGTGGGCAGCGAATAAGCTTTCAGCTGGTGGGCGAAGTTAGAAGCGGGAAAACCTACGCCGGACTGGCTTATAAAATAGTCGACAGCGTAGGTCAGAACTACGATGGTATTTTAGATGCGCAAGGATCTGCTGTTCTGGATGGTTGCTATCTAGGAATGGTTGTTTTAACGCTAAATGAGGTCTGCACGGACATTGAAGGTTATTATAAAGATCTGACGACCCGTGAATATTATCCACTTCCTATTACTGAGCTCCAAGTGCGGGCTGAAGAATCCCGGTTCGTTAATAACGACGGTTCACGTGTCGAAAATAATCCAGCGCAAGTAAACGCTGATGAATTTTTTTACGTTGAGGTCAGAGATTTAGTCGAGCAAGCAGCTCACCTACCACCTTTGGTAACGCGTGCCCGCGTTCCGCGGTTAGCTCATTGGAGATGGCCGGAAGCGGCCAACGGTAAAGAACAAGAGCGATGGGGCGTTATTCTGATGCCTAACAAACATACGGTTCTGGAGGTTCGACCATTGCGGGCTTTGCGGCCAATCCTTTCAACCGATAACGAATTCTGCGCCCTGAATCTCTACCAACTGGCACTGATGTCCACCTTGACTTACGTCGGCTTTGGGCAGAATCCTTCGGAGAAACCCGTAGACCGGGTTAGCTTCCCGTTTAGTCCGACTCCGGGCAATTTTTTCGGAGACGCCCTCGCCAGTTACAAAGAAATCTGGCGTGTAAACGACGATCAAACGGACGCGTATTATCCGTTGTACGAAGACGTGCCTTACTCAAAACGGTTTGAAGTCTTGCCGTTCAATCCAAAGCTCTATGAGCAAAATCTTCCCGAGAAAGGGGATAAGCAAGAGCATCCGGCTAACCAGCATTTTTTTGATGACACTGATCTTGAAGAAGATACCGATACTCAGGCCTATATAACCCATCACGATGAAATTATCGTTATCGCAGTGAGGGGTACTCTGGAGGCAGCTGACATGTTCAGGGATGCCGATGCGTTGCAAGTTCCATTTGAAGGTGGCGATGAGCGTGTACACCGGGGGTTTTATGGTGCTTACCTTGCGCTCCGCAATTTTGTAAACCGTTATCTGTCGCGATTTCACTTCGGACAGAAAGTGATTATCTGTGGACACAGCCTGGGTGGTGCAATTGCTACTTTGTTGGCGGAAGCGTTACGCCGCTCAAAAAAATACGACGTTCTCCTCTACACCTACGGTGCACCCCGAGTCGGAGACACCGCATTTGTCGATAGCGCCTCAGAGCTCGTCCATCACCGCATCGTCAACCACAACGACCCTGTTCCAAGCGTGCCTTTGCCATGGATGAATGTAAGAAGGGAGGAATTAATAGGCTTGGCGGTTATACCGTCCGGCTGGGTGGGGATACCTACTGCGATGGTGCGAACCAGCGGTGACCCTTATGAGCACCATGGCAAGCAGCAGCATTTCATGCCGATAAAGCTAAATGACGGTGAGAAGTCGTCGGTGCTATGGGATCCCGGTTGTAACTCCATTGAGGGCGCAGCGATTTGCACGTATTTGCAGAGCCAGCAAACCCGTCAGTACGACGGTGGTGATATGCCAAAGCGAGACGGGCTTATCCAGCAATTACTAGAGAGTAGCGATCACCGGATGGTCGTGAGCTATATACCCTTTACTTGGGCTACTTTACGTCGCTGGCAAGAGACGCAGTTGGCCGGTCAAACGGTTGTCACCGACAGAGAATACCGCGTAATCGAAAAGGCTATAACGCAGCTGGGAGATGCGCTCAAACAAAAAGAAACTCATTCCTATGACTTGCCTCGCGGTTTGCGCTCAGTGGCAGAAATTGCCAGCCTGAGGGACGAGATTTACCGTTTGAACACGACCCTTGAGCGTTTGAAAAAATTGAATGCGTCCACGCTCAAACTAGCCGATGTGTACGGAACTGCGGCGCAGTCGGAAAATATTGAAGGCAGTTTAAAGCGCTGGACTGCTCATAAAGAAAACGTCGCACGCGTGCAGTTGGCAATGATCCCTTCACGACCTGACGATGTATATATCGCCGGGGTTTATCAGGATCGTGATTTAGATTCGAGGGGGTAGGGTCATCTGTGGAAGACAATTCATAAACAGCCTGTAGAAGCTGCCGAAGGCTGCAAAGCCGCTACGACTCTAAGATTTAATTGACAGGGGTGATAGCAAGCAGCCGTAGATGCCGTGGGAGCGGGCTTGCCTGCGAAGAGGCCGGTCATCAGCGCCGCTGATGTCGACCTGAAATGTGGGTCGCCTGCATTGGCACTTTCGTTGGCAAGCCAACTCCCACAGAGACTTCGGTAGACACGACAGGGTCGGTGCCGAAAACTTTTATCGCAGCCTTCGGCAGCTCCTACAAAACCGCGTGTTTGCTGCGCCACAGACGATGTTCAGTCCCGATAAAACACCTGCACCAAGTGATACCCAAACTTGCTTTTGATCGGTCCATGAATCACCCGTACCGGTTTTTTGAATATCACCGAATCAATTGCGCCGACCAGTTGCCCCGGCCGAACTTCGCCCAGGTCGCCGCCGCGTTTGCCGGAGGGGCAGGTGGAGTATTTTTTGGCCAATACGTCGAATGCCTCGCCCTTGGCAATACGTTGCTTGAGCTGTTCGGCCTCTTCGGCGGTTTTCACCAGGATATGGCGGGCGAGTGCTTTCATGGGGGCGGACAGTCCTGAAAAAAACGGTGACTATTATGCCTGTCCTTGACCTGGATTGATTGTTTCCGCTGACAGGTGTGCAAGATCTGCAATATCGGTTTGCGCCCGGCCCTTTATCCATCCAAGCTACAGGCCTTCGTCGGCGACCACATCTTCATCTATTGGCCGGCCATTCGTTATTTTTCGCTTTTGTGTGGATGTTGCTCATGGATTTCCAAGCGCTGTTGAAAATTCTGGCCAGCCAGGACGGATCCGACCTTTTCTTGTCCACCGGCGCGCCGCCCTGCGCAAAGTTCAATGGGGTGCTTAAGCCGCTGAGCACCGAGGCGTTGAAGCCCGGCGACGTGGCGAGCGTTGCCGACAGCATCATGGATGCCGAACAGCGGCTGGAATTCGAACGCGAGCTGGAGATGAACCTGGCGGTGTCACTGGCAGGCATCGGTCGATTTCGGATCAATATTTTCAAGCAGCGCAACGAAGTCTCGATAGTGGCGCGCAACATCAAGCTGGAGATACCGCGTTTCGAGGATTTGAAGTTACCGCCGGTGCTGCTCGAAGTGGTCATGGAAAAGCGTGGCTTGGTGCTGGTCATTGGCGCCACCGGTTCGGGTAAGTCGACGTCGCTGGCGGCGATGATCGATTACCGAAATCGCAACAGTGGCGGCCACATCATCACCATTGAAGACCCGGTGGAGTATATCCATCGGCACAAGAAGTCGATCATCAATCAGCGTGAAGTGGGCGTAGACACCCGCAGTTTTCACGCCGCACTGAAGAACACCTTACGTCAGGCGCCGGATGTGATTTTGATCGGCGAGATTCGTGACCGCGAAACCATGGAACACGCGTTGGCGTTTGCCGACACCGGCCACTTGGCTATTTCGACCTTGCACGCCAACAACGCCAACCAGGCCCTGGACCGGATCATTAACTTTTTCCCGGAAGACCGGCGCCAGCAGTTGCTGCATGACTTGGGCAACAACTTGAAGGCATTTGTGTCCCAGCGGCTGGTCAAGACTCTGGACGGCAAACGCCGCGCGGCGGTGGAAGTCATGCTGGGCACGCCAACCATTCTTGATTTTATTCAGCGCAATGAACTGACTGAACTCAAGGGCATCATGGAGAAGTCCACCAACCTTGGGATGCAGACCTTCGACGGCGCGCTGTTTGACTTGGTGGTCGAGGGCGCGATCAGTGAAGAGGAAGCCCTGAAGAACGCCGACTCCAAGAACAACGTACGTCTGCGCCTCAAGCTGTTCCGCGAGAAAGGCTTGCCGACTCAAATCACTTCCGCACCAGCCGCCCCCGAGCCCGCCGTAGAGTCGACCATGGCGAACTGGGGGCTGGTGGACGAGATGGAAGAGCCATCTCGGTTCAAGCCTTGATGAGTGCAGGGCTTAGAACGCCAGTTCCTCCCGGTCACGAAATTGCTCCAACGCGGCCGGATTGGCCAGGGCATCGGTATTTTTTACCGATTCCCCATGAACCATGTTTCGGACAGCCAGCTCGACGATCTTACCGCTGATGGTGCGAGGGATGTCCGAGACCGCGACAATTTTGGCAGGCACATGCCGTGGGGTGGTATTAGCGCGGATCACGTCACGGATGTGCTGTTCCAGATCAGGGGTCAGTGTCAGCTCGTCATGCAGGCGTACGAAGAGCACCACGCGTACGTCGTCTTTCCAGCGCTGGCCGATGGCGACACTTTCCATCACCTCGACCACTTTTTCCACTTGGCGATAGATCTCTGCCGTGCCGATTCGCACGCCGCCCGGATTGAGCACTGCATCTGAGCGGCCGTGGATGATCAGGCTGCCATGGACGGTTTCTTCGGCGTAGTCGCCCTGTGCCCAAACCCCGGGGAACTGCGTGAAGTACGTCGCCTTGAGCCGCTCCTGTTGTGGGTCATTCCAGAGGCCTATGGGGATCGCCGGAAAGTGCCGGGTACAGACCAGCTCGCCTTTTTCCGCAATCACCGCTTGGCCTTGGTCGTTCCAGACTTCCACGGCCATGCCCAAGCCCTTGGACTGCATTTCACCTCGGTACACCGGCAATACCGGATTGCCGACAGCGAAGCAGGACACGATGTCAGTGCCCCCGGAAATCGACGACAGGCACAGCTCGCTTTTGATCTCGCGGTACACGTAGTCGTAGCTGCTTTGCGCCAGCGGCGAGCCGGTGGACAGGATGGCCTTGAGGCGTGTGAAGTGATGGTTCAGCCGAGGCTTGATCGAGTGTTTTTCCAGTTCGGCGAGGTATTTGGCGCTGGTACCAAACACGCTGATGCCTTCCTCGTCGATCATGTCCATCAAGCGCTGGGAGCGGGGAAAGAACGGTGAGCCGTCGTACAGCACCACGGTCGCGCCCACCGCCAGGCCCGACACCAGCCAGTTCCACATCATCCAGCCGCAGGTGGTGTAGTAGAACAGACAGTCCTCAGGCCCCAGGTCCGAATGCAGGCCCAGTTCTTTAACGTGTTGCAACAACACACCGCCGGTGCTGTGGATGATGCATTTCGGCACCCCGGTGGTGCCGCTGGAATACAGGATGTACAGCGGATGGGCGAACGGCACGGCGACAAAGGTCGGTTCGCCGCCTGCGGTATAAAAATCGTCCCACAACGTGACCTTGGCCGAGGTCTGAAAGTCTTCGGCGCGGGCTTGGGGTCGGGAAAAAGGAACGATGATCAACTGCTGCAAACCCGGCAGGCGTTCGAGGATTTCATTGACCTTGGCGGTTTGGTCGATGAGTTTTCCGGCGTAACGGTAACCGGCACAGGTAAGCAGTATTTTCGGTTCGATCTGGCCAAAACGGTCGATCACCCCTTGGGTGCCGAAGTCCGGTGACGAGCAGGACCAGATCGCTCCGAGACTGGTGGTGGCGAGCATCGCCACCAGTGTTTGCCAGGTATTGGGCATGCACGCCGCAACACGGTCACCGACGCCGATCCCCGCGTTGCGCAAACTGTGTTGCAAGCCGGCCACCTGCTCGGCCAGTTCGGCGTAGGTCAATTGGCTGCGCTGGCGGTCTTCGCTGATGGAAATAATCGCCGGGTAATCATCACGGCGACGTAACAGGTGCTCGGCAAAGTTCAGCGTCGCGCCCGGAAACCACTGGGCGCTGGGCATCTGCGGGCCTTCGATGAGCACCGTGTCGGGCGGCGCATGGAAGGTGATGCCAAAGGTGTCGACGATGGCCTGCCAAAAATCCTCGCGTTGATCGATGCTCCACTGATGCAGCGCAGGGTAATCGTTTATGTGCAGGCCGTAGCGTTGATTGACCCCGCGCCGAAAAGCGTCCATGCGGGTCGCATTGATGCGTTCCGCGCTGGGGGTCCACAGTGCTTGTGTCATGAATCGCTCCGTTTATTGCGCCAACCAGCCGCCATCAATGTTCCAGGCCGCACCGCGCACTTGGCTGCCCGCTTCGCTGCACAAAAACAACACCAGCTCGCCCAGTTGCGGGGGCGTGACGAACTCCAGTGAAGGTTGTTTCTCTGCCAGCAAATCGTGCTTGGCTTTTTCAATGTCGCCATCAGCCGCGCCGCGGGTGTCAATTTGTTGCTGCACCAGCGGGGTCAGCACCCAGCCTGGGCAAATGGCATTGCACGTGACGTTGCTGGTGGCGGTTTCCAGCCCCACGACTTTGGTCAAGCCGATTACGCCGTGCTTGGCCGCAACATACGCGGCTTTGCCCGTCGAGCCCACCAGGCCGTGAACCGACGCAATGTTGACGATTCGGCCCCAGCCCTTAGCGCGCATGCCTGGCAAGCATAGGCGGGTGCTGTGGAAGACCGAGGACAGGTTAATCGCGATGATTGAGTCCCAGCGCTCCACCGGAAAATCCTCTACCGGCGAGACATGCTGAATCCCTGCGTTGTTGACCAGAATGTCGATGCCGCCAAACTCGCGTTCGCCGTAAGCAACCATCTCGGCGATTTGCGTCGGGTTGCTGACATCGGCCGGGTGGTGGCCGATTTTGCCGCCGTTCTTGCCCGCTGCCGCAACCACCTCGGCCAAGACCGCCGAGGCGTCGCCGAAGCCATTGAGAATTACGTTGGCCCCAGACTTGGCCAGACTCAGGGCGATGCCCAGGCCGATGCCGCTGGTGGAACCGGTAACCAGTGCGGTTTTACCTTGCAGACTCATACCTAACTCCTCAAACAATGCCGGTGGCGTAGAACGTGCCGATCACAACAAAGACCGCCAGTGTTTTGATAATCGTGATGCTGAATATATCCCGGTAGGCCTCTCGGTGGGTTAAACCGGTGACGGCCAACAAAGTGATCACTGCGCCGTTGTGCGGCAGGGTGTCCATGCCGCCGCTGGCCATGGCGGCCACCCGGTGCAGGACTTCCATCGGAATATTGGCCGCATGGGCCGCCGCGATGAACCGGTCGGACATGGCTGCCAAGGCAATGCTCATACCGCCTGACGCCGAACCGGTGATGCCGGCGAGCAAGGTAACGGTGATGGATTCATTGACCAGCGGATTGGGAATGGTTTTTAGCTTATCGGCCAACACCAGAAATCCCGGCAGCGAAGCGATCACTGCACCGAAGCCGTATTCCGACGCCGTGTTCATCGCCGCGAGCAATGCGCCGTTTACCGCGCTTTTGCTGCCTTCGGCCAGCTTGCCGCGAATCGCCCCGAAGCCGAATACCAGTACCGTTAGAATGCCGATCAGCAGCGCTGCTTCCACGGCCCAAATGGCGGTCAACTTGGCGATTTCAGTTTGTATCGGGGTCGCCATGCCGGGCAGGCTCAAGGTATTAATCTTGCCGTACCACTGCGGGATCCACTGGGTGAACAGCAGGTTCATGATGCCAACCAACAGCAGCGGTGACAGGGCTATCCAGGCGTTAGGTAGTTTGACGTCTTCGGCAGTTTCAGGTTCGTTGCGCAACACAGTGCCGTAACCTTCGCCGGCTCGTTGGGCTTTGTTGCGTTGGCGTTGCAGGTACAGCATGCCGGTGCAAAACACGAACAATGTGCCGATCAGCCCCAGCCACGGCGCTGCCCAGGCGGTGGTGTTGAAGAATGTCGTGGGAATGATGTTCTGGATTTGCGGGGTGCCGGGCAGCGCGTCCATGGTGAAGGAAAAAGCACCGAGGGCGATGGTGGCTGGAATCAGTCGCTTGGGAATATCGCTTTGGCGAAACATCTCGGCGGCGAAGGGGTACACCGCGAACACCACTACAAACAGCGAAACGCCGCCGTAGGTGAGCAGCGCACAGACCAGCACGATCACCAGCATGGCTTGGCGCGTGCCCAGCAAACGAATGGCTGCTGCGACGATGGCGCGGGAGAAACCGGACAGCTCGATCAGCTTGCCGAACACGGCGCCGAGCAGAAACACGGGGAAGTAGAGCTTGACGAAGCCGACCATCTTTTCCATGAACACGCCGCTAAATGCAGGGGCGACGGCTGAAGGGTCGGTCAACAACACTGCACCAAGGGCAGCGATGGGGGCAAACAGAATGACGCTATAGCCACGGTACGCAGCGAGCATCAATAGCCCAAGGGCCGCTAACGCGATGATCACACTCATAGAGTGTCTCCTGAATTGTTATTATTTTTTTTTGCGGCTAGACCGCTGACGGAACACTGCGGGTTTCGTGCCATGTAGCTAACTCATTGAATTTGTTGGTTATTTATAGAATCGCCGATGTGCCTGGTGTCTCGGTTTCAAGACTCACACCATCCCTGTCGGGGCCAACGCGTTGGCGAGAGGGCGTGCAAGGCTAACCCAATAGGGCGCTTCGCCAAGACGTTGGCTCCTACAGGGGGTCTGTCTTTAAATTGAGATTCACATCTCGTTATTGAGACTCTGATATTCCCAGCGCGATCATCTTTTTGTACAGCGTGGAGCGTCCCAGCCCAAGGCACTTGGCCGTTTCGATAACGTTTCCCTTACAGCGGGCCAAGGTCGACTGAATTAATTGCCGATCAAATCGCTCGCGGGCGGCACCGAAGGTTTCGGTTTCAACCGTTGTCGTCTGTGGCATCGCCGATACGCTCAGCGGAATCAACGTGCCGATGGCTGAGCGAATTTCACTGGCGTCCAGCATCAGATCGTCAGTGAGCAATGCCGCGCGTTCCAACACGTTTCTCAGTTCGCGGATATTGCCGGGCCAGGCGTGTTGGCCAAGCAAGGAGAGGGCGCCATGATCCAGTTCGTGCTGGCTGCGTAACTCTTCAAGAATCGCGTCGCATAGAGCGGGCAGGTCGTCCAGCCGCTCGCGCAACGGCGGCACTTGAATCGGCAGCACGCTGAGTCGGTAATACAGGTCGGCGCGAAATTCGCCGCGCTTGATCGCCGCTTCCAGGTCGGTGGACGTAGCGGCAATCAGCCGGACGTCACTCTGAATCACCTCGTTGGAGCCGACCGGTTCGTACTCCTTTTCCTGTAACACCCGCAGTAACTTGCTTTGCAGCGCCAGCGGCATGTCACCGATCTCATCGAGAAACAGCGTGCCGCCCTGGGCAATCTTCAGTTTGCCGGGACGGCCCTTGCGGTCGGCGCCGGTGAACGCACCGGGCGCTGTGCCGAAAAATTCGGCTTCAAGCAGGGCTTCCGGGATTGCGGCGCTGTTGATGCTGACAAACGCTTTGTGCGCCCGTGGCGATGCATTGTGGATGGCATGGGCCAGTAACTCTTTGCCGGTGCCGGTTTCGCCGAGCAATAGCACAGGCGAATCAGCACTCGCACTGCGTCGCGCTCGGCGTTTCACCTCAAGGCTAGCGACGCTGGTGCCGATAAAGTGGGCAAAACTGTACTTGGCCTGTCGAGCGCGCAACAGGGAGCGGGTCGAGGCCAGCTCTTCCTGCATGCGCAAGTAGCGCTTGAGTAACGGCGACAGCGCGTGCAGTTCATCGAACAAGGCGAAGCCAATGGCGCCGATCACTGATCCTTCGTCGTCGTTGATCGGCAAACGCATGACCACCAGCGGGTCTTTGGCGGTGTCCATCATGTCCAGCAAAATCGGCCGACCGCTGTTCACCACATCACGCAACAAACTCCCTGGAATCACACTTTCACAGGGTTGACCCACGGCCATGCTTGCGTCATGCAATCCGAAGCGGCGCGCATAGCGTTCATTGATCCACACAATGCGCGCGTCTTTGTCGACGATCACCGTACCTTCGCTGGACTGCTCGATGATTTCGAACAACGAGCGAATCGCCAGCCGCCGGACACGCTGATAATCCTTGAGGCTGTCGCTGTCTTTCATGAAGGTCTCAATGTGGCAGGGTTCTGGCGTCTGATGCGCCCCGTTCGTTGGTAAGCCACCTCCCACAGGATCTATGTCAATGCTGTGGGAGCAGGCTTGCCTGCGAAAGCGGCATAAGTGAAATGACTCTAAATCAAGCAAACCCTGGATGCGCCGCCGCCAGTAGTTCTTTGGTGTACGGATGCTGGGGCGAATCAAACACATCGTGGCTGGCGCCGCGTTCAACAACCTTGCCGTCCTTGACCACGATCAGGTCATGGGCCAGGGCTTTGACCACGGCCAGGTCATGACTGATAAACAGGTAGGTCAGGCCATGTTTTTCCTGAAGCTGACGGAGCAGGGCGACCACTTGTTTTTGCACAGTGCGGTCCAGCGCCGAGGTCGGTTCGTCGAGCAGGATCAGCGCCGGCTTGAGCACCAGGGCCCGGGCGATGGCGATACGTTGGCGTTGCCCGCCGGAAAACTCATGGGGGTAGCGATGCCGACTGGACGGGTCGAGACCCACTTCCTGCAGCACGCGGATCACTTCGATTTCGCACTGTGCCGGCGTAAGGTCGCTGTGAACCTCCAGGCCCTCGCTGATGATCTGCTCCACCGACATTCGCGGGCTGAGGCTGCCATAAGGGTCTTGAAAGACCACCTGCATCTGCTTGCGCCACGGACGCATTTCTTTCTGGCTCAGGCAATCCAGCGTCTGGCCTTGAAATTTGATGCTGCCGCGAGACTCCAGCAACCGCAGGATCGCCTGACCCAAGGTCGACTTGCCTGAACCGGACTCTCCGACGATACCCAGCGTCTTGCCGCGCTCGATGCTCAGGCTGATGTCATCCACCGCTTTAAGGTATTCGTGGTGCCGACGAAAAATCCCGCCGCCCATGGAAAACCATACGCGCAGGTTATCGACTTCCAACACTTTTTCGCGGCTGTCACGGGGCAGAGGTTCCCCCACCGGCTCTGCATCCAGCAGCAAGCGGCTATACGGATGCTGAGGGTTTTTGAACAGCAGGTGGCAGTTGGACTGCTCGACGATTTCACCGGCGCGCATCACGCACACCCGCTGAGCGATGCTGTGCACCAGATTCAGGTCGTGACTGATCAGCAGCAGCGACATGTTCAAACGTTCTTGCAGCTCTTTAAGCAGCAGCAGAATCTTGCGTTGGACGGTGACGTCGAGGGCAGTCGTGGGTTCATCGGCGATCAACAAATCCGGTTCGCAGGCCAAGGCCATGGCGATCATCACCCGTTGCCGTTGCCCACCAGACAGTTGGTGCGGATAGGCTTTGAGGCGCTTCTGCGGGTTCTGAATGCCCACCAGTTCCAGCAGCTCGATAATCCGCCGTTGCGCCGCTTTGCCACTCAAGCCGCGATGCACCAACAAGGTCTCGCCAATCTGCTTGGCCAAGGTGTGCAGCGGGTTGAGCGAGGTCATCGGCTCTTGAAAGATCATCGCGATACGGTTACCGCGAATCTCGCGCAGCGTCGAGCCCTTGGCGTCGACCAATTGTTGTCCCCGGTAACGAATGCTGCCGGTGGTCAGCGTGCCGGCCTTGGGCAGCAGTTGCAGAATCGAATGCGCGGTGACCGATTTGCCTGACCCGGACTCACCGACTAACGCCAGGCATTCGCCGGCCGGGATGTCCAGGCTCACTTTATTGACCACTGTGTGCCCGTTGAAGGCCACCGACAGGTCGCGAATTTCAATCAGGTTTTCGGACATATCAAGACCTCGGGTCGAAAGCATCGCGCAGCGCCTCACCAATGAATACCAGCAGCGACAGGATCAATGCCAAGGTAAAAAACGCCGTCAACCCCAGCCATGGCGCCTGTAGATTCTGCTTGCCCTGGCCGATCAGTTCGCCCAATGAGGCGCTGCCCGCGGGCATGCCGAAACCGAGGAAGTCCAACGCGGTCAGGGTCGAAATGGCGCCGGTCAAAATGAACGGCAAGTAACTCAAGGTCGCGTTCATGGCGTTGGGCAAAATGTGCCGCATGATCACCTTACGGTCACTGAGGCCCAAGGCTCGGGCGGCTTTGACGTACTCCAGGTTACGCCCACGTAAGAACTCGGCGCGCACCACGTCCACCAGCGCGAGCCATGAAAACAGCGCCATGATCCCCAGCAGCCACCAGAAATTCGGCTCGACGAAGCCCGACAGGATGATCAGCAGGTACAGCACCGGCAACCCGGACCAGACCTCCAGCAAACGCTGGCCAATCAAGTCAACCCAGCCGCCGTAATAGCCTTGCAGCGCGCCAGCCGCGATGCCGATCAGCGCACTGATGAACGTCAAGGCCAGGGCAAACAGAATCGATACCCGTGCGCCGAAAATCACCCGTGCCAGTACATCGCGGGCCTGATCGTCGGTGCCGAGCCAATTGGTCGTAGTGGGCGGGCTGGGTGAGGGTTTCGCCAAGTCGTAGTTCGGCGTGTCATCGCTGAACGGAATGGGTGGAAACAGCATCCAGCCGCCGTCGTGAGTAATCAGTTTGCGCACGTAGTCGCTGCGGTAGTCGGGTTGGAAAGGCAGTTGACCGCCAAATTCCTGCTCGGTGTAGCGCTTGAACGCTGGGAAGTACAACGAGTGCTGATAACTCAGCACCAGCGGTTTGTCGTTAGCGATCAGTTCGCCGCCCAGGCTTAACAAGAACAGGGCGCAAAACAGCCACAGCGACCACCAGCCGCGGCGGTTATCTCGGAAGCGTTCGAAGCGCCGACGACCTAACGGAGAAAGTCTGAACATCAGGCGTTCCTCGCGCTGAAATCAATTCGAGGATCGACCAGCGTGTAGCACACGTCGCCGACCAGTTTTATCAGCAGGCCAAAGAGCGTGAAAATGAACAGCGAGCCAAACACCACCGGATAGTCCCGGGAAACTGCCGCTTCGTAGCTCATGCGACCGAGGCCATCCAGGGAGAAAATCACTTCGATCAACAGCGAGCCAGCGAAGAACACGCTGATGAACGCCTGTGGAATCCCGGCCACCACCAGCAACATGGCATTGCGAAACACATGGCCGTACAGCACACGTTTTTCGCTGACGCCTTTGGCTCTGGCCGTCACCACGTACTGGCGAGTAATTTCATTGAGGAATGAGTTTTTGGTCAGGATGGTCAGCGTCGCGAACCCGCCAATCACCAATGACAGCACCGGCAGCACCAGGTGCCAGAAGTAGTCGGCAATTTTGCCCACGGTCGACAGTTGTTCAAAGTTCTCTGACACCAGCCCGCGCACTGGGAACCAGTTCAGCGATGTGCCGCCGGCAAAAACCACCACCAGTAACATCGCGAACAGAAAGGCCGGCATGGCGTAACCAATGATGATCGCCGTGCTGCTCCAGATGTCGAAATGGCTGCCGTGTTTGACGGCTTTGCGTATCCCAAGGGGGATTGAGATCAGGTAGGTAATCAGCGTCGCCCACAGGCCAAGGGAAATTGACACCGGCATTTTTTGCAGGATCAAGTCGGTGACTTTTGCCCCGCGAAAGAAGCTATTGCCGAAATCCAGTTGCGCGTAATTTTTCAGCATCAGCCAAAGGCGCTCGTGCAGCGGTTTGTCGAAGCCGTATTGGTGTTCGATTTCCTTGAGCAGCTTTGGATCGAGACCCCGGCTGGCACGGGAAACGGTGCTGCCGCTATGGGATTCAGCCGGCGCGCCGCCCACCGTGCTGGCTGAGCCGATGCCTTGCAGGCGGGCAATCGCTTGCTCAACCGGCCCTCCCGGCGCGGCTTGGACGATGAAAAAGTTAACCAGCAGGATGCAAATCAACGTGGGGATAATCAGCAGCAGTCTTCGCAGTAGATAA
Organism: Pseudomonas sp. CCI4.2; assembly: GCF_034350045.1. NCBI lineage: Bacteria > Pseudomonadati > Pseudomonadota > Gammaproteobacteria > Pseudomonadales > Pseudomonadaceae > Pseudomonas > Pseudomonas sp. CCI4.2. Next base: position 4,555,066 of record NZ_CP133781.1, on the reverse strand, counting down.
CCGAGCATTCAATGCACCTCTGCGGGATTGGCCGATGCACCGCGTTTTTCCGCGAACTGCTCGTTGGTCAATGGAGTGGGGCTGATTTCCCACCAGGTTTCGATGGCTTCACCGTTGGCGGCCTGGACTTTCGGAATACCGAAGCGGTTCCACCACACCGTGGACGAGCCGGGCGGGTAGAAATTGGGAATCCAGTAGTAACCCCATTGCAGCACCCGATCCAACGCGTGGGCGTAGTTGACCATGGTCGCTTTGTCGCCGGCTTTTACCAGTCCGGTGATCAAGCTGTCGACGGCCGGATCCTGCAACACCATGTAGTTGTTCGAGCCGGAGTCTTTGGCGCTTTTGGAGCCAAAACAGTTGTACAGCTCTAGCCCTGGGGAGGTTGATACCGGGTAGCCGGTAACGATCATGTCGTAGTCCCGCGCCATCACCCGATTGAGGTACTGGGCGGCATCGATGCGGCGAATGTCGAAGGTGATGCCGATTTGCGCCAGGTTACGTTTGTAAGGCAGCAGTAGCCGTTCGATGCCCGCTTGAGCATTGAGGAACGTGAAGGTCAACGGCTCGCCTGCGGCATTCACCAAATGGTCGCCTTTAGGCATCCAGCCTGCCTCCTCAAGCAAGTGCAGGGCCTGCAATTGTTTGTCGCGAATGAAGCCGGTGCCATCGGTTTTTGGCGTATGAAACACTTGGGTAAACACTTGCGGCGCAACCTCTCCGCGCAGCGGCTCGAGGATTTTCAGCTCATCTTCAGTGGGCAGTTGGTCGGCGGCGAGCGCGCTGTTGGAGAAGTAACTGTTTTGACGCACATACACGTTGTGCATCATCTGCCGGTTGCTCCATTCAAAGTCCCAGAGCATCGCCAGCGCTTCACGAACCCGCCGATCTTTGAACATCGGGCGATCCAGGTTGAAGATGTAGCCCTGTGAACTCTGAACCGCGCCCTGGGCCAGTTGGGCTTTTTGCAAGCGTCCATCGGTCAGGGCCGGGCTTTCATAGCCGATGGAATAGCTGGTCGCCGAGAACTCCCGATTGTAGTCATACGCGCCGCCACGCAATACCTGGCGTGCGACGTCGGTGTCGCCAAAATACTCGACGCTGAAGTGATCGAAGTTATAAAACCCGCGATTTACGGGCAGGTCCTTGCCCCACCAGTTCGGATCGCGCTCAAAGGTGATGCTGCGTCCGGCATCAACCTTGCTCACTTTGTAAGGGCCGCTGCCCAGCGGGATTTCGAAGCCACCGCCGTTGGCAAAGTCGCGAGTCTTCCACCAATGCTCGGGAAATACTGGCAGCGAGGCCAGGTCAAGCGGCAGGGTGCGGTTCTCGTTGTTTTTGAAATCGAAGCGGATTTGAGTAGGGGACTCGACCTCGACGTGGGTCACGTCTTCGAATTCCGTTCGGTATTGCAAGCTGCCTTGGGTCATCAACAGGTCGTAGGTGTAACGCACGTCCTCGGCGGTGATGGGCACGCCATCGGCAAAGCGTGCTTTGGGGTTGAGGACAAAGCGCAGCGATAACCCGTCTTTGCTGCGCTCCATGCTCTGTGCGACCAAGCCGTACACCGTGAAAGGCTCATCCAGCGAGCGAACCGCGAGGGGCGAATAGAGCAGGCCACTGAGTTGTGCAACACCGGTGCCTTTGTCGATGTACGGCAACATGTGGTCAAACTGACCGATCTCCAGCGCCGAGCGACGCATGCTGCCGCCTTTGGGTGCGTCGGGATTGACGTAGTCGAAATGGGTGAAGTTGGCAGGGTATTTAGGTGACTCGCCGTAAACAGTCAGGGCATGTTCTGGGGCGGCGGCCAAGGGCTGAAAGCCAGAAATCAAGGCTAGCGATGCGACGATCAACGATGAAAAAACAAAACGCATTGCTTGAATCCTGACTGACGTCCGCAAGCGAATATCAGGGTTAAGGGTGAAAAACCAAGACGGTGCAGAAACCTACTGATTCATGGCTGCTTCTTAGGGATATGACATCGTGCAAGCAGCGGGGCTAACCATGCATCGACACATGAAGTTGCACAATCGGTTTTTACGTTCGGAGGCACGAATGGCCCGAATGACGCAGTTTTCGAAGGGTTTTACAGCGACGAGCGGGTGGTGCACATGAAAACGGCCCGTCTGACAGACGGGCCGTTGAGCCAAACGCGAGACTGTTAGTCCTGGCGGCTGGTCACTTCCAGCAGGTGATAACCGAACTGGGTTTTTACTGGGCCTTGGACGACGTTGACTGGCGCGCTGAAGACCACGGTGTCAAATTCCTTGACCATCTGGCCTGGACCGAATGAACCCAGGTCACCACCTTGACGGCTGGATGGGCAGCTCGAGTTCGCTTTGGCGACTTCGGCGAAATCAGCGCCGCCCTCAATTTGGCTTTTCAGTTCGATGCACTTTTCTTCGCTGGCAACGAGGATGTGGCGGGCAGTGGCTTTAGCCATGGTAATTACTCCTATCAAAAAAAGGGAAAGCCTACCGGATTAAGGACGGCAATTCCCGCGAAAGTTCCGCCTGACTCCTAGGTGGTCATGCAAGGTTAGACGCTCGACGGTTCAACGTTGCTGGCGCAAAGCATTGGCTGCATCGCGCAACAGCTGTGCGCTGGCGTCCCAGCCCAGGCAGCCATCAGTGACTGAAACGCCGTATTTCAGCGCGTCGCTCAGCGGCTGGCAACCATCGAACAAGTGGCTCTCGAGCATCATGCCGACCAGCGAGCGATCGCCCTGCAAGCGTTGCTCAAGCACCTCGTTGAACACGGCGGGCTGGCGTAGCGGGTTTTTGCCACTGTTGGCATGGCTGCAATCGACCATGATCCGCGCGGCGATGCCGACTTTCTCCAGACTGGCGCGTACCGTGGCCACGCTTTGGCTGTCGTAGTTCGGACCGCTATGGCCACCGCGCAGCACCACGTGGGTGTCCTGGTTGCCTTGAGTTTCGATGATCGCCGGGTGACCCTGCCGGTCCATACCGAAGTGCCGGTGAGGGTGGGCTGCCGAACGCATGGCATCGGTGGCAACGGTGACGCCACCGTCGGTGCCGTTCTTGAATCCAACGGGCATGGGCAAGCCGCTGGCCATTTCCCGGTGAATTTGCGACTCAGTGGTGCGGGCACCAATGGCCACCCAACTCAACACGTCATCGAAATAGCCCGCCGCCATGGGTTGCAGGATTTCGGTGGCGATGGGCAGTCCCAGCCGGAGCATTTCACGCATCAGTTCGCGGGACAGAGTCAGGCCAGCGGCCATGTCATCGCTGCCATCGAGCCGTGGGTCGTACGCCAGGCCCTTCCAGCCGACCGTTGTGCGGGGCTTTTCGACGTAAGCGCGCATCACCAGCAACAATTGGTCACTGACGTCTGCGGCCAGTGCCGCCAATCGTTCGGCGTATTCGAGGGCGGAGCGCGGGTCGTGGATCGAACACGGACCGACGACGACCAGCAAACGAGAGTCTTCGCCGTTGAGAATGGCGCGTATTGCGTGGCGGTGGGCGGTAACTTGATTGCTAAGCGCTGTATCGAGTGGTACCTGCTGCTTGAGTTGCAGGGTGCCGGGCAAGCGTTGTGGGGCTGGGGCGCTGTCGATCAACGTCATTGGCTGTGACATCAGCTCGGACAGGATGTTTACCGCGACGGATGAGTTCATGTGCTGGCTTCCTGGGCGGGCGCGGGTTTATCGCGCTCGACGCCCTATTGGGGTGTTCGACAATTGGCCGTGCTGGCCTTCAGTGTTGGCTTGCCACCCGAAAGTGACCGGTCGGAGGCGGCAGGCTGTCCCGAGCGGAGGCTGCTAAATCGCCAGGCGAAGTCGGTGTCGTTGCGGTAACCAGTGGCGTAATTCATGTCGATTCCTCGATTCAATTCAATACAGTTCGGATGTTCAGGGCCTGAAAAAACAAAACCCCCGATCAGGTTGCCGACCGGGGGTAGAGAATTCTCTGGTTGGCGTCCCCGTTAATGTGGGCGCCGTGTGGGTATCAGGCGCGCTAGTGGCTAAACCAATACCCAAAATAAAAATAAGACGGTGCAGCGTGCGCGTTCGCTTCATTCACCGCAGACACGACCTCTACCGAGCGCTGAACGCTGGCAGTGTGAGGTGACTGAGATGAGTGGGAGTGCAACATGGTCTTTCTCCGTTTGATGGGGCCGAGCTTACTGCAGGCGCACGCTGCTGTTCAATTAGAAAATCGCATCGGTGCGATTGAGTGTGTCGGTCGCCAGGCGCACATCCGAATTGCACTCGAGGGTTCAGCGTGATGTCATCCAATGCACGCTAAACAGGCCGGAAGATTTTAATCAGGGAGCATCATCGTGGGTACAAGTGTCGTTGCAGCCGCTCAATCGGTTTCTGTCGCAGGGGATATCGACGCCAACATCCTGCGTCATTTGGTTTTTATGCGGGCAGCGATAGCGCAGGGAGTGGAATTTCTGTTGTTTCCCGAACTGTCGCTGACCGGTTACGAGCGAGGCTTGGCCCATGAACTGGCCATCGATCCAGCCGATGCGCGCCTGCGGCCTCTGCACGAACTGGCGCGGGACAGTGGAATGGTGACGGTGGTCGGTGCGCCGATTCGTCGTTCGGGCAGCCCTGACGTACTGATCGCGGCGCTGGTGCTGGGCGTTGCCGCTGAGGTAGGTGTCTACAGCAAACAGCATCTGCATGCGGGTGAAGAGCTGGTGTTTAGCCCGGGCGAGGGCGGTGAAAGCGTGCAAATTGGCACCGACCACATCGTCCTGGCGGTGTGTGCAGACTTCACCCATGCCAGCCACGCGAGCGCAGCTGCGCAATCGGGTGCCACGGTGTATGCCGCCAGCGTGCTAATCACCGACGGCGGCTACGTTGCGGATACTCAATTGTTGGCGGGTTACGCTGCTGAACACGGGATGGCGGTGCTAATGGCCAACCACGGTGGCGCGACCGGAGGCTGGGAGTCGGCGGGCCGCAGCGCCTTTTGGTCAGAGGACGGCATGTGGGTAGGGGTCGCCGACGGTCCGGGCGATTTGCTGGTGGTCGCGCGCCACAATGGAAATAAATGGGCAACCAGCGTTGTTCCGGTAATGGCTTGATCGCCCACGGAGGTAAGGAGACATGGACCTGAGACTGCGTTTGGCAACCCTTGCCGACATGGATTTCGCCCGTGAATTGACCCGCGTAAATATGCGCCGCTATTACACCGAATATGAACGCGTCTGGCAGGGGCAATTATTCGATGCTGAATGGGTGTTTAGAAACAGCTCCGTCATCGTCAAGGCTGACAAACAGATTGGTTATTTTAGCGTCAGTCCAGAGACGGGTTATCTGTATTTGCGGGATGTGCAGCTGTGCGAACCCTATCGCGGCGAGGGGGTTGGCGCTTGGGTCATGGATCAAATTGCGATGATCGCCAGGGAGCAAGGTTTCAGAAACATCCGATTGAAGGTGTTTAAAAGTAATCCTGCGACTCAGTTATACCAACGGCAAGGCTACGCAGTGATCCGTGAAGACGATGAATTGTTCTGGATGGAGTGCATTCTCAAGGATTGAGGCTGTGTTCGTGAACGCCAACGAAGCGGATCGGTGGCAATGGCCGCACAGATTCACTCTGGCTGACCGGCATGTGCCTCAATGTGCACCCGACGTGATTGGGTGAAATCATTCGGTAAGCGCACCCGTTGCATTCCCGCAGAGACACAAACACCTTCATTCCGCCAACGGCGCAACGCCCAATTCTTTATCGGCCGGAATACTTCCAATCTTCATCCCCAGCAAAACGGCGACTTTGTGCGATTCACCACGCTTGCCTTTTTTTCGTCCAGCCAAGACTTGATAGGTCGTTGCCGGGTCGATGCTGTGCTCCCGGGCAAACTCCTGGACTGATTTTCCTTGTTGTTCTAACCAAGCCTTAGCTTGTGCAGCGGTACGTATTCCGGGCATAGTTCAAAACCGTTCAAATCAGTTTAATTTTCATGGATTCTACCCCTCGTACAGATAGGGTCAGCAGGATTATGCATTCAAATGAATGGAATTGGTTCAAGATTGCGAAAAGAACGAGAGCGCCTAGGTCTCTCGCAGCGAGCATTTGGTGAAATTGGTGGTGTAGAAGCTAATGCTCAGGGGAAATACGAAAGCGGCGACCGTGCCCCGAAAGCCGATTATCTTGCAGCTGTTGCAGCCAGAGGTGTGGACGTTCTGTTTGTGCTTACAGGTACTGCTACGCCGATTCCTGTCGATAATCTCAGTCTGGCCGAGGAAAAAGTACTCGGCAGCTTCCGGACATTGCATAAAGAGGACCAAGACGCGATCAGACGCTTGACGACGACCATGGCTGAGTTATCGGCCTCGTATTTGACTAATAACAAACCGACGTGAACGGCGCGTTTAGGTAGAAATCCTGTTTCTGGACTTTCAAAAAACAATTCCCAAATATATGAAGACGTTAGTGGTAGCGTGTCACTAACGCCGTTTTACATCGGCATTGCACCAATATCGTGCTTGTAGCTAGGTCTGGCTCACTGTTTTTGCTAAGGTGGACGGTATTCGTAATGACCGTTTTGTGAGGTGTCTGCTTGATTAGGGTGCTAGTAGTTGATGACCATGATCTTGTTCGAACAGGCATTACACGGATGTTGGCCGATATCGATGGTCTCCAGGTCGTAGGACAGGCTGAATCAGGTGAAGAGTCCCTGAAGAAGGCCCGTGAGCTTAAACCCGACGTAGTATTGATGGACGTCAAGATGCCCGGCATCGGCGGACTGGAAGCGACTCGAAAATTGATACGCAGCCATCCCGACATCAAGGTTGTGGCGGTGACAGTGTGTGAAGAGGACCCGTTTCCGACGCGTCTTCTGCAAGCGGGTGCGGCGGGTTATTTGACCAAGGGTGCTGGCCTGCCTGAGATGGTACAAGCCATTCGTCTGGTATTCGCCGGGCAACGTTACATCAGTCCGCAGATCGCCCAGCAATTGGCGCTGAAGTCTTTCCAGCCGCAGAGCAGTAACTCGCCGTTTGATCTGCTGTCGGAGCGTGAGATCCAGATTGCCCTGATGATCGTCGGCTGCCAGAAAGTCCAGACCATCTCTGACAAACTGTGCTTGTCGCCCAAAACCGTGAACACCTATCGTTATCGCATTTTTGAAAAGCTCTCGATCGGCAGTGATGTCGAGTTAGCCCTATTGGCCGTTCGCCACGGCATGGTTGATGCCAGTCTCTGAAATGACCCAAACGTTCGATCCAAGCGCCTTCCTCTCTACGTGCAGTGGCCGTCCCGGTGTGTATCGGATGTTCGATGCCGAGTCGCGGTTGTTGTACGTCGGCAAGGCGAAAAACCTCAAGAGCCGACTGGCCAGTTATTTTCGCAAGACGGGGCATGCGCCGAAGACCAGTGCATTGGTCGCCCGTATTGCGCACATTGAAACCACCATCACCGCTAACGAGACCGAAGCCCTGTTACTGGAGCAGACGCTCATCAAAGAGTGGCGGCCGCCTTATAACATTCTGCTGCGCGACGATAAGTCCTACCCCTACGTTTACCTTTCGGACGGTGATTACCCGCGTCTGAGTATTCACCGTGGCGCGAAAAAAGGAAAAGGCCGTTATTTCGGGCCTTACCCGAGCGCTGGCGCGATTCGTGAGAGCTTGAGCCTGCTGCAGAAAGCTTTTCTGGTGCGGCAATGCGAAGACAGCTATTTCAAAAACCGTGCTCGGCCGTGTCTGCAATACCAAATCAAACGCTGCAAGGGGCCCTGCGTCGGTTTGGTCGAGCCCGAGGTTTATGCACAAGACGTCCGGCACTCCGTGATGTTCCTCGAAGGCCGCAGCAATGCGTTGTCGAACGAGTTAAATGCGGCGATGGAAGAGGCGTCCGTGAACCTGGAGTTTGAGCGCGCGGCAGAGCTGCGTGATCAGATATCCCTGCTGCGACGGGTTCAGGATCAGCAAAGCATGGATGGCGGGACCGGCGATGTGGATGTGGTGGCGGCGTTCATCAATCCGGGTGGCGCCTGTGTTCACTTGATCAGCGTGCGTGGCGGACGGGTGTTGGGCAGCAAGAGTTTCTTCCCGCAAGTGGGCATCGAGGAGGAGGTGGGTGAGGTGATGTCGGCCTTCCTGTCGCAGTATTTCCTCAGCGATCACGACCGCGAACTGCCCAGTGAGGTGATCGTCAACGTTGTTCACGAAGACTTCCCAACGCTGATTGATGCGATCGAAGAAATCCGTGGCCATGAAATGACCATCAGCCATCGGGTGCGTGGCACCCGGGCGCGCTGGCAGCAATTGGCGGTGACCAACGCCGAGCAGGCGCTTTCTGCGCGCCTGGCCAACCGTCAGCACGTTACGGCGCGTTTTGAAGCGTTGGCCAAAGTGTTGAATCTTGATGAGCCGCCGCAGCGGCTGGAGTGTTACGACATCAGCCATTCCAGCGGCGAAGCCACCGTGGCGTCCTGCGTGGTGTTTGGTCCTGAGGGGCCTATCAAGTCGGATTATCGGCGTTACAACATCGAAGGTATTACTGGCGGCGATGATTACGCTGCCATGCACCAAGCCTTGATGCGACGCTTCAGCAAAATCAAGGACGGCGAAGGCAAACTGCCTGATATCTTGCTGGTCGACGGCGGTAAGGGGCAGCTGTCCATGGCCCGAGACGTGATGAACGAGCTGGCGATACCGGACATTATTTTGTTGGGTGTGGCGAAAGGCGCAACGCGGAAGGCGGGTTTTGAAACGCTGTACCTGAATGATGCTGCCCATGAATTTACTTTAAAAGGCGATGATCCAGCGTTGCACCTGATCCAGCAAATCCGCGACGAAGCCCACCGTTTCGCCATCACCGGACACCGCGCGCGACGGGGCAAAACGCGTCGTACATCGACCTTGGAGGGCGTGGCAGGGGTCGGGCCGACCCGTCGTCGAGACCTGCTAAAACACTTTGGTGGATTGCAGGAATTGTCCCGCGCCAGCATCGAAGAAATAGCGAAAGCGCCAGGAATTAGCAAAAAGCTCGCAGAGTCGATTTATGCCAGCCTGCACAGCGAGTAGAATGCCCGCTCACCTCGTAGCCAGTTGTGCCGATGAATATCCCTAATCTGATCACCGTAATACGTGTCTTGCTGATACCGATCTTCATTTTGCTGTTTTATTTGCCTTATCAATGGAGCTACATGGCAGCCAGTACGGTGTTCGCCATTGCGGCGGCAACCGATTGGCTTGACGGCTATCTGGCGCGTCGGCTTGAGCAAAGCACACCCTTTGGTGCGTTTCTCGATCCGGTGGCCGACAAGCTGATGGTCGCTGTGGCCTTGGTGTTGCTGGTTCAGGTACACGCCAGTCTTTGGCTGACATTACCCGCCGCGGTCATCATCGGTCGCGAGATTGTCATTTCCGCGTTGCGCGAATGGATGGCTGAAATCGGTGCGCGGGCACACGTTGCCGTGTCCAGCCTGGGCAAATGGAAAACCGCTGCGCAGATGATCGCACTGGTTATCCTGCTGGCGAACCCGCCCGGATTCACCTTCTGGGTCGTGCTTGGTTATGTGCTGTTGTTGATTGCTGCGGGCCTGACATTGTGGTCAATGGTTCAATACTTGCGTGCGGCATGGCCGCATCTCAGAACCGACACAGAAAAAAAATAAGTTTTTGAATCAAGGGCTTGACTCGGCTATTTGAATCTATAGAATAGCGCCTCGTTACCAAGATGCGGGAATAGCTCAGTTGGTAGAGCACGACCTTGCCAAGGTCGGGGTCGCGAGTTCGAGTCTCGTTTCCCGCTCCAAACATAGCTCAATGGATTTCATCTGAATTCCATTGAGCAAGAAAAAAGGACCTTCGGGTCCTTTTTTCATTTGGGTTGAACTCGCCGACCCTGTGCCCAATAAACCCCGCCTGACTAGCGCCACTTTGTTTTTCGTGAGTACCCTAGTTCAGCCGGTTAACGAGGTGCTTAATCGGACAGGCCCAGGCGGAATACTTTGTTGCTGGTCTTCCAGAACACCCGTTCGCGCTCCTCCGGGTTCGCAATCACGTCCTCGACAATCTTGACATGCTCTTTGATCCCGTATGGCACCGGACCGAAGTCGGAGCCGAATACCACTCGGTCCACACCGCACATTTCAACCGCAGCTCGCACCCCAATGGGGTTGAATCCCATGCAGTCGACAAGAATGTTGGTCTTGAAATATTCGGAGGGTGGTCGCTTATTTGTGTAAGGCCTGCCGGCCGGAGGGTTGGGGATCCCGTTGTAATTGAGGTGCCAATTGAATTCGAGCCGTCCGAGGATCGACGCGAGTTCACCGCCCATGTGGACGATCAGTACCTGCAACTTCGGGTGGCGATCGAACACGCCAGAGGCGATCATCCGGGCACCGTTGACGGTAGAATCGAAGGGGCGACCGACCGCCTCGTTGAGGCGGTATTGCATGAGCGACTCGTGCCCAATCGATAGCATCGGTGGATGGATATGCACCACGATGTCATTGGCTGCCGCAAACTCCCAAAGCCACTCCGCCTTGGGGCTGTCAAGGAAAGTGCGTTCGGACCCGGCGCCGTAGCTTGACGAAACCGCAATCGCTTTCGCGCCACCCTTGCTGATCATTTCCTCAACGATTGATCGACAGCTCTCCTCCAGCGCGTGTGCGTTGGCCGTGAGTGCGAATTCACCGGGAAAGCGATCCCTGATCTCAAAGTATTCGTCGTTCAGGAACTTCAAAGCCTCGCCGGTGCTGACTTGAAGCAAATCCCGCGCAATCCAAGGCACCTCGCCGCCATTGGTGATAAGGCTGAGGGTAACGCCGGCCTCGCGCTGGATGGGCAAGGCGAAATCCAGATCGAAACACTCGCGATAGCACATCAAGTCCTGAGCGTTAGTCTGCGGGAATCCTAGTTTCGGGTCATAGAGGCCTAGCTCCGCCATCTTGGCTTGCATCTTGGGTCCCATCGGATGCCGATGGGTATCGACGATGTTCCTGCGTTCAGCGTTGTTTGACAGTGTCATGCCAGCCTCCTTAACAGCGAAATAAAAACGCGCATGGTTGTAATGGGATTGAGCAAGTCGTCGCTCAAAAAGTGAGCTTTTTGGGTGACACGGCCGAGTGGCTTCTTTCCTGCTGGAATGGGTGTATATCGAAGCCTGTGCTTCTCTGCATCGTGGCGAAGCGACCAGCATGAAGCGTTGTTCGCCGTGGCCAATAGTGCTTCCAACCGGGTTCGTCTATTTGATCTGTATCAATGGCGGTTGGGATCGATAACGGTGTCGGACGCGTGGTTGTTCCCAAGCCTTTACGAGCGTGCCAACGAATCCACCTGGTTATCAGGAATAGGCGCTGAAATAGCCGGCGGCCGGTGGAACTCCAAAGGCAAAAAACCGTGTATTGATCAGCCGATCCCTCGACTTCTGAAAACTGTCGCGTCAACTCATCCAGTTACCGCCGTCAACGTTGTACGTCTGGGCGACGATGTAATCGCTCTCTGAAGAGGCCAGGAAAATCGCCATGCCTTTCAAGTCATCGGCGGTGGCCATTCTACCGAAGGGCACTTGCTCGCCAACGCGCTTCTTTTTCTCGCCTACTGGAAGGTTTTCATAGTGGGCAAACAGCGCATCAACGCCGTCCCAGTGTTCGCCATCGACCACACCAGGGGCGATGGCATTGACGTTTATTCCGTGCTTGATGAGGTTCAATCCCGCAGATTGAGTCAGGCTGATCACCGCGGCTTTACTCGCGCAATAGACCGCGACCAGAGCCTCGCCACGGCGTCCGGCCTGGCTCGCCATGTTGATGATTTTTCCGCCATGCCCTTGGCTGATCATCTGTCTGGCGGCTGCCTGCAGGGTAAATAAAGTGCCAGCCACGTTGATCGAAAATAGCCGTTCGAAACTGGTTCGGGTGATTTCCTTGATGGGTGCCAAGTCGAAAAGCGCAGCGTTATTGACCAGAATATCGAGCTTGCCCGTGTGGGTAATGACAGCGGCAATGGCTGCATCAATGGAGGCTTGATCGGTGACGTCCATCTTCACTGCATACGCATGGGGGCCAAGCGCTACTGCGGTAGCTTGCGCGCGTTGAAAATCGATGTCGGCGATGGCCACCGTGGCGCCTTCATGGAGGTACGCCTGAGCGAATACTTGACCGATGCCCCGGGCAGCCCCGGTTATCAGTGCGCTTTTTCCTTCCAGTCGTTTCATGTGATGTTTCTCCTGCTTTCAGAAATCGTGGCCATGGATGGCGATCATTGAGCGCGGTAAAACCCCGTGGTCGGTGTGTTTTTCAGCCGCACAGCGGGGCAGTTTTATTATTTTGGATAGCCCGCACGCTTCATTTCTCGTTCAGTCAGCGATTGCGCCGAACTCAGGGCTTGCTCGACCGACATCTGTCCCGTCAGCGCTGCAGAGAAAATTTTGCCCACCGAAGTACCGATGGCTTGAAACTCGGGGATGGTCACGTACTGAATGCCGACGTAGGGCACCGGCTTGGACGAAGGGTGCGCGGGATCGGCGTTCTGCATCATTTGCAGTGTCACTTTGGCGAACGGTGCTGCCTTCAAATAAGCATCGTTGTAAGTAGACGTGCGTGTGCCTGGCGGTACATTGGTAATGCCGTCTTTCTCAGTGACCAGTTGAATGTAGTCTTTGGAGGTTGCCCAGGTGATGAAGGCCTTGGCCGCGTCTTTGTGCTTGGACGTGGCGGGAATTGCCAATGACCAGGCGTACAGCCAAGAGGCGCCTTTTGGGGTCACTTCAATCGGTGCAGGGGCGAAGCCAACACTGTCGGCGACCCGGCTTTGCTCCTTGTCAGTGGTGAAGGAGCCGGCAACGCTGGCGTCGACCCAAATCGCACATTTCCCGCTATTGAACAACGCCAAGGTTTCATTAAACCCATTACTCGACACCCCTGGCGGACCGTATTTGGTCAGGGTGTTGATATAAAAATTCGCCGCAGCTGTCCACTCTGGACTGGTGAATTGCGGTTGCCACTGCTCATCGAACCAACGCGCGCCAAAGGTGTTGGCCATGGTGGTCAGCAGCGCCATGTTTTCACCCCAGCCGGCTTTACCACGCAAGCACATGCCGTACTGGCCTTGATCGGGGTGATGAAGTTTGGCTGCAAACTCACCGAGCTGAGTCCAGCTGGGCTGTTCAGGCATGGTAAGTCCGGCCTGTTTAAACAGGTCAGTACGGTAGTAGGTGACGGTGCTTTCGCCGTAAAAGGGCAGGGCGTACAGGGTGCCGTTGACCGACAGTCCTTGGCGCACAGAGGGGAAAATATCGTCGAGATCGTAATTGGCAGGCAAGTCCTGCATGGGCTCAAGCCAATGCTTAGCGCCCCACAACGGGGTTTCATAGGTGCCGATGGTTAATACGTCGAACTGCCCACCTTGGGTCGCAATATCCGTGGTGAGGCGTTGGCGCAGGACGTTCTCTTCGAGCACCACCCAGTTGAGTTTGATGTCCGGGTGCTGCGCTTCAAATACTTTGGAAAGCCGCTGCATGCGGATCATGTCGCTGTTGTTGACGGTCGCGATGGTGATTGATTCTGCAGCGTGGCTGGTGACTAAAAAGGACAAGCCGGCGGACAGAAGAAGTGCCTGGAGCGAAATCTTCATGGTGTTCTCCACTCTACGCCTTGGGCGCAGATTTATTATTGTTGTTGTAAACCACTGCTGATCAAATTGGTGTTTGCCGGCAGCGGAGTGACGAGTCGATTACATCAGCTTGCAGCGGGCAGAACAAACGAACGGCGGACGCTACGCTGATACTTTTTTGACTGTTATCCCACTCCATCACCGGGTTAAAAAAGTATCGGGTGTGGGTCAAATCGCATCCTAGTAGGCGGTGATCCAAACGGCGTATTGTTTAGCCAATGTAGCCCACACAACTATAAAAGGGGCCGTCCATGCCTACTGTTCACAACGCCTTAATCGAACACCGCCCAGCGGCGTTGGAAGTCATTCTGTCCGGGCCAGAGCACAGCTTTCGCTGGTACGAACACGACTACCCTTATCCGCTGGCCCGCTGGAATCATCACCCCGAATTCGAAATTCATCTCATTCGCCAAGGCAGTGGCAAGCTGGTTGCGGGGGATTACATTGGTGCGTTTGAGGCGGGTCATGTCGCGATGATCGGCCCAGATCTACCCCACGACTGGATCGGCGATCTTGCCCCAGGCGAAAACCTGCGGGGACGCGATGTTGTGCTGCAATTCGACGGCGTGGCGTTGTTGGCTCTTCGCCAGACGATGCCTGAGTTGGGTGACTTGCAGTCGCTATTTGAGCGGGCCCGGCGCGGGTTGGAGTTTACCGGCGGGACGGCCGTCAAAGCCGCACGCCTTCTTGAAGCGATAGGCTCAGCCCAAGGCTTGCATCGTTTGGTGGTGTTTCTGGAACTGCTGAGTACGTTGTTGGCCGCTCCCAAACCTGAGACGCACTTTCTGGCGAGCGCCTATTACGCGCCGAACCTAGACGTCAGAAATTACGAACGCGTCCATAAAGCGTTCGATTACTTGCTTAAAGAGTTGACCGGAGAGGTTCGGCTGTCGGTCATCGCTGAGCAGTTAAATATGAGCGAGCCAGGTTTTTCGCGTTTCTTCAGGCGCGCCACTGGCCATGGTTTTATCGACTTGATGGGCAAGCTGCGAATACAGCGTGCGTGCCGGCTGTTGTTGCAAACGAAAATGTCAGTGGCTGATATCTGCTTCGAAGTCGGCTACTGCAACCTGTCCAACTTCAACCGGCACTTCCGAGCTGAAATGAACCAGACACCGAGTGAGTACCGGCACGCGGCGTCTGCCTCATTGAGCAACAAGGGCTCGGTCTGTGGAGGCATATCAGGTGCTGAACAATATTGTCCTGGAATACAACTAAAAGGTCGGCGCTCTTTGGCGTGATAAATCCATACTGCGGGTCGGTGAATCGTAATTGCACGTCGGACATTGGCCAGCCCGGCCATATTCCCCCACCGGGATAAGGTGAGCTAAAGCGGGCTGACGAACCCTTGATCATCTCCTCGTAGGTTCCACCTATCACCAGGGCGATCTCCCGCTCGTACCACGACCGTGCGACGAATGCTGCCCCTACTATTAGAACGATAAGGCAAGCCCACCGACGCCTAGTCATCGAAAGGTATCCAGGGCTCAGCAACATTGAGGATGATCTTGTAGCGTTCTTCTTCGGGGTGTTTGCGGTCTTCAAAACGATGCACCATGAGCATGGCCTGATATCGGTCGCCGGCATACCAATCAGTAGCGCCTCCCTTGTTGACATCCCTCAGCTGAGCACGCCATTGGGGCGTATCGGCAAAGGGTGGATATATTTTGTTCTTTCTATCGATCCATCCGCCGCGACGCCATTGGTCCTGGAGATCCAAGACAACCTTCAATGCATCATCGAGCAACAAGGGTTCGGTCTGCGGAGATATAACCAAACTCTGAATAATGTTGCCCTTGAATACGACAAATACGTCAGCGCTTTTTGGCGTGATAAATCCATACTGCGGATCGGTGAATCGTAACTGCACGTCGGACTTTGCCTCGCCCCCCCATATTCCCCCACCGGGATAAGGTGAACTAAAGCGGGCTGACGAACCCTTGATCATCTCCTCGTAGGTTCCGCCTATCACTAGGGCGATCTCTCGCTCGTACCACGACCGTGCGACGAATGCTGCCCATACTGTCAGCAGTGCTAGACAAAAC
Organism: Pseudomonas sp. CCI4.2; assembly: GCF_034350045.1. Classification (NCBI taxonomy): domain Bacteria; kingdom Pseudomonadati; phylum Pseudomonadota; class Gammaproteobacteria; order Pseudomonadales; family Pseudomonadaceae; genus Pseudomonas; species Pseudomonas sp. CCI4.2. Next base: position 4,539,409 of record NZ_CP133781.1, on the reverse strand, counting down.
CAGTATCGCCGCTTCATCGGACGCCCGATCCTTCGGCGATATCCTTGATCGACTGCTCCAGCAAGGGTCGATTCCCGTCGCCCAGCATCTCATCAAAACGCGCCGCTGCTTGCATTACGAAGGCTATGCGCTGCTTGTAATCTGACAAGTCTGCAAACGGGTTGCTGCTGAATTCGAGGGTGCGCCCATCCTCGACCGGCTGGCATTGGCTCGCCAGGGTCAGCTCAATGGCTTGAGCCACCCCCGAAGGAAATCCGGTGACATAGGACGCATGGTTGCCGCGCAAAAGCAGTTTAAGCTGTGGATCTTCGTAAATGGTCGGTTGCAGAATATTGCGCTGCTCATGCTCCGCCAATTGCCGCACGCTCTCGGCAATATCTCCCTTTTCTATTGCCTTGAAGGCATCGAGAATTTGGTAATACCGAACACCAAACTCAAGCTTTTTCTGCCCCACCGGCCACAATACCGGAAACTTCGGATGACCAAAAATGCCCTTCCGTTCATCAAGACAGGTCCTTAACTCTTCTAGCCCACGCTTTTTGTAAAACGCATGCAGCGGGAAGATATCGAGAAACAACGTGGTATTACCCAGCGCCATCATGTCGTAGACATGCTGGAACTGTTGCTGCATCAAGGATGAGGGTTCCCCGCCCAGGCCAAGGTCGCTCAGGGGAACGGGATTATTGCTGCGGGCGGCTCGGTAATCGTCCAGCGCCTGCTGATCCGTATCTTTGAAGATATGAGCCCCGAGGAAGCCGGGATTCGATGCCGCATTGGAGTCGATCAAGCGCTGCCTGGCGTCGCGCTCAGCCTGGATAACCTCAGTCATACTCGCGGCATGCAACAACCCGCAACCGACTTGCTTGGAGGCAAAGGCTGCCAGCCCGGCCCACTGAAAGCGGTTGTCGTGCAGTCACAACCGGGCATAGGCGGCGTTGATCACGCGATTGCGTTCGATGGGGTCGGCGATCAGGACGCCGCCGGGGGCGACGATTTCTTCGGCTTCGCGCTGGAAGACTCGCCAGATTCCCGAGCAAGTCAAAAACGGCACGTCAACAACGTCCTGCATGACCCCGTACAACTCGATCCTGTGCGTCTCGCACTCTTCGATCGGTTTGGTGGGGTGGTTCAACAGCTGCGTGTCGCATTCGTGGTCTTTGAAACACTGGGTCATGGGGCTGGCTCCTGGCTAGAATTTCGCCACCGTACCAGCCGAAGAACCGAAGTAAAATATCGCGGAAAAAATGGGGAGACGACCTACAAGCCCTGCTGAAAGACCGTACAAACACAGCAGAAAAAGCCTACAACTCTCCTGCCCGCGGACACCGAAAATCCCACGCCCAACCCATTCCAACCGGCCCTTGCGCGAAAGTGCCTAGCGCAAGCACGAGGTTTCTGAACTCGATAATTCTGAATTCAGGAATAAAAACTCGGCGTCGGCGGCTTCTGCTTCAAGGCCCACTCACCCCGTTCACGGATGCGGTAATCCACCGGGTCGTGGAGGGTCTGGGTTCTCAGGTTGCGCCAGTAGCGGTCGAAGCGTCGCGAGGCATTGGTGGCGCGGGCGCCGGTCACTTCAAACAGCCGGGAGCACAGGTCCAGGCCGACCCGCGTGGCATGAACCTTGGCGCTGCCGATGGCCAGCGCCAGGTTCGCTCGCTGTTCGGCGCCCAGTTGATCGCCGGTGATCCACGCTTTATCGAACAACCCGTTGGCCCGTTCGGTCAGGGCACGTACCGCTTCCAGCCCGACCCAGAACTCGCCGTAATGGGCCAGCAGATAAGGGTCATCGACCGCGCAGTCGACCTCGGATTTGAACCAGGGCCGCGCCTCGTGGGTGGTGTAGTGCCGCGCCTGTTCAAAGGCGCCTTCGGCAATGCCGAGGAACAGATTAACGAATGTCAGTTGCGCTAACAGCGGCCGCAAGCTGGAAAACACCGTACTCAGGGGGCCGGGTTCCAGCAGCAGTTCATGCGCGTGTCCAGCGGGTTAAGGGCATTGCCCCAGAACCAGCGCATCGCGCTCGGCGGCAGTGGTGGCCCAGTCGGGGGCTAGAAGACGGCCAATCTCTATAGGATCGCTGGGGATGGTCACAGAAAACTCCTTTTCAAACAGCGCATAAGGTGTTGAATTAAAAAGATAACGCTGTAGGAGCGGGCCTGCTCGCGATGGAGCGCGAAGCGGTCCCAACTGCTTCGCAGCCGATTCGCAGCCTTCGGTAGCGCCTACAGGTCCTGCGTTACAGGGCAAACAACCGGGCGGCCTCGTCGTTGGCCGATTTCTTACCGGCCCGAACGTCAAACGCGCCCCCGGTCAACACCTGATCACGGACCGTGACCGGCGTTTTGCCCAGCCGCGGGAACACCAGTTCGGCAAAGCGGAACGCTTCTTCCAAGTGCGGGTAGCCGGACAATACAAAACGATCAACCCCAAGCTCGACGTATTCCTTCAGGCGAGCGGCCACGGTTTCAGGGTCGCCGACCAGCGCCGTACCCGCGCCGCCACGTACCAGACCCGGGCCGGCCCACAGGTTAGGCGAGACTTCCAACTTGTCGCGTCGTCCGCCGTGCAAAGCGGTCATCCGGCGTTGACCTTCGGAATCCATCTTGGCGTAGTTCTGCTGGGCATCGGCAATCGTGTCGTCGTCAAGGTGGCTGATCAACTCCTCGGCGGCGGCCCAAGCCTGCTCATTGGTTTCCCGCACAATCACGTGCAAACGCACGCCAAAATGCACGGTGCGGCCATGTTTTTTGGCGCGTGCCCGTACATCTGTGATCTTCTCGGCCACGGCCGCTGGCGGCTCACCCCAGGTCAAGTAGGCTTCCACGTGCTTGGCTGCCAGCTCATGGGCAGCCGGCGAAGACCCGCCAAAATACAGGGGCGGGTGCGGTTGTTGAACCGGTTTAAAGAAGTTCTGCGCACCTTCGACCCGCACGTGCTTACCGGCGTAATCCACGGTCTCGCCGCTGAGCAACTGACGCCACACCGTGAGGAACTCATCGGCAGCTTCGTAGCGCTGATCGTGGTCGAGAAAAATACCGTCGGCGGCCAATTCGGTCGCGTCGCCACCGGGCACCACATTCAGCAGCAGCCGTCCGTTACTGGCTTGGTCTAGGGTGGCCGCCTGACGGGCCGACGCTGTTGGGTTGCCCAACGACGTGCGCAATGCCACCAACAGTTTGATGCGATGGGTCACCGGCACCCGGCTGGCAGCGGTGATCCACGGGTCCAGGCAACTCGCGCCGGTGGGAATCAATACGCCGTCATAACCGAGGCTCTCGGCAGCCACCGTGATTTGGCGCATGTACTCATTGGTGGCTGGCCGGCCGCTGTCGGAACGGCCCAGATAACGGGTGTCACCGGAGGTGGGAAGAAACCAAAAAATATCGACACTCATCAACACGGTCCTCGCTGCAAAAATCAAGACGTCCACCCTCGGGTTTGATAGCGGGGCGACGTGTACTGCAACGCAGGGCCGGCAGGGCTCTATGGGGTGCTTGCTTGAGCAAGTCTGAGGCGGTGCCGATGCTTCAGGTTTGCAAGCACCGTACCAGACTCGCAGGTCGTTGATTTATAACGATAAGCCCAATGTTCATCGAGCGCGTTAGTGTTGCTGAAAGGGCTAATTGTTGAAACGCTGTTGGCAGGGCAACAGTTGTTGCCTACGGCGGCGTCACCCGATAGTGATGGGCCACCAGCACCGCGATGGCACAGGACGCAATGCGGGCTTCCCCCGAGTCAGCGCGGCTGGTCAATATAATCGGGATTTTTGCGCCGAGCACGATACCGGCGCTGGCGGCGCCGCTCAGGTATTCCAGCTGCTTGACGAGCATATTGCCGCTTTCCAGATCAGGCACGACCAGGATGTCGGCTTTACCAGAAACGGGTGAATGGATGCCCTTGATCCGCGCTGCCGCCACGGAAATCGCGTTGTCGAACGCCAGGGGGCCGTCGAGAACCGCCCCGGTGATCTGGCCGCGATCGGCCATTTTGCACAGCGCGGCGGCATCAAGGGTGGCGGGCATGTTGGCGTTGACCATTTCCACCGCAGCCAGGATTGCCACATGTGGATCGCTAACGCCGAGGATATGCGCCAGATCGATGGCATTGCGCACGATGTCCACTTTGTCGACTAGGGTCGGCAAGATGTTGATTGCGGCGTCGGTGATGATAAAAGGGCGCGGGTAAAACGGGGTTTGCATGACGAAGCAATGGGTGATCCGTCGCTTGGTACGCAGTTGCGCCGCAGAGGGCACCACGGCGGACATGAGTTCGTCGGTGTGCAAGCTGCCTTTCATCAGGGCTTCGACCTGACCGTCCCGGGCCATTTCCGCACCACGTACAGCAGCGGCGTGGCTGTGGGGTACGTCTTCAATGCTAAGGCCGGAAAGGTCGTGATTGCCCTTGGCCGCCAGCGCTTCCAGTTTTGCCCTTGGGCCAATCAAAATCGGATGGATCAACCCTGCATCACGGGCATTTAGAGCGGCTTCAAAACTCACGTCGTCGCACGGATGCACGACGCCGACGCGGATCGGTTCCAGTGCATGGCAGGCGTGCAGCAAACGGTGCAGGCCGTCGGCGCTGTGGCGCAACTCGACACCTGGCAGGCTGACCCGTTGCACATCGATATGCTCACTGGCGGCGTGGACCAGGGATTCACCTTCCAATACCACCATGCCTTCTTGGTTGATGCCGCTGCAGGCCAACGTTAGTAACTGCCGCGCTGGATCACGGGCGGTAACGGTGACCGAGACGGTCAGCGTGTCGCCGATGCGTACCGGGGCAAGGAACTTGAGGGTTTGTCCCAGGGATACAGAGCCGGGCCCCGGCAATCGAGTACCGATCAACGCCGAAATCAACGCGCCACCCCACATGCCATGGGCGAAAACCGTGTTGAAGTGGGTAGTGGCGGCGAATTCAGGATCGACGTAAAGCGGATTCACATCGCCGGAGACCAGCGCGAACAACTGGATGTCCTGCGCGGTCAGGGTCCGCTCCAGAGAGGCCGATTCGCCGACGACGATGTCCTCGAAAGACCGATTATGCAGGCGTTCCAGGTCGTCGGGTTTGATCGGTAAAGAAGTGGTCATGGTGTTGATCCCGGATACGAATGTGAAGGGCATCGTGATTCTGTAGGAGCGTGTTTAGCGAGGCGGCGTGACGGATACACCGCATTCAGCGTTTCGCCAACACGTTGTCTCCTACAGAAAACCTCAACTCTCAACCGGCGTGTGCGACCAGAACCGGCTGCCGTCGCGGGCGGCGAGGTCTTCGTATTGGCGGTACTTTTCATCGACCCAACGCTGCGCGGCATCGAGCAAGTCGACGGCGGTTTTAGCGTCGGTTTTGGCCAGTGAACTGTAGCGGGTTTCGTTGTAGGCGTAGTCCTTGAGGGTAATGGTCGGGCGTGGCGAGTCAAGCTGGAACGGGTTGGCGCCGACCTTGCGCATTTCCGGGTTGTAGCGAAACAGCGGCCAGTATCCGCTGGCGGTGGCCAACTCCTGCTGGTGCATGCCTTGGCGCATGTCGATGCCGTGGGCGATGCAGTGACTGTAGGCGAGAATCAGCGAAGGCCCGTCGTAAGCCTCGGCTTCACGGAACGCCTGTAACGCATGCTGGGGATTGGCGCCCATGGCAATTTGCGCGACGTAGACATTGCCATAGGCAATTGCCAGCATGGCCAAGTCTTTGCGTGGCACCCGTTTACCGGCCGTGGCGAATTTTGCTACGGCAGCCAATGGCGTGGCTTTGGATGACTGGCCGCCGGTATTGGAATACACCTCCGTGTCGAGCACCAACACATTCACATCGCGACCTTGGGCCAGCACATGGTCAAGCCCGCCGTAGCCGATGTCGTAGGCCCAGCCATCGCCGCCTACCAACCAGATGCTGCGGCGCACGAGGTGATCGACTACCGACAGCAGATCCGCTGCGCGCTCGTCCTTGGCTTCAAGCTGCAGCAGCTTGACCTTCAGTTCAGCGACACGCTCGCGCTGGGTGCGGATTTCCGATTCCTGAATCTGCGGCGCATGAATGATCGCCGTTGCCAGGTCTTCGCCCACCAATGGTGCCAGTTCGGCAACCCGCCGCAGGGCCAGCGCCACATGTTGGTCCGCCGCGAGCCGGTAACCCAGACCAAATTCGGCGTTGTCTTCGAACAGCGAGTTGGACCACGCCGGACCACGGCCCTCGTGGTTTTTGGTCCAAGGCGTAACCGGCAGATTGCCGCCGTAGATTGAGGAGCAGCCGGTGGCGTTGGCGATTTGCAGCCGATCGCCGAACAGCTGGCTTAGCAACCGCAGGTAAGGCGTTTCGCCACACCCGGCGCAGGCACCCGGAAACTCGAACAGCGGTTGCAGGAATTGCACGCCGCGAATGTGGGAGAAGTCCACCAGTGAACGATCGTTGACCGGCAGGCTTTCGAAGAAATGAATATTGGCGCGTTCGCGTTCCAGAATCGGCAGTTTGTCGACGATGTTCAGCGCCTTGACCGCAGGATCAGTCAGGCTGATCGCCGGGCAGGCTTCGACGCACAGGCCGCAGCCGGTGCAGTCTTCCAGATAAATTTGTAACGAGAAGCGTGCTTCCGGGTAGCCACGGGCGTTGATCGGGGCCGAGGGGAAACCCTCGGGGGCGCGGGTGAGTCGGTCTTCATGGTAATAGCGGGCGCGAATCACCGCGTGGGGACAAACGAAGCTGCATTGTCCGCACTGAATGCACAGGTCTTGGTCCCACTCGGGCACGGTGTCGGCAATGTTGCGTTTTTCGTAGGCGCTGGTCCCGGACGGGAAGGTGCCGTCCACCGGCAACTGGCTGACCGGGATGTAGTCGCCACGGCTGGCGAACATTTTTGCGGTGAAGGTTTGAACAAAAGCCGGTGCTGCCTCGGGCACCAGCGCCGGCAGTTCGGTCACGCTGCTGATGCTGGCTGGGACCTTGACGTGATGCAGGCGTTCCAACGCGCCGTCCACGGCGGTGAAGTTCATCTGCACCACGTCTTCGCCTTTGCGGCCGTAGCTTTTGCGGATGGCTTTTTTGATTTGGGCGATGGCATCTTCCCGGGGCAAAACGCCAGACAGGGCGAAGAAACAGGTCTGCAACAGAGTATTGGTGCGGGTGCCGAGGCCCAGTTCACGGGCGGCCGCCGACGCATCGATGACGTAGAAGTCGAGTTTCTTTTCAATAATCGTGGCCTGCACCGGCCGGGGCAGATGGGCCCACACCGTGTCGGCGTCGTACGGCGCATTGAGCAGAAAGGTCGCCCCAGGCGCGGCCAGTCCGAGCAAGTCCTGACGTTCCAGAAAGTCGAACTTGTGGCAGGCGACAAACCCAGCCTGGGCGATCAGATACGGCGCGTGGATCGGCTCCGGGCCGAAGCGCAGGTGGGAAATGGTTTGCGCGCCGGACTTGTGCGAGTCGTAGACAAAATAACCCTGGGCATACAGGTCGGTGTCTTCACCGATGATCTTCACGCTGTTCTTGTTCGCACCCACCGTGCCGTCGGCCCCCAAGCCATAGAACACTGCGCGGGTGACGTTGGGTTTTTCGATGCTGAACGCCGGGTCCCACGGCAGGCTTAAGTGGCTGACGTCATCGTAGATACCAATGGTGAAACTGTGCAGCGGCTGCGGATTAAGCAAGGCGTCGTAGACGGCTTTGGCCATCGCCGGAGTGAAGTCCTTGTTGGAAATGCCGTAGCGACCGCCGACCACCAACGGCAGGCTTTTCCGTTCGCCTCGGGAAAACGCGTTGGCGAGACTGGCGATCACGTCCAGATACAGCGGCTCACCGGTGGCACCGGGTTCTTTGGTTTGCTCCAGCACCGCGATGCGTTGCACCGAAGTCGGCAGCGCCGCCAGCAAATGCTCGGCGGAGAATGGGCGGTAGAGACGAACCTGCACCACACCGACTTTCTCACCCGAGGCATTTAGCACCTTGAGGGTTTCACGCACGGTTTCAGCCCCGGCGCCCATCAGGATGATCACCCGGGTGGCGTCTTCGGCGCCGTAGTATTCGAACAACTGATAGTGGCGCCCGGTGAGTTTTTCGAAGCGCTGCATGAGTGTTTCGACGATGCCGGGAACCGCTTGGTAATACGGATTGCTGGCTTCCCGTGCCTGGAAATAGGTGTCGGTGTTGTGCGCGGTACCCCGGATGAACGGGTGTTCCGGGTTCAAGGCGCGGTTACGGTGGGCGCGAATCAGTGACTCGTCGATCAAGTCGCGCAACACGCTTTCGTCCAGCAGCTCCACGGTGTTGAGTTCGTGAGAAGTGCGAAAGCCGTCGAAGAAATTCAGGAACGGCACCCGCGCTTGCAAGGTCGCAGCGTGAGCAATCAGCGCGCAGTCATGGGCTTCTTGAACTGATGCGGCGCTAAGCAGGGCGAAGCCGGTCATGCGTGCGGCCATGACGTCCGAGTGGTCGCCAAAAATCGACAAGGCCGAGGTCGCCAGGGAGCGAGCCGCGACGTGAAACACAGTAGAGGTCAGTTCGCCGGCGATCTTGTACATGTTGGGCAGCATCAACAACAGGCCCTGGGACGCGGTGAAGGTGGTCGTCAGTGCCCCGGATTGCAATGCCCCGTGGACCGCGCCGGCCGCGCCGCCTTCGGCTTGCATCTCCTGCACCAGCGGCAGGTTGCCCCAGAGGTTGAGCTTGCCGGCGGCCATCCATTCATCGGCCAACTCGGCCATGGTCGAAGACGGGGTGATCGGGTAGATCGCACACACTTCGCTGAGTTGATAGGCGACCAGCGCCACCGCCGTATTGGCGTCCATCGTGCTGCGCTTGTTCATCGTGCACTCTCCACAGCGGCGGCGGCATCGAGGGTCATATCGATGGCGTGGCAGGGGCATTGATCGAAACACACGGCGCAACCGGTGCAGAGGCCCATATTCACCTCGTAGCTAGCGTCTGGCCCGAGCTTGATGATGGCGTCCTCGGGACAGGCAGCGAAGCAGTTGTCGCATTCGTAGCAATTGCCGCAGGACAAGCAGCGCCGGGCTTCATGCTGTGCCTGAGCGGCGCTGAGTCCGCCGACCACTTCGGCAAAACCGATCCGATCATCCAGCTCCAGGGATTTCTGCTGCGAGGGCAGGGCGTCGCTGTAGATCGGCAAGTGCAGGTCGTTGAAATGCACCAGTGGATGACGTTCGGGGGCGGTCCAGATTTGGCCGTTGAGCCAGGCATCGATATGCCGAGCCGCGTGTTTGCCATGGCCGGTGGCGGTAGTCACGGTACGGTTGCCGGGAGTCACGTCGCCACCGGCAAACAATCCAGCGTGGCCGGTCTGCATGCCTGCGCCGACGATCAGCGTACCGTCGGCGGCGAACACCAGGTCCGGGACCAAGCGCAGGAAATCGGTGTCACTGGTCTAGCCCAAGGCGAGGATCAGCGCATCGGCGGGCAATGTTTCAAACTCGCCCGTGGGATGGGCTTTGCCCTCGGCGTCCAGCGACATTTTTTCAACGTTGATGCCTTGGCCGTCGATGCCCTTGATGCTCGACAGCCAACGGATCTTGATCCCTTCTTCCAGCGCTTCTTCGGTTTCGAAGGGCAGGGCTGACATGTGCTCGCGGTCGCGGTGATAAATGATCATCGCGTCTTCGGCACCCAGACGGCGGGCAGTACGCGCTGCATCGATGGCGGTATTGCCGCCGCCGTAAACCATCACCCGACGGCCCAACAGCGGTTTTTCCCCGGTGCCGGCGGCGCGCAATAGACTCACTGCGTCATACACCTTGACGGCGTCACGGGCCGGGATGTCGATGTGGCGCCCGACTTGCGCGCCAATCGACAGCAGCACCGCATCGAAACCGCCATTGGTTTGCTCAAGCAACACATCATCGACCTTGCGGTTAAGCACGATGCGGATGCCGAGGGTTTCCAGACGCGCAATCTCTTGATGTAACACGTCACGGGGCAGACGGTAGGCCGGTATCCCGAAATGCAACATGCCACCAGCGACCGGGCCGGCCTCGTAAATCTCTACCGCATGACCGCGCATCGCCAAGTGCCAGGCGGCGGATAATCCGCACGGCCCAGCGCCGACGATCAGGACGCGCTTGCCGGTAGCGGGCGCGGCCTTGGCGGTCCAGCCGTGTTCCAGGGCTTGGTCGCCGAGGAAACGCTCGACAGCGTGGATGCTAACGCCGCTGTCCAGTTCAGTACGATTGCAGGCCGTTTCGCAAGGGTGGTAGCACACCCGGCCGTGGATGGCGGGGAAGGGGTTGTCAGCAATCAGGCTGTGCCACGCCGCCTGATAGTCACCCGCCTGGGCCAAGGCCAACCACGCCTGAATGTTTTCCCCCGCCGGACAGCCATCGTTACAGGGCGGGAGCAGGTCGTGATAGACCGGATGGCTGATGCGCACGGCACCGGTGACCTGACGCTTGGTCAGGTCAATGCCAGGACTCATGTCATGGTTCAAGGATTTCACGGTGGGCCTCTCATCGGCTAAACGGACTGGCCAGGTGTTTCTAGTTTTAGGGGGTGGCGATTACGGCAACCGGGCGTGCTTTTGCGTGGCCTTTTGGGCCGGTTTCGAGCAGGAATATGGCCAGGACGATGGCAATCACAATGCCGCCCAGCAGCCAGGCGCCTGCTTGCTGAAACACCGGCAGGCTCAAGGGATGACCGTCGGCGATGCCGGCCAGCAGATGGCCGAATACCGGGGTGAGCAATGCGCTGAAGGTGAACACCAGGAAGTTGATCGCGCCGGTGGCGCTGCCCTTTACGTTGTCCGGGTTAACTTCCTTGATGATCGAGTAAGGGATCATCGCAGCGCCCGAGCCAATGCCCAGCAGCAGGCCGAACACGTACGGCGGCGCGATGCCCGCCGGCAGGTAAAGAATCGCGGCACTGGCGACCAGCATCAGCAGCGCGCCGCCGATCAATACCGGCTTGCGCCGCCCAAGATGGTCGGAGATATAACCCAGCAGCGGGCAACCGATGACCCAACCCAAGGGGATCATGCTGCTGCGGTTCACTGCTTCGGCGTAGCCCACCGACAGCCCGTCACGCAGAAACGGCAGGCCCCAGATCATGTCGCCAATGGTGGTCGGCAGGAACAACAGGCCCGCAGTGAATCCACACAGGTATGACTGCGGGTTGCTCAAGACTTTTTTATACGGGGCGAACACCGAACCCAAGGAATTGCTGCTGCCGACCGGTCGGGTGTCGTGGCCTTTGGGGGTCACGAACATGACCAATACAGCGATAACGAACAGGCATCCAGCGGCGATGAACCAGAACTGCTGCCAAGGGATGGTGCCGTGGATGATCGGCCCCACTGCGAACTGACCGGCAAAGCCACCCATCATGCCGAAGCACTGAGTAAAACCGACAGCGGTGGCCAGATAGCGGGGCGGGAAACCGTGGGTTGCCAAATAGACCGCGCCGGTGAACGCGCAAGCCGAACCGGCCCCTTGCAGCAAACGACCCAATTGCGCGACCTGCAACTCGCCCAGGCCAAACATCGCCGCGCCGAGGGCAACCATGATAATCCCGGCCGGTATGACGTACTTGGCGCCCAGCCGATCCAGCGCGGCACCGGCAATGATCGAGAACACCGAGTAGGTGTAGTAATAAAGCCCCACCAGCGCACTGACCGCCACCACATCCCGGCCAAACGCCGACGTCAGCTCCGGCATCATCACGCCGGGAGCCGAGCGCAGGGCGTATTGCACAAAGTAGAAAAGGGCGCAAAACAGCCACGCGACGACAAAACCCATGTGCAGTCGCTCGGACCGCACGGGGATAGTTCCTGAGAAGGCAGGGGGCATGGCGGTGGCCTTGGTTGGCGGTAATAGCGAAACCTAATCCTGCCCCATGATGAATAACCTGCTCTGGATCAATAGATGTGCAGATGGTCATGGAACACCGGTATTTCTGTGGCGCCAACTCGTTGGCGCAGCAGTATGGCTGGCACCTCTGGGTGAACATCTCGACCACCTGTGGGTGACTGGGCTTAGCTTGATCTGTGACAAATACACGTCACCGGTAATACCCGATCATTGCACTCGGACTTTCCTCCAGTAGCCATTAAGGGCGTGACTTTATGAACGTGCTTGACCACCGCAAACCAATGGAGAGCGCGCCGCTGTTCCGTCTGGCCTTCAGGCCACTGTTTCTGGCGGGCTGTGTGTTGGCGTTTCTGGTCATGCCGCTTTGGCTGGCCGCTTTCAGTGGCCTGTTCTCGGGTTGGCAACCCGCAGGCGGCTGGCTGGCGTGGCACCGGCATGAATTACTGTTCGGCTTCGCCCTGGCGATTATCGCGGGCTTTTTGCTGACGGCCGTGCAGGCGTGGACCGGTCGTGTGGGCCTCAGCGGCGGGCCGTTGGTGGCATTGGCGCTGTTGTGGGTGTTGGCACGAGTGGCCTGGCTGGCAAATGTGCCATGGCCATTGCTCGTGGTTCTGGAGTTGGCGTTTCCATTGGCCGTCGCAGCAGTGATGGGGTTGACCCTGTGGAAGGTGCGGCAGAAACGTAATTACCCGATCGTGTTGATGCTGCTGTTGCTGGCCTCGGCTGACGGGTTGTCCTTGTACGGCTTAGTAGAAGGCCGCGAAGACTGGCAGCGTCAGGGTGTATTGACCGGTATCTGGCTGGTGGCGGCGATGATGGGGTTGATCGGTGGACGGATCATTCCGTTTTTCACCCAGCGGGGCCTCGGACGGGAGGAGGGCGTTACGGCATGGCCGTGGCTGGACCGGCTGCTGTTGATCGGCTCGCCGTTGGTGGCGGTGCTGTATGCCGCAGGACCTGCGCTGACCCCCAACGTCTGGGTTGGATTGTTATTTGCGGTGCTGGCGGCCGGGCATGGGTTACGTTTGGTGCGTTGGCATGATCGGGCGCTATGGCGCGTGCCGTTGCTATGGTCGCTGCACCTGGCCTATGGCTGGTTGGCGGTGGCTTGTTTGGGCATGGCGCTGTGGCATTTTGGGGTGTCGGTGCGGCCAAGCCTGGTGCTGCATTGCCTGACGGTAGGCGCCATGGGCGGCCTGGTTTTGGCCATGATCGCGCGGATCAGTCTCGGGCATACGGGCCGTGCGCTCGAGCCGCCAGCAGGAATGACGGTGGCGTTCATTGCGCTGAACTTGGCGTGCCTCAGCCGGGTTGGGTTGGTGCTGTTCTTTCCGTTGGGGGCCTTGTGGCTGGCGGGGTTGTGCTGGGCGTTGGCCTTCGTCGTATACGTCTGGCGCTATGGGCCGATGCTGCTACGGGCGCGCGTTGACGGCCGTCCAGGATGATCTGAAGGCGAGCCCCGCTATTGGCGCCGTCAAGCGCCTGCAACCGAAAACCATTTGCCGTGAATTCCCACGGTTATTGTTGATTCCCGTCAAGGCCGTGCGTGTCGGTATCACTAGACTTGCAGCGCATTTTCGCTCCTGAGCTGATGAGGAATAACCATGCAATTGGTCTGCCCGGCAGGGAATCTGCCTGCGCTTAAAGCCGCAGTACGCCAAGGCGCCGATGCCGTTTACGTCGGTTTTCGTGATGACACCAATGCTCGGCATTTCGCCGGGTTGAATATGGATGACAAGCAGTTCGACGCCGCTGTCGCCTTTATCCGTCAACACAAACGCAAACTCTATGTCGCGGTCAATACCTACCCTCAGCCCAAGGGATGGCAGCGCTGGCAGCGGGCAGTGGATCGCGCCGCTGACTTGGGCGTAGACGCACTGATCGCCGCCGACCCCGGGGTCTTGCAGTACGCCAGTCAGCGTCACCCGCAACTGGCGTTACACCTATCAGTCCAGGGTTCGGCCACCCATGCCACCGCATTGGCGTTCTACGCGCAGCGCTACGGAATTCGCCGCGCTGTGTTGCCGCGCGTACTGTCATTGGCCCAAGTGCGTCAGGTCGTGACCACCAGCCCGGTGCCGATCGAAGTCTTCGGCTTTGGCAGTCTGTGCATCATGGCCGAGGGGCGCTGTCACCTATCTTCCTATATCACCGGCGAATCTCCGAATCTCTGTGGGGTCTGCTCACCGGCCAAGGCCGTCCGTTGGAGCGAAGACGCCCACGGCTTGAGCGCGCGCTTGAGTGAAGTCTTGATTGACCGCTACACCCCCGACGAACCCGCCGGCTATCCGACCTTGTGCAAAGGCCGTTTTCTGGTGGGCGGCAAGCGCTTTCATGCGCTGGAGGAACCGACCAGCCTCAACACCCTCGACCTGTTGCCGGAGCTGACGGCCATCGGCGTCGCAGCGGTAAAAATCGAAGGCCGCCAGCGCAGTCCGGCCTACGTCGAACAAGTGACCCGCGTCTGGCGCGCCGCGCTGGACGCCCATCGCGGCTCGCCGAGCAACTTTCGGGTCAAGGATGAATGGCGTCAGGTGCTGGCCGGATTATCCGAAGGTAACCAGACCACCTTGGGTGCCTACCATCGATCATGGCAATAAGGGACTGAACATGAAGCTCAGCTTGGGACCGGTCCTGTTTTATTGGGACAAAGCGCAACTCAGTGACTTTTACGCAGAAATGTCCACCTTGCCCCTGGACGTGATTTATCTGGGAGAAACCGTGTGCTCGAAACGTCGGGCGTTTTCCTTGGACCAATGGCTGGGTCTGGGCCGTGAGTTGCAAGAATGCAGCCACGCGCAGTTGGTGCTTTCCAGCCTGACCCTGATCGAAGCCGCGTCCGAGCTTTCCACCCTGCGCCGTCTGTGCGACAACGGCCAGTTACTGGTGGAAGCCAATGACATGGGCGCCGTGCAGCTTCTCGCCGAGCGCAACTTACCCTTCGTTGGCGGCCCGGCGCTCAATCTGTACAACGGCCATGCGCTGGCGCAACTGCTGGACTGCGGCATGACCCGCTGGGTGCCACCGGTGGAATGTTCGGCGGCACTGATACGTGACGTGATCGAGCAAGTGGGTGAGCTGGGCCGTGAAGTGCCGGAAATCGAAATCTTCGCTTATGGGCAGTTGCCGTTGGCCTATTCCGCTCGCTGCTTCACTGCCAGGGCGCAAAACCGACCCAAAGACGATTGCCAGTTCTGCTGCATCAACTACCCCGACGGTTTGGCCCTGACCAGTCAGGAAGGCCAGCCGTTGTTCACCCTCAACGGTATCCAAACGATGTCAGCGCAGGTGACTAATCTGCTGGCTGATTATTCCGGTTTGGTGGCCTGCGGTGCCGATCTGCTGCGTCTGAGTCCACGTGCCCAGGGCATGGCCGAGGTGATCGAAGCCTATCAACGTGTTCGGACAGGAGAAACGCCGCCGTTGTTCGTCGAAGGCTGCAACGGTTACTGGCATGGCCAGGCCGGCATGTTGCGCGTCGAGGAGGCCGGGCTATGTTGAACCGAAAAAAATGGCTGTTGAAAGCCGCCGACCGGCTATTACCGCTGGTGCGCCGGGTGCCGTTTGCCGTGCAGCGCCTGGCGTTGCAACAGTCGCTGAATCGCTGTCTCGCCGAGCCATTGCGCGAGGGTGAATTTGAGCTGCTGCGCGGTCGTTGGTTATGCCTGCGAATACCGGACTTGGGTTTGATCTGGAACTTGACCTTGGGCGATGAGGGCTTGCAGATTGCCGAGCACGCTACGGCACAGGTAACCATCAGCGGTAACTGGCGTGAGTTCTTACTCCTAGCCAGCCGTCAGGAAGACCCCGACACGCTGTTTTTCCGCCGAAGGTTAGTCATTGAGGGCGATACCGAGCTGGGATTGGCAATGAAAAACCTGATCGACAGCCTCGACCCCGATGTCTTGCCGGTGTGGTTATGGCGCAATCTCGAGCGGGCAGGGAAGGGGTTGTCGGCGGGATAACGCTTCCCTCAATTCACCGCATTTTCAAGATCGCCAGCGCGGTTTTTTTACTGGCGATTGTTGACCTCGGTCAAGTTCAGCCCCCCACTTTGGTCGTAGTCTTTACTGCATGTTGTGTTTTTGAAACTAAGAATATCTATATGTAGTGTATGGAGGCCGAATGCAGAGCACGTTGATTTCAGTCGGGTATAACCGTTTACACAAACGCGATGGCAGTCTGGTCGCCTTCAATGCGGACAAGATTCGTCAGGCGATCATCGGTGCCGGTCGTGCCAGCGATGACTTCGTCGATGCGGCCATGGCGGAGGAATTACTTGAAGCGGTGCTGATGCATGTGGAGGAGGTGGCTGAGCTGCATGTCGAGCATATCCAGGACCGGGTCGAGCAGGCCTTGATGGATGCCGGTTTTTTCCAGGCCCTGCGTGCCTACATCGTCTACCGCGAACAGCACGGACGCTTGCGACGTGACCGCAAGGCGATTGTGGAGGTGGCGGCGTCGATGAACGAGTACCTGTCCCGCGAAGATTGGCGGGTACAGGCCAACGCCAATCAGGGCTATTCCCTCGGTGGACTGGTGCTCAATGTCTCCGGCAAAGTCACGGCCAATTACTGGCTGGATGAGGTGTACAGCGAGGCCATTGGCCGGGCGCACCGCGAGGCAGATCTGCATATCCACGACCTCGACATGCTCGCCGGCTATTGTGCCGGTTGGTCGTTGCGTACCTTGCTCCATGAAGGGTTGAACGGTGTGCCGGGCCGTGTCGAAGCCGGGCCGCCGCAGCACCTGAGCAGTGCCTTGGGGCAAATGGTCAACTTCCTCGGCACCCTGCAAAACGAATGGGCCGGCGCTCAAGCGTTCAGCTCGTTTGACACCTACCTTGCGCCCTATGTGCGCAACGACCAATTGAGCTACGAAGCGGTCCGCCAAGCGTTGCAAGAGTTCATCTACAACCTCAATGTGCCTTCCCGTTGGGGCACGCAAACACCCTTCACCAATCTGACCTTTGACTGGGTATGCCCAGAGGACCTGCGCGAGCAAATTCCTGTGGTTGCCGGCGTGGAAATGCCCTACGCCTATGGCGATTTGCAGGTTGAAATGGACCTGCTTAACCGTGCCTACATCGAAGTCATGCAGGCGGGGGATGCCAAGGGCCGGGTGTTCACTTTTCCGATCCCGACTTACAACATCACCCATGACTTTCCGTGGGACAGTGAAAACGCCGATCGCTTGTTCGAGATGACCGCGCGCTACGGGCTGCCGTATTTTCAGAACTTTTTGAACTCGGACATGCTGCCCAACCAGGTGCGCTCAATGTGCTGCCGTTTGCAGCTGGATGTCCGCGAGTTGCTCAAACGCGGCGGTGGCTTGTTCGGCTCGGCGGAACAGACCGGATCATTGGGCGTGGTGACCTTGAACTGCGCGCGATTGGGCCATGTGTTCAAGGGCGATACCCAAGGCTTGTTACGGCGCCTGGACACCTTGATGGAACTGGCGATGGAGAGCCTGGAGGTCAAGCGCAAAGTCATTCAACACCACATGGATGCCGGTTTGTACCCGTACACCAAGCGTTATCTGGGCACGTTGCGTAACCATTTTTCAACCATCGGCCTTAACGGTCTGCATGAAATGCTCCGCAACTTCACGGGCGACGAGGACGGCTTGCACACCGAAGACGGTCGGCGATTCGCCTTGAATGTGCTGGATCATGTGCGCGCCACCTTGCTGCGTTTTCAAGAAGAAACCGGCCATATGTATAACCTCGAAGCGACCCCTGCGGAAGGCACGACTTACCGTTTTGCCAAGGAAGACCGCAAGCGTTACCCCGAGATTCTTCAGGCGGGCAGCGTTGACGCACCGTATTACACCAACTCTTCGCAACTGCCAGTGGGTTTCACCGATGACCCCTTTGAGGCGTTGGAACTTCAGGACGAACTGCAATGCAAATACACCGGCGGCACGGTGCTGCACCTGTACATGGCCGAGCGGATTTCCTCGGCCCAAGCCTGCAAGCAACTGGTGCGCAAGGCTCTTGGGCGCTTCCGTTTGCCGTACCTTACTGTGACCCCGACATTCTCCATTTGCCCGGTTCACGGCTACCTCGACGGTGAACACGAGTTCTGCCCCAAGTGCGACGAAGTCCTGCTGCTGAGCGAGCAAACACTCAGCGCTGTTCATTGATTTGAATCCACTCAATCGTAAGGAGTTTCGCCATGAGTACCTTGCAAACACCGGCCCAGGCTCAACGTCAACGCTGTGAAGTCTGGACCCGGGTGATGGGTTATCACCGCCCGGTATCAGCGTTCAATCCGGGCAAGCAGTCCGAGCACCGCGAGCGGGTCCATTTCACCGAAAGCGCGGCGCTGGCCGCGAAGCAGTGAGTCGAACGCTCCGGGTCGGGGGCATGGTGCCCCTGACCACGCTCGACTACCCGGGGCAGTTGTCCTGCGTGTTGTTTTGTCAGGGGTGCGCCTGGCGTTGTCGTTATTGCCACAACCCGCAGTTGATCCCGCCTCGTGGCAGCGATGAAGTGGATTGGCCTCAGGTGTTGGCGTTTCTGCAACGCCGTCAAGGACTGCTTGATGCCGTGGTGTTCAGCGGCGGCGAGCCCACCTTGCAAGACGGCTTGCGCGGCGCCATGGATGAAGTGCGCGGGATGGGATTTCTCGTTGGTTTACACAGCGCCGGAATCAAACCGGCGGCTTTTTTAAAAGCGGTTGCCGGGGCCGATTGGGTCGGTTTCGATATCAAATCCTTGCCCGAGGACTGCCGCGCCATCACCCAGGTCGAGGGCAGCGGCGAGGCCAACTGGCTTAGCCTTGAGCACCTGTTGGCCAGCGGTGTCGACTATGAATGCCGAACCACCGTGCATTGGCACTTATTCAACCCTGTGCGATTACTAACCCTGGCCCAACGTTTGAATGCTCGGGGGGTCAAGCGCTTCGCCGTGCAACGGGTCAGGACCGCCCGAATGCTGGACCCGCAACTGCCCAGCGTTTCCGCGCAGGCTGAAGAGGCTGAGCTGTGGGCCGCCATGGGCGAGATGTTTCCGGCGTTTGAGTTACGCGGCTAGTCTGTAGGAGCCAACGTGGTGGCGAGGCGGTCAACTGGGTGTGTCAGATGCAACGCTTCCCGAATGAATTCGGTCCCACAGGGGGATCGCAAAACTGTGCAGCGCCGGAATCCGTGGGACCGAATTTATTCGGGAATGGGTTTCAAAGCCAACCTGTCAGTGCCTGACACGGCGCCTTCCCGAATAAATTCGTTCCCACAAGGCTCGCGCAAAGCCGCTTAACCTCCCGTCACATCCCGCATCAATAACCCAAACCGCAAATCCACCTCGTCCGGTATCGGTAAATACACGGTGTGTCCGTCCCCCGGTGCGACGCTGGTGTGTTCGCCTTTGACGTTTTGCAACTGGTCCAGGTCGAAGTGGAAGTTGCCTTGGGGGGTCATCAACTCCAGGTGGTCGCCCAGGCTAAAACGGTTCTTGACCTTGACTTCGGCCAACCCGTCGCGCCGTTCGCCCGTCAGTTCACCCACGAACTGCTGACGCTCCGACACCGAGCTGCCGTTTTGGTAGTTCTGGTATTCGTCGTGTACATGCCGACGCAGGAAGCCTTCGGTGTAGCCGCGTTGGGCCAAGGATTCCAGATTGGTCATCAGGCTCCGGTCAAACGCGCGACCGGCGACCGCATCGTCGATGGCTTGGCGGTAAACCTGGGTGGTTCGCGCGCAATAGAAGTGGGATTTGGTCCGGCCTTCAATTTTCAACGAGTGCACGCCCATGCTGGTCAAGCGCTCGACATGCTGCACAGCGCGCAGGTCCTTGGCGTTCATGATGTAGGTGCCGTGCTCGTCCTCAAAGGCGGGCATCAGCTCGTTCGGTCGATTGGCTTCCTGCAACAGGAACACCTGATCGGTCGGTGCACCGATGCCCAAAGTAGGCTCGGGCTGGACGGTCTGCACGATCTCGCCGAGTTGGTTTTCAGTGGCTTCCTGGGCCGAGTATTTCCAGCGACAGGCATTGGTGCAACTGCCTTGGTTGGCATCGCGCTTGTTCATGTAGCCCGACAGTAAGCAGCGGCCGGAGTAGGCCATGCACAGTGCACCGTGGACGAACACCTCCAGCTCCATGTCGGGCACGTGCTGGCGGATTTCGGCGATTTCCTCCAGGGACAGTTCCCGGGACAGAATGATCCGGCTAACGCCCTGTTGCTGCCAGAACTCGACGCTGGCCCAGTTCACCGTGTTGGCCTGCACCGACAGGTGGATCGGCATCTCTGGGAAATGCCTACGCACCAGCATGATCAGGCCAGGGTCGGACATGATCAACGCATCTGGCCCCATGGCGATCACCGGCTCCAGGTCTTTCAAAAAGGTCTTGAGCTTGGCGTTGTGCGGCGCGATGTTCACCACCACATAGAAAAGCTTGCCCTGTGCATGGGCCTCGGCAATCCCGACAGCCAGGTTAGCGTGATCGAATTCGTTGTTGCGCACCCGCAAGCTATAGCGCGGCTGGCCGGCATACACCGCATCGGCGCCGTAGGCGAAGGCATACCGCATGTTTTTCAGGGTGCCGGCGGGGGCGAGCAGTTCCGGGGTAAAGAGGGTCATGGCAGGGTCAGTCGCAAAAACCGCCGAGGGTAAACGGCTTGCGGATGGGAATTATTGATCCAGGTCTACGTCGTATGGATGAGCGGCCGTTGAATCAAACCTTTATGATGCCGAGCACCTTTAGACTCAGGCGTCGACATGAAGCTGGCGGTAACCGTTTTATCCTCACTCGTTATGGCCGTTGGGCTCTGCGGCTGTATTGGCCCGCCAATCGAACTGACCCCGCAAACGGCGCAACGTCTGCAGGCGCAAGCCCCGATTCGTTTTCTACTGACGTTTGACGACGGCCCAAGTGCCTCCAGCTTTTTCAACCCGACGCTCATGGTGATGGACAGCCTTGCCCACAATCCGTTGGAACCGGGGATCAAAGCCGTGTTTTTTGTGCAGACCCGGGCGCCCCGCGCCGGTGGCAGCGAGATCGGCCACACGGTCATGCAGCGTGAACATGCGCAAGGTCACGTGTTGGGCTTTCATACCGCCACGCCGTGGCACACCAATCACCGTTCTTTGAATCCCGAAGAACTGGAGCAGTCGCTAACCAACGGCAGCGCGGACATCGCGGCGATCACTGGCACGCCGCCGAACTTGGTCCGACCACCGTTCTGGAATTACGATAAACGCACCTTCGCCGCGTACCAGCAGCACGGCATGCACATTGTGCTGACAGACCTGAGCGCCAACGACGGCAAGATCTGGGGCTACAACTTCAGCCTGCGCCGACGCTCGCACATGCTCAGGGCTTTATCCGAACTGCGGGAGAAAATCGCCGCTGGAGAGCTGCCGACGGTCGATGGTGCGATTCCAGTGGTGGTCACTTTTCATGACCTCAATCGCTACACCGCCAGGCATACCGAGGAATACCTGCAAATCCTCATCGACAGCGCCCGCGAGACCGGCATAAAAACCGCCGCCAAACCTTTTTATGATGATCAGGCCCAGTTGCAGCGCGCGGTCATGGCTCGCACCATCAGCTCCGGTGCAGAGCCGGTCAGCTTGCCCGGTTTCTGGAACTGGTGGTGGGACAGTAACTCGCATTGATCGGGTCTCTCCTACACACCCCACGCCTGTAAATCCCCGCTTTACACCTCTTTTTACGCTTTCTTTATGCGCAGACGCGGTCGTCGCTCTCGTTCCTTTACGCCCTCAGTACCGACAATTACTCACACGCGGCAATTGCCGTACGACGGAGAATTTTCATGAGTGTTCTGGACGGGGTGTCACTGCTACTGGCCGCAGGGTTGTTCATTTACTTGATGGTCGCGCTGTTACGCGCAGACCAGCACTAGGAGCCGCCATGCACAGTTATGACTATCTACTCATCGTCGCTTTCTTCGCGCTGGTGCTGCTGCCGGCGCCGTGGTTGGGACGTTTCTACTACCGGATCATGGAAGGTGAGCGAACCTTCTTGACCCCGGTGTTGGGACCGCTGGAGCGCGTTTGCTATCGCCTGTCCGGGGTTGATCCGAAAACCGAACAAAACTGGAAAACCTACACCCTGGCCTTGCTGGCGTTTAACCTCGTCGGCTTTGTCGTGTTGTTCGCGATCCTGGTGTTTCAGGGCAGCTTGCCGCTCAACCCGCAGCAATTGCCGGGTATGGAATGGTCGCTGGCGTTCAACACCGCCATGAGCTTTGTGACCAACACCAACTGGCAGAGCTACAGCGGTGAAGCCTCGCTCAGTTATTTGAGCCAGATGGTTGGCCTGACCGTGCAGAACTTTGTCAGCGCGGCGACCGGTATCGCGGTGATGGTGGTGTTCTGCCGGGGCATTAGCCGTCGCTCGACACAAAACCTGGGTAACTTCTGGGCCGACATGACCCGCGCCACGCTGTACGGGCTGCTGCCGATGTGCGTGATCCTCGCGCTGTTTCTGGTCTGGCAGGGCGTGCCACAAACCTTCGCGCATTACATCGATGCCGTCACGCTTCAGGGTGCTGATCAAAGCCTGCCGATGGGGCCTGCGGCGAGTCAGATTGCGATCAAGCAACTGGGCACCAACGGCGGCGGTTTTTTCGGGGTCAACTCGGCGCATCCGTTCGAGAACCCGACCGCTTGGAGCAACTTGATTGAGCTGGTGTCGATAATCCTGATCCCGGTTGCGCTGGTATTTACCTTCGGCCATTACGTGAAAGACATGCGCCAAAGCAAAGCGATCATGGCCTGCATGCTGACGCTGTTCCTGATCGGTGGAGCGACGGCGATGTGGGCTGAGTACCAGCCTAACCCAGCGTTGAACATCGCGTCGGTTGAACAGACCGCGCCCCTTGAAGGCAAGGAAAGCCGCTTTGGCACAACCGCTACCGTGCTCTGGGCCACGGCCACTACCGCCGCGTCAAACGGTTCGGTCAACGCCATGCACGACAGCCTCAATCCGCTGACGGGCATGGTTGCGCTGGCCAACATGATGGTCGGCGAAGTGATCTTCGGCGGCGTCGGCGCCGGGATGTACAGCATGCTGCTCAACGTCCTGATCGCCGTGTTCCTCGCAGGGCTGATGATCGGTCGCACCCCGGAATACCTGGGTAAAAAGCTCCAGGCCAAGGAAGTCAAACTGCTGGTCGCAACCTTGATGGTGATGCCTATCGGCGTGCTGGTGTTCGGTGCCTTGGCGGCGAGCCTGCCAGGTCCTGCGAGTGCAATCAGCAATCCCGGCCCTCACGGCTTCAGCCAGTTGCTTTACAGCTACACCTCGGCCACCGCGAACAACGGTTCGGCGTTCGGTGGGTTTAGCGCCAACACGCTGTTTCACAACCTGATGCTGAGCCTGTCGATGTTCCTCGGGCGCTTCGGCTACATCCTTCCGGTGCTGGCATTGGCGGGTAGCTTGGCGGCGAAGAAAACCGCACCGCTGGGCTTGAACAGTTTCCCGACTCACGGCGCGTTGTTCGTCACGTTGTTGACGATGACCATTTTTCTGGTCGGTGGCCTGACGTTCCTGCCGACCCTGGCGCTGGGACCGATTGCCGAACACTTGAGCATGGGCTTCTGAGGATTCGATGATGTCTATTTATAAAGATCATGTGCAGACCCCTACCGTAACGCCCGCTGCGCCGCACACGGCAGCGCAACCGGTCAAGACCGAGTTCTCGGCCCTCTGGCGCCCGGCCCTGATACAAGCGTTCGTCAAACTCGACCCCCGTCAGTTGCAACGAGCGCCGGTGATGTTGGTGGTTGAACTGACCGCCATCTTGACCAGCATTTTATGCATGGTTCCTGACCCGGCGGTGCCGACTTCGGTCGCGGTGCAGATTGCCCTCTGGCTGTGGTTTACCGTGTTGTTCGCCAATTTCGCCGAAGCGTTGGCCGAAGGGCGTGGCAAGGCCCGCGCTGACAGCCTTAAAGCCGGCAGCGAAGGGCTCAAGGCACGGCGTCGCAACGACAGCGGCAGCTTTCAGGTCGTCAACGCCAGCAGCTTGCGTCGGGGCGATGTGGTCCGCGTTGAAGCCGGGGAAATGATTCCGGGCGATGGCGAGGTCGTCGAGGGTATTGCCGCCGTCAACGAAGCCGCGATTACCGGCGAATCGGCTCCGGTGATCCGTGAGTCAGGCGGCGACCGTTCAGCGGTCACCGGCAACACCCGTCTGGTCTCCGATTGGCTACTGGTTCGAATCACCGCCAACCCCGGTGAATCGACGCTGGACCGCATGATCGCGCTGGTGGAAGGCGCCAAACGGCAGAAAACCCCCAACGAAATCGCGCTGGATATTCTGCTGATTGGCTTGACTCTGATCTTCCTGTTGGTAGTCGTGACCCTGCAACCCTTCGCTCACTTCTCCGGTGGCAGCCTGCCATTGGTGTTTCTGGTGGCGCTATTGGTGACCTTGATCCCGACCACCATCGGTGGGCTGTTGTCGGCCATCGGTATCGCGGGTATGGACCGCTTGGTGCGACTCAACGTCATCGCCAAATCCGGCCGTGCTGTTGAGGCGGCGGGCGACGTGCACGTGTTGCTGCTGGACAAAACCGGCACCATCACCTTCGGCAACCGTCGTTGCACGGCGCTGTATGCCGCGCCGGGTGTCACTGCGCTGGAACTGGGCGAGGGCGCGCTTCTGGCATCCTTGGCCGATGACACCGCGGAAGGTAAATCGATTGTTGAGTACCTGCGTGAACTGCACCCGATCACCGAGCCACCTGCGTCGGCCTTAACGCCGGTCGCTTTCAGTGCAGAGACTCGTTTATCCGGGGTCGATTACCAAGGCCGGGTGTACCGCAAGGGCGCTGTCGATTCGGTGCTGGCGTTCGTCGACATGACCCGCAGCGACTTGATGCCGGCATTGGCCCGGGAAGTCGACAAGATCGCCAAGACCGGTGGCACTCCGCTGCTGGTCTGCATGAACGGCAAGCTGTTGGGCGCTATCCACCTCAAAGATGTGGTTAAGCCTGGCATCCGTGAGCGGTTTGCCGAGCTGCGCAAACTGGGGATTCGTACGGTGATGGTCACCGGTGATAACCCACTGACCGCCGCGGCCATTGCGGCGGAAGCAGGGGTCGATGATGTCTTGGCCGAAGCCACCCCAGAGAAAAAACTGGAACGGATTCGTCTGGAACAGAACGACGGTCGTTTGGTGGCAATGTGTGGCGACGGCGCCAACGATGCCCCGGCATTGGCTCAGGCCGACGTCGGGATGGCGATGAACGATGGTACTCAAGCGGCACGTGAAGCGGCGAACATGGTCGACCTCGACAGCGATCCGACCAAACTGTTGGACGTGGTGCAAATCGGCAAGGAATTGCTGGTGACCCGGGGCGCGTTGACCACCTTCTCCATCGCCAACGACGTGGCCAAGTATTTCGCGATCCTGCCCGCACTGTTTGCCACGATCTACCCGCAACTGGGGGTGCTGAACGTCATGCACCTGGCCAGCCCGCAGAGTGCGATTCTCTCGGCGATTGTCTTTAACGCCTTGATCATCGTGGTGTTGATTCCCTTGGCCCTGCGCGGGGTGCGGGTTCAGGCCGCCAGTGCCGCCGCGCTGCTGCGCCGTAATTTGTTGATCTACGGCCTGGGCGGGATTGTTGCGCCGTTCGTGGGCATCAAGTTGATCGACATGCTGTTGACCGGCCTGCACTTGGTCTAAGCGTGCCACTTTCGTCACGCTCCCTGGGGGCGTGACGTTTACCCTGATTGAGGATTCGATGATGTCGACTGTATTGCGTCCGGCCCTGAGCCTGATTGTGTTAATGACCCTGATCACTGGCGTGGCGTATCCGCTGGTCGTGACCGGTATCGCCCAAGTAGCATTCCCTGCCCAGGCCAATGGCAGCCTGGTGTATGACAAAGCTGGCAAAGTGCGCGGCTCTGAGTTGATCTCGCAAAGCTTTACCGGCGACGGCTGGTTCCACTCGCGGCCCTCGGCCGGGGCGTTTGCAACGGTATCGAGCAGCGCCAGCAACTTCTCACCGAGCAACCCGGCACTGGTTGCGCGGGTTACCGCAGATGTCGCCAAAGAAGCGGTACCCGGTCAAGGCGCGGTGCCGTTGTCGCTGTTGACCACCTCCGGCA
Organism: Pseudomonas sp. CCI4.2; assembly: GCF_034350045.1. Lineage (NCBI taxonomy): Bacteria > Pseudomonadati > Pseudomonadota > Gammaproteobacteria > Pseudomonadales > Pseudomonadaceae > Pseudomonas > Pseudomonas sp. CCI4.2. The sequence continues at coordinate 4,513,519 of NZ_CP133781.1, read as the reverse complement.
GCGGCCTGGACCCGCACTTGCCGCCCGAAGCCGTGGCCTACCAAGTGGCCCGCGTCGCCAGCGCCCGCAACCTGCCGGTGACCACCGTGCAACGGCTGGTGAACGAAAACACCTACCGTCCGTTGATCGGTCCACCGGTGGTCAACGTATTGACCTTGAATCAAACGCTGAATGAGTTACCGTCAGCGCAGCTTTGAGCAGATGCCGAAATCCTGTGGGACCGAATTCATTCGGGAATTGGCCGGCGCGGTTTATCTGAAGGACCGTGTTGATCCCTTCGCGAATGAATTCGCTCCGACAGAGACCGAGTTTGCAGCACACATTGAGTACGAACCATGAGTGACACCCGCCGCGCCGATGCACTGTTAGCCGATCTGCCACGGGACGGCCGTGGGCGGCTCAAGGTGTTTTTGGGCGCCGCGCCGGGGGTCGGCAAGACCTACGCCATGCTCCAGGCAGCCCATGCCCAATTGCGTCAAGGCTCGCATGTACTGGCCGGCGTGGTAGAAACCCACGGCCGCGCTGAAACTGAAGCCCTGCTCAGCGGTGTGCCTCAGCAACCGTTATTACGCTCGGATTACCGTGGCGTGACGCTGGAGGAAATGGACCTCGACGGCCTGCTCATGGCCGCGCCGACCTTGGTGCTGGTCGATGAAATGGCCCACAGCAACGCGCCGGGCAGCCGACACACAAAACGCTGGCAGGACATTCAAGAATTGCTGGCGGCCGGAATCAACGTTTACACGACGGTCAATGTTCAACACCTGGAAAGCCTCAACGACCAAGTGCGTGGAATCACCGGGGTGCAGGTTCGAGAAACCTTGCCCGACTGGGTACTGCAAGAAGCCTATGAACTGGTGCTGATCGACCTGCCACCGCGTGAGCTGTTGGAGCGTTTGCGTGACGGCAAAGTTTATGTGCCCGAACAAGCCCGAGCGGCCATCGACGCATTCTTCACCCAAACCAACCTCACGGCGTTGCGTGAGTTGGCGATGCAAACGGCAGCGGCGCAGGTTGATGACGACCTCGCCCAAGGTTACCGCCAACTAGGCCAGGCGGCGCCCGCTGTTCGAGGTCGTTTATTGGTGGGGATCGATGGTGATGTTCAGGCCGAGCGACTGGTGCGACACGCCAGCCGGGTGGCTCAGCGTCGTCATCTACCGTGGAGTCTGGTGCATGTCGATAACGGTCGGGCGGTGGATGAAGAGGCGCGGATGCGCCTGCAAAGTGCACAACAACTGGCCGAACGCTTAGGTGGCGAAGTGGTGCTGTTGCGAGCGGGAGAGGTGGCTAAAACCCTGATTCAACACGCCGCAGAGCGCCGCGCCAGCTTGGTGCTGGTGGGGCAATCGCGTCCGCGTTTACGCAGGCGTCTGTTTGGTGGTGGGCTGGCAGCGCGGCTGCTGCGGGATGCCCACGGCCTGGAAATCAATGTCCTCGACAGCGAGGCGCAGCATCATCAGCCGCGTGCACGTTCGGCACGGGCTGTGGTCTGGTTTGACTACGGACTGGCGTTGATCGCGACGATTCTGGCCACCGCCTTGGCGTGGGCAGTGTCGAGTGTCTTGGCGCTGCCGAATATTTCTTTGGTGTTCCTCGCCGCTGTGTTGTTGGTGGCGGTGCGTAGCAGCCTTGGGCCTGCGCTGGCCTGTGCGGCGTTGTCTTTTCTGACTTACGATTTTCTGTTCATTCCACCTAAATTCTCCTTCAGCATCCAGCGCGAAGAAGACGTGCTGACGCTGCTGTTCTTTTTATTGATGGCTGCCTTGACCGGTAACCTTGCCGCCCGGCAACGCCAGCAACTCCGGGCCCTGCGCGATACTCAGGAGGAAACCAGCGAGTTGCTCGACCTGTCGCGCAAACTCACGGCGGCGACTGATCGGCAGGCGATGCTAAGCGCCGCTGAACAGCATTTCAGTGGCTGGAAAGAATTGAACATCTGCTTGCTGGATCGCGACGACCAAGGTGTCTGGAAAGTCGAAGTCGGCGGCGCGTTGCAGTTGTCCGAAGCCGAACGCGCGGCGGCCGATTGGGCGTGGCAACACGATCAGGCCGCAGGTTTGGGTACGGGCACTTTGCCGCTGGGGCATTGGTGGTGGTGGCCGTTGTCGATGGAAGAGGGCCCGTTGGCGTTGCTCGGCGTGTGTCCGCATGAAGGGCAGCCCTTTACCGATCAGCGTCGTCGGCTATTAACCGCACTCAGTCAACCCTTGGCCCAAGCATTGGCCCGAGCCCAGTTGGCCGAAGAGCTGGAAGCCGCCCGATTGCACGGTGAAACCGAGCAACTGCGCAGTGCGTTGTTGGCCTCGGTGTCCCACGATTTACGCACGCCGCTGACGGCCATGCGCGGCAGTATCGACAGCCTGTTGGCGTTGGGTGAAGCCATCCCATTGGAGGATCGTCGTGAACTGCTCGAAGGCACCCGTGACGAGGCGGAGCGTTTGGACCGTTATATTCAAAACCTGCTGGACATGACTCGGTTGGGTCACGGCGCCCTGAAGCTCGCGCGGGACTGGGTGTCGCCGGGGGATGTCGTCGGCAGCGCACTTAACCGCCTGCGTGCGGTGTTGGCGCCGTTACAGGTCAGCACTCAGGTGCCGTTGGAGTTGCCATTGCTGTACGTACACGCCGCGTTGATCGAGCAGGCTTTAGTCAATGTGCTTGAAAATGCTGCGCGGTTTTCTCCAGCGCAGGGACGCTTGCAGGTGGCTGCGGGGGTGACCGACAGCGAGCTATTCTTCTCGGTCAGTGACGAAGGCCCCGGTATCCCCGAAGCCGAGCGCGCGAAAATTTTTGATATGTTCTACACCGCCGCCCGTGGCGATCGCGGCGGGCAGGGCACAGGGTTGGGATTGGCTATTTGTCTGGGAATGGTCGGCGCCCATGGCGGGCACATCACCGTGGCCGACGGCATTGAAGGGCGCGGCACCTGTATCACCCTGTTCCTCCCGCTGCAAACCCAACCCGAAGCTGAATTGGAGCACACGCTCTGATCATGCAGTGCGTTACGCTCGCGGCTTCATTTGAGATGGCAAGACAACCATGAGTCAGACCTCGACCATTCTAGTGATCGATGACGAGCCGCAGATTCGAAAATTTCTGCGCATCAGCCTGGCCTCCCAAGGTTACAAGGTGCTGGAAGCGGGCACCGGCAGCGAAGGTTTGAGCCAAGCGGCGTTGAACAAACCTGACTTGCTGGTGCTCGACCTTGGTTTGCCTGACATGGACGGCCAACAGGTGCTGCGCGAATTTCGCGAGTGGTCGGCAGTCCCGGTGCTGGTGCTCTCGGTGCGCGCCAGTGAGGGCCAGAAAGTTCAGGCGCTGGACGGCGGCGCCAATGACTACGTGACCAAACCCTTCGGCATACAGGAGTTTCTCGCACGGGTCCGGGCGTTATTACGTCAAGCGCCTGCGGGCGAACAGCAAGAAGCCGCGTTGGTCTTCGGCCCGTTGACGGTGGATCTGGCATATCGGCGGGTGTTGTTAGACGGCGTTGAAGTCGGGCTGACGCGCAAGGAATACGCGGTGCTGGCGCAATTGGCGCGGCATCCGGGACGGGTGATTACCCAACAGCAGTTGCTCAAAGACATCTGGGGCCCGACCCACACTGAAGACAGCCATTACCTGCGGATTGTCGTCGGGCACCTGCGGCAGAAATTGGCCGATGACCCAACCAACCCACGGTTTATCGTGACCGAAGCCGGGGTGGGGTATCGGTTGTTGGAACGCGCCGTCGGTCTGTAGAGCCAACTTGCTGGCAAAGCGGCCTGCTTGACACACCACGTGATGTTCTTCGCCAAAACACTTTTTAATCTTTTAAAAACAATGGATTTTGAGTGTATATCCGGCCTTTGTGGTTGCTGAAATTATGGTTTCGCTTTTACAGCGAGTCACCTTTTTCAAACGTCGGAACGCCGAACCGCAAAAAGGTAACCCAAAACGCTTGCCCCACCATGCAGGCCTTCGCTTAGGCTCGGTCGTCCCTAACTCCGGCGTTGCTCCGGGGGTCGCCGTGAGCGGCCGTCCCTGGCCGCGCACGGCTTTCTCGGCATCCTTGCCTCGTTACCCCCTACGCAACGCCTGCGTTCGGCCGCATGGTTTCACGGGGCCTCTTTCCGCAATTCGGCATTCGATTCACAGGAGACGGATGGGCGGGCAGCCATCTGTAGCCAGCTTGTTGGCGAAGGTCCTTCGGCCCTTATCGCTGCTTTCGCAGCTCCTAAGGAGGTCTGTAACAATGCCTTCAATCATCCCGCGTCAGCACTTCCAACAGTTCGATCTCAAAGGTCAGGTCGGAGTTCGGTTTGATGTGCGCGCCCATGTGTCGTTCGCCGTACGCCAGGTGGGCGGGCACTGACAGCTTGCGCTTGCCGCCGACTTTCATGCCCATCAGTCCTTGATCCCAGCCTTTGATCACCCGTCCGGTGCCAATCACGCATTGGAAGGGTTTGCCGCGTTCGTGGGATGAATCGAATACCGTGCCGTCTTTTAGATACCCGGTGTACTGGGTGGTGATCAGTGCACCTTTGACCACCTCCTTGCCATCACCCAGCTGGATGTCGATGACCTCTAATTCAATGCTCATGGGGTGTTTTTGTCCTTCTGGAAAGCGTGATGAGGCCCTTATGGCACTTGTCGATAGCAAAATGAAACCAATGCTTGAACGTTTCAGTCTATTGAATTCAAGACCACTCAGAAAGAAGCCGCCATGAAACTACCGCGCCCCCAGGATCGGCTTGAGCTACTCGACAGCCGTCGTAATGAAAAAATGGCCCGCTCGGCCCATGCCTACGTGCGCGGCAATACGGTTCAGTTTTATGAATGGCTGCACAGCCAACGCGGAAGACGCTTGCCCCACGGGCCGAATGTGTGGATTTGTGGCGATTGTCACGTGGGTAATCTGGGGCCGACCGGGGATATCCACGGCCGTATAGACATCAATATTCGCGACCTGGACCAGGCGGTGATTGGCAACCCGACCCATGACCTGGTCCGGTTGGCGTTGTCGCTGGCCATGGCCGCCCGTGGTTCGGACCTGCCGGGTGTGACTACCGCGCGCATGCTCGAGGAAATGATGCGCGGCTACGCACAGGCGTTCATCAAAGGGCCGGGCGAGGATCCGGAACGTCCAAGCCAAGTAAAAGGTGGCATGCGCACCGCCGTGCAGCGCACCTGGAAGCATTTGGCGCGTGAACGTATCGAAAACGAACGCCCGACGATTCCGCTGGGTAAAAGTTTTTGGCCATTGTCCCGCGCTGAAAAAGCCGAAATAAAACTGCTATGCGCCACACCCGACATTCATAAATTAGTGACGTCCCTTAAAGGCCGACCTAATGATGCAAGTGTCGAGTTGCTCGATTCGGCGTATTGGGTCAAGGGCTGCAGCTCCTTGGGGTTAATGCGCTATGCGGTACTCCTCGGGGTTGGCGGTGACGAGGAGCAGGATTACTGCCTGATTGATGTCAAAGAAGCCATCGCCGCCGCAGCGCCCCGGGCCCCCCGCGCTCATATGCCACGGGACAATGCCCGCCGGGTCGTCGAAGGGGCGCGTCAGTTGTCTCCGGCCTTGGGCGAGCGGATGCTGGCAACCCGTTTTCTCGACCACGGTGTGTTCATTCGCGAACTGCTGCCGCAAGACATGAAGCTGGAGCTGGACACGCTGAATGAAACCGACGCCATGCGTGCGGCGGGTTATCTGGCGCGAATAGTCGGTATCGCCCATGCCCGGCAGATGGACGATGACCTGCGCAAAAGCTGGCTGGCTGATTTGCAGCTCAACCGCTCCAAGAACCTGGATGCGCCGTCATGGCTTTGGACCAGCGTGGTGCAGTTGGTGGGCAGCCATGAGGAGGGCTATCTCGAACATTGCCGTCGCTACGCGCTGGAAACCGGGCGCTAACCACTGGTGTTATTCAAACTCCAGCAATCGATTGACGGCACACAGGGGCAGGCGTAAAAAAGCCCCTGCTAACGGCCCAGGGTGCAGTCAAGGTGCAGTCACGACATGAAAGTATTCAACGAAACTGAAACAGCCGCACTTTTGCCCATCCGTGAATTGATAGCGGCATTACGCGTTGCTGCGCAGCAAGTCGTCGATGGCGACATTGTGAGTCCCGAACGCTTGGTGGTGGCCCTCAGAGACGGCGGCGTGATGCTGTCGATGCCTGCCACGTCGGATGACATCGCCATTCATAAGCTGGTGAACGTCAATCCCCGCAACCGCAACGAAGGGCTGCCAACGATTCACGGGCAAGTGGTTGCCTGTGATGCGTTGAGCGGTGTCATGTTGTTCCAAGTGGATGGCCCGACCGTCACCGGCAGAAGAACCGCCGCTGTGACCCTGCTCGGCATCAGTTGCCTGCTGCCACAGGCGCCGCGTTCGGTGCTGATCATTGGCGGCGGCACGCAAGCGGGCAACCACGTGCAAGCGATTGCCGAGGTCTACCCCGACGCGGTGATTCGGGTGCGTGGCAGTTCGGTGCAGAGTGCCCAGGCGTTCGTTGAACGGTTCAAAGCCAGCGCGCCCAACTTGGTCGTTGAAGACCTCGCCCATCCATCGGACACAGAGGTGGTCATCACGGTGACTACCAGTAAAACCCCGGTTCACTTTGAGCCGGCCCGCCCCGATTGCTTGGTCATCGGCGTCGGCGCGTTCACCCCGGACGCGGCCGAAATCTGCGCTGACGTGATCAACGCCAGCACGGTTTATGTGGATGACCCTTTGGGCGCCACCCACGAAGCGGGTGACTTGATCTTGGCCAACATTGAGTGGGCGCGGGTAAAATCCTTGGCCTCTGCATTGATCAACAAGCCTGACTTCTCCCGGCCCATTGTCTTCAAAACCGTGGGCACCGGGGCCTGGGATCTGGCGGCCTGCCGAGTGATCAAAGCCAATCTCGAAAAGCGCTGACCGGCGCCAAGTCGGCACTCCTCTCGGCCCGCTCTGGTAGTATCGGCGCATTTGAAATTCAGAGGTGCCCCATGAGCGAGCCGATCCGCCTTACCCAATACAGTCATGGCGCCGGTTGTGGCTGCAAAATCTCTCCCGAAGTACTGGAAGTGATCCTTGCCGGCAGCGGCGCGCAGAACCTCGATCCAAAGCTCTGGGTCGGCAATGCCTCGCGTGACGATGCGGCGGTGTATGCCATCGACGAAGAGCGCGGCGTGGTCTCGACCACCGATTTTTTCATGCCCATCGTCGATGACCCGTTCGATTTCGGTCGGATCGCGGCTACCAACGCCATCAGCGACATTTATGCGATGGGCGGCGATCCGATCATGGCGATTGCCATCCTGGGTTGGCCGGTCAACCTGCTGGCGCCGGAAGTGGCCCGTGAAGTGATTCGCGGCGGCCGAGCCGTGTGTGATGCGGCAGGTATTGCGCTGGCGGGCGGGCATTCGATTGATGCGCCTGAGCCAATTTTCGGTCTGGCGGTCACCGGCTTGGTGGAAAAGCGCTTCATGAAGCGTAACGACACCGCCACCGAAGGCTGCAAGCTGTACCTGACCAAGCCGCTGGGCATTGGCATCCTTACCACTGCCGAAAAGAAAGGCTTGCTGAGGGCCGAGGACCAAGGCGTCGCCCGGGACTTGATGTGTACGCTGAACAAGCCGGGCAGTCGTTTCGCCCGGCTTGAAGGGGTCAAGGCCATGACCGATGTCACCGGGTTTGGTCTGCTAGGGCATCTGGTTGAAATGGCCGACGGCGCCAAGCTGACCGCGCGTATCGATTTCGCGGCCGTGCCGCGTTTGCCCAGTGTTGAGTTCTACCTGGAGAAAAACTGCGTGCCCGGTGGCACACACCGTAATTTCGACAGCTACAGCGCTCGCCTCACGCCGCTGGCCCCGATGCAAAAACTCCTGCTGTGTGACCCACAAACCAGCGGAGGGTTATTAGTGGCCGTCGAACCTGCGGGACAGGAAGCGTTCTTGGCTATGGCTGAAGAGCTGGGCCTGAATTTGTCGGTGATTGGCGAATTCATCGGCCGACAGAGCCACGCGGTAGAGGTGTTCTGATGCGGGACAACAGCGCCGACTACCGCCACATCTTTCTTAACGACATCCCGCTGATGGACGTCCGTGCCCCGGTCGAATTCGACAAGGGCGCTTTTCCGTTGGCGCGCAATCTGCCGCTAATGAACGATCTAGAGCGGGAGAAGGTTGGCACCTGTTACAAGCAACAAGGCCAACAGGCGGCCATCGAGCTGGGCCATCAATTGGTCTCTGGCCAGACTAAACAAGACCGGATCGACGCGTGGGCCGCGTTCGTCCGCTCTCAGCCGCACGGTTTTTTGTATTGCTTCCGAGGCGGACTGCGTTCGCAACTGACCCAACAATGGCTCAAAAACGAGGCCGGGATTGAATACCCACGGGTGCTCAACGGTTACAAGGCCCTGCGGACGTACCTGATGGAGGTCACTGAAAGCGCGGTATTGGAGTGCGATTTCATATTGGTGGGCGGGCTGACCGGGTCGGGCAAGACAGAGGTGTTGACCAAACTGAGCAACGCCCTGGACCTGGAAGGCCACGCGAACCATCGTGGATCCAGCTTTGGCAAGCATGCGACCGGGCAACCGGCGCAAATCAGCTTTGAAAACGCGTTGTCCATCGACATCCTCAAGAAGCGCGCCGCGGGCGTGAAGCAATTCGTGATCGAAGACGAAGGCCGTGCTGTAGGCAGTCGCGCGGTTCCGTTGACCTTGTTTCAGGGCATGCAGCACTACCCGCTGGTATGGCTTGAAGAGCCGTTTGAGAACCGGGTCGAACGGATTTTGAAAGACTACGTGGTCGACCTGTGCGCCGAGTTTATTGGGGTGCATGGGCTTGAGCAGGGTTTTGGTATGTTTGCCGCACAACTGCGTCAGAGCCTCGCCAGCATCGTCAAACGCTTGGGCGGCGAACGCTATCAGCGTCTCTCAGCGGTGATGGACAGCGCGCTGGCCGAGCAGGAAAAATCCGGTGCGGTGGACCTGCATCGCGAGTGGATAAGCGGGATGTTGGGCGAGTATTACGACCCCATGTACGCCTACCAACGCGACAGCAAGGGGCCGCGTATCGAGTTTTCCGGCGAACATGCGGCGATGATTGAGTATTTGAAAGACCGTCAGCATCGGCAGGGCTGAGGCAGCATGTAGGCGGGCGCCTGTCTGCAGGAGCCAACTTGTTGGCGAAGGGCGTGGCGCGGTGTATCAGGCCCGCCGCCTTGCCAACATGTTGGTCCCTACACAGGTTTTGATCTTACAAAACCGCCACGCCCACCAACCCGCTGATAACCCCGACTAACATTGTTAATACACCCACGGTCACCAGCACCTTGGTGTCGAACGACTTACGCAGCATCAGCAACGACGGCAAGCTCACGCTCGGCAAGGTCATCAGCAGCGCGACGGCGGGGCCGGTGCCCAGGCCCAACGACAGCATGGTTTGCACGATTGGTATCTCGGCAGCGGTTGGAATCACGAACAGCGTACCCACCACCGCCAGCGCCGCGATCCAAATCAGGCTATTGCCCATGGACGCGTCGACGTGGGGAAACAGCCAAACCCGGGCTGCGCCCAAAACCAGCACCGCTACAACGTAAACCGGAATCGTGCTCCAAAACAGCTGCCACAGGGTCTGGCCCCAACGGGTGAAAAAATTGCTCCGGTCAGTCGAACTTGCGTCGGCAACGGCTTCCAGCGCCTGTTCAGGCACTTGCTCCGGGCTGGCGATATGTTGAGCGATCAACGAAACACCCATCACCAATATCACCCCGGCTACCAAGCGCAGCGCGGTGAATTCCCAACCCAGCACAAACCCCATGAACACCAGTGTCGCAGGGTTCAATACCGGGTTAGCGATCCAGAACGCCAGCGCCGCGCCGACCGAGACCTGTTGCCGGCGCATGCCCGCAGCCACTGGAGCGGCGCAGCAACTGCACATCATTCCCGGCAATGCGAACAACCCACCGCGCAACGTCGAACCAAAACCAGCGCGGCCGAACACGTTCAACAGCCAGTCACGCGGGATCAACACTTGCAGCAGCGAACCGAGAATCACCGCCAGAACAGCGGCTTTCCAAATGGCCAGAAAATACACTTGGGCATAGGCCAGTGCGGCGCTGAAAGGGCTGTCTTGTGGGGCGCCGAGGATTGAGGCGCCAATGCTGTGATTGTCGGCAGCGATGAACGACTTGAGGTAGTAGGGCGACCACTTGACGTAGTAGAGGCCGATGACCGCCACCAACAAAAACAAAAGAGGCTTCCACCAGAACGACAAGCCCCGTGGTTGGGCGACGGTAGGCATTGTGGACATGAGCAGTTTCCGGGGAGTTGGGGGAATTGGCGCATGATAACCCAGCTTGTCTCGAACTTGAGCTTTAGCACAGGCGATCAGTTTTGCCGTTGTTCATTAAAGAGGGTAACGCTGCGGTCTGCACAACAGCGGCACGATGACATTCACTCGCTGTCGTAATCCCAAGGCGCACCCTGTGGCGCTGCATTTTGGGTGAAGCGATGAGCCAGGACGTATTTGCCACCGACACCAACAGACTCCAGTTGCAGCAGATTATTTCAGGTCTGTCGGACGGTGTGATTCTGATTGACGTAGACCAAACCATCGCGTGGGCTAACGAAGCCGCATTAACTATGCATGGGGTCAGTAAAGTCAGTGAATTAGGCGAAAACGCGAAGGCATATGCCGAGCGATTCACGCTGCGTTATCGCAACAATCACCCGTTGTCTGAGGAAAGCTACCCCATTAGCCGAGCGGCGGCCGGGGAGGCGTTCAGTGATGTGGTGGTTGAAGTCAGGTCGGCCAATGATGAAGCACGAAGCTGGGTCCACCGCGTTCGCAGCATGACGCTCACCGATCTTTCGGGCGAACCGGAGTCGTTGGTGCTTATTCTGGCCGATGCCACTGAGTGGGCCAGTGCTGAGCAGCGCTTTGAAAAGACGTTTAGTGCCAACCCGGCACCGGCCGTGATTTGCCGGCTGAGCGATTTGCGCTACATCAAAGTGAATGCAGGCTTTCTGGAAATGACCGGCTATGCAAGGGAGCAGGTTATTGGCCGTTCGGTCTATGAAGTAGACGTGCTGGAGGGCGCCGATAACAAGGAGTTGGCGATTAAGCGACTGGGTGAAGGCGTGACCGTCCCACAGATGCACGCGGAGCTTAAACTTCCTGAGGGCGGCAGCAAGTTGGTGATCGTTGCGGGTCAGCCGCTCAGTATCAACGACGAAGATTGCATGCTGTTCTCCTTTGTTGATCTAGAACGGCGTCGCAAAGCCGAGGTTGCGTTGCGCCAGAGTGAAGAGCGTTTTGCCAAAACCTTCCGCTTGAATCCAGTGCCAACGCTGATGTGCAGCGCACAGAGCCAGCAGGTAGTAGACGTCAATGAGGCGTTCTTCAAGGTGACCGGATTTACCGCTGAAGAAGTGCTCGGCAAGACTGCGGCTGAAATCGGCTTTATCGATGGCACCGGCGTCTGCAATCAGTTATTCGCCACGCTGGAGAAGGCCGGCAGGGTTGAGGAGCTGGACCTTAAAATCCGCAAAAAAGATGATGAGCTTATCGACTGTGTAGTGTCGGCGGACACGCTCAATATTCAGGATGCTCCCTGCTATCTGCTGGTATTGATGAACATCACTGAGCGCAAGCGATCCGAGCTGGAATTGATTGCGGCCATTGAAGAAGTGATGCGCGACGCGTCTTGGTTCAGTCAAACCTTGATCGAAAAACTGGCCAACGTAAAAAACGCGAAGGCGCTTAATCGGCCCAATGCCTCTTTTACCGAGCTGACGGCCCGGGAGCGTGACGTACTGGGGTTGATTTGCGAAGGGCTGGCAGACAAGGAAATCGCCGCGCGACTGAAGCTTGCGCCCAATACGGTGCGCAATCATGTGGCGACGGTATATTCAAAGCTTGATGTTCATAGCCGCAGCGAAGCCATCGTCTGGGCCCGAGAGCGTGGACTATTCAGCGGTGAACGTAGACCCAACGGTAACGCATAAGGTGCAAATGCACTAAATCATCCAGTGCAAATTCGGGTTTTGTCTGCGGGCGCCATTTCTTATTCTCTGGCCCATAGCAACACGACGATTGCATGCATGGATGCCATTCCACTTGCGAGTCCCTAAACCTCCTTTCAAGAGGAGCACGCCCCGTGTTTGCTCTGTCCTATTTGCGCCGCTGCCTGGAAAAAAGCTTTATGCCCTTGGCTTGTGAATGCACGCTGGGTGCCGATGCATCCCTTACCGTTAAGATTTTTGACCGCAAGACCGGGCGGGTCGATCTGGTCGTGACCGGGATTGTCATGGAGAAGCTCAAAAACGCAGACGCCATTGCCCGGATGATCGAGGAACTGCACGACGAGATGCAGAGCAACACATTCAGGAGGGTTCAGGTGAGCGATTAGACGGATCGGCTCTGTGTTGCGCGACTGGATGTCCCCGCGCAATGACGACACAATGCTCCACGTCTTCCCGGAGCTCTATGCCACATGCCAGTTGTTAGCCGCTTCGCCTCATTTTTCGACCAAGCGAAGCGTGCCTTGGATCTGGTCTGGAGCACCTCACGCGGGCTGTTTATCGGTCTAGTCGTGGCAACCCTGGTCGCCGGGATATTACCCGCCTTGGCAGCATGGCTCGGGCAGCGGATCGTCGATGCGGTGGTTGCGGCCATGCAGTTGCACGCGAGCCAAGGCAGCGCGCCGCTCTGGCCGGTGTTACGTTACGTGTTGTTCGAAGCAGGGGTGTTGGCGATATTGGCGGGTGCGCAACGGAGTCTTTCCGTTCAACAGTCGTTGCTGCGGGTGCAGTTGGGGCAGAAGGTTAACACCCTGATCCTGGAAAAGGCCCAAACCCTTTCGCTGGTGCAGTTCGAGAATTCCGAGTTTTACGACAAATTGGTCCGCGTGCGCCGTGAAGCCTCCACTCGGCCACTGGCCTTGGTCACCAAATCCCTGGGCTTGATTCAAAATCTCATTTCGCTGATCAGCTTCGCCGTGCTGCTGGTGCATTTCTCACCGTGGGCGCTGGCGATATTGATTCTCGGCGCATTGCCCGTGTTCTTCGCCGAGGCGCATTTCTCCGGCGATGCCTTCCGTTTGTTTAGCCGCCGCGCCCCGGAAACCCGCCACCAAAACTATATTGAAACCTTGCTCTCCCACGAGACCTACATCAAGGAGGTCAAGTTGTTCGGCTTTGCGCCGCTCCTGCTGCAGCGTTATCGAGATACCTTCACCAAGCTCTACAGCGAAGACCGTCGAATGACCCTGCGCCGCGATGGTTGGGGCTTTCTCCTCGGTTTGCTGGGCACCAGCGCGTTTTATCTAGCCTACGCCTGGGTCGTGATTGATACGGTGGACGGTTTGATCAGTCTCGGGCAAATGACCATGTACCTGGTGTTGTTCAAACAAGGGCAAAGTGCAGTGAGCAGCAGCCTCAGTGCCATCAGCGGTTTATACGAAGACGGGCTTTACCTGTCCAATCTCTATGAGTACTTGGCGCAACCGGTGATCGTAGAAGCCGGCGGTCTTACTCAGGGCTTATTGCCGGGCGACGGGCTGCGTTGCGAAGGTGTGGGCTTCACTTATCCAGACGCCCAACTCGCTACCCTGGAGAACATTGACCTGCATTTGCGGCCGGGCCTCAGCGTGGCGCTGGTGGGAGAAAACGGCTCGGGCAAAACCACCTTGATCAAGCTGTTAACCCGCCTTTATCGCCCCGACCAAGGCCGCATCCTGCTCGATGGCAGCGACCTTAACGACTGGAGCGAGGACGCATTACGCCGGCGCATCGGGGTAATATTCCAAGATTACATTCGCTATCAACTGACCGTCGGCGAAAACCTTGGGGTCGGCGACATTGACGCGTTTGGCGATGAGGCCCGCTGGCGCGAAGCCGCGACCCAAGGCATGGCCGCGCAATTCATCGACGCGCTGGACGGTGGCTTTGGCACTCAGCTCGGCCGCTGGTTTGCCGGAGGTCAAGAGTTGTCGGGCGGTCAGTGGCAGAAAATAGCCCTGTCCCGGGCGTACATGCGCCGCAACGCTGACATCCTAATCCTCGACGAACCCACTGCAGCCCTCGACGCCGCTGCCGAAGCAGCGGTGTTTGAGCACTTTCGAGAACATGCAAAAGGCCGGATGACGCTGTTGATTTCGCATCGGTTCTCCAGCGTGCGCAACGCGGATCAGATCGTCGTGCTGGATCAGGGCAGAGTGCTTGAACGCGGCGACCACGCCAGCCTGGTGGCGGCGGGCGGTCGCTACGCGCAGTTGTTTGACTTACAGGCGCGGGGGTATCGGTAGGCGATGCCGCAACAGCTCTGCGCTTCATCGGCGCACAAAGCTCATGCGTGGGAGCAGGCTTGCCTGCGAAGAGGCCCGTAATCGCGCCGCTGATGTTGACCTGAAACCTGGGTCGTCTGCCTTGACGCTTTCGTTGGCAAGCCCACAGAGATTTTGGCCAGGCACTGAACATCTGATCGCAGCCTTCGGCAGATCCTACAGAAGTCTGTGCATCGCCAAAACCGTGGGACCGAATTCATTCGGGAAGCATCCTAACTGACACCCCACAAAAATCGCCGCCTCCGGCATCTCACTGGGATTGCAGCCAGCGTTGATCGCCCAACTCAAAAAAAGATTGGATAATCACAAAATATGTTATTAAAGTAACAAAAATAATAGCGCATCGGGTGATTGCCCCCGGCGTAAATAAGGTAGCCAGAACAATGAGCAAGATCGCGGTCATTGGCAGCAATATGGTGGATCTGATCACCTACATCGATCGAATGCCCTTGCAGGGCGAGACCCTCGAAGCGCCTGGTTTTGCCATGGGCTGTGGCGGTAAAGGCGCCAACCAAGCGGTGGCTGCTGCCAAGTTGGGCGCCGACGTGGTGATGGTGAGTAAAGTCGGTGACGATGTTTTTGCTGACAACACCCTGGCCAATTTCCAGCTGTATGGCGTCAATACCCAGCACGTGACCCGTGTCCAGGGGGTGTCCAGTGGCGTTGCGCCGATCTTCGTCAAAAGTGATTCCCATAACAGCATCCTGATCATCAAAGGCGCCAACGCGCACCTCAAACCTGCCGATATCGACGCCGCCCACGCGGCCTTGCGTGATTGTGCGTTGATCGTCGTGCAGCTGGAAATTGAACTGGAAACGGTTTATCACGCCATCGCGTTCGGCAAGCAGCAGGGCATTCCGGTGTTGCTCAATCCGGCCCCGGCGCTGGCAGGGCTTGACCGTTTACAGCT
The DNA here is from genome assembly GCF_034350045.1 of Pseudomonas sp. CCI4.2. NCBI lineage: Bacteria > Pseudomonadati > Pseudomonadota > Gammaproteobacteria > Pseudomonadales > Pseudomonadaceae > Pseudomonas > Pseudomonas sp. CCI4.2. The sequence goes on along the minus strand of NZ_CP133781.1, from coordinate 4,498,280 downwards.
GGCGCAACTCGACTTCCTGATTCCTAACGAAACCGAACTGGCGCTCATCAGCGGTCAGCCCGTGACCTCGCCCGAATCCGCCTTGATCGCGGCACGGTTGCTGGTGGCGGACGGGATTCGCCATGTCATCGTGACCCTGGGTGAACAGGGCGCGTTGTATGTCGGTGAAGACGGCGAGTTCCGGGTCAACGGGCATGCGGTCTGCGCAGTCGACACCACCGGCGCTGGTGATGCATTCATCGGTTGTTTCGCCCATCACTGGACACAAACCCGCGATATCAAACACGCCATGACCTTGGCCGTGGCCTATTCCGCCTGTTCTGTCACCGGGCTGGGCACCCAGACTTCTTACCCTGACGCGTTGAAGTTCGCCGAATTCCTGCAAAACCACCTGTCGGAACGCCACGCCTGAATGGGCTGTTTCGATCCCTGCTTTTTACGGAGAACAATAATGATTAAGCCTGCGCTCCAACAGACGTCTGACGGGTTTTACCTCAACCGAACGCCCTGGTTTGCCTTCCTGCTGTTGTGCAGCATTTTTGCCCTGTGGGCGGCAGCCGCCAGCATGAACGACGTGTTGATTGCTCAGTTCAAAAAGGCTTTTTTACTCAGTGATTTCCAGACTGCCTTCGTCCAGTCGGCATTTTATCTGGGCTATTTTTTTGTTGCGATCCCGGCCGCTTTGGTGGTTCGGCGGTTCAGTTACAAAACCACGATTCTCGTCGGGTTGCTGCTGTACATGTTTGGCTGCTTGCTGTTTTTTCCGGCTGCATCCACCGCCAAGTACGGAATGTTTTTGCTGGCGTTGTTTGTGATCGCGGCCGGCCTGTCGTTCCTGGAAACCGCCTGCAACACCTACTCCACCTTGATGGGACCACGTGAAACCGGTACCCGGCGTTTGAACATTTCCCAGACCTTTCACCCGTTCGGCGCCATGGCCGGGGTGTACGTCGGCAGCTTCGTGATGTTCAAGGATACCGACGCCAGCCATGCGCAACTGTTGCAAATGAGCCCCGCCGACGCGGCAGTCCAACAGCTGCAGATGATTCAGTCGACCTTGCTTCCTTACAAATGGATGATCGCTGTTCTGGTGCTGATGTTCATTCTGGTCGCTGTCACTAAATTCCCGGCCTGCAAGGGCATCATCAAAGCGAAGGTCCAACAGAGCAGCCTGGGCCAAAGTCTGTCGCGCTTGCGCCGTAATCCGCGCTTTGTGTTCGGTGTGCTGGCGCAGTTCCTGTACGTCGGCGCGCAAGTAGGGGTTTGGAGTTTCACCATTCGCCTGGCGATGCAGATGGGCGGGATGAACGAGCGCAGCGCGTCGTGGTTCTTGCTCACCACCTTCGCCGCTTATTTCGTCGGTAAAGTGATTGCTAACTTACTCATGCGCAAACTGCACCCAGCCAAGGTCTTGGCGTTGTACGGCGTGCTGTGCATTGTGTTGCTGGCGTACACGATTCTGGTGCCAAACATTTCTGCGGTGTACGCCGCCGTGGGCGTCAGTATTTTCCTTGGCCCGTGCTGGCCGACCATCTATGGCCTCACCATCGACGGCTTGGGCGAAGACACCGGCGTCGGCGGTTCGCTGTTGGTGATGAGCATCGTCGGCGGCGGGGTCATTCCGATCTTCCAGGGCCTGCTGTCCGACTACACCGGCGGCAATATGCAACTGGCCTATAGCGTGCCGTTGGTGTGTTTCGTGGTGATCGTCGGCTATGCGATGCACTGCCTGCGTCATTCGAAAAGCGAACACCTGCCAGTCGGCGCAGTGGCGGTCTCATGACTGCCGGTTCGATGAAAAAAACGACCATTGCGCTTTTTCCGGCGCTGTTCGCCGGGGCTGAGAAGACCTTGCTGGCGTCAGCTGATTTTAACGTCAGCGCTTGGACTTACCCATCCGGCGTGTTGGCCTTGGCCTTGGAAAACAGCCGTGGGCGAGTGGTGGTGTTGCCGTATCAGGGGCAGATGATTTGGTCAGCGGTGTTCGATGGGTGCGATCTGACCATGCGCAATATGTTCAGCCAGCCGCGACCAAGCCCCACCGTGATCGGCACCTATGGCTGCTTTATGTTCCACAGCGGTCTGCTGCGCAACGGCTGCCCCGGCCCGGAAGACGATCACCCGCTGCACGGCGAAATGCCTTGTGCGCCGATGGACAGCGCGTGGCTGGAAGTCGGTGAAGACAGCGCCGGAACCTTCCTTCGGCTTGGCGGCGAGTATGAATACGTGCAAGGGTTTGGTGACCACTACCAGGCACGTCCCAGCGTCACCCTGCGCGCGGATTCGGCACTCTTCGATATCGGCATGCAGGTCACCAACCTGGCGGGTGTGCCGATGGAGTTGATGTACATGGCGCACATGAATTACGCCTACGTGGAAGGTGCGCGCTTTGTCGAACCGTTGGGTGTTGAGCAGACGAGGGTGCGCAGCAGTGTGCCAGCGCATGTCCGTCCGACACCGGCGTGGACGCGCTATATGGCGCAACTGACGGCAGAACCGTCGCGCTTGCAGGTGCTTGATTCCCCCGAGCTGTACGACCCGGAGATCGTCTGTTTTTTCGACGGCGCGCGGGCGGACAGCCAGGGTGATGCGCATTTTTTACTGGTACACCCAGAGGGTCCGGCGTTTTACACCCGCTATCGACCCGAGCAGTTCGAACATGCGGCCCGCTGGATACTGCACAACGCCGATCAGCAAGTCGCGGCCTTCATATTACCCGCGACCTGCGAGCCGGAGGGTTATAAAGCGGAATCTGCCAAGGGCAATATTCGCTCATTGGCAGCCGGGGAGAGCGCCCAATTCAGTGTCACCACCGGGTATCTGACTGAGGCTGAGCGGCGGCAGCTTGAGAGCGAAGTCTGATTCCCGAAATGTAGAGGGTGCCTACAGAAATCTGTGCATCGCTAAAATCTGCGGGACCGAATTTATTCGGAAAGGCTTCAGTCCTGACACCCTGCGATCTCAAATCACACAGGTGCCGCCCTTCACCCCTCACACCACCAGCTGCATGCCGCTGCTGCTTACCAAGTCGCGGTAAAGCTTGGGGATTTTTTTGTCGCTGATGACGTAATGAAAATCTTCCAGCGAGGCGAAGTGCGCGGTACGTACGGCGTCGAACTTGGAATGGTCGGCCAGCAGCATGCATTGTTGGGCTTGGCGCAAGACCTTTTGTTTGACCTCGACTTCGTTGAGGTTAAAGCAGGTCACGCCGAATTCCTGACTGACCCCGGCGGCGGAAAGGAAGGCCCAGGTCAGCCGAACGCTGTCGAGGATTCCGCTTTCGGCACGGTTTTCAAACACCTGGTTTTTACGGTGATACGTGCCGCCGCACAGGACGATGTTGCAGTTGGGTTTTTGTTGCAGCTTGAGCAGCACGTTCAGTGAGTTGCACACCGCCGTGAACTCCAACTCGTCAGGAATGAAGTCCACCACAAACGGGATGGTGGTACCGCAGTCGAAAAATACCGTGTCGCCCGGCAGGATAAAGGCGGCGGCCAATTTGCCGATTCGGCGTTTTTCCTCCACGTGCCGAGTGTCTTGTTCGGTGACCCGATAATCGCTGGCCTCGTTGGTGTCGAACACCCGGGTAATGTGGCCGCCTAACAAGCGAAATTCGTCGGTGTGACGACCGAGGTCGCGGCGCAGGGTCATTTCCGACACGTCCAGCAAGGCCGCCATTTCTCGCAAGTGGATGGCTTTTTGATCCTGTAGCGCTTGTTGAATCAGTTTGATGCGGTCGGATTTTTTAGTGTCCACGGGTGTACCGGCAAAGAATGAGAGTGTCACTAGTACAACATGCTTTGTTAGCAATCGTGACATTTTGATTTGCCGGTAGTTACCCGTCGCCGCATTTCTTCGGTATTAACGGTTCGATGTTTCAGCACAGCTACTTGATGCTTCTTTCACGGGCGCACCGTCATAGCGGTCGTGATGGCGAACCCATCCCATCGTGCTTTGTTCATCCCGGCCTTTGGGCGTGAGGTCAAGCAAGTTGTGGGTGCCGAGCAATATGTCCATTCCCCGTGCATACGTCGAATAGGTATGAAAAACCTCACCCGCTGGGTTTTTGTAAAAGACGCTCAATCCGGGCATTTCCTCGGCGGGATCCTGGCTGAGTTCGTAGTTGTAAATGACGTCGCCAGCCTCGATGTGCTCGGGCGTGGCCGACACCTGATAGTCCTCGTTGAAGTCACTGCCGGCCGAAGACACCCAGTCGAAATCCCAGCCCATGCGCTGTTTGAATGGTAGAAATTCCGCGAGCGGGGCGTGGGAGACCACCACCAGCGAAACGTCATGATGGGGCAGATGCAGGTTGGCGCCGTCGAAGTGGTCGGCCACGAATGAGCAGCCCTTGCAGCCTTCCTTCCAGCCAGCCCCAAACATGAAGTGATAGATCAACAACTGACTGTTGCTGCCGAATAAGTCGCAGAGGGTCTGGGTGCCTTGGGGTCCTTTGAATCGGTAGGTTTTCTCGACCTTGACCCACGGCAAACCGCGACGCTCGGCGTTGAGTTGGTCGCGTTGCTGGGTGAGGGCTTTTTCATGCTGAAGGTGCTGCATGCGCGCTGTAAGCCACTCTTCGCGTGACACGATCTTGGGTGGTGCAACCAGGTAGGTCTTCATGGGGGGGTGTTCTCCCAGGGTGAAGTTATTACTGAAACTTACGTATCAGTAATAGTCGCTTGGACTAAGTCCAGATCGACAGCACGTCGAAATAATCTTAGTGAGGCGACGGCGGTTTTTTTTTACGAACTCCTGTTAGTTGTAATGTGCCAGTATTGGGCCACTTATGAGGCGAGTGGATTTCAGGATGAATCTCTTCAAACGAGCGCTGCTGGATAGAAAACTAAAAAAGACGCTCTGGAAAAACAAATGCCGATTTGACAGTGGCACCCGTGGTTTACGGTGCGACACTGAGTTGACGCTGGAGGAGGGTGTAAAACTTCATCAGGTCAACGTGCGGTCGAGCAAGCTGAGGATCGGCGCCTACACCGATATTGTCAGCGGCTCGGAACTGCATCATGTGTCGAGCATTGGGCGCTACTGCTCCGTGGCCAAGAACGTCACCATCGGCCAAGACCGCAAGTCCCATCCGTTGAGTTGGTTGACCTCGCACACGGGGCTGGTTGGTCTTCGTCAGAAATTCGGCGGCGCGGCGCCCCATCATTCAGGCGCGGCGCAAACCACGATTGGACACGATGTGTGGATCGGCATGGACGTGCTGATTCTCGAAGGTGTGACTATTGGCACCGGCGCGGTGATTGGTGCGCAATCGCTGGTCAGCAAAGATGTGCCCCCTTACGCCATCGTGGCCGGCTCACCGGCCAAGGTCATTCGCTATCGTTTCGACCAACCGACCATCGACGGTCTGTTGGCCAGTCAATGGTGGAATATGCCGTTGAAAGAGTTGGCCGAGCTGCCCATCGAAACGCCTGACGGTGTGATTAAGCACCTGCAAGGGCGCGTCGTTTCCGACTGCAATCCCGGCACGGTCGTGATTCGCAGCAAACCGTTTAGTGTGACTCAGACGCAGCCGTCGTTTAGTCAGCCCGAGACGCTGCTTTCTGCAGGCTCCGCTGGTTTTGCGGTCGGTATCACTGCGTGGACTGCCGTATTGTCTGATTTCAACAGCGCCTTGATTGCTTGGCTGTAGGCCTCTCGCCCCAAGCTCATGCTGTTGTTATGCGTACCGCCCTGAACCAGCAGCAAGTTTTTCGGTTCCCGCGCGGCGTGGTAAAGCTCCTCGCTGAAGCGCGACGGCACAAACGGGTCGGCAGTACCGTGGACAATCAGCACCGGCATATGGATGTCGGCGATTTTGTCGATGGAGTCGAACTTCTGCGACAGCAGCCAACGCACTGGCAGCGATGTCTTGGCGACGGCGGTTGCCACGTCGGCCAGTGAGGTGAAGGTGGATTCAATAATCAACCCACGCGCCTGCTTACCGCTGCCGTCGCTCTTTACGTCATTGCCCAGTTCTTTCGCCAAATCAATCGCCACCGCACCGCCCAATGAATGACCGTAAATCAGACGTTTGTTGGCGTCAGGCTGCAAGATTTTAAAGCGCGCCCACGCGATGCGTGCGTCTTCATAGACCGTACTTTCCGATGGCAGCGCACCTTGGCTTTGGCCAAAACCACGGTAGTCGATGGCCAGAATGGAAAAGCCCATGGCGTGCAGTTGTTCGATGCGGAACAACTGGCCCGTCAGGTTCCAGCGTGTGCCGTGCAAATACAGGATAGAGGGCGCCCCGGCCTGTGCCGCAGGCCACCACCACGCGTGAATATTTTGCGATGTGCCAAAGGCCGGGGTTTTGAGCTCCAGCTCCTGAACGTCGGCGGGCAAGCCGTGATACCAACTGGCGGTACCGGGCTCGATCTGGAACAGCAATTTGCGTTCCTCATGCTTGAGCAGCGCACAGCTCGCGGGCAGACCGACGACCAGCAACGCCATGAGCAACAGGATCAAACGGCGTGCCTTGACGCGGGAAAGAAATGAAGTGGGCATGTCTGCTCTCCGCGCAGCGGGTCGTGAGTCAATGGATCGGGCATGTTACGCGGGCTCTACGTGTTTTGCGCCGGTAGAGACGGCGCAGGGGGGTTGTCTGTTGAGTGAGTAGCGCTTCGACGCAGGCCTTGGCACTCGGAGCCTTCACCGCCAGTCTGCCGGTCGCAACCCATTTAATACAAAGCTTCTCATCGGTTTTCTGTCAGGCATCAAAAATGGGTTCTGTTTTATCGTTCATATATCTGTATATTCGAATATCCATATATAAAGAGAAGGCCGCAGGTGTATGAACATCGAGCCCCCTGTGTTTTTCAAGTGCCTGGGTGATGAAACCCGTGTACGGATCATGCTGTTGTTGTGCCGTGAAAACGAGTTGTGCGTGTGCGAACTGATCTGCGCCCTTGACGACAGCCAGCCAAAAATTTCTCGTCACCTGGCGCAGTTACGCGCATGTGGCCTGCTGGAAGACCGTCGTCAGGGTCAATGGATTTATTACCGCCTGCACACCGCGCTGCCCGAATGGGCGCGTGAGGTGCTGCGGGTAACGCAAGAAGCCAACACGCCCTGGATCGCCAGCGACAGCAAACGTCTGGCCGCTATGGGCGAGCGACCTGTTCGTATAGCGGCGTGCTGCTGATCTTCAACCCCTTGTTTGAGTGCCTCGGATGTTATTGGCTGCATTGATTTTTGTGTTCACGTTGGTATTGGTCATCTGGCAACCCAAAGGCCTTGGTGTCGGCTGGAGCGCCGCTGTCGGAGCGGTGTTGGCGTTGCTGACCGGGGTGGTCCATTTAGGGGATATCCCAACGGTATGGGCCATTGTCTGGAATGCGACGGCGACGTTTATTGCGGTGATCATCATCAGCTTGCTGCTGGATGACGCGGGATTTTTCAGATGGGCCGCATTGCACGTTGCTCGTTGGGGCCGGGGCAGTGGTGTTCGGCTGTTTGCCTTGATGGTGTTGCTGGGAGCGTTGGTTTCCGCGCTGTTCGCTAACGACGGTGCGGCCTTGATCCTGACGCCAATCGTCGTTGCCATGCTGACGGCGTTGCGCTTTTCTCCTGCTGCGACCTTGGCGTTCGTCATGGCTGCGGGGTTTATCGCAGACACCGCGAGCCTGCCGTTGGTGGTGTCAAACCTGGTCAACATTGTCTCGGCGGACATCTTCAACCTGGGTTTCGGTGAATACGCGTCCGTGATGTGGCCGGTCAATGTGGTCAGCGTCGCGGCGACGTTGCTGATGCTGTGGCTGTATTTTCGCAAAGACATCCCCGGTAACTACGACCCCGAGCAGCTAGAAGACCCCGCCGCAGCGATTCGTGATCGGGCCACATTCCGTGCTGGCGGTTGGGTATTGGGTTTATTGCTGATAGGGCTGTTTGCCTTGGAACCGCTGGGGATCCCGATCAGCGCGGTAGCAGCGGCCTGTGCGGTTTTACTGTTAATTATTGCTGCACGTGGGCAGGTGATCTCGGTGCGCAAGGTGATCAAAAATGCCCCGTGGCAAATCGTCGTGTTCTCCTTAGGGATGTATTTGGTGGTTTACGGCCTGCACAACGCCGGGCTGACCCACGCCCTGACTGCATTGCTTGGGCGTTTTGCTGAACACGGGGTTTGGGGCGCTGCGATGGGCACAGGAATAACCTCGGCACTGCTGTCCTCGATCATGAACAACATGCCGACGGTACTTATCGGGGCGCTGTCGATTCAGGGTACGGAAACCACCGCAGTGGTTCAGCAGGCGATGATTTACGCCAACATCATCGGCAGTGACCTCGGCCCAAAAATTACACCTATTGGCAGTCTGGCAACGCTGTTGTGGCTGCACGTCCTGGCCGGCAAAAACATCCGCATCAGTTGGGGCTACTACTTCAAAGTCGGCAGCCTCCTGACTGTGCCGATTCTCATCGTCACATTGGCCGCGCTGGCGCTTCGCTTGAGCTTTCCCGTGGCGTTATAGAGGCGGCATCTCCTTTAGTTGTTGTCATAAAATTCATGAGGCTCCGATGAAAATCCTGTTCATGTGTACCGCCAATAGTTGCCGCAGCGTGCTGTCCGAAGCGTTGTTCAATCATATGGCCCCAGCGGGTTTTCAGGCGGTTAGCGCTGGCAGCTTTCCCAGCGGGCAGCTGAATCTTCGCGCGCTGGCGACGTTGGAAAAAGCGGGGGTTTCAGTCCACGGGCTGTACAGCAAAGGCTCAGAAGTGTTTGCCGATTCGCCGCCCGATATTGTAATCACGGTCTGTGACCAAGCGGCTGGCGAGCCGTGTCCGGTGTACTTTGGCCCGGCGATTAAAAGCCACTGGGGACTGGCCGATCCGTCGGATGTCCAAGGCAGCCTAGACGCCATCCAAGCGGCGTTTGATGCGACCTTGGAAATAATAAAGCGTCGCTTCACGGCATTATTCGCAGCGGAAATCGAACAGCGTTCACCACCCGAGCAGAAAGTGGTACTGGATGAAATTGGGCGTCTGTAGCCGCTTACAGCCGGAAGTGTTCGCTTATCAACTGAACCATCACTTCAACGGCCGCACTGGCGTTTCCCGGTGCTTTCATCAGCTTCAATTCGTGCAGCGGCAGTTCCGGGAAACCATCGTCAAGTGTCAGTTCGCGCATATCAGTGCCGATCCGGGCGCGGTCGATGATGCCGATGGCGAGCCCAGCGCTAATGGTCATCTCCAGCGCCATTCCCCCCGCACTCATGACCACCGTGCGCCATCGCCGCTGGGCGTGTGCCAAAGCATCAATAGCCACTGCGCGATAGGGGCAACCTTTACCGTGCAGCGCCAACGGCACGGGTCGGGTGCTGTCGATCCGGTACTGATGCGCCGCGACCCATATCGGTTGGGTCGTGCCAAAGGTTCGTGCGGGCTGGTGGTCGGGCGAGGGCACGCCCATGGGTTCAACGACCAGCGCCAGATCCAGTTGGCCCCGGGTCAATCGTGTCCGCAAACGCCCGCTGGAACCGGTCTCGATTTCCAATTCAATGTGCGGAAAATGCGTGGTCAGCGACGGCAACGTGCAGTGCAGCAAAGCCCCGGCGTACTCCTCCGATATCCCCAAACGCACCCGGCCGCTGGCAACCGGGTGGCTAAAGCTGTCGAGCACCTGATCATGCAGCCTTAGCAGTTGCGCCGTGTGCAGCGCGAAACGGCGCCCCAGCGGGGTCAACGCCACAGTCTGGTTGTCGCGCTCAAATAATTGCCCACCGGCTACATCCTCTAGACGCCGCACATGCAGACTCACCGCCGACGGGCTGCGATTGAGAAACGCCGATGCCGCCAGAAACTGCCCGAACCGGACAACGGCGTGGAAGGTTCGCAAAAGATCGATGTCCAGGGTGTTGGCCATGGTTGAGGATTCCTGCATCACTGCTGCTAATCGTATCGTTTGATTGCATTACCGCTCTATTCATACCCTGTTGCAGACACCCTGCACAGGTATTGCCCATGACTCTCCGACAAACCGTCCCCTTGGCGACGCCCTGCGCCCGGCGACCTATCAATCTGCTGAGGTTTGCTCCAGGACTACTGCTGGCAGCCATGGTGCTCAGTTGGAGTTCGGGTTTCATTGGCTACCGCTATGTGGCTGAGCAAAGTGGGGTATTTTTGGCGACCTTCTGGCGCTTTGTACTGGCTGCGCTGGTGTTGCTGCCGTTTGTGATGGGCGAATTACGGCGGCTGGAGTGGCGAGATGGTGTGCGCCAAGCGCTGATGGGCCTGTTTGCGATCGCCGGTTATATCGCACCCATCGCCAAAGCGATTGAGTGCGGAGTGGCACCGGGGATGACTGCGCTGATTGCCAACCTGTTGCCGTTGATGATCGTGCTGATGGCCGCGTTTTACCCCGATCAACGCACTCGCGGGTGGCAATGGTGCGGGCTGGGTATCTGCGTGCTGGGGATGATCATTGCCAGTGGCACAGGCCTTGAACTCGGAACCGCAGCGGTCTGGGCTTATAGTTTGCCGTTAATCGGCGTGCTGTCATTGGCTGCCGTGACCCATTACCAGAAGCAACGCCCCAGTCAAATGCCGCGACTGCTGGCGCTGTTTATTCAGGTGTGTGCGTCGTTGCCCGTATTTGCGCTGTTGGCACTGTACGAAGGCAGCCTGCGGCCGATTGCTTCCCTCAGCTTCGGGTTAGGCGTGGGTTGGTTGGTCATCCTGTCGACACTGGGCGGGTATGGATTTTATTGGCTGTGCTTACAACGCTACAGCCTGCAACGCGTCAGCAGCGCCCTGTTCCTGACACCGCCGGTGACCATGCTCTGGGCTTATCTGCAATTTGGTGATGCCCTGACGTCACTAAGCGTGGCAGGCATCGGCCTGACCTTGGTGGGGTTGTGGGTGTTTAATCGACGGGTGCGCTTACGCCAGGCAACTTGATTCTCTGTGGAATGAATTCATTCATGCCCTGGGGCGAAGCCGGGACGGCCCTGGGATTTGATGGGCCAGTCTCAGAAAACGGAATTTAAAGCACGCTAAGCGTGCACAGTGACGGGCAGCCGGAACCTCCGATTTTTCCGGCGATGCCACAAACCTCGTAAAGGAGGGGCCAACGGTGGGGCCGTTGTAAAAGATTGTTTACTGACGGAGTTTTCGGCATACCTCTCACGACCGCTGATCAAAAAATAGCCCTACCTGTTTTGCTACCGGTGGACGGTTGTGGGGGGGATGGCCTACTGTTAGTAAGGGCACGCGTTCTTTGAGCGATGTGGCTATTACTTAATTCAATGGATGAGGTGTAATGATGGCTGCTAAGGAAATCCGTATTTCAATTGAAGATCTTGACCGTGATGGTAGTCCTGAAGTTCTGCTCGAATTCTACTCTGGAAAAGAACTTGAATTTTCTACCTCCGTGTCTTCTTCAGGGAAGAATGAAAATTACGACAAGGTAGACGTAAAAGGAGATGCTGACGGCGATGGCGATTTTGATGCGCAGGATGACAAGTTGTTCATTAGTCTTGCTCAAGCAGCAGTGAAACTTCTAAAGTAACCCATTGTTTGACAAGTAAGATTTTTTAAATTTTATTCACCCTGAATCAATTTTGATTCAGGGCTTTTTATTTCTGTGTATTATTAGTTTCCATCTATTTTTCTCAGGAAAGCCGTGAGCTTTCTGTTAAAAGCCCAATCAAGGACGGTAGTTATGATAGTTTCATAAAAAAGAACTCTTAAGCATGTTCTGACGCTGGAATCCAACGGTATAACGTAGAAACTGAAACCCCGAGGTTCTTGGCTACATCCTTGGGCGGAACGCCACTTGCCAGCAACTTTTTGGCGGACTCGATTTTGCTTTCGGTCATCTTGGGCTTGCGGCCACCTTTACGGCCAAGTTGGCGGGCAACGTCAACCCCCGCACGGGTTCGCTCAACGACCAGCTCACGCTCCATTTCAGCGAGACTGGCCATTACATGAAAAAAGAACCGACCTGATGAGGTGCCGGTATCGATGGCGTCGGTCAGGCTCTTGAACTGGACACCTTGTTTGTGCAGCTCGCCGACCAGGTCGACCAACTGCTTGACGCTACGCCCCAGGCGATCCAGCTTCCAGACCACCAGGGTGTCGCCCTCACGCAGTATTTCTTGCGCCTTACCCAGGCCTGGCCGGTCTGCCCTCGTACCACTTACCTTGTCCTCGAAGACCTTCTGACACCCTGCCAGGGTCAAGGCTTCACGTTGTAGTTCCAGGTTCTGATCTTGCGTCGAGACACGTGCATAGCCGATTAACATGGCGTGTCTCTTGTTGGATTGTTTCTTTTATCGTCGGCGTCCTGGAGAACGGTGGAGAGCTGCGTCAACAACTCTGGCAACGCCGTTTTAACCGTCTCCCACACGACATCCAGGTTGATATCGAAGTAACCGTGAGCAATGCGGTTGCGCATCCCACGCATGCTGCGCCATGGCACTTGCGTGTGTACCTGGATGAACTCGGCGTAACCGTCCATTGGCTCGGGCTGTATTCTTTAACCGGCTAGGAGAGATCCGCGACCGTAGCTTCGAGCAACAGCGCTACCGGGCCAGCGGCCTCAATCTGGTGACGGCGGCTATTGTGCTGTGGAATACCGTCTATCTGGAACGAGCCGTGAACGCCTTGCGCAATCACGGCAAAAGCATTGACGCGCTGTTGCAATACCTATCCCCGCTGGGCTGGGAGCACATCAATTTGACGGGCGACTACCTGTGGCGCAACCGCACCAAGGTCGGTGCGGGGAAGTGCAGGCCATTACGAGCGCTGCCACCCGCTTAACGTGCTTTAAATTCCGTTTTCTGAAGCGACCCCTTGATTGATACGGTTGATAGCAAGTAACCGCAGATACTGTGGGAGTAGGCTTGCCTGCGAAGAGGTCCGTAGTCACGCCGCTGATGTCGACCTGAAGCCTGGGTGGCCTGGATTGACGCTTTCGTTGGCGAGCCAACTCCCACAGAGACTTTCGGCAGGCACGGAATAGTAGGCACTGAACATCTGAATCGCAGCCTTTGGCAGCACCTACAGAAATGTGTGCATCGCCAGAAACCGTGGGACCGAATTCATTCGGGAAGGCAACAATACGGTCTTTCAGGCCGCTTCCCGATTGAATTCGGTCCCACCGATGTGTTATCTGCCGATTGTCTCGGTGTGACCAATTAAAGCTTCCCCACCAACACCGGATCGGCCCGATAAAGCGTTGGCACCAGTTCTTTCAAACTCTGCACTTTGGGTAAATCGTTCATGGCGATGTACGGGCTGGTCGGGTGCAAGGTCAGGTAGTTCTGGTGATAACCCTCCGCCGGGAAGAAGTTCTTGTGGTCTTCGATCTTGGTCACAATCGGCGCGCTGAACGCTTTCGATCCCTCCAACTGCGCAATGTATGCCTGAGCGACTTTTTCCTGCTCTGGATTCTGCGGGAAGATCGCCGAGCGGTATTGTGTGCCGCGATCAGGGCCTTGGCGGTTCAGCTCGGTCGGGTTATGTGCTACCGAGAAAAACACCTGAAGCAATCGCCCATACGTCACCTTCGTCGGGTCATACGTCACCTGCACAGATTCCGCGTGCCCGGTGTCGCCGGAGCCGACCTGCTCGTACTCGGCGGTGTTCGCCGCGCCGCCGGCATAACCGGACAGCGCATTGTCGACGCCGATCACGTGCTGAAACACGCCTTGAACGCCCCAGAAACAACCGCCAGCAAATACCGCGACTTCGCTGTGGGACGTGCCGACGGCTTCATCCAGTGTCGGTGGGGCGAGGGCCACCACCGGTTCGGCAGAGTTGGCCGATTGCACGGACAAGCCCAATATCAACGCCACAGCACCTGCGCAACTCAGTGCCAGGGTTGCTTTCTGTTTGGCAAAACTGAACATACTCATAGGTAATCCTCACGTGTTAAGGACAGGCTGTGATCAACCAAAGGTGAACGCATACGCCTGTACGCCGGGGTCAAGAAATTCAATAGAGAAAAGGTGATCGGTCACTGGACCGTTTTGTCGCACCAACTGATAAAGCCGTTGCGCGGTCACCGTGCCGCTACCGTCGGCGGCAATGTCGGTGCCGTGATTGTCGCCCGGCGCTGCGCCATCGACGCTGACCCGGAAACGCACAGGTTTGCCGTCTGCGCCAGGCCCGAGCACCAAATGCAAGTCCCGCGCATGAAAGCGATAGACGATGCGGCCGGGTGCGTGTTCAAGCACGACTTGCTCGGGTTTTGCAGTCCAGTTACCCGTCAGCCCCCACTGGTTGAGGCGTGGCTGCAGCGGTGCTGCGTAGGTATGCGCTTTGTTCATCACTTGCTCACTGGCCGAGGCGAAGTTTTCAGTGCGGTCATAACCGAGGTAGGTCTCAGGCGACTGCATTTGGGCATCGTCTGCGCCCTTCTGCACGCCTTGGGCGTCCGCCACCACCACATCGCTTGAGACGTTTTTCTGACCGGCCTCGTTCAACAGTTGCTGAATAACCTGTTCAGATTGCGCGTAATCACCTTCGCCAAAATGGTGATAACGAATTTGCCCTTTGGCATCGACAAAGTAATGCGCGGGCCAGTATTGATTGTTGAACCCCTTCCAAATAGCGAAGTCGTTATCCAGCGCTACCGGGTAGTTGATGCCCAAATCGTGGACCGCTTTTTTGACGTTATTAACGTCACGCTCGAAGGCAAACTCCGGGGCGTGCACCCCGATGACCACCAAGCCTTGGTCGTGGTATTTCTTCGCCCAGGCGTTGACGTAAGGCAGGCTGCGCAGGCAGTTGATGCAGGAGTAGGTCCAGAAATCGATGAGCACCACCTTGCCTTTCAATTGCTCGGCGGTCAGTGGTGCGGAGTTCAGCCAGGTCACTGCGCCGGAGAGATCGGGCAACATGCCTTCTACCGGTAACGACAACGGTGTAGTGGCGGTGTTCTGCAAGCGGACGTTGAGCATGCCATTACCCTGTGCTTCAGGCGATGGCGATGGCGATGAAGAGGCGACCGGCGATGGCGACAGCGTATCCAACAACTTTTGTTCGATCCCCGCAGTGGCCACGGTAGAGACCTTGGTCAGCAAACCGGTGTCCAGCCCCAACGCAATGGCGGCCACGCCGCACAACATGGCAACGCCCAAACCCCGACGCAGCCATTCCCCAGCGCCCAACGAGCGTTTCATTGCGGTGAACAGCTTGCCGCCGATCAACAACGCCAACGCCAACGAAGTGGCCGCACCGGCGGCATAAGCCAACAGCAGAAAACTGGTGCCGACACTGGCACCGTGCAATGCAGCGCCGGTCAAAACCAGGCCGAGAATCGGGCCGGCACACGGCGCCCATAACAACCCTGTCGCAACCCCCAACACAAACGAGGATTTGACGCTGGATTTACCGGGCTCAGTGCGGGCCGAATTGGACAGCCGGTCCCCCATGGACACCAGTGGGCGGGTCAGGCGATCGGCCAAATGCGGAAACAACAAGGTCACGCCGAAAAAAGCCATCAGCGCGATGGCCAGCCAGCGCCCATATTGGTTGGCTTGCACCACCCAGCCACCGCCGACAGCGGCCAAGGTGGCGACCAGCGCGAAGGTCAACGCCATGCCGCACAACAACGGCAAACCACTGCGACGGAACGGCTCACCGGAGCGGGCGAAGACGAACGGCAGTACCGGGAGGATGCAGGGGCTGAGGATCGTTAGCACGCCGCCCAGGTACGACAAAATGATCAGTAACATCGCTTCAATTCCTTATAAGTGACCGTTCAGTTGCCGCAAGTCATGGGCTGACTCACGCCTGCCCTGGTGTAAAAGTCATGGCCACACCGTTCATGCAATAACGCAAGCCGGTGGGTTCGGGGCCGTCATCGAAGACGTGGCCCAAGTGACCGCCGCAACGCCGGCAATGCACTTCGGTGCGTTCGACGCCGAACGAAGTGTCACGGTTTTCCGCGACGGCGTTGGCCAGCGGCGAAGTGAAACTCGGCCAGCCGGTGTGGCTCTCAAATTTGGTGCTGGAAGAAAACGCCTCTAACTGACACCCGGCGCAGGCAAACCGACCTGTGCGGTGTTCATTGTTTAGCGGACTGCTACCAGGCCTTTCAGTGCCGCTGTTACGCAGTACGTCATATTGAGTTGGGGTCAGCAGTGTGTGCCATTCAGCGTCGCTGTGGGTCACGTCGAACACTTGCGTGGCGCGGGCCGTTGTTGCTGGCAGCGGCGACGCAGCGAAGGCACGTAAACCGAGTACACCGCTGGCGGCGAGGGCTACGCCGGCGCTGCCGTATAAAAGAAACCACCGTCTGGATTGCATAACGTTCACTTGGAGGGAGTGGGTGTGCTGCTATTCTTTGGCGCAGACGGTCCCCAAGTCTTCACGCAAAGTTAAATTAATTGTGAAGATTGGCCCCGCCAGAATCTTGCACAATGGCTGTCCTGTCGCATGCCCCGTGCGCCAAGCCACTGACCCCTGAAGGCTGACAATGGATGTGCCCAAGCGCGTATTAATCGTCGAAGATGACCTGCACATTGCCGGCCTGCTGCGCCTGCATTTGCAAGACGAAGGCTATGCCGTGACCCATTGCGCCGACGGCGATGCCGGTCTGGCGCACCTGGAACAAGGCGGCTGGGATGCGCTGATCCTCGATTTGATGCTGCCGGGCGTAGACGGCTTAGAGATTTGCCGCCAAGCCAGGGCCATGGCGCGTTACACGCCGATCATCATCACCAGCGCCCGCTCCAGCGAAATGCACCGGGTACTTGGCCTCGAACTCGGCGCCGATGATTACCTCGCCAAACCCTTTTCGATGCTGGAGCTTGGTGCTCGGGTCAAAGCGTTGCTGCGCCGGGTGGACGCGCTGGAAAAGAACCTGCGTACCGTCGCGGGCAAAGTCGAGCTCAACGGCTTGGCCCTAGACCCGGTGACCCGCCAGGCAGAGGTTGACGGCAAATACATTGAGCTCACGCCGCGTGAATTCGATTTGCTGTACTTCTTCGTCAAGAACCCCGGCAAGGTCTTCTCGCGCATG
The DNA here is from genome assembly GCF_034350045.1 of Pseudomonas sp. CCI4.2. Taxonomy (NCBI): domain Bacteria; kingdom Pseudomonadati; phylum Pseudomonadota; class Gammaproteobacteria; order Pseudomonadales; family Pseudomonadaceae; genus Pseudomonas; species Pseudomonas sp. CCI4.2. The sequence continues at coordinate 4,481,314 of NZ_CP133781.1, read as the reverse complement.
GACCTGCTCAATCAGGTTTGGGGCTACAAACACGACGGGTACGAGCACACGGTCAATACCCACATCAATCGCCTGCGTTCCAAAGTCGAAGCCGACCCGGCCGAACCCACACGGATCCTGACGGTGTGGGGCAAAGGCTATCGGTTCTCCCCGGACCGTGCGAGGTCGGCGGGATGAACCTGACGCTGCTACAGCGCCTGTCGGTTGCATTCGCCATCCTGTTGCTCGCCTGTTGCGGTGCCTCGGCCTGGCTGCAAATTCGCGCCAACGACCTGCATGAAAAAGAAGTGGTGCAAGGCCTGTCCCTCGGTTTGGCGCAAACCATCGCCCGGGACAACAACATGATCGGCGCCAAGGCTGACGTGGTTCGTGGGTTGTTCAGCAAACTGATGAACGTTAACCCCAGCGTCGAAGTGTATCTGCTCGACAGCACCGGGCATGTCACCGGTGATGACGCCCCAGCCGGTCACCTGAAACGTGATCACGTGGACCTCGCGCCGTTGCATCGGCTGTTGGCCGGACAACCCTTGCCGATTCTGGGCGACGACCCGCGCAGCCTCGATGGCGAAAAAGTCTTCAGCGTCGCCGCGCTGCACGTGGGTGATCAGGATCTTGGGTACATCTACGTGGTGCTGTTGGGCGAGGCTCATGATCAGCTGTCCGCCCAGGTCGCTGCCAGTTCGGTGTTGCGCACCACGTTGTGGTCCATGGGCCTGGTCTCACTGTTAGGGCTCGTGGCGGGGTTGATGGCCTTCCGTTTGATCACCCGACCACTGCGCCGGTTGACCGACACCATGCGCGATTTCGACACTGAGGCAGAGCCGGTTTTGCTGCCGGTGCTGGATCACTCCGGCGTCAGTCGCCGGGATGAAATAGCGGTGTTGGAAGCCAGCTTTGTGCAAATGGCGACGCGAATCGCTGAGCAATGGCGGACGTTAGTGGAATTGGATCAGGACCGCCGCGAGGTGGTGGCCAATATTTCCCACGACCTGCGCACGCCGTTGGCCTCAATGCACGGCTACCTGGAAATGCTCTCGGTTAAAGGCGCAACCCTCAGCGAAGTCGAGCGACAACGCTACTTGGCAGTGGCGCTGGCCCAGAGCAATAAAGTGCGGCAACTGGCGCAGGCCTTGTTCGAACTGGCCCGGCTTGAACACGGCGGCGTGCAGCCGGTGATCGAAGATTTCTCGCTGACCGACTTGATCCAGGACGTGTTCCAGAAATTCGAATTAATGGCCGAAGAGAAAAACTCGCGGTTGGTGGCGGTGTTGCCGCGCTCGTCGTCGATGGTTTCAGCGGACTTGGGCTTGATCGAGCGTGTGCTGACCAACTTGATCGACAACGCCATTCGCCATACCCCATCGGGCGGCACCATCGAGGTCGAAGTCCGGCACCAAGCGGCGAACGTCATCGTAATGGTCAGCGACAGCGGCCCCGGTATTCCCGAAGAATTGCTGGAAAGCCTGTTCCGCCGTCCGTTCAGCCAAACCGGTGATCGGCGCACGGGTGGCCTTGGGTTATTAATCGTGCGGCGGATTTTGCAACTGCATGGGTGCGAGATACACCTGCTGTCGACACCGGGGAAGGGCGCATCGTTCTGCTTTGAATTGCCGACGATGAGCAGCAAAACCGGGGTGTGAACCCCGCACGGCCGCGTTGTGGCCTTCGCAGGCAAGCCTGCTCCCTTAGGGAACTGCTTACACAATTAGCAGCAACTGTTAAAGCTGAGGGAGTTGGCTTGCCAACGAAGGGGCCGGCACGGACAAGTCAGCCTCCACAGCAACCTCCGGCATCAACGTGGCGATCAACGCGCGCACGGTCCCCGGCAATGCATCCAGCTCCCGCACCAGAATGCTGCGCTCACGAATCGCCCAGGGTTCATCCAGCTCGATAATCGCCAATTCCATTGTGCGACTGTGCCGAAGTGCCGCAGATTCAGGAATAATCCCGATCCCCACGCCCGCTTCAACCATCCGGCAGATCGCTTCGAAACTCGACACCTGTATCCGCAACGACAGGTTTTGCCCCAGCCGCTCCACGTGATCGCGCAAGAAACTCAGCAGCGTGCTGCCCTCGTGCAAACCAATGTGCTGGAACGTTAGGGTCTGTTTCAGCGTCACCGGCGTCGGCCCGGCCAGCGCATGCCCCACGGCCACCACCAACACCAGCCGATCGGTGCTGAAATGCATCACTTGCAGTCCGGCTGCCTCCACCGGCCCGGCAATAATCCCCATGTCAGTGCTGCCGTCCAACACCCCCCGGACGATGTCTCGCGACAAGCGCTCCTGCAGATCCACCGACACGCCAGGCCGTTTCGCTAGAAAACCCGCCAGCACCTCCGGGAGAAATTCAGTCACCGCTGTGGTGTTGGCGAAGATGCGGATGTGTCCGGCCGAATCCGCCCCGTAACGGGTGAACTCCGATTTCAGGTAATCCACCTGACGCATGATCAGCCGCGCGTGTTTGAGCAAGCGCTGCCCGGCCGGGGTTAGCTCAACCCCACGGCTGTCGCGGTACAGCAGGCGGGTGTCCAATTGGCTCTCCAACGCCTTGATTCGGGCGCTGGCGGCAGCCGGCGACAAAAACGCACGACGGGCACCTTGGGTCAGGCTCGGCGACTCGCCAATGTGGATGAACAGGCGCAAGTCGGCCAAATCAAAATGCATGGTCGTCTCCTGAAAAAGCGGCGGGCGTTCAGCATATACGAACGCCGGGTTACGCAAATGCAAATTCTCAGAATGCCCAGCACCTTGCATGATCCTTCCCCAGAACAATAGCTGGCCCAAAAGAAGAGGGACCCCGCATGAGTGCTGCAGATTTCACCGCGTGGCTGGGACGTACCGAAGAGGCCCAAGACCAGTTCAGCCGCAACCTGATCAAGCGTATTGCTGCCACCTTCGGTGAAGACGCGCCTGTCCAGGGTGCCGCCTTGCCGCTGCTGTGGCAGTGGTGTTTTTTCCAGGAGCCGCTGGCAGAGTCTCAGTTGGGCAGCGACGGCCATCCCGCGCGGGGTGGGTTTTTGCCCCCGGCTGAAAACCGCAACCGGATGTGGGCCGGTGGCCGCATCGAGTTTATCGAACCATTGCGCGTGGGTGCCAACGCCCAACGCCTGTCGACCATCACTCATATCGAAGAAAAGATCGGCCGCACGGGCGCGTTGTTGTTCGTCACCGTGCGCCACGACTATTCCCAGGACGGTCGCCTGGCGATCCGCGAAGAACAAGACATTGTTTACCGCGAGCCTAACCCGCCCAAACAGAGCAGCGGCCAAGCGTTGGAGGACGGTGACTGGCGCGAAAGCATCGAGCCCACACCAACCCTGCTGTTTCGTTATTCGGCCGTGACCTTCAATGGTCACCGCATCCATTACGACTACCCCTACGTCACGGGCATCGAAGGCTACGCCGGCCTGGTGGTTCACGGCCCGATGATCGCCACCCTGAGCTTGCGCGCGTTTTGTCGGGCCAATCCGAGTGCACGTGTACGGCATTTTTCCTATCGCGGCGAGCGGCCATTGATTGCGCCGCAACTGTTCAGCGTTGGCGGACGAATTCTTGAAACCGGAAAGGCGCAACTCTGGGCCGGCAATGACGCCGGTATCGCCCAAAGCGCTGAAGTGCTGTTCGACTAACCCGCCGTTGCGGACCCCACGAGAGCCGATTGATGAACCCTAATAACAACGAAGAATCGAATGCCATCCGCGAAGGCGTGCGCGCTTTGTGTGCCGAATTTGACGCCGCTTACTGGCGCAAGATCGACGAAGAAAAAGGCTTCCCGGAGGCTTTCGTCAAAGCCCTGACCGACGCCGGATGGTTGTCGGCGATGATCCCCGAGCAATACGGCGGCTCAGGCTTGGGCTTGGCCGAAGCCTCGGTGATCCTCGAAGAAGTGAACCGCTGCGGTGGTAACTCGGGCACGGTTCACGGCCAGATGTACAACATGTTCACCTTGCTGCGTCACGGCAGCGACGCGCAAAAAAGTTATTACCTGCCGAAGCTGGCCAGCGGCGAGTTGCGCCTGCAATCCATGGCCGTGACCGAACCCAGCACCGGCACCGACACCACTAAGATCAAAACCACTGCCGTGAAACAAGGCGACAAATACGTGATCAATGGTCAGAAGGTCTGGATCTCCCGCGTCCAGCATTCCGACCTGATGATCCTGCTGGCGCGCACCACGCCACTGGCCGAGGTGAAGAAAAAATCCGAAGGTATGTCGATCTTCCTGGTGGACCTGCGCAAGGCGATTGGTAACGGGATGACGGTTCAGCCCATTGCCAACATGGTCAATCACGAGACCAACGAGCTGTTTTTCGACAACTTGGAACTGCCCCTCGACAGCTTGATCGGTGAAGAAGGCAAAGGCTTTAAATACATCCTTGATGGCCTGAACGCCGAACGTACCTTGATCGCCGCCGAGTGCATCGGTGATGGCCGCTGGTTCATCGAAAAAGCCAGTGCCTATGCCCGTGATCGGGTGGTGTTTGGTCGGCCTATCGGGCAGAACCAAGGCGTGCAATTCCCCATTGCCCAAGCGCACATCGAGATTGAAGCGGCAGACCTGATGCGTTGGCGGGCGTGCGAGGAATACGACAGCGGCGTCAACGCCGGGGCCAGCGCGAACATGGCCAAGTACCTCGCCGCCAAAGCCTCGTGGGAAGCAGCCAATGCCTGCCTGCAAACCCACGGTGGTTTTGGTTTCGCCTGCGAATACGACGTCGAGCGCAAGTTCCGCGAAACCCGGCTTTACCAAGTCGCGCCGATCTCCACCAACCTGATTCTTTCGTACGTCGCCGAGCACCTGCTCGAACTGCCGCGTAGCTTCTGAGGAACCGATCATGAGCCATACCCAAGCGCTGGCCGGTTTCCTGGCTGAGCTGAAATACGATGACATTCCGGATGCAGTCCTCGACCGTACCGAAGATTTTTTTCTTGATTGGATCGGCTCCGCGCTGGCCAGCCAGGGCTCACACCCGATCCCGCTGTTTGAACGTTACGCCCAGCGCATGGGGCCGAGTGATGGCCCGGCAAAAATGCTGGTCAATGGCCGGGGCACCTCGGCCTATTTCGCTGCGTTGGTGAATGCCGCGTCATCGCACCTGGTTGAGCAAGACGACCTGCACAACAGCTCCGTGTTACACCCGGCCACCGTGGTGTTCCCGGCCGTGCTGGCGGCGGCCCAAGACCTGGGTAAATCCGGGCGTGATGTGCTGCTGGCCTCGGTGGCCGGTTACGAAGCCGGGATTCGTATCGGCGAATTCATGGGCCGCTCGCACTACACCGTGTTCCACACCACGGCGACGGTCGGCACCTTGGCGGCAGCGGTTGCCGTCGGCAAATTACTCGGCTTCGATAAAGAACAGTTCATCAACGTATTGGGCAACGCTGGCACCCAGGCCGCTGGGCTGTGGGAATTTCTGCGCGACGCTGCCGACTCGAAACAATTGCACACCGCCAAAGCCGCCGCCGATGGTTTGCTCGCGGCCTATATGACCCTCGATGGTCTGACCGGTGCGCGCAATATCCTAGAAGGCGACCAAGGCCTGGCGGCGGGAATGTCCAGTGACTCGGACCCGAGCAAGTTATCAGATCGTTTGGGCACTCGTTGGGCGTTGGCAGAAACCTCGTTCAAGTTCCACGCATCGTGCCGCCATACCCATCCAGCGGCCGATGCGTTGCTGCACTTGATGCAGCGCGAAGGTTTGCACCATGAACAGGTTTCCAGCGTTAGAACCCTGGTGCATCAAGCCGCCATCGATGTGTTGGGCCGGGTGGTGGTGCCACAAACCGTGCATCAAGCCAAATTCTCCATGGGCGCGGTGCTGGGGTTGATTGCAGTCCACGGCAGTGCGCAGTTGATTGAGTTTCAGCAGTTGGCATTGACTGATCCCAACGTGGCGGCGTTTCGCGAAAAAGTCAGCATGGAACTCGACAGCGAAGTTGACGGCGCCTACCCCGCGCGCTGGCTGGGCCGGGTCGTGGTCACCACCACCGACGGTCGCAGCTTGACGGCGGCCATCGACGAGCCAAAAGGCGATCCGGGCAACACGCTTTCGCGGCCGGAACTGGAAGACAAATTCCAGCGCCTGCTGGCCTTCTCTGGGGCGCGGACGGTGGAGCAGGGCAAGGCGCTGATCGAGAAAGTCTGGCAGCTGCGCGATGCCCAATCATTGAATAACTTGATCTGACACAGACCTCTGTAGGAGCCAACTTGTTGGCGAAGCGAGGTTCCTGCTTACGGGCCTCTCGCCAACGAGTTGGCTCCTACAGATTGGTGTCATCTGAGGTACAGAAACATGACTACCCAACACCCCCCGCGTCCATTGGACGGCATCACCGTCATCAGCCTCGAACACGCAATTGCCGCGCCGTTTTGCACCCGCCAATTGGCCGATCTCGGCGCCAGGGTGGTGAAAATCGAGCGTCCCGGTAGCGGTGATTTCGCCCGTGGTTACGATGAGCGAGTAAACGGCTTGGCCTCGCATTTTGTCTGGACCAATCGCTCCAAAGAAAGCCTGACCCTGGACCTGAAACAGGACGAAGCCGGCGATATTCTCATGGGCTTGCTCGGCAAGGCCGACGTGCTGGTGCAAAACCTGGCACCCGGTGCGGCGGCGCGCATGGGCTTATCGTTTGAAGCACTGCATGAGCGTTTTCCACGGCTGATCGTGTGTGACATTTCCGGCTACGGCGAAGGCGGTCCGTATGAAAAGAAGAAGGCCTACGACCTGTTGATTCAGAGCGAAGGCGGTTTTTTGTCAGTCACCGGTGGGCCGGGTGAAGAGCAAATGGCCAAGGCCGGTTGCTCCATCGCCGATATCGCCGCCGGCATGTACGCCTACAGCGGGATTTTGTCAGCGCTGATGCTGCGCGATAAGTCGGGCGTTGGCAGTCGGATCGATGTCAGCATGCTGGAAAGCCTCGTCGAGTGGATGGGCTACCCGATGTATTACGCCTTCGACGGTGCCGCGCCACCCCCTCGGGCGGGCGCGGCTCACTCAACGATTTACCCTTACGGCCCGTTTCCCACCAAGGGCGGCGACACGGTCATGCTGGGTCTGCAGAACGAGCGTGAATGGGCGCTGTTTTGCGAAAAAGTTTTGCTGGATCCGGCGCTGGTCACTGACGAACGCTTCTCGGCGAATTTCAAACGCTCGGAGAACCGTGTGCAGTTGCGACAGATCATTGTTGACGGCTTCGCCCAATTGACCGCCGATGAAGTGGTGGCCCGTCTGGAAGTTGCGCAAATTGCCAGCGCTCGGGTCAACGACATGCAAGGCGTATGGGACCACCCGCAACTCAAGGCTCGCGACAGTTGGCGTGAAGTCGACAGCCCAGCCGGCAAGTTGCCTGCGCTATTGCCGCCGGGGCGCAATAGCGCTTTCACTCCGCGCATGGATGCCGTGCCGGGGTTGGGTGAACACACCGTGGGGATACTGGCCGAACTGGGATTCTCCACCGAAGACCACGCGCGATTGCAGGCTAACGGCGTGATTTGAAGACAGCGAGCAGTTGTAGATCCTGAAACCTGGGTCGCTTGCAATGACGCTTTCGTTGGCAGGCCAGCTCCCACAGGGACATCGCCAAAATCTGTGGGACCGAATTTATTCGGGAAGCGGTTGACGGAGTTTTTTCTGACCTACCGCGTCGGGGCCTTTCGCGAATGAATTCGTTCCCACAGGGGACCGGGTTTGGCCTTTAGATTTTTGTGAATTGAATACCGAATAATAACGAGGAACCCCCCATGTCCGGCTCCACTATTCGCTCCGCGCTGTTCGTGCCCGGTAGCCGACCCGAGCGTTTTGCCAAGGCGTTGGCGGCGGGCGCCGATGCCGTGATCGTCGATTTTGAAGACGCGGTAGAAGAACCCCTCAAGCGCCAGGCCCGGGACAACCTCGCGGCATTTCTGCACGCCACGCCCTCGGCATCGGTCTGGGTGCGGATCAACGCACCCGAGCACGCGCAACATGGCGCCGATATCCTGTTCTGCCAACAGCAAGCGGGCGTGGCCGGTGTACTGCTGCCGAAAGTCGAAAGCGCTGCTCAGGTCGCTGCCGTAGCCGCTGCGGGCAAAGCCATTTGGCCGATCATCGAAAGTGCTCGCGGGCTTTTGGCACTGGCAGACATTGCCGCCGCTCTAGGGGTTCAGCGTTTGTCATTCGGTGCATTGGATTTGGCGCTCGACCTGAACTTGCACAGCGGCTCTCACGCGGCGCAGTTTGTCCTTGATCAGGCCCGCGTTGCCTTACTACTGCATTCGCGCAGTGCACATTTGTTGCCGCCACTGGACGGCGTACACCCCGCCATTAATGACCCGCAAGGCTTGCACGACTCCATTCGCCACGCCTACGAAATGGGTTTCGCTGGCGCTTTGTGCATTCACCCAAAACAAATCGCAGTGATCCATCAGGCATTGGCCCCGGATGCTCCAACTTTGGCTTGGGCCCAGCGGGTGGTCGACGCCAGCGCACACGGTGTTGGCGCGTTTCAAATTGATGGCCAAATGGTCGATGCGCCAGTGTTATTGCGCGCCCAGCGATTGCTGGCGTTGGTGGTAACGCCCTCGCGTTAACCAAAGCCGAATGCTGGCTTACGAAAATGCGGATTCCATAAACGCTCGGTTTTGTGCATGGTGCTCCCACCGCAACCCAGTTTCAGACCACATGCCGCACCGTTTCTCAGAAGAATAATCACAACAATAAAAAGGTGAATTCGATGTTCAAGGTGTCTCGGGCGCTGCTATGCGCCGCCGCAATGACCATGGCCAGCCTGACCCAGGCAGCCGACCCCATCGTCATCAAGTTTTCCCACGTCGTGGCGGAAAATACCCCTAAAGGGCACGGCGCTTTGCTCTTCAAAAAGCTTGTCGAAGAACGTCTGGCGGGCAAAGTGAAAGTCGAGGTCTACCCCAACTCCTCATTGTTCGGTGACGGCAAAGAAATGGAAGCGCTGTTGCTGGGCGACGTGCAAATGCTGGCGCCGTCCTTGGCCAAGTTCGAGCAATACACCAAAAAAACCCAAGTTTTTGATCTGCCCTTCCTGTTCACCGATCTGGCCGCTGTCGACCGTTTTCAACACGGTCCTCAAGGTGTCGCCTTGCTCAGCTCAATGGACGACAAGGGTATTCACGGCCTGGCGTATTGGCACAACGGCTTGAAGCAACTGTCTGCCAACAAACCGCTGCATGATCCCAAAGATGCCCGTGGTTTGAAGTTCCGTGTTCAGGCGTCCAGTGTATTGGAAGCGCAGTTTGTCGCATTGCACGCCAACCCGCGAAAAATGGGTTTCAACGAGGTTTATCAGGGCTTGCAGACCGGCACGGTCAATGGCACCGAGAACACTTGGTCGAACTATGAAAGCCAGAAGGTCAATGAAGTGCAGAAGTACTTCACTGAATCCAACCACGGTTTGATCGACTACATGGTGATCACCAACGTCAAGTTCTGGAACGGCCTGCCACCGGACATTCGTACCGAACTTGAAAAAATCATGGCTGAGGTCACCGTCGAGGTGAACAAGCAGGCGGAAGCGCTGAACCAAACCGCCAAGCAAAAAATCATCGACGCCCACACCAGCGAAATCATTCAGCTGACCCCAGAACAACGGACCGCCTGGCGCGAAGCCATGCGCCCAGTGTGGGACAAGTTCTCGGCGGAAATCGGCCCGGATCTGATCAAGGCTGCCGACGATTCCAACAAAGCGCCGTAAGCCTCATCAGGCAGTGATGTCTGCGCGGCCGCTCGGATCAGAGTGGCCGCCTTCTCTACGTTCGGAGCACTTTTATGCAATCACTGATGCGACTCTGGGAGCACCTGGAGGAAGCCTTTATCGCCTTCCTGCTGGCCGCCATGACGCTGGTGACATTCGTTTACGTGATGCTCAACAACGTCTACACGCTGTTTTACGCGTTGAGCGACAAGTGGGCCTTCAGCCGCGATTTCTTCGCCAGCGCCGGCGATCACATGATGGGTTACGCCCAGGATATGACCTGGAGCGTGGCACTGACCAAAGCGATGTTTGGCTGGCTGATTTTCTTTGGCATGTCCTATGGCGTGCGCACGGCCGGGCATTTGGGCTTGGACGCATTGGTCAAACTGACCCCGCACCGGGTTCAACGCTGGCTGGCGATGATTGCCTGCCTGTGCTGCCTGGCTTATTCCGGTTTGTTCGTGGTGGCCAGTTTCAAATGGTTGAACGCGTTGTTTATCGCCAGTATCGGTGCCGAAGACCTTGATCAATTCGGGGTCAAACTGTCCGATATCGCAGTCATAGTGCCCATCGGTTTTGCCATGGTAGTGATCCGCTATCTGGAAATATTTTGGCGCCTGTTCACCCATCGCCAAATCGGTCTTGGACTCGCAGATGAGGCCGCAGAAGCCAGCAAACTGGCCAGTCCTGACCAGGAGCAACACTGATGACGATCCTCTGTCTATTCCTGCTTCTGTTTGTATTCATGTTTCTCGGCGTACCCATTGCTATTTCGTTGGGTTTGTCCGGGGCACTGTCGATCCTGCTGTTCAGCCCTGACTCCTTGAGTTCACTGGCGATCAAGCTGTTCGAAACGTCTGACGCTTACACCCTATTGGCTATCCCATTCTTCCTGCTTTCCGGTGCGTTCATGACCACCGGCGGTGTGGCACAACGGCTGATCGATTTTGCCAATGCCTGTGTCGGGCACATTCGTGGCGGGCTGGCGATTGCTGCCGTGCTGGCGTGCATGTTGTTCGCCGCGTTATCCGGTTCTTCGCCAGCCACCGTGGCGGCAGTCGGTTCCATCGCCGTCGCAGGTATGGTCCGGTCCGGGTACCCGAAAGCGTTCGGCGCCGGGATTATTTGCAACGCCGGTACCCTGGGCATTCTGATCCCGCCTTCAATTGTGATGGTGGTCTACGCGTCTGCCACCCAAACCTCGGTCGGCAAGCTGTTCATCGCCGGTATCGTTCCCGGCATCCTCCTCGGCTTAGCCTTGATCGTGGTGATCTACATCGTCGCGCGGGTCAAGAAGTTGCCGGCCCAGCCACGGGTAACCTTCCGCGAATGGCTGCGCACTGCGCGACGGGCGTTCTGGGGATTGCTGTTGCTGGTGATCATCCTTGGCGGTATCTACAGCGGCATGTTCACCCCCACCGAAGCGGCCGCGGTGGCAGCGGTGTATTCGGCGTTCGTCTCGTTGTTTATTTACAAAGACATGAAAATTCGCGACTGCCCACGGGTGCTGGTTGAGTCAGGGCGGCTGACGCTGATGCTGATGTTTATCATCGCCAACGCCATGCTCTTCGCCCACGTACTGACCACCGAACAGATCCCCCAGCAAATCACCAATTGGGTGGTGTCCGAAGGTCTGACGCCGGTTGGCTTCCTGATCATGGTCAACATCGTGCTGCTGGTCGCAGGCAGCTTCATGGAACCGTCGGCCATCGTGCTGATCCTCGCGCCGATCTTCTTCCCCATCGCCATGAAACTCGGCATCGACCCCATCCACCTTGGCATTGTCATGGTGGTGAACATGGAGATCGGTTTGGTCCACCCACCCGTGGGGCTCAACCTGTTCGTGACCTCGGCGGTGACTGGCCTGACCCTGGGCGAAACCATCCGCGCGGCGTTGCCGTGGTTGACGATCTTGTTGGCGTTCCTGGTGCTGGTGACCTACGTACCGTTTATATCGCTGGCGTTGCCGAATTGGTTGGGGATGCCTTGATAGCGTGAGCGCCGCAGTAGCGCTGACTCTAAGTGTGGCTGCTGATTGCATGGCGTAAATTTTCCAAACTCCGATAGCTTTCAAATCGGCAGAGAAAGTTTACGACACGCGACCACGCCGCTTTTAGGCTGAGGGTGTGAAGTTTACTGTTTGGAAACTAACAATTCCCTATCTTTAGGGTACCTTTACAATTAGAAAGTTTGCTCAAGTCCCGCAACTCAAAAACTCCTCCTCCGGGTGAGGGAACGGTATGTTCAACTCCAAGAGCGTCATAAGTTCTATTGCTCGATGTGCATTCAACTAAGATACGGCACTGACTATCTTTTCGCTCAAACCATTCCGAGCTACGACACGTGGCTTTGGCGGGGCTCTGGTTCCAAGCGGATAGGCACTGCGGGTCATGTGCTTCGTAGGGCGAGGTAAAACCCTCCTTTGCTGCTTCTTCTTCATCGCACCCTTCGTCTTCTAGGTCATAAGATGGATAACATTCTGCCAGTGCCTTTGTTGCAGTGATAATAGATACAGCAGGGGCAACGCCAAGGCACAGCGCAGAAATTAATACTGCTTTAATTAACCGAGACATTTAAAACTCCAAAAATCCTTGTAATTTATGTCAGTCAAGCACAGCCCCGAAAGTAGGCAAGAAAAGCACTAGAATGTTTCGGTATAGATGTGATTTTTAACCGAAATAACAGGCAGTCCTGTTTTAATGCAAAAAAACCAACGCAATGTTGTTATGGCTTTCGATTCTGTTGGTGTCGCTGGCGTGGCCTAATGGGTTGGGGGCTGTAGGGAGTTAACAGCAACCGCACCATCAATGAAGTCCCTGCGGTCTAGCTGGTTCAAACTAGGGTCAAAGGCAATTGTGCGTCCAGCGGCTGTGTTGGTCGCCTGCCTGTTTCTGGCCGAAGGCCGTGGGACCGAACTTGTTCGGGAAAGCAGCGCCGCTCAATCGTTGATACCGCGCCGAATCCTTCGCAGGCAAGCCTGGCTCCCACAGGTCTCGCCGTGGCAAAGAACTTGGATTGATCCAAACCTGTAGGAGCCAACTTGTTGGCTATTTCAGCAGCACAGCGGTGCTTCGGATGTACCGCGTCGCCTGCGTCGCCGACGAGTTGGTTCCTACAGAAAAATTTCCGGCGGTAAATAGGGATACGGTGGGAGATCCTATGTTTGGGGGCAACCCCAGACCAAATTTTGGGAGTGTATTTCGTTTCGTTTTTCATCAGGGAAAACATCCCCCGCGCTGACTGCAATATCCGCGCAGTACGCAGGTGTGAGGCGACGCGGGCCAAGACTTCGTTGCATTCGATGGGTTTGGTCACGTAATCGATGGCGCCAGCTTCGAAGCCTTTGACCACGTGCTTGCTGTGGGTCAAGGCAGTCATGAACGGCACCGGGATGTTGGCGCTGTCAGGTTGGGATTTAATCTGTCGGCAGGTCTCGAAGCCGTCCAGCCCCGGCATCATTGCGTCGAGCAGAATCAAGTCCGGGCGGCGGCGTTGGATGCGGTTTAACGCGCTGCTGCCGTCCAGCGCCACCAGCACCAGGTAGCCGGCGTCTTCCAGGGCATCGGACAACAACGCAAGGTTCTCCGGCGTGTCGTCGACGAATTCATCCGCATCGACCATAACTTTCTGGTGCCTATCATCCTCGCAGTAGTGGGTTCAGTGTATGTGATCAATTGTGAGCGGTGATGAGTTTGACGTCGGGGTACACGGCGGGTTCTTCGGTGTGTAAGTGATTGAACGAGTTGGCAACGCTTGCGGCGTTAAACTTTCACACACGAAACAATCGTACTGCTTGAAATGGCCTAAAAAAACCGAAGAATATAAAGTATATCAATAGGAAACATTTAGAAAAATAAAATTCATTGAGCAGAAAAACTTGAAAAGTTATGGTCTCCACTTGCAATGAGCACACTCGCATTTAGTACCTTGATTGCAAACAAACAGAATATAAACATACCGTTTACATTAAACAAATGCCTACACCCGCTTACCTGACTATCAAAGGAACAAGCCAAGGTTTAATCACTGCTGGAGCATTGAGCAAAGAGTCGGTTGGTAATACTCACCAATCCAGCCATAACGATAAAATTTTGGTGCAGGCGCTGCACCACGGCGTGTACATACCTCCGGACGGGAGTTATCGCATGCACAAGCCACTCGTCATCACCAAAATGGTCGATAAATCTTCACCCCTGATTAACAGCGCGCTGGTGAACGCGGAACATTTGGAAGTGTGCCGATTGGACTTTTATCGGACAGCAGCACAGGGTGTACAAGAACACTATTACACCATGGAATTGGAGGACGCACTGATCATTGCCGCAGACATAAACATGCCGCATTGCAACGACCCAAGCAAAGCGTATTTAGGTCATGCGGAAGAGGTCCACATCACGTATCGAAAAATCATTTGGACGCACCATATCGCGGGGACTGAATCTGCTGATCAATGGCGTGTCAGTAAAAACACTTGAATCCAACACGAGTCCGAAGAGTTTGGACACATTCAGCTATACGAGGCTTTGGTTATGAAATTGGTTCCTCGGCAGGAGCTGTCTCAATGGGATCAACCCCATGCTTATCCAGCAGAAATTGCAGCACGCCGGGTAAAGAGAGCACTTGATCGAGGAGTCGATATTAAGGGCCTAGAAAGGATGCGTGCGGCCCTGAGCGTAGATATGGAGCATAAAAATCTCGACCAACTGAAAACCGGACAATGGCTACTTATTAAACAAGACACTGATGTTTTTCAATGCCCACTATTTGAAACTGCTGCCGCCCGAATCCGAATACCTTCCGCACCGGTCAATATGACCCAAGTTCATGACGATCCTGATCAGTACAAGCCTAAGGTGACTGCACAGACGCATGATCAATACCTCGTGTTCAAAGATCAGGACGACAACCCGCTGCAGAACATCCGCTACCTGCTTAAGACCATGGAGGGTCAAAACGTCGAGGGCAGGAGTGATTTTGCCGGCAGAACGAGAACGGTATCTGGAAACAGCGGCGAAAGCCTACGCTGCGTTATTGCCTATGATGGAGAGTCGCTGTGAATTTGGAGACACTAGCTGTTTTAGAGACGGGTCCTGTGGCATTGACCCCCACCTCTGAAACCAAAGGACGTGAAGTCAAATTGAAGGTGTTCTGGAAGACTGTGCGACATTGGACTGACGCATTCATTTCCGACTTCCAGACCAGCACCCCGAAAATCATTCAAAAACTGGAGGAGGAGGGGTACTGGAGTAAAGACGGTGCCATAAAAAATCATGTCTTTACGTGTGAAGACTTTGCGATTCGTATTTTGTGCGAATTCGCAACGCCTCGGGGTTTACCGGTCAAGCTTCGCACAGGTGTACGCACTTACCGAAACATGGAGCTCTATACGCCGCAAGAGCACGATCGATACTTGAGTCATATGTATGGATTCTCGGAGATGGTGATGCTGACCTTTGGTGCCCCCGACATGCAGCGAGTCGAAGAAAACACGCTGTCTGTTGTCAATGTCGACAATTTACTCCAAGGGGATATCTTAGCCCAGGCTCATGACAGAACAACCGGCATCGCCCACCACATCCAAATCGTGACAGAGCGCGCAGATAATACGATAAGCATCAAACAAGGCAACACCAGCGGCGCCAGTTTCAGGCCCGTAACCACCATCAAAAGAATGCTCGGATCAAATATGGCTGACCCTCAGAGCGACGGATATGCAGGAATGTCGATCGAGAGCGGGCATTATGAAAAACTTGAGGACGGCTGGCGATACCACAACACGACAAAAGGCACCTCAACTAATGACTTTCTGAAAATATTTCAGTTCTACAGATGGAATTTCATGGAATTCAATAAATGATAGAACTTCCAATGTACCTTATGCACTTGGCCGACAGCGACCTCTTTGGAACCTTTGCCATTATCTGCTTCATCATGGCAATGACAGGACTTCTGGACCAGATGCGAAATACGAAAACTCACAAAGCAGTGAGCTTTTGTTGCCTTATGTTTGTCCCTCTTCTACATGGCGTAGGCAGTTATCTCTTAAACCAATCAGTTGTATAACGATAAATCCGAAGTATTGAGCATTGCAGATTCGCGAACACGCACAGCAAATTCTCACGCGGATCAGAGAAGTGGCCCGCCAGAAGCGAGGCTACGACCGGCGAACAGCTGCTGGCGGCAATTCGCAATTTTTTGGATCAGTCGAAACAGCTACGGGACCAGGCGGGACCCTTGGGGCAGCAAATTCAGGCACGGAGCGATATGTCCTGCAGACCCGATGCATGGTTCAGGAATCACTAGGAAATGGCCTCACCGCAATCCCGCCAACTTCCGCCATCGCCGCCATCGCCACAGACGTCGCCGCCATCTGCGTCTCCACCCCCAATTTGTCACCTTGTGGCTGCCCACCGAGATCTTCCAGTTCGATATCAACCCCAACGCCAACGGCCCGACCCGCTTCCTTGACGGCAGCATCGACTTGCCGATTGCCCACGATTTGAAACGGTAACCCCCATCCTGTAGGAGGGCCACGTCTTCGACGCCGCGCTGTCGCGCAGCAAACTGGGTGGCACTTTGTGTGGTTTGAGGTGCAGGGTGTCAGGACTGAAGCCTTCCCGAATAAATTCGGTCCCACGGTTTGGCGCTGCACAGATTCTGTAGGAGCTGCCGAAGGCTGCGATAGGTCCGAAGGACCTTCGCCAACACGTTGGCTACAGATGGCCGCCTGCCCGCAGATCGTCTGTAATCGCGCAATAAAGCCGCTTCCGTGTTCAGCAGAAGCGGCCTTGAGTGTTCAGCCTGACATATCAGTGCATGAACAGCGCAATCAAAATGATGATAGGGATCGGTACACCGAGAAAGAGCAGAAGTAATGAACGCATGGTGATTCTCCTTGGCTAGAAAGTATCCAGTCGCTTAACGAACCGGTGGCATGTTGGTGGGTGAGGTATAGGCTTCGCGATCCAGTGTTGAGGCGTCGTTCAGGTACACCACAGCGTCCCGGCGGCGGCCACCCATGGTTGCGGCGAAGCTGGCGAAGAACGCACCGCACAGCAGCGCAACGAACATCCACAGCGACGTCCAGGCGGCAACTTTCGCGGCGGTGTCGGCCGCATTTTTCGCAGCGGTTTTAGCATCTTCTACCGCTTGACGGGCCCGGCCGTAAACCTGATCAACCCGTGCCTGAGCATCGGCCTGGCTCAGGTTGGTACGTTGCGCAATTAATTGCGCCAAGTACGTGCGGTCGTCAGCACTGAGTTGGCCGTCCTTGCTGTTCAGGGTTTTGGCGAAAATGCGAAACACCACGCCATGTGCAGCATCATCACTGACCCCGGCGGGGCGATCATCGCGGAACAGGCTGTCAATAAAGTAGCCGGAATCCTCACTGCCGCCGCTGTTACTGGCAGCACTGCCTGCGGCTTGAGTCGCCGCACCCGCAACCCCCGACACGGCACTTGCACCGGCCTGCACGCCGCCACTGACCATGCTGCCCACTGATGAGGCGATCAATGTCGCGGCGACCAAGGTTGCCACGGCCCAAGCAAGAAATCCGTGGGCAGTATCGCGAAAGTAGACTTCGTCGCCGTGCATATTTGCCCATTTCACGCGCAAACGGCCGGCGATGTAGCCACCCATGCCCGAGGCGATGATTTGGGTGACTGCTAGCCAGACAATCGTTGAAATACCAATCCCCTTGGCGCTCATCCCGCTGTCCGACCACGGCGATACGGCTGAAAAACCGAGGCCAAACCCAAGAATGACCAGAATCAGCGACAGCGCCGCAGCGCCTGCCGCGCCGGCGAATATGGCGCCCCAAGACACGCCTGAAACACTTGCCGACTCCTGTGAGCCCGTTGCGAAATTACCTGAAGATAAGGTCATTGTTGTTCTCTTCCATGCGTGAATAAGATTGTTACAACTTTCCAAAAAAAGAAATGCAGCCGTCGTGCCAGCCTGGAAATTAAAAATAATTCCTTACGTATCAGTTGGTTAAAAAAATAAACGAATTGTTTGGTCATGCATTTTGCAATGAAGAGGCTATTGCTGCGGGCGATATGCATTGCTCAAAGTTTGGGCCACTTAAGAAAGGCACGATTTTTGATATCTTTTAATAAGACTGACATGAATTCTCTGGGCTGAGCCCTGTCCGATCTTAAGTCGATGAAGCGCATTGACCCGAAGGCCGCCGTGCACGGCGCGAAGCGAGTCTGAGACAGCGCTTTTTTTGATCTTTCGCATATAGTTTCCGTTAGCATCCGCTCCTGATCTTCAAGAGGTTTCTCGCTCATGTTTCTTCATCGCCCCCTAGAAGAAAAAGACATCGCTGTGATCTGCGATTTTCCGCAGAGCGCCGACGAGTTGTTTTACATGTTCTCCAAGGCCCGTTATCCATTGACGCCTGCCCAGCTCAGCGATGCCATCGAAAGCCGCTCCGATTCCACGGTTATCGAGATGGACGGCCAGGTGGTCGGCTTTGCCAATCTCTCACGCTGGGAATTCCGTGGGCGCTGCTCGTTGGGCAACGTGATCATCAAACCGGGTAATCGATCCCGCGGGGTCGGCAGTTACTTGATTGGCTGCATGATGGACATTGCGTTTGATAAACATGAAGCGCATGAACTGACCGCCTCATGCTTCAATCACAACGTTCCGGGGCTGTTGTTTTACCCCAAGCTGGGTTTTCGACCGTTCTCCATTGAAGAGCGAGTCGATAAACACGGCGCACGGGTAGCGCTAATCAATCTGCGCGTTGAGAAGCCCGAATTCTTGTCGGAACAACGGTAAGTTTTCTCGACGAATGGAGAGAGGAAAGAGCGTTTGCTCTTTCCAGCTCCCAAACAAAACACATCCAAAAAGATAGGGTTTATAAGGATCACGCACGGAACGGTAGGAGAAACGTTTCTTCAATATATTCTATACATCAGTGCTGTCCATTTGATAAATATCCCGTCAGTTGTGTCCGTTGCATCACCTAAGGGGGTGGGGTATAAAGTTTAAACACGTTCATTTAAAAGGCGCCGATTAATTGGCGGCATTTGGACGTGATCACGAAAATTATAATTAGAGGTTGGCGAGTGAGTACTATTAACTGCCTTTTTAAAGGAGGAAGTGATGATTGCATACAGGCTTTCGACGTTGGAACTGCGCGGCATTATTGAGCGCGCTTTTTTGCCGTTACGCTGCACCTGTACTGTTGCGCCTGATTATTCAATGACGGTTCAGATATCTGATTATCACTCCGAACGGGTGGATTTATGCGTAACAGGTATCTCATTGAATAGACTTAATACCAGCAGAGATATATCGGACCTCGTGGCTGAATTACGCTACGACTTGGCTCACAACAGCCAGCTGCCGATCTCCGTCCAAGCGACAGCGGGGTAAACCCGCGCAGTGTGGCCGATCCGCGTAGTACGGCCAAGCTTGAACACCTATGGTGCTAC
The DNA here is from genome assembly GCF_034350045.1 of Pseudomonas sp. CCI4.2. Classification (NCBI taxonomy): domain Bacteria; kingdom Pseudomonadati; phylum Pseudomonadota; class Gammaproteobacteria; order Pseudomonadales; family Pseudomonadaceae; genus Pseudomonas; species Pseudomonas sp. CCI4.2. Next base: position 4,462,161 of record NZ_CP133781.1, on the reverse strand, counting down.
TGCTGAACGTCAAATACTTTTATTTCAGAGGGTGCGGCGAACGTCGCGGTAGGGCGTTAGAAAATAAGTTTTACAGTGAGCTGTGTCAGGTCGTCGCGTTCTGTTGTCGTCAGGCTTAAACGTTTCAACGCAGTGCCGGAACTCATATTCCGCCTTGTCCATGCTGTTGATTTGATTTTATAACTCCCTTTTGCTTTTACCGCGCCGAACAGTAGCGCACCGTTGTGCGCGCGCGTCCTTAATGTTCCCATGGCCCTACTGCGATTGACCACCTCACTAAAACATACCGTCATCGTTAGAACTATATGAGTGCGCTATAGACGAATGCTTAGGGGATTGAAAACGGAACCGCGTAATGACGCAGGTATTCAGCCGTTCTGCCGATACATGGCTGCGCCTGGGCTTACTCAGCGCGTTTGTCGGTCTTATAGGGGGGCTTGCCGTGGCCTTGATTATGGATCGTTCAGATTACCGGACTGACCGTGGGTGGGTGGTTGATCAGCCCATACCCTTTAGTCACGCCCACCATGCCGGTGAGTTAGGGATCGATTGTCGCTATTGCCATGCCTCGGTGGAAACCTCGGCCCAGGCTGGTTTTCCACCGACCTACACCTGCATGACCTGCCATTCGCAGATCTGGTCCGACAGTGACGTACTGGAACCACTGCGCAGAAGTTTGCGCGACCGGACTCCGCTGCACTGGCAACGCGTGGCCAAACTCCCGGATTACGTGTACTTCCACCACGCCGTGCATGTGCAGGCGGGCGTCGCCTGCGTTAGCTGTCATGGCCCAGTCGATCGCATGCCGCTGTTGAGCAAGTCCGAACCGCTGAACATGGGGCAGTGTCTGGCGTGTCACCGAGATCCGGCGCCGAATCTTCGTCCTCGGCAACAGGTGACCCAAATGGACTGGTCCACCGATGAAGACCGGCGCCAGATGGGTGAGCGATTGATGAAGGCCTATCACATCAACCCGGTCGGTCTGACGGACTGCGGGGTCTGTCACCGATGAGCGACGCCCTTGATTTCGCCGCCTTGCGTGAGCGACTGGCCGGGCTCGGTGGCCAGGCGTATTGGCAGGGGCTGGACGACCTGGCGCAAACCCCGCAAGCGAAGGCCTTGTTCGAGGCTGAGTTTCCCGGTGTTGCGCCACTGCTCGACCGTCGCCGGTTCCTGCAACTGATGGCGGCGTCGTTGGCCATGGCCGGACTTGCTGCGTGTGGTCGAACCCCGGAAGAAGCGGTGGCCAGAGTCGAGCAGCCGGAGCAAATGGTGCCCGGTAACGCCTTGTGGTACGCCAGCGCCATTGCGTTTTGTGGTTACGCACAGCCGGTGTTAGGCAAGACACTGGCGGGGCGGCCGATCAAACTTGAGGGTAATCCAGAGCATCCCTTGTCGGGCGGCACCTGCGATGCGTTTACCCAAGCTGCGATTCTCCAGCTGTATGACCCGGATCGCTCCCAAGCGCCACGCTTCAAGGGCCGCGAAACTGCGTGGGCGAATGTTCAAACCAGGCTGGTCGAAATGGCATCGGCGCTGGATGCCAATGCCGGACGCGGCTTCCACATTGCCTGTGGCGCCAGCAGCTCACCGACCTTGGCCCGGCAACTTGGCGAGTTACGCCAGCGCTGGCCGCAGATAACGTTGTATCAGGCTGAACCCTTTGCTGACGATGCGCGTATCGAGGCCTCACGCCAGGCTTTTGGTCGAGCCTTGATCCCGCGTTTGCACTTGGAGCAAGCGCAGGTCATTGTCAGCCTCGACGACGATTTACTCGGTCCCGGTCCGTTGCAAACGCTGCACCAGCGCGGTTGGGCGAGCCGACGCAGGGCGGCCGCTTCAGGACAGGGCAGCGCGTTGCTGTACGTGGCGCAAAGCGTACCCAGCTTGACCGGCGCCGCCGCCACCGAGCGCCTGCGAATAGCACCGTCGCGGATTGCTGACTTGGCGTTGGCGCTGGCCCGTGGTTTGAATCAAGCGCCGGGGGGTGACTCGCGCCTCGATTCCGCCCAGCAGGCGTGGGTTGCGCAAGCGGTGAATGCACTTAAAGCTCATCCGGGACACGGCTTGATCAGTGCAGGCAGCCACGCACCGATTGATGTACACGCCACCGTGGCGCGCTTGAATCAGTCCCTCAACAGTCAGGCCGTCGAGTATCAAGCACCGGTGTTGCTGGGTTATGCCGACGATGACCGTTGGTTGACCTTGGGTGAGCTGGCGCAGTCATTGGCTGCCGGCAACGTTGAATGCCTGATGTTCCTCGACTGCAATCCGTTGTACACAGCCCCAGCGGAATGGGCATTGCTTGAGCGCATGCAACACGTGCCGCTACGGCTGCACGCCGGGCTTTATTACGACGAAAGCGCGGCGCAATGCCATTGGCATTTACCGCTGAGTCACCCGTTGGACGGCTGGAGTGATGCCCGAAGCAGTGACGGCAGCGCCTGTATCGTGCAGCCGTTAATAGAACCGATGTACGCCACCCGGACCCTGCATCAACTTATCGGGCTGCTGCTGACGGGCAACGAAACAAACGCCCTGAACGAAGTGCTCGACAGTTGGAAGCAATTGGACGCGGCGCAGTGGAATCAAGCGTTGTCCCAAGGCTGGATTGGCACGGCGGCACCCACGGTTAGCGTGCCCACGGCTCAGGCGGTCAACCTGCAATTGCAGGCCGACAGTGACGATTTGGAGGTAGTGGTAAAACCCGACGCTTGCGTCTGGGATGGCCGGTTTGCCAACCTTGGCTGGCTCCAGGAGTTGCCCAAGCCCATCAGCAAATTGACCTGGAGCAACGTAGTTGGCGTGTCTCCCGCGCTGGCTGAACGAATGGGCTTGAGCAACGGTGATGCACTTCAAATCGAGCTGCCGGGGCAATCGATCAAAGGCGCTGCCTGGGTCGAACCGGGGCAAGCTGATCAGGTGGTTGCGCTGTACGTTGGTTATGGGCGTAGCCGTGCAGGCCATGTGGGCAACGGTTTGGGCTATTGGGTTCGTCCCCAGGCACCCGGTTCATCATCGGCAGTCACCGTGCAAAAAGTCGACGGCCAGTTCGCGTTGGCCAGTACCCAGACTCACCACCGCTTGGCGCCGAACGACACGCCGCCGATCCTCAGCGTGCCGCGTCGGGCGGCGACAGTGCCGGTGAAGGAAGCGCCCGCCACGCTGTACCCTTCAACTGTTGATAGCCCGGCGCTCTTTCGCCCGGTAAAAGGCAGCGGTCCGCAGTGGGGCATGGTCATTGATCTGGACCTTTGTACCGGGTGCAACGCCTGTGTGGTGGCCTGTCAGGCGGAAAACAATATTGCCGTGGTGGGTGCCGAACAGGTGGCGAACGGGCGTGCCATGCACTGGCTGCGCATCGACCACTATTACCAGGGCGACATTGAGGCGCCGCGCTCGAAATTTCAGCCGCTGCCCTGCATGCACTGCGAACAGGCGCCCTGTGAAACCGGCTGCCCGGTGAACGCCACGGTGCACGGTAGCGATGGCCTGAATCAGATGGTTTACAACCGCTGCATCGGCACCCGCACCTGCGCGTCTTACTGCCCTTACAAAGTCCGGCGTTTCAATTGGTTCGACTGGAGCGCCGATGCCGCGCCATCGATTCAGGCGCAACGCAACCCACAAGTCACGGTGCGTGGCCGTGGGGTGATGGAAAAATGCACCTACTGCATCCAGCGCATCAGCGCCGCCCGAATTGACTCACGGATTGCCGCAGGGCAGGGCGGTGAAGATCATCAGGAATCGACGTTCGAGGTGGTCACGGCCTGCCAACAGACGTGCCCGAGCCAAGCCATCCAGTTTGGTGACATCAACGCCCCGGCCAGCGCCGTGAGTCAGGCCCGCCAATCCCCGCGCCATTACACGTTGCTTGAAGAACTGAACACCCGGCCGCGCACCACCTATCTGGCGCAGATCGATGATCGTGGCTCAGACCTTGATCGGGAACTTGAACATGGCCAATGAACCGCTGATGCCCGGCACCGCGCACTTTCTTGCGTTGGAATTGAGTGACCAAGAGGTTTCGCGCCGGGTGTTTGGGCCGTTGCAACAGGTCGTGCGCAAGAACGCTTGGTGGTGGTTGTTTGGTATCGGCCTGGCGCTGCTGATGCTGTATGTGGTTGCGGCGGGCACTTTGCTCTGGCGCGGGGTCGGCGTGTGGGGCAACAACCAGACGGTGAACTGGGGGTTCGGCATCATCAATTACATATGGTGGCTGGGCATCGGTCATGCCGGCACCTTTATTTCGGCGCTGTTGTTGCTGATTGAACGGCCATGGCGACACACGCTGAACCGGTTGGCGGAGCTCATGACCTTGATGGCAGTGATCTGCGCCGCGCTGTACCCGATTCTGCATCTGGGTCGGCCCTGGTTGTTTTACTGGACTATGCCCTATCCCAATGAAATGGGCCTGTGGCCGCAATACAAAAGCCCCACGGCGTGGGACATGTTCGCCGTAATCACCTATTTGTTGGTGTCGATGATGTTCCTGTTCGTCGGCGCGATCCCGGATTTCGCCACGGCCCGGGACCGTGCTCAGCGGCGCGGCGCACAGGTCTTCTACGGCTTGCTGGCGCTGGGCTGGCGCGGCTCGCAACGGCATTGGGCATTGTGGCGACGCACCACTCGAGTGCTGGCGCTGCTGGCGATTCCCTTGGTGTTCGGGGTGTCCAGCGGTTACTCGTTCTTGATGACCATGGGTGTGCAGAGCGGCTGGCACTCGACGCTGTTCCCACCCTATTTCGTAGCCGGTGCGGTGTTTTCCGGCTTCTCGCTGGTGGCGTTAATTGCCATCGGCCTGCGTTGGCTGTTGGGCATCGAAGTGCTGATCACTGCGCATCACTTGGACATGCTCGGTCGGCTGATGTTGGCGACCGGGTGGATGACCGCTTACGGCTATCTGGCAGACCTGTTTATTCCGTTTTATTCCGGCGAACCCCATGAAATCGATGTGCTAATGGCGCGCATGACCGGCCCCGATGCCTGGAGTTTTTGGCTCGCCGTGGTGTGCAACGTCGGCGTGCTGCAAGCCTTGTGGTGGCGCCGGGTTCGGCAACATCCCAAGGCGCTGGCGAGTGTCGCGCTGGCAGTATTGATTGGCATGTGGGCCGAACGCTACATGCTGTTGATACCGCCGCAGACCCGCGACCATCTGATCTCGGCCTGGGGCCAATACGCGCCGACTTTTTTTGACTGGTCACTGTTTGCCGGGAGCTTCGGCGTGTTCCTGGTGCCGTTCAGTTTGTTCATTCGTTGGCTGCCGATGGTTTCGGCGTTCGAGGTCAAGCAATCGTTGCACCGTGAGCGTGAGCAACGGGAGGCAGAGGATGACTGAGCGTCCACCAGCTCACGATGTGCTCGCGCAATTTGCCGATGCTCGACAACTGGTGGCCGCAACGCGCCTGGCCTGGGCGCTGGGCTATCGACACATGGAGGCCTACGCGCCGTTTCCTCTTGAAGAACTGGAACCGCTGTTGCCACAACCTGCCTCGCGGGTGCCGTGGACTGCGTGTGCGGGCGCGGTGTTCGGCGCGCTGCTGGGCTTGGGTTTGCAAGTGCTGCCAGCGCTGACTTACCCGCTGGACATTGGCGGTAGGCCATTGATCGTTGTGCCGTCCCTGATGGTGGTGACCTTTCTGATGAGCGTGTTGTTCGCCGCCTTCGCCGTGGTGCTGTCGTTATTTTGGGGCTGCCGTTTGCCACGTTTGAATCATCCGATATTTGCGGCCGAGGCGTTCGAGCGTGCGGGGGACGATCGGTTTTTTTTATGTATTTACGCTGACGACCCGCAGTTCGAGGTACTCAGCACCGGCAACTGGCTGCGCGAACAGGCGTTGCAGGTCAGCGAGGTGCCGCGATGAAAACACTGCTGATGGTGGCGCTGCTGCTGCTGTGTGGCGGCTGCGATGACATGTCCCATCAGCCCAAGGCACTGGACAATCGACCCACCCCCGGCCTGCGTGAACTGGCGCCGCCCGCTGGCACGGTGGCCCGTGGCCAATTGCAGGATCAGGCCACCTTGTCCAGCCGCCCACCCATAGACGCGGCCTTGCTGGCCCGAGGCGAGGAACGCTATGGCATCTACTGCACACCGTGCCACGGGCTGTCGGGACTGGGCGATGGGCGCATTGTGCAACGCGGCTTTTCTGCGCCACCGGCCTTCACCGATGAGCGCCTGCGAACGGCGCCGGATGACTACCTGCTGCAAGTCATCGCCCAAGGTCATGGCTTGATGTATGGCTACGGGGCCCGGGTCGCAGCGGCCGACCGCTGGGCAATTGTCGCGCACCTGCGGGTGCTGCAACTCAGCCAGCATGCTGATGTGTCGCAACTGCCGCCAGCACTACTGCAGTCGCTGGAGTCAGTGGGGCGGGCACGATGAACCTGTCCCGTTTGCAGCGTCATTGCTCGGTCATCGGCGCAGTGTTGGTGCTGGTTCTATTACTGTGCGCGCTTTGGTGGCCGGCGAGTGTGGTGGTGGCTACCTTGCCCGCCGCGGTGGCCTGTATCAATTTGACCTTGGGTTGTTTGCTGCTGGCGATGGTCGTGCCGCTAGTCCGTGGTGCGTGGCAACCGTTGCTGCTTCCCGGTCTGAGGCTGGGGGCGAAGGGAGTGCCACTGATCGTACCCTTGCTGCTGCCGGTATTGTTCGGTGTCCGGTTGATTTATCCGTGGGCCGATGACACCGCGCCAGGGTTTCGTGGGGTCTGGTTATCGCCGCTGGGGTTTTCCTTGCGCAGCTTTATTTACGGCGTCATCTGGTGGGCCATGCAGCGCTGGGTGGTGCGCGGGCCGCAAGGTTTTTATCCGGTGGCGGTGATCGTGCAGGTGCTGATTGTCAGTCTGGCGGCGGTGGATTGGCTGATGTCGTTACAGCCTGATTTCTTCTCGAGCCTGTTCGGGCTGCTGCAAATCGCCCGGCAGATGCTCGACGGTCTGGCCTTCGCCGGCCTGATCGCGCTGCTGACCCAAGCCGGTTTGCGCCTGGATATTCTGCGCGGCGTGCTGGTGGCCGCATTGGCGTTTTGGTTGTATCTGCATGCCGTGCATTACCTAATCATCGCGTCGGTGAACCTGCCTCACGAAGCCCAGTGGTACTTGCTGCGGCAACAGGGTTCGTGGTCACCGCTGACCATTGGCTTGATGTCTGCGCAAGGGTTTTGCCTGCTGTGGCTGGCTTCACCGTTAGGGTTGTGGCGCCGTTCGTTGCAATGGGCCTGTGGGTTGATTTTGCTGCTGGGTGCGCTGGAAGCGCTGTGGATGTCGTTGCCTTCGTTGCCGGCCATGGCAGGAGTCGCGCCCTTGGTGTTGGCGCTGCTGGCGCAAGTGGCTTATTTCGCTCTGGTCGGCGGCTGGTTAGTGCGCGCATGGCGGCGCGGGTTGTCGGGAGGTATGCATGACTGACAACGCGCATCGGACGCAAAACGGTAAAGAGGAGGGTTACCAAGCCGATGCCGTGGACGTTCGTAAAGTCTGGGCAATGGTCGGTGTGCTGTTGCTGACGTTGATGGTCTGCTGCGGCGTGATCGCCTGGTTGATTCACTCACTCCAAGCACAGCACGCAGCGTTCAGCCCGCCCATGAGCGATCTGGAACGCGAGCGTTTGTTGCCACCGGAGCCGCGACTGGAGGTGATGCCGAGGCTCGATGGCATTCGTTATCGCCAGCAGGCGCAGCAACAGCTGAACAGTTATGGTTGGGTCACCCCGCAACAGGGCATCGCCCATATCCCGCTGAAAGAAGCACAGCAGTTGATCTTGCAGCGTGGCTGGCCGCAACCCTATGCCGGGCAGACGGGAGCGCGCGATGGTCCTTGAACTGCGCTTTTTTCGCGGGCTATTGATCGGGGTGTTGATTGCCTGCGGCCCGTGTCTGGCGTTTGGCGACACGCCGTTCGACCCGTTCGCCGCCGCCGGTATTGACATCCGGCAGGTGGGCGCTGCATTACCCCGTGACCTGGCCTTTATTGATCAGCAGGGTCGGTCGGTACGCGTGGGCGATTTGTTGGATAAACGACCGTTACTGTTGGTCCCGGTGTATTTCCGTTGCCCCAATGTGTGCGGCGCGGCGTTGTCGAACCTGTTCAGTCAGTTGGCCAACGTGCCTTACACATTGGGCGCGGATTATCAGGTCATCGCCTTCAGCTTCGACCCCCGTGAACACGACGATGCGGCGCGGGAAGAACTGGCCAAGCTGGTCAGCCACTGGCCCAAACTGGCGCATGACCCGGCGTTGCATCTGCTCACTGGAACCGCTGACAACAGCGCGGCGTTGGCCAGGGCATTGGGCTTTGGTTTCCGCTTCGATGATGTCCAACAGCAATACGCCCACAGTTCAGCGGTGGCGGCAATCACTGGCGATGGTCGCCTGTCGCGCTGGCTGTATGGCTTGGGTTATCAAGCCAGCGACGTGCGCCTGGCGTTGACCGAAGCCGGGCAGGGGCGGCTCGGTGCGGTTACAGAGCAGCTGTTGTTGCTGTGTTATCACTACGACCCGAGCAGTGGCCTGTACAGCAGCCGAATCATTTTTTTGCTGCAAATTGCCGGTAGCGGTCTGGTGCTGGTCATGGGGCTGTTCATTGGCGGCTCTTTGCTGGGCGAGCGTAAGCGCCGCCGTCTACAGCCAGAGGCGCGGCCCAATGATTAACGATCATTTCATGCGCCTGTGGCCGGAGCAGGCTTCGCTGTACGCCGGGCAGGTGGACCGGTTGGTGATCGCCTTTACCGTGATGATGGCGTTCTTCGTGCTGCCGGTACTGGTGGCGCTGTGGGTGTTTATCTATCGCTACCGCCGGGGCCGGCCAGCGGATCGCGATCATCGACCTGAAGGCAATCTGCGCATCGAAATGGCCTGGATCATCCTGCCGTTCATCGGTTCGATGGTGGTGTTTGGTTGGTCCGCGTACCTGTTTTTTCAGGCCCGCACGCCACCCGCCGGCGCACTGGAAGTGCAGGTGACGGCCAAGCAGTGGATGTGGAAATTTCAGCACGGAGGCGGTCAGCGCGAGATCAATACCTTGCACGTCCCGGCGCGGCGTCCCGTCAAGTTGACGATGATTTCCGAGGACGTGATCCATAGCCTGTTCTTCCCCAGCCTGCGGATCAAACAGGACGTGCTGCCCGGTCGCTACACCATGCTCTGGTTCGAGGCGCAGCACAGCGGAACCTACGACGTGTACTGCGCGCAGTTTTGCGGCGCCGATCACGCTTCAATGTTGGCGCGGCTGGTGGTGCTCGATCCGGCTGATTATCAGAACTGGCTCCAGAGCAGCGGTGGCCATGAGGACCTGGCGGCCCAGGGCAAGGCGTTATTTCGTCAGTTTGGTTGCAGCGGCTGCCACGCCAGTCAGAGCAATCCGCCAATTGCGCCACCGCTGGAAGGGCTGTTCGGCCGCCAAGTGGCGTTGAGCGATGGCAGCCATGTGCTGGCCGACGAAGGTTATGTGCGCGACAGTATTTTATTGCCGCAGAAACAGGTGGTGGCCGGCTACGCGCCGATCATGCCGACCTATTCAAACTTGCTCGATGAAGACGCTATCCAGCGCCTTGTGGCCTACGTCCGCTCCCTCGCCGATCTCGCGCCTCAGGAGGCCAAATGAACCCGTCCAGCGGCGTCGCACCGGTGAGTTATCTGAATGAAAAACAGGGCTTGTTGTCCTGGTTTTTGACCGTGGATCACAAGCGCATCGCGGTGTTGTACATGATTGCCGTGACCTTCTTTTTCTTCGTCGGTGGGATGGCCGCGAGCCTGATCCGCATCGAGCTGATTACCCCCGACGGCGACTTGTTGAGTTCCGATGGCTACAACCGCGCGTTTACCTTGCACGGGGTGATCATGGTCTGGTTTTTTCTGATTCCCTCGATCCCCAGCGTGTTCGGCAATTTTCTGATACCGATCATGATCGGCGCACGGGACATGGCCTTTCCGCGACTCAATCTGCTGAGCTGGTACCTGCTGGTCGGCGGCGGATTATTCACCTTGCTCGCGCTGCTGCTGGGCGGGGTCGACACTGGCTGGACCTTCTACACGCCGCTGTCGACGATGTTCAGCAATGGGCACGTGGTGTCGGTGATCTGTGGGGTGTTTGTCGCCGGTTTTTCGTCGATTTTCACCGGGATCAACATCATTGCCACCGTGCACACGTTGCGCGCGCCGGGCATGACCTGGATGCGTTTGCCGTTGTTCGTATGGTCGATGTACGCGACCTCGATCATCCTGGTATTGGCCACCCCGGTGCTGGCCGTGACCTTGCTGTTGTTGGCCGCTGAGCATCTGTTTGGAATTGGGGTGTTTGATCCTCGGTTGGGCGGCGATCCACTGCTGTTTCAGCACCTGTTCTGGTTCTACAGTCACCCTGCGGTGTACATCATGATCCTGCCGGCCATGGGTGTGGTCACTGAGTTGATCACCGCGTCCGGGCACAAGCGGATTTTCGGTTATAGCTTCGTGGCTTGGTCCAGTGTCGCGATTGCGGTGATTGGTTTTCTGGTATGGGGTCATCACATGTTCGTCTCCGGACAGTCGATGTACGCCAGTTTGTTTTTTTCATTAATGAGTTTTTTGGTGTCGATCCCGTCAGCGATCAAGGCCTATAACTGGACTGCGACCCTGTACAAAAGCGACCTGACGCTGCATGCGCCTTTTTTGTTCGCGCTGACCTTCATCGGGCTGTTTTTGATCGGTGGCGTGACCGGGTTGTTTCTAGCCTTGTTGGCGGCAGACCTGCACGTGCACGACACCTATTTTGTGGTCGCGCATTTTCACTACATCATGGTCGGCGCAGCGGTGGCGGGGTACTTCGGAGCGTTGCACTTCTGGTGGCCGAAAATCACCGGGCGGATGTACTCCGCGCTGTGGGGCAAGATCACCGCCGTGATGATTTTTTGCGGTTTCAATCTGACGTTTTTTCCGCAATTTCTACTGGGTTACTTGGGCATGCCCCGGCGCTACCACAGCTACCCGGCGGAATTTCAATTCCTCAATGTGTTGTCCTCGGCGGGCGCTTCTATCCTGGCGATCGCTTACGTGTTGCCGTTCTTCTACCTGTTAGCGTCGTTGCGTTATGGCGACCGGGCGCCGATGAACCCCTGGGGAGCGGCGGGGCTGGAATGGCGCATTGCGTCACCGCCGCCGACGCATAACTTCAGTGGTCCGGTGACCGTGGATTTCGAGGCGTATGACTATTCGCCGGAGGCGTCCCGTGAACCGCTCTGACGCGCAACCGCATCCGGACGAGCCCTTCGTCAGCTGGAAACAGCAACGCGAAGCCGCACAACTGGGCATGTGGTTGTTCCTTGCCAGCGAAGTCATGATGTTTGGCAGCTTGATCATGGTCGCCTGGTTTTATCGGTTCGAGCATCCAGACGGCGTGGGCGAAGCGGTGTCCGAACTGCACTACTTATTAGCCGGTGGCAATACTGCGCTGCTGTTGACCAGCAGTGTGTGCATGAGCCTGGCATTGGAAGCGGCGGGGCGCTTGCAACTGGAAAAACTGCGGCGTTACCTGTTGCTATCGGCGGCGCTTGGACTGGGGTTTCTGGGGTGCAAGCTGCTTGAATACAGCCTTGAATTTCACGAAGGACTGCTGCCGGGATTTGGTCTGAATTCGCCACTGAAACTGCCGTCGGCGCGGTTGTTCATGAACCTGTATTTCTTTGCGACGTTCCTGCACGGCATTCACGTATTGGTGGCGGTAGGTCTGGCGCTGCATCTTTTTGTCGGGCTGAAACGTCGCTGGCTAGAATTGCCCCAGGCCAGCGTGCGCATCGAAATGACCACCTTGTATTGGCACTTGGTGGATGCGATCTGGGTGCTGCTGTACCCGTCCCTTTACCTGATCGGGCGCTGAGCATGAACTCACTGACAACCTGGCGGGTGTATGCGGCGCTGATCGGTTTATTAGTGCTGGAACTGCTGTGTGCCCGTTCGTCACTGGCGCTGAAAAACTGGCTGGTGGCGAGTGCGGCGGTTGCTCAGTTCAGTTTGCTGCTGCTGGTGTATCTGGGGATTGGCAGGACACGGGGTTGGGTGAAGTTGTTTGGGTGCCTGTATCTGTTGTGGCTGGCGGTGATGTTCGTGTTTGTGCTGGGGGAGGTGGCGACGCGGTGAATCTGAGACACCGCATTAAACCTCTCGCCAACACGTTGGGTCCTGCAGGGGGTTGAACTGCGCGTGAGATGCCGCCTCGTCTTCGGCACCGCGCTGAAGCCTTCCCGAATAAATTTGGTCCCACAGATTATCCGCGATCCATGTTCGGCCGCATGGTTTCATGGGGCCTCTTTGCGCAATTTGATATTCAATTCACGGGCGATCTGTAGGCGGGCGGCCATCTGTAGCCAAGGTGTTGGCGAAGGTCCTTCCGACCGCATCGCAGCCTTCGGCAGCTCCTACAGATGCAGCAGCCGGAGCGGTTCCCACAGGGCAATCCGCGATCCAACTGTGGACCTCACCAAGTGTCCACAAACCCGCGTTTTTTATCGATGGGTGCCGCTGGTTTACCCGGCACTGCGTTGACCCCGCGTGTGAGCCAGCGGCGGGTTTCTTGGGGGTCGATCACGGCATCGATTTCCAAGAAGCTGGCCATGTTGATCGCCTTGCCGTTCTGGTAGGCCTTGGCGACCATCTTGTCGAACAGTTGCTGGCGTTCTTCGAGGTTTTCCAGCGCGGCCAGTTCTTTAGCAAAGCCCAGCCGCACCGCGCCTTCGAGGCCCATGGCGCCGAATTCAGCGCTGGGCCACGCGAGGGTGAACAGGGGCGAATGAAAACTGCCGGCCGCCATGGCTTGGGCGCCGAGGCCGTAACCCTTGCGCAGGACAACGGTGAAAAACGGCACCGTCAGGCTCGCGGCGGTGACGAACATGCGCGAAACGTGGCGCACCGTGGCCTGTTTTTCTGCATCTGGGCCGACCATGAAACCGGGGGTGTCACACAGTGAAACCATCGGCAGGTCGAACGCTTCGCAAAGCTGCATGAAGCGCGCGGCCTTGTCCCCGGATTGCGCGTCGATAGCGCCACCCAAGTGCATGGGGTTGTTGGCCAGCAACCCGAATGCTCGACCTTCGATACGGATCAACGCCGTGAGCATTCCCGGCGCGAATTGATGCCGAAGTTCAAGCACTGAGCCGCTGTCGGCCAAGGTCTCGATCAGCCCGCGAATGTCGTAGGCGCGCAGGCGGTTTTCCGGGATCAGTTGTCGCAACGCGCGTTGGTCGGCGCATGCCCATTGGCTCAACGTGCCCTGGAAATACGACAGGTAACGTTGGGCAACCTCAACCGCTTCAGCCTCGTCTTCCACCAACACGTCGATCACCCCGTTGGGCGCTTGCACGGAGGTCGGGCCGACGTCTTCAGCGCGGAAGCTGCCAAGCCCACCGCCCTCGATCATCGCCGGCCCGGCCATGCCAATGCTGGCGTTACGGGTGGCGATGATCACGTTGCAGCAGCCCAGCAGCGCGGCATTACCGGCAAAGCAACGACCGGAGACCACGCCAATCAGCGGCACCAAACCGGAGAGCTTGGCCATGCCGACGAAGGTGTGGCAATCGAGCCCGGCCACGCCAACGAAATCGGTATCTCCCGGTCGTCCGCCGCCACCTTCGGCAAACAGTATCAACGGCAATCGCCACTGTTCGGCGAGGTTGAGCATGCGGTCGGTTTTTTTGTGATTTATCACCCCTTGAGTGCCGGCGAACACCGTGTAGTCGTAAGCGATGACCATGCAGCGTGCGGCTTCGTTGCCAAACTGCTGCGCGTTGACCGTGCCGATTCCGGCGATCAGGCCGTCTGCCGGGCTTTGCTGAATCAAGTCTTCAACTGAGCGACGGCGGCGTTGGGCGGCCAGCGCAAGGGTGCCGTATTCAATGAAGCTGTCGGCATCGATTAAATGGTCGAGGTTTTCGCGGGCGGTGCGCTGCCCGGTCTTGCGGCGCCGGGCCACGGCTTCGGGGCGGCGGGCGTCGCCGGTAAGGGCGTGGCGTTCGAGCACTTCGGCCAAATCGGCGCGCAGGTGATCGAGGTCGAGGCTTTCTTCGGTGAAGACGGCGCCGGGGTCGACATCGGCCGGCTCGATGAACAGCAGCGCGGTGCCTTCGAAGACGCTGTCGCCCGGCGCGATGACCAGGGTATGGACAATGCCGCTGTGGCTGGCCTTGACCACGAACTCCATTTTCATGGCTTCGAGAACGGCGATGGGTTCGCCGACGGCAATGGCATCGCCCACCGCCACTTCAAAACAGACCAATACGCCTTGGCTCGGCGTACTCAACGACAGGCAACCGGCGGGCGCCGTCATTTGCGTGTGCAGTGGGGCGTCGGGCAGGGCACGACTGCTGAAGAACAGCGTGCGATGCTCTGAGGCCGAGGTGTTCAGCAGTTCACCGATGTGCCGCTCGATAAAGCGCGTATCAAGGCGATTACTCGCCAGTTCGGGTCGACGCAGCAGGTTTTGCAGAAAACCGATATTGCTGGCCACGCCTTCCAGACGGAACTCACACACGGCTCGGTAGGCGCGACGCAGGGCAACGGTATAGTCATCGCCGTGGACGATCAGTTTGGCCAGCAATGAGTCGTAACCGGGGTTGCTCGTATAACCGCAATAGCCGTAGCCATCGACCCGAATGCCTTGGCCGGTGGGCGGTTCGTACACCCTGATAACCCCACCGCTGGCGCGAACGCTGCCATCTGCTTGCATGCTTTCCAGGTTGATCCGCAGCTGGATGGCGACGCCGCGCGGTGTGACCGGCTCGGTTAAACCCAGCTCAAGCAGCGTGGCGCCCATGGCTATTTGCAGTTGCGTTTGCACCAAGTCGACACCGGTAATGGCTTCGGTGATGGTGTGCTCGACCTGAATACGTGGGTTGGCTTCCATGAATACAAACTCGCCGGTGGCGTCGTCCACCAGAAATTCGAACGTACCGACTCCGCGATAGTGCGTGGCACTGGCCAAGGTCAAGGCTGCGTCGAGAATACGTTGACGCAGCAGAGGATCAAGGCCGGGGCTCGGGGCAATCTCGATGACCTTTTGCTGGCGCCGCTGAAGCGAGCAATCGCGCTCCCACAGGTGAACCACGCGCTCACCATCGCCCAGTACCTGAACTTCAATATGCCGGGCGTTTTCGATCAGGCGTTCGACGTACAGCGCATCGCTGCCGAAGGCCGAGCGCGCTTCGGATTGGCAGCGCTCGAAGGCTTGGGCCAATTCGCCGGGCTGATGCACCACGCGCATGCCCCTACCTCCACCGCCGACCAAGGCTTTAAGCATGATCGGGCCGTGGGCGAGAAACGCTTCAGCTTCTTTCAGTGTGGTGGCGCGGTTACTGCCTTGGGCCAGCGGCACGCCGCAGCGTTGGGCCAGGGCGCGGGCTTGGGTTTTGTCGCCGAACAGTGCCAGGGTGTCGGGCGTGGGCCCGACAAAGCAGATGCCCGCCTCAAGGCACAGGCGGGCGAACGCAGGGTTTTCACTAAGGAACCCATAGCCGGGGTGCAGCGCGTCGCAGCCATTGGCCAGCGCAAGGTCGATCAATTGCTGTTGATCCAAATAGGCTGCTGCACCACGGCCGTTGAGCGCAACGGCGACATCGGCTTTTTGGCAGTGCAGCGACGTTGCGTCATCTTCAGCGTATACCGCGACGCTGCGGATACCCATCTCGGCAGCCGCGCGGGCAATACGAATGGCGATCTCGCCGCGATTGGCGATCAACAGGCAACGCATGGCGTCTGGGTTCATGCAGCTCTTCTTGTTTTTGACGGGCAGGAGCAGGGATCTTAGGCGGGTGATCGCGAAAGACAAACGCGGATGAGCACACAATCCAGCGCATGAATAGGCGGTGATGGGTTGTGTTGAATCGTCGGCGCCAGTGTGGATATTTACAGTGTGCGTACGCGCCGCATTGCAAACCTGACCACTATCTGTTTAGTCGATACTGACCATCACTATTTGAGACGGGGGCTTTTCCGAAAGAAGGTTCAGGATGGCGTTCTGCCAACCGAGGCCTTGGAGACGTACATGAAGATTCGAATTGCAGCGTTGCTTGCCCTTGTGGTCGTGTTGGCCGGTTGTGCTACCGGTGCTGCTCAGTCCTACGACAATAAGGACGGCGTGTTCAGAGCGGCGACCCAAGCTTCGGGCGTTGCGTTGAAACACACCCAATCGGTTGGCGTTGTCTTCAGTGAAAACACTGTGACTAATCTGGCTTACCTTAAGCGTTACCATGCGGTCGCCCAAAACAGTCAACAACTCGATGAAGAAATACAACGAGCGTTTGTCTCCAGTTCTGACCCCGCGTTGGCCATCGACTGGTTGACGACCTCACTGCAGGCCCAGTTCGCGTCGGTTAATTTCTACGACAACCTGGATGCGCTGATGGCCGCCAGGCCTGATGTCATCGTGTTACTCGACACCAGCAACGTGCTCGTGACACCCCGCAGCCCCGACGTACAGGCCAGTATTGTTGCCGAGTTCTTTGATGCTCAACTGAACTACATCGGTAAAGCCGAAGGCCACGCCGGCAAAGACCTCTCGCCCGTGTGGGCGCTTAGAAAGTCTGCACCTGAAGTGGCGGCCGAGATCAATGGGCAACGCGTCGTACAGGTCGACGCGCTAGAACAATTCGACGCTTCGCTTTACACCTTGCTTAACGCCAAATCGTAAGTGGGTTGGCCAAAGCTCAGCGAGCTTTCAAGCCTTCGATGATTCGTTTGATCAGCGCGCTATGTCCGGCCTGATCATCGGCCCGCGAGACCACTTGAACCACTGACATATGGTTGCCCGAACCGGACAGGAAGGTGGTGTTCAGGGTGTTGCCGCCGCCCATGGTGGCCGTGCTGTCAATCTCGCGGATGCCCAGCCCTTTGATGGTCATTCTGTTTTCGCTGGTTTGCTTGAAGCCAGGCAGGGCTTCACTCTGCTGACGCACGAAGCCAGCCACCGAGTTGTCGAGAAATACATCGTCGTTATCGCTCGCCTTCAGGCCATTCGGGAGGGCGTTTTCAGCCGCGATTATCACGCGCTTTTCGTCCTTGTTGACGTACATCGTCCCCGTCGCCCCGGCTGTTCCGTTTTTCGCATCGCCAGGCGGCAACGGGCGGGCGATGTAGCCCCTAGGCAAGCTAAAGGCGAATTTGCCCCCCAGCGTCGACAGTTTGGTGGCCGCAGCCGCAGGGGTCGCGGCGTAGCTGCTGATGCCGGCCAACAGTGCCGTCAGGCTCAGCGCCATGACAACGGTGTTCTTGCTGAAAAACGACATTCGAATTTTCCTCATTAAATAACCAACAACGCAGCATGGACAAGTGTATCCATTTGGCATGATCTCGATCGAGTTCATTGCGTTTGAATGGACAAAATGCCGTGTGCGAATAAGCGATCATGTTTATTAATCGCAGTCATCGAACTGACGCCAGCCCTCAATGCTTGCGGGGTTGGACAATAGCAATATTTAATTTCTCTTGCGCAGCGCAGCCGCTTTAACTCACCGATAACTATGACAACAGGGAGTTAAATGGATGCCATTGATGCGCGACGACGACGACGGGGCAAAAACCACCAAGCCAACCCGGATCTGCGGCTACCGACCGGATATTGATGGCCTTCGTGCTATTGCAGTGGTGCTTGTCGCGCTGTATCACGCCAAGTTCCCGGTGTGGGGCGGGTTCGTTGGGGTGGATGTGTTTTACGTTATTTCCGGCTACTTGATCACCTCAATCATTCACCCGGAAATTAGCGCTGGCACCTTTAAATTTCGTTCCTTTTACGAACGACGAATCAAGCGGCTATTGCCCGCTTATTTATTTCTGTTGTTTTGGTTATTTTTATATTGCAGTCACTTTCTGTTTGCCGATGAGCTGATTTCGTTTGCGAAAAGCGCCATTTATTCGTTGATCGGACTCAGCAATGTGTATTTTCTGTTTGGCACCGGTTATTTCGGCTCGGCCGGTTATGAACCGTTGCTGCACACGTGGTCGATTTCGGTGGAAGAACAGTTCTATGTGTTCTGGCCGATCATCCTTATTGTCTTGTTCAAACTCAGGCGCCGGGTTTCGCCGACGTGGATTATTGCGGGAATTTTCCTGCTGTCGTTGGGGCTGTCAGAGGTGTTCTCGCACCATCACCGAAATGCGGCCTATTTGTTACTGCCGTTTCGGTTCTTTGAATTATTGATTGGCAGCTACCTGTCCATCGCATCCGACAAAATCGCTCGGTACATCCGTTACCCAACGCTGTACTCGGTGGTCGGGTTGGGATTGATCATCGCCAGCGCGTTCATGCTGAACGAGGGTTCGGGCTTTCCGGGAATTGATGCGTTGCCGGTGTGTTTGGGCGCGGCGTTGATCATTGCTTGCGCAATGGGGCCCCAGCCGGGAATCGTCAATCGATGGCTAAGCCTGGCGCCTGTGACCTATGTCGGCAAGATTTCTTACTCGTTGTACTTGTGGCATTGGCCCGTATTAATCCTCGCCGAATACCGTGGCATTGCGCTGACGCCATTGAATTCGACGCTGCTTCTGGCGGGCGCTTTTGCGGCGTCCTGTGTGAGTTATCACTGGGTCGAAAAACCGTTCAGGGCCATTAAGTCGGGGCAGTTTCAGAAAGTGTTCTTATCCCTTTATCTAGTGCCATCGGCGGCCATTGTCGTGGTCGCATTGCTCATGGTTAGGTTTGACGGTTTCCGTTCAGAGGCTGACATGGCGGTGGCGGAACTCCAGGAACAGAACACATCTCACGTCATGCGCAGCAACTGCATGGAGGCCGCGAAAATTGGCAATATTGAGGAATGCCATTTGGGCGCCAATAAAAAGTCCATTGATGGGGTGTTGATCGGCGACTCATTTGCCAACGCCTATGCGCCCTTCATTAACGCCCTGGCTGCCGATGCGGGCTTGATGATTCACGACACGACGATGAGTTCGATGCCCTCTATTCCTGGGGTATTTGTCATGGACATTCAAAGCCAACTGTCTCCGGAAGCGGAGGCGGCGATCCTCAAATACTCCACGGACAGGTTCGAGTTCGCCAAGAAGCAACGGATTGCCATTCTGTCGAACTTCTGGAACGCCTATGACCATCAAAACCCGCGTTACAGCATCCATAACACTCAACTTGAAGACCTGACCGAAAAAATGGATCAGTACTATTTCAATGCGGTGGGTGAATTGCTGGCGGCCGGGGTGAAAGTGGTGATCGTTGCCCAGCCGTTTGCCGAAGTCGGGCGGGTTAAAGTCAATGAACTGCGGCTGATGAAGCTTCATCATCTGGACCTGCAAGCCATCAGATTCAAGCCCGCCGAAACCCATTCTCAGCGCATCGAATACAAGATCAAAGCCAAGTACCCCGCCGTGGTGCTGATCGACCCTAACGACGAACTCTGCGCCCCTGAGTGCAGCCCTATGGTCAGCGGAAATATCATTTTCACCACCGACGGCACGCACCTTAACTCCATCGCCGCTGCTGCGTTGGGTGGTCAGTACATCAAGGACTTGGGCAATCCGCTGAAGAACCTGTGAAGAGGGTTCTAAACCCTCATTCACCGAGCCTTATCAGACTCTGAAGCGCTGGACCATTTGGTGGAGCCCCACCGCGAGGCGCGACAGCTCGTTACTGGCATGGAGGGTCTGGCGGGTGCCGTGATCACTCTGGATGGCCAGGTCGCGGATACTGGTTAAGTTGCGGTCCACCTCGCGGGCGACGCTGGCTTGCTCTTCGGACGCCGTGGCGATTTGCGAATTACGGTCATCGATTTGGCGCACTGAGTGGGTGATGGATTCCAGTGAGCGCCCGGCTTCGTCAGCAGCCTGTTTGGTCTCATGGGCCAAGTCCGCGCTGAGTTGCATGGCGGTGACCGCAGAAACACTTTGCTGCTGAATGGCAGAAATCATTTCTTCGATTTCCTGGGTTGAGGTGTGCGTGCGGTGCGCCAGTGCACGGACCTCATCGGCGACCACGGCAAAGCCTCGTCCTTGTTCGCCTGCACGTGCTGCTTCGATCGCGGCGTTTAGCGCCAGCAGGTTGGTTTGTTGGGCTATCGCACGAATCACACTCAGCACTTTGCTGATGTCTTGCGCCTGACCGGCCAGGCCTTGGATCTGTTCCGAGGTGACTTCAACTTGAGCCGTCAGGGTGTTGATAGCCTTTAAGGTATCACCAACGCGCAGGTTTCCTGTCCTGGCGGACTCGGTGGACTCACGTGCAGCCTCAGAAGTGGACGTTGCGTTTTGTGCCACTTCTTCCACCGCGGCACTCATCTCGTTAACGGCGGTGGCGGCTTGCTCAATCTCGCTGTTTTGCTGGCGCAAGGTTTTGCTGGCGGCTTCGGTAATGGTCGTCATTTCAACCGCCGCGTCACTCAATTGAGTAGAAGACTTGGCGATTTCCTGGATAGTGTCCCGCAGACTTGTTTGCATCTGGGCCAAGGCTGCGGTTAAACGAGAAGCTTCATCGGTGCCGCTAATAGTAATTGGCTGCGTCAGGTCGCCTTCGGCAATGCCTTGTGCCAACTGCAACGACTCGTTAATAGGCGTGACGATACTTCGGGTTAACAGCAAGGCCAGAACAATGGTCATGATCACCGAGACGCTAACGACAATGCCGACAACTAATACGCTGTTTGAATAGGCCGCTTTAGCGGAAACACCTGATTGAGTGGCTCCTCGTGCATTAAGTTCACGAAGTTCAGATAACTTGGTCTGTATCGCTAATGCTCGCTGACGCAGTTCACCGTTAGCAAAAGCAACGGCTTGCTCAGTGTCGTTAGCACTGACTTCCTCCAATTGAGTGGTGCCTTCGATGTAGCGTGTCATCAGCGCAGCGGTGTCATTGAACAGTGTGCGTTCTGCGTCGCTTGAGATCAGGTTCGCGCGATAGTAATCAAGGCGCTCCGCCAGCGCTGAGCGGGCCTTGGTGATCTGTTGAGTTGTGCTGGCGCGCTCCTCGCCGTTGCGCGAACTCAGCAGGCGGGTGGCGGATAACCGCAGTTCCAGAAGGGCTACCTGAATGTCGTCACTGGTTCTGATGCTCGGTAACCAATTTGTTTCGATGGCTTGTTCTGCGTCTCTAAGGTTTCCCATTTGAAGGTACGAAAACACGCCTAGACCGACAACGAGTAGCGTAATCAGGGCAAAGCAGAGGCTGGCTCGAGGAGCGATGTTGAGAGACCTTAGATTCATAACGTTGATCCATAATTCACAGGCCTCATCGATCCACTTGGCAAGTGGTCTCTGGCCTATTACTAATGCTCTATAAACTAAAGGGTGTGGTATGCCTACTGGATAAACTTTATCTTGGGTGCTCGACAGGTTTCAGACAGCTAAACGCCTGTTTGATCAATAACTGTCCGGGCCGTCAACAATGTCGAATCATTAAAGCGACGCTTATTGCTGCTTGGTAAAAATCCAATTTACTGTCTTAAGGTGCGCTTAAGGTTCGGCTGCGAATTTAGCGTCGATTCCGATCCGCACTTTGAGGCAAGAGTATGAATAACAACGCTCGGTATCATGACCTGACCATCGCAATGCACTGGGCGACGGCCATAGCCATCTTTGTCGCCGTAGGTTCTGTACTGCTGCGAGAGGTGGTGGAAGACGATAATTGGCAAAGCTTGTTGATTGGCCTGCATCGCTCCATGGGTGTATCGATTTTGTTTTTGGCGGTTGTTCGACTGCTGACCCGCTTGGTCACCAATTCCAGCGGAGTTAACGCTGGCTTGTCCAAATCCGTTCGCATTGTCGCCAAGGCGGGTCACAGCGCCCTGTATTTTTTTCTGCTGGCCGTGCCATTTGCCGGCTGGCTCCTAACCAGCGCCCAAGGGGAACCCCTCACCCTTTTCGGGGTGTACGACCTGCCGGCGCTGGTCTCTAAAAACCGCGATCTGGCGGACCAGTTAGGCGACCTTCACGAAACCGGTGGCTGGGTCTTTATCGCCTTAATCGGGCTGCACATTAGCGCTGCACTCTGGCACCACTTCTGGCGTAAAGATCAGGTGCTGCGCTCTATGCTTCTTGATTCGCCGCAATGAATCGCTCCAGGGGCGAACACGTTCGATCGTTAGAACTTCAGTGCTGGCCTGCTTGGCTTGAGCGCGGATATTCACTCCGGCACAACCTCGGGTACTACTAACAATTATCGCGACGTACGGCTGGACGCCACCTATCAGTACCTAGGTACTGGTCGGCATGTGTTTACCCTCAACAGTAGCTTGATTCGTGAAACCCAGAATCTAGGCGCTTCACTGGCGGCGGGTCTGGACTGCCCTTTAATGACTGCGAGAGGGATGAACATGCTCAAGTCCAAAACGACGACCCTAAGGTATATTTGGATGATTACGTGTCTGGCCGCAACGGGATTGACGCCTGTTGCACGCGCCGCCGACGCGACCGCGGGGGCTAAATCCTACGACGCCCATTGTGCGCGATGCCACAGCCTCGCCAATCCGTTGAAAAACAAGAAAGGTCCTGGGCTTTTCGGCGTCAGCGGGCGGGCTGCGGGTAGCGTTCCTGGCTACCGAAAGTATTCCGAGGCCATGAAGACCGCAAACCTTACATGGACACCGGACAAGCTCGACGCTTACGTGACCAACTCCAGAGCAATGTTGCCGGGCACAACTATGAAGTTTAAGGGCATAAGTGAACCTAAAGAGCGTGCCGATCTGGTGGAGTTCCTCTCGAAGCAAAAGTGATTGGCCGGCGCGCATCGTTGAAAAACCGGCTCTGATATTAAAGAGGGCCGTTGCCGTTTCGGCGGGTTACGCGGAAACGGTAACGACCCTAATCGGAGTGATGGCGTTCAGCGAGCGGCTGGAGCACCGTGGCTAGGGCTTTGAAAATTAACCAAGCGGTATTTTCAAGCTTGCACGAAGCCCACCGGACGCCAAATTGTCGAGGCTTATTTCACCGCCGACCAGCAGAGCAACCTTTTTTACGATAGCCAGCCCAAGCCCGACCCCCTGATCATTGCCCCGACTGTAGAAGGGCTCAAACAGTCGTTCGCGCTCCATCTCGTCGATACCGGGGCCTTGATCGTCGACCGTCAGCCAGTAGTGATTTTTTGAGAAAAATAAGCCCACGGTGACTTGTCCGCCGGCAGGGGAGAAGTTGACGGCATTGGTGATGAGGTTGTGGAGGGCGATGTCGATGGCCGCAAAATCGACGCTTACCTCGTGGGTCTGATCGATGCATTCGTAGGACAATTCCAGTCCTTTGTTCAGTACCCAAGGTGTCAGTTGCACAAGGCTTTCGCGCACAGCGTTGACCACGTCCACAGGCTTTTTGCTGACGGATAATGGGCTTGGTTCCAAGCGGGCGATGGTCAGCAGTTGATTAATCAATCGGGTAGTGCGATCGACACCAATGATCAGGTAGCTCAACGATTCGCGCCGCTGTTCTTCGTTACGTGCCTCCAGCACGTTTTGCGCATGAACCCTGAGAATGGCCAATGGTGTGCGCATCTCATGGGCTGCGTCAGCAATTAATCGTCGTTCGCGACTGAGTAAGTCCTGGATTTGCCCCAGTAACCTATTCAACGCGGCCTGCATCGGCTCGAGTTCGCTCGGCAGTGGCGATAGACGCAAAGGCTCCAACGAGCCAGAGTGACGCTCCCTGAGGGTACTTGCAAAGTTGGCCAGCGGTTTGAGTCCCCAGCCGATGGCCAGCCAAATAGATATGATCAGCAGCAGGCTGCCGATCATATTGGGTAAGACCGTGTGACGAACGATACGGTTGACGATGTCCGAACGTACATCATCACGCTCGCCCACCCAAATTCGCAGCCCGTGCTCTGCATCAATAAGCACAAAACAGCGCCAATTCTGTTTGTTCATGTCAATCAAATCGCTGAAGCCGGTTCCTTGCGCAGGGTTGATAAAGGCCGGTGCGCTGGCGGTATGCACCACCGATTTGCCGTCTTTGTCCCACACTTGAAAGGCAATCTTGCTTTCGTAAGGATGCCCGTCGACTCGTGGCTCCGCGTGGGCCAGCGCATGATTGAAGGCCTGATAAAGTTTTTCGTGTTCAATATGCTCCAAGGGCATGCGCATAACGCCCTCCAGCAGACGCGCATTTTGCGCCAGTTGGGCATCGTATACTTCGGCAATCTCGTGGTTGCTGTCATGCACATTGAAGACGGTCAGGATGAGTAGGCCCACCAGCAGCAGGCCGATGATCAGGGTCAGGGTGCGGTGACGGATCGAATTCAAGAGCGCTCTTCCACCAGATAGCCCACCCCTCTAATCGTACGGATCAGGTCGCTTGAGAATTTTTTGCGCAGATGGTGGATGTGCACTTCAAGCGTGTTGCTCTCGGCTTCCTCGCTCCAGCCGTACAACAATTGCATTAAGCGATCTCGCGTCATCACGCGACCAGGCGGCGAGAGCAGTTCGTACAGCAACTGATATTCCTTGGGCGTCAGGGCGACCGCCTCGTTGTTGTAGCTCACCAGCTGCGTGCTCGGGTTTAGGCTGATGCCTGCGTGCTCAATCAGCACCTTGGCGCGGCCAGCGCTGCGGCGCAACAACGCGCGTAGCCTAGCCTTCAGTTCAGAGACATCAAAAGGTTTTACTAAGTAGTCATCAGCACCAATGTCCAATCCGGCAATCCGATCCTCGGTGGCGTCGTGTGCGGTGAGTATCAGCACTGGCAGGTTCGAGCCGCTATGGCGCAGGCGACGCAACACCTCCAGGCCATCAAGCTTCGGCAGGCCAAGGTCGAGAATCGCCAGATCAAAGGTTTCACTGAGCAACGCGTGCAGTGCACTGCTTCCATCCTTTAGCCAGTCGACGGTATAGCCCTCTCGACTGAGGGCTTGATGAATGCCTTCTCCGAGTGCAACGTCGTCTTCGATGAGCAGCAAACGCATGGTGTCTCCGTTATTTAAGCTTCTTGTTCACATCGGCTAGCAATAGCTGAATGTCTTTTTTGCGGCCCGCATCCGCCTGTTCACGACCTGGGCGGCGCGGCGCCTGTAACGCTTTGTTCAACGCGTCTCGGGCTTGAGCATAATGCCCTTGACGGAACAGGTGGTCACCCCAGAAGTAAAGCGTGTCGATACCCCCGGGATTGAGCAACAACCCTTGTTCTAGAAGCTGTTGTGCCTTGTCCGAGTCACCAAAGCCTATTGGCCAGCCAGGTACGCGATCATACAGTGCCGCGAGGCTGGTATAAGCGGACCCCTGTAAAGCGTTGGGGTCTAGACTCAACGCTTTTTCCAGGTCGGTTTTCGCTTGCTTGGCTTTGCTCAACGCACCGAGTCCGCCTTGAGCGCCGGCCCAACTGCTGGTGACAATACCGGACCAGATCCACGCTTCAGCTGTATTCGGACGATCCTGAACGAAGGCCAAAGCCTGCGTTGACAGTGCTTCAAAAGCAGCGACACGTTGCTCTTGCGGCAACTCGTATTGAATACGCGCCCAATCCTGCTGGATGGCGACGAGACGTTGTTGGTCAGTAGCGTCCATCGCCCAAAGGGGCAGACCAAACATGCCTAAAAGAGCAAGTGCGATTCTTTTCATGGTGTTATTTCTCTTTTGACGGTACGTCGCTCAGGCGACGAATTAAAGGCAGGTGCTTACGCAGTGCTCGGTCGACCAAGGTTGGCAAAATGCTGTTGATCCCAACAAAAAATCGCTCCGGCCAGCCTAGATAGAGCTCTCGCTGGTCACCGGCGATCGCGTGAAGAACTGCCTTAGCGACGTGATGGGGGTCATCAACGTTGGATTTCAACGCATCATTCAACGCTTGGGCGGCGGTGCTATTCATAGCGGTTCGGGTAGCCCTTGGCGCCACATACAGAACGCCGATGCGGGTATCCGCCAGCTCACGGCGAAGCGCTTCAGAAAACCCGCGTAACGCAAATTTGCTGGCGCAATAAGTTGCGTACCCTGCATAGCCGATGGAGCCATAGGTCGAGCCGACATTCACGATCATGGCTTTTTTTGCTTGCTTTAGAACGGGCAGCATCAAGCGGGTCAATAGGATCGGCACATGCAGGTTGATCGTCAGCATCGAATCGATCTCGCTGGCCGGCAACTGTTCCAGCATCGCGAACTGGTTGGTGCCAGCTGCATTGATTAGCATATTGATGCCGTGTGGGGCTCGCGCTTGCGCGTACATCAGAACGTGCCTACGGCCATCTTCAGTTGATAAGTCCGCTTGCACCCAATGCAGCAGATGCGGATATAGCACCAACAACGGCAGCAGCGGCTCCCTATGCCGAGAGACTGCCAAGACCTCGGCACCCCCGCTGCACAGTGCTTCTGCGATGGCCAAACCAATACCACCACTGGCACCCGTGAGTACTACCCTTGTTTCAGCGAGCCGCATGAGCTGGGTCCATAAGAAGGTGTGCCTGAGCGCCGGGCAGCTCGCGAAACATCTGCGTGTATAAGCGATAAACGACTTTGGACGCGTGAATCACCGCCGCTTGATCGTTTGGGTCGTCTACCCGGTCCATCAGCTTTCGGTAGGTTTCCATATGGCCAATGTCGAGGCTGCCGTGCGAACTTAAATAGCTAAAAGCTGTAGGTGGAAGTTCAAGTCGTTGGCGAATGCTGTCTGCGGCGTGAGTCGCCAGCGCGATGCTGGTGCCCTCAAGGACGTTGACCATGCCAAACAGACCCACCGGGTTTGCGCGTGCGGTCAGGTCATAAAGGAACGCGACCATCAGTTCTATAGGCATTCCGGGTTGCCCATCACGCACTGCATCTGCATCAGCACCACACGCGCTCAAATCATTGAGTATCCATTGCTCATGGCCGTACTCTTCTTCGATGTACTCGCATACTGCGGCGCGCAGCCATTCCAGATGCGCGGGCAAGCGCGCACCGCAAGCCATCATCAGTGGCACGGTATGACGCACGTGGTAATAGGCTTGTGACAGGAACGCCCGGTAACTTTCCAGGCTGACTTGGCCGTGTAATGCGTGATGAATGATCGGCAGATTGAACAGGGTTTCACGTTCTTCGCGGGTGGCGTCTTGCAATGTCTGAAAAAAACTCATGATGAAAGCCCTTTGACTGGGTTCGATGAAATGAAGTGATGACCGTACTGATTCAGGATTGCGTCCCGGCGCGGTCGACCATTGGCTGTGGATAGGCCGTTGGTGGTGCTGAACGGTTGTTCGAGTCTTGTCCAACTATGAATTCTGGCGTAGTCGGGCAACGTCAGATTGGCCTGGGCGACGGCGTCGTCGAGCTCAAGATCAGTGATTTCTGCGCGATATGGCCAGAGCAGCGCGTGGTTGTGAGCCATGGCCTCGCCGTAGACGAAAGCCTGCGCGATTCGCCCACCCTGGGTGAGTTCCGCTTCTACCCATTCAGGATTGACGTTGCGACCAAAACTGGTGACAAATTGATTTTTTTTGCGACCCTTTAAGTAGAGATAACCTTGGGCGTCGAACTCAGCGAGATCACCTGTCGGCCACCAAGACGGTATAGGTTGCGTATCGCCTAGATAACCGAGCATGGGCACGCTACCAATGAGTACCTCTCCATCCTCAGCCAATCGCACCTGAACATGGGGAAGCGGTTTGCCCACGCTGCCCACCCGGTGCGCGGCTGGACGATTGAGGGCCACCACTGACGCACATTCCGACAAGCCATACCCTTCGTAAATCGGGATGCCCGCCGCTTGGGCGCGCAGCAGCAATTCAAGGCTGACACGGGCACCTCCCACAGCGACGAAGCGAAGCATCGTGGAATCGAGGGCGCCCATCTCGCAGGCCGTCACCATCAGCAACAGCAGTTGCGGTACCAGAATCATACTGTCTGGACGTCGCTGGTTCAGATACGCCAGTAAGCGCGGGGTGTCGACACCGCTGGCACCTTGAATACCCAGCGTTTGCTGACTCGCAAGGCTGATGCTGGCGCCGGCATACAACGCCGCGTAGCACCCGATATTTTCCAGCAGGATCGCCAATGGCAACAGTGTCACGTGATGCACCGGCCGAACCGGCTGGCTGGCCTCGTACAGCTCCCGAGCAACGGTCAAGAGGTTGTCAGCACTGAGGCAAACGCCTTTAGGGGCACCGGTGGTTCCTGAGGTAAAGGTTAACTTGGCAGTTTTCGGCGGCATGTTTCTAGAACTGGAAAACGTGCGCCGCCAGAACTGCCTGGATACTTCGTATTGCGCCGCTTCAAGTTCCGCGTCATAGGCACGCTCCGCTATGACTAGGTCGGCATGGCTTTGCTCCAGGCAGTGCAGCCGCTGACTGGCGCTAAAAAAATGGGCAATGCTATGCAGGTCAAGCCTTCGAACAGGATTGCCAAGTCCCAGATCAAAGCGTTGGGGCCGTTGTCCAGAATGAGCGCCACTACACCCGCGTCGGCATCGCGAAGCAGCTGTCGACGTAACTCGATTTCGGCCAGAAGCGCCGAATAATCCAACTTTAGGTCATCGCCCCATAAGGCGGTTTTTTGTGGTTGTTCATTGGCGAAACTCGACAGCCGCAGCCAGAAGGCTTCACGTTCAAGCGACATAGCAGCGTTGCTCCAGAGTCAGCGGAAGACCGAAGCGTTCGAAGATGCCCATGCTGCTGAGGTGCAGGAAGCCGGACCGAATGTCGCCCACATGAACGCAAGGCTGAGTTTCGTAGTAACTGCCCCACGCGTAACGTTCATCCCCAAGGCGCAATGGATCTGCCTCACATAAGGTGACTGGACGCAAACCAAGGCGATTGAAACTGTTCACAAGGCCAGTGTTGCCGGTGAAAGAGACCCACTCCAGTCCGCCCATCGCCAGCAACCAAGTGATGGTAATAATGCTTAGTCGCGCGCTGCCCAGGCTACTGGCAGCGAGATTGCCGACTTCGACGATGCTTTGCCGATCAATAGGGCGTCCCGCAGCGACGTGAACTTGATGTTCGATGGGCTCATCAAGATAGTTCTCTAGAAATAGCTTTCCTGAAACAGCTAAGCGGACACCGGTGACAGCGCAAAGCGTGCCAGTACTGTCGATCAGGCCGAACAGCTCCGGCATGAAGTGCTGGACATCGGCGTTGTGAGCCTTGCGAAAGCGCTCCTGAATAAATAGTTCGAAGTCATCGCGCAAAGGTTCTTGCGGCAGTGCACGGATAAGTGTCAGAGCGGGTGCCCTGGCGCCGCCGAAATTCAGCGGCAAACAGATATTCCAGTTGAGATCAGACATTGGTAAGGTTCCCCCCTACAGCCAGCGAGAGGGGGAGTATCGATGCGGTTTCTTAACGGAGTCTGAAGGTGGAAAAAACGATCTGGCCGGTCTTCAGGCGGCCTTAAGATTGCCTTCAGATTGCCTTAAGACTGGGCGGTTAAACTGTATTTACATTTTACTTACGGGTCTCGTTCATGAAGCAATCCTTAGTGTCACCACGTTATGGAAAGCTATCAATGACTCTGCATTGGTTAATGCTGGCGTTATTTGTTGGTGTGTATGGCTGTATTGAACTCAAAGGCTTGCTCCCAAGAGGCAACTCGCTAAGAGGCGTTTTTCTGGGGCTGCACGGAGTATTTGGACTGTCGATTTTTGCGCTGGTGTGGATTCGTTTACTGGGACGCTTGAGTCCTGCACCGAGCATTTCGCCTCCGCCGCCCCGCTGGCAATCAGGCAGTGCTCATCTTATGCACCTGGCACTTTATGTATTGATGATTGCGACGCCGATACTTGCTTGGCTGATGCTTGCAGCATCAGGGAAGCCAGTGCCGTATTTTGAGTTTTTCTTGCCTGCGCCTGTGGCGGTTGACCCGGTGTTTGCCAAGCAGCTCAAAGGCTGGCACGAACTGCTCGGCAATGCCGGTTATTGGCTGATCGGCTTGCATGCTGCGGCAGGTCTGGCTCATCACTATTTATTAAAAGACAACACGCTAGAGCGCATGCTGCCGAGACGTTAACCTGGATCGGCCCTATCCCCTGGTCCCCTAGCTCATTGATACCTGTCAAGCGTCGCCCTGGGTTAGGGCTGCTGGAAATGCTCAATAGCCCGCTTTAACGCGGGCTTTCAGCGCCGGTTCAATACCTGGCAAATCCCGCTTACGATCATCTCCACTTCGTCATCGTTGATAATCAACGGCGGCAATAACCGAATGGTTTGGCCACGGGTGACATTGATCAACAGCCTGTGTTCGCGCGCTGCGATCAAGGTTAAATCCCGCAAGGGCGTGGCCAGTTCGAGGCCGATCATCAACCCCAATCCGCGTATCGCCATCACGTTTGGATGGTCGCCCAACACTGCGCGTAAGCGGGCAAGTAGTTGTTGGCCCTGACGTTCAGCATTTTTCAACAGCCCTTGGTCTTCGATGATGTCCAGTACGGTGCAGCCCACCCGGCAGGCCAATGGATTGCCACCGAACGTGCTGCCGTGGCTGCCGGGAGTGAACAGTTTCGCGACTTTTTCCCGGGCCACGCAGGCGCCAATCGGGATGCCGTTGCCCAGGCCTTTGGCCAAGGTCAGCACGTCGGGCACGATGCGTTCGTGCTCAAAGGCGAACATCAGACCTGTTCTGCCGATGCCGGTCTGGATTTCATCGAGCATCAGCAACCAGCCTCGACGACTACAGAGGTCGCGCACTGCCTGGAGGTAACCGGCGGGCGCTACTTGCACACCAGCTTCACCCTGAATCGGCTCCATCAACACGGCAGTAATTCGGTCACCGTAGGTCTCGGCGATTTTCTCGAGTGCCGCGCTGTCGCCAAACTTGACCTTAAGAAAATCCCCCGGCAGCGTGTGAAACCCCAAGCGCACAGCGGGTCCATCACTGGCTGACAGCGTGCCCAGTGTCCTGCCGTGAAACGCGTTATCCATAACCACAATCAACGGCCGCTCAATGCCCTTTTGCCAGCCATGCAGCCGCGCCAGCTTCAGCGCGGTTTCATTGGCTTCGGCCCCTGAGTTGTTGAAAAACACCCGGTCAAGCCCCGACAGTCGAGTCAGTTTTTGCGCCAGGCACTGCTGCCAATCGATGGTGTACAGGTTCGAGGTGTGCAGCAAAAGACCGGCCTGCTCGCTGATTGCAGCGACGATGCGCGGATGGGAATGACCGACATTGGTCACTGCGACACCGGCCGCAGCGTCCAAATATTCACGATTCTCTTGATCCCACAATCGCGTGCCGAGACCTCGGACAAAACTGATGGGTAAGGGTTGGTAGGTGGTCATCAGGCACGCGGTGGTCATGATATTGAGCTCCTTATTCGTTCAGATCTGCAGTATCGTTAATAACGCGTGTTGGATAAATGTGTGTTTATTTCAATCAATTTAAAGCTGAGCTTGATAATGGACCTGTTCCAATCGATGACCGTTTACGTAAAAGTGGTGGAGGCGGGCAGCATGACCGCCGCCGCGCAGCAGTGCTCGATGTCCACCACCATGGTCGGGAATCATTTGCGCGCATTGGAGCAACGTCTCGGTGTCAGTTTGCTCAAACGCAGTACACGGCGCCAAAGCCTGACCGAGTTCGGCAGTGCTTATTATCAACGCTGCCTCGAAGTGCTTGGGTTAGTGGCCGACTCCGAGCGTTTGGCCGAACAGGCCCAGGGCGTGCCGAGCGGGTTATTGCGCATCACCGCGCCGCCTGCTTTTGGCGTCGAATGCCTTGCGCCGGCCATGAGCGGCTTTGTGCAGCGCTTTCCCGAGGTCAAGCTGGACGTGGAATTGACCAATCAGGTCCTTGATCTCATCGACGGCGGGTTCGACGCGGCGATACGGTTGGGCACGTTGGAACCGTCAGGTCTTATTGCCCGGCCTTTGCAGGACTACACCCTGACCATGTGCGCTTCGGCCGCCTATCTTCAGCGCCGAGGTACGCCGCTCAAACCCCAAGACCTGCGGCAGCATGACTGCCTGGCATTCGCTTATCCGGCGGGCGATGAATGGCGCTCCGCTGCAAAGCAATGGATCTTGAAAGGTGCGGAAGGTGAGGTGGTGATTCCGGTTTCCGGGCCAATGGCAATCAACAGCACACCCGGTTTGCGCCAAGCAGCGATCGCCGGGATGGGCGTGGTAATGATGCCCGACTTGCTGATCAGTCAGGATCTGCGCGACGGCAAACTGGTAGCGCTGTTGCAGGATTACCAACTGCCGCGTCGGCCGATGCACCTGGTGTACGCACAGGACCGTTATCGATTACCGAAACTCAGGCGTTTTGTCGATTACGCGGTAGAGCTTTGGGGGCGGGAAGGTTAGCACGTCGGCTGCGGGCGTTTGCCCGGCGTGAATCAGAGATGCAGCAATGCGATGGAAAACGAAATGACGATGGTCCAGGCAATGGCAAGGTTGAGGTACATGTGCTTTAGATCCGCGCGATTAAATAGGGCGCCATCTTCCTCTGTCAGCGAACAAATAAATAATTCCATTTAACGATTTAGATGATCACGTTAAATGATGACGGGATGTGTACCATTCTGTGCACTGCGCTTGGCGGCTCTGTAAATCGCGTGCAACTTCAGCTGGAGGCATCGGTGTCATCGTCCAGACGCGCATGCAGCGACTTGGCCATGGCATGCAACTGGACCTCAAGTGCTTCAACATTCTGACGGCTCAACCTGGTTACTTCGGGCGCTGAGCCTGCACTCAAACCCGGGCACCGCTGTTCGTTGAGGTAACGCCCAACGCGTCGCGCAATACACTGTGATGAGGGTTTGGTAGCCGATGCCTTTTTCATTCGCTTGGCCCCGAGCAGCGTGAATGACGGCATCGTTGAGCATGATTGTGATGCGCCTTTTACCCTTGGTCGGCGCTACCGCACCGCGTTTGGCAAAGGAAAAGTCGTAAATATTTTTCATTGGCATTCACCGTAATACTGTTTTAGTTCGGCCTTGTCTGGCAGGGATCAGCCTAATGAAATCTGGGTCCTGGTAGGTATAAACGAATACCAGTATTTGACGAAACCAAGCATTGCCAATGGGTGACCCAGCGCAGCTCGTGATGGTCGTAGTTGCCGACGGCCTTTAAACCACTGCGGCGATAAAGGTTTCACACCTCGCTTCAGCTCTCATCTGAGGCAATGTTTAACGGCAGCTCAAGGACGAACGTTGCGCCCTTGCCCGGCCCGTCGCTGTGGGCGCTGAGGCGTCCTTTCATTTCGATGGCGGCGAGGGCGCAACTGTGCAGGCCAAAGCCGTGGCCTTCTTTGCGCGTGGTAAATCCGTGGGCAAAGATACGGGTCATGTTTTCGGGAAGAATGCCTTCTCCTTCATCTCTTATGCTGATTCGCAAGACGGTGTTGTCGATGAATTTAACGCCCACGGTCATATTCCTGGCGCGCTCATCCATGTTGCACATCGCGTACTTGGCGTTGCTGATCAGATTGATCAGGATCAGTAACAGCCGGTGCTTGTCGGCCAGAATATCGGGAACATTACTGAAGTCCTTGATGACCTTGACGCGATGGCGAGTCAACGCGCCCGAATTCATGCGCAGGGCGTCTTCGAGCAGGTCGTTGATGTTCAAGCTTTCGGCAAGGCTGGTAATGCCCGCGTACGACTGCTGAGTTGAAACGATGTCCTTGATGTGATCGACGCTGCGGGTCAGGCGCGCCAACTCCTCGGTGATGCTCTGTTGCTCTGCGAGCAAGGCTTTGTCCAGCTGGTTGAGGTAATTCGGGAGCAACTTGCCTTTGGGGTCGCGACTAATAAACTCGCCAAGGTCGTCGGCGTGCTCGTTGATCAATTGCACCGCTTTTCCCAGACCAATGACCTTGCTGCCTGCCACCGTACGGCTGACCAGTTCAGCGGAAATGTTCACGCTGTTCAGCACATTGCCAACGTTATGCAGCACGTTGGTGGCGATTTCGGCCATGCCCGCCTGGCGGGCGGTATCGAACAACTCGCTTTGGGTGTCTTTGAGTTCGCGGGTACGTTCTTCGACTCGTTGTTCGAGGTTTTCATTGGCGGCGTGCAAGGCGCTATTGATGCGGCGGTTGATCTCGGCGTAACTGCGCAGCAGACGAAACCCGAGGTACAGCATCAGCACGAACATCAGTGCTGAAAGGACCAGTAGGCAGAGGTGGTACATCCGAGCGACGCCAGCCGCTTGCTCCTGATAACCGTTAAGCAGGACATTAATGTCGTCCAGGCGTGCCGCGACCGGAACAGCGCCGATACGTTCTACCAGGTCATTGACCATCGGTTGCTCACGAAGAATCAATCGCACATGGCTGAGCAATATCTCCAGCGGAAGGTGCAACTTGGGAGGCAGGCGTTCCTTGTCCACTTCCAGTTGGTTTAGTCCCACCTGAATATCCGCTGCTTTTTCATCAGAAATAACTTGGGAGAACTCCAGGCAGTCCAGCAGCAAATCATACATATCGATCAAAGTGGGTTGCAGCAGCGGTGTGCTCCGGTCCAATTGCTGAAATTGAAACTGGATGTCGTCTTGGGCAAGGGGTAGAAAGGCTAAGGAGTTGTGCAGGATCGCGTTGTGCGACTTGAATTGCTCCACCAGCCGGGTCTTTTCGGTAATTGCATCCAGATAAGCTTCACCTGCATTACGCCAATCAATGACTGTATGACGTGTACGACCCAGCTCCAGCGGGACGAATTGTTCCCAGAGTTGGTTGATAGCAGTCAAGGGCTCGACCAGTTCGTCGTAATTTTGATTGGCGGTGATTCGCGCTTTCAAAATCGCGGTTTCCCATTGGGCGTTCAGCTGTTTGATTTGGCTAATCAAGTCCCGCGACTCGATGTAGTTGGTGGTGTTGTCGGTACTGGACTTGATATAGAGAAACAGCAGAGTAGAGGCGAGCATCAGCGTCAGGCCCCCCAGCAACAGTGAGATCAGTCGACGGGACAGCTTCATAAAGGTTTACCTGCCAGCTCCCCGGTCAAGGTTTTGAGGAACTCGATGATCAGGCTTTTATCCAGCGCTGAGGGCGTGCGCCCCAACTGATACTTAAACATCACTGCGACGGCCTCATCCAACGTTTTGGCGGATCCGTCGTGGAAGTAAGGTGCCGTCAGGGCCACGTTGCGCAGGCTGGGAACTTTAAAGACGTTGCGGTCTGCCTCGTCCTTAGTCACCAGATACCGCCCCAGATCAGCCTCAGTCGGGTGGCCACGATCATTCATGTAATCGTTCATTACGCCGAATTTCTGATACATATTGCCGCCAATATTCACGCCTTGATGGCAGGCGATGCAGCCGTACTGTTTGAAGCGCTGATAACCGTATTTTTCGTCTTGAGTCAGGATGTCTGTGTCGCCCTTTAAATAGAGATCAAAGCGTGAGTTGGGGGTTAGCAGTGTTCGCTCATAGGCGGCTAAAGCGTTTTGTACGTTGGCGGCAGTGAGACCGTCCGGGTAAGCGTGGTTGAACGCGGAGCGGTAATCAGGGGTGTGGGACAGGGTGTTGATAACAGCGGCCCAGGTGTTTCCCATCGCCATGGGACTTCTGATGAATTCGTCAATTTGTGCCTCCAAAGAGTCGGCACGGCCATTCCAGAATTGCCTGAAATTCAGACTCGCATTCAAGACCGTGGGCGTATTGACGTCCGTCGGCTTGCCGTTGGCGGCAATGGAATATGCAACGTCGTCGGCACCACCTTTTTGCAGTTGATGGCAACTTGCGCACGCCACGGAATTGTTCACCGAGAGACTCTTTTCATTGAACAGCCGACGGCCTAATTCGACCTGGGCAGAATCATGTACTTGCACATCCGGAAGTGGTTTGAGCGGCTCATTCAGCGGCGCCGATATCGCCGGCCTGCAGAGGCCCAGCAGCAACGCCAATGCCGTAATCATGCGCACGGTTGATTCCTTGCTGGCTAGCAACTTGATGTTGAAGGCCCTTGAAAGACCGCTTCCATCTTCCCGGCGCTTAGTATTTCGGCGAAGGCTGCAGGTTCAATCGCGCGGCTGAAGAAATAGCCTTGGCCTTCTTCGCATTGATGCTCCCGGAGAAAGTCCAGTTGTGCCTGGGTCTCGATGCCTTCGGCAATAATATTCAGCTTCAAACTTTCACCCAGGCTGATGATCGCGTCGACCAACGCCTCGTCATTACTGTCGGTTCCCAGCGCACGGATAAACGACTGATCGATTTTTAAGACGTCGATGGGGAATCGGCGCAGATAGCTCAGGCTGGAATAGCCGGTGCCAAAATCATCGATGGCCAGATGAATGCCCATTTCCTTGATGGCCAACAGCACCAAGACGGTTGAGTCGGCATTTTGCATCAGCACCCCTTCGGTTATCTCCAACTCTAACTGGTCAGGGCTCAACCCGGTTTCATCCAGAACCGTGCGGATACTTTCGAGAAAACCTTTCTGACGGAACTCCGTGGCAGAGATGTTTACGGACACACGAATGGCCGGCAATCCGGCGGCTTCCCAGGCGCAGGCTTGGCGGCACGCCTCACGCAACACCCATTTACTGAGCGGTACGATCAAACCGCTGTCTTCGGCCACTGGAATGAAATCGGACGGAAACACCCAGCCGTGGTCGGGTTTGAACCAACGAATCAACGCTTCGGCACCAACTATCTTTCCGGTTTTCAAATTGAGTTTGGGTTGGTAATGCAGCACGAACTCATCCCGCTCCAGTGCAAGTCGAATGCCCGACTCGATGGATTGATGTGCCCGCGCGCGTTC
Source organism: Pseudomonas sp. CCI4.2 (assembly GCF_034350045.1). NCBI lineage: Bacteria > Pseudomonadati > Pseudomonadota > Gammaproteobacteria > Pseudomonadales > Pseudomonadaceae > Pseudomonas > Pseudomonas sp. CCI4.2. The sequence continues at coordinate 4,425,629 of NZ_CP133781.1, read as the reverse complement.
ATTGAGGTTGTCGGCAAAAAAACAGAAGTTATCCGGACCCATAAGTTTGACGTTGCGCATGGCGTTTTCAGCTTTTTTGATCAGCTCGACGGGCTCCACGCCATCGTCCGGGAAAATGCTGATACCCAGACTCGCGGTCACGGTGAGGTCATGTCCGGCGATGTAATGCGGCACTCGTAGCGCCGCTAATATTTTTTCCGCGATGCCCGTGGTTTGATGCGGGTGGTGGATGTCGGCCAATAGCAGCACGAACTCGTCGGAGCCATAACGAAAGACCGCGTCGGATTGGCGCACTGTACTGACCAGGCAATGGGCAACCTGTTTGAGCATTTCATCGCCGGTAGGGTAGCCGAGGGCGTTATTGATTCGCTCGAAGCGATCCAGACCAATGAAAAATACGGCCAATTGCAAATTGTGACGTTTGGATAAGGCCAGGGCCAATGCAAGTTGGCCCGTCAGCAGGGTGCTGTTTGGCAGCTCGGTCAGCACGTCGTATTGGAAAAGGTGTGAAACTTTCAGCGCCTCTTGTACCCGTTCGGCGATGGTTTGTTCCAACCCAAGCATTTTCGCGGCAACTTCCTGCGCTAACTGCCATTTGACGGTCAGCGCACTGGCCATTTGGCGGATGGCCAGGGTGTCGAAGGGTTTTTTCAGGATCAGCAATTGATCGCCAAATTCGAGACGCTCTGTCATAGCTTCCAATGAGTGATCAGAAAAGGCGGTACACAACGCGACTTGCAACTTCGGATCGGCGTTCCATAGACGCTCGATGGTTTCCAGGCCATCCCAGCCAGGGGGCATGCGCATGTCGATAAAGGCCAGGGAATACGGACGGCCCTCAGTCAAACCGCGTTCGACCATGGCCAACGCTTCTTCGCCCTGATAGGCCGAATCCAGCTCAAAGAGTTTACGGGGGGGGGCACGGTACCAAACAGTGCGGCCTCGGCGGAGGCCAGAGACAGTTCACTGTCCAGTTCGGGACAGAGAATTTTGCGGAAGTCCTGATGTATCGATGGGCTGTCATCGATGATCAAAATGCGCCGGTTATAGGCGATAGGAGCAGTCTTCATCGCGGACTCCAGGAGACGAAGCGATAAATCGAAAATGCGTCATCCATCGTCGAAACATGAACCGGTGCCTATGCGCTGAGGGGTAAATTCAAGCGCACGGGCAAGTCAATATTTAAAAGAGAAATGACATACGGATACCCCTTGCTGCGGCCTCGACGACGGCGACATGCAGGTCAAACTGCTAAGCGAGCATCGCGGTGGTCGAAGTGCTTCGCCGGAAACTTTACACGACAGGATAACGGCCAGTTGTGCCTGCCGCTGCCGTTTACAAAGTAGGAGGGTACAGGGGTTAGAGCCACTGCGCGCGTTGAGTTCCCATAATGAGTGAAAGAATGCGTTATTTTGTACCTTGCTGTAGGTACTTATGCTCACTTGTTCTGATGTGTATTGTTTTTATAGCGGAGATCAGTGATGGCACCGGTACTTAAATTACTTTTTTAAAAACAACATGCGCGGTGGCTCGTGCATGAGAAAGTCTCGGTGCGAAATGTTCCAAGCGTAGGCCCCAGCCAATGGGAATACTAGAAGATCGTCGACGGCTAATTCAGCTACTGGTTGCTGTTTTGCCAGGACATCCTTTGGTGTACAGAGTTGGCCAACTAAGGTCACCGACTCATTGATTACCTGTGGTGGCTGCGGGCCACGCAGTATGACGACCGGGTGGTCGTGGCCTTGGGCAGCGGGTGTCCGAAAGTGGTGGGTGCCGCCCCGGCCAATCGCGAAGTAGTGACCATGGTTACGTTTAATGTCTAGCACTTGCATCAGGTAATAGCCGCACGCGGCGCTTATAAATCGCCCTATTTCAAAACGTATTTGCGTAGTGTCCATGTTTTCTTCGACGATTAGTGTATCAAGGCCTTTACAGAATAAGGGCCAATCGAAAGACCGCTGCGGATCTTGATAATTGATGCCCATTCCACCCCCGACATTAATGAGTGGCAGAGAAAACCGTTGGTCGGTACAGAGTTGGCGGAAGGTTTTGAAATAGCTGCGGATCAATCGTAAGTGGGCATTTACATCAAGTTGATGAGACAGAAGATGGAAATGTAGACCCCGCAACTCCAACCATGGCTCGTTACGCAATAGAACCAGTGCCTCTTGCAGCGCTGCTTCATCCAGGCCAAACGGCGTCGGTTTGCCGCCCATCACCAGCCGACTCTCAGGGGCTTCAACCAGCGTCAGATTCAACCGCAGCAGTACCGGTGCTTTTCGACCGCGACGGGCCGCGATTCTCGCCAGGCTGCGCAACTCGTTCAGGCTTTCGACATGGAACGCCGATATCTGATAGTCCATGGCCATTTCCAGTTCGCTATCGAGCTTGCCAGGGCCTCCGAAAATCAGCGGCTGCCCCGGGCACTGCTCGTGCAGCCAACGAAGTTCCCCACCAGACGCGGCCTCGAAACCGTCTACCAGTGGCGCTAGCGTGCGCAGAATGGGCGCCTCCGGGTTAGCTTTGGCCGCATAGAACAGTTCGCAGTTGGCGGGCAATGTTTTGCGCATCTGTTGAACGTGTTGTTCAAGGGCCACTAAGTCGTAGACGTAAGCACATAGCGGTGACTGCTGTTGCTCTCGTAGTTGGCGGATGGCAGTGGTGACACGCACGGGCAGGGTCATGCAATGACCTTCGTTGTGATACTGACCAGCGGATTGGGTAACGCGGTATAACCAGCCTCTCGGTCAGCGCGCATCATTAGGCGGGTCATGAAGTTTTCCTTGCTGGGCAGCGGCGCTCCTGCGCATAAGTCACGCAGTTGCGAAGGGTTATCGAGCAGTGCCTGTTGCGTTTCCAAGAGCGTGCCGATGAGTGACCACAGACGGCTTTCCACTACCGAATCGGCACAGGCCAGGTGGAAGATAGCCTCGCCCAAATTGTTCACCAGCGCGCAATAAGCCACCCGCTGCCACGCCTTGTCCTGGTCGTAGTAAAGGGAGGCGCGAGTGCGCTCGTTTAGCTCGCCGAGACGTTCAGCGGGCCAATGGCTCGCAACGAGTTTGGTGCCCTCCAGGTCACGAATCCAGACGCGGCAAGGCAGGCCGTCGTTGTCGAAACCAATGACTGTATTTTGCAAGTGCGGCTCCAGCACCACACCCTGACGAAATAAACACTGCATGACGCCGCCGAGCAGTTGCCGAGCGTAACCATCCAGCCAGCGCAGCGTGGCTTCGGCCTGGTTGATACCGAGTTGTTTGGAACACTGTTCAACCAGGCGTTGGCAAACACTGCGACCTTGTAAATCCCAGGTGAACAGCGCCATGGCGACTTGTGGTTGGTAGCGTGTGCGGGTGGCTTCATCAAGGTTTTGACGGTAAAGAATGCCGAAGCATTCAGTCACTTCCCGGGCCTGCTCAAGCGTGCCAAATGCGCTGAGGTCAAGGGTAGTGGCGGCGGGTTCTGGCATCAGCAAAAAATCGGGCATTGTAGTGGCGAGTTCGGCCATGACCGGGGCAAGTAGTCGAGTCAAGGCCACCGCGCTGTCCAGCTCGTACCATGCGTTTTTACGCACGCAATTGGTCAGGCGCACATGCATCGAAAACTTGAGGAAATACGCCAGGTCCGGATGGTAAAGAGTGCGCACCGAGGACGTTGGGTACAACGCTATCCCTTGCGGCCCGAGGTATTCCAGCAGCCCTTTTTGTTGCGCACGTTTGACCAGCGGATCGGCGAGGATGCGTTCGACTTCCCAAGGATGGCACGGGTAAAGATCGGCTCGCCCGCCATTCAGGTGTTGCAGGGTGGCGCGTGGGTCGTCGCCTTGATGCTGGATCAGCGCCGGGTCAACACGAAACCAGTGCAGTTCGAAGCATGCGCCCACTTCCGGTGAGCACGCCAACAGGGCTGCTTGCGAAATACCTTCGCGGCTCTTCGGGGTAGGGTGAAGGGCGTGGCCCCATATCTGGTGTTGTTCGGAGTTCAACAGACTGTCTTTCGGTCTCGGCGAGTAATGCGTGGCGTGCCGAAGGAAGGTGCGGGTGATTTGCAGGCTGTTATCGACCTGCTGCAGCATTTCACCCACCCGTTCTGGCTTGCTTAAGGGCACGCACAGTAGCCGGGCCAATTCAGTGGCGGTCAGGGGATGCCAGCTTTGAGCACTGCCCTTAAAGTAGGGGGCGCTGACAAAGTGGCAGCGGCCCAATGCACTGGCGCGGTCGACCCGTACCGCGAGGCGACCGCTGGGCAAGCGGATGCTGATGCATTGGCCATTATGCTGTCGCAGGCTCATCGGCAGGTCTTGAGTGCGGTCATCAAGGCTCGCTTCGTTACGTGGCAAGGCGTATTCGCGCAGGTAACAGTTGAGTAGGCATTCAATGGCATGGCGTTCAGCCTCACCATCGAGTGCGTGTTCATGCAATGAAGCATTCGTCAGAGCAAGGGTCATGCTGGAATCTCCCGCGAGGTCATAAGTAGGGGGCGGGCCACAGCCATTGCAGCGACCGCGGCCAGACAAGCAACGAGGAAGGGTGATGCGATGCCGCAGGTCTGGCTGACCCATCCGGCGGTGACACCTGCGGCGGTGCCGGCCCATTTTCCGCTGGCGTCAAACCAGCCGAACAGACGGCCGGCGCTGCCTTGGCGACTGCGCAGGCTCAAGCAGCGATGCAAACCGACGAAGCTCAACAGCATGCCGACGCCGCTGAGTAGCCGCAGGGCGAACAACGGTTCAGCCTGAGTGCTCCAGAATTGCAGGGCATTGCTGACAGCAAGCAAGCCCAGCCCAGGCAGCAGCAGGTTGGCGGTATGCCGCTGGACCCACGGCAGGGCAAACAGATAAACCAGATGCGGCAGGCTGTAGAGCAAACCGATCACCGCATCGTTGCCAATGCCCAATGCTTCGCCGTATGGGACGAAATAGGGAAACGTCACCACCATGGCGAAACTGAAAAGGAACTGCACCGTTAGCAGGCGCGGCAGGTCGGTTGGCAATTGACTCAGAGAATCTGCAGCGTTCGCTGCACGCACTGTTTGGCGCGGGGTATCGGCCGGCAGAGGCAAGATCATCACAAACGCCAACAGCGGTAGCCAAACCAAATACCGGTATAACTCCAAGCCCAATCCTTGGGTCGTCAACAGGCCTAATAGAATAGGGCCGCTGATCATCGCCAAACGGGCCGAGTACTGCGTCCAGTTGAGGGCACGCGACAGGTCGCCGTCTTTAAACTGGGTCGACAGATACGCATTCGAGGCGGCCATCGCCCCGCCAAAGGTGCCTTGAATCATCAGTGCCAGCACGAACATGGGCAGGTTGGTGCTGAACCCCGCTAATAAAAAGCCTGCAAACAAACCGGCATGGGCCCGCAGCAGCGACAGCCGGCAACCACGTCGATCTGCCCATCGCCCCCAAAGCGGCGCGGCCAACGCCGTACACAAGGTGGGAAGTACAAACAGCACGCCAATGCTCCACCCCGGCGTGTTAGGCGCCAGATCGGCAAGGATACGAGGTAAGTACAGGGGAATGCCAAGGGCGGTAAACGCCGACAGGTAATGGCCGAGCAGGACACTGGCGATCAATCTGCGGCGCATGAACTTCCCTCCAGTAAGAAGTTTGCTGCGCTATAACCGTAAAACTTGTTGATGTCTTGGGCGCCGGAGTGAGTTTTGCTAAACAAACTGCCAGCACTCAGCAGGTATTTCACCGGCAGCGTAGGGCTGTCCAGCAAGCAGCGTCGAGCCTGCGAGCAATCGGTACCTTCATCTTCCAGCTGTTCAAGGCAGCCCAGCAGGCGCAGGCGTAAGGTTGTGTAGAGCGCTTCGCGTGGTGCCAGGCCTGCGCCAATGATCGCTTCGAGCACGGCAACAATGTTCAACTGCAACGTGATGGTGCAGAACATCTCGGCCAGCGCCTGCGGATCGTTGACACAAATGCGCTCGTCGAGCAATTGCAAAGGGCGTTGCGCAAGATCCGGGCACGCGGCTGCAAAGCGTTCGGGCCAGAGGCGAGCGGCGTCGTTGTCTTTCATTAGCAGGCGTAGCGGGCGTCCGGCTTCGAAAATCAGTACCGCATTTTGTTGATTGGCCTCCAGGGCAATCCCGTAACCCTGCCATAGGCGCAAGTGCACCTGTAACAGCAGGTCGAGATAGTCGTCGAGCCAATGCTGCATTGAACCTGCGTAGAAGTGTTCAATCAGCGGCTCAACAAACAGTCGGCCGTCTGCCAGTGGACTCGCCAATGCGGCGACCGGCACCAAGGTAGTCGTCCCCAGTTGTGCGGGGTAGTGACGGGCGATGTACGCCAGATGATGGCTTTCGTCGGCATGGCCGCCATGTTCTTCGTCGACGTGCAAGTAGCGTTTGCCCAGTTGTGGATCCCGCTGCGCCAATGCCTGCAGGGTGATCTGGAACCAATAACCGTCGTACAACGTGCTGGGCTTGATCAAGCGCAGATTGCGCGCACCCAGTGTGGTGACCAATAACGGTAACTTGAGATGCCAGTGGGGGTGCTCGACGCACATCACGGTGCGTACCGACAGCGTGGGCTCGACCTCCATGGCGCTGAGCGGTGCCTTTATCGTGCCCTCGGGAAGCCCGTACTGTTCCAGCGCGTGCCACGTCAGCGGATGCACCGGCATCAAGTGGTGACTTACGTTAAGACTTTGCTTGAGGCCCAGTTCGACAAAACTGGGCCAGTGCGTGGGCGGTGGGCTGCTGGTCGTCATGGCCGTTTTAGGCACCGCTAGCCAGTTCAGCGAGAAACGCGGTGCAAATTCCGGCGCATAGCGTTCAAGTGCTGCGCGGTCAAAGCCACTCTTTGCCCGTGCGGTGGGATAAAAGGGGTGGTCCAGGTAGCTCGCCAACTGATCGATCCCGATCAACCGTTGTGCCCAGGAGGGATGGTCAAGAATGGCGCCCAGCGCGGGGGCATGTTCTTGATAAGCGACTTGGCACAGGCGGCGATGCTGCACGGCGCAATCCGCTTCTTCTTTATAGGCTGCAAACAACTCAAGGCTGTCAGCGTCCAGCCCGTTGCCCAAGTGCTCGAGCCAGCGTCGATAGCCGTGCTCGATAAACGTCTGCCCGTCCTGCCGGCAAATCCATGCAGGGCTGGAGGTGCTCCAGGCTTGTAAAGGCGCGAAGGGGTGAACCGGTAGCCACAATTGCGCAGCGCTCAAATGCCTGATACGCAGCCAGTGCTCACTGATTGTCTCGGGCCATATTGGGCGCAATTCGCCAGGCAAGGTCTGCACCTGACCTTGGCTCAGTAGCCCGCGAATGTCTTCCCTCAGGCAGCAATCAATGATGCGCTGACTGATGGCTGCTTGATCGGCGTCGAGGGGCAAGGTGCTCATGCCATCACCCAGCGCAGGTCATCCAGCGCGGCGGCGAAGCGGGCATCGAGGCTGGTAGCGTCAGGCGAAATCATGCGCAAAACACCCAGATAATCCTTATTTGAATGGCTGAGCTGAATCTCGTCGCCCACTTCTCGCAAGGCCCGGTAATCGCGCCAGTGGCTGTCTTGCAGATCACTGAAGCTGGCGGGTGCCTGCTGCAGGCGCCCGGGTGTGTCGGCGACCACATAGTGAACAAGCGCTTGGGCGTGAACCGGCTCGGCATCGAGCAGTTTCTCGCCGAGGTGAATACCAAGAATGCGGTCGAACCAACCTTGTGGCAGCAAGCGGTCGAGAAGGAATTCGCGGCCATCTCCGATGCTGCGGTAATTGATTTCTACCAGCATGGGTCCGTCGGCAGTGAGGATGAATTCACTGTGGCATACGCCAAATTGGATGCCGAAGGCAGATACCTGCGCCAGCGCATTGGCTCGATGAGCTTTGCTCAGTGGACCATTCCAGCGTGCGGATAACTCGACAAAATGCGGTGGAGGCGAGAGGGTGACATCAAAACCGCCAATGGCCTGAAAACGCCGCTGATCACCGAGGGTTTCGAGGGTGAACAGCGGGCCTTCCATGTAGGCCTCCAGCAACAATGCCCGACCGGGTTGTTGCTCCCAGAACCGGTTGCAGTAATCCGAAAGCTCATGGGCGCTGTTGCATAAGCGCACGTCCAGGCTGGCCACTCCCTGAGTGGGTTTTACTACCAGCGGAAAGGGCGCGTCGGTGGGCACGGCACTGCCTGCCGTCAGCACCTGAAACCAAGGGCCGGGTAAGCCTAGGTCAAGCATTCGTTCACGCATGACGGCTTTGTTTTTTGCCGAATAACAAAGCCGCCAGTCTTTACCTGGCACCTTAAGGGCCTCGGCTACCAAGGCGGTGGCGGTCTGCAAATGATCGCTGTTGGAAAATACGGCCACCGGGCGTAGGCCGTGCGCGTTGATCAGCTCGATCACCGCCAACGGATTAAACACGTCGCATTCGAGGATTTGCAGATCGTGCGCTGGCGTGTCGCACGCGGCCAGCACCCGCCTATGCTCTTGGGCATGATCGCTGATCAACACCACCGGTAAGCCGCGTGCGCGGGCGGCAGTCAAGAAACCTTCGGTGATCGCGGCATGAGGCACATGGCTGAGAATGACGAGTGGAGATTGCATGATCGTAAGATTCCTGGGGGCAGCAGTCGCCCGTCCCAGGGGATTGGGCGACTGGTTTACAGGGGCGCTACTGCGCGGTTAGAAGCGGTAATTGGCGCCAAGGGTGAGGGCGCGCTCCGGGGCTGGCTGTCGACCCCACGGGCTGGTGTCGATGCCGCGGAAGTAGTACTCGCGGTTGAACAGGTTGCTGATGCCGGCTGATGCGGTCAGTACGCTTTTGTCATCCAGCTTGAATTCGCGTTCCAGTGCGGTGTTGAAGACCACATAGGACGGAAGTCTACCGACCGAGGCGGACGCATTTTCTGCGACGCTGTTGGCGGCGTCGGTGAAGGCACTGCTGACATAGAGGCCGTCCAGGCTGTAGGTCCAATGCTCGGCGAAGCGGTACCGCGCTTCGGCATTGAATTGATTTTTCGAGGCAAACGGTACTTCGTTGCCTTTGTTGTCGCCCGTGCGCTGCTTGGCGTCCAAGTACGCATAGCTCGCATGCAGGTCCAGGTTGGGCGTCACGCTTGGGGTCCAGAACAACTCCGTTTCAATCCCTTGGTGACGGGTGCTGCCGAGGTTCACGTAGCGATCGGTGGTGGCGTTGTATTCGATCTGGTCATCGAAATCGATACGGTACAGGCCCACATCAACCCGCAGTCCTTTCCATGGGGTGTAGCGCACGCCGGTCTCGTAGTTCCAGGCAATCTCCGCACCCACGGCCCCTTCTTTGACAATCTGGGTGACTTGCGGCGGACGCAGTGACCGCTGGGCGTTGGCGTACACGTACCAATCGTCGGTCGCCTGAAAACCCACCGTCAGCCCTGGTAACCATTCTTCGGCCAGGTTGCTATGGGTGAATCCGGTCACGCTGTCGCTGTAGTCCATCCGCGCATTTTCGTAGCGAATCCCGGGTGTAATGGTCAGGCGACGATCAAACAGGCTAATGGCGTTACTCAGGTAGGCGGCTTTGGCTTCGTCGTTGAATTTCCAATCGCGGAACACGCTGGTCACGCCCGTATTGAGGGCCTGACGGTCTACCCGATAGTCGATATCTTCACTGACATAACGTGCGCCCAACAACCAGGTTTGACCAACCGTATCGCCGTCGATAGTCATGCTCAAGCGCGGTTCACTGCCCCAGACCTTGAAGTCACGCGGGCCATCTTGCTTGGTCACCGCCGTGCCATCCGGGGTGAACGGCAAGCCGACAACAAAATTGCGGTAACTGTTGTGGGCAAAGTTGGTCCAGCTGAACTGCACGGAATCGAATGGGCCCATCGCGCCCAGTTGCTGAGTGTAAGTCCCCCAGACCCGGTCGGTGTCGCCTTCGAAACGGTCCAGCGGTCGAGTCGATTGACGCGAATCGTCTTTGTAGTCCTTGACGCTCAAGGCGCCGGCAAGGTCCATGTCAGCTTTGTAGTGTTGAACACCGAAACTGAAGTCGTGATCGTCATCGATGTTCCACTGCCCGCGCAGTCGATAGTTCTGAATGTCGGTGTCTGAATGTTCGCGGCCGTACTCGCCGTTAATGGTGTTGAGGTCCAGTTGCAGACCAAAGTTATCGGTCAGATAACCGCCGGTGCCCAAGTAGGTATCGAACAGTTGATGCCCACCCGCTGAAAACGTGGTGCGCTCGGAGATCGTGGTTTGCATCTCGCGGGGAATCGGCGCGCTGATGAAGTTGATCACCCCACCGCCGTTGTTCGGACCGTATTGCACGGCCGCTCCACCGCGCACGATATCTACCCTGTCGATGGTTGCCAGGGTCATGGGAAACAGCGACAACCCGGTCTGACCATAGGGCGCCAAGGCCAATGGGATGCCGTCGGACAGGGCTTGAATACGTCCACTGCGGCTTTCGTACAAACCACGAACGGAAATCTGCGGCAGCGCCCCGGTGCCGGTTTCATCGAAAATCTTGATGCCCGGCACCCGCTGCAAGGCATCGTCGATACCGCGCACGCTGCCTTTTCTCAAATCGGCGGCGTCAATCACACTTCGGCTGCCAGAGTAGGTGCGCACCTCAGGGTCGCTGGCGGTGCCAAGTACATCACCTTTGATGGTAATGGGGGCCAGGGAAATCTCAGCATTTTGCTCATCCGCCAGAGCTATTTGGCAGACGCTCAAGGAAATCAGGCTGAAGGGAAACGCAAACAGACAGTTTGTTGTTTTCATCGGGACTTGGTTCTGGCTCAGTTAGAGGATTGAAGACTGCTCAGACGCGCTTTCAGGGCGTTATGCAGCAAGCCGCGGTCTTCGCCGGCGAGAAAGCTGCGGATACCCCGGTTACACCAAAAGGCGTGCTGTTCGGGCGTGCGCGGGTTTGCGCAAAAGGGGACTTCGGCGACGGCGCAGGCATCGGCCATCGCCTGGAGTGCCAGCCAAACATCCGGGTGCAAAGGCTCCGGGCCTACCTGCATGTCGAGGGCTAGATCAAGTGCGCCTTCCAGCACCATGCCGACGCCAGGCAGTGCCAGAATTTCAGGCAGTGCCCGCAGCCCGGCAACTGATTCAATCATGGGTACGATGGGGCTTTGCTGGTTGGCCAGGTCAACGTAATCCGGTAACGGCATGCGCCCGAAACCGGTGATCCGCCCACCGCTGATACCGCGTTTGCCCCGTGGTGGGAAATACGCAGCATCGAGGGCACGGGCCACGTCGTCTGCACTTTCAACCCGAGGCAGCACAATGGCTTCAACGCCCGCATCCAGCGCACGGCCTATCAGTTTGGTGTCGATGTCCGGAATGCGCAGCCAAGCCGAGATGCCCGCGGCTTCACAGGCTCGCAAACAATGCATCAGATCTTCTTCGCTGCGTAGCAGGTGTTCCATGTCGAGAATGACGAAGTGATAGCCGGCAAAAGCGATCATTTCGCACAGGAGGGGAGAGGGTACGGAATTTAGTAATCCGTAGATGTTTTCGCCGTGTTTTAGACGGGAAAAAACAGGTGACGTCCTAATCACTGATCTCGTTCCATGAACCTTGATGTGACGCTAATGGTAATCGTTATCATTCGTTTGTAAAGTTTTTATTTTACTTTACTCGTTATTAACCCCTTGTTTAGAGCGTTTGACCCCGGTGTAGCGGGAGCAAACTACTCTAACGAACGGAAGTTTTATTTGTAACCGAGGTGTTTTTTAAGGCGAAATTTTCCTTTTCCCAATTGATCAAGTAGCCCAATTACAACCCATCTCCCAGCAGTTCCAAATACACTGGACTGTCGGAAAGGGTGTTATGGCCGCTGTCCGGGATAACGGTCATCGTTGCGACGCCGGGCTTGAAGTGAGCCAAAAGTGCTTCAGTGCTTGACCGGGGAATAACGTGATCATCCTGCGCCGCAATAAACAACGTTGGGACGCTGATCAGCGGAGCGTAGCGCCATGACTCGAAGGTGTCTCGAAGCAGCCATTTGACGGGGAACAGCGGCATTCTCTTGATCGCGATGTGCAGCAGGCTGTTGTAGGGCGTGATCAATATCAGCCGCGCGGCGGGTCGTTCGCTGGCCACGTGAATCGCCACCCCGGTGCCCAAACTCCTACCCACCACCGTGACATGGGTGTGTTCCTTATATGCGGTATCAAACAACGCTTCAGCGTCCGCAATAATGGTCGATTCGGATGGCGAACCGGTGCTGCCGCCAAAGCTTCGATAGTGCATCAGATACAGCGCTTGATCGGGGAATGCCTGTGAAAACGGCAGCAAGTTCAGCGAAACATCCTCGGCGTTTCCACCGAAATAAATCATTGCGTTGGGACCCGTGTGAGGTCGGATAGAGACCTTTATAGTCGCGTCGGGCCTCGGCAACTCCATGACCGTAGCGATCCCGCCCATGGCGCGCGGTTGTGGGAAATAAATCAGCGACCGCTGAAACACCAACAATAGGCCACAGGCCAACAGGTAGAGGACGGCGACTACCACGACCAACAGGACTAAGGTGCGCAACGTTCGAATGATCATGGGCATACGCGGCAAACCTTCTTATGACATAAGTGCCTTGAGGGTAGTCGAGTGAAGAGGTCGTAGCTGAGTGGATTCACGCCATTGGTTTGTCGTCATCCTGAAGGGCGTGGACCCACCGAAAATAAGCCGCTCACTGTATAAAAAATACGTTAGCGTTGCGTTTTGTCGGTTCGTCGCTGGTCACGCCAGCCCTTTTCAGGAGGCAATGAATGACCGCTATAAATGCAAAAGAAGCCGTTGGCGAGCGCTACGATATTGAGTCCATGAAGCACGCACAGCAAATGACTTGGCGGGCAATCGAGCAAATGGGCCTGTCGATCAAACCCGGTATGCGCGAATCCGAAGCACGGGAGTTGAGCAAAAAAATTCTCGCCGACCTGGACACCCAACGCATCTGGCACCCGCTGCTGATTCGTTTTGGTGCCAACACCTTGAAGACATTCAAGCAGCCGTCCGAAGGTGATCCGGTATTGGGCGAAGACGACATTTTTTTTGTCGACATGGGCGCGGTCTGGCAAGGGCATGAAGGCGATGCCGGCGACACCTTTACCACCGGCAGCGACCCTGAAATGGCAGCCTGTGCCGCCGCCGCAAAAGACTTGTTCACGCGTGTCGAACACTACTGGACAACTCACCAAACGGCGGGCCGGAAGCTCTACACATTCGCCCAGGAACAGGCGACCGAGATGGGGTGGGTGTTGAATCTGGACATCAAGGGGCATCGCGTCAGTGACTTCCCCCACGCCATTTATCGGGGCGGGAACCTGGGTGATTTTGAGACCACTCCCGGCGCCGGGTTGTGGATTCTGGAAATCCAGATCGCCCATCCGAGCAAACCCTACGGCGCCTTTTTCGAAGACTTGTTGGTATAGCGCAGCGCATTAGGTCAATGCCGCACTATGGTTCGATTCACCCACTGTTAATTCGCAGGATTTACGATCATGAAAGTCAGCGCACGTAACGTATTCAAAGGAACCGTCAGCCAGGTACAGGAAGGTGCCGTGAATGCCGAGGTGGTGTTGGCGCTGCCGGGTGGCAACCAACTGGTGGCCGTGGTCACCATGGAAAGTCTGAAAAGTCTGGGCATCGCTGTCGGCAAAGAGGCGGTGGCGCTGATCAAAGCGCCGTGGGTGATGTTGATGACTGAATCCAGCGACATTCGCCTGTCAGCCCGTAACTGCCTGGAAGGCACAGTCACTAGCGTCACTGACGGCGCGGTGAACGCCGAAGTGGTGATTAAACTGGACGGCGGCAGCGAAGTCTTCTCCATCGTCACCCGCCAAGCGGTGGTCGATCTCGGTCTGGTCCCAGGCGTCAGCGCCACCGCCGTGATCAAAGCTTCCCACATCATTTTGGGTGTGCCAGCTTAAGGCTCTCCGGGGAACCCAAACCTATAGGCGGCCAATAGCGCCACAACGATAAGTAAGGCCCAACGACGCCGAGTCATGGGTAAGGCGTCCAAGGTTTGGCAACGCTCAGGATAATTTTATAGCGCTCTTCTTCCGGGTGTTTGCGGTCCTTAAAGCGATGCATTATGAGCATGGCCTGATACTTGTCGCCCGCATACCAATCAGTCGTGCCTCCCTTGTCGCGCAACTGAGCACGCCATTGCGGCGTATCAGCGAAGGGCGGAAATTTTTTTTATCCAGCCAACCACCCCGACGCCATTGTTCTTGTAGATCCAGAACAACCTTCAGGGCGTCTTCGAGTAACAAGGGCTCGATCTGCGGAGAAATGCGAATGTCCTCAATGATGTTGCCTCTGAATCCCATAGTGAAGTGGGTGCCAATGGGGGTGATAAACCCATATTGCGGGTCGACGAACCGTAATCGTGCGTTGGACTTTGCCCCGCCCCACGATATGCCCCCGTCTGGGTAAGGTGGACTAAAGCGGGCTGATGACTGTTGTCGCATGTGCTCGTAAGTTCCACCGATCTCAACGACGATCTCCCGTTCGTACCACGACCGCGCAACATCGGCACCCCATACCGTTAGCAGTGCCAAGCAGAACCAATATCGCCGCTTCATCGGACACCCGCCCCGTTGGCGATATCTTTTATTGACTGCTCCAACAATGCACGATTTTCGTCGCCCAGCATCTCGTTGAAACGCGCTGCTGCTTGCATCACGAAGGCTATGCGCTGCTCGTAATCTGACAAGTCTGCAAACGGGTTGCTGCTGAATTCGAGGGTGCGCCCATCCCCAACGGGCTGGCATTGGCTCGCTAAGGTCAACTCAATCGCTTGAGCCACACCCGATGGAAAACCGGTGACATAGGAGACATGGTTACCGCGAAGTAGCAGTTTAAGTTGTGGGTCTTGGTAGATGGTCGGTTGCAGGATATTGAGTTGCTCATGTTTCGCCAATTGCCTCACGCTCTCGGCAATATCTCCCCCCTCTATCGCCTCGAAGGCCTGCAGGATTTCTGGATACCGTACACCAAACTCGAGCTTTTCCTTCTCCACCGGCCACAACACCGGAAACTTCGGATGACCGGAAATACCCGCCCGCTTTTCAAGACAAGTTTTTAACTCTTCAATCCCACGCTTTTTGTAAAACGCATGCAACGGGAAGATATCCAGAAACAACGTGGTGTTGCCCAGCGCCATCATTTCGTAGACGTGCTGGAACTGTTGCTGCATCAAGGATGAGGGTTCCGGGCCCAAAGCAAGGTCGCTTAGAGGAACGGGATTATTGCTGCGGGCGGCTCGGTAATCGTCCAGCGCCTGCTGATCCGTATCATTGAAGATATGAGCCCCGAGGAAGCCGGGATTCGATGCCGCATTGGAGTCGATCAAGCGCTGCCTGGCGTCGCGCTCAGCCTGGATAACCTCAGTCATACTCGCGGCATGCAACAACCCGCAACCGACTTGCTTGGAGGCAAAGGCTGCCAGCCCGGCCCACTGAAAGCGGTTGTCGTGCAGCCACAACCGGGCATAGGCGGCGTTGATTACGCGGTTGCGTTCGATGGGGTCGGCGATCAGGACGCCGCCGGGGGCGACGATTTCTTCGGCTTCGCGCTGGAAGACTCGCCAGATTCCCGAGCAAGTCAAAAACGGCACGTCAACAACGTCCTGCATGACCCCGTACAACTCGATCCTGTGCGTCTCGCACTCTTCGATCGGTTTGGTGGGTTGGTTCAACAGCTGCGTGTCGCATTCGTGGTCTTTGAAACACTGGGTCATGGCGCTGGCTCCTGGCTAGAATTTCGCCACCCTACCAGCCACAAAACCGAAGTAAAATATCGCCGAAAAAATGGAGAGACGCCCTACAAGCCAAGCTGTACAACCTTACAAGAACCTCGGAAAAAGCTTACAACTCTCACCCCCGCTAACACCGAAATCCCCTGCTGGTGAATGACCCGATCTGTAGGAGCCAACGTGTTGGCGAGAGCTTTACTCGGCGTACAGGTTACGCCGCTCCGCCAACCAGTTGGCTCCCATGGTTGTCGGTAAGCATCTCCCACCTGTCCGCCTTATTTCAAATTCAATGAATCTTTGCAGCGGCCATGGCTCCGTTGTATATGCGCAGGCCAAACACGGTCTGACTGGAGGCGCCGAAAAGGCCCCCGTCTTTTGCTTGGAGTGGCCATGAATACCTTTCGAATCCCTGCCTTGCACGCTGTTTCCGCCGTATACCCGGCCCACGGCGAAGAAGATACAAAACGGCTGTACGACGCACTGATGCAGACGCCGAGTGCGGAGGCAATCAGCGACGCCCGGGAGTTTTTGCACCAGCAGTTGGCGGCGGTAGGTGAGCAGCCTTGTGACCTTCCTGATAGCCCATCGGCATTGGAAGCCTGGATTGAAACCAACGCCGCTCAGGTGGGTGAGCAGTACGCGGAGTACTTGAAAACACGACGAAATGGTGGCAGTCGTCGCTACTTCACCAACAGGGCGCATGCGCTGTATTTCCTGCAATGCGTTGCACCGAGCAAAGCGGTGGACGGCGCTTGGTTGTACGGGGTATTGCGGCATTGGGACGACTACCGTTTTGACGGGCTGGTGCGTACCTACCTCGAAGAGTTGGGCGACGGTGATCCTGCGCAGAATCATGTGGTTATCTACCGCAAATTGCTCGCCGAACAGGGCTGCGAAGCTTCAATCGAAATGCACGACCAGCTCTATCTTCAGGGCGCCTTGCAACTTGCGCTGGGCTATAACGTTCGGCACTTTTTGCCGGAAGTGATCGGCTTTAATCTTGGCTACGAACAGCTGCCTTTGCACCTGCTGATTACCGCTTATGAACTCAGCGAATTGGGCATCGATCCTTATTACTTCACGCTGCACGTGACCATTGACAACGCCAGTTCCGGACATGCGCGCAGGGCGGCGCACTCGGTATCGCAGTTAATGCCGGTCGACAGTAACCCCTCTGATTTTTACCAACGGATTGCGTTGGGCTATCGGCTTAACAACCTGGGTGTGAATACGACCGCAGTGATTGCGTCCTTCGACCTCGAACATGAAGTGATTCAGATGCTGGAGCGCAAGCGCGGCTTTGGTCAGCAGATGCATTCCGACTACTGCAAGTTCGAAGGTCGGACGGTTAACCAATGGTTGCAGTTGTCAGGAAAAATCCCGGAATTCCTGGCTGCGCTAGAAAACAAAGGCTGGATCAAGCGCCATCAAGACCCGCAACTCAGCCGCTTTTGGCAACTGATCGACGGCCCTGGCGCGTCCATGTTTGGGGTGTTCAGCCCCTATGAAAAACAATTGCTGCGAGATTGGATTTCAGGCGATTGGCGCCCAGAACAGGCTCAATTCCAACCCCGTGCGCGCCCTGTAAATACCGCCAATGTGCGGTCTCGTTTTACTCCCAGCGAACCATCACCCGAGCGTGAATCACTGGTCAGCCTGCCGGCCAAGACAGTCGACATCGACATGGACCGCCTTCGCACCGAACTGCAAACCATGAGTCAGCAGCATCAGATTTTGTACCTCATCGAACGCATGTCACCGGGTCGGCATTCGACCCCTGCTGGACTGTTAGCGACTCGGCTGTTTTCTGAATTTATCGGGCAATAGGGTTTAAAAGAGGGAGATGACATGCAAGCCGATGACCAACAATTGGCCGCAGATACCGCGCTGTTGCAACTGGGGCGTCGTCTTCAGGCGGATGGATACCACTTCACCACGGTGACGCCGCTGACACACCGTCGGGTCAATGAGCGTGCGGCTTCGAAAACCGCGACCACCTTGCGCGATGTGTTTGGTTGGAGCCGACTCTTTACGCCATCGCTGATGTCCGCCGACGAACTGGAGCAGATGCGCCAAGCAGGCGTTATCGAGGAGAGGCCTAAGGGAATGCTGAGCAAGGTTCGCTGGTCGAGCCTGGGTGATTTGCTGTTGGTCCACTCCGGCTTTCCAACCACCGCCAACGACGCGGTTTTTTTTGGTCCCGACACCTATCGATTTGCCCAAGTGATCGAAGCCTATCTGCAAAGTAGCTTCCACGACATCAACCACGTGATCGACATTGGTTGTGGCTCTGGCGCCGGCGCCATTCTCGTTGCCAAAGCCCGGCGCGAAGCGCAAGTGTTGGCGACGGACATCAACCCCATGGCCCTACGCATGACCTCGGTCAACGCCGCGCTGGCCGGGGTCAGCAACGTATCGTGTCAGCACAGCAATGTGCTGCGAGACGTCATTGGCACCTTCGACCTCATCGTCGCGAATCCGCCCTACATGAAAGACCCCGGCCAGCGCGCCTACCGTCACGGCGGGGGTGATCTGGGGGCTGAATTATCACGGCGTATCGTAGAAGAAGCCCTGCCAAGGCTATCGGTGGGCGGCTCGCTGCTGCTGTACACCGGGGTCGCCATGGTTGACGGTAACGATCCGTTTATCGCGGCTTTGAAAGATCAATTGGACCAGCCGGATTACACCTGGACCTACCGTGAACTGGACCCAGACGTCTTCGGTGAGGAACTGGCGACCCAAGGTTATGAGAACGTCGACCGAATCGCAGCGGTGGCCCTGACTGTGACGCGGCAGGGTTGATGGAGTGGGTTAACCCGGCCCATTATTTGCGGGCCGGGTTTGCTA
Organism: Pseudomonas sp. CCI4.2; assembly: GCF_034350045.1. Taxonomy (NCBI): domain Bacteria; kingdom Pseudomonadati; phylum Pseudomonadota; class Gammaproteobacteria; order Pseudomonadales; family Pseudomonadaceae; genus Pseudomonas; species Pseudomonas sp. CCI4.2. The sequence goes on along the minus strand of NZ_CP133781.1, from coordinate 4,407,087 downwards.
CCGAACGTCTAAACCGCCACCGCATCCACCGCATACCCATTCGGATTCAAGCACTGCCAACGCCAGGCATCTTCAAGCATGCAGTTCAAATCCCGTTTCGATTCCCAACCCAATTCTTCGCGGGCTTTGCTTGGGTCTGACCAGCACTGGGCGATGTCACCGCTGCGCCGTGGCTCGACGCTGACCGGCATGCGTTTACCAACGACGTTTTCGAAGGCGCGGAGCACTTCCAGTACTGAATAACCACGACCGGTGCCGAGGTTCCAGGTTGAGATTCCCGGTTGGTTGCGCAGGCGTTTGAGCGCCATCAAATGACCTTCGGCCAAGTCCACCACGTGCAGGTAATCGCGAATCCCGGTGCCGTCCGGTGTGGGGTAGTCGTCGCCGTAGATACGCAGTACCGGCAATTGCTTCAGGGCCACTTGGAGCAAATACGGCAGCAGGTTATTCGGGATGTTTTTCGGCGCTTCACCCAGCAGACCGGAAGGGTGCGCACCAATAGGGTTGAAGTAGCGCAGCAGGCCGATGGCCCAGCGTGGATCCGAGTGCGCCACGCTGCGCATCACATGTTCGGCCATGAGTTTTGAATGGCCGTAAGGATTGGTTGGCGAACCCAGTTCGGCACTTTCGCTGATGGGCATGCTTTCGCTCTCGCCATACACCGTGGCCGATGAACTGAACACCAGGGTGAACACCCCGGCATGGGCCATTGCCTGGCACAGGGTCACGCTGCCGCTGACGTTGGTTTCGAAATACCGGAGAGGTTCGCGGACGCTTTCACCTACCGCTTTTAATCCGGCGAAATGCATCACCGCATCGATTGGATAGGTGGCGAATACTTTGTCCAGTAAACGTCGATTTCGCACGTCCCCCAACACAAATTGTGGTCGGGTCCCGACCAGGCGGGCGACCCGTTCCAAGGACACTCTGGAGCTGTTGCACAGATTGTCCAACACCACGACTTCATACCCGTTTTGCAGCAATGCAAGCACTGCATGCGCGCCTATATAGCCCGCACCCCCGGTCACTAGAATCATTGGGTATTCCTCGAACCTGCAAACACTCATTGACCGGCAACGCGGACAGCCCAACCGAGCAGCGGCCTGATCGAGCTGACGTGCGCCGCTGTATACCGGGCAATAAATGCTGACGGTTCGCACAGGATTCTCGCTGCTCTTGAATAGTCGGAGAGCAAGGTTCAGCACGAGTTCAGCGCAGGTTACTGACCGGTGGTGACGCTTCGTCGCTTCGTTTTTATTTGCGCTGAACGCCTGTGCCAGAGGGTCACTCCCATAGGAGTAACAGGGGGTTTTACCGGGTGTCTTGCGTCTGGCTGACAGTGTTGTTGCCTTCATGGGTATCTGCATATCCGTTGCACGATTATTGGGTGTTAGCCCTCGTTGGTAGGTAAGAGGTAGTAATAACGAGATACGTAAAGACGTCTTTCCAGAGGAAGAAAAGATGGAAGAAGCCCAGACGCAATACCCCGACGCTCTTGATGATCAACAAGAGATTTCCCAAGCCATTGAGGCACTCACCGCCAACCTGCGACCGACGTTGTTGTGCTTGTCGCATTTGCGCTGGGGATTTGTTTATCAGCGTCCGCAGCATTTGATGTCGCGCTTTACCCAGGACTATCAGGTGCTTTTTTTTGAAGAGCCGTTGCGCTCGGACCGGTCGGACGCCTGGCTTGAAGAGCAGGTGCAAGCGAGTGGCGTCAAGGTGCTTATCCCCCACGTCCCGAACGGTTTAAGGGCCGAGGCGGTGATTCAACTCCAGCGTCAATTAATCGACACTTATTTGGCCGCACATCCGCCTCTGGAATTACTGCTGTGGTACTTCACGCCCATGAGCCTTGCCTTCACTGAACATTTGCAGGCCCAGGTCACGGTGTTCGATTGCATGGATGAGTTGTCCGCGTTCAAAGGTGCACCGCCCGATTTGCTCGAGAAAGAACGCCAGTTGCTGGAGCGCGCCGACGTGGTATTCACGGGCGGTTATAGCCTTTGGGAAGCGAAGCGCGGTCAGCACGGCAACGTCCACCCAATGCCCAGCAGCGTCGACGTCGAGCATTTTGCCAAGGCCCGGACCATCACCGTCGAACCTGCTGATCAACGCGCCATCGCTCATCCGCGCCTGGGTTTTTTTGGTGTTATCGATGAGCGTTTCGACAGTGAGCTGTTGGCTGGATTGGCCGTGGAATATCCGCACTGGCAGTTCGTATTGATTGGACCGGTGGTGAAAATCGATCCCGCGTGTCTGCCCCGCATGAGCAATATTCACTATTTGGGCGGCAAGGATTACGCACAACTGCCGGATTACCTCAGTGGCTGGGACGTGGCACTGATGCCGTTTGCGATCAATGAATCCACGCGGTTCATCAGCCCGACCAAAACTCCTGAATACCTGGCGGGCGGCTGCCCGGTGGTGTCGACGCCGATCATCGACGTCGGGCGCATGTACGGCAACAGCCCCGTGGTTCGGATCGCCGGCGCTGCCGAGGATTTTGCCTCGGCGATCAAAGCGGCATTGGCGGACCGCAGTGATTTGCAAACCCTGTATCGGCACGCGGATGAAGCGTTAGAAGGCCAGTCTTGGGACCATACCTGGACCCAGATCAAGGAGCAGATCGCATGCCTAAAATAACCTTGGAGATGGCTGAGCAAGCCTGTCGTTACGACTATTTAATTGTCGGCGCCGGGTTTGCTGGAAGCGTGCTAGCGGAGCGGTTGGCGGCCGGGCTCGGCAAGCGAGTGTTGCTCATCGATCGCCGTGAGCACGTTGGCGGCAATGCTTACGACCACTACAACGACGCCGGAATTTTGGTCCATCGTTACGGACCGCATATCTTTCATACCAACGCCCAGCGCATTGTCGATTACTTGTCTGAGTTCACCGAGTGGCGTCCCTATGAGCATCGAGTGTTGGCACAAGTCGACGAGCACCTGCTGCCGATTCCCATCAACTTGACGACCCTCAATGGCCTGTATGGATTATCGCTGACCGAAGCGCAGGCGCAGGATTTTCTCGCCCGTCGTGCGGAGCCGGTGGCTGATATTCGCACCTCGCAAGACGTGGTGATTAATCAGATCGGCCGCGAGCTGTATGAGAAGTTTTTCCGGGGCTATACCCGCAAGCAATGGGGCCTGGATCCTTCTGAGTTGGATAAATCGGTCACCTCGAGAATACCGACCCGCACCACCACGGATGATCGCTATTTCACCGACACTTTCCAAATGATGCCGCTGCACGGCTATACGCACATGTTTGAGCGCATGCTAGATCATCCGGGCATCGACATCATGCTTGATACCGATTTTGAAGACGTGCGCGAGCGCGTGAGCTATCGGCACTTGGTGTATTGCGGTCCGATCGATGAGTTCTTTGGTCACAGCCTCGGTCGATTGCCGTACCGCTCGTTGCGCTTTCACCATGAAACCGTGAATCAGGAACAGTTCCAATCAGTGGCGGTGGTCAACTACCCCGCAGAGACGGTGTCCTACACCCGGATCACTGAATACAAACATTTGACCGGGCAGGAACACCCGCTGACCAGCCTCACTTATGAATTTCCCTGTGACGACGGCGATCCCTATTACCCGATCCCGCGCCCGGAAAATGCCGAACTGTATGCGCGCTACAAAGCGCTCGCTGAAGAAACCCCCGAGGTGACATTTCTTGGGCGCTTAGGGACGTATAAGTACTACAACATGGATCAAGTAGTAGGTCAGGCATTGGCGTTATACAAGCGGATCGCCGATGCAGAGACCACCGCCAGTGAAGCGCTGGCAGCGGCAGGGCAGCCCGCCCCTGTGGGGGAGTGAGCATGCACCAGGCGAAACTGTTCGACAGTTTTTTCATGGGTGGTTTCGAGTGTTCAACTCACCGTCGGCGGGATGGGCAACGCCTCGACCTCATACATTCGAGTGGCCATGATCGATGGGCCGGTGCGGATTACGCGCAACTGGCGACGACAGGTATCAACACGGTTCGGGATGGGCTGCGCTGGTATTTGATCGAGCGCCAATCAGGTCGTTACGACTGGAGCAGCTTTTTGCCGATGCTGCGGGCGGCCAATGTGCAGAGGACGCAGGTTATTTGGGACCTGTCTCACTACGGCTGTCCCGAAGGCTTGGACATCTGGCGCCCGGAGTTCGTTGACCGGTTCGCCCGTTTTGCCGCGGCCGTGGCGACCCTGGTGCGGGAAGAGTCGGATCAGATTCCGTTTTATTCGCTTGTGAACGAGATGTCTTTTTGGTCTTGGGCGGGCGGTGATGTCGGTTATTTCGAACCGAACGCTCACGGACGTGGACTGGAACTCAAGCATCAATTGGTGCGGGCCAGCATTGCAGCTATCGAATCGGTTCGGGCAGTGGAGCCTCGGGCGCGCTTTGTCCAGACCGATCCGATTATTCATGTACTGCCTGACAGTCCAAGTCACCAAGACACGGCGGCGGCCGAAGGCTATCGAATGTCACAGTTCGAAGCTTGGGATTTATTGACCGGTGAGCGCTGGCCAGGTCTGGGGGGCAAACCCGAGTACCTGGACATCGTTGGCGTTAACTATTACCCGCACAACCAATGGATTCTCAGCGGTTCTCGAATCTTTCGCGGCGACTCACGTTACCGTCCGCTGGTCGGCATGCTGGCTGAAACCTGGCGGCGTTATCAACGGCCGATGGTGATCACTGAAACCGGTTCAGAAGGCCATGACCGGGCGAGTTGGATGAGGTACATCTGCGAACAAGTGACACTGGCCATGGCGCGCGGCGTCCCGATTGAGGGCATCTGTTGGTACCCGATCCTCGATTACCCAGGCTGGGACGATGATCGGCATTGCCCGGCCGGGCTGCTGGGCTATGCCGATGGGGAAGGGAGACGACCGCTGGATGAATCACTGTCGCTGGAGCTTCAGGCCCAGCAGCGGCAATTCGCTCTGCTGGACAGTAAGCCGGCCATGGAGGCTCTCCTATTCGATAACCAGTCCCAGTAGATGAGCCGTGATCGGGCCGCGAACCGACAGTTGCCCGGCACGCCTTTTTGCGCCGGCCCTGGCAGTTTGGCGGCCTGTTTGACTGGTGATCGGTGCGGCGATATCCGCGGTGGCGGTGCAATACAGATGCAATTGCGGGTGGATGTCATGACCATTGGCGGGGTGTACGGTGCCTTTGGGTCGCCCAGGCCTTGCCGCAAAAAAGGCACCCGTGAAACCACGCGTCGCTTCATGACTGAAAACCGACTGCTGAGACTGATGTTGGCGGAACTCGCCTCCTAAGGCGGTATCCACCGATGGAGTGCCAAATGGATGTCCATCGATGGCCGTAACCGTACAAGGTGGACAATGAGCGCACCGGACAACAACGAAACAGCCGTCGTGGGCGGGTGTGAGCCAGCGCCCCCCGTGCGAAGGTTGAGCCTTGGCGCGCTCAACGGAAGCGTCGCACTGCCCAAGGCCCGGCATTGGTTCCGGCGACTGCTGGCCTTTACCGGACCGGGTTACATGGTAGCGGTGGGCTACATGGACCCCGGCAACTGGGCCACCGACATCGCGGGCGGCTCGCAGTTTGGCTATTTGCTGTTGTCGGTCATTTTGTTATCGAGCCTGATGGCCATTCTCTTGCAAGCGCTGGCTGCACGACTGGGTATTGTCACAGGCCTGGACTTGGCGCAGGCCTGTCGTGAGCACTACAGCAGGCCGGTGTGTATCGCGCTGTGGCTAGCCTGTGAAAGTGCCATCGTCGCTTGCGATCTGGCCGAGGTGATCGGCACCGCCATTGCCTTGAACCTGCTGTTTGGCCTGCCACTGTTGTGGGGGGTCATTATATCGGTCGCCGATGTATTTCTTATTCTGATGCTCATGGGGCGCGGCTTTCGTTCCCTGGAAGCGTTCGTGATTGCCTTGTTGACCCTTATTTTTGTCTGCTTTGGCGTGCAAATGCTGTTGGTCCATCCGTCCATCGGCGACATCGTGGCGGGGTTCATCCCACACACCCAGATCGTCACCGATCCCATTGCGCTGTATTTGGCCATTGGTATCATTGGCGCCACCGTGATGCCGCATAACCTCTACTTGCACTCGTCCATCGTTCAAACCCGCGCTTACCCACGGACCCTTGCCGGGCGAAAAGTCGGGCTACGTTGGGCTGTCCTGGACAGCAGTGTGGCGTTGATGCTCGCGCTGTTTGTTAACGCCGCGATTCTGATCACGGCGGCCGAAGTGTTCCACAAAGCCGGTCGCACCGACGTGTTGGACATTGAACAGGCCTACCACTTGCTCTCACCCATGCTCGGCGTCGGCGTTGCATCCACCCTGTTTGCCGTGGCGTTGCTGGCATCGGGTATCAATTCGACGGTGACGGCGACGCTGGCCGGGCAGATTGTGATGGAGGGTTTTCTCGAACTGCGAGTGCCAGATTGGATGCGCCGTCTGTTGACCCGAGGGTTGGCGGTTATTCCGGTGATTGCCGTAACCAGTCTGTACGGACCCAGTGGGACCACCAAGTTATTAGTGTTCAGTCAGGTCGTGCTGTCGATGCAGTTACCGTTCGCCGTGATTCCGTTAGTGCGGTTTGTTTCAAATCGAAAACTGATGGGTGATTTTGTGACAGGGCGCTGGTTGACGTTTATCGCCTGGGGCGTTGCTCTGCTGATTGTGGTTTTAAATGTCGAACTGTTAGTTATTACCTTTATTGAATGATGGCGTAACAGTTTCATTTTAATGGCAATTGAGTTCCAGTCCTTGTCACAATATGCCATTTGTCAGTTACTCACATTCTCTTAAAACTATTTTGCAAAAGACGATTCGTAGATAAAGCGGGGAGGTATTACTCCGCTAAAAATAAATATGAGGATTGCAATCATGCCTAACAGTGGAAACTCTAACCAAGGTAATCAAGGTGGTTTCTCAAATGATCGCGACAAGGCTTCTGACGCCAGCAAGAAAGGGGGTCAAAGCAATGCTTCTCAGCAGGATCGCGATAAAACGTCGGGAGCAGGCAAAAAAGGTGGCGACACCGGCCAAAGCAATACCCGCAAGCCATAAGTAAGCAGGATGTACGAGCGGGGGCCAACCCTGCTCGTACCAAATTCCACATTTTCTATTTTTTCCAGAAAGATAGTTGCGCAGTTGGCTGGACCTTTCACCACGATAAGCAATCATTAGTCCATGAATACCCAAAAAGGAACTGTGCATGCTTATCCGGTCACTGGCACTTGCTACATTATTCACGGCTGTTGTCGGCGCCGCGCTGGCCGCCGACAGCGACGATCCCTTGGCTCAAGATCGCGGTCAGTCGCGCCCGTTGATTATCATCGCCTCAAGCTCCGTCGACCCCACGGTGGTTAGTTGGAAAAAGGCGTTAGACGAGCCAGCCAATCGTGCTGCTTTCAACGAACGCCACATGGTGCTTTATACCGTGATCAATCTGATGGGCCAGCGCGACGGTAAAAGCATGGACGCACAAACCACAATGGCGTTGATTCGCGAATTGAAAATCGGTGCGGGGGGCGAGGCACGGGTGATTCTGGTGGGCAAAGACGGCGAAAAGAAAATTGAACATTCCGGCCCAATTGATCCGAAGGAGATTTTTGCCGCTATCGATCAGATGCCCATGCGCGAAAAAGAGGCTTCCGCGCCGGCCACTTCGGTCACGACTCCAACGCCTGCGCCGGATGCAGCAGCGCAGACCAGTACCAAAACCAGCAAATCAACCAAAACCGGGAAAGCGCCGCCAGCGCCACCCAAGTCGTTGGATGACTGATCGATTATTTTCGGGCTGAAGTGGTGCGCTTGGCAGCGGCAGGCTTACCTGACACCGGCTTACGTTTTTTCTTCCAGGCAGCGCCGGTACGCCCCGAGGGGCTGGCCGGACCGCTGATGGTCAATTGCAATCCGGTACAGCGCGCGACCTGTTTGGTCATCCACGCCGATTGCTTGGCAACGAAATCTTCCAGGGTCATCTCTCCACTTTGCACCATGTCCAAGGCCTGCTCCCAAATCGCAGTAGTCCCTGGATCGGCAATGGCGCGGGGCACGGCGTCGATCAGGCTGAACGCAGCGGGGGACGCGGCCAACGCTTTGCCGACTTTGTTCAGGTAACCCCGGTCGAGCAGCCCCTGAATGATCCCGGCGCGGGTCGCTTCAGTACCAATGCCGGTGGTGTCCTTCAGTTTTTGCTTGAGCCGAGGATCGCTGACCAGCTTGGCGACGTTCTTCATGGCCTTGATCAAATCGCCTTCGGTGAACGGCTTTGGCGGCTGGGTCCACATATCCTTCAGTGTGACGTTTTCAACCACGCACTCCTGGCCCTCTCTAAGCGCGGGCAATGCTTGAGGCGCAGGCGCTTCCTGGCCTTTGCTGGGCGCCATGGCTTGCGGCAAGGCGCGTTTCCAACCGGGTTCGACGATGCATTTACCGACCGCACGCAAGCTTTGCCCGGCGCACTCAAAATCGGCCTGGGTTCGATCAAATTCATGGTTTGGCAGAAATTGCGCCAGATAACGTGCGCGGATCAAGGTGTAAACCGCCCGTTGTTTGCTGGCCAAGCGGTTCAGGTCCACGGTGGCCGCCGTGGGAATAATGCCATGGTGGGCGCTGACCTTGGCGTCGTTCCAAGCCCGCGAGCGGCGCTTTGGGTCGAGGTGCTTCATCAGGTCAGCCAAGCCCGGATCCGCTCGACCCAAGCCGGCCACTATCGCCGGGGCCTCAGCGTGTTGGCTCAGTGGCAGAAAGCCGCAATCACTGCGTGGGTAAGTGATGATTTTGTATTGCTCATAAAGCGACTGGGCGATGTCCAGGGTTTCCTGTGCGCCGAGCCCGAGCTTCTTTGAGCAGACTTCCTGCAATGTGCCCAGATCAAACAGCAACGGCGGCGCTTCCCGCATCCGTTCGGTTTTCAGCTTGACCACCCGCGCGGTCGCTGTGGCGCGCAAAGCGGCTGCCGCCTCATTGGCCAGTGCCGGGTTTTGGCAACGGCCCTGTTCATCACAGCTATCGTCCGGGGCAATCCACTGGGCAGTGAACGAGGTGCCGTCGCTGAGCAACTGAACGTCGATGGACCAGTACGCAACGGGCACAAAATCGGCGATGCTACGGTCTCGGTCCACCACAAGGCGCAAGGTCGGCGTTTGCACCCGGCCTACCGGCAAGACACCCTGATAGCCGGACTGACGGCCGAGCAAGGTGAACAGGCGGCTCATGTTCATGCCAATCAACCAGTCGGCGCGGGACCGGCCCAAGGCTGAGTGATAAAGGCTGAAGGTCTCGGCACCGGGTTTCAGCGCCCCCAGGGCTTTGCGAATGGAGGCGTCGTCCAGCGCCGAAAGCCACAAACGCTGAATTGGCCCGCGATAGCGACAATGCTCCACCAGTTCCCGGGCAATCATCTCGCCCTCACGGTCGGCATCGGTGGCGATGATCAATTCCTGAGCGTCGCCGAGCAAGCGTTTGACAGCTTTGAATTGGCTGGCGGTTTTTGGCTTGACCAGCATCTTCCATTTCGCCGGAACAATCGGCAAATCAGCCAACACCCAGCGTTTGTAGCGCTCGTCATAGGCATCGGGCGGCGCGGCTTCCAACAAATGACCGATGCACCAGGTCACCGTGATATCCGGCCCGAGCCAACAGCCGTCGCCGCGCCGGGTAGCACCGAGCACTTTGGCGATGTCTTTGGCCTGAGAAGGTTTTTCGCACAGGAACAGCCGCATGGTCATCGATCTTTCATTGCTGCGGGAAGTGCGTGCAGCATGCGCAGTGTTGGCTTATCAGGCAAGCGTTATCTGTATGGATATACAGGTTTAGCTCGGTGGACTCATGGGTACGGGAGTCAGGACGGGCTCCCCGGCGAAATGCGCAGTCAGGTTTTGCAGCGCGAGCTGTGCGGTTGCAGCCACTGCTTCGGGCGAACGGCCAGCAATGTGCGGGGTGAAGATGATGTTGGTCAGCGTCGAAAATTCAGACGGCACGTGGGGCTCGCCATCCAGTACGTCCAGCGCTGCCCCGGCGATTTGATTTTGTTGCAATGCAGCGATCAGCGCGGCGGTGTCGACAACGCTGCCCCGGCAGATATTGATCAGAAAACCGCTTGGGCCCAGCGCCGCCAATACCGGTGCATTGACCAGGTGCCGGGTGGCTGCGCCGCCGGGGGTGGCGACCACCATAAAGTCGGCCCACGTGGCCAGCGCTTCCGGGGTCGCGCAATAGGTGTACGGCGAGTCAGCCAGTGGTGTGCGGTTGTGGTAGCTGATCTGCATGTTGAAACCGTTGGCGGCCCGTTGCGCGATTTGCCGGCCAATGTTGCCGAGCCCGAGAATACCAAGTTTTTTGCCCGAGACCATCGGGCGCGGCTGGCGTGACTGCGCCCACTCGCCACGGCGTACTGCAGCGTCTGCCTGGGGAATGCCACGGGCGATGGACATCAATAGCGCCATGGCATGGTCGGCGACTGAGGCGTCGTTAGTGCCGGCACCGTTGGTCACCACAATGTTTCGTGACAGGGCGGCAGGCAAGTCGATTTTCTCGTAGCCGGCGCCCAGGGCGCAGATGATTTCCAGCGCGGGAAACATTGCGATTTCGTCAGCGGTGAATCCGGTAGAACCATTGGTCAACACCGCGCGGATCTCGGTGCCGTACGTGCCGATAGCGTTGGCTCGATCATTGGGCGTCGTCGCCAGGCACAGCACAAATCCAGCGGATTCAAAACGGGATAAACCATCTGGATTGACGTCAATCAGGATCAGTAGAGGTATCGACATGTTTATCTCCCGTACCTTTTATTAATTTCTGTAGGAGCCAACTTGTTGGCGAGGCGATCAACGCTTCCCGAATAAATTCGGTCCCACAGGTTAGGTAATGCACGGATTTGTGAGTGCCGAAGGCTGCGATCAGATTTCAGTGCCTACTATCCCGTGCCCGTGTCTGCCGACATCTCTGTGGGAGTTGGCTCGCCGACGAAATCGTCATTGCAAGCGCCCCAGCTTTCAGGTCGACATCAACGGCCCGATTACCGGCCTCTTCGCAGGCAAGCCTGCTCCCACAGTGTCTTTGCGGTTTGTCGGTGGGACCGAATTCATTCGGGGAGGGCGCGACGCGGTGTTTCGGGGACACTCGGCAATCCAAAAAATGCCCGTGCGCAATCGGTGGTGTGCACGGCCACCTCTTCCAAACTTTCTTCACGGTGCAGCGCCACTTCGCGCAAGACTTCGGTGAGATAAGCCGGTTCATTGCGGCCGTTTTTCGGTTTTGGTCGCAAGCTGCGCGGCAGCAAATACGGCGCGTCGCTTTCGAGCATCAATCGGCCTCGTGGGATGTCTTTTACCAGCGGGTGCAAGTGCGTACCGCGACGCTCATCGCAAATCCAGCCGGTGATGCCGATGTACAGATCCAAATCCAAGTAGCTGAACAGCGCGCGCTGCTCGCCAGTAAAGCAATGGACGACGGCGGCAGGCAGGCGGTCGCGGTAGTCACGAAGTATTTCCAACAACCGTTGATTGGCATCCCGCTCGTGCAAGAACACCGGCAGTTGCAGCTCAACCGCTAACGCCAAATGCTCTTCCAGCACCTTTTCTTGTTGCGAACGCGGGGAGAAGTCGCGGTTGAAGTCGAGCCCGCATTCACCGACCGCGCGCACCCGCGCCTCTTTCAACAGCGCTCGTAACTGGCGTTCGCTGTCGGAGGTCCAATCACTGGCCGAATGCGGATGAATACCGGCGGTGCAAAACAGCCGCTGAGCGGACTCGTCGAGCCTGAGGCACAGCTCCAGCGACTGCTCGCTGCTTTCAATGTGCGTACCGGTCAACACCAACTGACTGACACCCGATTCGTAAGCGCGATCAAGGACCGCTTGCTCCTTATTGGCAAAGCTGGAGTTGGTCAGGTTGACGCCAATGTCGATGAGTTGCATGGTGCTACCTCAGGCCGAAGGCTGGTGAGAATATCAGACCTGAGCCGATATCAAAAAAACACAGCAGTTATAGCTGGTTGGAACACGTTGTTGAAGTGCTTTAGTCGTTTCGATGGGTCGCTGACTCGCGTCTACACTTGGCTTTCGACTTTTTTGCGGCTTATTTTGGCACGCATTCCCCTGGAGAGCGGATGACGCGACCCACGTTTTTGATCGTGATCTGCATACTGGCATTGTCGCCATTGCCGGCACTCGCTCGCCTGACGGGGCCGCCAGTGGTGGTGAAAAAAAGCCAGGTGCGTGACCTCTCAGCGATTCGCAGCAGCAAAGTGCTGCGGGTCCTGGTCAATCAAAGCCGCAACAGTTCGGGGGAAGTTCAAGGCGAAGAAATTGGTGTTGAGTACCATCGCCTGAGTGCCTTCGAGCAATACCTTAACGGCCATTCCCGTGACGGTCAGCAACTGACCTTAAAGATAATCCCCAAATCCAAGGATCAATTGCTGGCCGCGTTGCAACGCGGAGAGGGCGACTTGGTGGCACCCGGCGAGTTGCTCGACACCAGTGCGGCCCGACGCATAGATGCCAGCGCGCCGGTGGTCAGTCATGTGCCGTTGATTGTCGTCGGCATCAAAGGCGAGCACGGCTTCAAACACATCGAACAACTGTCGGGGCGAACAGTGACCCTGTCCACCGGCAGTGCGGCGGACGACGCGGTCCGTCAACTCAATCAGAAGCTCGCCCTGCGCAAACTACCCCCGGTCAAGATCGAATGGGTGGATCCCAGTCTCGCAGTGGAAGACGTGCTGGAGATGGTTCAGGCCGGGGTCTATCACCTGACCGTGGTCGAGCAACCCATCGCCGAACGCTGGGCCAAAGTCATGCCCAAGCTGCGGGTAGACCGCTCATTGGTGCTCAGCAACAGCGGCGACATGAACTGGTACGTGCGCCGCGACGCTACCATGCTACGCGCCAGTATCAACCGGTTTCTAAAGCAGTATCAGGTGCCTTCCGACGAAGATTTTGCTTTCGAAAAGGCCTACCGAGGTCTGTATCAAGTGCATTACCCGCTGGCCAGCGAAGACCGCCAACGCCTGGAGAAATTGCGGCCGGTATTACAGCGCTGTGCTGACGAGCAGGGCATGGATTGGCTGAACCTTGCGGCGTTGGCTTTTAAAGAGTCGGCGCTGGACCCAAGCGCCAGGGGCGCAGGCAACGCCACGGGACTGCTGCAGATTACCCCCTCGGCTGCGCAACGGGTCGGCGTCGACAATATTCACAACGTCGATGGCAATGTGTTGGCCGGTGCGAAGTACCTGGCGATGATCAAACGCAAGTATTTCTCCAGCTCCAAGGTCAATGAGCGCGAACGCATGGCCTTTGTCATGGCCGCCTACAACTTGGGGCCTGAGCGTGTCGAGGCGATGCGCGTTGAGGCCAAGCGTCGTGGATTGAACCCGAATCAGTGGTTTTTTCAGGTTGAGCGCATTGCTATGGAGCAGGTGGGGATGGGGGTTGTGAGCTACGTTAACAGTGTGAACAAGTATTATTTGGCGTTTGATCGCGAGCGCGGGTCGTTGGAAGGGTCTCATTCCAAACCGCTGCAGCAAAAGATCGCCTTTCGAAGTAATCGATAATACTGATCGTTATGCCGCATATTGCGGGATTTTAATACCGATTAAACTGATTAATATAGCGGCCATCTCAACCCCCTCATACAAAGGAATGCACGCGATGAACACTCTGATGAACACAGTATTTTCGACACGTGCCGGCTACGGCGTGACAGTCTTGCGGATGCTCGTCGGTATCATCTTCGTTGCTCACGGCGGGCAAAAGCTCTTCGGCCTGTTTGGCGGCTATGGCCTTTCCGGAACGGCTCAATACATGGAGAGCCTGGGTTTAACGCCGGGTTATCTCATGGCATCGCTGTCGGGAGGTGCTGAATTCTTCGGCGGCCTGGCGTTGATCATTGGGCTGTTGGCGCGCCCGGCGGCGGTCGCCTTATCGTTCATGACGATCGTTGCGATTCTTTCGGTGCACATTCACAACGGCCTGTTCATGGCCAACAACGGGTTTGAGTTCGCGTTGGCGTTGTTGGGGGCGTTGATCGCGATCCTGATCGAAGGTGCCGGCAGAGTTTCGCTGGACCGAGCCATTACTGGCTGAACATCGGCATCACCCACCTGGCCCGCTCAATGCGGGCCTTGTTGTTTTAGCCTAAGCGCTTATTGACAGTGGCTACGCCGCTTCTCTAGGATGCTGCCCATGCGCCGATTTAAACAGCTACTTGCGGGGCGCCAGGCAAGGATCGAATCCTCGTCTATCTGAAGTCTGAACCGACTTCTAAATACCGCTAAAGCGCTGGTTCGGTGTTGCCTCTCACCCGTGCCCAGCGGGATTTTTGAGGCTGAGACAAAACATCATGAGCTGTCCGCGTCCCCTTATTCGCTTATCGCCGTTCACATCACCGCTGACGCGCCGCAACCCCAGGATTTTGCTGGGTGGCTCGCATCAACCGACACTGCTGCGTTACCTCGAAGGCTGGCCCAAACGCAACGGCAAACCCGCTGCGTTCCTGATCCAGTTCATCGACCAGAACGAATCCCTCTCCGATTTTCCCAATGACCGTTTCGACATCGCGGTGGTGCAAGCACCCAGCGCTGACCAGGCTGAAGTCTTTATCAAGCACTTGGTGCGTGTTGCGCGGCAGGGGTTGATAACTCGGGGTTGATGTCCATTTCCACCGCAATTACACAAATCTCTGTGGGACCGGATTGATTCGAGCGGGCACCATGGTGTAACGCGTCGTACCGCGTTGGTTCTTTCGCTCGCAAGCCAACCTCCCGCCGGATTTCGGATAATCCAAAATCCTGTGGGGCAGGCTTGCCTGCGATGGGCTTGACTCGCTGGCGCCTGATCCACCGCCTTCGCCAACGCGGTCTGATCACTCATTTCAGTGGTTTAGAGGGAAACCATTCAGGGCGATAGATCGGGGTGACGAGATTGCCAGAACTATCAATGAATTGGGATTTGTGGGACATGAAGACATCGCCTTTTTTAAACAGCCTGTCTGAGTACTCCTTGATGGTAAAACCTTTATTCAGCACTTGGTCAAATAAGCTCACCGTACTTTCCGGTTCGAAATTTGCCGTCAGAGGCTCATGGAATCCTTTCACCGGCAGACTCGCTTCTATGGAAAACCGGCTTGCAAATGATTTTTCGGCACCCTCGGCGGAGTGACACATGCAAAGTCGTACAACGTCGTAGTTCGAGAATTGAACGCCAGACTGTTCAAGTTCTTTGTAAAGGCGGTCTGCTTTCCATGTCACGAAGTCATCGCCGACCTTTATTTCTTTCCCTAAAATCTTGAATTTCTTCGAGACGGTATTGACGTAAATCTCTACAGATCCATCTTCCAGCTGAACGCCGTGCCCGGCGATATTTAATCGGGTCAGGGGATTACCTTTTTTCACGTTATAAACGTCTTCGAAAATATAAATATGCTTGCTTAACGGACTGTCGGCATCGAGAGGTCTCATGTTTTTCATGGGGCCGCCAAGCTCTACAGTTGCTCCCCCCTGAAGATGTGTACCAATGTTTGTTGTTCTTCTACCTGCTCGCTGTAAGCGTTTTCCAATGTCCCCCGCCAGTCTCCCTGTTTTACTTGCCCCCCACCGCATCATCCTTGCCCCACCGGCGATAGCCGCCTTAACCGGCAAAACCATCGTCGACATGTCCAATCCAAACCCCGCCCAACTCAATTTTTCTGACAATTCAGGATTACTGTTTTGTAGCGCAACGCTGGCGATTGAAAGCCCGCTGCTGACCACTGTTGCTGCTAGCAGAGTTCCAGCCGCGACCAGCGATGCGCCACCGGTGGGAATTGCCAATAGCACCGCAGCCACTGAAATCAAAACCGCAACACCCGCCCAAAGAATGGAGGATACAAGGGAACCGGTGGTGTCCTGTTGCTGCGTCTTAGGCGGTTTTGCCGGCGTAAAATCACTGATTAACTGGTCAAGTTTTTGGATCATCTGATCCTGCCCCCAGCGGCTGATCATCACATGGCCGTTGGGGTCGTACAGATTCACCGGGTCACCGCTGCAATACGCGTAATCATTCAGTCCGCCGTATCCGAAAGGGCTGGCACTGTCCGGCTGTTGAAACACCCGCATTGAGGGGTTGTAGACGCGATAGCCTTCACCCAAATGGTAGCAACCGGTCAGCGGGTCGCGCCGGGCTTCGTTATATCCGACGCCACTGATCAGCGAACTTCTACGCGTGTCAGCGCACTCTCCCCATGGGGTATACGAAACACTGTTATGAACCAAAGCAGCGGTTTGGTCGGGTCGATACTCGCTGGTCATACCGCTCTGTGGGTCACTCAACGTAAATACGGTTTGCTGACTTTGGTCGGTTATCAATTGCACCGCCAGCCCGGCCTCTTCGTCAAACCGAAGTCTTTTCAGCTCTTTTCCGGTTTGATCAAGCCATACCTCGCCACACAATGCATCGTCGCTATAAATCAACACGCGGCGCTGTTGTGCTTGTTCGTCCCATTGAATGGTCAGTCGGTCCTGTTCGTCGTATTCGTAGCGGGTGATAAGTCTATTATCTCTGCCAGTGACCGCCGCCAGCCGTCCGGTCATGCTATAGCTGAGTCTGCGGCCTAGCTCATCCTGAGTTAGATTGCCGTTTAGATCATAGGCAAGTATCGCTTCGGTTCGGACGGGATTTGCCGTCCGTCCCGCGCTGTCAGGCGCCGGAGTGTTGATCGTCACTGTTTTGATTCTTTGCGTCGGATTGCTTGCGTTGTAACTGTATTCCTGCCGTTGTTTGCTGCGGTCAACAAACGTAGTGGCGCACGCAATAAGATTGTTCAGCAGGTCGTATTCGTAGGTTTGGTTACGGATCGATTTACCGCCAGCATCTTGCGGTCCGTCGACAGTGGCGTCATCGACGACCCATTCCTGAAGGCGCTCGCGAAGGTCATAGTTGAAGCGTTCACTTAGACACGTAACGCCCTTGCGGCTCAGAACTTTGCCAATCAGTTGTCCGCTGGCCGACCATTGTTGTTGGTAGGTTTCGACTTCCTCATGGTTCAGGTCATAGCGACGACAGGTTTCTTGACCGAAGCCGTCGAACTCATGGACTACCGCCAGCGTATGGCCGGTTTGCAGGTCACGTACGGTGGTTCGCTCACACTGACCCCAGGCGTCGTACAGGTAGTGATATTCAAGGCGGTCACGCTGCACTCGGGTGCGCCGGTTCAGTCCATCGCGCCACGCAACGACTTGGCTATCACTGGCATATTGAGTGACATAAGCGGTACCCAACAGCGAGCGATAAAAACCAGTGTTGAGCACCAGATCACTGGTAACTCGACGGTTAAGGCTACTTAACCAGTCAGACTCTCTGGCGCTGGCATTGACCTCGCTTTGTTGGGCGGTGGGTACGGCCGGACGCGTGGCTAACAGGGCTGTTTGTAGCGGATCGTAAGTGAACGTCGCCAGCGTTGTAGTCGCCTTGCCAGTGCTGGAAGTGGTCTCGGTTTTCCAACTCAATGTATTGCCATCGTCAGACACTTCGCTGAAAAGGCGTGTCGTGTCCGGCATCTCAATCGCTGAAAAAACTCCATTGGTGTAGACGAAGTTATAATTGCGCGCCCCGACCAGACGCTTGTCCACGCGTGCCTGCCCTTTTAGGGTTTGTTGACCAATGACGATTTCCCTGTCACCCGTCCCGCCTCCAGTAATGCTCAGACGCGTCACGATGTCACCCAAGCCGCCATAGGTGCGCTTAACCTTCGTACCCTCTGGGCTGGTCCAGGCGACAGGTCGATCCAGTTCGTCGTAGTCGACCTTGAACACTCGCTCACTGTTTGGCACATCTTTCGCGCTTTGCTTGAGTTGGGTCATACGGCCCAGAGGGTCGAAGGTTTTCTCCGTACTAAAACGAGGCAACGGTAAGGGCGAATTGGCGGATAAGGGCAGGTGTGCGGAATCAATGTGCAGGGTGCTGCCGTTTTTCAGGTTTTGCTGACTGTGTTCATGGATCAGGCGAGCACCACGCGAATCGCCCAGGGTTTCTTCTTTAGTAAACTGCGGGACACCATCAACTGATAACGTTGAATCCCTATCATTTGACCCCGCCCAGAACCAGTCACGGGCGTTATCTGGTTGCACTGACAAATCAACCTGCCGCTGCAAACCTCCTGGCAGATAGTCCAGCGTAATGCCCTGCGCCCGCACTGGGCAAAAGTTGCCATCGGACACGTCGGCACCCGGCTGGCGTTGTTGCTCGACGCTTACCACTTGTTGCAGTCCGTCCTGGAAAACCCGCTGGTATCGCGCATTGACATGCGCGCGGTCTATGCTCGTGATGCGAACGCCGCCGTTGATTTCTTCGTAGTGTGTATCGATGTCAGTCAACGCTTTATCAGTACGGGTGACCTTGTCGTTGTGCACAGGATTATTGGCGTAGCTGGTTTCGCGCAGCACGCGCCCCAGTTTGTCGTATTGCCAGCGAACCTGTTCGCTCTTGTGCAACCGCCATTGCAGTAGTCCGTGGTGAAGCGAACGCCGTTCGCTGGAGAGCTCCACGTCATCTGCGGGAACATCACTGGCCCGCGAGCATAGCGTGATTTTCACGACCCCCACCGCGATGTTCGTTTCTCGCGTTTCGGTGGTAACCAGTTGGACTTTCTCACGGCCCCAATAACGTCGTTCAGTGACGCAGGTTGTGGCGACTTTATCGGAAACAGCACTCTCAACCGTTGTCTGGCAGTGAATGTCTGCGTATTGACGCCCAGCGCTTAACCCCAGCTTCCAAGGCGTATCGGGATTTGAGTTGACCTCGCTGAGATTGCTGACGATCACCCCGCGCAAGGTTACCGCTGTGTCGGCTTTGGGAGTGCGCTGTTCGGTGTTGTCCGGTTTGAGGTAACCGTAAAGCATAAGACTGACGGGAAGAATGACACCCTCAAAAATCTGGTACTGAAATTGAGCCATCACCGGTCGGGGCGAAGTCGCCGCCGTTTTCGGCGCCTGTAGGCATAGCGTGGCGACCTCCGCGCCGCTATTCCAGATCTCGCGTTCCCAGTCTTTGTGCAAAAGTGACCTCAAGTCCGGGCTTTTGCCGCCAGTAGAAGGATAGTGGCTCCACACACTGATGACGCCGTCTGCGGCGACGCTTTTGACCAAGCGCCCATCGGTGGCATAGGTAAAGCTTTGGCTTGCGGTAGCGCTAGAGCGCGTTTTGGTCGAAGTGCTCATGATGCAAACTCCGGAGCGGATTGCTGAGTATCGTCCTGATACGTGGTTTCAATTGCGGTCGGCAAACCAAAGCGTGGGTCGCCTTTTGCTACATCGCTGTAGGTCCACTTGGTGATTTTGCAGGCACCGGAAGGTGCGGTTTCCTGTTCCTCAACCTGGAGGTGCAGGCCGTTCCAGGTTCGCTTTACGCAGACGCCTTGATTTTCGATTGAAGTGGTTGAATAGAAATAGGAGCTGCCAAGTTCGACGGCGGAATCTTTAAGGCGGTCGTAGCCTTCGCCTTGGTTGTAACCCAAGTAGTTGTTATCGCTATACGACCAGTCTATCCGCAGTGGCGGTTGATCAGCGCCCGGTGAAATAATGTGCAATGCTACCCTTGGCAGTGGCGGCTTCCAGCCAGCACCGCTGGGGAATTGCATAACGTCTTCGTCGTAAAATACTTTTTCCAGCGACCCGTCCGATTCTAATATCGACTCCAATACCCGGTCCAACGTTGGCTCAGGGCAATACCGATATGTCACGCTTTCTGAAGAGGTGTTGTAGACGTTGAGTTGACGACTGATGCTTTTAAGCAAGTAGTTTCTGAGATCGAGAGTGACGGTGGTAGCGTTATCGGTATTGGGCCACAGGCTAAAGATCACGCTGGACACTAGGTCATCGGTTTTTTCAGCTTTTTGGGCGGAAGAGTATTCGGCGTGCAACAGTTTCTTTTCTGCCGACATTACCTCCATCAATAAGTACTGTCCTTGACGGCGCTCCCAGATAAAATCCAGCCGTTCTCCAGACGGCGAAAAAACCCTCGCAGGAACAAGCTGGCGATCGGGATTTTTCCAATAGGCCAGCTCCCGATCAACTTGTTTTTTGAGTTCTGGCAGACGTGTTACCCAGTATTCTTTCCATTGAGTATAAGCAGCATTGAATTGATTTCGATCTTTCGTATAAGCGTTGTCTTCGTTAAAGATGTCGCAGAACGCTTCTGCAACTCGCTGATACCACGCAAGGTTCAGGACGGGCTTTTGACTGGCTACAAAAAGCGGTATTTGAGTTTTTGCTTCTTCGAGCTTTGATATAAGTTGTGAAATGAATGCCGCGTTATGTTCAGCCAGTTCACCACTCGGCAGCGTGAGCTGTTCTTTGCGTCCCGACGGAAAATTGAGCTCTAGCGTTCGCATGATCTTTTGTTCATTGTCGAAGGTTGCTGTCGCTTTGCAGGCAGACTTTTCAATGCATTGCATTGCCTTCAAAGCGTCTAGTTCATTCTCTGTGAACTGGATCGTTTGTCCTGTACTCAGCGTCAGTAATCGAGGGCGACTGTCGTACCAGGAGAAATTAAACGCCCAGCCATCACCAATGCCGGATTCATTGGCGCGCAGCGGAGAGTAGTGCAGTGTGAGATCAAATACTGGCCCTCTACCCTCGAGTCCCATCAACGTGGCTATTGGATAATGGGCGTTGAATAACCCTGTGCGTGGGTCCACGCCGTTGCTGTTTTGGCCAGTGACATCAAATACCTCGGAGCGGTAGGTGTTGCCGTAGTCTTCGCATAACGGAGAAGTGGGGGTTGGGCCTTCGTCTGCAGGTCGAGGGGTAATGACATGCGATTGCCCATAGTGCCAAATTCCATTTGAATTGATGACGCCGGAAGCTGTGACTGTAAGTGGTACGGTATCGAGTGATTCTGGGAAATAAAGATTGAAGTTGAAACGCGTGTCGGTTTTTGCCGATGGAAGTAGTTGTATGCGGTTTTTACGCGCTTGCGGCAGGATGAAAATCACAGCGGTACTTCGACCATTCTCGCTGATGAAATCAACAACTCCGGAGTAACCAGAAGAGCTTGTTTCTGATCCTGATGAGGTTATGTTGCCGGATGCAATGGATGCAATGGATGCAATGGATGCTGTGGGTATGTGGTGTTTGTCGATAACTTTTATTATTGCAAAAAGCTGCCAACGATTGAGGATGTGCTCGCTTAGCAATTGTTTGAAATTTTCAAAAATAAGAGATTTTTCGAAATTTAATAGCGTCTCATAGCTTAGGTACAATACGCAGTCTAACACAAACTTATAATCATACATGTTGCCGTAAAAGTTTTGCTCTTCACCACGCGTAAGTGTCATTATTCGTACAAGCGCGTCGATTTTATTTTTGAGGTTTTTGACATCGTCACCCGATTTGTCTTTGTACCGCTCTTCATTAATTTTGTACCGCTCTTCATTAATAAGAGCGTCCACGTTTTTTATACGGTCTCGCTCGTAAATATCTTTAACATTTTCATAGATGTCATCGCTACTCCAATACCCTGACGATACTTTTATCGGTTCTGCTTCGTCTGGTGTTAGGTTCTGACGGTATTCTTCGGTGATAGTGGGGGGTGTCCGTATGATGATTTGTATATTTGAAACCAAAGGGGATGATGCAGAAATAATGTCAGGATCAGCCGTCCTGGCGGCCGGTCCATTACGTGCGTCTATGGAGTACCCGGATTGAATGTACGGGCGTGTGCTTTCATTTAAGAACATGGCAATGTTCGAACTGACATTTACGACCCACGATGCTTTGTCAGTAATCTGATCCTTGGCCATCGGCGTAAATACCTGACTATAAAACACTCGCTGAGTCAGTTTATTCACCAGCTGCAGCTGCACTGAACTCTGATTGCTTTCATACAGTTCAGCCAAGGGTACGGACACCTTCGTCCAGTTGCGTGCTGACGGTTCAGTGGTAAACACGCGCAGCGGTGCGCCCACTTGCCAGATCGATGCTTGCGTCGCGTTGACCCCCGGATCAGCGGAGCCTTGAGTGCGCCCACCCAAACGCACGTAAGGAGCAACCGTAGAGCTACTAAGGGCTTTCGCCCACGCGTTGATCCAGTTTTGTTTTTTTCGCTCTTGCGCATTGGCGGGTGTGAAGCAGTACGCGGGCACCAGTTCTGCTTGAGAAAAATCGTCCCACACGTAGCAGTAAATCGATTCACCCTCTGCCAGGTCGCGTTCAGCCTGCACGGTCTGTTGAGTCCACCAAGTCACCGGTATGGCCGTCACTGCCAAGTCTGAGCATTGCGGGATCCACAGGGCGTTTTGATCATCTCCAGGCGTTATCGCGCCGGTGAGGGCATTGATGGCGCCCGCGCGCAGCATCGCGCCGTTGCGATTGATTTGCTCACACAAGTCCTTGGACCATTGTTGAGCGGCCAAGCGTGAATTTGCGGGTTTGAAGATATGGGTTTCATAGAGGTACTGCGACGTGATATCCCGCACTTGCACCCATAAGGTTGTATCAGCGCTCAGCGGTTTTTCTGCCAAGGTGAAGGTGGTCACCCAGTTATTGCGAAATGCGGCGGTCGAGAACGTGCGGTATTCCCGGCTGTAGTGCCAAAGGCGATTGATCAGCGATTTGCCAACAATATCCAGCGTTGAGAATTCAGCGGGTGCTGCGCCTCCCGGCAGATCAATAAATTGGCCTTGGTCATTCCAGCCGCCTGCGGTTATTTGTTTGGCATTGGCGTTGATGCATTTAGCAAATGCCTGGGGCCATTTGGCTTTGGTTCGGGTATTGGTGCCCGGGGTAAACGTAACGTGCTCCAGTGGTTCGCCGTCCGAGCGACGGATTAACCAGGTATGAAGTTTTTCTCCCGGTTCCAGATCACGGTCTGCTAGCAGATAAGAAGGACTGAGCCACGAGTTTTGCGGCACACCGAGTTCGTCCGGTTCAAAACCAGTCATGTCCGGCAGGTCTGTCTTCGGCACGGCTAACAGGCCAGAGGCGAAACTGAAGTCAGGGGTGTCATAGGGGTTAGTTACGGCAGAATCAGGTGGGGCAGAAGAAACGAGCGACCCACTGGAAATGACAACCAGATTCAGGCCGGAGTTTCGCGCAATCCACACTGCGTTGCCCGTGCTGGCCGGGCGCAGAAACTTATTAGCGTCCCAACCGCCACCTTTAATCATGCGACTGTTGTCGTTTATTTGAGCGCAAATATCTTGGCACCACTCAGCCGCTTTAAGCCGGTCCGGTTTTGGGGTGAAACTATGGGTTTCGTACAGCGTGTCTGAGCTTTCATCCTTGACCTGTAGTTCGATCTTTGCGTCTGACCCAAGATCCAGTTCCGAAAACACCAAATACTTGATCCAGTTATTGGTATGGGGAAGCGTAATGAATGCTCTGTTGTCGTCCCCTTGAAACCAATACCTGTTACGAACAGAAACCGCCGCGGCCCCGACTGATGCGGCTCCCGGGAGCACGATTGCCAAGCCCGACGGACCACTGGCAGCTTCGCCTGCCTGAAGTTTGCTGCCGGTGTTCCACATTGAAATTGCCAGTTGTTTGGGCCACTGACCGACCGGTCTGTAGTCCTCCCTCGATGGGTACCAATAGAAGCTTTCGAGGATTTTCCCGCTGGCTCTATTAATGACAAACGCATAAATCTGTTCTTTCAGATTTAAGGCGCGTTCGGCTTCGATATAGCCTGGGCTTAGCCACGTCTCCTTATCACGTTTATATTCGGCCCATTGGAGAGTGTCCGGAATAGCTTGTTCACTGGTTTTAGTGGTCAGTCCTAAAGCGTCCTGATTGATACCGTCCCTGACCATTGTTCAGCTCCTTTGATTTTAGTTTTCTCCTTTAAGCTCAGTTTAGTAGCTCGACCAGCGGTTCATTACCCGCTGATCGGCGTGGCTAGACCGCGTTGTCATGACGTTTATTCAGAATTGGATGTGTTAATCACAGGTACTGATCGCCGTGAGTGACCACCCCACATCGTTGCGCGCTTGGGTTGCGCCGGGGCGGTTGAAACCACGCTTGCTTTTTTCCGAGCGGACGGGTCTATTCTCGGTTCGTTGGGTTGGGCCACGCTTTTTCACGGCGCACGCTCAGGGCTACTAGAGAAAAGCGAGCAATCGATTGAGCACACAGATCATTACAAAGGAAGGTCATGAGGCCCTGAAGCAGGAGCTTGATTATCTTTGGCGAGTAAAACGCCCGGACACGACGCAAAAAGTCACGTGGGCAGCGTCGTTGGGTGATCGCAGTGAAAACGCCGATTACCAGTACAACAAGAAATTGCTGCGGGAAATCGACCGTCGTGTGCGTTATTTGCGCAAGCGGCTGGAAGACATGCGGGTGGTCGAGTATTCCCCCGAGCAGGAAGGCCGGGTCTATTTTGGCGCTTGGGTTGAAATCGAAAACGAAAGCGGTGAAACCAAACGCTTTCGTGTGGTGGGTTACGACGAAATCTATGGGCGGATGGATTACATCTCTATTGATTCACCCATGGCCCGCGCGCTGCTTAAAAAAGAAGTCGGCGACGATGTGATCGTGCCGACTCCGGGGGGTGACATGAGCTGGTGGATAAACGTTATCGAATACCCGAAATAGGTGGAACGCTCCGGTTACTCATCAGCCGTCTCGCAATACAGTCAACGGGCTGACGTTCAATGCGCGGCGGGTGCCGAACACACCGGCTCCGCCCACCAGTGCCGCCCCCATCACCGGTAACAGCAGCAGCCACGCATGCGGGTGCCATTGCAGGTTGAAAGCGTAACGGTACAGCGCAAAGCTCACCAGTTCGCACCCCAACGCGGCCAACACACCGCTTGCCGCACCCAACAAACCGAACTCGATGCGTCGCGCCTTGATCAGCAAGGCGCGTTCGGCACCCAGTGCGCGAAGCAGAGCACCTTGGCGAATGCGTTCGTCGAGGGTTGCTTGTAAGCCTGAGAACAGCACCGCAAGCCCGGCCGCGAGAACGAACAACAGCACGTATTCCACGGCTATCGTCACTTGGGCGAGGATGCTGCGCAGTTGCTCAAGCAGCGCTTCGACCTGAAGGATAGTGATCGCCGGGAAGGTCCGTGAAAGCTCGACAATTTGCTGGTCGTTACCCGGTGCTAAATAAAAGCTGGTGAGGTAGGTGGTGGGCAAATCCTGGAGCGTACCGGGTTGGAAAATCATGAAAAAGTTCGGCTGGAAGTTATCCCAACTGACGTCGCGCAGGCTGGTGACCTGAGCTTCGCGGGTCATGCCACCCACTACAAAATTCATGTGATCGCCGAGCTTGAGTTTGAGACTTTCGGCGAGTTTGGATTCCACTGACACACCGGGGATTTTGTCGGCCGCGACGTTGCCCTTGGTGTCCCACCAAGTGCCGGCACTTAAGCGATTTCCTTGGGGCAGGTCTGCGGCCCAGGTCAGGCTGAGGTCGCGTTCGGTGGCGTTTTCGCCTCGGGAATCTTTGCTGACGATGTTGCGCACCGGCTCGTCGTTGATGCTGATCAAGCGCCCAGGGATGATGGGGTACAGCGGCGACGCATGGGTGGAAAGGCCGGCCATGCGCTCGGTGAAGTGGTCTTTGTCCCCCGGCAGAATGTTGAGCACGAAGTAATTGGGTGCGTCTTTGGGTAACTGATTTTGCCAAGTGTCGAGCAGCTCTCCTCGCAGCAGGGCGATCAACGCCATGGACAGCAGAATCAGTCCGAACGCCAGGGTTTGCCCCGCGGCGGCCAACGGATGACGTAGCAGTTGCCCCAACCCCAAACGCCACGGCAGTGATGCACCGGCCAACAGGCGGCGCAAACTTTGCAGTGCCAACAGCAATAAACCGCCCAACACCACGGCGGCGATGATGCCGCCGCCGAGCAGGGCAAAGGTCAATACCAGGTCCAGGCTCAGGCGCCACATGATCAGGCCCAGCGCCAGCAGTGCGGCGCCGTACACCAGCCAAGAGCTGGCGGGGATGGGTAGCATGTCTCGACGCAATACCCGCAGCGGCGGCACCCGCCCCAGCGCGGCCAATGGCGGTAACGCGAAGCCGGCAAGGGCGACGAGGCCGGTGCCGATCCCGGCAATCGCGGGTAGCAAACCACCGGGTGGAACGTCGGCTGGCAGCAGGTCATGCAGCAGCGCGAACAGGCCCAATTGCGCCAACCAGCCTAATAAAGCGCCGGTGAGACTGGCCAGAAGACCGAGTATGGCTAGCTGAAGACTGAACAGTACCAAGGCTTCATTACGCGACAAACCCAGGCAACGCAGCAGCGCGCTGGCATCGAAACGTCGAGCGGCAAAACGCGCGGCGGAGAGTGCAACGGCGACGCCCGACAACAGCACCGCAACCAGACTGGCCATGTTCAGATAACGTTCAGCCTTGCCCAGTGCCCCACCAATCTGGCGATTGCCGTCGCGGGCATCCTGCAGCCGTTGATTGGCAGCCAGCCCTGAAGTGACCTGTTGACGGTAGGCTTCTAACGACGCATGGCTGCCACGCCATAATTCCTTGTAACTGACCCGACTGCCGGGCTGGACGACGCCGGTGGCGGCCAGGTCTGCCAGATTGATCATGACCCTAGGGGTCAGGCTGTAAAAATTCCCGGCGCGGTCGGGCTCATAGGTCAGCACCCGGCTCAGGCGCAAGGTTTTAGAGCCGACGTCAATGTTGTCGCCGACTTTTAGATTCAACGCGGCAAACATCCGTGACTCGGCCCAAGCTTCACCCGGTTGGGGTCTACCGCCCGGTTCTTCTGCTTGATAGGGCGCTGCGGCGCTTTTCAGTTCGCCGCGCAACGGGTAGCCAGCGTCGACGGCTTTCACGCTCGCCAACTGAATACCGGTGTCGGTGGCAATCACGCTGGAAAACTCGATGACCTGAGCGTGGTCCAGTTTCAGCGTGTTGCCGGCTTCGATCTGAGCGGGCAGCGCGGGGCTGGTGCCTTCGAGAATCAAATCGGCGCCGAGGAACTCGGTGGCGCGCAACAGCATGGCACCGTTCAGACGGGCACCGAAATAACCGATGGCAGTGCTGGCTGCCACGGCAACCAAGAGCGCGAAGAACAATACCCGCAATTCTCCGGCACGTGCGTCACGCAGCAGTTGTCGGGTCGCAAGGCTCAGCAAACGTTGAAACGGCAAGCGTGCCATCAAGGCTCCAGAGGGGCGACCAATCGGCCACCTTCGAGACGGATCAGGCGCCGGCAGCGGTGGGCCAGACGTTCGTCATGGGTGACCAACACCAGGGTCGTGCGCCGCTCCTTGTTCAGTTCGAACAACAGATCGCTGATCCGTTCACCGGTGTGGCTGTCGAGATTGCCGGTGGGCTCATCGGCAAACAACACGTCGGGGTCAGCGGCAAACGCGCGGGCGATGGCCACGCGTTGCTGCTCGCCGCCTGAGAGCTGGCGGGGTGAGTGGGTCAGGCGTTGGCCCAGGCCGACGCGCTCCAGCAGCAGTCGCGCCTGTGCCCGTGCGTCTTTACGGCCTTCCAGTTCCATAGGCAGCATGACGTTTTCCAGCGCATTAAGGCTGTCCAGCAACTGAAACGACTGGAACACAAAACCTACGTGTTCAGCACGGATCCGGGCGCGCTGGTCTTCATCCAGTTCGCCGAGGTTGCGTCCCGCCAGCGTGACCGTTCCTGCGCTGGGCAGGTCGAGACCGGCGAGCAAGCCGAGGAGGGTAGATTTGCCCGAACCCGAGGCGCCGACGATGGCCAGGCTGTCGCCCCTGTTCAGTTCCAGGGAGAGTTCGTGCAGGATAGTCAGGTCACCTTCCGTGCTGGGGACCACTTTGCTGAGGTTCCAGGCACTAAGAATACTTTCGCTCATGGAGAATCCGATGCGTGCGTGGCTTTTAAGTGCAGGCCTGGGCTTAATGCTGATCTCTCAAGGAGCGGCGGCGGGCACGGTGCTGATCGTTGGGGATAGTATCAGCGCGGCTTTCGGGCTGGATACCCGCCTGGGGTGGGTATCGCTGCTGGGGCAGCGTCTGCAGAAAGAAGGGATTGCCGACAAAGTGGTCAATGCGTCTATCAGCGGCGATACCAGTGCGGGAGGGCAAGCGCGGCTGCCTGCGCTGCTTGCAGAGTATAAACCGCAGTTGGTGATCCTCGAATTGGGTGGCAACGATGGCTTGCGCGGACAGCAGCCAGCTAATTTGCAACAAAATCTTGCGTCGATGATCGACAGCGCTCGGGCTGCGGGTGCCAAGGTCCTGCTGCTGGGGATGCGCATACCGCCGAATTACGGCGCGCGTTACACCGAGGCCTTCGCTGCGGTGTATGGCAATTTAGCAGTACAAAAAAAAGTTGCGCTGGTGCCGTTTTTTCTTGAAGGCGTGGGCGGTATCCCGGAGCTGATGCAGGCCGATGGTCTACACCCGGCCGTCGCGGCTCAAGGCAAGTTGCTGGACAATGTCTGGCCGACGCTAAAACCGCTGCTTTGACGCTGTTCTAACCGCAGGGTTTGGGCTAAGGTGTCGCCCCGATTTGGAGCCCCCGATGCCGCGTCCCGCCTGGTCTTTATTTGCATACCAACTCATCGAACCTGATGACCAGCTTGACCTGTTCGCCTGTCAGGAGGTGCGAGTGCACCTGGTCGCGCGACAGCTGGAATTAGGCGGCACTATCGACCGAACGTTGTGCGGCACCTTGCTGCCTGCTCAGCCGCGATGGTTGGGGGTTAATCGAGTGAGGTTGCGTGACGAGCGCTTGTGTTCTCTGTGTCGAGCGATTCTTGAAGCACAGAAACGTGGCACCCGGCCGATTTGGCCGGAGCTGCGTTTCAGCCAGTAAATCGGTCATCCCGAGTAAATCGTTAGGCAACTCCCGATTCCAAGGGCAGCGGTGTACAATTGCGCTACTTTTCCCGTCGCATACACCAAGGATTTTCCGGATGTTGTCGCGCATTCCCGTGGTCGCCCGCTGTTTTTCGCTTGCTGCGCTTTGTGCGGCGGGTCCTGTTGCCGCACTAGAGTTCCCGCTGCCAACAGCTGGCGAAGACATCGTGGGTCAAGTACAAACCATCACCGCCAAATACGAAGACACGTTTGCCGACCTTGGAACTCAATACGATTTGGGTTATCTGGAAATGATCGCGGCCAACCCTGGCGTTGATCCATGGTTGCCGGGTGCGGGCACGCAGATCGTGTTGCCGACCCGCTTCGTTCTGCCACCCGGTCCTCGGGAAGGGATCGTGATCAACTTGGCGGAGTACCGGCTTTATTACTACCCGAAAGGCAAAAACGTCGTTGATACCTACCCGCTTGGTATCGGCCGCGAGGGCTGGGGTTCGCCGGTGGCGATCACCAAGATCACCGCTAAAACACCGAACCCGACATGGACCCCGCCGGCTTCAGTAAAAGCTGAACATTTGGCTGACGATGACCCGCTGCCTAACGTGGTACCGGCTGGTCCGGACAACCCATTAGGGCCGTTCAAGTTCGGCCTTGGTTTGCCCGGTTATCTGATCCACGGGTCGAACAAGAAATTTGGTATTGGCATGCGCACCAGCCACGGCTGCTTCCGCATGTACAACAACAACGTGTTGGAACTAGCCGGTATCGTGCCGATCGGGACGCCTGTGCGGATCATGAGCGAGCCCTACAAATTCGGTGTCAGCGCTGGCAAGGTGTACCTTGAGGCGCACGCTCCGCTCGACGGAAACGGCAATCCTTCAGCAGATGACAAACACACCGCAGTGATCAACGCGTTACTTAAGCGTGAAGACCTTGCGGCCAACCTGCAGATGAATTGGGATGTGGTTCGGGACGTGGTCGCTGCTGAAAACGGCATGCCTGTTCAAATTGCGGTGCCAGGAGGCGGCGCAACAATCTCAAGCGCCCCCACCACCGCGCAATAACGGACCCATTAAAAGCCTGCCCGCACGGCCTTGAATCTCAAGGTTGAGCGGGCGGGCTTTTTAGTGTCCGGTGTCCAGGCATTAAAAAGCCGATCCAAAACTGGATCGGCTTATTAATAATCTCAGCGGAGATTATTACTTGCGGCTAGCCTTGTCCAACATACGCAGAGCGCGTTCGTTGGCTTCGTCAGCAGTTTGCTGAGCTTTTTGAGCAGCAGCCATAGCTTCGTCAGCCTTGCGATAGGCTTCATCAGCACGTGCTTGCGAACGAGCTGCTGCGTCTTCAGTAGCAGTCAGACGAGCTTCGGTTTCTTTGGATACGCTGCTGCAACCGGTGGCCAATACTGCTGCCAGAGCCAGAGCAGAGAATTTCAGAACGTTGTTCATCGTGTTCCCCTTAAGGACTTTCTAAAAATAGTCATCTCTCGAAAGTGAGAAAATGACCGGCGTACATACTACCCATTGTTTGTAGTAAGTAAACTGAGGAAGCGCAAGAAGCGGACAAATTTCTCAGGATTGAAACTATCGTCTAACTTCTCGCGTTTCTTGTGCAAAATTATTCGCGCTCATCACGACAACTTTCGGCCCCTGTTCTTGCGCGGACCGAGGCTCAAACACGCCCTCTGCCGACGATTAAAAAGGATAGCTGGCTAATTGTCGAGTCTATTGAGACTAACGATTGCTGATTGTCTCGAGTCCGTCATACATCTGCCTCTTTGCGCACAATAAGAGGTGACTTTTTCAGGGCGGACTCGTCTCAAACTCAGCATCCGGCAATGGGCCGAAGGAGTGTCAGCATCGCCCCGTGTGATTGTGACAATTGCAGTGTGGATCCGGTCTTTTTGTCGGCCTTTTTGCAAGCTGCTTGAGCAAACACAGGAATGACGCCTACTATTTGGAGGTGCTCGTGTTGGTCAACAGCCAGTCTGATTTCGGTGTCCAAATTGGCACGGGTGGCGTAGAGGTTCCTTCGCCGGAAAAACATCGGTAAGGTAGAGGTCTAATTTCAAGACCCGCGAGGAGTAGTGATGAGCGAGGCGTTGTCCATCCACCATGACCAGGCCGGTCATCAATTCGAGACCAACGTGGACGGTCATCGTGCGTACCTGACCTACATGGACTTGGGTAAGCAGACCCTCGATATCTATCGAACCTTCGTGCCCAATGCGCTTAGAGGTCGGGGTATCGCTGCTGCGTTAACCGAGCAAGCGCTCGCGTACGCAGACAGCATGGGTTATACGGTGATTCCTTCGTGTTCCTATGTCGAGCGCTACATGGAACGCCATCAGCGCCACATGGCTAAGATCTGATCGGCTGTCGAGGCAAGTACTGACGCTACAACGAAAAACGCCGAGCATATGCTCGGCGTTCTTGTGTGGGCGGTCAGTACACGCGCAGGGATCAGCCGCGTTGACGCTTGGGCAGGACGTCCTTGAGTTTCGCGTGCATGCTGCGCAGGGTTTTCTCGGTGCTTTGCCAGTCAATGCAGGCATCGGTAATCGACACGCCGTATTGCAGTTCTGCCAGGTCCTTGGGGATCGACTGAGCGCCCCAATTGATGTGGCTCTCAACCATCAAGCCGATGATTGACTGATTGCCTTCGAGGATCTGGTTGGCGACGTTCTCAATGACCAGCGGTTGCAGCGCCGGGTCTTTGTTGGAGTTGGCGTGGCTGGCGTCGACCATGATGTTTGGACGAATACCCGCTTTGTTCAGCGCCTGCTCGCACAGCGCGACACTGACCGAGTCGTAATTCGGTTTGCCGTTGCCACCGCGCAACACCACGTGACCGTAGGCATTGCCTTTGGTGGTGACGATGGACACGCCACCTTCCTGGTTGATGCCGAGGAAACGATGGGGGCTGGAAACTGACTGCAAGGCGTTGATCGCAACGGTCAAGCCACCGTCAGTGCCGTTTTTGAAGCCAACAGCGGAAGACAGGCCGGAAGCCATTTCGCGGTGGGTTTGCGATTCAGTGGTGCGCGCACCAATGGCCGACCAACTGATCAGGTCCTGCAAATACTGGGGAGAGATCGGGTCGAGGGCTTCAGTGGCGGTTGGCAGGCCCATCTCCGCCAGATCAAGCAATAGCTGACGGCCGATGTGCAAGCCATCTTCGATCTTGAACGAGTCATCAAGGTAAGGGTCGTTGATCAAGCCTTTCCAGCCAACAGTCGTGCGCGGCTTCTCAAAGTACACACGCATCACCAGGTACAAGGTGTCGGAGACTTCGGCAGCCAAGGCTTTAAGGCGATTGGCGTAATCGTGAGCGGCTTTGATGTCATGGATCGAGCAGGGACCGATCACCACGAACAAGCGGTGATCCTTGCCGTCAAGGATGTTGCGGATCACTTCGCGGCCTTTGGTCACTGTGTGCAGGGCTGCGGCAGTGAACGGGATTTCGCGCTTGAGCTGATCCGGCGTGATCAGAGTCTCGTTGGAGGAAACGTTGAGGTCGTCAATCGGTAAATCAGCCATCGTGTTACTCATCAGGTCACGGGTGCTGGCCCCCAACGATTCCCGTGCGGCGGAGCCAAGCATGATTGAGTGCGACGGGGGAGGAACCTTAGCGCGTTACCCGGTTGTTCGACAATGGGTAAACGCGGGTTTTATGCCGTGTGCAGGCGGCCTTTCACCTGTAGGCGGCAACTTGTTGGCGAAGCTTTCTCAGCGGGGTGCCAGGTAAACCGCTTCGCCAACAAGACGGTATCTACAGAACTCGGGCAAGATTTTACAAATGAGGCAACGAAGACGGATAGTGTGCAACCCAACTTCAGGACCCGCTGTGTGAGCCCATTGGAACTGACAGATTTCGACATAGACCATCGTTTGCTTGAGCTGCCAGGCGTTTCGCTGCTGATTTTTACTGGGGCAGGCTGTGCAAGTTGCCGTTGGGCGCGGCGTGAGTTGCCGGCCTTCGAGCTGCCCGTAGACCGTTTATGCTGGATCGATGCAGGCGACAACGGTGGCGCGGTGCAGCGTTATCAGGTGTCTGGTTTGCCAGCGATGTTTGTGGTCCGTGACGGCGAATTTTATGGCGCGCTGCATTCACGACTCACCGTGACCGAGCTGAGCGCGGGTATTAAGCAGGCATTGAGCCTGAATTCCGATGAATTGCCCTAACAGGAGTGCGCATGACGACTGAAACGAAAAAACCCAGGATTGGCATCATTGGCACCGGCGCCATTGGTGGTTTCTACGGCGTGATGCTGGCTCGCGCCGGTTTTGATGTGCATTTTCTCCTACGCAGTGAGTTTGCCGTGGTGTCGGAAAAGGGTCTGACGATCAACAGCGCCGAGTACGGTGTTATGACGCTGAACCCGGTCCAGGCGTATTCGTCGGCTGCGGATATGCCACCTTGCGATTGGCTGCTGGTGAGCACTAAAACCACCGACAATGCTGGTCTAGCTCCTCTCATCGCCCAGGCAGCGGCGCCTGGGGCCAAGGTGTTACTGCTGCAAAATGGTCTGGATGTCGAGGACAGCTTGCGTGCGCTGCTGCCTGAGTCGCTGCATTTGCTTGGCGGCTTGTGTTTCATCTGCGTTCATCGCACAGCCCCAGGGGTTGTCACGCATCAGGCGTTCGGTGCGGTCACGTTGGGTTATCACAGCGGTTCGGCTTCGGATACGGCTGCCGGGCAAGCGATCGCCGAGGAGGGCGCCGAACTGTTTCGCCAGGCTGGGTTGGAATCACGGACGATGGCCAACGTGCATCAGGCGCGCTGGCAAAAGCTGGTCTGGAATATTCCGTATAACGGCTTGTCGGTGTTACTCAAGGCCAGTACCGCACCGCTGATGGACGACACAAACAGCCGCGATCTGGTTCAAGCATTGATGAAAGAGGTTATGCAAGGCGCTTCGGCGTGCGGGCACGTTATGCCTGAAGGTTATGCCGAGCAATTGTTCGCCGCGACTGAGAAAATGCCCGATTACTGGCCGAGCATGTACTTCGATTACCAGGAAAAACGACCACTGGAGCTGGCGTCAATTTACGCGAAGCCACTTCAGGCGGCGCTGACCGCTGGACACGATATGCCAAAAATTCGGGCGCTGTATCAGGCGCTGGCTTTTATTGACGCGCATAACGGTTGAATCAGCCAGGGGGCGACATGACGACCGGGCTAAGCAATAAATTGGTATTGGCCATTTCTTCACGGGCATTGTTTGACCTGCGCGAGAGCCATGCGGTGTATGTGGCCGACGGGGTGGAAGCCTATCGGCAATACCAGATCGAACACGAAGAAGAGATCCTTGAACAGGGTGACGCTTACCTGCTGGTGGAAAAACTGTTGAGCCTCAATGCGCAGTTGGATAAAGCCCGGGTCGAGGTGATCCTTGTATCGCGCAACAGCGCTGATACCGGCTTGCGGGTATTCAACTCGATTCAATATTACGGGCTGGATATCACCCGGGCAGCCTTCGTTGGCGGACGTAGCCCTTATCCCTATTTGGCCGCGTTCGGCTGTCACCTGTTCCTCTCGACCCACCCCGATGATGTGCGCAGCGCGCTGGAAGCGGGTTTTGCCGCCGCGACCATTTTGTCCGGGGGTTCAGGGCGTGCCGCGAGTGCTGAGTTGCGTATCGCATTTGACGGCGATGCCGTGTTGTTTTCCGACGAGTCTGAGCGGGTGTATCAATCAGGCGGACTGGAAGCGTTTCAGGCGAGCGAGCGTGAGTCCGCACGTGAGCCGTTAGGCGGTGGGCCATTCAAACCTTTCCTGGCGGCACTCAATCTGTTGCAGCGCGAATTCCCTGAGGACGCATGCCCCATCCGCACAGCGCTGGTGACAGCGCGCTCGGCGCCGGCCCATGAGCGGGTGATTCGCACCTTGCGCGAGTGGGACATTCGGCTGGATGAGTCTTTGTTCCTCGGTGGCCTGGAGAAATCAGCGTTTCTGGAGGCATTCGCGGCGGACGTTTTTTTCGATGATCAACCAGGACATTGTGAAAAGGCGCGGGAGGTTGTGGCGACCGGCCATGTACCCCACGGGATCAGTAACGAACTAAAAATTTGAACCTCGGCCGCCTCGTGTGGTGCCAGCCGTCGCAGTCGCCAACACGCTGCTAAGCTGAGTCAATCTCCGCCATATTGGCAGTCGAGGAGGTCATATGATTCGCTCCATGCTCTATGCCACTGACCTCGGTCTTTATGCCCCCTATGTGTTGCAGCATGCCCTGGCGCTGGCTAGAACATTTAACGCTGAGTTGTATGTCATTCACGTCGTCGAGCCCATGGGATTGTTCGCGGAGTCGGTGTTGCAGAGCTATCTTGATGAAGCGGCCTTGAAGGAATTGCACAGCCAGGGCTTGAACACCGTGATGGAGGGTATCGAGCAGCGTGTGCTGGATGGTTTTCGGGACGAGTTGGGGGAGGGGCATCAGGATTTGGCGTTGATTCGTACGGTTCAGGTCATTCAGGGGGACCCATCGAACGTGATACTCGAACAGGCGCAGAAGCTGGCAGTGGATCTGTTGATTGTCGGCAGTCACAGTCACGGCACAGCAGGCGATACCCCTTTGGGGCGTACGGCCGCGAAGGTTCTGCAACTGTCAGAGGTGCCGGTGTACATGGTTCCCATGCTGCAGCACCGTTTACGTTGACCGCTAATCCTCTAGACGTGCTATTTAAAAATGATGAAAAAGTTCTAGCTTTATTCCTCCGACCATTAATATAGTTATATACCGTCGCTGATAATCGTGGCGTCTACTGCTTTGAGGGATACATATGAAGCTTCAACAATTGCGCTACATCTGGGAAGTGGCGCACCACGACCTCAACGTTTCCGCCACGGCTCAGAGCTTGTACACCTCTCAGCCCGGCATCAGTAAACAGATCCGCCTCCTCGAAGACGAACTGGGTGTTGAGGTCTTTGCCCGCAGCGGCAAACATCTGACGCGGGTGACCCCGGCCGGCGAACGAATCATCACCACCGCAGGCGAGATACTGCGTAAGGTCGAGAGCATCAAGCAGATCGCTCAAGAATTTTCCAATGAGAAAAAAGGCACGTTGTCGATTGCCACCACCCACACTCAGGCGCGTTATGCCTTGCCCCCGGTGATCAGCAATTTCATTAAGCAATACCCTGACGTCGCATTACACATGCACCAAGGTTCGCCGATGCAGATTGCTGAAATGGCGGCTGACGGTACTGTGGATTTTGCGATTGCCACCGAGGCGCTGGAACTCTTCGGCGACCTGGTGATGATGCCGTGCTACCGCTGGAACCGGTGTGTCGTAGTGCCTCACGGCCACCCGCTGACCAAGGTTGCAAAGCTCACTCTGGAAATCCTCGCCGAATACCCGATCGTCACTTACGTGTTCGGCTTTACCGGCCGATCGAAACTGGACGAAGCGTTCAGCCATCGCGGTTTGACCCCAAAAGTGGTGTTTACGGCGGCCGATGCTGACGTGATTAAAACTTATGTGCGGTTGGGCCTTGGTGTAGGCATCGTGGCGAAAATGGCGGTAGACGCCAAACTCGACAGCGATTTGGTGGTGCTGGATGCCAGCGATCTGTTCGAGGCCAGCGTGACCAAGATTGGCTTCCGACGCGGCACTTTCTTGCGCGGTTTCATGTGCGACTTCATCGAGAAATTCGCACCGCACCTGACTCGGGAAGTGATGGCAAAAGCGATCCAGTGCCATAACAAGCAAGAGCTCGAAGAGCTGTTCGCCGGGGTTGAATTACCGGTGCATTGATCAGGTCAGTGTGAGCCCTTCATAAACTTGTGGGAGTCGGCTTGCCGACGAAGGCGGTGGATCAGGCTCAACCGAGTCAAGCCCTTCGCAGGCAAGCCTGCTCCCACAGGTTATGCGTGTTACACCTTCGCGATCAAGTTCCCGGAATGCAGGCCGCATTCTTTTTGCGTGGCTTCTTCCCACCACCAGCGGCCTTCGCGCTCATGCTGGTTCGGTAGTACCGGGCGGGTGCAGGGTTCGCAGCCGATGCTGATAAAGCCGCGTTCATGCAGGGTGTTGTACGGCAGCTCCAGCATGCGGATGTAACCCCAGATCTCTTCACTGGTCATTTGCGCCAGCGGGTTGAATTTATACAGCGGGCGCTCCGGCGTCGAAAACGCACTGTCGATTTCCATGACCGCTACTTCACTGCGAGTGCTCGGGCTCTGATCCCGACGTTGGCCGGTGGCCCAGGCACTGACCCCGGACAGCTTGCGACGCAGCGGTTCGATCTTGCGGATACCGCAGCATTCGCCATGGCCATCTTTATAGAAGCTGAACAAGCCTTTCTCTTTGACAAATGGTTCCAGAACAGTCCGCTCCGGGGTCATCAGCTCGATGTCGATCTTGTAGTGCTCGCGGGTCTGCTCGATAAAACGGTAGGTTTCCGGGTGCAGGCGACCGGTGTCGAGGCTAAAAACTTTGACGTTCTTGTTCAGCTTCCAAGCCATGTCCACCAGCACCACATCTTCGGCACCGCTGAATGAGATCCAGACGTCGTCACCGAAATGCTCGAAGGCCAGTTTTAAAATATCCTGCGCGGACTTTTTAGCGTAAGTCGCGGCAAGGGCAGCGACGTCGAAGGGTTGGCTCATCAGGCGGCTTCCTGTAGTGGTGGCGCTTGGCGCGCTCGTATGGGCGCGATAGTAACAAAAACCTTCCACCAGTTCCCGGTTTGACGGGCTGGCGTCGCCGTGAATGAGCCGTTAGAGTGCCGCTAGTTTTGAAGTCGCCCCATTGAGGCGGCCTAATTGAAGTGCTAGGAGTGATCTGTGGAAATTGCCTGTCTCGACCTTGAAGGTGTATTGGTCCCGGAAATCTGGATCGCGTTCGCCGAAAAAACCGGTATCGAATCGCTGAGAGCCACCACGCGGGACATTCCCGATTACGACGTGCTGATGAAACAGCGTCTACGCATTCTGGATGAACACGGTTTGAAGCTTTCCGATATCCAAGCCGTGATTGCAACCTTGAAACCATTGGACGGCGCCATTGAGTTCGTCAACTGGCTGCGTGAGCGGTTTCAGGTAGTGATTCTGTCGGACACCTTCTACGAATTTTCGCAGCCGTTGATGCGTCAATTGGGTTTCCCGACCCTGCTGTGTCATCGCCTGATCACCGACGAGACGGATCGAGTGGTGAGCTACCAGCTGCGTCAGAAGGATCCGAAGCGCCAATCAGTACTGGCCTTCAAGAGCTTGTATTACCGGGTAGTAGCCGCAGGTGATTCGTACAACGACACCACGATGCTGGGCGAAGCGGACGCCGGGATTTTGTTCCATGCCCCGCAGAACGTGATTCGCGAATTCCCGCAATTTCCGGCGGTGCATACCTTTGAAGACCTGAAGCAGGAATTCATCAAGGCCTCGAATCGCGAGTTGAGCCTGTAAGACGCCTTCGCGAATGAATTCGGTCCCACAGGGGGTGTGTGATCCCGATGGGAGCGAATTCATTCGCGAAAGAACTAGCGAAATCACCCCGCATTCAAAGCCCCTGCAACGTCTCCAACAAGATCCGCACTTTGGTGATCGATTCCTGATATTCCGCCTCACAGTCTGAATCAGCAACAATCCCGCCACCGCCCCAGCAAGACACTTTCCCGTCTTTGGCCAGCAAGCTGCGAATGGCGATGGAGCTGTCCATCTCGCCGCGCACGTCCAGGTACAGCAACGACCCGCAATACAACCCACGGCGTGTGGGTTCCAGCTCGTCGATGATTTGCATCGCCCGGATTTTTGGTGCCCCGGTGATCGAGCCCCCAGGAAAGCTACCCGCGATCAGGTCCAAGGCGTCTTTGCCCTCCGCCAGTTCGCCGGTAACGCTGCTGACCAAGTGGTGTACGTTTGGATAGGTTTCCAGGCTGAACAATTCCGGTACTTTTACCGAGCCAATGCGGCAGGTACGGCCCAAGTCGTTGCGTAACAGATCGACGATCATCAGATTTTCCGCCCGATCTTTATCGCTGACCAATAACTCAGCGGCAAATGCTGCGTCCTCAGCCGGATCGTTGCCGCGCGGGCGGGTCCCTTTAATCGGGCGTGTTTCAACGTGCTGGCCGGTGACGCGGGCGAATCGTTCTGGCGAGAGGCTGAGCACTGCGTTGTTGTCGGGTAGCGCCTGGAAACCGGAAAAGGGCGTGGGGCAGGCGCTGCGTAGCGCGCAATACGCCGCCCACGGATCGCCCTCATAGGCTGCTTGAAAGCGCTGGGCGAAATTCACCTGATAGCAATCACCGGCCTGAATATACGACTGAATGCGCGCAAACGCGCTGCGATAATCACTGGCGCTCAGGTTGGCCTCAAACGCGGTGGTCAGTGAGAAGGCTGGAGCTTCAACGGCGGACTTCTCGGCAAACAGCAGGCGTAAACGCTGACGTTCGCTGGCAGCCAATGCGGGATGGAACACCAGTTGGCTGGTGCAGTGCAGGTGATCGCTGATCATGGCCCAAGCATAAACACCCAACCGCGCATCCGGCAGTTGCAGGTCATCATGGGCGTGAACCTGCAAAGGTTCGAGGCGCCGGCCAAAGTCATAGGCGAGATAACCGATAATGCCGCCCGCGAATGGCAGTGGTGATGAGTGGGGTAACTCGGCGTGACCCAGTGTGTCGAGGCCGTCGCGCAGGCGCTGGAGAAAGGCGTCGCCGGTTTCATTGGGTCGCGCGAGCAATTCAATGGAAGGCCAGGCGCTGAGCAGATCGAAGCGTCCCCGATCGGCAGTTGGCCGTCCGCTGTCGAGCAGCACGGCACCGGGCGCATGACGCACCCGCGAGAAATACGCGGCCGGGTCAGGGCAGTAGGGCAGTGGATGTACGGCGCAAATGGGCATTCGAAGAGGATCAGCGGTGGGGGGCGGCGATTGTAATCCTCCCGAGGGCTGACTCCTAGAGGGCAGCGCTCGGCACATGACCGAACAGTTCCTGCACAAAACGTACGCGCTCTTGGGCTGAATCCTGTTCGTCATTCAGTGCCAGTTGGGCAAGACGCTCTTCAACGGCGTGGGCGCGATGGGTCAAGCCACAGTCGTTGGCGATCTGAATGTTCAAGCCGGGGCGGGCGTTGATTTCGAGGATCAGCGGGCCTTTGTCTTGATCCAGCACCATGTCGACGCCGATGTAGCCGAGACCGCACAGTTCATAGCAGCCGGCGGCGAGCTTCATGAACCCATCCCAATTCGGCAACTGCACACCGTCCACGGCATTGGTGGTGTCGGGGTGCTTGTGGATGATGCTGTTGAGCCAGGTACCGTGTAGCGTTAAACCCGTCGCCAAATCGACACCCACCCCAATGGCGCCTTGATGCAAGTTGGCTTTGCCGTTGGACTGACGCGTCGGCAACCTCAGCATCGCCATGATGGGGTAACCCATCAGGACGATAACCCGAATATCGGGTACGCCTTCGAAGCTGATGCTCCTGAAAATCTGGTCCGGCTTGACCCGGTATTCGATCAGTGCGCGATCCCGATGGCCGCCCAAGGAATATAGGCCGGTAAGGATGCTGGAAATCTGATGCTCGATTTCTTCATGGCTGATTATCTTGCCGGAGACCGTGCGGAAACGCTCTTCGAAGCGGTCGGCGATTACCAGAATCCCATCGCCGCCTGCGCCTTTGGCCGGCTTGATCACAAAGTCGTCGCGCCCGCCGATGATCTCATCGAGGCGGGAGATTTCCTTTTCCGTGGAAATTACCCCGTACATCTCGGGTACGTGAATGCCGGCCTGAATGGCGCGTTCTTTGGTGACGATCTTGTCGTCGACAATGGGGTACAGGCTGCGTTTGTTGTACTTGAGCACGTAATCCGCATTGCGCCGGTTGATGCCCATGATCCCTCGGGCTTCAAGTGCCTTCCAGGTTTTCCAGAGGCCGATCATTTAACCTGTTCCTTCTCGTCCTTGAGCTCTTTATCGAGAAAGGCTTTGAAACGGATCAGCTCAGTCAGGCGATAGCCGCGGTAGCGACCCATGGCCAGCATGAAGCCCACCAGAATAAACAGCACGGCGGGGAAGGTGAAGACGAAGTAAATCAGCTCCGGCACGCTCATGATGATATGTGCCAGGGAGGCGGCAAACAGCGTGCCGATGGCGACTTTCATCGCATGGCCGCTGCCGCGCTCTTCCCAGGTGATCGACAGGCGTTCGATGGTCATGGTCAAAATCACCATGGGGAACAACGCCACTGATAAACCGCGCTCCAGGCCAAGTTTGTGGCTGAACAAACTGATGGCGGCGATCAGCACCACCACAAACGTCAGCACCACCGACAGTCGCGGCAGCATCTGCAACTTCAAGTGCTCAAGGTATGAACGCAGCGACAGACCCAGCGCGGTGATGATCGTGAACAAGACGATGCCGAAACCCAGCTGCGTCTCTCGAAACGCCAGCGCGATCAGCACCGGGGTAAAGGTGCCGAGGGTTTCAAGGCCGACCAGATTGCGCAGGATCAGAATCACCAGCACGCCAATCGGGATCATCACCATGATCATGAACGTTTGCTGGGTTTGCAGCGGCAACCCGTACAGCGAATAACCCAGGAAATCTCCGTCGGTATTGGCGTCCGTGAGCTTGGCCAGGCGGATCGCGTTCATTTCGCTGTTGTTCAGCGTGAAGTTGACCGTGACTTTTTTGCCGCCCTCGACGCTGATCAGGTTTTCATCGCCAACCCACCACAGCAGGCGGTCGGTCGGCATGCCCTGTTCACCGGTGTCCGGGTTGAAATAAAGCCAGGCTTTGCCGTTAAAGCTGCGCAACCACAGTTCCGGGGTTTGCGGCTGATCGGCGACCAAACGCAAGGTGTGGACCTTTTCGATGGGCACGTGGGCAATCGACAGCAGCAATTCTGTGATTCGCGCTTTGTTTGAGGTGGCCGTGTCGCCGGCCAGCAGCAACTTCACGTTATCGTCGCTGAGGTTGTTGACCCGTTTGATGGCTTCGGTGATAAAGGTTTCGGTGTCCGCCGAGTGCTGGCGAATTGGTGCGAGCAGGGCTTCAGCGGCGATTTTTTCCGGGCCTTCGATGGCGATGCTGTCGCGAAACGTCGGGCCTTTGATCTTGGGTTTGTCGCCGCTGTAACGTTTAGTCAGTACCAGTCGGTAATACAGCGTCTGGTTACCGGTCGCACGCCGGGCCGACCACGTGACTTTGCGATTGCCGTCGACGCGGTTGACGCTGACCCCATAATTGTTGGAGATGAAGCTTTCATTCAGGCTGACGAAGTCGTGGCTCAGTGGCGGCACGAACATCTGGATCTTGACCGGGTCTTTGGGGTTAGCGACGAACTCGACCTTGGCGTCGATGTTCCACAAGTCGTCGGTCTCATCCTCGGTCACCGGAATGCCGAGCACAAGGATCTGATACGCCGTGACCGCGATCCCCAGTGTCACCAGGACAGCGATCAAGATTTTCAGATGGAGGGTGATGGAACGCATGGGTATTACTCTGCGGTATGAGCGTCGGTAGCGCAGGCAGGTTTGCCGGCTGCGTATTTAAGACTGGGATCGACCAGCGCATCAAAATTCATCAGTGCTTCTGAACCAATCAAAAGCGGGTATTGGAATGCGCTTCTGTCAGTCAAGTTCACTTCGATGTTTCTTAAAGTCTTTCCCATGCACACATCGAGACTGATGACCGGGCGCGCCGTGTATTTCTTGTCGTCGTCAGGGTCGTAATCACTGGCGCGCCGCTTGATTTTACTGACCCGCGCCAACGGCCGTTCAATCGGGTGGGCATGGGCGTCATCAATGGCCAGGTAGAAACGCACCCAGCGCTCGCCATTACGTTTGAAACGTTTGATGTCCCGAGCGCTCAAGGACGCAGTTTTGGCGCCGGTGTCGAGTTTCGCTGCCACTTCCAGGTCAATGTCGGACAGGGTCGCGTATTCGTTCAGGCCGTACACGGTCTTGTCAGCGCCGGCACTTAAGCCGGGCAAGGCCAATAAACAGAGGAAGGTAAGAAAGGGTTTGAGTCTCATAGGTCCTGGCGCAATAGATGATGAAACGGTGCAGCAGCGGGGCGCGGCATTCTAGCATGAAGGATTTAGCCTGCTCCCTAAGTAAAGGATCGCCAGAGTTTGTAGGAATATTCCCTGATTCTAAGGATCCACACATCCGATGAACCTGTAGGAGCCAACGTGTTGGCGAAGGTCCGGCGCGGTGTGTCAGGTCCAACGCTTCGCCAACACGTTGGCTCCTGCAGGGGGTTCGCGATATTAGACGATTGTCGACAGTTTCTACATATTGGTTGACGAATTAGGGCTTATTGGCTAATTTTAGCGCCAGTCGCTACCAAGGTGTTGACAATATGTTGGATGCAGTCGAAATAGCAGGCACGACACAGGATGATTCCGAAACGTTGTCCGAGAACGTCTTTCGGCGCATCCAGGCGGCTATTGTTAAAGGTGATATCGCGCCGGGCAGCAAAATCTCTGAGCCTGAACTGGCGCGCACCTACGGCATCAGCCGCGGCCCCTTGCGTGAGGCGATCCATCGTCTTGAAGGTCAGCGGCTGCTGGTGCGCATTCCTCACGTTGGCGCTCGGGTGGTTTCCCTGAGCCATGCAGAACTGATCGAACTCTACGAAATACGTGAGTCGCTGGAAGGCATGGCCTGCCGCCTTGCCGCTGAGCGCATGACCACCGAAGAAATCGATGAGTTGCGCCGCGTGCTCGACACCCACGAACGTGACGCAGCGTTTCAAGCCGGTGTTGGTTACTACCAGCAAGAAGGCGATTTCGACTTTCACTACCGGATCATCCAGGGCAGCGGCAACCAGACTCTCGCCCAGATGCTCTGTGGTGACATGTACCAACTGGTTCGCATGTACCGCATCCAATTTTCTGCAACACCCAATCGTCCGCGCCAGGCGTTTGCCGAACACCACCGAATTCTTGATGCCATCGCCGAGCGTGACGGTGAACTGGCTGAACTGTTGATGCGCCGTCATATCGGCGCTTCGAAACGTAATATTGAGCGCCATTATCAGGCCGCTCCCCCATCGACCGCCCGA
The DNA here is from genome assembly GCF_034350045.1 of Pseudomonas sp. CCI4.2. Taxonomy (NCBI): domain Bacteria; kingdom Pseudomonadati; phylum Pseudomonadota; class Gammaproteobacteria; order Pseudomonadales; family Pseudomonadaceae; genus Pseudomonas; species Pseudomonas sp. CCI4.2. Next base: position 4,363,334 of record NZ_CP133781.1, on the reverse strand, counting down.
GGTGATAAATGAGCAATAAGACTACTCCCGGCCAGCGTTTCCGTGATGCTGTTATCAGTGAACATCCACTGCAAATCGTTGGCGCAATCAATGCCAACCATGCGCTGTTGGCCAAGCGCGCCGGTTTCAAAGCTATTTATCTGTCGGGTGGCGGTGTGGCAGCGGGTTCGCTGGGCTTGCCAGACTTGGGTATTACCGGTCTGGACGATGTGCTGACTGACGTGCGCCGCATCACTGACGTCTGCGACCTGCCGTTGCTGGTCGATGTCGACACGGGGTTTGGCTCTTCAGCGTTTAACGTGGCACGCACCGTTCGCTCGATGATCAAGTTCGGCGCTGCGGCGATTCATATCGAAGACCAGGTCGGCGCCAAGCGCTGCGGCCATCGTCCGGGTAAAGAAATCGTTTCACTGCAAGAAATGGTCGACCGCATCAAAGCGGCGGTTGATGCCCGTACCGATGACAGCTTTGTGATCATGGCGCGGACCGATGCACTGGCTGTTGAAGGCCTGGAATCGGCATTGGATCGGGCTGCGGCCTGTATCGAAGCCGGTGCTGACATGGTATTCCCGGAAGCGATCACCGAGCTGGACATGTACAAGCTGTTCGCCGCTCGGGTAAAGGCGCCAATTCTAGCCAACATCACTGAATTCGGCGCGACGCCGCTGTTCACTGTCGACGAATTACGCTCTGCCGATGTTTCGCTGGTTCTGTACCCGCTGTCTGCATTCCGCGCCATGAACAAAGCGGCTGAAAACGTTTACGGCGCAATCCGCCGTGATGGCAGCCAAAAGAACGTGGTGGACACCATGCAAACCCGCATGGAGTTGTATGACGCCATCGATTACCACACCTTCGAGCAAAAGCTCGATGCGTTGTTTGCCAACAAAAAGTGATCCTGATGTCGATCCAGACCTAACCTTGTCTGGACGGCAATTGCCATGCAGTTCGATGGTGCTCCCCAATAATTTCAAGAGTGGAGAAAGCAATGGCTGAAGCAAAAGTATTGAGCGGCGCTGGCCTGCGTGGTCAGGTTGCCGGCCAAACGGCCTTGTCGACGGTGGGCCAGGAAGGCGCTGGGCTGACGTATCGCGGCTATGACGTGCGTGAGTTGGCCGCCGAGGCGCGTTTCGAAGAAGTGGCTTATCTGCTGCTTTACGGCGAATTGCCGACCCAAGCCGAATTGGCTGCTTATATGAAGAAGCTGCAAGGCCTGCGTGATTTGCCGCAAGCCTTGAAAGAAGTGCTGGAACGCATTCCTGCCGACACCCACCCGATGGACGTCATGCGCACCGGCGCGTCAATGCTCGGTACGTTGGAGCCTGAAACCAGCTTCGACCAGCAGCTCGACAGCACCGACCGCTTGCTCGCCACCTTTCCGGCGATCATGTGCTACTGGTACCGCTTCAGCCACGACGGCGTGCGCCTCAATTGCGTAACGGATGAAGCCTCCATTGGCGGTCATTTCCTGCACCTGCTGCTGGATAAGAAACCCAGTGAACTGCACTGCAAAGTCATGGATGTATCACTGATTCTTTACGCCGAACATGAATTCAACGCCTCAACCTTTACCGCGCGGGTCTGCGCATCAACCCTGTCGGACCTGTTTTCCTGTGTGACGGCGGCCATTGGCACCTTGCGTGGTCCATTGCACGGCGGTGCCAACGAAGCAGCCATGGAAATGATCGAGCGCTTCAGCTCGGCTGACGACGCCGTGAAAGGCACGCTGGCCATGCTGGAACGCAAGGACAAGATCATGGGCTTTGGTCACGCGATCTATAAAGAGTCAGATCCGCGCAATGAGGTGATCAAGGGCTGGGCGAAGAAGCTCGCTGATGAGGCTGGTGACACCGTGCTGTACCCAGTCTCCGAAGCCATCGACAAGACCATGTGGGAACAGAAAAAGCTGTTTCCGAACGCCGACTTCTACCATGCCTCGGCGTACCACTTCATGGGCATTCCGACCAAGCTGTTCACGCCGATTTTTGTCTGCTCGCGCTTGACTGGCTGGGCAGCGCACGTGTTTGAACAGCGCGGCAATAACCGCATCATCCGTCCGAGCGCCGAGTACATCGGCGTCGAACAGCGCACGTTCGTGCCAATCGAACAACGCTGATCGGGAGCAGGGGAGTGGCTACCGGCTTTACCACTCCCAAGCCCTTTGCCCCCGACCCTTTGAATCGCCCGTGATCGAGTCCCCATCGCCATGAACAGTGAATACCGTAAGTCTCTGCCCGGCACCCGCCTGGATTTTTTCGACACCCGCGCTGCGGTTGAAGCCATCAAGCCTGGGTCCTACGACACGCTGCCGTACACTTCTCGCGTGTTTGCCGAAAACCTGGTGCGCCGTTGCGACCCGGCCACGTTGAACGCGTCGTTGGGTCAGTTGATTGATCGCAAGCGCGATCTCGACTTTCCGTGGTTCCCGGCGCGCGTGGTCTGCCACGACATTCTGGGTCAAACCGCGCTGGTCGACCTCGCCGGTTTGCGTGACGCGATTGCGGCCCAAGGTGGGGACCCGTCGCTGGTCAACCCGGTAGTGCCAACGCAGTTGGTGGTTGACCACTCGCTGGCCGTTGAACACGGTGGTTTCGAAAAAGACGCGTTCGAAAAGAATCGCCAGATCGAAGACCGTCGCAACGAGGACCGGTTTCACTTCATCAACTGGACCAAAAAAGCGTTCAAGAACATCGACGTGATTCCACCGGGCAACGGCATCCTGCACCAGATCAACCTGGAGCGGATGTCGCCGGTGATTCAGGTGCTTAATGGCGTGGCGTTCCCGGACACACTGGTCGGCACCGACAGCCACACACCCATGGTGGATGCCTTGGGCGTGATCGCCATCGGTGTTGGCGGCCTTGAAGCTGAAAGCGTCATGCTCGGCCGCGCCTCATGGATGCGCCTGCCGGACATCATCGGCGTGGAACTCAGCGGCAAGCCGCAAGAAGGCATTACTGCCACCGACATCGTTCTGGCCTTGACTGAATTCTTGCGCAACCAAAAAGTCGTGTCCTCCTACCTAGAATTCTATGGCGCCGGCGCCGCACACCTGACCTTGGGCGACCGTGCGACGATTTCCAACATGACCCCGGAGTTTGGTTCCACGGCGGCCATGTTTTACATCGACAAACAAACCATTGATTACCTGAAACTCACCGGTCGCGATGACGAACAAGTGCGTCTGGTTGAGTTGTACGCCAAAGAAACCGGACTCTGGGCTGACAGCCTGAAGAACGCCGAATACGAACGCGTGATTTCATTCGACCTGTCCAGCGTCGTGCGTAACATCGCCGGTCCGTCGAACCCGCACAACCGCGTGCCTACTTCGGAACTGGCTGCACGGGGTATCAGCGGCATCGTCGAAAATGAACCCGGCCTGATGCCGGATGGCGCCGTGATCATTGCCGCGATCACCAGCTGCACCAACACCAACAACCCGCGCAACATGATTGCTGCCGGGCTGCTGGCGCGTAACGCGAACCGCTTGGGCCTGACCCGTAAGCCGTGGGTGAAAACCTCCCTGGCGCCAGGTTCCAAAACCGTGACGTTGTACCTGCAAGAAGGCGGGTTGCTTTCGGAACTGGAACAGCTGGGCTTCGGTGTCGTGGCCTATGCCTGCACCTCGTGCAACGGCATGTCCGGCGCGTTGGACCCGGTCATTCAACAGGAAGTGGTGGAGCGCAAGCTCTACGCCACCGCCGTGTTGTCCGGTAACCGCAACTTCGACGGGCGGATTCACCCTTACGCGCAGCAGGCATTCCTTGCCTCGCCGCCGTTGGTCGTGGCCTATGCCATTGCCGGCACCATCCGTTTTGACATTGAAAAAGATGTACTGGGCATCGACCCACAGGGCAATCCAGTCACCCTGAAAGACATCTGGCCGGCCGACGAAGAAATCGACGCGGTATTCAAGGCCAGCGTCAAACCTGCGCAGTTCAATCAGGTGTACATCCCGATGTTCGCCATTCAGGAAGACGACGGCATCAAAGTCGGCCCGCTTTACGACTGGCGTCCACAGAGCACCTACATCCGTCGTCCGCCGTATTGGGAAGGCGCACTGGCTGGCGAGCGTACCCTCACAGGCATGCGTCCATTGGCGGTGCTACCAGACAACATCACCACCGATCACCTGTCGCCGTCCAACGCGATCATGCTCGACAGCGCAGCGGGTGAATACCTGGCGAAAATGGGCTTGCCGGAAGTCGATTTCAACTCCTACGCCACTCACCGGGGCGACCATTTGACCGCTCAGCGCGCAACCTTTGCTAACCCGCGCTTGCGTAACGAAATGGCGATGGTCGACGGCAAGCTGAAAGAAGGCTCGCTGACCCGTATCGAACCCGAAGGCCAAGTGACGCGGATGTGGGAAGCCATCGAAACCTACATGGAGCGTAAGCAGCCGCTGATTATTATTGCCGGCGCTGATTACGGTCAGGGCTCGTCCCGCGACTGGGCGGCCAAAGGTGTGCGGCTGGCCGGGGTTGAAGCCATCGCGGCGGAAGGTTTCGAGCGTATTCACCGGACCAACCTGGTGGGCATGGGTGTGTTACCGCTGGAGTTCAAGCCGGGTGTCAATCGCACCACGCTGGGCATCGACGGCAGCGAAACCTTCGACGTGATTGGCGAGCGCATTCCGCGCACCACCTTGACGTTGGTGATCAATCGCAAGAATGGCGAGCGAGTCGAGGTGCCCGTCACCTGCCGCCTCGACACTGCCGAAGAAGTGTCGATCTACGAAGCGGGCGGCGTGCTGCAACGTTTCGCACAAGACTTCTTAGAATCGGCCACGGCTTAAGCCAACAGGACACCACTTCATGGCTCACGCACCGCAAATCAAGATCGCCGCCACCTACATGCGTGGCGGCACCAGCAAGGGCGTGTTTTTCCGCCTGCAAGACCTGCCTGAAGCGGCGCAAACTCCAGGCGCGGCCCGGGATGCACTGCTGTTGCGGGTAATCGGCAGCCCCGATCCGTATGACAAACAAATCGACGGCATGGGCGCGGCGACGTCCAGTACCAGCAAGACGGTGATTTTGTCGAAAAGTATCAAGGCCGACCACGACGTTGATTACCTGTTTGGTCAGGTCTCCATCGACAAGCCGTTCGTGGACTGGAGCGGCAACTGCGGCAACCTGTCTGCGGCGGTGGGTCCGTTTGCCATTAGCAATGGCTTGGTGGACGCCAGCCGGATTCCGCAGAGCGGCGTGGCCATCGTGCGCATCTGGCAAGCCAACATCGGCAAGACGATCATTGCCCACGTGCCAGTGACCAACGGCGCGGTGCAGGAAACGGGTGACTTTGAGCTCGACGGCGTAACTTTTCCCGCCGCTGAGGTTCAGCTCGAATTTATCAACCCGGCGGCCGAGGAAGAAGGCGCGGGCGGTTCGATGTTTCCCACCGGCAACCTGATTGATGAGCTGGAAGTGCCCGGCGTTGGCACGTTGAAAGTAACGATGATCAATGCGGGCATTCCGACGATTTTCGTCAACGCCCAAGCCATTGGTTACACCGGCACTGAATTGCAGGGCGACATCAACGGCGACCCCAAGGCGCTGGCAATGTTCGAAACCATTCGGGCCCACGGCGCACTGCGTATGGGGTTGATCCAGCACCTCGACGAAGCCGCTAAACGCCAGCACACGCCCAAGGTCGCAATTGTCGCGGCGCCTGCCGATTACATCGCGTCCAGTGGCAAACCCGTGGCGGCCGGTGACGTCGATTTGTTGGTGCGAGCGATGTCCATGGGCAAGCTGCACCACGCAATGATGGGCACGGCGGCGGTGGCCATTGGCACAGCGGCGGCGATTTCCGGGACCTTGGTCAATCTCGCGGCGGGCGGCATCAAGCGCAGCGCGGTGCGTTTTGGGCACCCGTCCGGTACCTTGCGCGTCGGAGCCGAAGCCACACAGGAAAACGGCGAATGGAAAGTCACCAAAGCCATCATGAGCCGTAGCGCTCGGGTGTTGATGGAAGGGACGGTTCGAGTGCCACAGGTGTAAGGGGGCAAGCTTCAAGCGGTAAGAGGGCTCGGTGCTTTTGCTTGCCGTTTGTAGCTTGTAACTTAAACTTTGCTACTTCCAACGAAGCGGAGAATTTGCAATGAGCGCCAACGTTGACCTGAACAACCGCCCTGACTACGACAAGGTCCTGCAGGACATTGCCGATTACGTGCTGGATTACACGATCGATTCCATCGAAGCGCTGAACACCGCGCGCAATTGTTTGATGGACACTTTGGGGTGTGGTTTGTTGGCGCTGCGTTTTCCCGAGTGCACCAAACACCTGGGGCCGATCGTTGAGGGCACGGTTGTGCCGTTTGGCGCCCGGGTGCCAGGTACAAGCTTTCGCCTCGACCCGGTCAAGGCTGCGTGGGACATCGGCTGCATCGTGCGTTGGCTCGATTACAACGACACCTGGCTGGCAGCTGAGTGGGGCCATCCATCCGATAATCTCGGGGGAATTCTTGCTGTTGCTGATCACCTGTCGCAGAAGCGTGTCGCCAATGGCGACGCGCCGCTGACGATGCGTGCGGTGCTGGAGGCGATGATCATGGCCCATGAGATTCAGGGTGTGATTGCATTGGAGAACTCATTCAATCGGGTCGGCCTTGACCACGTATTGCTGGTGAAAGTGGCGTCCACGGCGGTGACCGCCAAATTGATGGGCGCTAATCGAGAACAACTGTTGGCCGCGCTGTCCCACGCGTTTGTCGACGGTCAGGCGTTGCGGACGTATCGACATGCGCCGAACGCGGGTTCCCGTAAATCCTGGGCGGCGGGCGACGCGTCGAGTCGAGGGGTCCGTCTGGCCGACATCGCAATGCGCGGCGAGATGGGCATTCCGGGCGTATTGAGCGCGCCGCAGTGGGGTTTTTACGACGTGCTGTTCAGTCACACCAACAAAGACTTGGCGCTCAAGGCCGAGGACAAACGGCAATTTAGCCTGTCCCAGGCCTACGGCAGCTATGTGATGGAGAATGTGCTGTTCAAAATCAGCTTCCCGGCGGAGTTTCACGCGCAAACCGCGTGTGAAGCGGCAGTGACCTTGCACCCGCAGGTAAAAAATCGTCTGCATGAGATCGACAAAATCGTCATCACCACCCATGAGTCGGCGATTCGAATTATTTCAAAACAGGGCAAGTTGGCCAATGCGGCGGACCGTGATCATTGCATTCAGTACATGACCGCTGTGCCCTTGGCGTTCGGTAATTTGGTTGCCGAGCAGTACGAAGATGATTTCCATGTGACCCATCCGATCATCGATGAGCTGCGCGAGAAGATGGTGATTGTCGAAGACCTGCGTTACACCCGTGAATACTTGGAGGCCGACAAGCGCTCCATCGCCAATGCGATTCAGGTGTTCTTCAAGGATGGATCGAGCACCGAGAAGGTGGTGGTGGAGTACCCGATTGGTCATCGCCGTCGCCGGGCGGACGGCATTCCGTTACTGGAGGACAAATTCAAATCCAACTTGGCGACTCGATTTGCCGCTCAGCGCAGCGCTGAAATTGTTGCGCTGTGTAAGGACCAGGCGAAGTTGGAGTCAACCCCGGTGAACACATTTGTAGATATGTGGGTCATTTAATCGGTAGGCGCTAACTTGTTGGCGAGGCGTCAGATCGGGCACGCCGCTTCAAGCCTCTCGCCAACAAGTTGGCACCTACAGACAGAACGTTATTTGAATCTGCGCTCCACGCCTTTTTCAACGAGGATTTTCGCTGAGATTTCTTCTACCGAAAAATGCGTGGAATTTATATGCGGGATATTCTCGCGACGGAACAAGCTTTCCACTTCCCTTACTTCGAACTCGCATTGCGCGTAGCTGGAATAACGGCTGTTGGGTTTGCGTTCGTGGCGAATGGCCGTGAGGCGGTCAGGGTCGATGGTCAGGCCGAACAATTTATTGCGATGCTGTTTGAGCGCGGCAGGCAATTGCAGGCGTTCCATGTCGTCTTCGGTCAGCGGATAATTGGCCGCACGAATGCCGAATTGCATGGCCATGTACAGACAGGTAGGGGTTTTACCGCAGCGTGAGACACCGACCAGGATCAGATCAGCCTTATCGTAATAATGCGTGCGAGCGCCGTCGTCGTTGTCGAGGGCGAAGTTTACGGCCTCGATACGCTCCATGTAGTTGGAGTTGTGACCGATGGAGTGGGATTTTCCCACTGAATAGGAGGAGTGTGAACTAAGCTCTATCTCCAGCGGAGAAAGGAACGTCGAGAAAATATCGATCATGAAGCCATTGGACGTCGCCAGTATTTCGCGAATTTCTTGGTTGACGATGGTGTCGAAAATGATCGGTCGAAGTTCATCTTTATCGGCGGCGGCGTTGATTTGTTGTACCATTGCGCGCGCCTTTTCGACGCTGTCGATGTAGGGGCGCGTGAACTTGCTGAACGTAATGTTTTCGAATTGCGCTAACAGGCTTTGACCGAGGGTCTCAGCGGTAATGCCTGTGCCGTCGGAGATGAAGAAGGCAGATCGTTTCATTTGCGCCGGGGCCTTAAGCTGATGACGATTGTTAGATATGATAGGCCCGCTGGCGGTCCTTGAGAGCCGGCATTTTCACTTATTTTGCAGGTCCAGGCCATACACGCTCGGAACCGCTCTTGTAGTTTCAGCGCCCTGAGCTTTTCCCAACACAGTTAGTGGAGAGATCACCTTGGTAGAGTACGTAGTTTCCCTCGATAAGCTCGGCGTCCATGATGTGGAGCACGTGGGGGGCAAGAACGCATCCCTCGGCGAGATGATAAGCAACCTCGCGGGCGCCGGTGTTTCGGTGCCCGGTGGCTTCGCCACTACGGCTCAAGCGTATCGTGATTTTCTTGAGTTAAGCGGCTTGAATGATCAGATCCATGCGGCCCTTGATGCGCTTGATGTCGATGACGTCAACGCATTGGCCAAGACCGGTGCGCAAATCCGCGCCTGGATCATGGACGCCGAGTTTCCCGAGAAACTCAACGCGGAAATCCGCACTGCTTTCGCTGAATTGTCGGCCGGCAATCCGAACCTCGCAGTCGCCGTGCGATCTTCAGCCACCGCCGAAGATTTGCCGGACGCCTCGTTTGCGGGCCAGCAAGAAACCTTCCTGAACATCCGCGGCGTTGAAAACGTCATCCGTGCGGCCAAGGAAGTGTTCGCGTCGTTGTTCAACGACCGTGCCATTTCTTATCGCGTGCACCAAGGCTTCGATCATAAGTTGGTCGCCTTGTCGGCAGGCGTGCAGCGCATGGTCCGTTCCGAAACCGGTACGGCCGGTGTGATGTTCACCCTGGACACCGAATCCGGTTTCCGTGACGTCGTGTTCATTACCGGTGCTTACGGCCTGGGCGAAACCGTTGTTCAGGGCGCGGTTAACCCGGACGAGTTCTACGTTCACAAAAACACCCTTGCAGCCGGTCGCCCGGCCATCTTGCGCCGTAACCTGGGCAGCAAGGCAATCATGATGATTTATGGCGACGAAGCCAAAGCCGGCAAGTCGGTCAAGGTTATCGATGTCGCGCCTGCCGATCGTGCGCGTTTTTGCTTGAGCGATGCGGAAGTCAGCGAGCTGGCCAAACAAGCGATGATCATCGAAAAGCACTACAAGTGCCCGATGGACATCGAGTGGGCCAAAGACGGTGACGACGGCAAGCTGTACATCGTTCAGGCCCGTCCCGAAACGGTGAAAAGCCGGACCTCGGCCAACGTCATGGAGCGCTATCTGCTCAAGGAAACCGGCACGGTGCTGGTGGAAGGTCGTGCCATTGGCCAGCGCATCGGCGCCGGTAAAGTGCGAATCATCAAAGATGTGTCCGAGATGGACAAGGTTCAGCCGGGTGACGTGCTCGTTTCCGACATGACCGACCCGGATTGGGAACCGGTCATGAAGCGCGCCAGCGCCATCGTGACCAACCGTGGCGGCCGTACGTGCCACGCGGCGATCATTGCGCGCGAGCTGGGCATTCCGGCAGTCGTTGGCTGCGGTAACGCGACTGAGCTGTTGAAAGACGGGCAGGGCGTTACTGTTTCTTGTGCAGAAGGCGACACCGGTTACATCTTCGAAGGTGAGCTGGGCTTTGACATCAAGAAAAACTCGGTTGATGCCATGCCTGACCTGCCGTTCAAAATCATGATGAACGTCGGCAACCCCGACCGTGCCTTCGATTTTGCCCAGCTGCCCAATGCCGGTGTCGGCCTGGCGCGTCTGGAGTTCATCATCAACCGCATGATCGGCGTCCATCCCAAGGCGCTGCTGAACTACGCCGGCTTGCCGCAGGACATCAAAGACAGCGTTGACAAGCGCATTGCTGGCTACGACGATCCGGTCGGTTTTTATGTAGAGAAACTCGTCGAGGGCATTAGCACCCTGGCCGCAGCGTTCACCCCGAAAAAAGTCATCGTGCGTTTGTCGGACTTCAAGTCCAACGAATACGCCAACTTGATCGGCGGCAAGCTGTACGAGCCGGAAGAAGAAAACCCGATGCTGGGTTTCCGTGGCGCATCGCGTTACATCAGCGAAAGCTTCCGCGACTGCTTCGAACTCGAATGCCGCGCCCTCAAGCGCGTGCGCAATGAGATGGGCCTGACCAACGTCGAAATCATGGTGCCGTTCGTGCGGACCTTGGGTGAAGCGAGCCAGGTCATCGACCTGTTGGCCGCCAATGGCCTGACACGGGGTGAAAACGGTCTGCGCATCATTATGATGTGCGAGCTGCCGTCCAACGCGATTCTGGCTGAAGAGTTCCTTGAATTCTTCGACGGTTTCTCGATTGGTTCCAACGACCTGACCCAACTGACGTTGGGCCTGGACCGTGACTCCGGGATCATTGCGCACCTGTTCGACGAGCGTAACCCTGCGGTTAAAAAGCTGCTGTCGAACGCGATTCAGGCGTGCAACAAAGCCGGCAAATACATCGGTATTTGCGGACAAGGGCCTTCCGATCACCCGGACCTGGCTCGTTGGCTTATGGACCAAGGCATTGAAAGCGTGTCGTTGAACCCGGATTCCGTCCTGGAAACCTGGTTCTTCCTGGCCGAAGCGCAAGCCCCGGTCTGATGTAAAACGCTAGAACGCCGACCCACTTCGGTGGGTCGGTCATTTTTCAGCAGGGCGGTTTCGTCGAAGCCGCCTTTTTTGTGCAAGAGCAATATGCAAAGCAGCAGTGACCTCTTTCCTGTGGCCTTGATCAGCGCCGAACGTCGTGGCGATCTGATCGAGGACGTTTACCGTTTAAAACCAGCCAATAGTCCGGACATCAGTGTCGAGCTGGCCGTGACCCGTCTCGGCCGAGCCGACAGCGCTGAGGTGCGCGGCGTGCCGGTCATTTTGTTACATGGCAGTTTTTCCAACAGACGTTTCTGGTATTCGCCCAAGGGCGTCGGTCTGGGGGCGTATTTGGCCCGAACGGGTTTCGACGTCTGGATACCCGAAATGCGCGGTCACGGTCTTTCGTCGCGCAATCAGCGCTACCGACACAATCGTGTGGCGGATTACGCACGCTACGACTTGCCAGCGATCGCGGCTTTTGTGTGCGAGCAAACCGGGCAGGTCCCGCACTGGATCGGCCATTCCCTGGGTGGCACCACGCTCGCCGCTGCGCTGGGTGGTCATTACCTCGAATCAGAACACGTGGCCTCGGTGGCGTTGTTCGGCAGTCAAATCAGTCGCGTTCATTGGCCGCTGAAAGTGCCGTTGGTGGAGTGGGGCGCTCGCTTTGTGCTGAAGCGGTTTGCGCATATTTCGGGTTCGCGCTTCAAGCGTGGACCTGAAGATGAGCCGATAGGCTTGGCGTTGGAAAGCATGCGCTGGTTCGGGTTGTTCAAGCGATTTGGCGATAAAGAGCGTAACTGGTGGTCGGGCTTGAGCGAGGTGCAGGTGCCGGTGCTGGCCGTTGCTGCCGCCGCAGACGAGCAAGATCCGCCGTGGGCCTGTCGCGTGCTGAGCGAACAATTCGGTTCGGTGCAACGACAGTTCGTCTGCCTCGGTCGGGCTCAAGGCTTTAGCGATGATTTTGGCCACGTTGAAATGCTGGTCAGCAAGAGCGCACAAACCCAGGTTTGGCCAATGGTCGTTAGCTGGTTACGCGACCAGACGGTCCTGTTAGCCAATCACGCAGCGCCACAATCGGAAGCCGTCGAGGTCAGCGTCAGCATTTGAGTCGTTTCATCGGCGCGGGGATGCGACTAAGCTATGGCGCATTAGGTTTTCTCAGTCATTTTTGAATCGCGGCCCCACTTATGTTCGTGCCACTTGAGCGCCTGATTAATCTGAATGACGGCTACCGGCAAACGTTTAAGGTTGCCGGGCGTGATCTGCTTTTATTAGTGGTCGGTAATCAGCCGTTGCTGCTTGAGGACAGCTGCCCGCATCAAGGCGCAGCCTTGCGCACCGGCACGCTGGTAGGGACGGTTCTGCGCTGCCAGCGTCATGGCATGGAGTTCCAGTTACCCAGCGGGAAAGCCTTGGGGGCCTTGTGCCCAGGCTTGAAAATGTATGCCCTAACTTACGACGGCGATCGGATCGGCGTCGATGTCTAATTCGTCATTCCATATCCTATGAAATGGTCGTTCTTTCACCGAAAGGAGTTCACCCATGCATTACATCACCCCTGATCTGTGCGATGCCTACCCGGAACTGGTGCACGTTGTAGAGCCGATGTTCAGCAACTTTGGCGGTCGCGATTCGTTTGGTGGCGAAATCGTCACCATCAAGTGCTTCGAGGACAACTCGCTGGTCAAGGACCAGGTTGAGCTCGACGGAAAGGGTAAAGTGTTGGTGGTCGACGGCGGCGGGTCGCTACGTCGGGCGTTGCTGGGTGACATGCTCGCCGAAAAAGCCGCAAAAAACGGCTGGGAAGGTTTGGTCATCTATGGCTGCATCCGCGACGTTGATGTGATTGCGCAAACCGATCTGGGTGTTCAGGCGTTGGCCAGCCACCCGATGAAAACCGACAAGCGGGGTATCGGTGATCTAAATGTAGCAGTGACCTTCGCGGGCGTGACCTTTCGCCCAGGTGAATACGTGTACGCGGACAACAATGGCGTGATTGTTTCGCCGTCTGCGCTAAAAATGCCGGAATAACAGGACAACGAATGTTCGATGAAACAAACGCGCAGTGGGGACTGGTACATGCCCTGGTGCTAGATGGTCAGGGCGGGGCGCGTTTCATTGCTCGAACCGAGTTGGAAGGTCTTCAATTGCAGCCACACGAAAGTGTGTGGCTGCATTGGGATCGCGGGCATCCCCAGACTCAAACCTGGTTGCGTACGGCCAGCGGCCTGAGTGAGTTCAGCTGCGACTTGTTGCTGGAAGAAAATACCCGGCCGCGTCTGGTGCCGTTACCCGACGCGGAATTGCTGCTGTTTTTGCGCGGGGTCAACCTCAATCCTGGCGCCGAGCCTGAAGACATGGTCTCCGTGCGGATCTTTGCGGCGCCGCAGCAGGTTATCTCGCTACGACTGCGTCAGTTGCGGGCCACCGATGAATTAATCGAGTGTCTCACTGCCGGTATTGGCCCAAAAACCGCCTCTGAATTGATTCTCTACCTCGCTCAATACCTCACCGACAAGGTTCAGGCGCTCGTCGGCGAGCTGTCGGAATTGGTCGATGTGGAGGAAGAAAAGATAGATGCTGACGAACGGTATGCCGCTGATCACGGCGACATGCTGCACATCCGTCGTCGCGCCGCTGGATTGCGCCGGTTTCTGGCGCCGCAGCGTGAAGTTTACGCGCAGCTGACCCGTAATAAAGTGCCGTGGTTTGTCGAAGAAGATGCCAATTACTGGAATGAGCTGAATAATAGCTTGACCCGCTACCTGGAAGAGCTTGAATTGACCCGCGAACGTGTGGGGTTGGTCCTGGAAACCGAGGACCGACGTCTCAGTGAGCGCATGAACCGCGTCATGTACCGATTCGGCATCATCACCGGAATTTTTCTGCCCATGAGCTTTCTGACAGGGTTGCTGGGGGTGAATGTCGGTGGAATTCCAGGCTCGACCAATCCATACGGGTTTCTCATCGCCTGTTCGATCATGGGTGCGGTGGGGATTGGGCAGTATTGGCTGTTCCGGCGCTTACGGTGGGTGTAAATGTTCGATTTTTTTCGCTACCGAATGACTCATTTGTGACTCGAACAAATGTGGTTGCGTCTTTCAGTGACATTGCGTGAGGTTACCTATGCACGATCCGTTCGAAAAATCACTGCGCGACATGCTCAACGCCTCTTCCTCTACCAGGGATGACGATGCGTGCCTGGGCCGCGTGTTGAAAACCGCTAACCGTCAGGTCGGCGCGGGTGATTTGTTCAAACTGCTCGGTCGCTGGTCGCAAGCGATGATGATTGGCCTTAACAATGGCTCACCGCATGTGTCTCCGGTCTCACGTCGTACCCTTTCTTCTGCTCGCCCTGCTGATAAGGCTGATTGAACATGGAACTCAACCTCTGGACGCAGAGCCTGGTCACCGCAATGACGGTGTTGTGGACCAAAGTCGCTAATTTCATTCCTAACCTGTTTGGCGCCCTGATTTTGGTGCTGCTCGGGTTCGTGGTTGCAAAACTGCTCGACACATTGCTGTCGAAATTGCTCGCCAAGCTGGGCCTTGATCGCCTTATGGGCGGTACTGGCTTGACCAAGGTTATTGCCAGGGCCGGTATCCAAGTGCCGATTTCGACCTTGGTTGGCAAAATAATTTATTGGTTCGTGCTGCTTATATTTCTGGTGTCCGCCGCCGAATCGCTGGGTCTTGAGCAAGTGTCGAGCACATTGACCATGCTGACCCAGTATCTGCCAAAGGTATTTGGTGCTGCGCTGGTCTTGCTGGTTGGTGTGCTTCTGGCGCAGTTGGCCAATGGGCTGGTCCGCGGTGCTGCCGAGGGCGTTGGAATCGATTACGCCGCCGGCCTGGGGCGAATCGCCCAAGGGCTGGTCATTATTATCAGTATTTCGGTCGCAATCAGTCAGTTGGAGGTCAAAACAGACCTGCTCAACCATGTGATTGTGATCGGTTTGATTACCGTTGGTCTGGCAATTGCGCTGGCCATGGGCTTGGGCAGTCGAGAAATTGCCGGGCAAATACTGGCGGGAATATATGTGCGTGAGTTGTATCAGGTGGGGCAACAAGTGCGGGTGGGCGAGGTCGAAGGGCAGATTGAAGAAATTGGCACGGTGAAAACCACGTTGCTGACCGATGAGGGGGAGTTGGTATCTTTGTCCAACCGAATCCTACTCGAACAGCAAGTGTTTAGCCGCTAACCCGGCGAATCCTGCTAATGTATGCCGCCACAAATTGCTGGAAGTACGGCAGTGGCGGACATTGACCTGATTGACCTGACTGTCGGCATGAGTTTTTTTGAATAAGCCCCAATCGCTGTCCATGCGCTACGACCCCCGCGAACTCTCCGATGAGGAGTTGGTGGCGCGGGCGCACGTCGAGCTTTTTCATGTGACTCGCGCATACGAAGAGTTGATGCGTCGCTATCAAAGAACACTTTTTAACGTATGTGCACGTTATTTAGGGAACGATCGCGATGCTGATGATGTCTGTCAGGAAGTGATGCTTAAAGTGTTGTACGGATTGAAGAATTTCGAAGGAAAATCGAAGTTCAAAACCTGGCTCTACAGCATCACTTACAATGAATGTATTACGCAGTACAGGAAGGAACGGCGGAAGCGTCGCTTAATGGACGCGTTGAGTCTGGATCCTCTTGAGGAGGCGACGGAAGAGAAGTCGCCCAAACCTGAAGAGCAGGGCGGACTTGATCGCTGGCTTGTGTATGTAAATCCAATTGATCGAGAAATTCTGGTGCTACGGTTTGTCGCAGAACTAGAATTTCAAGAGATTGCGGACATCATGCACATGGGCCTGAGTGCCACAAAAATGCGCTACAAACGCGCGCTTGATAAATTACGTGAGAAATTTGCAGGCATTACCGAAACTTAACTCGGGGCAAATATCTCTAACGTGCAGGCAAGGTCTGATAGACTTGTCGTCGAGTTGTCCTTCAGTACGAGGGGCCGCTTAACAATCACCAGATGGGGATTTAACGGATGAAACTGAAAAACACCTTGGGCATTGCCATTGGTTCTGTTGTTGCCGTAGCTTCGTTCGGCGTTCTGGCGCAAGGCCAAGGCGCGGTCGAAGGTGAGGCCTTCTACCAGAAGAACTACAACGACAGCGTCAATCACGTAGAAGACGGCCGCACCGCAGGTGCTTCCATCGGCTACTTCTTGACCGACGACGTTGAAGTTATCCTGGGCTATGGCAAAACCAATTACACGCGTTCCAACGACGGTACTGGTAGCCAGAAAATTCATGGCGACACTAGCTCCCTGGCTGGTATGTACCACTTCGGTACCGTTGGTGATGCTATCCGTCCATACGTTTCCGGCGGCTTTGCTCACCAGAGCATGACTGGCGTTGAAGCTGACGGTTACAAGGGTCGTGACTCGTCCACCTTCGCAACCATCGGTGCAGGTGCCAAGTGGTACATCACTGACAACCTGTATGCACGTGCTGGTGTAGACGCTGACTACAAACTGGACAACGGCAAGTGGGACTACGCTCCTACCGTTGGCTTGGGCGTGAACTTCGGTGGCGGCTCCAAGCCAGCACCGGCTCCAGCACCGGCTCCAGAGCCAGTTGCTGAAGCGCCTGTAGAAGCTCCAGTGGAAGCTGCTCCACAAGTCGTACGTGTTCAGTTGGACGTCAAATTTGACTTCAACAAATCGGTCGTTAAGCCTAACAGCTACGCCGACATCAAGAACCTTGCTGACTTCATGAAGCAGTACCCACAAACCAGCACCACTGTTGAAGGTCACACTGACTCCGTCGGTCCTGACGCTTACAACCAAAAACTGTCTGAGCGCCGTGCAAACGCCGTCAAACAAGTTCTGGTTAGCCAGTACGGTGTTGGCGCTGGTCGTGTGAGCTCGGTTGGTTACGGCGAAAGCCGTCCAGTAGCAGACAACAAAACCGAAGCTGGCCGCGCGATCAACCGTCGCGTAGAAGCTGAAGTTGAAGCAAAAGCTGCTCAGTAATCTGTAGCTAAAGCCTCATAGAAAAGCCCGGCTCAGGCCGGGCTTTTCTTTGCGTGCGATTTGATAAATACAAAGGTACTGCGGACTTATCGCAGCCTTCGGCAGCTCCTACAGAATCTGTGCATCGCCATCATCTGTGGGACCGAACTTATTCGGGAAGCGGGTAAAGGGTCTCCAACCAAATTGCAATTTGTGGGCGATATAACAAACACCGCAGCGCTTCAAGCACGCCGTGCTGCTCGCCTCGCCATCAGGTTGGCTATAGAATCGTCTTGCAAGACGTTATGGACGCATCAACCAAACTGAGCCTGTTCGACCACTGCCGCCGCACTCGCCGCGACTTCGCCAATCACTAATATCGCCGGACTTTTGAGTTCGAAGGCGAGGGCGTCGGTTTGCATCTCGGCCAGGGTGCTGCGGCATTCGCGTTGATGGGGCAGAGAGGCGTTTTCGATCATTGCCACCGGAGTGTTCGCCGACAAACCACCCGCCAGTAGGTTGTCGCGAATTTCCGAGAGCTTGGCGACGCCCATGTACACCACCAGCGTGGTCCCGCTTTGCGCCAATGCTTGCCAGTTCAGGCTGCTGCCATCTTGAGTGTGGGCCGTGACCAGTGTCACGCCCCGGCTGACCCCTCTCAGCGTGAGGGAAATACCGCACTGAGTCGCCCCGGCCAGTCCGGCCGTTATACCGTTGACCAGTTCGACTTTAATGCCGTGCGCCCGCAGCCAATCGGCTTCTTCGCCACCACGCCCGAAAATACACGGATCACCACCTTTCAGTCGGACCACGCATTTACCTTGGCGGGCGTAACGCAGCATCAGCCGGTGGATGAACGCTTGCGGTGTCGAACGACAGCCGCCGCGTTTACCGACCGCAATGATTCGGGCCGACGCGCAGTGCTCAAGGACCGCCACGTTGACCAGATCGTCGATCAGCACCACATCGGCTTCACGCAGTGCGCGCACGGCTTTTAGTGTCAACAACTCCGGGTCGCCGGGACCTGCACCCACCAGCCAGACTTTTGCGCTCATACCGTCACCCTCATTGATGGATCGCGACCGGCAGCGGTATGACCGCCAGCAGTCGTTTGATTTCCGGTACGCAGGAGCCGCATTGGCTACCGCATTTCAATTGTGTTTTCAGTTGAATCAGATCCAAGCCGCGACCGATACCCGCCACCACCGCGCTTTCGCTGACGTTCATGCAGTTGCACAGGATCTTGCTGCTGCGCGGCATGGCGGCGGCATTGCCGGGTGGGGTGCTGATGGGCGCCAATAGCCAGCGGCGTAATTGCTCGTCGGCGCGACCTTCGAGCCACAGGCTTTGCAGCCAATGCCGGGCGATGGTCTCTCCGGCGAGGCGAATCGCAATGATGCGACCGTGCTCGATGCGCACCCGCTTGCCGATGGAACGACGGGGATCGTCGTAAGACAGCACCGGCCCTTCATTCAGGCCGAGCAGTTGATCGATCTGCGTCAGCAAATGGTTGTCAGGCGCTTGGGCACTGGCAGCGCGGATCAGCAGCGCAGGGCGTTCACGGCCAGCCAAGCTGAGGCTGACATAAGCAAACGCCTCACACAGGGGTCTAAGCGCTTCTATCTTGGTTTGTACATCACCTTCCACCAGCGCAAACAGTTGCCACGGCAAACTTACGGCTTCGATGCGCACGCCGGTGTGTTTCAGTTCCGGTTGTTTCGACAGGGGGTCGAAGGCCGGTTGGGTCAGAATGTTCACGCCGCCCTTGAGGAAACGATCACCCCAGTGCATGGGCAAGAAGGCTTGACCGGGGCGGATGCTGTCATCGCTGCTGACGGGCACAATCAGGCTGCCGCGGCGGCTTTTCAGACTGACCAAATCCCCCACCTGCAGGCGATGGCGGCGCAATTCATCCGAGTGCAGGCTCAGCACGGCTTCGCTGACATGACCGAACAATTGCGCGGCGGTGCCAGTGCGGCTCATGCCATGCCATTGATCTCGCAGGCGACCGGTGTTCAGCGTGAGTGGAAAGCGCGCATCACGCAGCTCTTTGGCTGCACGGTAAGGTTCGGTAACGAACGTAGCGCGGCCGGAGTCAGTAGGGAAAACACCGTCCCCATACAATCGCGCGATACCCGTCTCGGCGCCCATTGGGAACGGCCATTGTTGCGGGCCTCGTTGCTCAAGCAGCCCGTAGCTAATGCCCGAGAGGTCCAGATCGCGTTCACGTGTCAGGTGCTTGAATTCATCGAACAGGGCTTGAGGCTCATCGAACGCAAACAAACTCGGTTCCCCCGGACGCAGGCGTTGTTCCAGTCGCTGAGCGAAATCGACCGTAATCGCCCAATCCGAACGGGCTTCACCAGGCGCGGCTATCGCTTTGCGTACGCGAGAAATGCGTCGTTCCGAATTGGTTACCGTGCCTTCTTTTTCACCCCAACTGGCGGCAGGTAATAACAGGTCGGCAAATTTGCAGGTTTCAGTGGTTCGATACGCTTCCTGTAACACCACAAACGGGCAGGTGGTCAGGGCTTCGCGGACTTTTTGCTGATCCGGCAATGATTGAGCGGGGTTGGTGCAGGCAATCCACAACGCTTTGATTTTGCCGCTTTGTAGTTCTTCAAACAGCTCGATGGCCGACAGACCCGGTGTTTCTGGCAAGGTATCGACGCCCCAGTAGGCCGCGACTTCTTCACGGTGCGTGGCGTTGCCCGCTTCGCGGTGGCCCGGCAACAGGTTCGACAGGCTGCCGGTTTCGCGTCCGCCCATGGCGTTGGGCTGGCCGGTCAATGAGAACGGTCCGGCGCCGGGTCGACCAATTTGGCCGGTGGCGAGGTGTAAATTGATCAGCGCGCTATTCTTCGCGCTGCCGGAGGTGGATTGGTTCAACCCCATGCACCACAGCGACAGAAAACTTGGCGCGGTGCCGATCCATTGCGCACAGGCGTGCAGTTGTTCCACCGGGATGCCGCAAATCTCCGAGACCATTTGCGGCGTGTAGTCGCGCACCAGGGTTTTCAGCTCGCCATAGCCTTGGGTGTGGGCATTGATGAAACTCCGATCGACCCAGTCTTCCCACAGCAGCAGGTGCAGGATGCCGTGAAACAGCGCGACGTCGGTGCCGGGTTGAATCGCCAGGTGCAAGTCGGCCAAGTCACAGGTGTCGGTGCGGCGCGGATCAACGACGATGATTTTCATCTCGGGCCGTAGGCTTTTTGCTTCTTCCAGTCGTCGAAACAGCACCGGGTGGGCGTAGGCCATATTGCTGCCGACGATCATCACGCAATCGCTGAGTTCGATGTCTTCGTAATTGCACGGGGGTGAGTCCGCGCCCAGGCTGCGCTTGTAGCCGACCACGGCGGAGGACATGCACAGCCGCGAATTACTGTCGATATTGTTGGTGCCAACCAGAGCCCGGGCCAACTTGTTGAACGCATAATAGTCTTCGGTCAGGAGTTGCCCTGATACATAGAACGCAACGCTGTCTGGGCCGTGCTCTCGAATGGTCTCGGCGAAGACATTAGCCGCATGTTCCAGTGCGGTGTCCCAATCGGTTGGGCTGCGCGCGAGGGTTTTGCCCAAGCGTAATTCCGGGTACAGCGCTCGGGCAGTCACGTCACCGGTGAGGTGCAGGCTCGCGCCCTTGCTGCATAATTTGCCGAAGTTGGCCGGGTGTTGCGGGTCACCGCTGACACCGAGAATGCGCTCGCCGTCGTGTTCAATCAGCACGCCGCAACCGACCCCGCAGTAGCAGCAGGTCGAGGCCGTGATCTGCGTGGTGGATTCAGTCGCAGCGGGCGGGCGCATCAGGCCGCTTCCTTCAGGGATAGCAGCACCCGGCCATTTTCGACACGGGCCAAGTGCTTGTGCGCGCAGCCGATGTCGGGGGCTTGCGCATCGCCGGTTTCCAGGTCGATTTGCCAGTTATGCAACGGGCAAGACACCCGCTTGCCGTAAATCAAACCTTGGGACAGCGGGCCACCTTTGTGCGGGCAGCGGTCGTCGAGGGCAAACACTTCGTCGTCGCTGGTGCGGAAGATGGCGATGTCGCCCTTGGGCCCTTCAACGATGCGCGAGCCCAGCGGGTTGATGTCTTCTAGGGCGCAGATATCTAGCCAGTTCATGCCAGCACCTCCACGGGAATACGTTCAAATTCTTTCTTCAGCAGCGGCTGAGAAATGCGTTCCTTCCAAGGGTCCTGTTCGAACGACAGCGAGAACTGCAAGCGCGCGTTCAGCGCCTGGCGTTTATCGGCGTCTTCCAACACGGCTTTCTTGATGTAGTCCATGCCGACGCGTTGCAGGAAATGCACGGTGCGTTCCAGGTAAAACGCTTCTTCGCGGTACAGCTGCAGGAACGCGCCGTTGTATTCACGGACTTCTTCGGCGGTCTTCAATTTGACAAAAAACTCCGCGACTTCGGTTTTGATCCCGCCGTTGCCGCCGATGTACATCTCCCAGCCAGAATCGACACCGATAATTCCGACGTCTTTGATGCCGGCTTCCGAACAGTTGCGTGGGCAACCGGACACAGCCAGCTTGACCTTGTGCGGCGACCACATGTTGAACAGGTCGTGCTCCAGCTCGATGCCCAGTTGCGTCGAATTTTGCGTACCGAAACGGCAGAACTCGCTGCCGACGCAGGTTTTCACTGTGCGGATCGACTTGCCATACGCATGGCCGGATGGCATGTCGAGGTCTTTCCAGACGCCCGGCAAGTCTTCTTTCTTGATTCCCAACAAGTCGATGCGTTGACCGCCAGTGACCTTGACCATGGGCACGTTGTACTTGTCGGCGACGTCAGCAATTCGCCGCAGTTCGGAGGGATTGGTCACGCCGCCCCACATCCGTGGCACTACCGAGTAGGTGCCGTCTTTCTGGATGTTGGCGTGGGCGCGTTCGTTGATCAGGCGTGACTGCGGATCGTCTTTCGCTTCCCCCGGCCAGGTGGAAATCAAGTAGTAGTTCAGCGCCGGGCGGCAGGTGGCGCAGCCGTTTGGCGTGCGCCAGTTCATGTAGCTCATGGCGCTGGCAATGGTCAGCAAATGCTGGTCGCGAATTGCGGCGCGGATTAGGCCGTGGTTTAGATCGCTGCAACCGCAAATGGCTTTTTCGCTTTTCGGTTTGACATCCGCAGCGCCGCCGACGGTGTTGATCAGGATCTGTTCCACCAGGCCGGCGCAGGAACCGCAGGAGCTGGCGGCTTTGGTGTGTTTTTTCACATCGTCGACGCTGAACAGCCCGTGTTCCTGAATCGCTTTGACGATGGTGCCTTTGCACACGCCGTTGCAGCCGCAGACTTCAGCGGTATCTGCCATGCCCATTGCTTTGTCTTGGCCTTGGTGGCCAACGTCGCCCAAGGCGTTTTCACCGAACATCAAGTGATCGCGAATTTCATTGATCTGGGCGTTTTCGCGGATTTGCCGGAAATACCAACCGCCGTCTGCGGTGTCGCCGTACAAGCAGGCGCCGACCAGGACGTCATCCTTGATCACCAGCTTTTTATAGACCCGGCCAATGGGGTCAGAGAGGGTGATGGTTTCCGTGCCTTCGCCGCCCATGAAGTCGCCGGCGGAAAACAAGTCGACGCCAGTCACTTTTAATTTGGTTGATGTCACTGAGCCCTGATAACGAGCGAAGCCCAGTTGAGCCAAATGGTTCGCACAGACCTTGGCCTGTTCGAACAGTGGGGCGACCAGCCCGTAAGCGATGCCGCGATGGCTGGCGCATTCGCCAATGGCGTAGACCCGTGGGTCGTAGGTCTGCATCGTGTCACTGACCAGAATTCCTCGATTACATGGGATACCGGACTGTTCAGCTAGTTCGGTGGCGGGGCGGATGCCGGCTGCCATGACCACCAGGTCAGCCGGGATCACGTCGCCGTTCTTGAACCGCACGGACTTCACACGGCCGTTGCCATCATCGAGCAAAGCTTGGGTTGATTCTTTCAGACGGAACGACAAACCGCGTGTTTCCAATTCGGTTTGCAGCATTTGGCCAGAGATTTTGTCCAGCTGGCGCTCCATCAGCCATTCGCCGATGTGGACCACGGTCACGTCCATCCCGCGCAACCTCAGACCGTTGGCCGCTTCAAGCCCCAGCAGCCCGCCGCCGATCACCACTGCGTAGGTGTGGGTTTTGGCGGTGTTGATCATGGTTTGGGTGTCGGCGATGTCGCGGTAACCAATCACGCCCTGCAGGGTGTTGCCCGGAATCGGCAAAATGAACGGTACCGAGCCAGTGGCGATCAGCAGCCGGTCGTAATGCGCTTCGGTACCATCGTCGGCGATTACCAAGCGTTTGGTCCGGTCGATCTTCACGGCTTTGCGGTTGAGCAGCAGGTGGATGTTGTTGTCCAGGTACCAGCTCAGGTCGTTAAGCACGATGTCGTCGAAATTCTGCTCACCGGCCAAGACTGGCGACAGCAGGATACGGTTGTAATTAGGGTGTGGCTCGGCGCCGAATACCGTGATGTCGTACAGATCAGGGCTGAGTTTGATCAGCTCTTCAAGGGTGCGGACACCCGCCATACCGTTACCAATCATCACCAGCTTGAGTCGTTTCATGTGGCCTCCGAGAAACCGCTAAGGGTGAGCTCGACAAAATTCGCGCAAACAAAAAAAGGCGTCCCGCCATTACTGGCGAGGACACCTTTGTCCGGTCCCGTTCTCTCGGGAAGTGCAGCCTTCGACGTTGAAAGCTGCAACGATGTAATTACTTACTGGAACCTATGCAGCGGTTGTGCCAAGTCGGGTTGTCCCGTGTTTATTGGGCGGGGTGAAGGGTTTGTTGTCGGGTTTTGCACCCTTTTAAAGCCCGTTGCGCGTTACTGGTGCGGAGCGGGGGGATTTCTGTATCAAATGCCGCACACCCATTGAATTAGCCGCAATTAGATAGTAGGAGCGGGCTTGCTCGCGATGGAGCGCGAAGCGGTCCCGATGGCCAACCCGGCTCCAACTGAAAAAATAGAATGGCCGGTTTTACGACTGCTGCGCAGCCGATCGCGGGCAAGCGCGCTCCTACAGCCCGGTGTTTGCTGCGCGACAGCGCGGCTGTCGGAGACGTAATGGCCCCTCTTATCAAACAAAAATACCTCCAAAATCAATCAAGCCGACATAGATGATATCCTCCTCGATATCTAAACTCATTTTCCAGCCTCCAAACCCATGACAAAAAGCGCTAGACAAGGCCAACTTTTATTACCAAAAAAAGCCCAAGCATTACTAATATCAGCGCCCAATTAACCCATAACATAACAATTAGTTTGCGCTTCAAGTCCGCAGGAAAATTCTTCAGATCCTCGGCACTAACGACTCCCTTCCGGAGAGCTATGCCAGGAATGACCATCAGCCCCATTATTAACCCGAAGACATGAAGCCGCCCCCAGAGACCCGTATGTATCAAAAACACGCGCATCATAACCATTTGACTATTCTTCATATGCCCCAGCATCAGGTCCATCTTGGCGTAGGCGAGATACGACGCTATTCCGAGCCAGATGAAAATACCTCCAAAATTTACTAGACCGACACAAAGGAAAATTTTGTCAGCGGTACTCATACTCATTTACTGACCTCGTAAATCACTTCGTTTAGCCGTGCCCACCCAATCACCATGATTTATGTACTTGAAGGCTTCGGACACTGCGGCTAAGTGAGTGGCATAGCCAGTGTTCATGTCGTGTGCACCGCCCCGGCCCCTGTTATCAAACAAAAACACCTCCAAAATCAATCAAGCTGACATAAAGAATAATCTCCTCCTCGATATCTAAACTTATTTTCCAGCCTCAAAATCCATGACAAAAAGCGCTAGACAATACCAATTTTTATTAACACAAAAAGCCCGAATATTACCGATAACAGCCCCCAGCCGACCCACAGCATTACCGCCAGTTTGTGTTTCAAGGGGACAGGGAAATTTTTTAAATCCTCGGTGCTAACAGCTCCTTTTCGGACAAAAACACCAGGCATCACCATAAGTCCCATTATTAACCCAAAGACATGCATCCGCCCCCAAGGACCAGAATGTATCAAAAATGCACGAATCATAACTGCGGAACTGTTTTTAAAGTGCCCTAGCATCAGGTCCATTTTGGTATAGGCGATATACAGCGCTATAGTGATCCAAATTAAAATACCTCCAAAATTTATTAGACCTACACAAAGGAAAATTTTGTCAGCGGTACTCACACTCATTTACTGACCCCCTAAATCACTTCGTTTATCGCTTTGACGTGGCCTCCCACAACGCTAGCCACGACCAAACTTGGCATACGCTCCAAATCCAAACATAACCAATAGCAGCCCCCAACCAGCCCACTGCATAACAATCAGCTGGCGCTTCAGATTGGGGGGGAAATTCTTCAGATCCTCGGCGCTAACCGCCCCCCTCCGAAGAGCCATACCAGGCGTGACCATCATTCCCATTATTAACCCAAAGACATAAAGCCGTCCCCAGAGACCTGTGTGTATCAAAAACACGCGAATCATAACTATTGAACTATTCCTCATATGACCCAGCATCAGGTCCATTTTGGTGTAGGCGAGATACGACGCTATCCCGAGCCAAATAAAAATACCTCCAAAATTTACTAGACCGACACAAAGGATAATTTTCTCCTCAATATTCAAACTCATTTTATAGCCTTGCAAATCGTTTCGCGTGCTATTTCTCCATCTTCCCCCCCAGAAACCCTCCGGCGAAAGATCCTCCCTCTCCCACAAAACCGCACACAAGCATTCCTATCCAGCGCTACAGCGCCACAGATACTAGACAAGGCCAACTTTTATTACCAAAAAAAGCCCAAGCATTACTAACAAAAGCCCGCCATTCGCCCAAAACAACATAGTCAACTTCCGTTTTATATCATCAGGAAAGTTATTTAAATCCTCAGCACTTGCTCCCCCGTCACGAAGAAAAATTTTGGGGGTAACCATCAGCCCCGTTATTACTGCCAGTACATGCATACGCCCCCAAGGACCTGTATTTATCAGAAAAGCGCGGATCTTAATAGCGGGGCAATTACTCAAATGGGCAAGCATCAAATCCATCTTGGTATAGGCCAGACGAAGACCAAAGCCATAACAAACGAAAATACCTGCAAAGTCGACCAGAGTGACACCGAGGAAAATTTTGTCAGCAGTACCCAGGCTCATCCTGACCTCGTAAATAACTTCGCTTATCGCTTAAATGCGGTTGACGAGGGCGAGTAACTACCCATTAAGCTAGCCACGGCCAAACTTGGCGTATATGGCAAGTCCATACATAACCAATAGCAGCCCCCAACCAACCCATTGCATAACAATCAGTTTGCGCCTCAGATCGGCAGGAAAAGTGTTCAGGTCCTCGGTACTAACGATTCCCTTCCGAAGAGCGATACCAGGCATGACCATCAGCCACATTATTAACCCAAAGACATGGAGCCGTCCCCACAGACCCGCGTGTATCAAAAACCTGCGTATCATCACTATGGGACTATTCTTCATGTGATCCAACATCAAATCCATTTTGGTATATGCGAGATACGACGCTATTCCGAGCCATATGAAAAGACCTCCAAAATCGATCAGGCCAACACAGAGGAAGATTTTGTCGACGACACTCACGCTCATTTACTGACCTCGTAAATCACTTCGCCTATCGCTTCACCAGCCATCCCGCCACCATAACCGGAAGCGAAAGACACTCCTCCCGCTACAACAAGACCACATACAAGTGTTCCCACCCCAACCGTTGGTACCCAGAGAGCAGCGCATATAGCGCCAGCTCCCGCACTGCCTAAAAGCGCGCCGGCGGCAATACCGCCCGCAACCCCTCCTGCGAACCCTCCGGTTTCGGTATATTTCACCTTCTCACACGCCTCAGCATCCCCCGCCCGGCACACATCCTGCACTTTCATATAAGAAGCCCCGCCGCCAATAGCAGTGCCCACCCAGCCACCATAATTTATGTACTTGGAGGCCTTGGACACTGCGGCTAAGTGGGTGGCGTATCCAGGGTTCATGTCGTGTGCACCGGCCCGGCCCCAGCGATGCACCAAGCTGCGGCTGGAAATTCCCAAGGCGGTTCTCAGTTTCGGGTGGTCGGGGTAGTCGATGGTATGTTTGGTCAGTTTGGTGAGGTGGGTGTCGAGTTGAGCAAACAGTTGTTTGCGTTCGGCAAAGAACTCGGGGGATCGCAGGTGCCCGTGTTGGTTGAAGGTGCGCTTGTGCAGGTCTTCAATGGCTTTCAGGATTTGTCCTACCGTGTCTATGTTGTCTTTGTAAACCGCCGCGGCCATGCTGGTCCCAATAGAGCCGTACTTGATGAAAGACTCGATTTCATCACGGTGGAGAACCATGAAGTCGGCTTCTTCCGGGCTAAGATCCTCCAATACCTTGTTCACCACGCGTGCCGTTGCCATCAGCCGCGCTTCTTCCTCGGTGCATCGCCCATTATCGGGATCGCTGAGCACAATCATTTGCCCGGCTTTTATCTGATCCAACCCAGGGTTCAGGATCCTGAACTTGGCAATGACCCTAGAATTGGCTGAGGTGAACAATTGTGCTTCCAGTCGTTCAACCGTGGTGCTTCTGGGAACGATGTAGAACCCTGGGTCATGCAGTTCGATGGGTTCCGGCTGCAGCTCTGGAGGGAAAAGCTGGTAACGCTCATATATTGACGTCGGAACCGGCAGGTGGAGGGTGGCCAGGGTCTTTTCATTGGTCACCTTAAGGTGTTGAGCAAAGACATAACGCAGTAAGCGTTCGGGATCAGGTCGCATCGCCGGTTGGGTGAGCCGTGGCACTGGAATGCGTTTGACGCTGTTGCTTATGGCACGTTGGCGATCACGCGCCAACGCCTGCGATTGACTCGCAAGGCTGCGGTGCTCTTTCAATATGGCGTCGATGCCCTGCGTGGGGGTTTTACGACCGAGTTCAACGTCATCAATAATACGTTTGGCGTAATAGGACACTTCCCGAATAAACAACACGCGCCCATGACCTTGATCAAGGTGTCGGGCGCTGACACTAAGGGCTTGTCCTTGCAGTTGCCCTGCTGCTTGGTGGACATCCCAGATATCATCACTGCTGGCGCTCATCGTGGCTCACCCCAAAAGCCATAGCCGCTGGTGGCCGCTCTGAGGTTAGTGTAATTAATCTCACGGAAACGAAAAGCAACGTGTTCTCGCATTTCACCGTCAGATTGAAAGATCACATCAGGCATGTCCTGTGTCAGGTCGACAATGAGTCCACCCTTGATCGATATCGAATAAAACTTCTCCTGCGTACCCGAGGGCGTTGTTTGATAAAAATCAAACGTGCAGTCCAACTCTTCTCTTCGGGTCAGTGCTTGCTCTAATAAGGGAGACGATTTATCAATGTATTTGGAGATGATAATGGGGCCATGGGTCGAGCTGTTGTTATTCTCAAAATTGGCCAGGTTTCGAGTATAAGAAAGCATCATTATTTCGTCGGTATGCGCTGACTGGTATTTGTTGCCGATCGACTCTTTACTGGAGCAGCCTGCCGAAATCAATCCTTGAGCCTTGCCGGTAATTGTTACGTATCCAGGGTTAGCCATAACTACCTCTCCTTTTTGATGGAGGGTAGTTTATTGGAAAGTTTCCCCGGCAGGCTGTAGGACGTTTCTGAAAATCGCACGATGAAAAATAAAAAAGAGTGATGTCACTTGTTTGCTCGAACCCTGTTGCGCAACTTTCGTTACTGCGTTGCGCAACTTATTGCGCAAGTTAATCCCTCAGGGGATCACCTATGCAACATCATCACAATCACCACCAAATTCACCAACAAAGACACCAACGCCACGGTCCGCCAGACCTTGAGCGGTTCTCGCTCCAGCAGCGGGCGGGGTCGGGTGTTGGCTGGGTTTAGCTCGGCCTTCTCCAGGTTTATTAACCATTCCTCGGCGGTTTCATAGCGCTGGGCGGGGTCAGGTTGCAGCGCTTTGCTCAGGCAGTGTTCCAGCCAGTCGGGCACGTCCGGGCGGTAGCGGCTGGCCGGCACGGCGTTGCCGAAGCGCGGGTGTTGGAACGCTTCGATTTCGCCGTAGGGGTAATGCCCGGTGAGCAAGAAGTACAAGGTCACGCCGACGCTGTACAAATCCTGTTGCGCGCTGGGAGGGGTGCCGGTAAACGCCTCGGGCGCAATAAAGCTCGGCGTGCCCGGCAGGTCGTTGGCAGTGTCCGCCGACAACCCCGGACAAAAAGCCAGGCCAAAATCCAGCACCCGCAGGTCGCCATTGTCATCAAGCAGCAGGTTCTCCGGCTTGATGTCGCGGTGAAAGATGTTGCGCCGATGCAGCAAGCCCACGGCACGTAACAGGTGGGTCGCAACGTCTTGCCACTGAGCCAGCGGCAGCGGGCCACTTGCACTGAACAGCTCGGCCAAGGTCTGGCCAGAATATTCACGCATCAGGTAATACAGGTGCTGACGTTCGCTGGCGGGATGAATTTCCGGAAAATACCGCCCCGCGACCCGACGTAAAAACCATTCTTCCAGCAACAGGCTTTGCCCGGCATTGGCCTCGGCGTGACGGCTGGCGGGCAAGGTTTTCAGTAGCCAGGGTTGCTGCTGACGATCACGCACCCGATACAGCAACGACTGGCGCGATTGCGCGAGCAGCGTTTCCACCTGCCAACCTTCGAACGCTTGGCCCGTTTTGAGCGCAGGGGGCAGCGGCCATTGTTGCAACTGGACCAGGGTGTCGCCGAGGTTGTCTTCGCCCACTCCATCGACCTGAATCAGCAGCGCGCTGGCGTTGTCCTGACTGCCCGCCAGGTGCGCGGCGGCGACCAAGGTATTGACCGCGCTTTGGAGGTCATCTTGTTCGCGAAGAATCGAGGTGATGGTCGCATCACCCAAGGTCGCCCACACGCCGTCGCTCAGTAGCAACCAGCGTTCGCCCTCGTGCAATTCGCCGTCGAGGTAGTCCATGACCAAATGCTGATCGAGCCCCAGAGCACGCTTGAGCACGTGCCGCATCTCTGGTTGTTCCCAAACGTGGTCTTCGCTGACCCGTTGCAGCTCGCCGGCGTGCCAGCGGTAGGCTCGGCAATCGCCGACGTGGGCGAGGGTGAAGCGGCGTCCGCGCAGTACAAGGGCGCTTAAGGTGGTGAGCAAGCCGTTGGCCTGCAGCCAGCGATTTTGCGCCAGCAGCAAGCGGTCCAGCGACTGCGCAACACCCCAGGTTTCCGGTGTTGCGTAGTAATCCAGCGCCAATGCCTGCAAGGTTGAGCGCGCCGCTAATCCACCGTCGACGCATTGACTGACACCATCGGCCAGCGCGAACAAGTAACCCTTGCTCGCGGCCAGCGCCGGCATCGGTGTCACCTGCCGACTCGCGTCTTGATTCTCGGCACGCGGCCCGTTGGCGCTGAAATGGGCAAAACTCAGTTGCAGGCTCATTGAGCGGTTTATACCCGAGCAGCGGTCACAGCGGCCGAACCCCAAGTGGTTCTCCAGCGGCGTTTGACGTTATGCAGACCGAACCAGGCCAAGACACCCAAGCTGGCAAACAACCACAAGCCCATTTGGTAGCCGCCGGTATTCTGTTTGATTGCACCCAGGCCGGCTGCCAGTAGAAAACCACCGACGCCGCCGGCCATGCCGATCAGGCCAGTCATGACACCGATCTCTTGACGAAAACGCTGAGGAACCAGTTGGAACACTGCACCGTTACCAGCACCGAGGCCGAGCATGGCGGACACGAACAGTGCCAGTGCTGCCCAGGAACTCGGCAGGTTGAAACCGACAGCGGCGATGCAGATTGCAGCCACGCCGTACATGCCCGATAAGGTCCGAATCCCGCCAAAGCGATCCGCCAGAGCACCACCGAGTGGACGCATCATGCTGCCACCGAACACACAGGCTGCTGTGTAATAACCCGCCGTTACAGGGCTCAGGTGGTATTGGTCGTTAAAGTAGCCGGGCAGGGCGCTGGCCAAGCCAATGAAGCCGCCGAAGGTCACGGCGTAGAAGAACATAAACCACCAGGTGTCACGGTCACCCAAAGCTTTTGAGTAGTCGGCCATGGATTTGGGTTTTGCCCGCTGCGGTGAGTTGCGCGCCATCAAGCTGAAGGCGATCAGCACCAGTACCAGTGGTATCAATGCGAATCCAAACACGTTGGTCCAGCCGAACGCCATGGCCAATGCCGGAGCGATCAATGCGGCGAACACGGTGCCGGAGTTGCCCGCACCGGCGATGCCCATTGCCTTGCCTTGATGCTCTGGCGGATACCATTGCGAGGCCAGCGGCAGGGCGACGGAGAACGAAGCGCCGGCCATGCCGAGGAATACGCCGAGCAACAGCGCTTGCTCATAGCTGTGGATGCCAAGCTGCCAAGCCGTTAGCAAGGCGCCGATCACGATCACTTGACCCACAATCCCGGCGGTCTTTGGCGACAGTTTGTCAGCCAGCAGGCCCATCAATACACGCAGAAAAGCGCCGGCCAGAATCGGCGTTGCAACCATTAAGCCGCGTTGTTGAGTGGTCAAGTGCAGGTCAGCGGAGATTTGCACCGACATTGGGCCGAGCAGGTACCAGACCATGAAGCTCAGGTCGAAATACAGAAAGGCTGCGAACAGCGTCGGTCGGTGACCGGCTTTCCAGAAGCTTGCATTCATAGAACACCTCATCCGCATTTAAAGAATCGTGGCCGGTGGGCCAAAACGCAAAAAACGCCGCAACCCGATTCGCCTGAGCGAGAAGAGTATGCGACGTCTTTGTCGTGAAAGGGGTAACCGCCTTTGGCTACCGGTGCAAGAGTAGTAGCAAGTTGCGAGCCATAAGCTTCAAGCTTGACTCACTTTGCAACCCTGTAGGAGCGAGCTTGCTCGCGATCGACTGCGCAGCGGCCGTAAATCATGCAGTACATTTTTAACGATAAACACTGGGTTTCGCATTTTTTCGGACCGCTTCGCGCTCCATCGCGAGCAAGCCCGCTCCTACAGAAAATGTAGGGATTTCAAAAGGTTAAATAGAACTTACGCCTACCCCAACAACTCACTCATGGCGATGATCTGCTCGGCTACTTGAATCAGCTTTTGCTGGCGGCTCATGGCTTGGCGGCGCATCAGGGTGTAGGCCTCTTCTTCTTTGCAATTTTTCATTTTCATCAGCAGGCCTTTGGCCAATTCGATGCGTTTACGCTCGGCCAGTTGCTGATCGCGTGCCTGTAATTGGGCACGAAGTTCCTGGTCGCTCTCAAAACGGGCCATGGCCACGTCCAGAATCGGTTGCAGGCGCTGAGCGTGAATGCCTTCGACAATGTAGGCGCTGACCCCAGACTTGATCGCTTGGCGCATGACCAACGGGTCGTGCTCGTCGGTGAACATCACGATGGGCCTGGGCTGATCGCGGCTGACCAGCACCACTTGTTCCATTACGTCGCGGCCGGGGGATTCGGTGTCGATCAGAATCACGTCAGGGCGAACCGCTTCGACCCGTGCCGGCAGGTCGATAATCAGCCCGGACTCATCAATGACATCAAAACCGGCTTCTACGAGAGCGGCCTTGAGGCGACCGACCTTCTTGAATGTGTCGTTTATCAGCAGGATACGCAGCATATTCGCAGGTTCCTTCAACGAGGAACGCGGGTGAGGGCAGTATCGACCAGAGCATGCAGTTTAAAACTGTGTGCATAGGCCTGCGGGTCGCTACCATCCCAGATTTTGCCATCGATCAGTTGGCTGCTGCGCATGGCTGACGCAGGCACGGTAACGCCCACCGCTTTGGCGGCCTGGCCATAGAGTTCCAATTGATGCACCTGAGCGGCGATGGCCAGGTAATCCGGGTCGTCACGCAGAAGACCCCAGCGGCGCAATTGCGTCATGAACCACATGCCGTCCGACAAGTAAGGCATGTTCACTTCGCCCGCCCCGTGAAAGCGCACGGCGTGTTGATCGTGCCAATGGTGACCGAGGCCGTCGCCATAGTTGCCCATCAAGCGTGGTTCGATACATTCCACCGGCGTATCGAGGTAGTCACTGCCGCTGAGCAATTGCGCGGTACTGCGGCGATTTTCGTCGTTTTGCTCAATGAACTTACTGGCTTCGAGCACCGCCATCACCAACGCGCGGGCGGTATTCGGATTTTGTTGGACGAACTCCCGGGTGCAACCGAGGACTTTTTCCGGGTGATCCGGCCAGATGGCCTGAGTGGTCGCCAAGGTAAATCCGACACCCTGATTAACCGCGCTGGCGCCCCACGGCTCACCGACGCAAAAGCCGTCAATACGCCCGGCTTGCAAATGCGCGACCATTTGCGACGGAGGAACGACCACGCTGTCGACGTCGTTCAACGGATGGATGCCCTGACTCGCCAGCCAGTAATACAGCCACATCGCGTGGTTGCCGGTGGGGAAGGTTTGGGCGAAGGTCAGTTTTGAGCGGCTTTGGTGCACGCGGTCGTCCAGCGCGTCAGGACTGACCACGTGGGCGTCTTGCAACGCTTTCGACAGGTTGATGCTTTGCCCGTTTTGATTCAGGCCCATCAGTACCGCCATATCGACTTGGCCGGTGCCACTGATTCCGAGCTGCACGGCATAGATCAGTCCATACAGGCTGTGGGCCGCGTCCAGTTCACCGTTGACCAATTTGTCACGCAGATTGGACCACGATGATTGACGTTTAAGGTTCATCGTCAGCCCATAGGGCTGACCGAAACCTTGGGTGGCGGCGACCACCAGCGGGGCACAATCGGTCAAGGCCATGAAGCCTAGATCGATAACATTCTTTTCCGGTGCATCGCTGCCTGCGACCCAATCCAGAGCGTTGTTGGGTGATTTATTCATAGCGCGTCTCTTTATTCATACGCGTCCCATAGCAATGCGTATGCCACACCCGGCGCGAGCGTCTGCAAAGATTACAGCATGTCTCGCCTCCAATGCCGGGTCCGTCTATAATCGCGTCCCTGAATTCAGCCGCTCACGAGCCACGCCCGCCCATGTATAACCTGGCCCGCCAGTTATTGTTCAAACTTTCCCCGGAAACCTCCCATGACCTGTCGCTGGATCTCATCGGCGCGGGCGGGCGTTTGGGGCTCAATGGCTTGTTGAGCAAGGCGCCTGCGCAGTTGCCGGTCACAGTGATGGGCCTTAACTTCCCGAATCCGGTGGGGTTGGCGGCGGGGCTGGACAAAAATGGCGCGGCCATCGACGGCTTTGCGCAGTTGGGTTTCGGCTTTGTTGAAGTCGGTACCGTGACCCCACGTCCACAGCCGGGTAATCCGAAACCACGGATTTTTCGGTTGCCCCAAGCTGAGGCGATCATTAACCGCATGGGCTTTAACAACCTGGGCGTCGATCACCTGATCACTCGCGTCAAGGCGGCTCGGTACAGCGGCATCCTTGGAATCAACATCGGCAAGAACTTCGACACACCGGTTGAGCGCGCCGTGGACGATTACTTGATCTGCCTGGATAAGGTCTACGAGCACGCGAGTTATGTGACGGTTAATGTCAGCTCGCCTAATACCCCCGGTTTGCGCAGCTTGCAGTTCGGGGACTCGCTCAAGCAACTGCTCGAAGCGCTGCGCATGCGTCAAGAAGACCTCACTGTGAAATACGGCCGTCGCGTGCCGTTGGCGATCAAGATCGCGCCGGACATGACCGACGAAGAAACCGTGTTGGTGGCCGCTGCGTTGATTGACTCGGGCATGGACGCGGTGATCGCCACCAACACCACTCTTAGCCGCGAGGGTGTCCAAGGTTTGCCCCACGCCGACGAGGCCGGTGGTCTGTCGGGCGCGCCGGTTCGCGAAAAAAGTACCCATACGGTCAAGGTGCTGGCGGGAGAACTGGCGGGGCGCTTGCCAATCATTGCGGCGGGCGGAATCACTGAAGGCAGGCACGCGGCGGAAAAAATCGCGGCCGGTGCAAGTCTGGTGCAGATTTATTCGGGCTTCATCTATAAAGGGCCAGCGCTGATCGGGCAGTCGGTTGACGCTATTGCTGCAATGAGTCGCCACTGATCCAGCGTCGCGACGTCAAAACCCGGATAAAAAAAGGGGCTCCTTGAGAAGGAACCCCTGGGCGCTAGCCCGCCGCCCGGATAGGGCGTGCATGTTTAGTCAGGTGTGCAACTTTTTAAAAAAGCCTGGTCGGAATATGCCTGGTTAGCCGACCGCGTGAAGTTCGTTGAGTCTGTGGATGCCCGCAGTGCCGGTCATACCGTCCCAGTTGTCGCCGCGTCCTTCTCGCCAGCCATTGATCCAGGCTTGGCGTACTGACGGTAGAGTAAAAGGGCAAAGCTCACGGGATTTGCCATGAACACCAAATTGATATCCGCGTAAAAATGCTCTTTCCAACGGATCACGCTTAAGTCTTCTCATAGGGTATTGCCCTCGTTTGTTGACTGTTATGTCCCTGGAGACCTCATGTCGAGGTCGGGCAGAATCTTCTGCCGTGAGTACCCGCTGCCGGCGTCGCGGGCTTAGTGTCGTTGCCATTGCGGCGACAACCTGAGTTGAGTTCTAACCAATGCGCCGGACGCTGTGAATGATCGTTTTGTCATAACAACGTAACGAAAAGGGTGTTAGAGCCATAAGCAACCCACGCGTTTGGCGCAATGTTTTTTCCACAGCCCCGCTGAACCGAGGCTTTGATTGAGAATGGAAGTCGTTTTCGGGGTTAAAAGATGGCGGATTGACGTCAACCTTTAATCGACGAAGGGTCACGGAATGTGACTTATTGTTGCAACGTTTGTGCTCGCGCCGAGTCTGCGGTCCGAATTTATTCGGGAAGCGGGCTAGGGGGTTTATCTGATATACAGCATCGCTGCCTTGCAAATGAATGCGCTCCCAAAGGGATCGTTCAAGGTGGAACGGCACAATGTGTGTGCCACGCAGGCGTTCTCCAAGAAAGGCGCCTGTTTAAAATCTGGTTGGGCAATGCGTTGCCTCACCGCTACTCGCCTAGGGCGTTGGATTATCCATGTCGGACCGTTTTGAACTCTTCCTCACCTGTCCCAAAGGCCTTGAGGGCCTACTCGCTGAAGAAGCGACCGGGCTTGGCCTTGAGGAAACCCGCGAACATACCTCAGCCATTCGCGGCCTCGCAGACATGGAGACCGCCTACCGGCTATGCCTCTGGTCGCGCTTGGCTAACCGAGTGTTGCTGGTTATCAAGCGTTTTCCCATGAAAGACGCCGAGGACCTGTATCACGGGGTCCTGGACGTTGAGTGGGAGGATCACTTGGACGCCGAAGGCAGTCTCGCGGTGGAGTTCAGCGGTAACGGTTCGGGCATCGACAACACCCACTTTGGTGCGTTGAAGGTCAAGGACGCGATTGTCGACAAACTGCGCACGCCGTCAGGCCTGCGTCCTTCGGTGGACAAGCTCAACCCTGATCTTCGCGTTCACCTGCGCCTTGATCGCGGGGAAGCTATTTTGTCGCTTGATCTGTCCGGGCACAGCCTGCACCAGCGCGGTTATCGTTTGCAGCAAGGTGCTGCTCCGCTGAAAGAAAACCTTGCCGCTGCAATTCTAGTGCGAGCTGGCTGGCCGCGTATCGCCGCTCAAGGCGGCGCGTTGACTGACCCCATGTGCGGCGTTGGTACCTTCCTGGTAGAAGGCGCCATGATGGCGGCGGATATCGCGCCCAACCTCAAGCGCGAGCGTTGGGGCTTTTCGGCCTGGCTTGGGCACATTCCTGCCATTTGGAAAAAGCTACACGACGAAGCGCAGGAACGGGCCGACATCGGCCTGGCCAAGCCACCGTTGTGGATCCGTGGTTACGAAGCCGATCCGCGTCTGATCCAACCTGCGCGCAATAATATTGACCGCGCGGGTTTGAGTGATTGGATCAAGGTTTATCAAGGCGAAGTGGCGACCTTTGAGCCGCGTCCTGACCAGAACCAAAAAGGCTTGGTGATCTGTAACCCTCCTTACGGCGAGCGTTTGGGCGATGAAGCCAGTCTGCTTTATCTCTACCAGAACCTTGGCGAGCGTTTGCGACAAGCGTGTCTGAACTGGGAAGCGGCGGTGTTTACCGGTGCGCCGGACCTGGGCAAGCGCATGGGCATCCGCAGTCACAAGCAATACGCGTTCTGGAACGGCGCATTGCCGTGCAAATTATTGCTGATCAAAGTAGTGCCAGATCAATTCGTCACCGGCGAGCGCCGTACGGCTGAACAGCGGCAAGTCGAGCGCGATCAGGTTGAAGCTGATGCCAACGAATCCACCGAAGTCGAAGCGCCGGGCAAGTACGAGAAATACAACAAGAACGGCAATCCGATCAAAACGCCCGAGCCAGTCGTTGAGCACGCGCGCCTGAGCGAAGGCGGGCAGATGTTTGCCAACCGCTTGCAGAAAAACCTCAAATTGCTGGGCAAGTGGGTGCGCCGTGAAGGCATCGACTGCTACCGCGTCTACGACGCCGACATGCCGGAATACTCACTGGCTATCGACCTCTATCACGACTGGGTACACGTTCAGGAATACGCTGCGCCGAAGTCTATTGACCCGGAAAAAGCCTCGGCCCGATTGTTCGATGCGCTGGCAGCTATTCCTCAAGCGCTGAACATCGACAAGAGCCGCGTTGTCATTAAGCGTCGCGAGCGCCAGAGCGGCACCAAGCAGTACGAGCGTCAAAGCGCGCAAGGCCAATTCCGTGAAGTCAGCGAAGGTGGTGTCAAGTTGTTGGTTAACCTGACCGACTACCTGGACACCGGGCTGTTCCTCGATCACCGCCCAATGCGCATGCGGATTCAGCGAGAAGCGGCGGGGAAGCGTTTCCTCAACCTGTACAGCTACACCGGCACTGCCAGCGTGCACGCGGCCAAAGGCGGCGCACGGACCACCACCAGCGTGGACCTCTCGAAGACGTATCTGGATTGGGCGCGGCGCAACCTGTCGCTCAATGGTTTCTCGGATAAAAACCGTTTGGAGCAGGGCGATGTCATGGCCTGGCTGGACGCGAGCCGCGATGAATATGACCTTATCTTCATTGATCCACCGACGTTCTCCAACTCCAAGCGCATGGAAGGGATCTTCGACGTGCAACGAGATCAAGTGCAACTGCTTGATCTGGCGATGGCGCGCCTGGCACCCGGCGGCGTGTTGTATTTCTCGAATAACTTCCGCAAGTTTCAGCTCGATGAAAACTTGAGCGAACGGTACGCGATTGAAGAAATCACCGCCCAAACCGTCGACCCGGATTTTGCCCGTAACACCAAGATCCACCGGGCGTGGCGTATTACCGCGCGGTAAGCAATCGTCGCCCCAACACCTGGCTGGATGGGTCAGGTGTTGGCGCGGCCCGGTGTCTCAGCGGACCATCAAGGCCGTTGCAACGAGATTGAGGTATTGGCCAGCTTCGGTTGGCGATACAGATCAAGCAGTACGGTATCGAGCACGGATGCGGTACCGCCGACCTGCGACCCATTTAGAATCGCCACCACTGCCCACGTGTTGCCATTGCTGTCGCGGCTAAAGCCGGCAATCGCCCGCACGGTGTTCAGGGTGCCGGTTTTGATATGCGCCTCGCCGCGCATTTGCGTGGTTTTGAGACGTTTACGCATGGTGCCGTCAACCCCGACCAGTGGCAGGGAGCTTATGTACTCAGCGGCATACGGGCTCTGCCAGGCAGACTGGAGCATTTGTGCCATTTCTCTCGCGCTGACGCGTTCAGCCCGGGACAGACCTGAGCCGTTTTCCATGACCAAGTGCGTGGCGATAATGCCTTTCTTGGCCAGCCACTGGCGAATCACCCGTTGTGCAGCCTTGGCGTCGTCACCATCGGCATCGTTGCGAAACTTCGCACCCAAGCTCAGAAACAATTGCTGAGCCATGGTGTTGTTACTGAATTTATTGATGTCACGGATGATTTCCGCCAGATCCGGCGAATAGGCCTTGGCCAACAGTCGAGCGTTGCCAGGCACCACCTCTTCCCGGTCCTTGCCTAAAATGCTGCCGCCCAACTCTTGCCAAATCGCGCGCACTGCACCAGCGGTATAAGTCGGGTGATCCAGCAATGACAGATAGGTCTGAGAGCTGCAGCCCTGACCAAGTTGACCACTGATAATCACGCTGATGCTGCCGTCGACCTGAGGCGTCGGCGTGTAGCGCACATCGCCGGTACAGGCGTCGGAGGCCAGCGCCTTGACTTGGTTGTCGAGGTGGATGCTGGCAATTGGAGGCTCAACGGACACCATCACTTTGCCGGCGTCGTTGCGCGCGATAAAGCGCAGGGCCTTGAGGTTGACCATCAGCGCATCGGGCTTGACCAGGAACGGTTGATTTTCATCGTTGCCATCGTCGTTGAACACGGGCAATAGCGGCCGAATGAAATGGCTGCGGTCCAACACCAAGTCTCCCGTTACCTGCAGCACCCCGTTGGCGCGCAGATCGCGCAGCAGCAGCCAGAGTTTTTCCATATTCAGCTTGGGATCACCGCCGCCCTTAAGGTAGAGGTTGCCGTGCAGAACACCATTGCTGACAGTGCCGTCGGTGTAGAACTCGGTTTTCCATTGGTGGTTCGGGCCGAGCATTTCCAGCGCGGCATAGGTTGTCACCAGTTTCATGGTTGACGCCGGGTTGACCGAAACGTCCGCGTTATAGACCGTCGCAACGCCGGGGCCGGTGAGCGGTAAAATGACCAGGGAAAGCGCATCGTTTCGAAGTTTGGCGGCCTGCAGCGCCTGTTGAACCTTGGGCGGTAACGAGGTGTTGATCGGGGCGGCGGCGACGGACATAGCCAGAGGGAAGAAAAGACTGGCGAATAACAGGGGGCGTAAAGATTTGATCATTGGAAATAAAGCCCTACTGCTGAGAAGGGAAAAGTAGAGGGCATGGATGGATTCCCTCGTTGATCTTGACCGTTACCGAGATAAATACGGCCATTCAATAGGCTGCCCGGATCACCTGCATCTGAGCAGAATTGAGCGGCATTATGCCCCAAGCAAGGGTGACGTGTGCCGAGGAAACGCCGTCCAACGGGCAGTTTTTTGTCGATAAACAGCTAATATGGGTCTTAAGCGCGCTCCCGGACGAACATCCGGCACTGAGGCGGGCATTTAGTCGCCCAAGCTGGTAAAGTGCCGCCCGTTATTACTTATGAGGATTGTTCCATGGCCACTAACCGTTCCCAGCGTCTGCGCAAAAAACTCTGCGTTGATGAATTCCAAGAGGTTGGTTTTGAACTCAACCTGGACTTCAAACAAGACCTGGATGATGAGGCTATTGACGCCTTCCTCGATGCCTTCCTGACCGAAGCCATGGATGCCAATGATCTGAACTACGTTGGCGGCGAAGACTTTGGTCTGGTTTGCCTGAAGAAACGCGGCTCGGTTAACGCAGAGCAGCGCGCAGTAGTTGAAGGCTGGCTCAAAGGCCGCAGCGAATTGACAGAAGTGACTGTCAGCCCGTTGATCGACGTTTGGTACCCGGAAAAGCCGATCAATCCGGTTGCCTGATCCACGTTGATACAAAAAAAGCAGGCTCAAATGCCTGCTTTTTTTTGCACTACCTATTCCCCCGAAGTCTCTTCGACCTAGCGTGACCTCCCCATTCCCGCTTTTTCCAACACGCTGTGTTTATCGACGGCGTCGATTTGCTGTGGCTGAAGATAGCGGGTCGCATAGTGCTGATAGATGTCCGCCTGAATGAACAACTCGAACAGGGGCGGGTCGATGTGCTCATCGATACACATCTGCGCCATGATCGACAGCGCTTCACTCAGGCGTTTACCCTTTTTGTAGGGCCGGTCGACGGCCGTCAACGCTTCGAAGATGTCCGCGATGGCCATCATTCGTGCCGCGATACTCATTTCGTCGCGCTTCAAGCGTTTGGGGTATCCCGTCCCGTTCATTTTTTCATGGTGACCGCCAGCGATCTCTGCAACGCCTTTCAGGTGTGCGGGAAACGGTAAACGACTGAGCATCAAAATGGTTTGGACCATGTGATGGTTGATGATGTACCGCTCTTCAGCGGTCAAGGTGCCGCGACGAATGCTCAGGTTGTACAGTTCGCCGCGATTGAATTTGTACGGTGGCACATCCAGTTTGAATCCCCAGGGATTGTCAGCCGGTATTTCTTCAGCTTCTGCCCGCTGGAACAAGTGCTCAGCCCGGTCCACCAGCAAGGTTTCTCTGGCAGGCAATGCCGTCACAGGCTGACGGGCCTGACGGCGGTTCTCCTCCCAGGAAACGCCCAGCCGGTCATCTAGCGTACGCATCCAGCTGCGAGCGCCAATCTGCCGCAGGCGTCGTAAATCGGCATCGTCCATCGCTTCTCCCCCAAGATTGCACCGTGCAACAAAACTGAAGTCGTTATCCAGTTCGGTCAGCTCAAGGTCTCGGGCGGCGGCTAACTGAGGCTCGTGGCTTCCCATTGTTCGTCCTTGCCAATAAGTGACCCAGGCATCGCGTTTTAGCACCTCGAAGCGAGTGCGGATTTCATGAATCCGGTCGTACAAGGTTTCAAGTTTGGTGGCCTTGTCGACCACATATTCGGGAGTGGTGACTTTGCCGCAATCATGCAGCCACGCAGCGATGTTTAAGGTTTCCCATTCGTCTTCGGTTGGGTGGAAGTCGAGAAACGCCGGTTGCTGGCTTGCGGCGGCGGCGCGGGCCAGCATCAGGGTCAACACCGGCACCCGCTGGCAATGGCCGCCTGTGTAGGGGCTCTTCGCGTCGATGGCACCGGCAATCAGCTGGATAAACGAATCCAACAGCAGTTTTTGCCTGGACTGGAGGCGTTGGCTTTCGATGCATACGGCGGCTGCCCCAGAGACAGCCTCGGTGAAGGCTACCCGCTCAGGGCTGATGTTCTCCAGATCAGACGGGGTACCGGTGTCGGCATGGATTAGATTAAGGGCGCCGATGGTTTCGCCATGCTGATTGCTCAAACGTATACCCAGTAGATGAATCCTCGGCGCGTCAATGGCTTGCATGAGGCCTTGCAGATCGCCTGCGTGCTCGAAGCTCAGCGCAACTACCACGCTGCTCCTGTTCACGACCAAATGTTGCAGCCAGCCGGGTTGTTGATCCGTGTGCAGATCATGGGCGCCTAGGCCGTAGTCCTGCGGCGCATGTTGGGCGCCAAGCATAACGAGACCAACGGGCTCTAGGCATCTGCTCTCGCTATTGACCAAATAAATCAAACCGGCCTGGGCCTGATTGATCGCCACGGTCTCGCAAAGAAGTCGTTGCAGCAGCGTATCGAAGTGGGTTTCGGCGGATAAGCTGGCGGTGATTCGAAGGAAACTGGCCAATGTTGCCTTCATCCGCGCCATGGACAACGACAGCTGGTCGACTTCCAGCACCAGCGATCGATGGCCGGCCGGACTCGTGAAATCAAAACTGCGGATCCCATCAGCTTCGCGCACCAGTGTCCGCAAAGGTTTAACCATGATGCGGGACATCAACCAACCCAGCGGTAAGCACAACAGCAGGGTGCTCAATGCTACCAGCGCTCCTTGCCATCGCAGGCGTATGGCGTCTGCCAACAGCTCATCCTCTGGCACTAACATTGCCAGTTGCAGCCCGGATGGACCGCCTTCTTTCAGATGGCTATGGGCAACTATCCAGTCGCGATTACCCAGTGTCAGGCGGCTTGTGGATTCTACTCCTTGATCAAATAACTCCTTTAACGCCGGGCTTAGGTCTTTCGCGTTGGCCAAATGGGCCGTGCCGCTTTCGATCACCAACTTTGAACTATCGGGGTACGCCACTGCGTTGCCGTTGCTGTCGAACACCACCACCTCGGTACTGGCGGTGATCTTGTGTTTGGCCAGTGTCGCGGACAAGGCATCGAGGGTCAGGTCTGCCGCGATAACGCTGTCCGTGCCACTTCGACGGGCCAATGTAGTGCCCACCACATGGCGGTTTAAAAAGACATAGGGTTCACTGGTGATCTGATCGGAACCGGCGCGGGCTTGCTCAAACCACCCCCAATCACGGGGGTCGAACCGTTCGTTCAGGTTTTCCTGTTGGCTGATCAAGTGCAGTGCGGCGTCGAAAAACAGCGACTGCGAGCGCGGCAAGGAAGTGCCGGAGATGTGCTCAATACTCCAGACCTGGTATGAGGCGTTCGCAGGTGCTTGAACATAGTGTTGCGCGGTGCCAGTCCGTAAAGGCCGGACCATGAAGAAATCGCCATTGCTGTAGCCCAGGTACAACGACGCAAGATTAGGATCGTTTTCTAATGCCTGTGCAAAGGGTTTGAGCAATGCCAGCCGTTGTCCCAGCGCGTAGGCGTGATTGGGATCATAGGCGGCCAACAGACTGAGCAATCGACGGATCGGTTGATAGGTGCGGTGTAAGTCGACCTCCACATCTTGGGCGATGGCGCCGAACAGCTTCTCGCTGCTGGATAAAATGATTTGCGAGGTTTGCCAGTAATTGAAAATACTCAGAACGACACTGGTAAACAGCAGCAGCACGGTGAACATGACACTGATGTGAAGATGCAGGGGGAAGCGGCGTTGTCCAGTCGAAGAATTCCAAGGCATCGCAACTCTCTCCATAGTTGTGCGCTGCATTACCACTTTTCAGCATAGACAAGGGTTACCGCTGTCACCCGGCTAGAGGCTAGTCACACTGCTGTGTCAATCCAGCTGC
Source organism: Pseudomonas sp. CCI4.2 (assembly GCF_034350045.1). Lineage (NCBI taxonomy): Bacteria > Pseudomonadati > Pseudomonadota > Gammaproteobacteria > Pseudomonadales > Pseudomonadaceae > Pseudomonas > Pseudomonas sp. CCI4.2. The sequence continues at coordinate 4,319,771 of NZ_CP133781.1, read as the reverse complement.
TTGCCCATGGTTATCTCGTACGGTGCCAGTCCACACGCGTGGTAGAGCGCCTGGGCCGCGTGATTGTGTGCAAATACGTTCAGCTCCAGACGACCGATATCGTTGGCGACAGCCCAGCGCTCGATCATGTCCATGACTTCAGTGGCATGGCCGCGACGCTGCGCGCGTGGATAGATTTCCAGATCATAAATAAACAGCGTTTTGACGCTGTATTCCTCGTAGGTGCCGAACCAGAGAAGGCCAATGTTTTCGCCTTCAGTGGAGTGCAGCGTAAAGAGATAGTGATTCGGCGTGTCGACCCCCTGCGGGAGCAACTGGTCCATTGACCAGCTTTGTTGCGCTGGCGTCAGGTCAAGCGGTTGCTTGTAGGTGAGTTGGATATCGTTTGCGTATCCGACGCTGGAATGCGCGGCGTAGGCCAGAAACTGTTCGGTATTCATCTCAATCCATTGCGTGGTCATGTTCTATTCCTTTTGGTTGGAGGACGCTCAGTCGACGTCGGTTTGTTGCAAGCGAAGGTCATGTTCCAGCGCTTTCATTGCGGCGTTGATGGCATGTCGATGCCCTTCGATCACTGCGTCCGGTGCCCCTTGGACGCAAGCGTCCTCCAGCGCATCGCAGTGTTTAATCACCTCATGTGCCTGGATGATTAATGCCGCCCCTTTGATTTTATGCGCCATTTCTCCCAGGTACTGACGATTGTTGATGTTCCCAATCGCCTCTAGCTCCTTGCGGTCGTCCTGGCTGCTGCTGAGTAATTGCGCCAGCAAGCGTTGGATCATGTCCGGCTTGCCTCCGGTCAAGGCATGAATACCATCAACACTGAACGCAGCTGAACCCAGGTCAATGGATGGCGTGGGGGCGGCCGGAGGACGATGCGGTTTTATCGTGACCAACGCTTCATTGAGCGCATTTAGGCTGACCGGTTTGAACAAGCAGGCATCCATCCCGGCCTCTCGGCAGCGTTGATGCTCCTCAGGCTGCGCATTGGCGGTAAAGCCGAAAACAGTACAGTGCTCAAGCGCGTACTTTTGTTCATGGGCACGGATAGCGCGGGTCAAGTCATAGCCATTCATGACCGGCATGTTGCAATCGGCCAGAACCAGATCGAACGGGTCGGTAAGCCAAAGTTGCAAACCCTCTGCGCCGTTTTCCGCCGATTGGAAACTATGGCCGAGAAAGCCCAGTTGCTGGCACATCAACAGCCGGTTGGCAGGGTGATCATCGACGATCAGAATGTTCAGCGGCGTGCCGGTTTCAGGTGGCTGATCACGCAGTTGCTCGGTGGTCTTGAGCGGTTCCAGGGTGGTCAGTGTCAATGCAACCTGAACCAGTGTTCCTTGACCAGACTGACTGCTCAGACTCAGCCGTCCCCCCATCATTTCACAGAGATTGCGGCAGATAACCAGCCCCAGTCCTGCGCCGCTCCTGGCCAAGTGGCCGGAATTATCCGCTTGGGCGAAGGGCTGGAATAATCGATGCTGATCCTCATCACTGATGCCGATTCCACTGTCCTGAATCCGCAGTTGTACGTGCAGTTGTTGCGGGTCTGGCCGGTCTTCAACGACCACGCTTATTTTGACCTTGCCTTGCTCAGTGAACTTGATGGAGTTGCTGAGCAGGTTTGACAGGATCTGTTTAAACCGTAACGGGTCGAGCAGAACATCACCATTGATGCGGCTGTCGAGGTCGAGCAGCAGGTTCAGGCTTTTCTGTCGGGCGAGACCGTCAAATACCCGCACAACTGACTCCACTAGCTCGCGCAGATTAGCCCGTTCAGGACACAGTTTGAGGCGACCGGACTCAATTCGTGCGATGTCCAGAATGTCACCGATCAGCTCCAATAGATCGCGGGCAGAGTTGTAAGCCACCTCAATGGCCGGCCGGTCCAGATGACCTTGATCGGCCCGTTTGAGCGCGAGTTCAAGCATGCCAATGACGGCGTTCATCGGGGTGCGGATTTCATGGCTCATGGTTGCCAGGAAGGTCGTTTTGGCTCGACTGGCTTCATCTGCCAGGTCCTTGGCCCCGCGTAGCTCTTCCATCAGTTGACGGCGCTCGCTGATGTCGATCCAGCCACCAATGATGCCTTGAACTTCACCCAGCGAATCGCGAAAAGGCAGAATCCAGTGATAGATGGTGAGTCGGCGGTCTCCGATTTGCAGGGGGCGATCAAGTATCAACGAAGTTCCTTCGGCCATTACCCGATGATAATCGGCGGCGAATTCCCGTGCCTCGAATGCATTGCTCAGCACGCCGTCCATCACGTTCTTGCCGATAACCTCTTCACGTGTGGCTGAGAAAGCGGCCAGGTAGCTGTCGTTACAGGTTTGCAGCAACCCCTCACTGTCCCGGACATAAATGGGATGTGGCGTGCCGTTAAGCAACGTGCGCATAAACTCGAACTGATCATTCAAGGCACGTTCAGCCACTTCGCGTTTTTTAATCTGGCGGCGCATGTAAGCGTTCCACGCCAAAGAGCCCAGCAGCAGCAGACCAGTGCCGATCACGATCTGATAAATCAACTCATGGTAATTGCGCCAATAACCGCCACTGGGTGGCACGTAAGCGCGCCATCGGTTGTTGATTATCGCCAGGTCCTCGGGAGCAATGCTGGAAAGCGCCTTGTCGAGAATCGAACTGAGCTCTGTCGCATCACGTGCAGTAGCCATGGAAATACGCGCTTGGTCGTCGCCGACTGTGGCGCTCATCTGCAATTTATCCTCGAACAACTGCGAGGACAGAAAATAATTGGCGCTGGGTAGCGAGACAATCGCACCCTGAACTTGGTGTTGAGCGAGTATGTCCAGGGCCTGAAAAGGATTGTCTGTTTCCACCACTTGGGCGCCGGGGTGTTCTCGTCGGACAAAGGGCAGGGTCGGGCTGTTTTGGAGGACCGCCAGACGTTTGCCGTCGAATTGATCCAGGCTAACTGGACTGTCCGCCTCCTGACGAGTGACCAGAACGAATGAGGTATCCACATAAGGACGGGTGAAGCTGAAGCGACTTTCCCGTTCATCGCTGGGGATCATCGTGCCAATAATGTCCGCCTGACCTTCGCTGACTTGTTTCATCATGTCGGCCATGCTCGGGGCACGTTTGACCTCGAAATTCAGCCCCGTGCGCAGACGAATCAAATCGAACACGTCAGCGGTGATGCCTCGAAAGTTGCCGGAGGCGTCGAAGAAAGTCAGTGGTGCGTACGCCTCGTTGATCACAACGCGCGCCACTGGATGCTGTGCAATCCAGCGCTCCTCGCGCGGAGTCAGTTGTAGCTTTTGGTCTGTGAGCAACAAGTCGCTACCGGCATTCCAGCGCTTGGAAATACTCACTCGCTCGACGATAGGGATCGCTTTCAGCACTTTATTGACGATGTCCAACAACTGGGTGTCATCGCTGCGCATGGCAAAACTGAATCCATTGGCCTCATGTTTGCCGAAATTGGCCATCTGAACGTTGTTCAGATAGCCCTTGTTGATCAGGTAATGGGTGGAAATGGTATCGCCCAGAAAGACATCGGCCTGATTGAAGGCGACTGCGTTGATCGCGCTTTGAAACGACGGATAGGTCTGCAACAGCGCGTTGGGGTAAAGGGCTTTGACTTCTTCACGGGGCAGGTAGTGATAAACCATACTCACGCGCAAGCCTGCCAAACCGTCGGAAAGCGGGCGGGTTTCTCCGGTGCGAGTGACCAATACCGGCTGGTCAACCGCGTAGGGGAGGGACAGCGTAAGGTGCTTGCCTTGCGCTTCGAAACCATTGGCGCTTCCGAGCAGGTCAATTTGTCCTTCGGTTAAGGCTTCAATGGCCGCGTCCCTTGATTCGAAGCGCAAAACCTTGATTGGCGTGTCTAGTGCGTGGGCAAGAATGCCGGCGTAGTCAGCCGTGAATCCTTCGTAATCGTGACCGGTCAGGGTCATGTCGAACGGCGGATAGTCGGGGGCTGACGTGCCGAGCCTCAGCTCACGCTTGTTTTGCAACCATTGCCATTGCGCTCTGTCCAGCCGGGTATCCATATGGCTGGGGCTGGACCGACTCAGCAACGTGTAATTCTGAGACGCAAGGTCAGCTGCCTGCACAGTGACGCTCAAGCACATGCCAGCGAACAGCTTCATATAATCCATTAAGCGCTTCGACATCCGGTCTCTCACACTAGCGCGTTACGTTTTGCCAGCTCGATAAGCTCCACCAAGGTTTTTACCCTGAGTTTTTGCATAAGGCGTGTTTTATAGGTGCTGACGGTCTTATTGCTGAGAAACATTCCTTTGGCAATCTCCTTGTTGGTTCTACCTTGAGCGAACAGCTGCAATACCATGAGTTCGCGGTCGTTGACCAGTTTGAATAATTCAATTTCGGAAGGCGGGCCGTCTGCGCGGGATGCCGGGCTCAGGGCTTGGCTTGGAAAGTAATTGTAGCCCGATAATACGGCTCTTACCGAACTGAGTAACTCACTCAAGTCTTCCTGCTTGCATACATAGCCCGCAGCACCTGATTGCATACAACGTATAGCAAACAGATTGGGTGTCTGCGCCGTCAATACCAGGATTTTCGACGGCAAGTTCATTGCGTTGAAGCGGGCCAGCACCTCCAGGCCGTCCAGCTTGGGGATGCTGATGTCGAGAATGATCAGGTCTGGCAGGCATTCACGGACCATTTGCATGGCATCAACCCCGTTATCCGTTTCTCCCACCACTTCATAATTTTCGTTTTCCAATAGCATCCGAACCGCGAGGCGAATAACAGGATGATCGTCGATGATAAAAACCGAGTGCATAGTTCATTTCCATACAAGCAAAGAGTAAAGCGCGCACCTTAGCTCAGAAGCTTGGGCCGGCGCATGAACCTACAGGACCGTTAAGTGGATATAGGAAGTTTCCTACACGAATTAACGTATTAACGTACGTAAATGTTCATAACCTCCAAGGCAGTGTTTAATTTTGAGCGGCCATATTGTGTGGATTCGAAATTGAAATACAGCCGGTTTATAGCGTTTCGGAATTATCCTACAAACAATTAGGTATCGGCCCACATGTTAGGGTTGTTTAATAGCGCAGTTGATTAGAAGAAAAGGGTTGAACGACTGTTTAAAGGTGTTTGCCCGCATCGCTAAGGGCTATTCGCGCCTATATGTGAAGTGTGCATCGGCGTTCTCCAGCAGGTCAGTGAACGCCTGAACCTTCAGCGGTTTGCTCAGGCAACCGAGTAAGGGAAGACGAAGCACTCTGGCTTTCTGCTCAAGCTCCTGGAGCTGTTCGTCGCTTAATCCGCTGAGCAATACCGCTCTGTGAATCAAGCCTTGTTGACTGGCCAATATGATCAATTCCAGCCCTGTCAGATCTGTCAGGCACTGGTCGCAAAGCAGCACATCAAAGGGCTCGCTCGCAGCTTCCATGGCCTGCATCGCTTCGCCAGCGCTCAATACCGGGGTCAGTCGGAAGTAGCCTTGATTGTTCAGCAGTATTTGGGTGGCAATCAGTTGGAAGGGGTGATCTTCCACTAGCAGGATGCGCAGGTTGTTTTTTGACATCAGAGTATTCCGGGCTAACACGATGGCGCGACATGCGCGTACCAACCAGCCGGGCAGTCGTTGCTCGGGAAGCGTCAGGCTCTTGATGACCTTTTTGCATCGAATACGACCACTGCGTCTGGTTAATAATTCGTCTGGCCAGTGACGGCCAGAAGTAGATCGAATTATTCGGCAGCAGAGCCTCTTGAGCGATAAGACGTTTCTGTTCTCGGTGTAGGCTGTGTCCCTAATTGTAGTGCGGGGACGCATTATTGAAGATCGGCCGCCGGATGACTGCGTACAAGGGTCGCCTCATCCGGTCGTACCGCTGAAACAATTAAACCGGGCTTGAGCGCCCGGTCATCTCACCTGCCATCTCACTGGCATAGCTGTCGGTCATGCCAGCGATGAAGTCGATCATTCGTAGAAACGACGTATGTAAGGGCCAGTGGGGGTCCGGTGCGTTGTTGCCGAGGAGGTCAAGAATGCGTCGGTGTTTGAACGAAGGTGTACGCCCGCCAAATTGCTCAAGCGCTGCGCCACAAAAGGCATTCAGCAAAACCTCCAAGGTGGTGTAAGCGCCTATTTCATGCAGCGTTTTACGTTTGTCCTGGAAGATTTTCTTGCGTGCCATGTCTTTCGCATCAAGGACGCATCGCTTGGCAGGACCGTGCATGTGCTCCACCAAATCGCCAGTCAGGGTGCCTGCCAAGAGAGCTTCTTGTTGCTCGACGAACGCCCGGGCGGCAGCGTTGGTCAGGTGTTCGATGGCTTTGCCACGCAGAATGGCCAGCTTGCGGCGACGTGAATCGTTAGGCCCCAGCTGACGATAGGTTTCCGGGATGTCATCACCCACTAACCCCAGCAGCAAGGACTCGACCTCGGAATACTCAAGCAAGTCCATTTCCAGACCGTCTTCAAGGTCGATCAAGGCGTAACAGATGTCATCGGCTGCTTCCATCAGGTAAACCAACGGATGGCGCGCCCAGCGTTGCTCCTCGAGTTGCGGCAAACCAAGTTTGTGCGCGATTTGCTCGAGAATCGGTAACTCGCTTTGGTAGCAACCGAATTTGTGTTTTTTATAGCCCAACGAGTCCGCATGACGAGCGGTCCAGGGGTACTTCAAGTAAGTCCCCAGCGTCGCGTACGTCAGCCGGGTCCCGCCGTCGAACTGGTGATACTCCAGCTGGGTGAGTACCCGAAAGCCCTGAGCATTGCCTTCGAAATTCAAGAAGTCGTTGCGCTCGACTTCGCTCATGGCGTCCAGCCAGCCGCGTCCGGCGGCCTGCAAGAACCAATGGCGAATGGCGTCTTCGCCGGAATGGCCAAACGGTGGGTTGCCTATGTCATGGGCGAGGCACGCCGATTGTACGACCATGCCCAGGTCACTGGGCTCACACCAGTCGGGCAGGGCATCTCGAATGGTTTCGCCAACCCGCATTCCCAGCGAACGCCCGACGCAGCTGACTTCCAGCGAGTGGGTCAGGCGCGTATGGATGTGGTCGTTGCTGGTCACCGGATGGACCTGAGTCTTGCGTCCCAGCCGGCGAAAAGCACCGGAGAAGATGATGCGGTCGTGATCTTTATGGAACGGGCTGCGGCCCAGCTCCTGAGGGCTGTGTATGGGCTTGCCCAGTCGTTCGCGATTTAGCAGGGTTTCCCAATCCAAGGCCGTCACTCCATCTATTGAATGCGCCTAGCTTCCCGGTTCAGTCGCTCGGCTGCAAGCGGATAGAAGACCTCGCCTTGGCTTTGACACCGCGTTGTATCGCAGCAAATGGGGGAGATGGGCGTCGAGCTGAAATTCGGTGGTGTTAAAAAGCTGTTTGAAGCGAGGCTTAACGATCTCGTTACACCCTTCGTCAGTCTTGGAGAAACGACGGCTCCGACCGGGGCCGTTCAGTGAGCCGATATGGCGATTCACTTCCCCATTACTGCCAGATGAATGTCCTGCAACGGCAAAATCCGCTTCGCTGCGCCCAGTTTGATGGCTTCCTTGGGCATGCCGAACACCACGCAACTCGCCTCATCCTGGGCAACGGTGGCAGCCCCGGCGTCGAGCATTTCCTTTAGCCCTCGGGCGCCGTCATCGCCCATTCCGGTCATGATGATGCCGCTGGCGTTCTTACCTGCGAATTTGGCAACCGAGCGAAACAGTACGTCCACCGAAGGTCGGTGGCGGTTGACCAAGGGACCATCGACCACTTGAACGTGGTAATACGCGCCGCTACGGGTTAACAACATGTGTTTGCCACCCGGCGCGATCAAGGCCAATCCAGGCAGCACGCGGTCGTTGTGCCGGGCTTCACGTACTTCGATCTGCGAAATGCTGTTCAGGCGTTCGGCAAAGGCGGCGGTGAATTTCTCGGGCATGTGCTGAACGATGACGATGCCGGGACAGACCCGTGGCAATGCCGTCAGTACCGCTTCAAGCGCTTGGGTGCCACCGGTGGAGGTGCCGATTGCGACGATTCGTTCGGTGGTGTGAGGCATCGCGTGGCCGTTGGCAGCAGACAGAATCACGTCGGCGCTCAACTTACCGGCCGGTTCCAGGCGCGCAGTGGTGGCGCGTTTGCCGAGGTTCTTCACATTGGCCGTGGCCGCCGCGCGAATCGCTGCGATGAGTTCGGCGGAAGATTCGAGGAGGAAGTTTTTCAGCCCGCTCTTGGGTTTAGTGATGATTTCCACTGCGCCCGCCGCGAGGGCCTGCAAGGTAGTTTCCGCGCCTTTTTCAGTCAACGACGAGCAGATCACCACCGGGGTAGGCCGCTCGGCCATGATTTTTTTCAAAAACGTGATGCCGTCCATGCGCGGCATTTCCACATCCAGCACGATGACGTCGGGCCATTCACGGGCGAGCTTGTCCATGGCGAAGATGGGGTCAGAGGCCGATGCCATGACTTGAATGTCTGGCGTGCTCTCGAGAATGGCCAGCAGGACTTGCCGCACCACGGCGGAGTCATCGACGACCAGTACCCTTATTTTTTTCATCATTGCCTTCAGCTGTTTTCAATGAGGTGTGCCTCACCCAGACGTGACCGCTCCAGGTGTCGAAGATGAGGGTGCGATGCCCAAGGCCGCCCAGGTCCTGGCTTTTTGGGGTTAACCCCGATTGCGCGGCAAGCTCATGGGCAGCGGCCACGTTCATGTGGGCCACGTTGCTGCCCATCAGGTCGCGGCGTTGCTCAGGGAACATTTCGCCGCCACCGAATAGCTTGAGTTGATACTCCTCAAGCGTTGTCTGGTGGGCAACTATCTCCTGCTGGAACAGCGCTAAGGCTTCGTCAACGTATCTCCCGTCAAGCTCGGCGCCTCGTCGCGCCCGATACGGCAGCATGCAATGGCACAGGCCGCCGATGTTGTGCACCGGGTGCCACAGGATAATGGCGATACAGGAACCGAGCAGGGTACGCATCCGTGCAGGCCCGCTGCTGAAATGGAATTGACCGGGGGCCAGGTAAAGGTCAATTGCGCCTGGGGGCGTATTCATGGTTTACGGTAAATGGACGGCGTGACCATTTTCAGCGCGTCGCTAACGCCGTTGAGGCTTTCCGAGTGGCTGATAATCAAGTGCCCTCCGGGTTTGAGCAGGGGAAAAATCCGGGCGACGACCTTGCGCTTGGTGTCCTGGTCGAAATAAATCATCACGTTGCGCAGGAAGATCACGTCGAATTCACCCAGGTTGGGCAGGGCCTCGTTGAGGTTGACCTGAATGAAATTGACCCGATTGCGCAGGGCTTTTCCGATGAGAAAGGTCCCGTCCTGACTGCCCGTACCCTTGAGGCAATATTTCACCAGCAGCGGTTGGGGCAGGGTGCGTGCGCGCTCCATGGGGTAGTGGCCGTTACGCGCCGTGAGCAGCACTTGGGTGCTGATGTCTGAGCCGACTACTTCCCACGGCGTAGTGCCCAGTCCTTCGGCGAGGGTCATCGCCAGGCTGTAGGGCTCCTCTCCCGATGAGCTTGCCGCGCTCCACACTCGGAAAAGCTGTCCAGGCCGAGCCTTGGTAAGTACCTCTTGGCGCAGGAAATCAAAGTGCTTGGGTTCGCGAAAAAAATAGGTTTCGTTGGTGGTCAACAAATCCAGCGCGATTTGCAGTTCAGGAGTGTTTTGGTTGCCCATGATCAGCGTGAAGTAATCGCCGTAACTGTCCAGTTGGTAATGCTTGAGGCGTTTGAACAAGCGGCCAGCCACCAAGGCCTTTTTCGCTGGCGACAGGTTGATCCCTGAGGTGCGGTAAAGCCAGGTTTGAAACTGATCGAACTCGCGATCATTCAGGGATGCGGTGGTCAGCATGACGGTCCTTGCCGGGTTTCATTGCGGATCGACGGTGGCATCGGCTTGGGCACCGGCAAGCCTTGACATCTCGTCGATGGACAACACGTTATCGACCTCTAATACGATGACGAACTTGCCCTCGACCTTGGCCATGCCGCTGATAAAGTCGGCCCGCACCCGGGCGCCAAAGCTGGGCGGCGGTTCAATCTCTGCCGCTGGAATTTCCAGCACCGCGCACACGGTGTCCACCAGCAGGCCGATGTCTTGCGATTGGCCGTCGTCGGTGTTGGCTTCGATAATCACCACGCAGCTGCGGCGGGTGGTGCCTGAATTCTCCCGCCCGAAACGCGCCGAGAGGTCAACCACCGGCACCACAGCGCCCCGTAAATTAATCACCCCGCGAACGAAGGCGGGCATCATCGGCACGACGGTGAGGTGGCCGTATTCGATGATTTCCTTGATGCCAAGAATGCCGATGGCAAACATCTCGCCACCGAGCATGAAGGTCAGGTATTGCGCCTCCTCGGCAACGACAGCGGTGGTTTGCCGGGTGGTCATGATTGAGCCCATGCCTTTTTCTCCAAAAAATCTAACCTATGCAGCCTTCATCAGAACCGGGTGAATTCGGTTTCGTCAGGGCCAGTCGTTTGCTGGGCAAATGACCGGTTGAGCGGAGTTTGACGAGGCTGTTTACGGCCTGCACTAGCGCCGTTGATCGCAGGCTTGGTGGCCCCGCGTACGGTTTTACTGCCCTGTGACGAAGCATCCAGGGTAAAGAAACTCATCGCTTGTTGCAGTTGCTCGGCCTGGCTGCTCATCTCTTCGGCGGTGGCCGCCAGCTCTTCGCTGCTGGAGGCGTTCTGCTGTGTCACCTGATTGAGCTGGGTCATGGCAGTGTTGATTTGCGCAACGCCTGCGGCTTGTTCTTCAGAGGCGGCGCTGATTTCCTGCACCAGGTCCGAGGTCTTGTTGATCGAGGGGACCATTTCGTCCAGCAACTTGCCGGCGCGCTCGGCCAACTCGACGCTGCTGCCAGACAATTCACCTATTTCCTGTGCGGCCACTTGGCTGCGTTCGGCCAGTTTGCGGACTTCGGCAGCAACCACGGCAAAGCCTTTGCCGTGCTCACCCGCCCGTGCGGCTTCGATGGCGGCGTTCAACGCCAACAAATTGGTTTGATAAGCGATGTCATCAATGATGCTGATGCGCTGGGCGATTTTTTTCATCGCCACCACGGTTTGCTGCACCGACTGACCGCCATCGGTGGCTTCCTTGGCCGCTTTGCTGGCCATGCCGTCGGTGACTTTGGCGTTCTCGGTGTTCTGATTGATGCTGGCGCTCATCTGTTCGATGGAGGCGCTGGTTTCTTCGACGCTGGCCGCTTGTTCGCTGGTGGCCTGGCTCATGGACTGGGCAGTAGCACTGACCTGTTCCGAGGCGCTGGCCAGGTTGTCAGCGGCATTGCGCACTTCACCAATGATGTGGGAGAGCTTGCCGACCATGGTGTGCATGGCGTTGAGCACCATGCCGGTCTCGTCTTTCGAACCTGGTTCGATCTTCGCGCTAAGGTCGCCTTCCGACAGTTGGCTGGCAACGCTGGCGGCCAATCGCAAGGGGCGGGAAATGATTCGCGAAATGAACAGCGCCAACAGTAAGCCCACTACCAAGGCGATGATCAACACGGAAATGATCGATATACGGGCACTGGCGTAGAGATCGTTACCGCGCTGATTGGCAGCGGCGGCACCGTCGTCGTTCATGAGTACCAGTTTTTCCAGATCCCCAAGCACCGCATCGTAGGTGCGCTTTGAGTCGCCTCTGAGAATGACTTTTGCGTCTTCGACGGTATTTTGCCGTGAGGTATCAAACAAGGTTTTGCTGGTGACGAGGTAGGCTTCCCAGTCACTGCTGAACGTGAGGAAGAGAGCGCGCTCTTGCGGGTTGGAGATGAGCTTTTCGTAAGACAGTCGGCGCGCGTCCATCTCTTTTCTTACCTCGCCGGCTTCTAATTCCATTTGAGTTTTTTCAGCCGCCACGTCGGTGAGAATATGCCGAGCCTCTTTGATGCGGTAGTTGGCAGCGTAGAAACGCATGGCCGAAGCTGCGTACACAGACGGCATCCAGTCGTCGCGTATTTCGGTGGAGGCGTTATTGACCAAGCCCAGTTGAATGATGGAAAAAACGCCGATCAGCGCTGTCAGCGCGAGCACCACCAGAAACGAGGTGATCAGCTTGGTCGCTATCCTGAGATCGTAAAACCATTTCATTGGGTGATTCCTCCGTGCGCAGTTCGATTGCCGGCTTGGCGAGTGCGTGCGTGTAAAAGTGGGGTTGACGAGGTGTGGCGAGCTTCAATTTGTACGATTTGCGCGAGCAGCGCCGGTACGTCGAGGATCAACGCAACGGCGCCACTGCCAAGGATGGTCGAGCCGCTGATACCGCGTAGCGTGCTGAACAGTTTGCCGAGAGGTTTAATGACGGTCTGGAACTCGCCCAACAGGTCATCCACCACCAGCCCGGCTTTGTGCTCAGCGCACCGCACCACCACCACGTTTTCCCGGCGCACCGGTTGGCCGTCATGGTTGAAGTGATCGCGCAGGTAAACCAGCGGCAACACTTCGCCACGCAAGTCCAGGTAACTGCTGTCCCGGGCCTGTTGGCGATTTTCTTCACTGAGTTCGATGCATTCTTGAACCATGTCCAAGGGAATGACGTAACTCGCTTGGCCAATACCGACCAGGAATCCGTTGATGATTGCCAAGGTCAGGGGCAGGCGGATACGAATGAGCGTGCCTTGACCGGGCTGGCTGTCGAGATCGACCGTGCCGCGCAGTAAGGTGATGTTGCGTTTGACCACGTCCATGCCGACGCCACGTCCGGAGAGGTTGGTAACGGCCTCTGCAGTGGAGAATCCAGGCTCGAAAATCAGGTTGTAGATTTCCTGATCGGTCAGGGTTGCAGAGGCGGGGACCAAACCCCGTTCATGGGCTTTTTGCAGAATGCGGTCGCGGTTCAGCCCTGCGCCGTCATCGGCAATTTCCAGGACGATGCTGCCCGAGTCGTGGTACGCGTTGAGGTGCAGTTGGCCCTTGGCCGGTTTACCCGCCGCCAGCCGTGCTTGGGGTGTCTCGATTCCGTGGTCCATGGCGTTACGCAGCAGGTGCATTAACGGGTCGCCGATTTTCTCGACCACGGTTTTATCCAGTTCGGTGTCGGCGCCGCTGATGAGTAAGTCGATGTCCTTGCCCAATTCCTGGCTGACATCGCGTACCACTCGCCGAAAGCGATTAAACGTGTCACCGATGGGGATCATCCGCAGGCGCAACGCCCCGTCGAGTATCTCCTCGACCAGCCCGGACACCACCGATGTGGATTCCTGTAGCGGACCGTTGTGGCTGCTGCGGGCCAACAGGCTGGTGCCGGCGCTTGCGATGACCAATTCGCCGACCAAGTTGATCAGTTCGTCCAATTTGTCGGCGTTGACACGAACGAAGTTACCTTCTTTGACCTTGCTCTCCTGCAGGCTGCTTTGCTTGATCAGCGCCGATTGCACCACGACGGGTTCAACCGTGCGCTGTTCAATGAGAATTTCGCCCAGCGGCACGTTGTTTTCGCCGGGCGCGTTGGCGATTTGCAGTTGTGTGGCAAGGCCGCTTTCCAGCTCGTGCAAAGTCAATGCCCCGCAGCGGGTAAGGATCTCGCCCAGACGTGCGGGGCCCTCCGGCAGTGTGTCGATCAGTTGCAGGTATTCTTCGATGCGGCTGTGCGGGGCCAAGATATGGATCACGCAGTCATCACGTACGAAGTCGAAGGCTTCGGCAATGGCGGCGCGGGTGGCGTCTGAGCGGAAGTCGATTTCAAACCCCAGGTAGCAGCTCTCGGCATCCAGCTCATCCAACCTAGGCATGGCGTCGGCCAGGGTCGTGATATAGACGATTTCACCAAGGGTATTGAGGTAGCGCAGGAACGACAGGGGGTCCATGCCGTTACGGAAGACGTTCCTGCCAAAGCGCAGGGAAATGTGCCACAAATCGGAACTGACGGAGGTGTTATCCGTCACCACCTGAACCGTCGACGCTTCGGCCGCCGACGCACAGACCGAAGCGGTTTTTTGCGGAGTGTCCTGATACGCCTGCAATCCTTCACGCAGGCCTGTTTCGCGATCAACGGCTGCAGCGCTCAGGTCACCGCCTTGGCTGGCTACGACTTCAACCAGTTCAAGCATGTGGTCAGCGCATTTAAGCAACAGTGCGATCAACGCTGCATCAGCCGCCACCGCGCCATCTCGAAGCCGGTCCAACACGTCTTCGACGATATGGGTAAAGCCGACAATGGGCATCAGCCCGAACAAGCCGGCGGAGCCTTTGATAGTATGCGCAGCACGAAAAATCGCACCAAGGGTGTCGCTGTCGTCGGGTTGATTCTCAAGACGCAGCAAAGACGTTTCCATGTCTTGAAGCAGTTCCCGGGCTTCAACGATGAACGTCTGTTGCGCCTGGTCGAGGTTAATCGTCACGATAAAGTCCTTTCCACTCCGATTATTCGTATTTTTCTTATCGGTCACTTGAGCGTCAGTGGCTGTTGGCCGCCAGCACCAGCGGGTCGCCAAAATAGGCCGCCAAGTCACACAACTCGAAGGTGTCGAGCACTGCCTGGCTGTGTTTGATCAAGCGCAAGGGGCGACCGGATTGCACGGTTTCGCGCTTGGCGAGCATCAGCAATTGCAGGCCTGCGCTGTCCATTTCGGTGACGTGGGACAGATCAATTTCGAGGTCGCTGGGCGGTGTCAGCAGCGGCAATAGCTGGGTCGCAAGTTCGGCGGCGGTGTAGATGGTCATCTCGCCCTCTATCCGCCAATGCGCAATACTCGCGTTGGTGTCGTGAATGATCGGCATGGCCGCTATTCCTCAGGGCATGATCAGTTTGGCGACGGCCGCGAGCATTTGCGCGGGCTGGAAGGGCTTGACCACCCAGGCGCGTGCGCCGGCAGCCTGACCTTCGGCCTTCTTCGATTCCTGGGATTCGGTGGTGAGCATGATGATGGGGGTGAACTTGTAGTTGGCCAGCTTCTTCACTTCTTTGACGAAAGTGATGCCATCCATGTTCGGCATGTTTACGTCGCTGATGATCAAATGGACTTTTTGACCGGTCAGTTTGCTCAGGGCGTCCTTGCCGTCACTGGCTTCGATGACGTCGTAGCCAGCACTTTTTAAAGTAATGCTGACGACTTGGCGGACACTGCTCGAGTCGTCGACGACCATTACGTTTTTAGCCATTATCCAGCTCCTAGAAAAAAGTGATTTCAGCGGTGGTTGCAGGCTTTGCCCCGGGCGATGCGGTGCCGCCACGGTGGTTGTGGCGTTGTTCGTCGGTGGCGTAGGTGAGTTCCATTTCAGCCAGCCACGCACCTGCGTCGATCTCAGTGGGCTGCCCCGGAGTTTTTCGTGATGCCTGAAGCTGGCCGTGCAATGCCTGCATGTTGTCGCGCACGTGGGCGAGGATCTGGCTGACCCGGTCCTGGAACTGCAAGCTGACCAGCACTTCGGTCACCTCGTCGTGAATGCCGACACTTTCCTGTTGTAGCAAGGTGGCCGAGTCCGACAGACGCCCGGTGATGCTTTTGAAACGTTCAAGCACCCGCTGGATGCTGGTTTCGGAACTGGCCACAGAGTCGTTGTCATGGTCGGAGCTGCTGGAGGCTGCCTGGACCAATTGGGTGATCGCGCCATTGATGATGTCGACCTTGGCCGACATTTTCTGACCGGTTTCGCTGGATTGGCTCGACAGCGTGCGCACGGCATCGGCCACCACCGCGAAGCCACGTCCTGCTTCCCCGGCGCGGGCTGCTTCGATGGCTGCGTTCAGGGCCAGCAAATTGGTTTGTGCAGCAATCGCCGCCACTTCGGCGGCCATGGTGCGCAGCTCGCCGGTGTACGCGGTGAGGTTGCGAACCTGCGCCAGCATCTGATCACGGCTGTGTTGGCTGGCTCTCAACGAGTCAATAACCTTGATCAGCTCGACGTCACTTTGCGCCAGCACCTCGAGAGCGCCGCCGCCAGCTGTGCCCGACAAATTACCTGCCGCCGATTGGGAGGCGTTGACGGTTTCCTGCAACCGGTTGGAAATGGCGTTGAAGCGGTTGCTTAACTCCACAATCGCCGTCTCGGTTTGCTGACGTGAGCTTTCCACTTGCTTGGCCCAGATCGGTACTGCTTGCATACACACCGCTTCGAGACCGCTGACTGCTGCCGAAGACTGCTGCAACTCAATAGCCGCATGATCTGCGCTCAACGCCTGAGCAACGGAATCGGCGACTAAGCGGCCCTGTCGACCGGCGCTCCAAAATCCGGCAGCCAGCCCGGCCAACATCAATACAGCGCTGAGTAACACTGGCAGCATCTGCGGGCCTGCCAACGTCAAGAGCGCGGCTGCGCCGGCAATCGACATCACGCAGGGCAGCCAGCAAAAACCGATCGGGCGAAGAGGGGAGTGGGCGAGTTCGGCGTACTGCGGGCTGGAAGGCATGTCTCATCCCTGAACGTTGGATTACGGGTGGTGGCTAATAGCTATATCTGCCGACTGGTTCGCAACTTTAACCCGACGGTCAGATAAATGGCGTCATTATTTTACTGACTACGCCGAATGGACTAGAAAATGCCAGAAAGGTTGGTCCAAAGGCGATTCGTTGAAATAAATCTCTCGAAAAATTGACTGATTAGAGCTGTGAGGAATTATTTGCCCTCAGTTCTTGACATGGCAATCGAACAAGTCCAAAATTGCGTCCATTCCTGATGTGGGAATTTAGAAAAACCTATAGATTTCAATGAGTTGAGAGATAGATTAATGTCTCTTCTTCAACTCGAAGTTGTATGCGTTTAGTGTCAGTTGTAGGGGCACTGTACGTTTGGGGCCGAGTAGCAAAATGGTTATGCTGCGGATTGCAAATCCGCCTACGCCGGTTCGATTCCGACCTCGGCCTCCATCATAAACAAGCTCCGTAGATCCATGATTTACGGAGCTTTTTTATTGGGCTTATCTGCAAGATTTTGTCGCACCTTGCTGGCCCAGTAAACTTGCTTCACCGAGAAGGGATGTATATATTCCCTGCTCTTGGCGCTACCGCCCGAATGGCGAAATTGGTAGACGCAAGGGACTTAAAATCCCTCGTTCGTAAGGACGTGCCGGTTCGACCCCGGCTTCGGGCACCATTTAAATCAAGGGCTTACCTGTGTTGTGCAGGTAGGCCCTTGTTGGTTTTGTTGCCGCAATTATGGAATGTTGCCGCAATTCGCTATTTTGTCGATGTGACTCTCTTCCCTTTGCGGTTGCGAATGTACTGCTCGGTCATGGCGACGGTGGTATGGCCGAGCTGGTCCATAGCCTGGCGAATGAGGCTATCGACGCTGAGCTGACGGCACTCCAGCCGGCTCCGGCTCCATCAGAGGTGCGCCAGAAACCAAAGCGCGCACCGCTGCCGCCGCAGTTTTCCACGCACCGTTATTCATCACGAACTAGAAAACACTCAGTGCACTTGCGGTTGCCAGCTTCAGCGCATCGGCGAGGACGTCAGCGAGAAGCTCAATTACACGCTGGGAGTGTTCACCGTTGAGCAACATGTACGTGGAAAATGGGCCTGCCGTCAGTGTGAAACGCCGATCCAGGCACCGGTGCCGGCCCAGGTAATCGACAAAGGAATACCTACCCCAGGTCTGCTAGCTCATGTGATGGTAGCGAAATTCGCCGACCACTTGCCGCTGTACCGGCAGGAGAAATCTTTGGCCGTGCCGGTTTAGCTATCGCCCGCTCGACACTGGCGCAATGGGTTGGACAGACCGGCGTACAACTTCAGCCACTGGTTGATGCCTTGCGAGAAGTTGTTCTAGCCCAACGAGTCGTCCAAGCCGACGAGACGCCGGTACAGATGCTCGCACCGGGCGAGAAGAAAACCCATCGCGCCTATGTCTGGGCTTACTGCACCACGCCGTTCTCGGCGGTTAAGGCTGTGGTCTATGACTTCAGTCCGAGCCGTGCGGGTGGGCATGCGCGTAACTTCCTAGGCTCGTGGAACGGTAAGTTGGTGTGCGATGACTTTGCTGGCTACAAAGCTGGCTTCGAGAAAGGCATGGTCGAAATCGGCTGCATGGCCCACGCCCGCCGCAAGTATTTCGATCTGCACATCGCGAACAAAAGCCAGTTGGCAGAACAGGCACTGCACTCAATTGGTGGCTTGTACGAAGTTGAGCGCCAAGCCCGCGACATGAGCGATGAGGATCGCTGGCGAATACGGCAAGAAAAAGCTGCACCACTGGCGAAAACGCTGCACGACTGGATGTTGGCCCAGCGCGATCTTGTGCCCAATGGATCGGCAACAGCCAAAGTTCTGGATTACAGCCTCAAACGCTGGGTAGCGCTAACGCGCTACCTGGAAGATGGGGCTGTGCCCATAGACAACAATGCAGTCGAAAATCAGATCCGGCCATGGGCACTTGGACGCTCGAACTGGTTGTTTGCCAGGTCGCTGCGCAGCGGAAAACGGGCGGCGGCGATCATGAGCTTGATCCAGTCGGCGCGCATGAATGGACATGATCCGTAAGCTTATCTGAAAGATGTCCTGACGCGGCTGCCGACGCAGCAGGCGAGTAAGATTACGGAGCTGCTACCACATAAGTGGTTGGCAGTTTAACTACGCAAGGCGTGATGGCCGGAAGTCGCTGGTGCCGATAAGCGGCCTAATTAATAAGGTACACCGAAGGTGCCTGTCCCAATACCCGGCGAAACATGGTCGCGAACGCGGCGGGGCTTTCATACCCCATTTCTAGGGCAACGGTGGTGACGCTGTGGCCGTCGGCCAGTCGTGAAAGTGCCAGAACGACGCATGCTCGTTGACGCCATTGCCCAAAGCTAAGGCCGGTTTGTTCCCGAAAAAGGCGAGTGAATGTCCGCACACTCATGAATAACGAATCAGCCAGTTGTTGGGGAGACAGGTTGATATCCGGCGTCATCAGAAAGGTTTGACAGCTTGCCAGCAACCGCTCATGTGTGGGCATAGGGATATGCAAAGGGAGTTCGTTTGCACGTTGTATTTCGTGCAACAGAAGACTGATCACCACGCCGTCTCGACCTTCCTCTTCGTACTCATAAGGCAAATCCACGGCCTCCTGAAGCAGATGGCGCATTAATGCGCTCACCTCGATCACTTGGCATTGTCCTTGATTGATCAGTGATTCGTCGGGCTCGATGTACAAACTGTGAGTCGTTACGCCAATAAAGAGCACTTCATGGGGTACCTGCGGCGGTATCCACACCGCGCGTTGTGGTGGCACCACCCATGTGCCAAGGCTCGTAGTTACCTGCATGACGCCTTTCGATCCATAGAGCAATTGAGCGCGCCGATGGCTGTGCATCGGTAGACGATGCCCAAGGTCGTAGTCTGTGCTGATAGCCACAACGTTACGAGGGGTGGAATCTAGAATGGCGATGGAAGCATTGTGCATCGTGATGATCCATGAGGCTTTGGCCGAAACGAAAACACGGTTGGCTTGTTCGCTAAGGTCGTCCAAGCGCCGCATCACTAAGATGCCTGCTCAATAAACATTGAGCAATGGAAGATACTGGATGAGCCTTTTAATCCTCGCAGCCTTTGGCTGCTTGACTGGAGTGACCACTGTGCTGTTCGGGTTCGGCGGCGGCTTTGTGGTCGTGCCGCTGGTATATCACGTGTTGATTTCCGGTCACAGTCCGGGCGAGCCTGGTTATGACTCTGCGATGCAAATCGCGGTGGCCACTTCAACGGCCGTTATGGTGATCAGCGCATCGATGGCAACGTTCAAACAGCATCGGGCTGCAAAACTTGTTCATGGCTACATCTGGCCGCTGGTAGGTTACATCGCACTTGGTTCGGTGGCTGGAGCATTGCTGGCCAGTGCAATGAGCAGTAACGGTGTCCGGATAGCGTTCATGGTTTACCTGGGGCTGACCATCGCGGACTGCCTGTTTCGCGAGGGTTTTTTACAGAGCGCAGGTCACACCAAAAGGACTGTGCCTGCGATACCTATCAAAGGTGTCACTATCGGAACGGTTGCTACTCTGCTGGGCGTAGGGGGCAGCGTTATGACCGTGCCGCTAATGCGCAGAGCCGGTTTGAGCATGGCTCAATCATCGGCACTGGCGAACCCTTTGAGCATGCCAGTAGCGCTAATAGGATCGCTGATGTACGCAGTTACCGGGCAACTCGAAACGGCGGGAATTAACAGCGGTTTTCTGGGTTACATCTATCTCCCCGCATTTGGCTTATTGACCGTCGGTTCGTTGATCGGCGTTCGCCTGACACTACCTTTTGCAGGGAGGATCCCGGACAAGCTGCATGCACACATTTACGTTGCGCTGCTCATACTTGTCTTGTTAGCGCTTGGTATCAGTTAGCTGAAGGCTACAAAAGGCTGCTTTGCGACACAGGATAGATGACTCGGCCGGTCGTTTACGCTTAATTTGCCTGCAAAATCCGTTCAACGCTTATTCAAACCAAGGCAGTATCCCGTCCCCGGATTGAGGCGCCCGTTGTCTAACAAGGGCGCATTTCACCTTACTGTTGAATGAGCCAGTAAAAATCGGCTGCAGATCAAGGTTCACTGCGAAAGGACATCGCGAAACAGATCAGGATGCAAGGTGGCGATGTGCAGTAAAGACCCGCAGTGCTGGAAGGGGGGCGGTCCTGTTCACATTCTTGCCAAATGCTCACAGAAATATCTGAAAGCTCTGCCTCTGCATGCCCGCTGGCCATTTGCGTTGATCAAATTTGAGGCATGGAGTCTCCCAAAACGGGAGGTTGCTGCAAAATGCGGGTTATTGCCAAAAGAAAGCTGGTGAAATTCCGGGAGGTCCCTGGACATGACGACGCTGAAGCATCTCTAGAAAGCTGGCATCACACCGCCTTAAGGGCCATCTGGAAGACGCCTCAGGACGTAAAGGACCAGATTGGTAACGCTAGCGTATGCGGCAATAACCGCGTGGTGTTCAATATCGGTGGTAACAAGTATCGGCTGGTTGTCGAGATGCAGTATAGAGCAGGCATTGTCTGGGTAAAATTCATCGGAAACCACCGGCGCTACGATGAGATAGATGTGGAGACGATCAATGAATATTAAGCCTATCCATAACGACGAAGACCTTCATGCCGCCTTCAAGCGTCTTGAGTCAATCTTTCAGGCCGAAGCCGGAACGCCGGAAGCTGACGAGATGGAGGCTCTTGTGACCCTGATCGAGGTCTATGAGAACAAGTACTATCCGATCCAATCCGCCGATCCGATCGAGGCGATCAAATTCCGTATGGATCAACAGGGTCTGACCCCGCGCGATCTAGAACAGTACATTGGGCCAAGCGGTCGCGTTTCGGAGGTTCTGAATGGCAAGCGGCGCTTGAGTTTGAAAATGATTAAGCGTCTGCACGAAGGGCTGCGAATTCCTTACGAGTCGCTCCTCGCTGGAGCTGCTTAACCGAAGGCGGGCGTGACCGGCCTTTTGTATCAAGAGGATTGAGCTGATAAGCCCTCCAGTGCTTTGAGTTGGCTGGTTAGCCCAGCGACTAGAAAGAAATGACCGTGTTGCAGGCTGGATGCCATACTGTTTTTTGTTCGAGCATCTTGATCAGGCGGGTTGAATGGGTAGCCTAGGACGTAAGCGGGACCAGGATATCCTCATAGAGGTGCAGGTACGAACGGATCGATTGCATCAGTTATTTCGCCAATCAGCGTCGGCAGTTTTCGGCAGTTTACTGGGTGCGCTGATGTTGTGCGGGCTGTGCTGGGACCGTTTTGACCACACCGTCATTGTTTGGTGGATAGCCGTATTGACGGCTTCGTCGCTGCTGCGTATCTCGATGTTTTTTTTCTATTTTCGCAGTCCTGTCAGTGAGCGTACGCCTCAGCGCTGGGAGCGGAGATACTGGGTTACGCTCACATTGTCCGCTGGCATTTGGGGCGTGGGTGCATTAGCCGTCATGCCAGCCACCGACCTGCTGGCGCAGGTACTGGTTATATTGTTTACCGTTGGAATGTCTGTTAGCGCTGTGGCTTGCTACTCCGCCTATCGCGCCATGACCTTAGTGTCGATTGGGTTGGTGTTGTTGCCCTGCACCCTATGGCTACTGTTTCAGCCCTCAGGGTTACAACTCGGTATCGCGTTAGCCGTTCTCGTATTCTCTTCATTTGTGGTCAGCGCTACACGCAGGCTCTCCGATGCATTGGAAACGGCCTTCCGCTTAACCCGTGAAATGGAGCAGGCGCATAGTATTTCCACTCATGCGGCGCAGACCGACGAGTTGACCGGCCTGAAAAATCGCCGCGCTTTTTTCGACAATGCTCAGCAGTTGCATAACTATTGCAAGCGAAACAAGTTGCCGTTGTGCGCCTTGATGTTGGATATGGACCACTTCAAACTTATCAACGATACCTACGGTCATCAGGTCGGAGATCAGGTGCTGCGTCAAATTGGTGGAGTCATCAGCACGTCGTTTCGCGAAGCGGATGTCTGCGGCAGGCTGGGGGGAGAGGAGTTTGCGGTTCTGCTTCCTGATACATCCATTGAGACCGCACTTGGCGTTGCTGAGCAACTCATTCAGACAATCGCTGGATTGAAGGCTGAGCCAGTGAACTACATAACGGCCAGCCTGGGTGTTGCCTCAACGCATGTGGGTGATAAAGACCTGCACAACTTGATGAACAGTGCAGACAAAGCGTTGTATCGAGCAAAGGCGCTGGGGCGTAATCAGGTGGTTGTCGCCGACTGAATGCATACCTGCTGTAGGCGCTGCCGAAGGCTGCGATAAGCCCGAAGGATGTTGCCAACAAGTGGGCTCCTACAGGGGCGTGGGTCGCCGATAACCCGGCAGCCGGTCCCACCTCTCTCAGCGTTCGGGCTTCCAGTATTTTTGCATCTCCAGAAACAAAAATGACGCCGTCCACGTGATCAGCATGAGCCCTGTCAGCGCCTCAAGCCCAGTGAGGAACTTGATGTGGCCGACGGGATGAATATCGCCGAAGCCGATGGTTGTAAAAGTAGTAAAAGAAAAGTACGCGCAGTCGAGCAGGCTGCCGTCGAATTGACCCTGCAAGCCGCCCCAATCACCGAATTGAATGATGAAGTAGTAAGTCAGCGCAAAGCACCAGACTTCCAGCGCATGGGCCAACATCGCGCCAAGAACACCCAATACGATCCGAAAACGATGCCGCCCGGTGAGCTTGGATAACATCAAGTTCATCCGCAACAGGCACTCATAATGGATCATCACAGCAGTAATAATTACAACCAAATTGACCAGGGTCACCGCAATCATTCAGTACTCATCCTCAATCGACTTCGTGCGGGCCCTCAGGCATTTGGCGGCCCACACGCTTTCTATAAATAATGCTCGGTGTTGCTCGCTATTTGAATGGCTGCAGCCAATACGGAGACGGTGGGTGGATTGCTAAGTCCCCAGGCGAGCTAATGCCGACGGGATCATACTTTATTAGCGTCTCGTCATTGCTGGAACTGCTTATTGATGTGCGTTTGGCGAGTACGTGACTCAGAACTGCCTTCGCCATCTTCATCATCCGATCCAGACGCTGGCATGCTGGAGGAAGCCTGAATCGAGCCATCACCGCTGCTGAAGCGGCCGGAATGCAAAAAACTGCTTTTCTGCTGGCGTTAGTGGACCCCGGGTTCTCGGCTCGTCGGTGATAACGTCAAAGCACCATTGCTCTAGTCCCTAGCCATATTTTGGAGCGCGTAAACTCTAGCCTCGACCCAGCAATTAAGTTCGTCAGCATCGAAAGCTTGGAATATGACAATATTCTCGCCGGCAACCAATTTAGCGACGTGTTGGGCATAGGGTTTTCTCCATGATCGGCAGCCTGCCTAGCGGCACAGTACCTCGCCAACGGTCAGCATAGTTCGAACCTTCTTCTGTGCACGTCAAACCAACTCTCGAGCGAAAGAGCAAAAACCATGCGAAATTCGAAGAAAAAACTAGCGTTATTTAGCGTTGGCCTACCGTTAGTGGTATGCGGCATAGCCTTTGGCGTTATCGGCCCCGCTATCGGCAGTAACCCTTCCCCTTACGCGCTTGCAGGGTTCTTACTCCCAGGATTGATCCTGATGTTTTTAGGGCTTCACAAGCCGCGCAATGAATAAGTGGCCTAACGGACACGGGTTCTATCTCAGCGGCTGCCTGTGTCCGGTGACCTGAATTCCTCATCACTCCCGCGCAATTGATTCGTTTTTTGATGATGCCGTCAGGAGTCCAGCAATAGTCGTGGTCAAACGGCTCAGCGCTTCTTGGTCTTGGCGCTGAAGCGATCTAAAACTGATCAGCACTGACTCTTCGTCCTGACTCAAATCATAGGAGCAAGGTGGTGTCGCCTTACCCGTCAAGACGAACAATATGTCGATGCCGGTTTCTGCAACAGCCACAAAGTATTCAGACTTTGGATAGCGAGTTCCGTTTTCGTAATTACTTTGTGCGTTAGTCGCGACGCCGCCCCGCTGTCCAAATGCTTTTTGGGACAGTCCTAAGCGCTCACGTTCTTTTCTAAGCCGCACACCGATTCCTCTCGTCTGGCTGTTCATTCGGCAAACCCCCGCTTTTTCCGTTGCTGAATCGTATTTCCCTTTTGGGGCTGCTGTGCATTTCAGGTTTCGCGGTCTCTGAAGATTATGGTCGACCTGACACGCCTGTTATAACTCATATCCTGTACAGGGTTTATAAGCATGTACAGTTATTTACTGTTATGTACAGGTCTGATCGGATGTATATCCGTATGCGTGTTATGACTGTTGGATAAACACCTTTATGGGTGTTATATTGCGGTCGGAAACGTTATTGCACACTCTCTACAGCGGACAGTATATCCATAGACTGGGCCGCTCTATCCTGAGGCTTTCAGCCTGCCTCAAATAGGAAACAGTGTCATATAACGGATGTTGGGTATATCGAATCGAATAGAGTATATTGCTCTGAAAACTCGTTTGGATAGAAAGACATGGTGATGATGTCGTGCTGGAAGATGTTATTGTCGATCGGCATCTGGATCATGTGCGTTGTGTTAATCGTCGTGGTCAACTATTGACGTCCATCTTCAACATCGGAAGAAAAAATAGCGCGTTGACCTATTTACTTGGGGTCTCGCCCTGTGTGCTTCATCATGATGAAGCACACAGGGCGAGACCCCGATAAAACTCAACGGAACATTTCAAGTGTTGCCTGGTATACCTTGCGCGCGCTGTCGAACCAGCAGATCATCCATTCCTCTAAGTTTCGGGCCTTACTTCAACGGTCCACTGCGAGGTGTATATGGATATCAGTTTGAACTGCCAAGGCGACGTTCAATACCCGGTCCTATCAATGCCGGTGCCAACCCCTAATGAACTTGACGAAGATACCGAGAAACCGGATCAGGACATCGATACGTTCACGGACGATGACAATCCCCCGCCGCAGGATTGGAAACATCCTGATGATGGCAAAAGCCTGTCGGATCAGGATGTCGAATGGCCGCTTAAGCCCTGAGCGCGTAGCGCTTACTGTTTCTTTCTGGCGGCGGCTTCTGCGGCGAGGCATTCCAGGGCGAATTGTTCTGGGTAAGTCATCTCAATCGCAGTGGTAACGCCTTTGACGGTGCGCGAGCCGTCGAGGATGTAGCGGATTCGACGATCGGTAACGCCAATTCGTTTTGCGATCCAGCCGGGTGTCTGGCCGATGCGCGTGACGAGCTTGTCGGCGTAGTCGGTGGAAGGGTTATAGAGTTCTGCATTAGGGGTCATAGGACTACCAGATAAAAGTTAAGCTGAGTTGCAGTGACGAATGGGCGACACAGTGCGGGAATCATCTAAACGTGTCGCCCTAATTTTTTAAAACAGTATTACTGCCCGACAATATGTTGGCCAGAAAGGGCGCCGTCCGGCTCGCTTTGACGCCGACCACGGCTTCCGGCGTACCGCAGGCGACCAGCCTGCCGCCTTCATCGCCCGCACCAGGGCCGATGTCTATCACCCAATCGCTTTGTGCAACAACGCGCATTTCATGTTCGACAACAATTACCGTATGGCCCGCGTCGACCAGGCTGTTGAGCTGTGTAAGCAAGCGGTCAACGTCGCAGGGGTGCAGGCCGGTAGTGGGTTCATCAAGGACGTACAGCGTGGACCCGCGTTGGACACGTTGCAACTCGGTCGCCAGTTTAATGCGTTGCGCTTCGCCTCCAGAAAGTTCGGTCGCCGGTTGACCGAGTCTTAAATAGCCGAGGCCGATGTCACGCAGGACTGTCAGGGAACGCAGCACGCTCGGTTGTTCGGCAAATACCGTCACGGCTTCCTCTACTGTCAGTTGCAGCACTTGCGCAATGTTCAAACCCTGCCAGCTGATTTGAAGGGTGTCCTGGTTATAGCGGGCGCCGTGACAGGTCGGGCAGGGTGCATAAACGCTGGGCATGAACAACAACTCCACACTGACAAAGCCTTCGCCTTCGCACGCAGGGCAGCGCCCTTTGGCGACATTGAAGGAGAACTGCCCCGCGTCGTAGTGTTTATGTTTGGCGTCGGGCGTCGCCGCGAACAGCTTACGAACGCTGTCAAACAGCCCGGTGTAGGTCGCCAGGTTCGAACGCGGTGTACGACCGATAGGTTTTTGATCGACCTTTACCAGTCGCCGGATGGATGCCAATCCGGCCGTCACCTGACCGCTGCTGACTTGCGGAGCATCGTCTTCCAGGCTGAGTTCTTCCTGTTCGACATCCGCCAAGGTTCGGCCCAGATGCGTGCCCACCAGCTCCAGCAATGCCTGGCTGACCAAGCTCGATTTGCCCGAGCCGGAAATCCCGGTAACGGCGGTGAAGCAACCCAGGGGAAACGCCGCCGATACGTTATTCAAATTATTGCGGGTAACGCCCTCAAGTCGAAGCCAGTCTTTGGTTTCTCGACGAATTTGACGATGGGGCGCCTGTGCAGCAAACAGGTGCGGGCGCGTTTGTGAGGCTGCGATGTGGGCCAGCCCGGCGGGCGGTCCGCTGTACAGCACATGACCGCCATGTTCTCCCGCCGCAGGGCCGACGTCGATCAACCAATCAGCCCGACGCATGGTTTCGATATCGTGCTCGACCACAAACAGCGAATTGCCGGCCGCTTTCAGTCGCTGCAACGCGCCAAACAAGGCTTCACCGTCAGCCGGGTGCAAACCTGCCGAGGGCTCATCCAGCACGTAGATCACACCGAATAATTGAGAGCCCAGCTGCGTTGCCAAGCGTAAACGCTGTAGCTCGCCGGATGAAAGGGTTGGGGTGCTACGTTCCAGCGCCAGATAGCCAAGGCCCAAATCGGTCAGGGTGCTGACCCTCGCCAGCAAGTCGTGGGCGATACGCTGCGCCGCCAAGCGTTTTTCCACGGACAAATTGGGTGTCAGCCGGACATCTGGTGCGGCTCCATGCGCCGAGCCGCCTTTGGCCAAGCGTTGTTGACGGGCAGCTTCGATCTGCCGTTTGCTCAGTACACGGTTGTCAGTGGGGACCTCAACAAAGGCATTGTCCGCCACTGGACGCAAGACCTCGGCCAGCTGCAACAACGGCATTTGCGAGAGTTCACCGATGTCGTAGCCGGCAAACTTGACAGACAACGCTTCCACGGTGAGGCGCTTGCCCGAGCACAGCGGGCATTGGCTGCCGATCATGAAGCGCGCCACACGCTTTTTCATCAGTGCACTTTGTGAGTGGGCAAAAGTGTGCAGGACGTAGCGCCGGGCACCGGTAAACGTGCCTTGATAACTGGGTTCAAGTTTACGTTTTAAGGCCTGTTGGGTTTCTAGTGGCGACAGTCCGGCATACACCGGGGCGGTGGGGGTTTCTTCGGTGAACAGAATCCAGTCACGCTGCTTTTTCGGCAAATCGCGCCAAGGGATATCGACGTCATAACCGAGGGTGACCAGGATGTCGCGCTGGTTTTGTCCTTGCCAAGCGGTGGGCCATGACGCCACGGCGCGCTGGCGAATGGTCAGCGTATCGTCCGGCACCATCGTCTGCTCGGTGACCTCGTACACCCGGCCCAACCCATGGCAATCGGGGCAGGCGCCCTGGGGTGTATTCGGCGAAAAGTCTTCGGCGTAAAGCATCGGTTGCCCGGCCGGATAACTGCCTGCCCGGGAATAGAGCATCCGTACCAGGCTCGACAGGGTGGTCACGCTGCCCACCGACGAGCGTGTGCTCGGGGTGCCGCGTTGTTGTTGCAATGCTACAGCGGGGGGCAAGCCTTCGATGGAATCAACATCGGGCACGCCCACTTGATCAATCAAGCGTCGTGCATAAGGCGCCACTGACTCGAAGTAGCGCCGCTGCGCCTCGGCATACAGGGTGGAAAACGCCAGGGACGATTTGCCTGAACCCGAGACACCGGTAAACACCACCAACGCATCACGCGGAATATCGACATCCACGTTTTTCAAGTTGTGCTCCCGCGCACCGCGCACCCGGACGAAACCCGAGCTGTTTAGCGGTGAGGTGTTTACCGAAACGGCTGATAAGGCTTGATCGTCAGGGGTGTTGCGCTGCGAAGTCATGATCGAGCCTTAAGCCAATAGGGTAGGTACTGAAATACCGATGAATCTATGACGTTATGCGCCGAAAGCCAACCACCCAGACCCAGGGGTTGTCGTCCCAGGACTCCACACCATTGAGGCTCTGCCAGAAAACTGCAAAAGCGATCACGGGAGTCGTACTGATGCCTGCACTGGGCGGCGGTAAATGATTGGCGAAGTAACCATGCATGCCGTCATGCAGCGCTGAAAACCCTTCAGCGATGGCCTGTTCGTCGGTGATGTCCCGCAGGCGCTCCTTATGTACCTCGGTGATCTCAAGTGTGATGCGTGAGGCGCGGCGCGGCATGAACACACTGGACCGCAACCACCAACAGGGACGCGGGTCGGATCGCGCGGTTTTGAGGTAATCAGCCGGTTGCTTATATTGATAGGTCAGCCCGCTGTTTAACGTGAGGTCGACGAAGCGCCACTCATCGCGATAAAGGTCTTTACTGAATCGAGCCTCCCATCGGCCGAACGCATAAAATGACTCCTTTAACCACAGCAGGTCCCCCGGCTGACCGTAGGGGCACGCTTCGTCGGACACGTGAAGAGGCACAGATGAAGGTTCTATTGTTGTCTGCTCCATTTCACTGCCCATGCTGAGTGCAAGTGAAGGCCGCTGCGAGGCCGATGCAGATGACTCAACCTGTTTGACGATGCGGCGGGTGACTGTTTTTTTGCCGCGCAGTATTGCTGTCACCATGGGTGCGCTGAATATGATGGGTCGTTCCATGAAGGGAATTCCTCAAAAGTAGTAGGGCGTTGTTGATCGCGTAGTTCGTTGATCCGCCCATAGGGGAGATGTTCAGTAAATGTCGATGACCGTCGTTGAAAGAGTGCATGCCTGCGGTATGTTCGGATTGAAAGCCGCTTGGAAAATATGTCAACCATCAAATGAATGGTGAGGAACTATATAGACGGCCGGAGGGGGCGGCGTTCCGACCAACAGTCGACTTTATGAAACAGAGGACATTTAAATTGTTGTTTTTTTTTGAGAGACTTTGGCAGTCAATGACCGTTTAGGTAGTCAGAGAAAATGAACGAGATGGGTGCGAGACTCAGGCAAGAGCGCAAGCGGCTGGGGTATTCACAACGAGAAATGGGTCTTCTGGGCGGCGTTGCGGCCAATGCGCAGGGTAAGTACGAAAGCGGTGAGCGGGTGCCGAAGGCGGATTACCTGGCGGCGCTGGCGAGCGAAGGATTAGATGTTTTGTATGTGTTGACCAACCAACGGAGTACCGGGACTGCTGTTGATACCCTGCTGAAACAGGTGGCGCAGGTGGATGAGCCCGATGCGGTATTTAAAGAAGTTAAACATGCGGTGCGCCATCTACTGCTCCGGATTGAAGAGCTGTCCAGTAGTTACGTTCAGAATGGAAAGCCTGTTCGTACGTTGCATGACCGCGCCGTAGACAGGGTGAGCGAGTAGTTACACTTCGCGCTAGCATTCAGTCAGCGCTTTTAGCCATTTCGGCGGCTTTTGTGGCTAGCGCTTGGAGGAAAGTCGCCAGCGCGACTTCTTCTTGCCGCAGGCCCTTGCGTTGTCGAACCCGGGGCAGTTTGGCTAGATTACCCAGTAGAAAACCTTCGAGTACCGCAGGATGGATATAGCAACGTCGGCAGACCGCCGGGGTGTTGCCCAGTTGCCGCGCGACTTCCTTCACCATGTCGACGATGTGTTTTTTTGCGTCGGCCTCAGTCTCCCATTTCAGCTTGCGCAAGGTTGTCAGCGCCAATGCGCTGCCGGCCCAGGTTCGGTAGTCCTTGGCGGTGAAATCAGCGCCGGTGAGGCTGTGCAGATAAGCGTTAATGTCTGAAGAGCTCACCGAGTGCCGCTCGCCGTTGTCGTCCAGATACTGAAACAGATTCTGCCCCGGCAGCTCCATGCAGCGCTTGATGATGCGCGCCAAGCGTCGATCCTTAATGCTGATTTGATGCTCGACGCCACTTTTGCCGCGAAACTGAAACAGAATTGCGCTGCCTTTGACTTCCACGTGTTTATTGCGCAGCGTCGTTAACCCGTAAGACCGATTGTCTCGAGCGTACTGACTGTTGCCAATACGAATCAACGTGGCGTCCAGCAGTGAAATAACGGTCGCCATGACCTTGTCCCGACCCATGCCCGGCGCATTCAATTGCGCTTCCAGTTGCTTGCGGACCTTGGGCAGCGCCATGCCAAACTCAATCATCCTTGAGTACTTGTTCTCGTCGCGGATCTCGCGCCAGCGCGGGTGATAGCGATACTGTTTGCGGCCCCGTGCGTCGCGTCCGGTGGCTTGCAAATGCCCTTGAGGGTCAGCGCAAATCCACACATCGGTGTAGGCCGGTGGTATCACCAGCGCATTGATCCGTTTGATTTCCGATTCATCGCGGATGCGCTGTCCGGCGGTGTCGAAGTAAGCAAATTTGCCGCGCAAGATTTTTCGACTGAACCCCACTTGAGTGTCGTCGACATAGTGCAGGTCGGAAGGCAGTTGGATGACGTCGGTCGAGTCGGACATGGCGAATTCCTTCAGCAGTTATCAGCATTGACCGCTGGAATTCGCAGGGGTGCCACTGGCGTTTCGGTGAACTATGCCAGGACCGCCACCGACTTGATCTGTGCCCATAATTGTTGGCCGGGATAGAGGTGCAGCCGGTCGCGGGAGTAACGGGTGATGCGTGCGAGCAGCGGTACGCCAGCAGCCTCGAGCCGGACCAACACATGGGCCGTGTTATCGGCCGCCACCTCACCGGTCACAGTCACCGGCAAGCGGTTAAGAATGCTGCTTTGGTCGTCGGGTTGCAGGTTCAGGCTGACGTCCCTGGCCTGCACGGTGAAACGCAAGTGTTTACCGATATCCATGGGCGCATGGGCCACACGCACGGTTAAATCGCTGCCGGGCAGTTGTAGCGTCAGCAACTGGTAATTGACGTCGTACGCGCTGACGACGCCTTCAATCACTACCCCGGCAGCGTCACCGGTCGCCATCGGTAGGTCGAGTCGCGCCAGGGTTTCACCGATAGGACCGCTGGCCAGGGCTTTACCGTTGCTCAACAGCACAATGTGGTCGGCCAGCCGTGCGACTTCGTCTTGGGAGTGGCTGACGTACAGCAGCGGAATATCCAGCTCGTCGTGCAGCCGCTCCAGGTACGGCAGGATTTCGCTTTTACGTTTGGCGTCCAGCGCCGCCAAGGGCTCGTCCAGCAACAACAGGCGCGGGCTGGTCAGCAAGGCGCGGGCAATCCCGACGCGTTGGCGCTCGCCGCCAGACAATTTGTCCGGGCGTCGATCCAGCAGGTGTTCGATGCCGAGTAACGCGGTAGCCTGAGGCAGTTGCACTTTGCGCTGATGACTTGCGATGCGTCGCAAACCGAATTCCAAGTTGCCGCGTACCGACAGATGCGGGAATAGGCTGGCCTCCTGAAAGACATAGCCCAGCGCACGCTTATGCGGGGCGAGGAAAATGCCTTTACTGCTGTCTTGCCATACCTCGTCGTTGATTTGAATAAACCCGTGGTGCGCTTTTTCCAACCCGGCAATACACCGCAGGCAGGTGGTTTTACCCGAACCGGAATCGCCGTAGAGCGCTGTCACTCCGCGTCCCGGCAGCTTGAGGTCGACGTCCACGGCAAAGCTGGGGTAAGCCAGTTGCAGCCGAACCTGAATCTCAGCGAGCGGCAATGTCATGGTTTAACTCCAGCTCGCTTTGGTTTTGCCGCTGGAGTACAGCGCCAACAGCACTAGAAAAGAAAACACCACCATGGCCCCCGCCAGCCAGTGCGCGTGCAGGTACTCCATGGACTCAACGTGGTCGTAGATTTGCACCGAGACCACGCGGGTCTTGCCGGGGATATTGCCGCCAATCATCAGCACCACGCCAAATTCGCCCACGGTGTGGGCAAACCCAAGGATTGCCCCGGTAATGAACCCCGGCTTGGCCAGCGGCAGCACGACGCTGAAGAAGGTGTCCCACGGATTAGCGCGTAAGGTGGCGGCGACTTCCAGTGGCCGTATTCCAATCGCGCAAAAGGCATTCTGCAAAGGCTGCACGACGAAGGGCATCGAATAGAGGACCGAGCCGATGACCAGACCGGGGAAGCTGAAGGTTAGCGTCCCCAAGCCAATGCTTTGGGTAAAGTGCCCGACAAAACCGTTGGGCCCCATGGTCAGCAACAGGTAAAAGCCGATCACGGTGGGCGGCAGCACCAACGGCAAGGCAACCACCGCACCCACCGGGCCCTTGAGCCACGAACGCGTGTGTGCCAGCCATAACGCGATGGGTGTGCCGATCAGCAACAGAATGAAGGTGGTCAGTGACGCCAGTTTCAGCGTCAGCCAAATCGCTTCCAGGTCTTCACCACCCAGGGGCATTTACAGCTCATAGCCGTAGGATTTAATCACCGCAGCGGCTTTTGGCCCCTTCAAGTATTCAACCAGTGCTTTGGCAGCGGCGTTGTCTTTGCCCTTGGCCAAGATGACCGCGTCTTGCTTGATAGGGTCATGCAGGTTGGCCGGAACCAGCCATGCCGAACCACTGGTGACTTTGCCGTCCTTGTAGATTTGCGAGAGCGCCACAAAGCCCAGCTCAGCGTTGCCGGTGGAGACAAATTGATAGGCTTGAGTGATGTTTTGGCCGGTAACGAGTTTGTCTTTCGTCGCGTCGGTCAGACCCAGATGGGCCAAGACCTGAGTCGCCGCCAGGCCGTATGGGGCGGCTTTTGGATCGGCGATGGACAGGTGCTGATACTGGTTGGCCTTGAGGACGGCGCCTTTGTCGTCAACGTAACCGTCTTTGGCCGACCATAAGGCCAATTTGCCCACGGCGTAGGTGAAGCGCGAGCCGGGAACGGTGTCACCCTCTTTTTCCAGCTTGGCCGGGGTGGTGTCATCGGCAGACAGGAACACATCAAACGGGGCACCGTTTTTGATCTGGGTATAGAACTGCCCAGTGGCGCCATAGGCTGCAATCAATTTGTGCCCGGTGTCTTTCTCAAAATCTTTGGCAATGGCCTGGATCGGCGCGGTGAAGTTGGCAGCGACCGCCACCTGGACGTCATCGGCGAACGCTGCGTTCATGCCAAGCGCAACGAACACGACAACCAAGGCGTTGAGGGAGATGCGTGATGGACCCGTTAGCATGAACGCTTTCCATAGGTTTAGGGCGGAATAACTGTGTGGCTAGGCCGCCATGGGCCTAGCGCTATAGAGCGGAATATATAGCGGCAAATCCCTACGGGGAAGCGAAGCCCCGAGATTAATGCCTGGAACACTTCTTCAGCGCTTGGGCACCGAGTTGTCGTGTCAGTGCTTCTGCGGACAGTTCGTGCTTCAGGCCCACCGCCTGACCGGCCCATAGGTTCAGGAAATCACCGCTGCCTTGGGGTTCGGACCGGGCGCGTAACGGGATCAGTGCGCCCCCCGCCAAAGGAAACGCCGGCGTGATAGCGCTGATCGGGCCTTGTTCACGCATCACACGGTTGACGATGCCCCGGGCCGGCCGCCCGGTGAAGAGGTTAGTCAACGCTGTTTCACTGGCTTTGGCGCTGCGCAACGCTTGGTAATGCGGCGCACTGACCTTGGCTTCCGGGCAGAACAAATAGGCCGTGCCCATTTGCACCGCCGCAGCGCCCAACGCAAACGCGGCGACGATACCTCTAGCGTCGCCAATCCCGCCTGCGGCAATCACCGGAACACTGACAGCATCGACAACTTGTGGCACCAACGCCAACGTGCCGATCTGGGTGTACAGGGCCTCACTCAGGAACAGCCCGCGATGGCCGCCGGCCTCGTAACCCATGGCGATAATGGCGTCACAGCCGTGTTGCTCCAGCCATATCGCTTCATCAACCGTGGTGGCCGATGAAATCACTTTGGCGCCGGTTGCTTTGACCCGTTTCAACAGCGCTTGCTCGGGCAGACCGAAATGGAAGCTGACCACTTCGGGCTTCAGCTCTTCGACCAGTGCGCACATGGCCTCATCGAAGGGCGCGCGGGCCGATACCGGGGTGGGCGCATCGAAATCAGCCCCCAGCTCGGTGTAATAGTCTTTCAGCGATTCTTTCCAGCGAGCCTCCCGCGCGGGGTCTGCAGCGGGTGGCTGGTGGCAGAAAAAATTCAAATTCAGTGGGCCGGGACTCTGGCTGCGAATCAGGCTTACTTCTTCGCGGATCTGCTCTTGGCTCAGCGCGGCGCACGGCAGTGACCCAAGGCCGCCAGCCTTGCCAACGCCAATCGCCAGGGCCGAACCGCTGGATCCGGCCATGGGTGCTTGCAGAATCGGCAGTTCGATACCGAATAGATCAAGGATGCGACGGTCGGGCCATGTACTCACGGTTGAATTCTCCTAATAAAACAACAGCTAGGCCACCGGGTGACCTGAGGTGTTCAGCGGATAGCGTCTCCCAGCACCTCGACGATGCGCTGGGCTATGTAGTCGGCATGAGTTTCCAGCGCAAAGTGGCCGGTGTCGAGCATCTCGATCACCGCGTTAGCGTTATCGCGTTTATACGCCTCGGCGCCGGGTGGAATGAAAAACGGATCATGTTTGCCCCAAATCACCAGCGCAGGTACTTGGGTCTGTTTGAAAAAAGCCTGAAACGCCGGGTACAGCGTCAGGTTGTTGGCGTAATCGAGAAACAGGTCCAGCTGAATATCAGCGTTGCCCGGACGCTGCATCAGCAGCACATCCAAGGTGTACGACTCCGGCGCAATCAGTTCCGGGTGGGTGACGCCATGCACGTATTGATAGCGCACACCGTCGAGGTTCAGCACCGCCTCGCGAATGATTTCCCGGTTGGCCGCACTCGGCGTTTGCCAATAATTACGAATCGGCTCCCACGCGTCGCCGAGGCCTTCCAGGTAAGCGTTGCCATTCTGGGATATCAGCGCGGTGACCCGCTCAGGGTGCGCAACCGCCAGCCTTAGGCCGACTGGGGCGCCGTAGTCAAACACATACAGCGCGTAGCGGCTCAGGCCCAGCACCTCAACAAAGCGTTCAACGGTTTTTGCCAGGCTGTCGAAGCTGTAGCGGTAGTCCCGTTCGGCAGGCACGTCGGTGAAGCCGAAGCCCGGCAGATCCGGTGCGATGACGCGGTAGCGGGTGGCCAGATGCGGGATCAAGTCGCGGTACATGTGCGATGAACTCGGGAAACCGTGCAGGAGCAAAATCACTGGGGCATCAGGCGCGCCGGCTTCGCGGTAGAAAACCTTTACGCCGTCGGCATCGACGTGTTGGTAGCGAACAGTGGTGGTGGCGTGAGCCGGGTAAGTGGTCATGGCAACGGTTCTCGATAAGCGACGAATGAAGGGGACGTTTATTTTTCCGCCATTCGTTGTAACCTGTCAAATAGTATTTTATAGGTTACATGGCTGTTTTCTTGGCAGTGGCATTGACATTAAAGACGATCAGTCTAGTATTCCGTGGATGACAACACTTAGCGCTAAACCACGGGGTCCAGGCCGTCCGCCCAAGGTCGACAGAGACAACTTTGAAACCCGCGACGCATTGATTCGTTGCGGGACTGAGGTCCTGACCGAGCAAGGGTTCATGGCGACTGGCATCGACAGCATTCTTAAGCGGGTCGGTGTGCCAAAGGGCTCGTTCTACCATTACTTCGACAGCAAAGAGGCGTTCGGCCGAGCGGTGTTGGACCATTACGCGGCATTTTTTGCACGCAAACTGGATCGCTGGCTGTTGGACGAAACACTCTCGCCGTTGGAGCGGCTGGCGGCTTTCGCCCAAGACGCCAACCTCGGAATGGCCCGTTATGACTACCGGCGCGGGTGCATGGTCGGCAACATGGGCCAAGAGGTCTGTGTGTTGCCGGAAGGGTTTCGCGCCGCGCTCGAAAGCATTTTTCTCGATTGGCAAGCACGGTTGACGCGGTGTTTAAAGGCGGCCCAATCAGCGGGGGAATTGTCGGTGACGGCTGACTGCGCTGAATTGGCGGCGTTTTTCTGGATCGGCTGGGAGGGCGCTGTGTTGCGCGCTCGGCTGGTTCAAAGTGGCAATCCATTGAATACCTTCATTGCGGGCTTCCTGCGGGGCTTACCGCAGTGATTTTTTGATCTATTACTAGACGATCGGTCTATATCGGAGGCATGCATGTTCAAGGGCATTTTGATCGAGAAAGACGAGGCGGGTTATCGCGCAGGCTTGAGCGAGATCAGCGAAGACCGACTTCCACCCGGCGACGTCACCGTGCGCGTGTCTTACAGCACGTTGAACTACAAAGACGGTTTAGCGATTACCGGCACCGGGCCTGTGGTGCGCAAATTTCCGATGATTCCGGGCGTGGATTTGGTGGGCACGGTGGAGCACAGCAGTGACGCCCAATTCAACGTCGGGGACGAGGTGTTGCTCAACGGCTGGGGCGTCGGCGAAGCGCATTGGGGTGGCCTCGCCGAAAAAGCCCGGCTTGAAGGGAAATGGCTGATTGCGTTGCCCACGGGTTTTACCGCTGCACAGGCCATGGCCATCGGCACGGCCGGGTACACCGCGATGCTCGCGGTGATCGCCTTGGAAGAGCACGGTCTGCACCCGGATAAGGGCGATGTGCTGGTGACTGGGGCCAATGGTGGCGTCGGCAGCTTCGCGGTGGCTATTTTGGCGAAGCTGGGTTATCGCGTCGTGGCCTCCACCGGGCGCGTTGCCGAAAGCGAGTATTTGAAACAGCTGGGTGCCGCCGAGATCATTGAACGCGCCACCTTGTCAGAACCCGGTAAACCGCTGGCCAAAGAGCGTTGGGCCGCCGCCATTGATTCGGTCGGCAGCCACACGCTGGCGAACGTCTGCGCCGGCATCAAATATCGAGGCACCGTGGCCGCGTGCGGCCTGGCGCAGGGCATGGAATTTCCGGGCACGGTGATGCCGTTTATTTTGCGCGGCGTGACCTTGGCGGGCATCGACAGCGTCAATCGGCCTCGGGCTGACCGGATTGCCGCTTGGGAACGTCTGGCGAAAGATTTCGACGTGTCGTTGCTCCCGTTGATCAGCCACGAAATTGGGCTCAGTGAGGTGGTCGAGGTTTCAGCTCAGTTGATTGCCGGAAAAGTCCGTGGTCGGGTGGTGGTGGACGTCAATCGCTGAGTAGTCGATCAGTCTGTAACTGTTCATATCACCCTATAGGGGTTACGATGGCAGCCTTGATTCAAGGAGGCACCATGGCTACCGTCACCCCTGATGCGCACTCGAACGAACCGGCTCTTGTGGCCGATGACCCGATTCTGGACATGCTCAACACCCGAGCCAATGTCGATGGAATATTGATCGATTTCTGGCGGCACGACGCCGATGTA
The DNA here is from genome assembly GCF_034350045.1 of Pseudomonas sp. CCI4.2. Classification (NCBI taxonomy): domain Bacteria; kingdom Pseudomonadati; phylum Pseudomonadota; class Gammaproteobacteria; order Pseudomonadales; family Pseudomonadaceae; genus Pseudomonas; species Pseudomonas sp. CCI4.2. The sequence goes on along the minus strand of NZ_CP133781.1, from coordinate 4,282,112 downwards.
GCGCGCTGGCTGATACGTGCCGGCTGGTTTGACGCCTCGGGAATCCCGACGTTTGCCGAAGGCGCGTTATTGGCGGCCGCCGTTGAGCTGCGCGAGATCATTCGTGTGGGCATTGAGGAGCGTAAAGCCTGGATTCTGGGTAATCCAACCGCATTGAATGCCTACTTGCGCAAAGCGCTGAGCCACCCGCAACTGATCTGGGATGCCCCGGACACATTGCGCCTCGAACGTGTGCGCAAACAGCAAACCGCTGAACAGTTTCTCGCGCCGCTGGCGGAAGCCGCTGCGCAACTGCTGGTGGGTGGCGATTTTTCGCTGATTCGCACCTGCGAACATTCGGACTGCGTGCTGTGGTTTTATGACCGTACCAAGTCCCACAAACGCCGCTGGTGCAGCATGGCGCAATGTGGCAACCGTCATAAAGTGGCTGAATTTCGCAAGCGCAAACTACAGGTCTGAAACGCTTTGGTGCCGGCCGTCAGGTCGCCAGCATGGGCGGCAGTGTTCCCAACAACGATACCGCCGCCACCGCCAGTAAACCGAACAGGCACTCCACGGCGATGCTCGTGCGCAGAACATTGAATTGTTGAGCGTGATGATTGAGTAGCAACCGATTAAACAGCGCCAACAGCAGCATGCACAGCACTAGGCACACCTTGATCAGCAAAATCAGTCCGAACCCGGACAGTGCGGGTTCTGGCCATAACGCGCCGCTCATGACCCGGACGTTGATCAGGCCAGTGGTGATAATCAACGCCACCAAGCCGTAGCCGACGCCACTGAACCGCAGCAGCAGCGGCAGGACATGGTTGGCGGGCGCCGAGTTCACCATCAGCAACGACAACAGCAACAAGCCGCCTAGCCACGCACCTACGCCGTACAAGTGGACAAGTTGATTGAGGATCATCAACTCACCGAGCGTGCCATCGAACATCGCCCCATGACCGACCGGCGCCAGTGTTGCGAGTAGCAACGCGGCGAGGATCAGGCGCAGGGTGGGCGAAGAGCGTCGAGGTGAAACCACACCGACCAACAGCAGGGCGTTCAGCAGCAGATGGACGCTCCAGACCTTGCCAAAAAATGTTTGTTTCAAGACCAGCGCAAGGGTGTTTGGATCGAACCCTTCTTGCCAACTGCCCGCCATGCTCGCGGCGATAAACACCAGCAGCAGCACGCCACTGACAAGGGCCAAAGGAATCAATGCGCGTGCGCACCACGTGAGCTTTGTGTCTAGCGCAGCGGTGTCTACGGTCTTTAGCTGGACGCGGAAGAACCCTGTCCGAAACAGGCAGCTTCCAAACAGCAACAAGACTGCAGCAAAGTGCACGAAACGGCACAGGATGAGCGCGGTTTGCATGAAATTAAGGGCTTACCGTGAACGCGTATGAGCCATCGCTCTTATGGGTATCGACCGAAACCGCGTGCCATTCGACGTGGTATTGACCGGCAACCAGCAGCGCCGCCGGGGTCACAATCAGGATTTTTTTATCGTCTGCAGCAGTGGCAATGCTTTTTACGCTAACGGCTTTACCGGTGTCGGTCGTGAGAACCACCTTGGTGAATTTTTCCTCGACGCCTTCGGAGAAGTTCAGGCGTAATTCTTTAGGCGCGCTCACGGTGCTGTCAGCCGCGGGTGTCTGGCTTTGCAGGTGAGCATGGGCGAAGACGGAGGTGGCAGTGACGAACGAGGCGAGCAGGGCGAACGAGGTCATGGCTTTCTTAAAACGTTGGGCAGACATTCGATTACCTTTTTTCAGAGCGGCGGTTCAGGCTGGTGTCGTAAAGCGACGCGCTAATAGACCAGAATCGAGCGACCGATTCCAGCCATGATCGCGGCTATTGCTGCGCGCAGATGTCGCATCCAGCGCGCCCCGTGCTGTTGACGCGACAGCACCAAGCTGTAGGTGCGCAAGGTTCTGTCTCAGCTTGGCCCGGAGGTGGATAGTTTTCGCGATGACGGCCTGCGAATTGAGCCAGGCAGTGACGGCCCGGAGGACACCGGGCCAAGCGTGCCCGCTAACGGTCACGTCCGTGAGGAGTGATTGATGGCGTGAGCCAAATCACGGTATTCCTCGCAGGTCGTGCTGCACAGGGTTTTGATGGTTGCCAACTGTTCCTTGGCCAAATCCAGCTGCCCCTTGATGACATAGGCCTCGCCCAAGTATTCGCGGACTTGCGCGTAGTTAGGGTCCAGCGCCACGGATTTCAGGTAATAGCTGATGCCTTCATCGGTGCGGCCCAGTTTACGGGTGGCATAACCGCGGTAATTCAGTGCCTTGGCCGTGTTCGGTTCTTTCAGGGTGTCCAGCAGCGAAAGCGCCTCTTGGTAGCGCCCGGCCTTGGCCAGTCGGTAGGCGTAATCGGTTTTGTCCGCATCGGGAGTCAGGCTGCTTTGTTGATTCACGCAGGACTTGGTTTTGGTGTCGTAGACCTGGCCCTTGGGACAGTTTGGTTTTTTCGGCGTGTCCGATTCATCGCTGTCACCGCCGGAGGCCAGCACCTGCGCGCTTAACAACGTGGCAGCCAAACAGCCCGCCAAGAGCAAAGCCGAAGGACGACGAGCGGATCTTGTGGTGGTATTTTTGTTCATGAGCAGCTCCGATTGAACTAATTTGTTAACACAATGGGTTGGTGACAACACACCCTGAGTGGGCTACGCGACAGCGCGGCCCCTCCTAAAGACCTGCGACAACGCGGTGTTGGTAAGTGAACACCTATGAGGGTAGGTTTATTCAGCCGTCGCAAGAATTTATTTCAGAGCGTTGGTCTCGGTTTTGGCGAATTAATTCCTCGCTCGGAAGCGAAGCTATAATTTTCGCGTTTGGCCCATTTTTGTCTACTGCATTAAGGGGGAACCATGAACATCGGAATTATTGGCGCGGCAGCTGTCGGTGAAACCTTGGCGGCAGAATGTATTCGTGCGGGCCATGAAGTGCTCCTCAGTAACCGCAGGGGACCCGCTAGCCTGACGTCGCTGATTCATCGGCTGGGTCACAAAGCCAAGGCCGGCACGCTGGAGCAGGCTGCGGCGTGCAATCTGGTGATACTGGCGATTCCTTGGGTCAGCGTGGCGCAAGCGTTGCCGGCTTTACCAAAATGGGAAGGGCGCATCCTCATCGATGCCACCAATACCTTCCTCAATTACTTGCCCGATTACAAAGTGGCCGACCTGGGCGACGACAGCGGCAGTGAAATCATTGCCCGCCTTGCACCGGACGCCAGGGTGGTCAAGGCGTTCAATACCTTGCCTATCGCTGGTTTCTTCACTGGGGCGCCCGATGGCCACAGGCGCGTAGCGTTTCTCGCTGGAGACGATGCCCAGGCCAAGGCGTGCGTCACCGACCTGATCAAGTCCCTGGGGCTGGCGCCCATCGACCTCGGCCCGTTGGCCAGTGGCGGGCGGCAGATGCACTTGGGCGGGGTATTCAATGGTGCCGAGCTGTTGAAGCCTGACGAACGCTGAATATTAAAATACTGTTTTTATTCAGTTAGTTAGCCGCGATGGTTGTGGTGTAGAGTGGCTTTTTTCGACCCTAGAAGGCCGTTATGCCATGTCGCTGGGTGAGGTACACAATCCGTTGGCGCTTTATCTGGCGCGACTAGCACCGTCGAGTCAGCTCACGATGAAGTACGTGCTGCAAGACGCAGCGGATCGCTTGGGGTTCAGCGAGACCGACATTCACGACGTGCCGTGGCACGAACTGCAACCGGGGCATGTCATCGCCCTGGTGGCGACCTTGCGCGAGGATGGTTACGCGCCCAACACTTCATCGCTGTACGTCAATGCGATTCGCGGTGTGACCAACGAGGCGTGGCGGCAAAGCCTGATCAGTCACGAACACTTGTTAAAAATGCGTTCGGTAAAACCCATTGCCGGAACGCGCCTACCCAAAGGAAAGAACATTCGACGCTCGCTCATTCGCGAACTGATGGATGTCTGTGCCGCAGACCCTCGGCCACAGGGCAGACGCGACGCGGCGATCATCGCCATCTTGTATGGCTCGGGGATGCGCAAGTCAGAATCGGTGAACCTGGATCTGGCGCAGATTGATTTCGCCGAGCGCAGTTTGCAGGTGACGGGCAAAGGGAATAAACAATTGATCAAATACGCGCCTGCATGGGCGTTCACCGTGCTTAACGACTGGCTTGAACTTCGCCGGAGGTCCCTGCCAGAAGGCCAGGGCGACGACGCTTTCCTGTTCAACCGTATTCGTCGCGGCGCTCATATCACCCGTGAGCGGGTCACCAAACATGCGATCTACTTTATCGCTAAGCAGCGCGGACGGCAGATTGGCATGGACATCATGCCCCACGATTTTCGGCGCTCATTCATTACGCGGGTCATAGAAGAGCACGACCTGTCCATCGCCCAAAAGCTCGCCCATCACACCAACATCTCGACCACTGCCAGCTATGACATGCGCGATGACAATGAGCGCCGTCGAGCGATTGACCGGTTTGATCTCTGATCAATACCACCGCATCGCAGCCATAAAAAAGCCACCGCACGAAAGGTGGGGTGGCAAAAAATGTGTAACCAAAGGATCGATGAAGTGGAGCAGCCAAATCGTTGCCTCCTGATGCGGAGTCAGAAAGCGGTCGAGGCGTGGTCGGTCATCGAGACGCACCTTAACATCGCCATGAATGTTGAACTATTACGTTAGTCGATACTGACTATCATGAAAATCGACATAAACGGTAGGGAACTTCGATGTTAAAAGTTGTACCGCACGGGGCGATCCCGTGATTAAAAAGATAAAAACAGGGCTGGATTGCCCGTGATTTCACCGTGATTTCAGTACACGGTCTTGATGTAAAAGCCATCTGCCAACGCACAACTATCGTTAATCCATTCGCCTGAACTCAGGGGTATTCCCGTTCTCAGGTGTTTGATGGCGATGGCATATCAGAATTAGGGGATCGTCAAAAATGATGTCTGTTAAGTGGAATCTTGTGACCCTCGCGGTCTCTCTTGGCGTTTGCCAGTTCGCAGCGGCGGGTGTCGTTAGCGATCAAGCTGATGCGAAAGGATTTATAGAAGACAGCAGTCTTAACGTGCACCTTAGAAACTATTATTTCAACCGAGATGTAAAAAACGGCGGCGCAGACCGCAAAGACTGGACCCAGGGCATCCTGGCCAACTACAGCTCGGGTTTCACCCAAGGCACTGTCGGTTTCGGCGTTGAAGCGTTCGGTAACTGGGCGTTCAAGCTTGACGGCGGTGCGGGGACAACCGGAACCGGTAACCTGCCGGTGCAAGGCAACGGCGCCCCCGCAGATGAATACGGTCGGGCAGGCGGTGCGCTGAAAATGCGAATCTCCAAAACCGAGCTGCTCTGGGGCAATCTGCAACCCACGGCGCCAGTCTTTGCTGCCGGTGGTTCACGACTAATGCCGCAGACCGGTACCGGTTTCAATTTGCTGAGCAGCGAAATTAGTGGCCTCGAACTGGATGTCGGGCACTTTACCAGCGGCAATGGTCCGGTCACGACCAACAGCGAGCATGACCTGTTTGCCTCTTACGCCAACGTAGCGGCCGATAGCATCAGTTATGCCGGCGGCAAATATGCGGTGTCTGACGCGCTCTCGCTCAGTGTTTACGGGTCTGAGCTTGAAGATATCTGGCGTCAGTACTACGCCAACGCTAACTACACCTTGGCGATCTCGGACCTGCAGTCGTTGAACTTCGATTTCAATATTTATCGCACTAACGACGAAGGGTCGGCCAAGGCCGGCGATATTAGTAACACCGCGTACTCAATGGCAGCGGCTTACACCTTCCTGATCGCACACACCGTCACTATTGCGTACCAGAAAGTCCACGGCGATACCCCGTTCGACTACGTGGCATTTGGTAAGAACGGCCCAGGTGACACCGCTGACTCTATTAACCTGGCCAACTCAATTCAGTATTCCGACTTCAACGGTCCTGGCGAGAAATCCCTGCAAGCGCGTTATGACCTGAACATGACAAGTTACGGTGTTCCTGGACTGGCCTTCATGGTTCGTTATATCCACGGTGATGATATCGACGGGACGCGGATGGCCGCTGACAGCCCTTATCGTGCTTATGGTTATGGCGCAAACGGTAAACACCACGAAACCAACCTTGAAGCCAAGTACACGGTCCAGACTGGGCCGGCCAAGGACTTGTCCTTGCGCATGCGTCAGGCATGGCACCGGGGTAACGCGGATCAGGCCGAAGGCGACGTCAACGAGTTTCGTTTGATCGCGGATTACCCGATCTCGATCTTCTGATAACCCACCGGCGATAGCCTGCGGTTAAGAAAAGTCCGACGACGCCCCAGGCGACGTTGGACTTTATGGTTTATGACGTTTGGCTGCGCAGCCAGTCGCGCGGGCTGGTGCCGGTCTTGCGTCGAAAGGCCCGGGCGAGGGCGGAAGAGCTTTCATAGCCCACTTCGTCGGCAATCAGTGCGATGGGTTTGCCGTCCCGCAAGCGCTTTTGCGCCAGACTAATGCGCCAGCTCATCAAGTAATCCGCAGGCGGTTGCCCGAGCACGCTGTGGAAATGCGCAGCGAAGCTCGCTCGGGACATGTTGGCCGCCGTGGCCAGCTCAGCCACCGTCCACGGTTGCTGGGGATTGGCATGCATCTGGTTCAATGCCCGTGACAAACGCGGGTCGGCCAGCCCGGCCATCATGCCGCTTTCCATGCCATGGGTTGCCAGCAAATACCGCAACAACTGAATCACCAACAGCTCGAACAGGCGGTCCATTGTCGCGTCACGCCCGCAGTCATCCCCCGACGCCTCGCGAAACAGCCACTCCAGCGTGACCCCGAGCATGGCCACGTCTGCCAGCGGCAATAGCAGGTAGTCAGGCAGCGCGGACGACAGCGGATTATTCACTCCGCCGTTAAAGTTCAGCGACGCACAGACCAACCGCGTGCCATCCGCTTCGGTGGAACTCAGCCGGTGCCTATACGGCCGAGGGAAAAAAATCAAAGTGGGCTCAGTAATCAATTGCTCGCGGTTATCGGCCAGGCGGAGTTTGATCTGCCCCGCTTGCAGCAAATGAATATGGCCGCGTGGCTCTTCGTCGTCGAACGCAGAAATCCCGCAAAAGTCACCGCTGTGAAACGTTCCGGCGCTGACACCAAAGTGCGTCAAGAGGGCAGACAAGCGATCCATGGATGACCTCAGAAAAAACAGTTTTTTGGACGATATGTCGCATAACGGCGACGATTCGGATCCGATGGTACATGGATTGTTCCTAACATAGGCCCCGTCGGCGCATACCGCGACCGAATACTTCGGAGAATCACTATGTCACGCATCCCTGCTCTGAGCCTTGAACACGCACCCGCCGCTTCCGTGCCCTTGTTGGAAGGGGTGAAAAAAAGCTTCGGCATCGTGCCAAACGTCTTCAAAACCCTGGCACATTCACCTGCAGCTCTGGGAGGCTATCTGCAATTTTCCCAAGCCTTTGGCAAGAACTCGCTGAGCGGGGTCGAGCGTGAGTCGATTGCGCTGGCCACTTCCCAAGTCAATGGTTGTGAATACTGCTTGGCTGCGCACACGTTGTTCGGTAGTAAAGCGGGACTGTCCGCCGACGCGATCCGCAGCGCCCGTGATGGCGACTTGAGCGCTTATACGGTGTTTGCCCGTGAAGTGGTGTCCACCAAAGGACGTGTGAGCGATGAGTCCCTGGTTGCTGCCCGTGCTGCGGGCCTGACCGACGCCAAGATCGTCGAAGTCGTGACCCAAGTCGCGCTGTTAACCTTGACCAATTACCTCAACAGCGTGGCGTCCACCGACGTGGATTTCCCTGCCGTGGAGCGTTAACAGACCGTCTGTAGCAGCCAACTGGTTGGCGATAGGCCGTCAGCGCCATGCGTGTCAATCCAGGCGCTTCGCCAACCAGTTGGCTCCTACAGATGGCGTAGCGATCAACGCGGCAATCACTTGCCGACGCCGGCCATTTGCTGCCTTTGATTTGTAAGCATCTATGACGCGGTTAATCTAAGAATGCCTTAAATCGTGCCCCGCAGGGCATATCGTCCGGCTGGCACGTGCTTTGCTCAGAATTCGGGAGATATATTTGTACAACGGCACTTATTGGAGTAACTGAAATGAGTTTTATCAGTGGCCTCGGTAGGACGGACTATTCAATTCCGGTAGTACGTTCCGCCTCCCAGTCGCCCGAAGCTGATTTCCTCAGTTTGAGCGATTCGACGGTTCAACCGACTGCAGTGGGTAGTAGCAGCGCGTCGGCTCAGTCAAGCGCGTCGAGCCAGCAAGAACAGGACCGTGAAGAAGCGTTCGCGAAAATGATGGTTAACCTGCAAAACCCCATGGGCCAAGTGGCTTCGACGGACAGCAGTGACAGCAGTGATAACCTCACCGCCGCTTCTGCAGTGGGCGGTGTGACCAACGCCAGTAGCGCAACCGGCACCACCGGCACCACCGGTACGCAAAGTGCGGCGGATCAGTTCAAGGATTACATGGCGCTGACGCCTGCTCAGAAAATGCGTTACGGCGCATTGAAAAGCATGGGGCTGACCGAGGCTGATCTTAAAGCCATGTCCCCGGATGCGGCAGCCAAGGTAGAAACCAAACTCGCTGACATCATCAAGAAACAAACGGAAATGCAGGCTGCTGCAGCTCAAAGTGGTGGCGCGGCAGGTTCCGGCACCAGCGCCAGCACCGATGACAAAGGCAACACGTTCCTGAACAGTGCGTTAGTGAAAATGACTCAGGCGGCGAATGAAACCAACGCCAAGCTCGATCTCGCATAACTCGTGAAACATCTGGCCCGCGTTACTGCGGGCAGGAACCTGCAATAACAGTGGGTAATGCTGCGTGTTGTGTAGCAAGCGCAGGACAATTGTAGGGATGCCGAAGGCTGCGAAAGCGGAACGGCCTGGGTTTTCATTGAAGAGGTTGATAGCAAGCAGACTTAGATACTGTGGGAGCAGGCTTGCCTGCGAAGGGGCCGATCATCATCTCGCTGATGTCGACCTGATACCTGGGTCGTCTGCATTGACGCTTTCGTCCGGTTCGCTGCTAAGGTGTCCTTTGTGCTGAGGAGGCCTGATGCGCGATATCCAATACTTGCACGCTCTATGGCAACTCTGCGGGTTGCCGTCCGAAGCGCTTAACTTCGTCCAGCTTAGCGGCGGTGACCCGGTATTCCCCTCGTCTTTTGCGGTCGGTAGCGCTGCGCAACTTTCTATTGCCGCGGCGGCGCTGGCGGCGTGTGAATTGAGCTATGTACGAGGTGGTGCTCGGCAGAAGGTTGCCGTAGACACGCTGCACGCTGCTGTCGAATGCAGCGGTTGGTTCAGCCTCGACGGGCGCGAGCCAAACCTGTGGGACGCTTTTTCTGGGCTTTACCGTTGCGCCGACGGCTATGTGCGCATTCATGCGAACTTCGCCCATCATCGCGAAGGCGCGTTACGCCTGTTGGGCTTGTCTCCCGCGACCACACAGCGCACCGAGGCTGAACAGGCGATGTTGCGTTGGCGGGCGCTGGATCTTGAACAGGCCGCCGCTGAGCGGGGCTTGGTTGCCACGGCCTTGCGCAGTTTTGATCAATGGGACGCCACTGCTCAGGGTCAAGCGATCCTCGCCAAACCGTTAATGACCCTCTCGCGCATCGGCGATGCAGAGCCCCTCGAACTGCCTTCGCTTGCCCACGATGAGCGTCCGCTGTCTGGGGTGCGCGTGCTTGATCTCACACGGATTCTCGCCGGTCCTGTCGGTGGTCGTGCGCTGGCTGCTCAGGGGGCGGATGTGCTGTTAATCAACTCGCCCAACCTGCCAAACATCGAAGCCATCGCCGACACCAGCCGCGGGAAACGGTCGGCGCTGCTGGACCTGCACACCGAGCAAGACCGCGCCGCGCTTTGGCGATTGATCGACGGCGCCCACGTCTTCTCGCAAGGGTATCGGCCCGGCGGATTGGCCGCTTTGGGCTATTCCCCTGAAGCGTTGGCCGAACGTCGCCCCGGTATTGTCTATGTGTCCCTGACCGCCTACGGCACGGAAGGGCCGTGGGCGGGGCGGCGGGGGTTTGACTCATTGGTACAAACTGCCATGGGCTTCAATCATGGGGAAGGTGAATCCGCCGGCGAAGGCATTCCCCGTGCGCTGCCAATGCAGATACTCGATCAGGCCACTGGTTACTTGATGGCCTATGGCACGGCCGCCGCCCTGTACCGGCAGCAAACAGAGGGTGGCAGTTGGCACGTGCAGGTTTCATTAGCGCAAACCGGGCAATGGTTACGTAGCTTGGGCCGTATCCCCAACGGTTTTAGCCTCGATAAACCCAGCGTCGACCCTTGGCTTGAAACCTCAACCTCCGGCTTTGGTCAGTTGCACGCCGTGCGGCCAAGTGCGCAACTGGAACGCACTCAGCCACGTTACAGGTTGCCGTCCATGCCGCCAGGCAGCGCTGAGCCGGTATGGCTCTAGGTTTCACAAGCACAGGCTAAATCTTCATCCCCAACGCGCTGGTCGCGAGCATCAGCGAGGCAATCATTCCGACCAGGGCAAAGGCTTGTTGCAAGCGTGGGCCCGCCAGGCGGTGGGCGATTTGCCGGCCGCCAATTAATCCCACCACCGCACCGAGGGCAAAGGGAACGCCAGCCTCCCAATACATCACGCCGGTAAGCGCGGCGGTGGTTACGCTGCCGATGGACACCAGCGCGATGACGGCGAGGGAGGTGGCGACGACGCTTTTCATCTCAAGGTTGGAATACCGCGTCAGGGCCGGGATGATGACGAATCCGCCGCCCACGCCCAATAGCCCCGACAACAGACCGCACAGCAATCCGGTGAAGGTTAACGCGCGTGCACAGGGCAAGGTCCAGCGCAGTCGGCCCTGAAGCGGATTCAGCACGCACGGCAATGCGGCGGCGCGGGGCGCGGGTGCGCCTTGGTGAATCTCGCGATTGGCTTTTCGCAGCATACGGATGCTGGCGTAGAGCAACACCGCCGCAAATACCAGCGCCAACGGTTGATTGGGTAAACGGTGAGCGATGTACAAACCCACAGGCGCTGCAAGAATGCCCATCACGGAGATGAAAGCCGCCGCGCGGTATCGAACCACGCCCTGACGCAGGCCCAGAATCGCGCCCACTGCTGCGGCCAAGCCAACGGCCAACAGCCCGACAGGCGCCGCTTGCACCATCGACAGTCCGAGGCCGAAGACCAAGACTGGAACAGCCAGAATGCCTCCGCCAGCACCGGTCAGGGCCAAAATCGCCCCGATGACCGCGCCTAACGCCACCCCCAGTAAATCGTGCTCCATCATTTATCGCGCTCGGTATTGGCAATGACGGGCGCCGCCAGCCATTCATGGCCCTTGAGCATGCAATGCCAATACAACGGCGGCAGCAATCGCTCCTTCAAAAACCAGGCCAAACGGGAGGGTTTCAGGCCATTGATGAACCACGGCGCAAAGGTTGGAGCCAAGGTGCCGCCATAGGTGAACTCAGCCAACACGATCTTGCCGCGTTCAACGGTCAGCGGGCATGAACCGTAGCCATCGTAAGTGGCCAAGGATCGTTTACGTCCCAGCGCCACCAGCACGTTGTGGGCAACGACTGGCGCCTGTTTGCGCGCGGCCGCCATGGTTTTGGCGTTGCTGGTGTTGGTCACATCGCCGAGGCCGTGCACGTTAGGGTACTGGCGGTGCACCAAGCTGGCGGGGTCTACGTCGACCCAGCCAGCCTTATCGGCGAGTGGGCTGTTACGAATGAAGTCCGGCGCGATTTGGGGTGGAACAACATGCAGCAGGTCAAACGGCTCAACCACCGTGTCCGTGACGCCATCTGAAGAGGTGCGTTTAAACGTCGCCAGCTTGCCTGGCCCGTCCACCGCGACCAGGGTGTGCGTGAACTTCAGATCTACGGCGTATTTCTGGATGTACGCCATGAGCGCGGGTACATAATCTGCGACCCCGAAGAGGGTCGCGCCGGCCGAATAAAACTGGGTCTTGATCTGTGATTGACGGTCGTTTTTTTGCCAGTAATCGCAGGATAAGTACAAGGCTTTTTGCGGCGCGCCAGCACACTTGATCGGCATCGGCGGCTGGGTAAACAGCGCCCGGCCATGTTTGAGTGCCTTCACCAACTGCCAAGTGTACGACGCTAAATCGTAGCGGTAATTGGAGGTTACGCCGTTCGAGCCCAAGGTTTCGGTCAATCCCCGTATCGCCTCCCAATCGAGCTTCAACCCAGGGCAGACGATCAGTTGTTCGTAGCCGATGATCTGACCGTTTCCCAGAACGACGGTATTGGTTTGCGGTTCAAAGGCAACCACTGCCGCTTTGATCCACTGTACGTTGTCGGGGATCACCGAGGCCATGGCCCGAACGGTGGATTTTCCAGCAAAAACGCCACCGCCCACCAGTGTCCAGCCTGGCTGGTAATAATGGACCTCGGCAGGGTCGATGATCGCGATGTCGAGGGTCCGGTCCCTCGCTTTCAAGCTTGACGCCGTGGCGATACCTGCCGAGCCCGCGCCGATGATAAGGATTTGGTGATGCGCATCGGCGTGGCGAGAGGGCGATTGGGTCACGGTGTCGCTGGCGGTAATAGCCGGTTTTCCAAGGGTGTTGATCGGGATTTTCAAGTACTGAATGCCGTTCGCTTCTGGCTCAGGCAGATGGCCGCTGCGCATGTTGACCTGCACCGACGGCAGGATCAAAACCGGCATCTCCAGCGTGGCATCTCGCGCTTCGCGCATGTTCACGAAGTCGTCTTCAGTGATGCCTTCCCGGACATGGATATTGCTTGAGCGCTGATCCGCCACGGTGGTCATGAAAGCGATGGGCCGGCCGTTCGGGCAATAGTCGTGGCACATGAAAATTCGGGTGTCGGCGGGAAGTTGGAGAATTTTTTTAATCGAGCGAAACAGCGTTCTAGCGTCGCCGTCGGGAAAATCGCAGCGAGCGGTGCCGTAGTCGGGCATGAACAAGGTGTCACCGACAAACGCGAGGGAGTCGCCTTCGTTTCGGACCACATAGGTCATGCAGGCGGGCGTATGGCCGGGGGTGTGCATTGCTGTCGCGTCTAGCGTGCCAATCCTGAAGGTGTCGCCGTCATTGAGCAGTACATCAAATTGGCTGCCGTCGTGGCTGAAAGTGGCACCGCAATTGAACAGCTCGCCAAATACCTGCTGAACCTGTTTGATATGACTGCCAATGGAGATTTTTCCACCGAGCTTCTCTTTCAGGTAGGTCGCAGCAGACAGGTGGTCCGCGTGCACATGGGTCTCGAGAATCCATTCCACTGAAGCCCCCAACTCAAGCACCCGTGCTATCAGGCGATCAGCCGCGTGGGTATTGGTATGGCCGGATTTTGGGTCGTAGCCCAGAACGCTGTCGATCAGCGCGCAATGTTGGGTAGACCGATCAAGCAGCAGGTAGCTGAAAGTTGAGGTTGTTTCGTCCAAAAAAGCTTCGACATGGATCTTCTCACCAATAATCACGTGCATCTCCGAAGGCGTAATGCCAGCCGCAAGGCTGACAGTCTGGATGTTGCTTTGATGACTGCATTGGGTTTTGCCATTGCGCCGCTACGTTATCTGACAGCTCATACCCTGCGGCGTCTGGACGACGGGCTTCCTCTTATCACACTACTTTTAAGCTTTTACAAACGAAGGTTGGCGCTGATCCTGGCAGGTATATCCCGCCTTTATGGGGTTGCGGGCGGGCAGCCCTCCGCAGGAGCCAACTTGTTGGCGAAGGCCCTTCGGACTTATCGTAGCCTTTGGCTCTTACAGAAAATGTGCACATCACCAGAGTCTGTGGGACCGAATTTATTCGGGAAGGCTTCAGTCCTGACACTCTGCACCTTCAAGCCACACAATGCGCAACACGTTTACTGCGCAACAGCGCGGCGTCAACGACGGGGCTATTCAAACCCCGACACGGCGTGGGGTATGTACGGGGCTTCCAGACGGTGGATCTCATTCGGGTCGAGCTTCAAGGTCAACGCAGCCATGGCATCGTCGAGGTGCTGAGGTTTGCTGGCGCCCACCAGTGGCGCTGTTACCCCCGCTGACTGTACGACCCACGCCAAGGCAACTTGCGCACGGGGTACGCCACGCTCGGCGGCGATGGTGGCCACGGCTTCCACCACCTTTCTATCCGCATCGGCAGTCTGCTCGGTGTACAGGCTTTTGCCGAAGTCATCGGAATCGGCGCGGGTACTGCTTTGATTCCAGTCGCGGGTCAGGCGGCCACGGGCCAGTGGGCTCCAGGGCAATACAGCAATTGCGTGATCACGGCACAATGGCAGCATCTCACGCTCTTCCTCCCGGTTGAGCAAATTAAGGTGGTCTTGCATCGACACAAAGGGCGTCCAGCCATTGCGTTGCGAGGTATGCAACGCTTTTGCGAACTGCCAGGCGTACATCGACGAAGCGCCGATGTGCAGGGCTTTACCGGCCTTGACTACATCGTGCAGCGCTTCGAGGGTTTCTTCGATGGGCGTGTTGTAGTCCCAGCGGTGGATTTGATACAGGTCGACGTAGTCAGTACCCAGTCGGCGCAGGCTGTTGTCGATTTCATTGAAGATCGCCTTGCGCGACAGGCCGCCAACGTTTGGCGCTTCCCGCGAAGAGAAAAACACTTTGGTAGCAATAACAATCTCATCGCGCCGGGCAAAATCGCGCAGGGCTCGACCGACGATCTCTTCAGAGGTGCCGTCCGAGTAGCTGTTAGCGGTGTCGAAGAAATTGATCCCCAGCTCCAGGGCCTTTTGGATCAACGGGCGACTGCTCTGCTCGTCAAGCGTCCAAGGGTGTTTGCCGCGCTCAGGTATGCCGTAGGTCATGCAGCCTAACGCGATGGGCGAAACCTTCAGGCCGGTATTGCCCAATGAGACGTAATTCATGGGTGTTCTCCACGTTCAATGAGTGTGCGAACGGCGCAACGTTATTCGAGCATTGCGCAGGTTGGGCCCTCGCTTGGGCTGATCGTTCAACTCTGCAGACGTGGGCGACCCTACCTACACCCTTCACCGTCCTGACCCTCGGGGCGCAGACGCCTTAAATCACCGGAGTGATTTCAAAGAAACAGCCGATCTTTTGGCTCTTGGCGTCCCACACGTAACGCATATGTTTGCCTTGCACCGGAATTGACACCGCTGTCGGGCGAAACGCTGCAGTGCATTCATGGCCCGTGGCGCGGACGCTGTTGTACAAAATCCCCCAGGATTTTGCCCCGCGAAGCTTTTTCGCGAACGCCTGTGCAACCCCATAGTGGGCGGGGTCGGGGTCATGCAAATGGCCGAAATCAGCACGAATGTCGTGCATCGGCTTCACCACTTTATTGACGTAGGTGCGCATGGTCAGCTCAACGTCAGGCTCTTGGGTGGCGGCAAGAAATCGTTCCTGATGAAAGCTTGTTTCTGCGATGGCGGCGGTCTGGCTGTTGGCGGCGTAATAAATGCCAAACGTCCCATCGGTAAACCGGCTGACCCTGCCAATGTGAGTAAAAGCTGCCATCACCGGTGTAGAACCGGGGCCTGACACACAATCTTCCGGGCTAACCCGACTGATGACACCTGCTTGTTCAGCCAATCGATCATTGGTCAGCGATTCCAGGGCGTAGGCCACCTGCAATTCTGAGGGGTCCAGAATGTCTTCGAACAGGGTGATCGGCGGGAACGAGCTGCTGATGATTCGATAGGCGTTGTCCCACGCGGGTATCTCCTGTTTCGGCAGCATCATCCGCGTACCCCATCCAGATAACGGCGCACATCGGCAATATCAACAACGCGACCGGCCAGCATGTACTTAAGCGCCGTTTGACCATTAAACGGCGCGGCAGTGTTGGGGCTGCTGACCCAGGCGTACACCCGATCATGGTTGTTGCTGAAAATAATGCTCAGTGCCTTGTGAATACCCATCAGGTACGAGATCCGCTCCAAGGTGTCATGGGGCAGTCGAACACTGGGCAGCCGTTTGTATTTATAAAAAGTGGTGGTGCTGATCGAACCCAAGAGCGCTCGCTGCTGATCCGCCGAACAGCCCCATTGCTCCATCAGACCGAAGAAGAATTTCAACGCCACCCGGCCCGCCTCCGGGGTGTCTACGCTATGAACGGCGGGGTGGACGGTGCTTGCGTTTGCCATGGCCAACGCTCCTTGACGGTGGGTAACGGGTTGTCAGTCTAGTACGCATGCGTAATAAATCAATGAATAAATGCGGATGCGCATGTTTTGTGCTGGAGTATTAACTGGAAGTGGCGATATTTCAACGGTGCGACTAGGGTCAATAGTGAACCCAAGGATCGGGTTGGCTTAGAACAAGCCTCTCCCGCTTAACCTTTGAAAATAAAGGAGGGTACTTACGGCGACGTTTGGTGTAAGTGCCCGGCCAGGAGAACAGGGATGCTAACCGTTAACCAAGCCTTGCGATTTGTTAAATACAATACCGTGTCGAAGCATGGACCTGCTCGGGCAGTAGGGTCCGTAACCTTAGTGTGCGCGATCAGTCTTACGGGGGTGGCAAAGGCGGACTGTACGTTAATTGCATCGGCAGGCAACGACGTCTATAGCTGCAGCAGTGGTAGCAGCACGGGGTTGACCGATTTGTCGGGTGCTAACAGTCTGGTATTTCCCGCCGGCGGTACCGGCACGGTTAATGGGAACATTGTTTTTGGCCCTCAGAATGATGTCATTCAAATGGATTCGGGAAAAATCCTCGGGTTAGTTGATCAAGGCGATGGCGCCAACGTATTTAAAATAAGCGCCGGAACCGTGAGTGGTGACGTTTCACAGGGCAGCGGTGTTGATAATTTTCAAATGACCGGGGGCACTATTGCATCGCTGACCCAGGGGGACAGTCGCGATGTTTTTGTCATGACGGGAGGTACCATCGTCGGCGGTTTTGATGATGGTGATATCGCCAAGATGACCGGTGGCACTATCGGCCGCGTCAACATGAAGCTGGACGACAACCTCTTTGATATGTCGGGCGGCACTATCTTGGGTAACCTGGTGACGGGCTTTGGTGACGACAC
Source organism: Pseudomonas sp. CCI4.2 (assembly GCF_034350045.1). Classification (NCBI taxonomy): domain Bacteria; kingdom Pseudomonadati; phylum Pseudomonadota; class Gammaproteobacteria; order Pseudomonadales; family Pseudomonadaceae; genus Pseudomonas; species Pseudomonas sp. CCI4.2. The sequence continues at coordinate 4,265,112 of NZ_CP133781.1, read as the reverse complement.
GATTATTGTGTCCGGGGGCACTATAGGCGGCAATATCAGCGTCAGTGGCGGCGACGACCGTATTACCGTTACCGGCGGTGTTATAAACGGTGAAATACGCGCCAGTAGCGGTAATGACAGGTTTATTTGGAATGCCGGAGGTTTGATCAAGTCGTCTATTTTGATGGGGGACGGTAATGACACGGCGTTTATTAGTCATTTGACCGAAGACACGCTGTCTCTAACCCCCTCGGTGGACGGCGGACTGGGTAATGACACCTTGACCTTTGACAACAGCTCATCTGCTGGTGCCGCCCGGTACATCGGATGGGAGTCAGTCAACCTCACCAATAACAGCCGGTTTAACTTGGCCGGAGATTTCTTTCTGGGTGACAGTTCCAGTGGCACCGGCAGTTTCACTATCGACAGCACCAGCGCATTGCAGGTGACCCATGGAGCGGTCAGGCCCTACACCTCTGGGCAACTCACGACCCTGACCAACGCTGGCGTTATAGACATGACCAGCGCAAGTTCGAGTGCTGCGGATACGCTGTCGGTGTACGGCAACTATGTCGGCCGTGGCGGGCAGTTGCTACTTCAAACAGTGTTAGGGAAACTCTGAAAAAGGTTTTCAAATCTGGTGAAATGTCCCCCATCACATGAGCCGAGCGGTTGCCCCCCATGAAGCAAATTTCTTTCGCCGATGCCGAGTACGCCGGTAAACGTAAGCGAACCCGCCGTGAGATTTTCCTGAGCGAGATGGACAAGGTCGTCCCCTGGAAGGGGTTGATCGCTTTGATCGAGCCGCATTATCCAAAAGGCGAAGGGGGCCGCCCGGCGTATCCCTTGATGGCCATGTTGCGTGTGCACCTGATGCAGAACTGGTTCGGCTATAGCGATCCAGCAATGGAAGAGTCTCTTTATGAGACCACGATTCTGCGCCAGTTCGCGGGGTTGAATCTGGAACGCATTCCCGACGAAACCACGATTCTCAACTTCCGTCGCCTGCTGGAGAAAAACCATCTTGCCGGGGGAATCCTGGAGGTCATTAATGGCTACCTGGGAGACCGAGGTTTGATGCTTCGTCAGGGCACAATTGTTGATGCCACGATCATTCATGCGCCGACGTCGACCAAGAATAAAGAGGGTAAACGCGACCCCGAAATGCATCAGACCAAGAAAGGTAATCAATATTTTTTCGGGATGAAAGCGCACATCGGAGTAGACGCTGATACGGGTCTGACGCACAGCGTGGTGGGCACGGCAGCCAATGTCGCGGACGTCACTCAAGTCGATCAGTTGCTGCACGGCGAAGAGACCCATCTCTGTGGCGACGCGGGCTACACCGGCGTAGAAAAGCGGCTTGAACATGAGGGGCGCGAGATGATCTGGTCGATCTCCGCCAGGCCCAGCAGCCGCCGCAAACATGGAGAAAAAAGCGTCATTGGCCGTGCGTTGCGCAAGATTGAATACGCCAAATCGCAAACTCGGGCCAAGGTTGAGCACCCGTTTCGGGTGATCAAGCGCCAGTTTGGTTACACCAAGGTGCGGTTTCGCGGGTTGGTAAAGAACACGGCGCAGTTGGTGACACTGTTTGCACTGTCGAATCTGTGGATGGCGCGCCGACATTTGATGGAGCCTATAGGACAGGTGCGTCCGCAGTATGGAAATTAAGGGTTAATAAGTGCTTAAAACCGGCTTATTCATCAATAAAAGCCGATATTTTCGAAATTTCAGTGAAGTACTTTCTTTCGGAGCGCTTGACGCCCGATTTGCCAGAAAAAGAAGGTCTTATTTCAGACCTTCCTTAGGCGACGACAGCTCTGCCAGCGACAAGTTAATCGTCTCCCAAGGTGCAATCAGTGGAAATACCCAAGTAGGGATTTCTAACCTCGGCGGTCAAGGTGCCTTGACCCTTCAAAACGGTATCGAGGTCGTGCAGGCACAAAACGGTGCAACCAGCAGCGCCGATGCGTTTGCACTGAAGAGCTCGGTGTCAGCCGGTGCTTATCAATATTATTTGTTTAAAGGCGGCGTTACTGCGGGCTCCGAGAACAACTGGTACTTGCGCTCTTCTGTTATCGCAATCGCCCCTCGGGCTGCGCCGCCAGCCGCGCCGCCGGTGATTATCCGGCCGCCATCTGCACCGCCCGTAGCACCCGCAGCGCCTATCGTTGCGGCGGACGAGCCGCCAGTAGAACCACCGACTGCCGCACCCGTGGCGCCCGCTGATCCGCCATCGACAGTTCCTGCTGACTCCCCAGCCGACGCTTCACCGACACCGGCAGCCACCACGCCAGCGCTGCCTGCTGCCGTTGCGGGGGCGGCGCCGATTCCGCTGTTCAGGTTGGAAGTCCCGGTCTACTCGGTGGTTGTCCCGGCCGCGCAAACCCTGATGCTCAACGCCCTGGGTACATTTCACGATCGTCAGGGTGATCAAGGCCTGCTGACCGAAACCGGTCTCGCGTCTGCAGGATGGGGGCGCTTCTATAACAACGACTTCAAGAAAAGCTGGTCTGGAACCGTATCACCCAGTCTTGATGGCTCGCTGGAGGGCTTCCAGATCGGGAATGACCTTTTCTCATCCGAAATAAGTGAAGGACGCTATCAACGCTTTGGTTTTTTTGTGGGGCAAACCCACCTCCGCGGCAGCGTAAAAGGATTTGCCGAAGGCTTTCAGGGGCGCCAAGCGGGTCAGACCAAGCTCGATGGCGATAATGTCGGGCTTTATTGGACCCTGTCGGACCGATCAGGCTGGTATGTGGACGCGGTGGCCATCGCCACTCGTTTAGACGGAAACAGTCAATCGGACAGAGGGGTGAAGCTAGAGACCCAAGGCCACGGGCTGACGCTTTCTCTGGAAGGTGGCTACCCGGTTGCGCTGTCCGATCACTGGAGTGTTGAGCCGCAAGCGCAGTTGATCAGTCAGCACATTAGCCTCGACGATCAAAACGACGGAATTTCCGAGGTTTCATTTGATTCCCAGAACTACACCACCGGGCGTTTGGGCGCGCGTTTGAATGGGCGCTATCGGGTCAGCAATACGCCGGTCGAACCTTATCTGCGTGCCAACGTATGGCGGACATTTGGCGGCTCGGACACGGTGACCTACGACGACGTGGACCGGATAAAAACTCAGCATAAAGCCTCGTCCGCCGATGTCGGCATGGGAGTTGTGGCGCAGCTATCGCCGACGGTCGCGGTTTACCTCGGGGCTGACTACGACGCCAACCTGGACAGCAACGACCTGAAAGGCATCAGTGGCAACGTTGGGATTCGTATGAGCTGGTGAAGGGTTTGCCAACGACTCTCGGCAGGATAATTTTTACGGCGGCACTGTTCTACCTTTCACTAGATAGGTAGAATGCCGAGCAACGTATTCTTATCAGGTCTTTGTCAGTAGGGAGTTTCTTAATGACAACCTCAAGTACCAAAGAAACCATCCTGGGCATTGCCCGCGCCAGGGTGCAAGCCCTCGGCTATAACGCGCTGAGCTTTCGCGAGATCGCCAAGGAAGTCGGAATCAAAAGCGCCAGCATTCACCATCACTTCCCCACCAAGGGCGATTTGGGGGCTGCGCTCGCACGGCGGTATACGGAGGACGGGGTCAAATACCTGACAGGTTTGTCTGAGCAGTCCCAAGATCCGCGCTTCTTGATAAACGGCTACACCGCTATTTTTCGCTCGGCACTGGTCAACGACAATCGCATGTGCTTGTGCGGGATAATGGCCGCCGAGTATCAGGACCTGCCCCTTGAAGTCCGAACCGAAGTGGATGCGTTCACTGAAGCGAACGTTAACTGGCTGGTAACCGTGCTGTCCCTGCAACAGGGTGATGCCCCGTTAAAAACGTTGCAGCAAAAGGCACTGGCTATCTATTCGGCCGTTGAAGGCGCTCAACTGGTGTCGCGAGGCCGCAATGACATCGCGGCGTTCGACGAGACAGTCGACGTTTACCGAGCGGCGGGGCTGTTGCCCTAGTCATCGGGCGACCCCGGAAGCGCTCAGGTCGACAGTACTGGACCGATCTGACTGGCGAAGGGTTTCCGGCATCGCCCACCACAATAAAACAAACGCGACGCTGGCTATTGCGGCCAGCGTCAGAAACGCCGCGCTGTAGCCCGCCTGTTGAACCACAAGCCCAGCGAGGCTGTTACTCAGCGCTGCGCCGAAACCGAACACCGTAGACAGCGCGCCGAGGCTTACATTGAATCGGCCAGTGCCGTGGGTCAGGTCCTTCACCACCAACGGAAACAGCGCACCAAATAACCCGGCACCAACCCCGTCCAGCATTTGGATGGCGACCAGCCAATAGGGGTCATCGGACAGGGTGTAAAGCACTCCACGCAAGGGCAGGATCAAGAATCCGGCGAGCAACAGCGGCTTGCGTCCCCATTGATCGGCCTTGGTCCCGACAATCCAGGCGGCAGGCACCATGACCAGTTGCGCGGCGATGGCGGCAATGCCAGGCGCGAACACCGACGCGGCAGCGGCGCTGATCGATTGCGTCAGCGCTACCAGACTGAATGAAGTAATGAACGGCAAACAGCAGACAACTCGTAGTCACCACCAATGCGCCGACGGCAATCACCGCGCGTTTACTGCGCATGCCGTCGATCATCGCACCCGCCGGCGCTTGTGTGATCAACGCAGCAATTCCCGCCACGGTCATGACCACGCCGATGCTGGCCGGGTCCCAGTGATGAACCGCTAGCAGATAAATGGCCAGATAAGGTCCAAGCCCATCGCGGACATCAGCCAGAAAAAAATTGAGCGCGTCCAGTGAAAGGGTATTGCGTCGATCGGATGCTTTGTCCAAAGACAAACTCCCTTGGGCGGCGATGGAAACAGGAGCGCAGTGTGGCTGACAGACGACGGGGAAGTCAGGTTTTCGATTGATCATGGCAGCGGTTAAGCGATCAATTTGAGCTTCGTGCCACTATTCGCAGCGTTTTTGTCGGGGTTGTCCGTTGGGGAGAGATTTTAATTGTAGTTCTGAGTTGTACTATATTGAACGTTTGAACGTATTTCAAAGCTCCGGAATTTTGCAGTTCCTTCGTTATAGGTGCGTGCATTACGCCCGCACCAAACCCATCACTCAAGGATGAGGACGTATGAAATCCATGTTGTTGTCAGGACGGTCCATGTTGGCGTTGTTTGTGACCGTAAGTGCTATTGGCGCTTTGATCAGCTTCGCCTTTGTCGCCTGCTGGATTAAATTTTTACTGGGCACTGAGCCTGTAACGCTTCGTATCGAGAGCGAAGGCGTAGCGCCGGTAGCGTTACGCGTCGAGGACAAAATAGGTGAGTTCGCACGCCTCGAAAGTTTGACCAGCGTTCAGCGCTTGGCGGACGCTAGCCGCCAAACTCGCGTCACCCTTTTTGATGTGAACAACCTACCAAGCAAGTTCAGCGGGAGTGTGCAACCGATTCGTGAAATAGCCCTTCAAACTAACCTGCTTGCGCTAACGGCTGCCATTGACACCGCCAGGGCCAGGGCCATGACCCGCTGAGTGAGTCAGGAGGTCACGCTGGCTTTTGCGCTTGCCGAAATGTTCACACCGTCCATGCCCTCGGTGGCACTATGCAAAACAGCACACCGTCGCCCGACCGTGAACAATAATAAAGGCAGTAGCTCATGACGATTCGAGGTTTAAAGATTGGGACTCGTGCGGGGCTTTTTTTTCTGGTCGTTATTGTATTGATGACGGTTTCCAGCGGCATATCGATGTGGAATATGCGGGAAATGCAGGCGTTAACCGTCGATATCCAGGAAAACTCAATGCCCAGTGTCAGGCAAGCCGGAATTATTGCAACCTCGCTGTTAAGAATGCGCCTGGAAACGTTCAAGCTGATCACCGCCAGCGATTCGGAAAAGAAAGGCTCCGCCATCAGCCTCGGAAAGTATCAAGACATCATGAAGGCCGACATCGGGAACTACGAAAAACTGGTTTCCGGTGAAAGCGAACGCAAGGTTTATCAATTGCTGGTCAACGACGTCGCCCCTTATAACGAGCAACTCAAAACTGTCATCAATGCGGGGGATGCGCTTTCGTTGACCGAAACCCTTAACTATATAAACCTCCACATCGTCCCGCTTTCCAAGGAAATGCAGGCATACGCCGATGAGCTGATCAAGATCAACGAGCAGCAGGCGGCTCAATCGAGCATTAAATCCAAAGCCGCCTACGACAATGGAGTGACCTATGCGTTGCTGCTGTTGGTGTGCTCGATTTTGGCCACCATCGTGCTTGCGATCGTCTTCACAAAAAGTATTTCGGTTCCCTTGATGGCCTTGGTCGGCGCCAGTAAGGAGATGTCCAACAATGATCTGCGTCGAGACATCCGAATCGATGGGAGCGACGAAATTACTGAGTTGCAGACGGCCACTGCGTTGATGCTGGGGAATTTGCGAAACACTGTCAGGCTGATTGGCAGTTCCTCTACGCAATTGGCGAGCGCAGCGCAGCAGATGAATCAAGTGACGCAGGCGTCCAACCAAGGTCTGCAGCGGCAAAGTCTGGAAACTGACCAGGCCGCCACAGCGGTCAATCAGATGACTGCGGCGGTTGAAGAAGTGGCCAGAAACGCCTCGGCAGCATCGGTCTCCACCCAGGATTCGGAGCGTTCTACCAAACGCGGTAGCGAGCGGGTGGCAAAAACCATTACCTCCATTGAAGGCTTGAACGCGACAGTCAACGCCACCAGTCAGCAAGTCGAGAAGCTGGCGCAGTCGGCTCAAAGCATCAGCAAGGTGTTGGAGGTTATTCGGTCAATCGCCGAGCAAACCAATTTGCTGGCGCTGAACGCGGCTATCGAGGCCGCGAGGGCGGGTGATCAGGGCAGGGGCTTCGCGGTCGTCGCTGATGAAGTGCGTGCCTTGGCCCACCGCACCCAGCAATCAACCCTGGAAATAGAACAGATCATCCGGGGCGTTCAGGAAGGCTCGGAGCACGCTGTTTCATCGATGATACTGACCAGCACCGAGGCTGAGAAAACATTGTTGATCGCCCACGAGGCCGGCGCCGCCCTGGTGGAAATCGCCGCCGCCATCGTGAACATCACTGAGCGCAATATGCTGATTGCCACCGCCTCGGAACAGCAAGCTCAAGTGGCCAGGTCCGTGGACCAAAACCTCATCAGTATTCGAGACCTTTCTGTTGAGTCCTCAACCGCGGCCGAGCAAACGTCAACAGCGAGCCATGAACTGTCACGGCTCGCCACTGAGTTGAACGGCCTGGTGATGAAATTTACCGTTTGAGTTGAGCGTCTGGTATCAAATCGTTGAAGCCAGTGCCACGGCTTCTGCTTTGGCGGCGTTCCGGCCCTGGGTATCAACCTCTGGGCCATACAGGGTTTTTTCGACAATGACCGTGTGTTGTTCGTCGATGCCGACCATCTCTGACCAACTGGCCATATATGACACTTGGTGCTCCGTACGGTCCAGTTGTGCGCCGCGTGCCGCGATAACCACCACCTTGCGACCGTTTAGCAAACCATTCAGGCCTCGGTCATCAAATGTGAACAACAGGTCTTTCTGACTGACCACATCGATCAGGTGCTTGAGCCGGTAGGGAATGCCGAAGTTCCACATGGGCACGCTGAATACAATCACGTCCGCACGCTTGAAACGTTCCGCCAGCGCTTCTATTTCCGTCCAGACCTGCCGCTCGGCCGGGGTCCGTTCGCGACCCTCAATGCCAGCGTACTTGGCGCCCAACGCCTCGCCATCAAATTCCGGTAACGCGGTATTCCACACGTCGAGAGTGTCAACTGTGGCCCCCGAGTGCTTACTTTTCCAGGCGTCGATAAATGCATGGGCGATTTCAATCGACGCTGAACGTTGCTTGCGTGGCGAACTTTCAACATGCAGTAAATGCAGCATGGGTGGATTCCTCGATGGTGGGTTATTCGAGCTTAGAGGGCAGCGGCAGCGAAAAGGTGCTGATTGCACTGGGTGTTTTAGCGGTAAAAACGCCTGATCAGACGGCATGTTTGATAACAGCGGATACGACGTTAGTACAAACAAGAAATATTCTTATTTGAAATATTTGGACTTGTCTATACCATGGCGCGTGTCGGCGCTGCCCCGTTTCAATAAATCGGTAACGCAACCCCATGGAAAACAACGACTGCAAAGACCTTTCTGTCGTCGTTGTGTCATAGAGAACAGGAAAAAACAGATGCCTCGTTTGACTCCCCGCCACCTGCGCTTGACGCAGGTTCTTGGCTTGCTAATGTCGGTCTGCGCCGCCTTCAGTTGGGCCGTCAGCGCTCAAGCGCAGGATGCTTTCTCAGCGGATTCACAGTGGATGACCGGCGACTGGGGCGGACTGCGCACCGAATGGCTGGAAAAGGGCATCGACGTTCAGATGGGCTACACCGGCGAATCGGCCTCAAACCTGCGCGGCGGTTACGACAAGCATCACACTACACGCTATGCCGACCAGTTCACCTTGGGCGCGGCCATCGACTTGCAAAAGTTGATGGGTTGGGATGACACGCAGTTCATGGTTCAGCTCACCAATCGCAATGGCGACAACCTGAACACCGACAACCTCAATGACCCCCGCGCCAGCAGTTTTTCTGCCACCCAAGAAGTGCAGGGGACCGGCAGCGTTACCCGCCTTAGCGAATTGTGGCTGAGCAAAGGCTTTTTCGATGGCGCATTGAATATCAAAGCCGGTCGTTTTGCGTTCAGTGATGATTTTGGGGTTGAAGACTGCCTGTTCCAGAACCTGGCGTTCTGTGGTTCGCAGCCCGGCAACTATGTCGACAGCATCTACAACAATCCAATCAGCCAATGGGCCGCACGGATCAAATACAGACTGACTGATTCGGTCTACGCCCAAGTCGGCGTGTTCGACGTCAATCCGTCTAACCTCGAAAACGACAGCGGCTTCAAACTCAATGGCGCGGGTACCACCGGTGCACTGATTCCCGTCGAACTGGTGTGGGCGCCCACGCTTAACAGCCTGCCGGGCGAATACCACGTTGGTTATTACTACAGCTCCGCCAACGCCAGCGATGTTTATAAAGACGCCAACAACCAACCGGCCGCTTTATCGGGTGAAGACTATCGCAGCGATAGCAGTCGCCATGGCTGGTGGTTGACCGGCAAGCAACAACTCACCACGGTGAACGGCGACGCTTCACGCGGTTTGACCCTCTCGGCCAACGCCAGCTTCTACGACCGCGCCACCACCCCGATCGACAGCTATCAGAAGGTCACGCTGGTGTACAAAGGGCCGTTTGACGCGCGTCCGACCGACACGCTGGGCCTGGGCATCGCTCGCCTGTATGCCAGTAACTTGTACCTGCGCAACGCCAAAACCGCCAACGATGTTAGCGGCCTTAGTTATGCCGACGCGGACTACGTGCCAGAGCAACACACGGAGTACAACGTCGAACTCAACTACGGCGTACAAGTCACCCAGTGGCTAAACGTCCGGCCCAACCTGCAATACATCGCCCACCCAGGCGGCGTACGCGAAGTGCAAAACGGCGTAGTGGCGGGCTTGCAGGTTCAGTCCACCTTCTGATGGGCACAAGCCACCCCAAACCTGTAGGAGACAACTTGTTGGCGAGAGGCCTGACGCGCGGTATCAGATCCAACGCTTCGCCAATAAGTTGGCTCCAGCGGTTTTCTGTGGGGCGGAATTCATGCATGCCCTGAGGTGGTCCATCAACGCGTTGTAGCAGCAAACCAAGGTGTAGGCGCTGCCGAAGGCTGCGAGGTCAGTACGGCTCTGGGGTTTCATTGATACGGTTGTAGCAAGCAGCCACAACTCCTGTGGGAGTAGGCTTGCCTGCGAAGAGGCCGATAATCGCGCCGCTGATATCGACTTGAAACCTGGGTCGCTTGCAATGACGCTTTCGTTGGCAAGCCACACAGAGACATCAGCAGACACGGAATAGTAGGCACTGAACATCTGATCGCAGCCTTCGGCAGCTCCTACAAAAATCTATGCATCACAAAAATCTGTGGGGCGGAATTCATGCAAGCACCACGCAAGTGCTTGCGCAAGCGCTTGCGTAACTGGATTTATCGACTAGAGTCGTTCTCAAACAGGTCGCAACAGGTTGTAAAACCTATGCAGGCCCACGTACAAAAATAAAAAATTTGAGGGCGCGTCATGAGTCTCTCTTTACCTTTACCCCTGCTCGAAATGCGCGGCATCTCCAAGACCTTTAACGGCCTGCGGGTGCTGAAAAGCGTGGATCTGAAAGTCTACCCCGGCGAAGTTCACGCATTAATGGGCGAGAACGGCGCGGGCAAGTCCACGTTGATGAAAATCCTGTCCGGCGCCTATCAGGCTGACGCAGGCGGCGAGATTCGAATCGATGGCCAACCGGTTGCCACCTATAACCCACGTACGGCCAAAGCCCATGGCATTGCGGTCATTTACCAAGAGTTGAGCCTCTGTCCGAACCTGAGCGTGGCCGAGAATATCTACCTCGGGCGCGAGTTGCGTTCCGGCTTGACGGTCAACCGCAAGGCGATGCAAGCCGGCTGTGTCGAAGTGCTGAATCGACTCGGCGCTGACTTCACGCCGCTGACCAAAGTCAGCACGCTGTCGATTGCCGAGCGGCAATTGGTGGAAATCGCCCGCGCGCTGCACGCCGATGCAAAAATCCTGGTGATGGATGAACCCACCACGCCGCTGTCTTCCCGTGAGACCGACCGTTTATTTGCGCTGATCAAGCAATTGCGCAGTCAAGGGCTGGCAATCATCTACATCAGCCACCGTATGGCTGAAATCTACGAGTTATCTGACCGGGTTTCAGTGCTTCGCGATGGCGAACACGTCGGCATGCTGGAGCGCGAAGCCCTGTCAGCTGAGGTGTTGGTGAAAATGATGGTGGGGCGCGACCTGTCTGGTTTCTATAAAAAGGAACATGCGCCGTACGATCCCGGCGCGGTGGTCATGCGTGTGCGGGACATGGCCGATGGCGCACGGGTACGCGGTTGCAGTTTTGACGTGCACGCTGGCGAAGTACTGGGCATCGCCGGTTTGGTGGGCGCGGGCCGAACTGAATTGGCCCGCTTGATTTTCGCCGCCAACCCACGCACTTCCGGCACGCTAGAGGTCGCAGGCCAAGCCATCACTCAGCTGCGTGACCCCGCCGATGCGATTCGCGCCGGAGTGGTGTACCTCACCGAGGACCGAAAAGCCCAAGGGTTGTTTCTCGACATGAGCGTTCGCGACAACATCAACGTCTGTGCATGTGTGCCCGATGCCCATTACGGTGTGCTTGACCTTGGCCATGGCGCCCAACGCGCCAGCGCTGCCATTCGCTCGCTGTCGATCCGGGTCGGCTCGGGCAAAGTCAACGTCGGCGCCTTGTCCGGGGGGAATCAGCAGAAGGTCTTGCTGGCACGCTTGCTCGAAGTCAAACCCCATGTGCTGATCCTGGATGAACCCACCCGTGGCGTGGACATTGGCTCGAAATCGGAAATCTATCGGATCATCAACGAGCTGGCCAAAGCCGGGGTCGGGATCGTACTGATTTCCAGTGAGTTGCCGGAAATCATCGGCACGTCCGATCGGGTCTTGATCATGCGCGAGGGCCAATTGGTGGCTGAGTTGGGTGGCACTTCCGGGCAGGACATCACCCAGGAAACCATCATCGATTTGGCCACTGGCGCGGCGCAAGTCGCGGTCCACGCAGCCTGACCACTACAACAAAAATAAAGCCGCCGAAGGTGGAACCGTCATGAATCAAAACACCGAAAAAACCAACGCCATGGGCGTGCCTGTGAACGAAAACCGTGGCGCAGTCTCCGTTAGCACGGGCGAGAAAATTCGAGGCTTGCTGCGTACGGTAGGCATGCTGCCGGTGCTGATCCTGCTGCTGGTGGGTTTCGCGCTGATGAGCGAAAACTTCTTTACCGTGCAGAACCTGTCGATCATCAGCCAACAGGCGTCGGTCAATGTGGTGCTGGCCGCCGGGATGACCTTTGTGATCCTTACCGCCGGGATTGACCTGTCAGTCGGGGCGATTCTGGCGGCCTCGGCAGTGGTCGCGATGCTGGTCTCGACGTCCCCTCAATTTGGCATGTTGGGCATCGTCGCGGGGATCGGCTTCGGGTTGCTATTGGGGTTGGTGAACGGAGGGCTGATTGCGTTCATGCGGCTGCCGCCGTTTATCGTGACCCTCGGCGCCCTGACCGCGATGCGCGGTTTGGCGCGGTTGATGGCTGACGATAAAACCGTGTTCAACCCGGACTTGCCGTTCGCCTTTATTGGTAACGATTCGGTATTGGGGGTGCCGTGGTTGGTGATCATTGCGCTGTGTGTGGTGGTGCTGTCGTGGTTCATTTTGCGGCGCACGGTCATGGGCGTGCACATTTACTCCGTGGGCGGCAACCCGGAAGCGGCGCGCTTGTCAGGGATTAAAGTCTGGAAAGTGCTGTTGTTTGTGTATGCGGTGTCCGGGGCGTTGGCCGGGCTGGGGGCGGTGATGACTGCCTCGCGGTTGTCGGCGGCCAACGGGTTACAGCTGGGTCAATCCTATGAGCTCGATGCGATTGCGGCGGTGATTCTCGGCGGCACCAGCTTTACCGGCGGTGTCGGTACCATTGGTGGCACGCTGATCGGCGCCTTGATTATCGCGGTATTGACCAATGGACTGGTGCTGATGGGCGTGTCCGACATCTGGCAATACATCATCAAAGGCATCGTTATCATCGGCGCAGTGGCACTCGACCGTTATCGCCAGTCCGGCGCGCGAACCTGATTTTTACACCTCTAGCGTTATCACAATAATCACAAGAGATAAGCCATGAACTTCAAACTCACGTTTCCTGCCGTTGCTTCCTTATTGCTGGCCGCGACCTTGTCCGCAGGCGTCCAGGCCCGGGATTTGAATGCGGTTGGCATCACCGTTGGCTCGTTGGGTAATCCTTATTTTGTCGCGCTGGTCGAGGGTGCCAAGGCCAAGGCCATGGAGATCAACCCCAAAGCCAAAGTCACAGCAGTGTCGGCGGATTACGACCTCAGCAAACAGTTCACCCAAATTGATAACTTCATTTCGGCGGGGGTTGATCTGATCCTGTTGAACGCAACGGATCCGGCGGCCATCGAGCCCGCCATCCGCAAAGCCCGTAAGGCCGGAATCGTGGTCGTCGCCGTAGACGTAGACGCCAAGGGCGTTGATGCCACGGTGCAGACCGATAACGATTTGGCCGGTCGTCTGGCGTGCCAGTACATCGTCGACAAACTGTCCGGCAAGGGCAACGTGATCATCCAGAATGGGCCGCAAGTGACTGCGGTCACCGACCGAGTACATGGCTGTAAAACCGTGTTCGCTGCAGCGCCGGGGATCAAGGTCTTGTCTGACGATCAAGACGGCAAAGGCTCGCGGGAAGGTGGGTTGAATGCCATGCAGGGTTATCTGGTGCGCTTCCCTAAAATCGATGGGCTGTTCACCATCAATGACCCACAGGCCATCGGCAGCGACCTGGCCGCCAAACAGCTGAAACGCAGCGGCATCATCATCACCTCGGTGGATGGCGCACCGGATATCGAAGGGGCACTGAAGTCCAGCGATTCGTCGATCCAGGCCTCCGCCAGCCAGGATCCGTGGGCCCAGGCCCAGGACGCGGTGACCATCGGTTACGACCTGCTCAACGGCAAGCCACCGGCGGACAAGATCAAACTGCTAGCGCCGACCCTGATTACCCGGGACAACATTGCCTCGTATACCGGTTGGTCCAAGCACTAACAGCTGGGCCTTCCCACAGAAGGCCCATTTAATGTGATGGAAAGGGCGGAGTAATCGCTGTGGTAACGATGGATGATGTAGCGAAACTTGCCAAGGTATCGACATCAACGGTGTCGCACGTGCTCAACGGCACGCGCAAGGTTAGCCCGATCACCGCGCGTGCGGTGGAGTCGGCCGTTCAGTACCTTGATTACATTCCCAATACCCTGGCGCGCTCGTTGGCCCGTTCGACCACCAACACCATTGGTGTGGCGATCTCCGCGCTGTCTAACCACTATTTCAGCGAGACGGTGCACGCCATCGAAACCGAATCGGCCAAGCACGGAATCATGATGTTATTTGTGGACACCCACGATGATCCCGAACAGGAGTTGCGGGTGGTGAAAGCGCTGCACCATCGACGTGTCGACGGGATCTTACTAGCGCCGTCCATGGACACTAAAGACCACCGGACGTTGGCGTATTTGCAAGCCAACGAGATTCCCACGGTGCTGGTGGATCGGCTCGCTGCGAAAGGCTTCGATCAAGTGGGCGTGGAGAACAAACGCTCGTCTCAGGCCTTGGTCGCGCATCTGATTGAACACGGTCATCGACGCATTGCCTGTGTCGCCGGCCGTCGCGGGTTTAGTACCACCGAGGAACGCATCGACGGCTACCGGGCAGCGTTGAGCGCGGCAGGTTTGCCGTTTGATCCGGCGTTACTGGTCAATGGCGAGTCCAGCAGTGAGCCCGCGCGGCTGGCCACGGGGCATCTACTGGCGCTGGCTTCGCCGCCCACGGCAATCATGGCCGCCAACAACATGATGACCATCGGCGCCATGCACGCCCTGCGGGACGCTGGCATCGGCGTGCCCGAGCAGATGGCGCTGGTGGGGTTCGATGATTTCGACTGGGCTGATTTTTTTGTCCCGCGCCTGACGGTGGTCGCGCAACCCGTTGAGGCGCTGGGGGCACGGGCGGTGAAGCTGCTGCTGAAACGAATCGAATCACCCGAAGGCAAGCGACAAACCGTTCGGCTCCCGCCCACATTGCGGATTCGAAATTCATGTGGATGCCGTTGAAATGGTGATGAACAATCCTGTTTCGCTCGGGATCGATCTCGGTACGTCCGAACTCAAGGCGGTGCTGCTGGACGAGGGCGGAATCGTGCTGGGCCATGCCAGCGCCAAACTGACGATTTCCCGCCCACATCCGGGAAGGTCAGAACAGCGTCCAGAAGACTGGTGGCAAGCGTGTCTCAGTGCTCTGGACCAATTGCGCCAGGATCAACCGCAGGCCTATGCGCGCATTGCCTGCATTGGCTTGTCGGGGCAAATGCACGGCGCAGTGCTATTGGGCGATGACAACCGCGTGGTGTCCCCTGCGATCCTGTGGGATGACTCACGGGCTACCGGCCAAGCGGAACAACTGGCCCGGGATTACCCTGAGTTTGCCGAGATCACTGGCAGCCTGCCCATGGCCGGGTTGACCGCACCCAAACTGCTGTGGCTGAAGCACCATGAGCCGCAGGTATTTAACGAGATTGACTGTGTGCTGTCGCCCAAGGATTACCTGCGCTTACGGCTGAGCGGCGAGCGGGTCACCGACGTTTCGGACGCTGCCGGCACCCTGTGGCTGGACGTGGTCAAGCGTGATTGGTTTGAACCGATCGTTCGCGCGACCGGGCTGGAACTTCGCCAACTGCCTCGGCTGGTGGAAGGGCGCGCAGCGTCCACCGTGCTCAACACCTCAGCGGCGCAACGCTTGGGTTTGCCGGTTGGAGTGGTCATCGCCGGGGGCGGCGGGGACAACCCGGTCTCTGCAGTGGGTATCGGCGCCATCCATGCCGGGGACGCGTTTATCACCTTGGGCACCAGCGCTGCGATTGTTGCGATCACCGATCACATGGCCGGCCATCCAGCCCACGCGGTGCACAGCTTTTGTCACGCCATCCCGCAGCGCTGGTACACCATGGGCGCCCTGTTGGCGGGCGCCAGTTGCTTGCGCTGGGTGACGCAATTATTGGGCTTTCCCGACGAGCAAACACTGTTGGAGCGGGTGCAGACGGCATTGCCCATTGATCAACCGGTGGCGGTTTCCAATCCGCTTTTTCTGCCTTACCTCGCAGGCGAACGTACGCCGCATAACGACCCGTTATTGCGCGGTGGATTCATGAGCCTGGGCTACGACTGTTCACCTGCGATGCTGGGTTACGCGGTGCTGGAGGGGGTGGGTTTTGGCTTGTTAGACGCGATGAACGCGGTTCAATCGGCAGGTGCCGCCGTGCATGCCTGTGCACTGGTGGGCGGCGGGGCACGCAGTGAATATTGGGCGCAGTTGTTGGCGAATATCCTCGACCGAGAAATCTACACGCTATACGGCAGTGAACTCAGCGCCTGCATCGGCGCGGCCACGCTGGGCTTTTTAGCGAACGGGCAGGGCGACGCACTGCTACAGGCGGGGATGCCGGTCAAAGCGCGGTATTTTCCACGGGTTGAGCAACAGCCTGCCTTGAATCAGCGCTATGAGAAATTTCGCGGATTATTGTCGGCGGCGAAGGTATTGCATGGTTGATGGATGCCTTTTTTGCTTGCCGGACTTCAGTAGACACCCAACACGGACTGCTGCCGGATGCAAAGGCGCCTTCGTTGGCAAGCCAACTCCCACAGGACTTCGGCAGCTCCTACAGAAATCTGTGCAGCGCCAAAATCTGTGGGACCGAATTTATTCGGGAGGGCTTTCGTTCTGACATGCTGCAACCTCAAACCACACAAGGGGTGACATCCGCTACCGCTCCGACGACCACGCGCTTTTCACGGAGTTGATAATTAACGCCGAGAGTTCGGGGTCATCGACTGCGCGTACGATCAATATCGCCCCAGCAATGGACGCTAGTATCTGCGCTGCATTGGCCTGTTTGATTTCTGGTGTTTGCCCTTCGGCGCGCTCGGCAAGCAGCCCCATCAGATCGCGGATGCCACTGGTGAACTCGGTGCTGATGGGACCGCCGTTGCGTGCCACATCTGCGGCCATCGCCGGTATCGGGCAGCCGTCGCCTTCGTTGCAGATGTGCGCGTCAGCCAGGTAGCCGTCAACTATTTCGCTGATGGAACGGGCGGTGTGCCATTGGTTCACTTCGGGGGCGAAGGCGCGACGTACCGCTTCAGTGACCAGTTGCTCTTTACCCCCCGGAAACTGCTTATAGAAACCGCCGTGGGTCAGGCCGGTGGAGCGGGCCAATTCGCCAATGCCAATGCCGTCGATACCACGCTCGCGGTACAAATGTGAAGCCGCCTCAAGGATCGCTTCTTTGTTTTGTGCGGCCTTTTCTTTGGTGACTTTCATCGTTGACTCCTGAGTGGACGGTTAACTCTTGGCCATCGAAGCTGCGTTTGCAACGTACTAATCATGATGACCGTAATCATGAATTCCGATACTCCGCGGTTTTGCCTGTTTTCAGCGCCAAACATAAAACACAGGAGGCCCGTGTTTAAAGGGTCTCAGCCGATTTAGGCTTTAATGATTACAACTATCATTATTAGTAATACTGAACTTCATGCCGTTCAATTCGTCGCCAAAGTGCTCGTCACACAGAATCCGCCTACTCAATCCCGAACGGCGGACGCACCATGCAACATTCACTCAGACACCTTCGTTATCCCGTATCGGTGCTGGCGCTTGCCGTCCTCGCCGCCTGTAATCGCACTCCCGCTGTTGCTCAGGCACCGGGGGCACCCAAAGTCACCGTGGCGCAGGTGCTGGAACAACCCATCACCGAGTGGGACGAAGTCACCGGTCGCCTGGAAGCGCCGGAAACCGTTGAAGTCCGTCCGCGAGTCTCCGGGCAGATTGATTCGGTCGCATTTGTCGACGGTGCGTTGGTGAAGAAGGGTGATCTGCTTTTTCAGATCGATCCACGGCCGTTCGAGCATGAAGTCCACCGTCTTGAGGCGCAGTTGCAACAAACCCGCGCCACCTTGACCCGCACCGGGAACGAAGCGCAACGCGGCCAGCGCCTGCTGAGCAGCAACGCGATCTCCGCTGAACTGGCAGATACCCGGACCACCTCTGCTCAGGAAGCCAAAGCCGGCGTCGATGCGGTTCAAGCCCAGCTTGATCTGGCACGCCTGAACTTGAGCTTCACCCGAGTTATCGCGCCGATTACCGGTCGCGTCAGCCGCGCCGAAATTACGGCGGGTAACATCGTCACCGCAGACGTGACGGCGCTGACCAGCGTGGTGTCCACCGACAAGGTGTATGCCTACTTCGACGCCGACGAACGCGTATTCCTCAAATACGGCCAGCTCTCACGCCAAGGCAAACGTGGCCAGACCACCCCGGTGTACATGGGCCTGTCCAACGAGGAGGGCAACACCCATGTTGGTCAGATGAATTTCGTCGACAACCAAGTCAACCCGAAAACCGGCACCATTCGCGGTCGTGCGGTGTTCGACAACCGTGACGGGCAATACACGCCGGGCCTTTATGCCCGCTTGAAACTGGTGGGCAGTCCCACCTATTCCGGCACGTTGATTTCAGACGAAGCGGTGGGGACTGACTTGGGCAAAAAGTTCGTGCTAGTCGTGGACAAGGACAACAAGGTCGCTTACCGCAGCGTCGAACTGGGTCCGAAACTGGAAGGGTTACGCATCGTTCGCAGCGGGCTACAAAAGGACGAACGAATCGTCATCAGTGGGTTGCAACGGGTACGTCCCGGCGCGCCGATAGATCCGCAGGTCGCGCCGATGGCCAGTCCAGAAGTGATCGCGATATTGGCCCAGCAGCGTCAAGCGCTGGAAGCCAGCAACCAGCCCGCCGCACAGTCACCGTCTGCCGTTAAGTCGGCGGTGGTGAAAGTGGCTTCCGCTGTTACACCGCGCGGATAAGGGGCGCTGACCATGAAGTTTTCCCAATTTTTCATCACCCGACCGATTTTCGCAGCGGTGCTCTCGCTGCTGATTCTGATCGCCGGTGCCATCTCGCTGTTCCAGTTGCCCATCAGTGAGTACCCGGAAGTCGTTCCGCCTACCGTGGTCGTGCACGCCAACTTTCCGGGTGCCAACCCTAAAGTAATTGGTGAAACCGTTGCCGCGCCGCTGGAACAAGCCATTACCGGTGTCGAGAACATGCTGTACATGTCCTCGCAGTCCACCGCCGACGGCAAGCTGACGCTCACGGTGACGTTCGCGTTGGGCACTGACCTGGACAACGCCCAAGTTCAAGTTCAGAACCGCGTGACCCGCACCGAGCCGAAACTTCCAGAAGAGGTGACGCGCATCGGTATCACCGTGGACAAAGCGTCACCTGAGTTGACGCTGTTGGTTCACTTGGTCTCGCCAGACAAACGCTACGACATGCTCTACCTGTCCAACTACGCCATTCTCAACGTCAAGGATGAGCTGGCGCGCTTGAACGGTATCGGCGATGTGCAACTGTTCGGCATGGGCGATTACTCGCTGCGGATTTGGCTGGACCCGGACAAAACCTCGTCGCGGAACCTGACAGCGATTGATGTGGTGAACGCGGTTCGTGAACAAAACCGTCAAGTCGCCGCCGGTTCATTAGGTGCCCCTCCAGCGCCGAATGCCACCAGCTTTCAAATGTCGATCAACTCCCAGGGCCGTCTGGTCAGCGAGGAGGAGTTCGAAAACGTCATCATTCGGGCCGGCGCCAACGGCGAGATCACCCGCCTCAAAGACATCGCACGGGTCGAACTCGGCTCTAACCAATATGCCCTGCGGGCGCTGCTGAATAACCAGGAAGCGGTGGCCATGCCGATCTTTCAGCGTCCCGGTTCCAATGCCATCGACATCTCTAATCAGGTGCGGGCGAAGATGGCCGAACTGAAGAAAAGCTTCCCCGAAGGCATGGATTACGAAATCGTTTATGACCCGACGATCTTCGTTCGCAGTTCCATCGAGGCAGTGGTCCACACCTTGTTCGAAGCCCTGATTCTGGTGGTGTTGGTCGTCATTCTGTTCCTGCAAACCTGGCGTGCCTCGATCATTCCACTGGTCGCCGTGCCGGTGTCATTGATCGGCACCTTTGCCGTGATGCACTTGTTCGGCTTCTCGCTCAACGCGTTGTCATTGTTCGGATTGGTGCTGGCCATCGGCATCGTGGTGGACGACGCGATTGTGGTGGTGGAGAACGTCGAGCGAAATATCGAGCTGGGATTGCAGCCCGCTGAGGCGACGAAAAAAGCCATGAGTGAAGTGACCGGGCCGATTATCGCCACGGCATTGGTGCTGTGTGCGGTGTTTGTCCCGGCCGCCTTTATCTCGGGCTTGACCGGTCAGTTCTATAA
Source organism: Pseudomonas sp. CCI4.2 (assembly GCF_034350045.1). NCBI lineage: Bacteria > Pseudomonadati > Pseudomonadota > Gammaproteobacteria > Pseudomonadales > Pseudomonadaceae > Pseudomonas > Pseudomonas sp. CCI4.2. Next base: position 4,245,119 of record NZ_CP133781.1, on the reverse strand, counting down.
GCAGTTCGCGCTGACGATTGCCATCTCCACGGTTATTTCGGCGTTCAACTCGCTGACCTTGTCGCCGGCATTGGCCGCCGTGCTGCTGCAAGCCCATGGCGCGCCCAAAGACCGTTTCTCACGCTTGCTTGATCGTTTACTCGGCGGTTGGCTGTTCAAACCGTTCAACTGGTTTTTCGACAAAGCCAGCCATGGTTATGTGGGCACGGTGGCCAGGGTCATTCGCAGTACCGGCATTGCGGTGGTGGTCTACGGCGGTCTGATTGTGATGACCTGGTTTGGCTTCAACACCACGCCAACCGGTTTCGTACCGACCCAAGACAAGCAATACCTGGTGACCTTTGCGCAGTTGCCGGATGCCGCCAGTCTGGACCGCACTGAAGCGGTTATTCGGCGCATGAGCACCATTGCCATGAACGAACCGGGTTTTGACAGTGCCGTTGCGTTCCCCGGCCTGTCGATCAACGGTTTCACCAACAGTCCAAACAACGGCATCGCCTTTATTGGTCTGCGGCCGTTCGATGAACGCAAAGAGGCCAGCCTCTCGGCCGGCGCCATTGCGGGCTCGCTCAATGCCAAGTTCGGCGGGATTCAAGAAGCGTATATCGCGGTGTTCCCGCCACCCCCGGTCCAAGGCCTCGGCACCATCGGCGGCTTCCGTTTGCAAATCGAAGACCGTGGCAACCTGGGTTACGAAGCACTGTACAAAGAAACGCAAAATATTATTGCCAAGAGCCGGACGATTCCTGAGCTGCACGGGTTGTTTACCAGCTACACCGTTAACGTGCCGCAAGTCGATGCGAACATCGACCGTGAAAAAGCCAAGACCCACGGCGTCGCTATCAGCGACATTTTCGACACGTTGCAGGTTTACCTGGGCTCGCTGTACGCCAACGACTTCAACCGTTTTGGTCGCACGTATCAGGTTAACGTTCAGGCCGAGCAACAGTTCCGCCAGGAACCTGAGCAGATTGGTCAGCTGAAAGTACGCAACAACCTCGGCGAAATGATCCCGCTGGCGACCTTCGTCAAGGTCAGCCCTACCTCCGGTCCTGATCGGGTCATGCACTACAACGGGTTCATTACCGCCGAGATAAACGGCGGTGCGGCACCCGGTTACAGCTCGGGGCAGGCTCAAATCGCTATCGAGAAACTGCTCAAAGATGAACTGCCAAACGGCATGACCTACGAGTGGACCGACCTGACGTTCCAGCAGATTTTGTCTGGCAACACGGCGTTGTTGGTCTTCCCACTCTGCGTACTGCTGGCGTTCCTGGTGTTGGCTGCCTTGTACGAAAGCTGGAGCCTGCCACTGGCCGTGATCCTGATCGTGCCGATGACCCTGCTTTCAGCCATTGCCGGGGTGATCATCTCTAACGGCGACAACAACATCTTCACCCAGATCGGCTTGATCGTACTGGTGGGCTTGGCGTGTAAGAACGCGATCCTTATCGTCGAGTTTGCCAAAGATAAGCAGGACCAGGGCATGACCCCATTGGATGCGGTATTGGAAGCGTGCCGCCTGCGTTTACGTCCGATCCTGATGACGTCGTTCGCTTTCATCATGGGCGTAATCCCGTTGGTGACATCGACCGGTGCCGGTTCTGAAATGCGCCGGGCGATGGGCGTGGCGGTATTCTCCGGAATGCTTGGGGTGACCTTCTTTGGTCTGCTGCTGACGCCGGTGTTCTTTGTACTGATTCGTAACTATGTAGGTCGCAAAGCAGCCCGTAAAGCAGCCCGCAAACAGGCTCACGAAGCTGACAAGGCCCTGACGCTGGAGTCGCACCCATGAGCATGAAATTGTTTGTTCCTAGCCTGTTGGTTCTGGCGCTAGCGGCCTGCGCCGTCGGCCCGGATTACAAGGCCCCAGTGACCCCAGCGGCTGCGGTGTTGTCTGCCGCCCAAGGCAATTACGACCGCACTCACACTGAGTCAGTCTGGTGGGCGCAATTCGATGATCCAGTCCTGAATCAACTGGTTGCTCAGTCGATGACCGGCAACCGGGATTTGCGCGTGTCGTTTGCTCGTTTGCAAGCTTCCCGGGCGATCCGTGATCAGGTGGCGTACACCCAGATGCCGATCATCACCAGCGGCGTCAGCAGCCAGATAGGCAAGGCGCAAGTGCCGGGTCAGACCAATCAGCGCGTTAACATCGAAAGTTACACCGCGGGCCTGGACATGGCCTGGGAAATCGACCTGTTTGGTCACATCCATCGCCAGATCGAGTCGGCCAATGCCGATCAGCAAGCCAGCGAAGCCGATCTGTTCCAGTTGCAGATCAGCATCACCGCCGAACTGGTGGATGCCTACGGCCAGCTGCGCGGCGCGCAACTGCGTGAGCGAATTGCCCGGGACAACCTGAAAAACCAGCAGGAATCGCGCACTGTCACCGTCAGCATGCGTGACGCCGGGGTCGGTAACGAACTCGACGTGGTGCGTGCTGATGCCCGTCTGGCGGCAGTTGAAGCCACTGTGCCGCAGTTGCAAGCTGAACAAGTGCGGGAAAAAAACCGCATCGCGACCTTGATGGGTGAGCGTCCGGAATCGATGAAAGTCGACCTGAGCCCAGCGCAGTTGCCGGCGATTGCCAAGGCCTTGCCGATTGGCGATCCCACCGAACTGCTGCGTCACCGTCCTGATGTGCGTGCCGCTGAGCGCCAATTGGCCTCGGCCACCGCGCAAATCGGGGTGAACACGGCGGACCTGTTCCCACGGGTCAGCCTCACCGGTTTTCTCGGTTACACCGCCGCCCGTGGTTCGCAGATCGGTTCTTCGGCTGCTGCTGCCTGGTCGCTTGGCCCAAGCATCACTTGGCCGGCGCTGGATTTACGCAGCGTGCGAGCGCGGATTCGCGGGGCCAATGCCGATGCTGACGGTGCGCTGGCCAACTACGAGCAGCACGTGTTGCTGGCGTTGGAGGAGTCGGAAAACGCCTTCAGCGATTACAACAAGCGTCAGGAACGTTTGATCTCGTTGATCCGTCAAAGTGAATCCAGCCGTAAAGCGGCAGATTTGGCCTCGATTCAGTACCGCGAAGGCACCGCTGACTTCCTGGTGTTGCTGGATGCCGAACGTGAACGCCTGGCAGCCGAAGATTCTCAGGCCCTGGGTGAGATCGACACCTACCGTGGGATTGTTGCCATTTACAAGGCATTGGGTGGCGGCTGGAATAACAAGGTTGAGGGCGTGGCCATAAATAACTGAGCCGGTCATGGGCTGCTCTGTGTAATATGCATAGCAGCCTATCGATTTGCGCAGGTCCAGGTAGTGGCGATTACCAACAATCATTCTTCATTTTTTTAAACATTCCGGGGTTCCGTAATGAATATCGACGAACATAAATTTGCAGGTATTGATCTAAATTTATTAGTGGTTTTCATGGTGATGTTCCGCGAACAAAGCGTCTCAAAATCGGCTGAATATCTGCATGTCCAACAACCGGCGGTGAGCGGGTCACTGGTCAGATTGCGTCATTGCTTCGATGACCCGTTGTTTTTACGCGCGGGAAGAGGGATGCGGCCTACCAGCCGGGCGATTGAGATTGCCACGGCGCTACTGCCGGCGATGAGCATCATAGGCGCGGTCATCAGCGGCGACATGCCCAACGGATTTTCCTGACAGGTTGTGAAAACTTTACGCTGAGGGCCGTGTGGCGAATCCACGCCAAGCCCCCCATTAGCGATTACACTGCCGCACTCGGAGCCTGTATGCACCGGTATGCATGACCCTATGGTGAGGTAGAAATCGCTTGTCCATGTTCGAGTCACCCTCAGCTTTTGACCTCGGCGCACGCGAAGCTGAGGCCTATCAAAATCTGATCCTGCCCCATGTATCCAGAACCTTTGCGCTCACTATTCCGCAGTTGCCGCCGCCCCTGCGGCTGGCGGTAACCAACGCTTATTTGCTCTGTCGCATCGCCGATACCATTGAAGACGAACCGACCTTTAGCCTGGAGCAGAAGCGTCGTTATGGGGCGGCGTTCATTGCCGCCGTCACGGGTCATATCGATTCGAAACAGTTCTCGGCCGAGTTGGCTCCGCTGTTTTCACAGGCAACCTTGCCCGCCGAGCGCGAACTGGTCAGCCAGTTAGTGCTGGTTTTACAGATCACCCGCAGCCTGATGCCCTCCCAACGAACGGCAATCATTAACTGCCTGACGGTGATGTCCAAAGGGATGTTTGATTTTCAGCGCACCGTCAGTCGACATGGACTGGAAACGTTGCGCGACATGAATCGCTACTGTTACTGCGTAGCGGGGGTGGTGGGCGAAATGCTGACCGAGCTGCTCATCGATTTTGACCCTGCGTTGGCCAGCCAGCGCGGGCTGCTCTTGCCGCTGGCCGTGTCCTTCGGCCAAGGCCTGCAGATGACCAATGTGCTGAAAGACCAGTGGGAGGATTACAGCCACGGCGTTTGCTGGTTGCCGCAAGACCTGTTCGCCCGCCACGGCGTTGACCTCTCGGGATTACAAGCCGGTGTGCAAAGCGCGAATCATGGCCGTGCACTGACCGAGATGATCGGCATCGCCCACGCGCACCTGAAACTGGCGTTGGAATACACACTGACGATTCCGCTCAAGCACTCTGGGTTTCGACGTTTCTGCGTGATGAATATCGCCTTCGCGGTCCTGACACTCCGTAAACTACAGCGACACCTGGACTTCTGCTCCGGTGATCAAGTCAAAATCACTCACCGGGCCGTGGCCTACGCGATGGCGCTTACCCGGCTCAGTGCACACTCCAACAGCGGATTACGCTGGCTGTTCAAAATAGCCACCCGCAGGCTGCCGTTGAGACCGCTTTCGGCAGAGTGGGATTAAAATCAATCCCCCGGACCTGTAGGAGGGTCCGCCACGTCTTCGACGCCGCGCTGTCGCGCAGCAAACTGTGGGGCACTTCGTTGAGCTTGAGGTTGCAGCGTGTCAGGAGAAAAGCCTTCCCGAATAATTCGGTCCCACGGTGGTTTGAATCGTTAAACCGAATTACTTCTTTTTATTGCTCCCACCCAACAATGAGCCCATCAAACCGCGCACCAACTCTCGCCCGATTTGATTCGCGGCGGTGCGCATCGCGTTTTTCATTGCCTGGCCCGCGAGACCGCTAAAAAAACCTCCTGCCCTCTCGGCCAATCCGCCGGGTACGTCCTTCGCCGGCTCTACGCCTACGTCAGGCGGGGCGATCTTGCGCGCCATTAACATTTCATACGCAGACTCACGGTCCACCGGTTTGTCGTAACGTCCAGCCAAAGGCGACTGAGCAATCAACACCGCGCGCTCGGTTTCACTCAATGGCCCGATTCGCGATTGCGGGGGCGCGATCAGTACACGCTGGACCATTTCGGGGGTGCCTTTTTCCTGCAACGTACCGACCAGCGCTTCACCAATGCCCAGCTCAGTGAGTACCGCGAGGGTATCGAACGCCGGATTAGGACGAAAACCATCGGCCACGGCGCGCAAGGACCTTTGTTCTTTGCTGGTGAATGCCCGCAGCCCATGCTGAATCCGCAAACCCAGCTGCGCGAGGATGGTATCCGGCAAGTCGCTGGGCGATTGGGTGACGAAATACACACCAACGCCCTTGGAGCGGATCAACCGAACCACCTGCTCAAGACGTTCTTGCAACGCCTTTGGGGTGTTAGCGAACAACAAATGCGCCTCATCGAAAAATAGCGCCAGCAGCGGCTTGTCAGCGTCGCCACGTTCAGGCAATTGCTCAAACAGTTCAGCCAGCAACCACAGCAGGAACGTCGCGTAGACCTTGGGCGCTTCATGCACCAAACGGCGGGCATCCAACACGTGGATGCGTCCCCGGCCATCACTGGCCGGTTGCAAAATATCTTCGAGCTGCAAGGCCGGTTCGCCGAACAACGCTTCGGCGCCTTGTTGCTCCAGCACCGCCAAACGACGGAGCAATGCCTGACTGGACCCGGTGGTCATCAAGGCGCTGTCTTCACCCAGCAGTTCTGGATGGTCGCGAAGGTGATTGAGCAGGGCTTTGAGGTCTTTAATTTCCAGCAGCAACAATCCTTCACGGTCCGCAACCTTGAACGCTGCGTACAACGTCGATTGTTGGCTGTCGGTCAACTCCAGCAAACTTCCCAACAGCAGTGGGCCCATTTCCAACAACGTGGTGCGCAAGGGATGACCCGATTGGCCGTGCACATCCCAAAGGATGACCGGATTAGCCTGGGGGCGATAATTCAGCCACGGCATACCGGCGATTCGTTCAGCGACTTTGCCTTGGGGGTTACCTGCCGCGCCCAGCCCGCACAGGTCACCCTTGATATCCGCCGCGAAAACTGCGACGCCAGCGTCGCTGAATACTTCAGCCAGACGCTGGAGTGTCACGGTCTTGCCGGTACCGGTCGCTCCCGCAATCAGGCCATGACGATTCGCCAACCGCAGCGCTTGCCCAACCGGCTGCCCGTCAAGGCTTGCGCCAAATAGAATTGAGTCAGAGTCAGACATGTAAAATCCGTCCAATAAAGGTGTTATTCCATAAATGTCCACGCCAATACTGCTTTTAAAAGAGCTAAAAGCAATCGCTTTATATTTACCTTAGTCGAGCCCTAGACAGCAGGGAGTGGCAACTTTAGGCTCATCGCCTTTGTCCGGTTCTGGCGTCACTCTTCATGAACTCAGTTGTTACCGTCGTTTTGCCGATTTTTGCGCTGATCCTGGTCGGGTTTATCTGTCGAAAAGCCAATTGTCTCGGACCCACTGCGGCTTCAGAAATCAATCGCCTAGTGGTATGGCTGTGCTTGCCAGCGCTGTTATTTAAAACCACAGCTACCGCCACCTGGGCGGAGATTTGGCAGCCGGGCTTCGTTCTCGCCTTTAGCGGTGGAGCGTTGTTGGTGTTTTTCGCGACCCTGATCTGGCGCATGGCCAACAAACACTCGTTGGTCGAGGCGAGCATCGACGGGCTAAGCGCTTCGTATGCCAATACCGGTTACATCGGTATTCCACTGTGCCTGTTGGTTCTCGGCCCCGCAGGTCTTCAACCGGCGTTGATATCCTCGCTGATCGTCGTCTGCGTGCTGTTCTCTATTTCAGTGGTCTGCATTGAGATCGGGCTTCAACAGGAAAAACACCTAGGCCGGGCCATTGCGACCGTATTACGTGCGCTGGCAAAAAACCCACTGGTCGTTTCGCCAATAGCCGGGGGGTTGTGGGCTGCGACGGGGTTGGGACTCACTGTGCCGGTTCTCCACTTCCTGGACATGCTCGCGAGTGCGACGACCCCGTGTGCGCTGATCTCCTTGGGTTTGTTTCTCGCACACAAGCAGGAAGGACGAGTGACCGGTGCCTGGCCGCTGGTGCTTATAAAGCTGATCGTCCAGCCGTTAATAACGGCGTATTTGGCGTTCAAGGTGTTTCATCTTCCGCCGTTATGGGCGCAGGCGGCGCTGCTGTTAAGCGCGCTGCCTACCGGCACTGGGCCTTTCATGCTTGCGGAATACTATCGCCGTGAAGCAGGGGTGATCTCTCGCACTATCTTGCTTTCGACGCTGGGGTCGTTAGCATCCATATCCATTATTCTTTGGTTGTTTTCGGTCTGAAAAATCGATCCAAGCGTAATGCTGCTGTCTAGTGACCATCAGCCACTTTGCGTTCTATCTCTGCTGTTTTCCGGCTGAGTTCATCGGCAGCGCTTTCTTCATCGGTGTCGGTGGTTGATGTTTCATCGGTACCTTCTAGGTCCTCATTGTCGTCCTCGATATTCTGCTCGACGACGTTAATGGGTTTTTCCGAGTTGCTCATGTTGTTGTCTCCTGCGGTGGAGATTTCAGCGTAGACCAACCCACGAGGCCCTCTGTCGTCAAACCCCGATTTTGAATGCCGTTTATCATCTGGCAATGGTGGGAGCGGGCTTGCACGGGGTGGATCGGGGTCGCGCTCAATCGCGCTCCTACACACTCATTTCTTCATTAGGTTATGAAAGTGCTGCGCTAAATCAACCGGTTAATCTCGTCCGTACTCAAACCTGCGGCCCTGAGAATTGCGACGCTGTGTTCGCCACGGCTGGGCACGCTGCCAATGCCACAGGAGGGCGTCGCGCAGAAGCGGGGCGCCGGTGCAGCTTGCAGCACGCCGTCATGAATGGCATACACCCCGCGAGCGGCCATGTGCGGGTGGGCCAAAGCTTCAACTGGGGTCAAGACCGGCGCGAAACAGGCATCGCTGCCTTCTAGCAGGTCGATCCAGTATTGGCGTGGTTCACTGGCGAACAGCCCGGTCAAGCGTTCGCGCAACGGGCCCCAGAAGCTAGGGTCGTAGGGATTCTTGAATTCCGGGTCGTCGCCCAGCCCGAGTGTGTTGAACAGTTGGGCATTGAATTGCGGCTCTAGCGCTTGAATGCTGATGAAGTGGCCATCGGCGCATGCATAAGTACGCGCCCAGTGCGGACCGTCGAGTAACCCCGTACCACGCGCCATAGGCTGGTGGCCGGCGGCGTGCGCGGACAGCATCAGGTTCATCAGGTTGGCGCTGCCATCGACGATCGCAGCGTCCACCACTTGCCCCACGCCACGGGTGCTGGCATTGAGGATGCCGGCCAGAATTCCCATTGCCAAATACAGCGCACCGCCGCCCAGATCACCCACTAAGGTCGGTGGCGACAGCGGTGGTGAGCCAGGTTCCCCGGAAAACCACAAGGCGCCGGAAAGGGCGATGTAATTAAGGTCATGGCCGGCGAACTGAGCCAGCGGCCCGTGTTGACCCCAGCCAGTCATGCGTCCGTAGACCAGGCGCGGATTGCGCGCCAGGCACACGTCCGGTCCCAGCCCCAGGCGTTCCATGACGCCTGGGCGCATGCCTTCGATGAGGGCGTCCGAACCTTCGATCAGGCGCAGCACGGCTTCGATGGCGGCAGGGTCTTTGAGGTCCAGCGCGACCGAGCGTTTTCCGCGATTAACGATGGCGTGCTTGCCCAGGTCGAACGTGTCGCCGCCTTTGGCGCTGCTGCGCTCAACCAGAATGACCTCGGCGCCCATGTCAGCCAACAACATGCCGCAAAACGGTCCCGGCCCGATGCCAGCGATCTCGACAATCCGTACGCCGTCCAATACTCCCATGGGAGATGCTCCTTTGAATGAGGGTGGTCGGGACATTGGTATTGATTCCGGCGCTGTCGCATTTCCTCTTCAAAAACCCTCGATAACGCACTACTGGCCCATGCGCGACAACGTGTCGCGCATGGGTGCCACTGACACGCCGACCCATCCGTCCAGTGGCCGGCTCAGTTCTTCAATCAGATAGATCGCCCCGGAGGTGGAGAGGGCGCACATCAGCAGCGCCACGATAATCGTGCCGTTGCGCGGTGCAATCAAGCCGGTCGCTAACTTGACCACGCCAATGGACTCATCACTCAGGTGGTGAGCGGGCAGACGCTCTCGCACGTATAACCCCAACCAGGCGCTGCCGAATACGCAGACAAATACACCCAGTGCGAGCAAAAGATGATTCAAGCTATCGGCCTCGGTTTTGGTATTCATCGGGTCTGAGCATAGCTGTGATGGTGGTAACCGCTTTAAGTGACGGCTACCGCCAATAATTCAGTCGGAAATATCCACCACTGAAAGGGTATCGTCCCGAGTAGGCGTAGCCCTTTTTTTCTCGCGCCGATCATTGATCCATTGATCCACTTGCACGGGAAAATTCGCGGGCGCTTTTCGTCCCAGTTTTCGTGCGAGGTCAAGAATGGTCTGCTGCGCAAGGGCTTCTTCCATACGGTCCTGTGCCACCGACATCTCGGCATGAACGGCGCAACTGCCTTCCAGTGCCCACGAGGGCGGGGACCCTTCGAACAGCGCACATCGACCCCGAATTTCGCGGCAGTCGAAAATCAGCTTGCGGCCGTCGATGGCGTTGACGATGTCGAGAATACTGATCTCGTCCGAGGGTTTGGCCAGCTTGAAACCACCCCGCACGCCTTCAGTGGCCACGACCAAATTCGCCTTGGCCAGCTTGGTGAAGATTTTGGCCAGATAGTCCAGAGGCACACCTTGCAGCTCGGCCAGCTCGCGGACGCTGGCTTCCCGGCTCTCGCCACGCTCACCCACCAAAAAAATCAGGCAATGAATGCCGTACTCAACGCCTGCGCTGTAAAGAGACATAGGTATCTCCGACTAATATGGTCGCCATATTATCAGTGAGCCGCAATGCCGGCAACGCGGCTGACGCAGTGAAGGTATTTCTGTTTCAAACCCAGGTGCACCGGTTCTCAAGCAGTTAGTGGTTTGCAGGAATCTGGTGAAGGGTCCAAAAAAAACAGCTGGAGCTAATCCTAAATAACGGTTGTATTTTTTAACGGCGACCAATAGAGTCGTAGTTAATGGCGTTCAGGCGCTACCGATGAGCGCAACATCCACCGTGTTCCGCGCTCCCGGTTTACCCTTTTGGAGTTAACAATGAAACAGCATATCTTGGTCATCGGCGCAGGGTTTGGTGGTATGTGGACCGCATTGAGTGCCACCCGGCTGCTCAACATACATGACCGCCACAACGTTGAAGTTACGGTGTTGGCCCCACAGGCCCAGCTGCGCGTACGTCCGCGCCTCTACGAGCCTGACGCCCATCACTTGTTCGCGCCGATTGGCGAGCTGTTCGATGCGGTAGGTGTGAAGTTCATCAAGGGTGCAGCGCAGACCATCGATGTGCACTTAAAGCAGGTTGGCTACAGCGATGCGTCAGGTGCCAAACACGTGCTCAGCTACGACAAACTCGTTCTGGCTAGCGGCAGCCGGCTCGCGGCCTCCAACACTCAAGGCGTGGCCAAATACGCCTTTGACGTCGACCAGATCGAAACTGCGGTGCGCCTTGAAGACCATCTCAAATCTTTGGCTAACGTGCCAGAAAGCAAAGCACGCAACACCGTAGTGGTGGCCGGCGGTGGCTTTACCGGGATTGAAACTGCGACTGAAATGCCAGCGCGTCTGCGGGCCATCTTGGGTGAGGGCGCAGACATCGAAGTGATCATCGTCGATCGAGGAGAAAAAATCGGCACGTCCATGGGCGTTGAAATCAGCGAGTCGATTGCCGAAGCCAGCGCTGAACTGGGCGTGAAATGGAGCTTGAAATCGTCGGTAGTTGCCGTCGATGAAAACGGCGTGACCCTGTCTGATGGTCGGCACATCGACGCCAAGACCGTGGTCTGGACCACCGGCGTTCGCGCCAGCTCACTGACAGAACAGATCCCCGGCGAACGTGATGCCCTTGGCCGCTTGCACGTGGATGGCCAGCTCAAGGTCATTGGCCAAGAAGACATTTTTGCCACCGGCGATGTGGCCTACGCTGCCACCGATGACATTGGCAATCACGCACTGATGACCTGCCAGCACGCCATCGTATTAGGTCGCCATGCGGGCAATAACGTTGCTGCGCAGATACTCGGCGTGACGCCGACCCCGTACAGCCAACCTAAATACGTCACCTGCCTGGATTTGGGTGCCTGGGGTGCGGTGTATACCGAAGGTTGGGATCGTCAGGTCAAACTGATCAAACAGGAAGGCAAGTCACTCAAGACCCAGATCAATACCGTGTGGATTTACCCCCCGGCGGCTAACCGCGAAACCGTATGGGCCGCCGCGGACCCTTTGATTCCGATTGCCTGATTCGTCCTGGCGGTGATCGCCTGTGCCCACGCCAGACATCGCCGCCATAGCCAAACTGCTGGGCTCAGAGATGCAAGGCAAGCTGCTGGATGAGTTCCTGCAACTGCATGGCGGTTATGGGTTCATGAGCGAATATAAGATCAGCCGGGCATGGGCGCACGTTGTAGGGCTTGTGAGCAGCGCGAAGGCGTCTTCAGCTCATGGTTACGCCGGCCGCTGCGTTGAACAGTGGCTTGTGCATGGCTTGCGGCGGTTGACCGAACGCACGCAGGAACGCTTGGCGCATCCGTTCCCGATCACCGAACCCGGTCTCAGTGGCGACCACTTCTATCGGATGGCGGCTGGTCTCCATCATCGTCCTCGCCGCTTCGACACGCAGGCGCTCAATGGCCTTGGCCGGGGTTTGCCCGGTTTCCTCGCGAAACACTCGGCTGAATTGACGCGGACTTAACCTTGCAACCGCCGCGAGCGCTTCGACCGATAGGTCGTAGGTCAAATTCTCTCGCGCATAGGCTAACGCCAACTGCACACGATCAGATTTAGGGTCCAGTTCCAGCAGCGCCGACAACTGCGATTGTTCGCTGCCGCGCCGTTGGTAGATGACCAGTTTTCGGGCGATTCTGCGGGCCAAGTCGCTGCCCAAATCGTTTTCGACCATTGCCAGTGCAAGGTCAACGCCGGCGCTCATCCCTGCGCCGGTCCAGACGTGGCCGTCGACCACGAACAATCGATCTTCCTCAAGGCGAATGCCCGGATAGCGCTTTTTAAACGCCGGTGCGTGAAGCCAATGCGTGGTTGCGCGCTTGCCCTCGAGCAAACCGGCCTCGGCGAGGACAAACACGCCCATGCACAACGAAACGATCCGCCGCGACTGCGCAGACGCGGCCCTGACGAAGTCGAGCAAGTTTTTTTCCGGCAAGCGGAATTCCAGGTAACCGCTAACGATCAGCGTGTCATAGCCCTCGGCGCGCATGGGCTCGCTGTTCACCGAGTAGCCTGCTGAGGTCATGACGGCGCCGCCGGTTTCTGACACCAGGTGAAACTCATAGGCCTGCTCGCCACGGAGCAAGTTCGCACACTCGAACACCGAGCCCAACGAGAGACTAAGCGATTGAAAATTGGGGTAAATAATCAGCGCGACGCTATGCATTCAACCGCTCCGGGGAATTTGTCATAGGGCGTGATTGTCAGTGCCTGCCGTGCAAGTGGCAACTTACTTCTGATCATTGAAACGTTATTCCCATCAGCACCTCGCTGATCTTCAATCACGTCAGCCCGATGTCCGGAATCCTTGCGGATACGACATTGCGCAGGTTTTTGTCGGCCTCTAACATTCACCTCAACGGCGTAGACGACTGGTCTACTTAGCGGCGGTGATTGATGACGACGAGCGCAAGCAAACCGGTGAAACAGAGCATCCTTGATGCCGCGCAGTTGATTGTGAGCAAGAAAGGCTTTTCAGCAGTAGGCCTGAACGAGGTGCTTAAAGCCGCTAACGTTCCGAAAGGCTCGTTTTACCATTACTTTGGTTCCAAGGACGTGTTCGGTGTTGCGCTGTTGGATGACTATTTCGAGACTTATTTGAAAGGGGTCGAAGCGCTTTTCCAGCGGTCCGATGTACCTGAAGGTCACAAGTTAATGCTGTATTGGCAACGATGGATTGAAAACCAAACCAAGGGGACTGATTCAGGCAAGTGCCTGGCAGTCAAGTTGGGCGCTGAGGTCGCCGATCTTTCCGAACCCATGAGGTCGGCACTTGATCGCGGCACTTCGCGGATCATCAAGTGCCTGGAGGGCGCCGTGTCTCGAGGCGTTGAACAAGGCTCACTGACGATTGATCAAGCACCCGCAGCGCTGGCATCACGCTTGTATTCGTTATGGCTGGGGGCGAGCGTGATGGCCAAGATCACCCGTACCTCCGATCCATTTGACCAAGCGCTGTTGATGACTCGACAGCTTTTGGGCTGCACCGAACCCTATTGAAACCTATCCACCCCGAGGAAGCAGACATGAAAGTATTGATGGTATTGACCTCGCACGACACGTTGGGCAGCACCGGGAAAAAAACCGGATTCTGGCTCGAAGAGTTCGCCTCGCCTTATTACACCTTCAAGGACGCTGGGGCCCAAGTGCTGCTGGCATCGCCAGCCGGCGGCCAACCACCGCTAGACCCGAAGAGTGATGACGCCGACGCTCAGACTGAAATGACCGAACGTTTCAAGGCGGACCCCGTAGCGCAACAGGCCTTGGCCAGCACCGTGAAGTTGGAAACAGTCAACGCCGCAGATTTTGATACGGTGTTTTACCCAGGTGGTCACGGGCCTTTGTGGGACTTGGCAGAGTCGAGCACCTCAATCGCCTTGATCGAAGCGTTCGAGCGCGCCGGTAAGCCTATCGGCTTTGTCTGCCATGCTCCCGGCGCCTTGCGTCACGTCAAGGCGGCTAATGGTCAACCCTTGGTGAAAGGCCGTCGGGTTACCGGCTTTACCAACGCGGAAGAAGCGGCGGTCGGGCTCACTGAGGTGGTGCCGTTCCTGATTGAGGACGAATTCCAGGCACTGGGTGCTGATTACCAGAAAGGCGCCGATTGGCAGCCGTTTATCATCGAAGACGGCCAATTGATAACCGGGCAGAACCCTGCAAGTTCCGAGGGTGTTGCCAAAGCACTGTTAAATCGGTTGGCTTGAACCCGCTGATTTAAACCCAGTGGCTTAGTTGTACCGCATGAGTGTGTGCAAACACATGACCTCAACCCAGTAGATGCGCAGTTTCCACTGCGCATCGAAGCGTGTCACAGGATTAGACGCACGGCCGACCTGATTTCAACCTAACAAGGCCAGGTGTTTAATTTCTTAATCCGGAATACCCAGCATGAACAATGACGCTCTATTTACCCACGTTAAGTTGGGTCGCCTTACCCTGAAAAACCGTATCGTTTTCCCGCCACTGACCCGCCAGAGAAGCGCCCAGCCCGGTGACATCGCCACCGACTTGATGTCGCTGTACTACCGGCAGCGTGCAACGGCAGGCTTTATGGTTAGCGAAGGCACCCAGATCGAGCCGCGAGGGCAAGGTTATGCCTGGACACCCGGCATCTACACCCAGGCGCAAATCGATGGCTGGAAGAAAGTGACCGAGGCGGTGCATGCCGACGGCGGCGTGATCTTCGCGCAACTCTGGCACGTTGGGCGGGTTTCGCATAATGCCTTGCAGCCCAACGGTGAATCCCCAGTGGCGCCGTCGGCTATTCAGGCGCAGAAAGTCAAGGCGTTCATCGAAACCGCTCCAGGCACTGGCGACCTGGTAGAGCCGTCCATGCCGCGTGCATTAAGCACGGGTGAGGTTAAAGCGCTGGTGGGTCTCTACGCACAAGCGGCAAGCAATGCCTTGGCGGCAGGTTTCGACGGTGTCGAAATTCATTCGGCAAACGGCTATTTGGTCAACCAGTTCATCTCTGAGCACGCCAACCAGCGTGATGATGAATACGGCGGCTCGCTGGAGAATCGGCTACGTTTCCTGCGGGAGATTGTCCAGGCCGTGGTCGAGGTGGTTGGTCCTGACCGTCTGGGCGTGCGTTTCTCCCCGTTGTTCACCAGTACCGACGAGGACCGTGTGTATATCGGGCTCGTCGAAGAAGACCCGCATCACACCTACATTGAAGCGATCAAGGTGCTGGAGAACGCGGGTATTGCCTACGTCTCCATCGCCGAAGCTGACTGGGACAACGCACCCGATTTGCCCGAGCAATTCCGCCGCGATGTTCGCCGTGCATTCAGCGGCCGTATCATCTATGCCGGGCGTTATACCGCCGAACGCGGCGCGCGGCTCATTGACGCGGGTCTGGCTGATCTCATCGCTTTTGGCCGGCCCTACATTGCCAACCCCGACTTGCCAGAACGGATGATCAACGGCTGGCCTCTCAACCCACTGAATCACAGTGGTCTCTACGGCGGAACTGAGGTCGGTTTCACCGATTACCCGGTGTACCCTGGGTAAACGCCTGGCTGTTTTTTTCAATCCAGTCGCTGGCAGCGATAGGCCTGGGTTTGATAGGGGAACTCAATGGTGTCGCGTCCGCGCAGCGCCGGATGGGTTGCAATCAAGCTTCGCAATTGCTCTGCCACCTGTGCTTTCTCTTGGGAAGGTAGGGCCGCGATGAAACTCACTGACAGGAAGCGGTCCATGATTACCGTCTCAGCGGTGCCTGTGTGGGAGTAGTTTAGGCAGGTCACTTCAGGCGCCGAAAAATAGCGGCCGTTGAACGGTAGTCGCCAATTCCCCGTGTGAAAGCGCGGTGTATCAGATTCGTAGGGGGTAATGATGTCGGTGATGGCCGCCACCCAGTCCACCGACTCGTCGCGCACATTCCAGACTAGCCCAAGTCGACCGTTCGGCTTAAGCACTCGGTGAATCTCGGCCAGCGCTGTTTCGTTTGCAAACCAGTGGAAAGCTTGGGCGCAGACTAAAGCGTCGGCCGCTCCAGCAACCAAAGGCAGAGATTCTGCAGTTCCTTCCAAAATTTTTACTTCTGGTAGCTGCTTTGCAAATTCGAGTCGCATGGCCTCGACCGGTTCGATGGCGATAACATTTTTTGCTATGGGCGTTAGTAATCGAGTGAATTTACCGGTACCGGCCCCTAAATCAATGACCGTCGATTCAGCATTGATTTCCAGCGCGTCGGTGAGCCACGGCTGTATTGCGCTTGGATAGCCCGGACGTCCGAGGGCGTAAGTACCCGCTTCCTTGGAAAAACCTAACTGAGCAGCTTTGTGAACGAACGTCATTTCCAGCAAGCCTCGATAGGGATGGCGGTTAATACCGGGTAACGATGTCAGAGCTGAACGCATCGTCCGTTTGACATCGTTATTCGTGGATGGCTGCTCAGTCGGTGCCCTCGACAATCATCCGCGAGCAAGCGCTTTGCATCCATATTTTTGAAGCTTTCGGTTGCCCCGAGGGCGTAGATTGCACAGGGATCAGGAGTTCTCACTTCAACATGGGTACCCGATAAGCTTCAGGCATGAGAGATGTTTGCGCGCAATCGTTCGCCAAGCCACATTACCAAGCATCCACTGCACCTGAAAACCCTTGATAGTCATGTCATTTCTCGTCTCGCCAGTTAAACACTGGATACCGCCCGCAGTTTGCTGCGCGCAGTGCACAACAAGGAGCACTTTATGGTTTCTGTCGTCAAGTTCACTCATGCAGGTGCACCCGAAGTCTTGCAGGTCGAAGAGGTCGGTCAGTCCGCTCCTGGTGCAGGCGAGGTATGGTTGGAACAGGAGGCGATTGGCGTCAACTTCCTCGATATCACCCAACGCAATGGCGCGGTGCCGGTGACATTACCCAGCGGCTTAGGTCTGGAGGGTGCGGGCCGTGTAGCAGCAGTGGGTGAGGGCGTAGACAACGTCAATGTGGGTGACCGCGTGGCGTACGCGACTGGGCCACTGGGAAGTTATGCGAGTGGGCGCCTGTATCCCGCAAATAAACTGGTAAGAATTCCGGACTCGATGACGTTCGAAGAAGCGGCCGCCGTTCTATTTAAGGGCATCACCGCACAGTACCTCCTCAAGTCGACCTATCCCGTCGGGCCTGGCACTGTCATGGTGCTCTACGGCGTTGCAGGCGGTCTCGGCGAGATCATGGCACCTTGGGCCAAACACCTTGGCGCATTCGTGATAGGCATCGTTTCTCGTGAGCAGAGCGTTGATAAGGCTAAAGCACTGGGGTGCGACGCGGTACTGGTTTTCAACCCGCAGACACTTGCAGCCGATGTTGCGCGAATCACTGATGGCAAGAAAGCGGACGTCGTCTACGATCCAATCGGACGCGTGTCATTCGAAGCCTCGCTGAACTCCCTAAAACCTCGAGGTTTGATGGTTTCGTTCGGTGCATCATCCGGTGCGCCTGCGCCTTTGGAAATAAGCACGTTGAACGCGAAAGGGTCGCTGTTTCTGACTCGACCCTCCATCGTCGCGCACACCACCGATATCGCCGAATATCAACACCGCGCTAAAGATGTACTGGCCGCGGTCGAGGCCAGCATCATCAAACCCATGATCCGAGGCCGCTACGCCTTGTCCGATGTGGCCCAGGCCCATGCCGCCCTTGAAAGCGGCACGTCGTCGGGTACCCTCGTTCTCATACCGTGACTTCACCTTGGAACGTGCTGGGTAGCTAGGCGCGGGCCAGCACTACGATTCGTTGCTCAAAACGGGTGTTATTTAAACGTGGTCCAAGTCAACGTCTTTGGTTTCCTTGAGGCAGAAGATACCGACCACCAAGCTAACTCCCGTCACTAGCACCGGATACCACAGGCCGTAAAAAATATCCCCGGTGTACACCACCAAGGCAAACGATACCGTTGGAAGAAACCCGCCAAACCAACCATTACCGATGTGGTAGGGCAGGGACATGGAGGTATAGCGAATGCGGGTCGGGAACAACTCGACCATGACGGCCGCCAACGGGCCATACGTCATGCAGGCGATGAGAATCAGGGCAACAATTATCACCACCACCATGGGTTGATTGACCTTGCTGCTATCAGCCTTGGCGGGGTAACCGGCGTCCATGACGGCTTTGTGAACGACTGCTTCATCGAAGCCCTGGATATGCTGTTCACCAATACTGATCACCACCGGGCTGCCAGTCGGGGCGTTTTGCGAGCTGTAAGGCAAGCCCAACTTTGCAAGATAGGTTTTGGTTTTGTCGCACGGACTGTCAAATTTGGCCTTTCCCACCGGATCGAATTGGAAGGTACAGGATGCAGGATCCGCCAAGACGGTGATCGGCGCCTGATGGCTGGCCCGGTCAATTTCAGGGTTGCCGTAATGACTCAGTGCTTTGAACAGCGGGAAGTACAGCACCGTGGCCAGCAGCAGGCCGGCCATAATGATGGGTTTGCGCCCGATCTTGTCCGACAGTGCGCCAAAGATCACGAAAAATGGCGCGCCAATTACCACGCTGATGATGAGCAGCATGTTGGCCTGCGAAGGGTCCATCTTCAAGAATTGAGTCATGAAAAACAGCACGTAGAATTGTGCGGTATAGAAGGTCACCGCTTGCCCGGCATTGATGCTGAACAGCGCGATGAGCACGATTTTGAGGTTTTCCCAAGAACCGAACGATTCACGGATCGGCGATTTGCTCGCCTTGCCCTCGGCCTTTATTTTCACGAAGGCGGGCGACTCATGCATGCTCATGCGGATCCAGGTCGAAACCACCACCATGATGATCGAAAGCAGGAACGGAATGCGCCAGCCCCAGACCTCAAACTGGTCGCCAGTGATGTACCGGCAGGCCAAGATCACTAGCAGTGACAGCAGCAGCCCGAGGGTGGCGGTTGACTGAATCCATCCGGTAAATTTTCCGCGCTTACCCATAGGCGCATGTTCCGCTACATAAGTTGCGGCGCCACCGTACTCACCACCTAGGGCCAGACCCTGAAGCATGCGCAGGACTACAAGAGTAATCGGTGCGGCGATGCCCCAGCTGGCGAAGGCAGGCAGCAGACCGACCAGGAAGGTCGACAAACCCATCAGGATAATGGTCATCAGAAACGTATACTTTCGGCCGATCATGTCACCCAGGCGGCCGAACACCAATGCGCCGAATGGCCTAACCAGAAAGCCCGCAGCAAAGGTCATCAAGGCGAAGATAAAGGCGGTAGTGTCGTTGACACCTGCGAAGAATTGTTTGCCGATGATGGCGGCGAGGGCACCGTACAAGAAGAAGTCATACCATTCAAAAATCGTCCCGAGGGACGACGCGAAAATGATCTTTCTCGCTCCGTGATCAGAAACGTGCGACCCCACAATTGCTGTTTTTGGCATTGTATTAGACATGTCTCGAGATCCTTGGCCCATGGGGCACAATGGCTATTATTTTTGTTGTTCCTCTAAGGTCTGCCGATGACCGAGCTATACGACAACCATCCCAGCAAGCCTTGCCTATTTGTACCAAGGTCCGGCCGGAGACTCTATTAAATTCTATGAACAGTGAGGAGGTTGAGGAGGGTGATAGTGCAGCGGGCGTAAATGGCCTTGCTTGTTGAAGCCATTCAGACCTTGCGTGAAGCGGGCTGTGCCAGCCCAAGCTGCTGACCACTGATGCAAATTCGCAAGGTAAATACGCTTTATACGCCTTTTAATTAACTAAACTAAATGGTCATTTAGTTTAGTTATAGCTTAAAGAATCAAAAAGCAGCTTAGTTGAATCTTTAATAGTCTGCCAAATATAATGGTAAGGCACATCGGGCGGAGCTTATACGCTTGACCCAACAATGCTTGCCAAGGTTCTCAAGCAACTGCTGATACACCAATAAAACCAAGCGCAGCAATCCTGGTAAGCATGATCTGCTGGCACCTTTGATGCCGTCCCTAAGCAGATCCGTTGCAACCAAAATCTAGACGGTCAGGACGATTGTTTAGCGAGATATCGCAATGTGTTCACCACAGCCGGTGTCCGTATAGTTTCACTGCGTGAGAATTTATGATCCGATTCTGATGGGTGTAATGCTGTGGACGTTGGCCAGCGTGGTGATTATCACAAAGCGTGCGGACCGCAGAATGTACCCACTGTGCATACATCGTCAGACAGAAAGCCTGATCAGGTGATGCGTAAGAGACAAGCGCTGCAGTTTGGCAAGCTTGACAGCCAACGAACTGATTGGTCGTTGCGCATAATGTATATTATGTTAAATAGCGTATCTGGGTGTGTGTTGGCTTGTTGTTGTCTGTTTCCACTAACCTACGCACCCGATTCCACAAACCCCCGAAATCCCGGCAAATCAGCAACCTCACGGCTTCTCGTGCTTGCATGTCAGCCATGACCGTACTCCTCCGTTTGAGTTTTTCAGCATAGCTGGGTCGATGAATGCGTATGGATCAAATTGAAGTAGTGCATCTGAGCGTCGACTTTTAAGTTATGTCAGCGGCTCACATTCACCAATCAGCACCGGCCGGACGTACAGCTCAAACAGAAAGTCTTTGAATAGCGACGTCCATCCCCTCACCTAACCATCACTCGCGTGCTGTGGAAACGTTCACCGTATTCGGCAAAAAACCATTGCTGTTCTGGCCAACAGCCCTACCCCTTTTTTCAGTATCTTCCGGCAACCTTAGGCCCGACACTTTTAGTGATTTTGAGAACCTTCCCAAGAAAGGCAAAGTCCTCCTCTCGAGGATGTGCGCATTCCACCACAAGACAAGCAGCCTTTGGGTCGTGAGGCCGTCAACCACGGTTTTCAGCCGGGCTTCATTAGTCCGAAAAGCGAATGCTGCCATCATGCCTGAGATGCGTATCAAATTTGGCGGCAAAAAACTCACGCCCCCCGCAATATCAAATCCGCACCTTTCTCTGCCACCATCAACACCGCTGCATGGGTATTTCCAGAAGTCAGATTAGGAAAAATCGAAGCATCGACAATCCGCAATCCTTTAATCCCATGAACCTTCAATTCCTTATCTACCACCGAGTTGTGCTCATCCGCGCCCATGGCACAGGACCCGCACAGGTGGTAAATCGAACCACTGTTTTCACGGAAGTACTGCAGCATCTGTTCATCGCTTTCGACCGCTGGCCCCGGCAGTACTTCTTCGACGGTGATGCCTTTGAGCGCTGGCGCTTGCATGATTTTACGCATCAGCCGACTGCCTTGAATCACTTCGTCGATGTCTTTTTGTGTACTCAGGTAGTTCGGGTCGATAAGCGCTGCGTCCCGTGGATTTTTGGACGCAATTTCGATTGCTCCACGGCTGGTAGGTCTGCATGGGTTGAAGCACAACAGGAAGCCTGAATACGGCTCTGGCTTGAGGCTTGCCTTGTTGTTTTTTGGAATTTGATACGAAAGCGGATTGAAATACAACTGCAGGTTGGGGTAGGCCTGAGCCTCATTGCCGCGGAAAAAACCGCCCGCCTGGTTGACGCTCATGGCCAGTGCGCCTTTGCGAGTCAGCAGGTACTTCAAGCCCAGTTTGAACTGACCGAACAGCGAGCTGAGTTGGTCGTTAAGGGTTGGGATATTGGCCTTGTAGTAGTAACTGGCACACAGGTGATCTTGCAGGTTCTGGCCTACCGCTGGCAGGTGCTTGACCAAGGGAATCGCATGTTTGGCCAATAATGCCTGATCACCCACGCCCGACAATTGCAGAATCTTTGGTGTGTCCACGGCACCGGCACAGAGGATCACTTCCTTGTTGGCCGTGAACGTGCGAACCACGCCGTTCTGGGTCACGGAAATCCCGGTGGCGCGCTGTTGCGCTTCATCGAATATCACCCGGTCAACCAATGCGTGAAGCTCTACAGTCAAGTTAGGCCGGCTCAATGCAGGGTGCAAATGCGCAAAGCTGCTGGAGCAGCGCTGGCCTTTGCGGGTGTTGACGTCGTAGATGCCTGAACCTTCAAATGTCGGGCCGTTGAAGTCGTCGCTGTGGGGATACCCCAGTTCGTCGCAGCCCTTGAGAAATACATCGCAAATGGGATGGGTCTGCCCCTTCATCGGCGTGATGCTGATAGGACCGCTACCGCCGTGGTATTCGCTGTCGCCCAGTGGGTGATTTTCCAGTTTGCGGAAGTACGGCAGTACGTCTTTAAAACCCCAGCCTTCGTTGCCGTTGGCTGCCCAATCGTCGAAGTCGTGGGCCTGGCCGCGAACGAATATCATGGCGTTGATCGAGCCCGACCCACCCTGCACCTTGCCCCGTGGCGCGTAGATTTCACGGTTGTTCAATTGCTTTTGCGGTTGGCTGTAGTACATCCAGTTGAAGGTCGGGTTGTAATACATTTTGGCGAAGCCAACCGGAATCTTGAACCACAAAGAGCTGTCTTTGCCGCCCGCTTCCAGCAGCAACACGGTGTGCTTGCCCGACGCTGAAAGCCGGTTGGCGAGGATGCAACCTGCTGCGCCCGCGCCAGCGATGATGTAGTCATAAGTCATGTACGGTTACCGCGTAAGTCGTTTTAAAGCACCCGCATCAGGTGCCATGCCCCGCCCATTTAAAGGCGGGGGTGGTTCTCAGCCCCTGGCCGGGGAGGTGTCTTTAACGTCGGCGGGAGCGGCCGCCATTTGCAGGTGCAGGCGCTCGCCGGTGTAGGGCGAATGCTTGCGCACCACGTCCATGTTCAACTCCACGCCCAGGCCCGGCTCGGTGGACGGGATGATGTAACCGTCTTCCCATTGCAGCGGTTTGGTCAGGATTTCGGCATGGAATCCACCCCAAGTCATGATGCTTTCCTGGATCAGGAAGTTCGGCGTGCAGGTAGCCAGTTGAAAGCTCGCTGCCGCGCCAATGGGGCCGTTATAGAGATGCGGTGCAATTTGCGCGTAATAGGCTTCGGCCATGCTCGCGATCTTTTTGGCTTCCAGCAGGCCGCCACAGCGGGCGACGTTCATCTGCAAAATGGAGGCGGCACCGGTCTGCAAAACCTTGAAGAACTCATACTTGGTGGTCAGGCGTTCGCCGGTGGCAATGGGGATGCTGGTCTTGGCCGCGACTTGCGCCATGGCCTCTTCCTGACCCGGCGGCACTGGCTCTTCGAACCACAATGGGTCGTACTTTTCCAGGCGCTTGGCCAGACGGATCGCCGAGGACGGCACCATTTGCCCGTGGGTGCCAAACAACAGGTCGCATTTATCGCCCACCGCTTCGCGAATTTTGCGGCAAAAGGTTTCGCAGCGCTCTAACACTTCTAGGGAGATCTGGTGGCCGGAATACGCGGTATAAGGGCCGGCCGGATCGAACTTCAGCGCGGTGAAACCTTTGTTCATGTTTTCGATGGCGCATTCAGCCGCCAGGTCCGGGTCATCGTAGTCGTACTCGCCCTTGCTGTTGACCGGATACAGGTAGGTGTAGGAACGCAGGCGTTCATTGACCTTACCGCCGAGTAATTCGTAAACCGGTTTGTTCGCTGCTTTGCCGATGATGTCCCAGCACGCCATTTCCAGGCCGCTGACCACGCCCATCATGGTCAGGTCCGGACGCTGGGTGAACCCGCTGGAATAGGCCTGACGGAAGAAGCGCTCAATGTGGTGCGGGTCATGGTTGAGCAAGTAGCGTTCGAATACGTCTTCGATGATCGGCAGCATGGCTTTGGGGCCGAAGGTCGCAGCGTATATCTCGCCAACACCTTCGATACCGCAATCGGTTTTGATTTTGACGAACAACCAGTACATGCCACCAATGTGCGGTGGAGGTACGGCAACGATATGGGTTTCAAGGGCGACGATTTTCATCTCAGGCACCAGTCTGGTTCAAGGATTTACGATTGATACGCGCGCGCAATCCCAGAGCCGCGAAGGTCCCGAGCATGCCGACGAAGGCGATATAGCCGAAATAAAGCTGGTAACCGAATGCACCGGGGAAATTTTCGGTGAGGTAGCCATTGATCAGCGGAATGAAGGTGTCTGGCAGATACCCCACCACCGAAACAATGCCGATGGCGAGGCCGGTGATACGCAGCGGGATGTCGCAGGTGTCGAGAATGGCCCAATACAGGCCGCGGATGGCATAGGTCATCAGGCCAATGAAAATCACCGTACCGATCAGCAGTGCCAGACTGTTCAGCCCCGGGAACACTATCAAGCCCGCCATCCCCAAGGTCGCCAGCACCAGCGCCACGATCAGTACCGAGATATTGGAAAACTTGTCGCCGAGCAAACCTCCGCCAATACCACCAATGGGCCGCATCCATAACTTGATGGTGGTTATGGTCCCCGCCATGACCGCAGTCATACCGTTGCCTTGCAGGTAATCGGAGAAGCTATAGGTGGCCCAGAAGATGTGATAACCGCAAAACACAATGGCAGTTACCAGCCACAGCTCCGGGATTTTGACCAAGGTAGCCAAGTCCGCGAGCAGGTTGAAGCTGCCTTTCTGCTCCGCTGCGGTTTCAACCAGCGCCTTTGGATCTTTGATCAGCACCAGTGCAAAACCGATGGCGATGCAGATAAACGCGTACAGATAAACGACGTGTTTGAAACCTTCGGCTGCCGACTCGCCGCGGGTCTCGGTGGCGAAGGCAAAAAGCCCAAGGGCGATGGTGGCCAACAGCGCTTCTACCAAGCCGCGACCGCCATCAAGGATGCCGAAGAAGCGGCCCTGTTCAGTGTGGTGGGCAATCATTTTTACGCGTTTGAGCACCGAAGCCCAGAAGGTCAAACCGGTGGTCAGCCCCCAGCAACCAAAAATAATCATCAGGCCGGTCATGGACGGTGCGGTTGAATACCAAAGGCCCAATGCGCCGGTAGCGACCAGCGAAAAGAAGATTAAAAACCGTGGTGCAATCCGGTCGGCCAACCAGCCGCTGGGCAGATAGCTGAGCAGAAAGATCGTACCCAACATCGAATACAGGTACCCCAACTCACTGTGGCTGATGTGGAACACGTCGAGCATGGTGGTTTGGTAAACCTGACGCAGGTACAGGATCGGGTAGATCGCACCTGCGGCAAGTACCAACAACGACAACTGGATATAACGACTGGCCTTGTCACTGCGGCCTTTTAACGCCGAATTCTGAACAGCGGCAGCAGTGGATGCATGCTTGGACATCTGTGTGACCTCGGGCGTCCTGGTGATCCAGGTGCCCTGATAATTATTGTTTTAGGTGAAGCGGTAAGCGGTATAGAAACGGCCACAAGCGGCTAGCTGCGAACTAAAAACGGTTGGCGCTGAACGTGGCGTTTGAAGCCTGTAGCTGACCTTAAAACTTCATCACGACTAATCGAGTCTGGGTAAATTCGAGCATGCCGTGTTTACCGTCATCACCGCCCAGACCTGAGCGTTTCCAACCAGCGTGGTAACCCTGATACGGGTCGGCCGGGGTGCGATTGATGTACAGCTCACCGGACTCGATGGCGTTGGCCACTTTCATGGTGGTGCGGTAGTTCTCGGTGTACAGCACCGACGACAAACCAAATTGGTGGTCGTTGGCCATGGCCAACGCTTCGTCGATGTCGCGGTACTTGAGTACGGGTAGCACTGGGCCGAAGATTTCTTCCTGGACGATTTCCATGCCCTGACGGCAACCGCTGAGCAGGGTCGGCGGATAGAAATGGCCTTTGCCTTGCGGCAGCACGCCGCCTGCTTCCAATACAGCACCGTCGGCAATGGCGCGCTCAACCATGGCATGAATGTTTTGCTGGGCACTGGCGCTGACCAGGGGCCCCATCAGTCTGGCGTCGGTGCTGCGGTCACCGATTTTCACCGCCTTGATTTTGGTTCGGAGCAAAGCCAGAAATTCGTCGTAGACATTTTCTTGCACGTAGACGCGCTCTACTGCCGTGCACAGCTGGCCGCAATGAGTGGTCTTGGAGGCGATAATGTCGCTGGCGGCTTTTTCCAGGTCAGCGTCTGCTTCGATGATCGCCGGAGTTTTGCCGCCCAGCTCCAGAGAAGGTTTGGCGATGTTGGTCTTGCAGTAGTCCAGCACCACTCGCCCGGCGTTGACGCTGCCAGTCAAGGTGATCATCCCGACCGATTTGTGGGTGCACAAGGACGATGCCGTGGCGTGGTCCATGGTCAGGATGTTCACCACGCCTGCTGGCATGCCGGATTGCTGGACGGCCTTGGCGATTTCAAAGGCTGAAGTCGGCGTGTTGTTGCTCGGGCGCACTACCACGGTGTTGCCGGCAATCAGCGCCGGGGCGATTTTGCGCAGCAAGGTGTAAACCGGGTAGTTGAACGGAATAAGGCAGGCCACGACGCCGATCGGTTCGCGGTGCAAAAAGATGTTTTCGTCCGGGGCGTCGCTGGGAATGATTTCGCCTTCGATACGGCGTGCCCATTCAGCGTGGTAGCGGGTGATCTGCGCGGCATAACGGGCTTCGTTGCTGGCGTCGGCCACGCTTTTGCCGGACTCGCTGGCCAAGGCAGCACCGATGCTTTCGGCACAGGCATCAAGGGCATCAGCGAAGGCACGCAGGTGGTCGGCGCGCTCAATGCTGGTGAGCTTGCCCCAACCTTTCTGAGCAGCGGCGGCGGCATCTACTGCTGCAATGGCTTCGCTGGCAGTGGCGGCGGCTACATGACCGACCAAGGCTTCGGTCGCGGGGTTGTACACCGCGATCGATGCGTCGCTGGTCGGTTCAATGAAGTGGCCGTTTACAAAGTTTCGCTCTAATCGCATGTCAATCGCCCATCGTTGTTTTTATCCAGTCACCGCAGTCTTGTCATCCGCGCCGGGTTGAACAAACGATTTATTGAGCATTAAAACATTCGTAAAACGCAGGTTACCCCTTACGTTACCCTTCAGACGGCTGACGGCACCGCTTTAGAGGGTTCCAACTGACGTTGCGCCAACCAGATCTCTTCTTGCAGCCATTGGTTGAATAGCTGCAATTGGGGCAACGACGTCTGCTCCGGGCGGGTCACCAGCCAATAGGATTGATGCCCGTCGACATGCACGTTAAGCACTTGGGTCAATTGCCCGCTGGCCAGTTCGGAAGCGACCATGTGCCAGTCGGCAATGGTGATGCCTAAGCCATCGGTGGCCGCACGGATGGCGAGGTCCAGCAGGTCGAATTCGTAACCGCCTTGTGTGTCGACACCGCTGATGCGCGCGGCGTCCAGCCAGTGCTTCCAGGTCAAATAACGCTGGTCTTCCCGGGCCAGCACATGCAGCAGGGTCAAGCGATTCAGGTCGATGCCGCGCTCGCTCCACTCCCGCGCATACAAGGTCGGCGAGCACACGGCGATATGCCGCTCCTGTATCAGCAGCGAGCTGTCCAGCCCGTCCCATTCGCCGTCGCCAAAACGGATCGCACAATCCAGGGTACTGGTCTCGGCCAGACTGTCCTGTAGGCGCGTGGTGATGCTCAATTCCAACTCCGGATGCCGCTCGCGCAGCCTGCCCAAGCGAGGCATCAGCCAGCGATTGGTGAACGTCGGCGGTGCATTGATGTGCAAGCGATTGGCGTGGGATTTCTCCTGAATGCTGCGCACCGTCAGCTCGATCTTATCGAAGGACTGATGCAGCGCTCGCAGCAAAACCCGGCCCGCACTGGTCAGTTCCAAATGGTGGTGACGACGCTCCAGCAAGTTCTCGCCCAACTGCTCCTCAAGCTGACGAACCTGGCGGCTGACGGCACTTTGCGTGACGTTCAACAATTCCGCAGCGCGGGTAAAACTGCCCGTACTGCCGGCCACTTCGAAAGCTTTGAGTGCGTTCAGCGCGGGCATTTTGCGTTTCATTAAAGATACTTCCGCATCGGCTGACGAATGCCAAGCATCCCACACCCCGCAGAAAATTTTCTGAGTAACATGCATTTTTGTGTTGGCCGCAGCCACAAGGCTGCCATCAGTACGGCTTTAAGCAGCACTGTTTCCCATCATTAATCATGGCCGGGACAAATCCTAGGCTCGAGGCGTCGGTTTGAGACCAATAATTGTCGCTCACGCATAAGTAGCATGAGTATTTCGCAGTGCAACCATGACAATTAAGCACTGGCGGTTTTTATTATATAAACGCTAGTCTAAGTTCAACAGTTAGCCTGTTATCTCCTCGCGTTGATTCTCGGCAAGATTAAAGCTTTGCCTGCACGTGGTACATCCAACCTTATCGAGTCAGACACATGCCAATGCCCATTAACTCGCCGGCAAGAAGTATCGGTGTGCTGGCAGTTATCTTTACCGCGTGCAACGCCACCACCCACGGTTTCAGTATTTTTCTGTATTCGGCTCTATTACCCGAGATCCGCCAAGTGTTCGGGCTAAGTTATAGCCAGGCCGCCTTCATCGCCGCGCTGCTGCAACTGTTCTATATGGGCGCATCTCTCGTCAGTGGCATCGCTGCGGCCTGGATCAGCCCTCGCAATATGGTGCGTTTGACCATTGCGTTAAGCCCGGTGTTGATGGTTTTAGCGGTTGCCACGCCATGGGTCATACCGTTCGCACTGTGCCTGGCGCTGATCTCGGCCTGCGCCGTATCGAACTGGAATGCCATTGCAGCATTGGTGGGCGAGGTAATCCCTGTCTCCCACCGAAGCCGCGTGCTGGGTCTGGCGTCATCGGGGGCGGCGTTTGCGATTTGCCTTAATGGACTGCTGATCGCCTTGTTGCAGGGCATCTCCCTGACGCACTTCTGGTTTATCTGCGCAGGCTTGACGCTGATCGTTACGGTAGCAACGTTTTGGGCGCTGGCACCACTGGCAGCGGACCAACGCGACAAGCCTCAGCGCAAGCCGTCGTTGCGGCGGGAACTCAAGCAATGGCTGCACCTGTGCCTGGAATACCCGGTGGCGCTGCACATACTCGTGCTTAGCGCCTGTGTTGGCGGGATCAGCGGACCCTTCCTGAATTTTCTCTCGGCGTTTGTCAGCGAACAGCTGGGCGCCAGCGCACAAACCACTGGATCGCTGTGGACGCTGATCGGTATCGGCGGGGCGGTAGGCGGTTTGTTGTTGGGCTCATTGGCGGATCGATGGGGTGCGCTGCGAGTCATGGCCTTGAGCATCAGCGCGTTCGGCCTGGCAATGATCGCCTTGCTGTGGCGGCCGAATCTGGAACTGACGTGGCTGGCAGCCGGACTGTTCGCGCTGTTCTATTTTCCGGCATGGGGCTTGATGGCGGCCTACCTCAGCGCACGGTTGAACCCGGTGCAGAGCCTGCAAGTGGTGAGCCTGAGCATGGTCGGCTATGGACTGGCCAGTGCCACCGCCAACGGGCTGTGCGGCTGGATACTGCAAACTACGGGACAGTTCAGCTGGGTACATGGCTGGATTGTCTGTTCGGTGGCGGCCAGCGTATTACTGCTGCGGCTGATGGCTGGTCGTCAACGCGGCGAGTCCGCGCTGGGCCAACAACTCTGAACGGCCCAACTGGCGCCACAAGATATCTGCCAGCGCCGTGACTGCCAACTCCTGACACTGGGCAGAACGCCAGAACATCAACCTCGCGGGTTCGATGGGCGGGAAGCCTTGTGCCTCGTCCAGAATTTGCCAGCCGGCAGGCACCAAGCGGCGCGCAGTAACTCCCACTGAACGCCCCTGTTCGATGGCGATGGCAATGCCACGCGGGCTTTGGCTGGTATACACTACATGCCACGGCCGCCCCGCCTCGGCCAGTGCACCAACGGCGTTGGCGCGAAAAGCACAGCCCTCCGCATACACGGCCAACGGCACGGACTCGTGGGTATCACAGCGCCAATCCCCGGCAGCCACCCACACCAGTGGCTCGTCACACAGGTATTCGCCTTGCTGCATGTTGGTGTGTTGCACGCCCAGCACCAAGTCCAGCTCGCCGCGTTGCAAACGGCCGACCAGCGCCGTGGACATTTCGCAGCAAATGTCTGGCCGCACCTGGGGGAACTGCTCTTGAAAGTCCTGCAACACCTGTGCGAGGCAAAATTGCGCGTAATCCTCCGGCATGCCCACATGAACACACGCTTGCTCGTTGGGCAGGTGCACTGCGTTGATCGCATCGCCGTGGAGTTTGAGGATTTGCCGGGCGTATATCAGAAAGGTCTCGCCGCCAGGCGTCAGGCTAACTGAACGACTGGTGCGCTGGACCAGGGGCGTGCCGACGATTTCTTCCAGGCGCTGCAAACTCTGGCTGATGGTCGACTGGGTTTTATGCAAGCGCTCAGCTGCCGCAGAGAATCCGCGGCACTCGATAATCGCGACAAAAACTTTAAGTAAGGTCCCATCCAATTCGCCTGACATAACTATCGCACCCGCCGATGGATTCGATCACAACTTGTAATTTCCACTTCTCACCTCGTTAAGCAACTATCGACTCCACGCAAAACAGTGGTTAAGCCACTCCCAAAATACCCCGTGTATTGATAGTTCCAGGAGCCCTGCATGAGTCTTCAACTTGCCGACGCCGAAGTGGGCGATATCAGCGACATCATTAATACTGAGTTGTACCCCATACATGATTCGGGCCATGTCCGATTGCAGGCACTGATCGAGCACGCCCGCGCTGAATTGGCCGAGGATGGCTGCTGCTTGCTGAAGAACTTCCTGCGGCCGCAAGCGCTGGAACAGGCACGTGCCGAAGGACAGGCGCTGTCGGGCAAGACGTTTTATTCGGTGCGCAAGGTCAATGCCTATTTCACCGAAGACGACCCCACCCTGCCCCAAGATGACCCGCGACGCACATTCATGGAGCGCACCAGCGGCTTCGTGACACGAGACATGATCGCCCCAGACGCAATCATCCATCGCTTGTACGTGTCACCCATAATGAAGCGCTTCATCGGCGCCTGCCTGAACGAGCCAGAGATTTTCGAGTACGCCGACCCGTTCGCTGGCCTGGTGATCAACGTCATGCCCCATGGCACCGAACAACCTTGGCACTTCGACACTAACGAATTCATCGTCAGCATGATGACTCAGAAGCCAGAAACCGGTGGCTTGTTCGAATACGCACCGATGATCCGTTCGCGCACCCAGGAAAACCTCGGCGCGGTGGGCAAAGTAGTACGCGGCGAAGACCACAGCCGCGTGCAGGAACTGGACCTCAACCCCGGCGATTTGCAGATTTTCAAAGGGCGCTTCTCCGTGCACCGAGTCACCAAAGTGCAAGGTCCCACCGAGCGCAATACGGCGATTTTTGCTTATTCCGAAAAGCCCGGAATCGTCGGTCGCGCCCAACGCACCAAGCAGCTTTACGGACGACTGTCCGAAGCCCATCTACAGGCCGAACGCAACTTGGTACGCAGCGACCAGTTGCTCGACTGATTCAACCCCAAAACCTCTATAAAAAACCCACTACGTGCCCGTGAGGAATACCCGATGAGCTTGTCCGGCCCAAACCGTAACCCCGCCGACTGTGAACCGACCTATGACGAGATCCAACAGATTCAACTCGACCGCTTGCAACGGGTGCGCAACGAGCTGAAGAAGCGCGATTACGCCGCCTGCGTAGTGTTCGACCCCACCCACATGCGCTACGCCACCGGCTCGCGCAATATGCAGGTGTACTCAGCACGCAACCCGGCACGCTATGCCTTTATTCCGGCGGAAGGTCCGGTAGTCATATTCGAATTTGGTGGCTGCCTGCACTTGGCGGAGTCACTCAACACCGTCGACGAAGTGCGTCCGGCCAAAGCCATTTCTTATTACTTCTGCGACAGCTTTTTGAGCAACGTCACCGCCGATTGGGCCGCCGAAATTGACGACTTGGTACGTAAATGTGGGGGCGGCAAACGTATTGCCATCGAAAGCGCGACGTCGGCGGCTGCGTTCGAACTGCAGAAGCTCCGCTATCAGGTGTTCGACGCTCAGGAACCGTTGGAGCGGGCCCGCTGCATCAAGGTGCCTAACGAGTTGAAGATGATCCGTGCCAGCCTGCGTGCAACTGAAGCGGGCGTGCGCTTGATGGAAAGCAAACTTACCCCTGGCATTACAGAAAACGAGTTGTGGTCGCACCTGCACCAACACGTGATCGCCACCGATGGCGACTACGTGGAAACCCGCCTTCTCTCCTCCGGTCCGCGCACTAACCCATGGTTTCAGGAATGCAGCACCCGGCCCATCGAGGCTGGTGATCTGGTGGCGCTGGACACCGACGTCGTCGGGCGTTTCGGTTACTACGCAGACTTCTCAAGAACCTTCCTTTGCGGCGAACAAGCAGCCACCGCCAAGCAGCAGGAACTGTACAAACTGGCCTACGAGCAAGTGCAGACCAACATGGAAATGCTCAAGGCCGGGCGCAGTTTCAAGGAGTACGCAGAGCTGGCATGGAAGATTCCTGACAACTACAAGGCCAACCGTTATTTCGCCCTGGCCCACGGTGTTGGCATGACCGGTGAATACCCCTACGTAGTGCACCGCGAGGACATTGATGCGCTGGGTTACAACGGCGTGTTCGAAGCGGGCATGACCATTTGTGTAGAAAGCTATATCGGTCACGATGCCGGCGGCGAAGGCGTCAAGCTCGAAGAGCAAATCTACATCCACGAAAACGGTATCGAATTGCTCTCAGATTACCCGTTCGATTCGCGCCTATTGCCCCGTTGAGTTCCCCCGAACGGGGTCGACGCCTCCTTCGACGCCGTTCGTTTTCCCCTTGTTCCAGACGGAACGAGGATTTTTTTGGGCCCCGCGCTCTGGGTTTTGCACCTGTGCGTTCACTCGTCCGGCCTGTCTAGCTCAAGCGGCAGCCTTCATTGCGGTCAGTAACATGCATTTATCGAACGTTTCACCCATGAATTTATCATTTGTCCATCGTTGCTCAGATGACAAAACTGCGGCCATCTCTAATAAAAATAAAATGAGAGCTGCCCCATGCCATACCCCGCATCCGTCCTCCTGATTTCGTTGCTCCTTTGTTTGCTGCCGGCTTCACGCCTGTCTTGTCTGCGCCTTTGCGGCACCTGCCACTGACAGTTTCGGTTTATCGGTTCGGTTCATCGAAAAGCGACCGCGTCTGCCGCGAGCCCCCTCTGCGGCCAGTCGGAAAACGCATATTTGCACGTTATCGGAGAGGCATATGAAAGACTTAATGACACTGGACGGCGCCCTGCCGCATCCAGCCGTAAACAGCCTGTGCACTCAAGTCCAAAGCGGCGAGATCAATCGTCGACAGTTCCTGCGTACCGCCGCGCTGCTGGGCATTACCGCCGCCAGCGCCAGCACGTTTGTGGGTTCTGCGCTGCTCGCTGACTCGGCCAGCGCCGCCGATGCCATCGCACCCCGTCAGGGCGGCAGCCTACGATTCGCCTGCGCCATCCAGGAAATCCAGGACCCGATGTTGATCACCTGGATCGAAGCCTCGAACCTGTTGCGCAACTCGCTGGAGTACTTGACCTGGGTAGACGCCGACAACATCACACACCCGTACTTGGCCGAGAGCTGGAGCCCGTCGGACGACCTCAAGACGTGGACCTTCAACTTGCGTCAAGACGTGAAGTGGAGCAACGGCGACACCTTCACCGTCGAGGACGTACAGCACAACATCGAGCGCTGGATTGCTGCCGATTCCAAATCAGTCAATCGCACCGCGTTCCAAGACATCGGCTCCTTTGAAAAACTGGGCGACTTTCAATTTCGCCTGATACTCAAGCGGCCGATACTGGCCATACCGGAAATGCTCAACGCCTTCACCTGCGCCATTGTCCACCGCAGCTTCAAGGCCGGTGACGACTGGGTAAAAAACCCGCTGGGCACTGGGCCGTTCAAGCTGGTCTCGTTCGCGGTCAACAAGCAGGCGACGTTTGCCAAGCGTGCCGATTACTGGCGTAAACCTGCCAACCTCGATGAATTACGTTACGTCGACATGGGTACCGACGTTTCCACCCACTTGGCCGCACTGCAAGCAGGCCAGGTCGACGTGCTGTATCGGGTAACCGTCGCAGAGCTCGACCTGGCCAAACGCTTGCCGGGTGCTCAATTGCTGACCTGCAAATCGGCGCAAACCATCGTGATGCGCATGGCCTGCGATCAGAAGCCGTTCGATGATCTGCGGATTCGTAAAGCCGTGGTGCTCTGCGCCGACAACGCACAAATGCTGAAAATTGCCTATCGCGGCATGGGCACTTTGGGCGAAGACCACCATGTTGCCCCCTCCCATCCGGAGTACTTCCCGCTGCCCAAACGCGCCAGGGACGTGGCAGGCGCCAAAAAGCTGCTCGCCGAAGCGGGCCATCCCAACGGGATTGATATCGACTTGATCGTCGGCAATACCCAAGGCCGCTACGAACAGGACTGTGCACAAATCCTGCAGCAGAATTGCGCCGAAGCGGGCATCCGCATCAACCTCAAAGTGATCCCTGCCACTCAATACTGGCCGATTTGGGACAAAGCTGCTTTCAGCCTCACGTATTGGGCTCACCGCCCCTTGGGCGTGATGTCCTTGGAGCTGGCCTACCGCAGCGGCGCGGCCTGGAACGAAAGCCATTACAGCGACCCGGCATTCGATGCCGCGCTGGACAACGCCATGGGCATCATCGATCCAAAACAGCGCGCAGTGGCGATGCAAGCCGTCGAGCAGATTCTGCAAGATGCTTGCGTCATGGTGCAGCCGTTCTGGGGAGACAAGTTCACCGCCGCCAGCAAAAAGGTACACGGGTTCAACGTGCACCCTTCGGACTTCTACCCAATGGATGAAGTGTGGTTGAGCGCCTGATTCCGGCGCCCACTCATTGAGCTTGCCCGCTTCGGCGCGGCAAGCCTCCATCCCTTGATTAACGGAGCGTGCGAGCATGGCTGAATTTTTAATGCGCAAGCTATTGGCGCTGGTAGCAACCCTGCTGTCGGTGTCGGCGATCGTGTTCCTGGCTCTGGAGCTGAACATCCAGGACGTAGCAATCAATGTTCTCGGACCCTACTCCGCTGCCGACCAGCGCGCAGCGTGGCTGGCGGAGCACGGCTACAACCAACCCTTCGTTTTACGATACCTTGTGTGGTTAAAAGACTTCGTGAGTGGCGACTGGGGCACCTCGGTACACTTTCGTGAGCCGGTGATCGACCTGTTGCTGCCTAGCCTCTGGCAGACCCTGATGCTCGCAGGACTGGCGCTGCTGATCATGGTGCCGGTGGCACTGACACTGGGAATTCTAGCGGGCATTCGTCAAGGCTCGGTACTGGACCGCCTGGTATCGTTTTTGTCGATCTTTACCACTTCGATTCCCGACTTTGCCAGCGCGGTGTTTGTCTCGGCCATCTTCGTCTTCTGGCTTAACTGGTTGCCGGGGGTCAGCAGCATGAGCGACGGCTTCAACGCCGTGGAAATGGCACTGCCACTGATGGTGCTGTGTCTGTTCGGCATCGGTTACCTGGCGCGGATTACGCGAGCGTCCATGGTCGAAGTGATGCAGGCGCCCTACATCCGAACTGCCCGCCTGAAAGGTGCATCCACCACTCGCATCGTACTGCGCCACGCCCTGCGCAACGTGCTGATCGCGCCTATCACGGTGATCATGTTGTACATCCCGTGGCTACTGTCGAACGTCATCGTGGTCGAGGTGTTTTTCGCCTACAAAGGTTTCGGCTCGCTGCTCTACACCGCTTCGCTGAACCATGACGTTTACTTGATCGAAGCGTGCGCAATGATCAGCGGCGTCGTGGTCGGTGCGACCAAAATATTCTCGGACCTGGCGTACACCTGGCTCAACCCGCGCATCACCCTGCGCAGTCTTGGCGCAGGTGCCCAATGAACCTTCTTAACTCGTTCAAACATCCCTTGGCCGCGCTCGGTCTGCTGCTGGTAGGCAGTTGGGTGCTGATGGCACTCTTTGCGCCTTGGCTTGCGCCTCATGACCCGCTGGAAAGTTTCACTCCGCTGCTGACACCCATGACCCCCGACAGCAACGGCATGAGCTTCCTGCTGGGCACCGACATGATCGGCCGGGACATTCTTTCACGGCTCATCTGGGGCACCCGAACCGTATTGTTCTGGTCGATCCTGGCGACGCTGACTGCATTCGCGGTGGGCATCGCCATGGGCCTGTGCGCTGGTTACTTCAGTGGCTGGGTGGACGCCTTGCTGTCGTATGTCGCCGACACCGTGTTGTCATTTCCGGTGTTGGTGCTCTACATCGTGATCATCATCGCGCTGGGTGCCTCGGCGCTGAACATTTTGATTGCAGTCACGTTCACCAGCGCCCCGGCGATCTTCAGGATCATGCGTGCGCTGACCATCGACATCCGCTCCAGAGACTACGTGCTCAGCGCCATCACCCAAGGCGAAGGTCCGCTGAGGATCATGCTGGTAGAAATCCTTCCCAACTGTGGTGGCCCGCTGATCGTCGATTTTTGCCTGCGCATTGGCTACACCGCAATCATGATCGGGGCCCTCGGTTTTCTTGGCCTCGGCTTGCCGCCACCCACCCCGGATTGGGGCGGAATGATCAACGAAGGCCGGAGCATGGCTATCGCCTTCCCGCACTTGGTGATTTTCCCCTGCATTGCCATCTCCACCCTGATGCTAGGCCTAAGCCTGCTAGCGGATGGTCTGGACGAACACGCCCAGAAAAGCACAAGGAGTTGAGCATGAGTCCCCAACCTAATCAGCAACAAGTGCTGCGTGTGGAAAACCTTTCCATTGAATTGCCCGCGGGCGCTGACCGCAGCCACGCTGTAAAAGGTATCAGCCTGGACGTGCGCAAGGGTGAAATCCTGTGCGTGATCGGCGAGTCCGGGTCCGGTAAGTCGGTATTGTCGGCGGCGATCATGGGCGACTACGCCAAGGGCCTGCGTCACAGCGAGGGAGTCATCGACTTTCTCGGCAGCGATATTTGCCGCATGGATGAGTCCGCATTGCGCCGGCTGCGGGGTAATCGTATTGCGATGATTTTCCAGGAGCCCATGGCAGCGCTTAACCCGGCGATTCGCATCGGTCAGCAGGTCGAAGAAATTTTCGATATTCACGCGCCAACGATGCCTGCTGCCGAGCGCCGCGAACGCACACTGGCACTGCTTGCTTCTACGCAGTTACCGGCCCCGCCACGAATCGCTAACAGTTTCCCCCATCAACTTTCCGGCGGCCAATGCCAGCGCGTGGTGATTGCCATGGCACTGGCGATGAATCCTGATTTGCTGATTGCTGACGAACCGACGACAGCGCTCGACGTGACCACTCAAGCTCAAGTGTTGAAGCTGGTGCGGGACCTGCGCGGCCGCGGCCAGCACGGCATTTTGTTCATCACTCACGACTTCGGCGTGGTCGCAGAAATAGCTGACCGAATCGCCGTGATGCAAGGCGGTGTGCTGGTGGAAATTGGCGAGCGTGATCAAGTGCTGCACGCGCCGAAACACCCCTATACCCGCAAACTGATCGCGGCTGTGCCGGCCCTGCACCCTGAACTGCATGCACCGAGTGCAGACGGCGAAATTGCGTTACGTATTGAGCACCTGACCAAAACCTACACTGTCGGTGGTCGCTCGGTGTCGGCCCTCAAGGACGTTTCGCTGCAGTTGCCACGGGGTAAGACGTTGGCAATTGTCGGCGAATCGGGCTCTGGTAAAAGCACGCTGGTGAAAGCAGCCATTCGCTTGATCGACAGCGACAGCGGACACGTATGGCTCGGTGACACTGACTTTCTGGCCTTGAACGGTTCAGCCCTGGCGGCCAATCGTCGGCGGATCCAGATGATTTTCCAGGACCCCTATGGTTCGCTCAACCCACGGCATCGGGTCGGCGACATTATCGGCCGGGCTGCGCAACTGCGTGGGCTGTCGGCCAAGGATGCATGGACCGAAGCCGGCGACTTGTTAGAGCAAGTCGGGCTCAAGCGAGACGCCCTCAAACGTAAACCACGGCAATTTTCCGGTGGCCAACGCCAGCGCATCGGTATCGCCCGGGCGTTGGCGATGCGCCCGGAAATACTGATTGCCGATGAAAGCGTCTCAGCGCTGGATGTCTCGGTACAGAAGCAGGTCCTGGAGTTGCTCGCCGAGTTGCAACAACGGTTCAACCTGAGCATTTTGTTCATCACCCATGACTTGCGCGTAGCGGCGCAGATCAGCGATTACATCGCGGTGATGCGCCAAGGACAAGTGGTGGAGTACGGCACGGCGGAACAGGTGCTTTTGCGGCCGCAAAACACCTACACCCAAACCTTGCTGGCGGCGGCTCCCGGCGCCTCGGCGATACCGATGGCACCCGCAACAACCTCTGCGTTGAGGCTGATAAGACCCTAGTTCAACTGAGTCAACAAACCTTACCCCGTGCCGCCGCATTCGCTGCGGTCCGGGCTGCTGTTGCCCATTATAAAATCAGACATCGGAGCTCACTTTGCGCACACTCACCCCTCGTGCTATCCGTTCCATTGCTTTAATTCCCGTATTAGGGGCCTTCGCGGCGCCAGCCATGGCGATACAGGTGACCGACAACCTCGACCTCGGTGGCGCAGTGCGTGCCCGTTGGGACTACGACCCTGACCGCGACATTCAGAAGTTTAACTTCGACACGGCATTCCTCACTGCCAAGTACACGTCTGACACGTGGATCGGCGCGGCCAAGTACCGCTTTTACGGGCGGGCTTATCCTTACCAGTACACCAATAACGTCGGCGATGTAGCCTTTGCCGAGTCCGCTTGGGTCGGCTATAAATTCAATCCAAACCAGCAAATCCAGGTCGGCCTGAATCAGGTGCCATTTGGCCTGCAGCCTTACTTTGGCAGCACCTTCTATGAAACGCTGGGTAACGTCATCGGCTTGGAGGACCTAGAGGAAGTAGGTACCAAATACATCCAGCAAATCGGCGACTGGAACGTGCAGGCAGGTTATTACTTGCGTCCTGCCTGGCAAGGCAAAGGCACCAGCAAAGGCGACACCTACTCCAGCGCTATCTCCCAAGCTGACAGCTACGTTGTCGATGGCAGCAACAACCAGGAACGCAACACCGTGGTCCTGCGAGTGGCCAAGGCACTGGACATCGGTGGCTGGAAATCCGAAGTTGGCATTTCCGGCCTGACCTCGGAACTAAAAAACAGCGATACCGATAACACCGGTCGTCGTAACGCGGTGGCTGTGCATTACCTCGGCAAAAATGGCCCGTGGGGCGTGCAGGTTCAGGCCACGCGCCAACAGATGTCACCGCGTAACCCCGGCACCGACGCGCTGGTCACCGTAGGCGGCTACGACGGCACCTACAACGTTGCCGCCCGTGGCAACCTGTACGTGGCGGACCTGAGTTACGACGTCGAAGGCAAGCACCTGTTTGACCTGATCAGTGGGGTCAAGCTGTACGCCAACTACAGCGCCTTCGTGAAATCTGATGACGATTTCAACACCTCACAACGGGCGATCTTCGGCACCTCGTTCTCGTTCAGCAAACTGTGGATCGCCACAGAATGGCTGTACGGCAAGAACGACCCATACATTGGTGGCAGCAGCTATACGCAGAGCCTGGGCGCCGGTGGGACAAATCACTGGGAGAATCAGCTGTATACGAATATCGGGTATTACTTCTAAGGGCAAAAGCGCGGCGTGTAGCTTGTTAACGGTAATACGGCGGCGCTGCTTCGCGCTCCATCGCGAGCAAGTTCGCGCCTACAGGCGATGTGTGTTTGGTTGGCTAGTTGGGGCTGACCAAATCCTGTGGGAGACTGGCTTGCCAGCGAATGCCGCACCAAAGTTGTTCAGGTAGCCCGCGTTACCAACCGCGCTGATGGCCTGGCAAACCGCCTTCATCAGGTCAGGAAAAATTGCAGCCTTCGGCAGCCCCTACAAGATGAGGTAAAGGCATAAGACTTGGCGGCCCCCTTACACAAAATAACTACAACTCCTTGCACCACGCCCTACAGATAGCGTCAGATAAGCACCACAGAAGCGTCACCCACAAAAACAATAAACCAGCCCCACGCAACACCGGCGGCAGGTGTGGAGTCATCCTTTCATGCGTCAACTGCCCTCGCTGAATATGCTGCGGGTCTTCGAAGAGG
Organism: Pseudomonas sp. CCI4.2; assembly: GCF_034350045.1. NCBI lineage: Bacteria > Pseudomonadati > Pseudomonadota > Gammaproteobacteria > Pseudomonadales > Pseudomonadaceae > Pseudomonas > Pseudomonas sp. CCI4.2. Next base: position 4,205,173 of record NZ_CP133781.1, on the reverse strand, counting down.
TTGCTCGGCATCGCAGCTTTAGCCAAGCTGCCTTGGGTTTGAACGTCACTCAAGGTGCCGTCAGCCGGCAGATCAAGCAACTCGAAGATTACCTTGGCCACGCTCTTTTCATCCGTACCCCGCAAGGACTGTCGCTGACCGAAACCGGCATTGCCCTTTCCCCTCATCTGGAGCAAGCGTTCGACCACATCGAACGTGCCCTGCAATCTGTGCGAGTGCCCAACTTGCGCCAGCGCTTGCGAATTGTGGCGCCACCGACTTGGGCCACGCGTTATTTGTCAGCGCACCTGCGCGCATTCTGCCAGCGCTACCCTGATATCAGCCTGAGTGTGACCCACCAAAATGGCCACGATAACCTCGCTGAACTCGACTGCCATATCCGCTTTGGTGTCGAAGCCGCCAGTCACTGCAGCAGTCAATTATTGGTGATGGAACGACACATGGCGGTAGCGAGCCCGGAGTTGTTCGTCAACGGCCAGCCACCGGATCTGCAGCAGCATCCATTGCTGCACATTCTGCACGACGGCAAGCGTTTGAGAGTCTGGGAGAACTGGTTGGCGGCCATGGGTCGTGACGATATCAATGCCGGGCAAGGACTGGAATTCAGCACCCTGGACCAAGTCATTCACACAGCATTGGCAGGAGGCGGGCTCGCGGTCATCGACCGGCAGATGATCGAAAAGGAACTGTCCAACGGCAGCCTACTGCCAATCACCCCGGTGGAGGTGATCGGACCTTATGGATATTGGTTGGACGTGGCCAATGACAAGCTGGGGTTATCGAAAGTGCGGTTGTTTACTGAGTGGTTGGGGCTGGTGAGCAACCCTTGAAGGTGCGGATTCCAGCTCATCACAGAGCCCTTTTTCACTGGCGATGGCCTTCAGCTTCCCAGTGGCACCGCCACGTTGACCGCCGTTGAAGGACTGCCCTGAACAGGGATCGGAGCTGTGACCTGCACCGTGCCCTGGACCTTGCATGCTTGGCTTAACGTGAGGGATTTGGTTTCCGGTGCCCAGGCCCAGGAAATGATCGCACCTAGGGTCAAAATAGCCGCGAGAATGCCCATGGTCGGACTCAAACCTATTCCTGCCACACTGACCGGCAACAGGAACGTACTGATCGCCGAGCCAAGGCGACTCACTGCTGTCGCCAGACCAATGCCACTGGCACGAACCTCAGTCGGAAAACTTTCAGCCGGGAAAACTCCCACCAGGTTACTCACCGCCGACAGCACCAACGTGAAGACCCCAAACGCCAAAATCATGAAAAATACCGCGTTGTTCGGCAGTACCGCGAGGATCAGCAAGGCCACCGCGAGAACAATAAATGCGTTGATCAAAAATCCCCGACGCGAAAACTTTACCGTGCACCAGATGCCAATCAGCGCGCCCAAAATCAACAGCATGTTCAGCATCAATTCAGTACCAAACCCTTCGGCTAAACCCATCTTGCTCAGGATCGACGGCAGAAAGGTGTAGATAGCAAAGTACGGCATCACGATGCAGACGAAGAACAGGCAGTTGAAAGCGGTACGCTTACGGTATTCGGGGCTTAGCAGCACCGCATAGCCAGAACGCGTTTCAGTGGATTGGGTTTCGTCCAGTTCGACGTTGTCACCCAAGTGCTTCTTGACGATGGCGCGGGCTTCGGCAATGCGCCCCTGATTGACCAACCAGCGTGGCGACTCTGGCGTGCCGATACGGGCAACTAGAATCAACGCGGCGGGGATCGCCGAAGAGGCCAGCATCCAGCGCCATGCGTCATCACCCAAGCTGAGCATGGCGGTGCCAACGAACGTCGCCGCGACATAACCGAAAGTCCAGATCACACTGAATGATCCCAACAACACACCGCGGTTTTTCTTGGGCGCAAACTCGGCAAGCATGGCGTGGCCGACACTGAAATCACCGCCTAAACCGATGCCGATAAGCACTCGGCATAAAAACAACTGCAGGGGCGTTTGGGCATAGAACTGCATCACCGATGCCACAGTGATCAATACGAAACTCACCAGGAAGATCTTCTGCCGACCCGTTTTGTCGGCGATCCAGCCAAAGAACAGACTACCGAGAAATAACCCGATCAGAGCCGAAGCACCAATCAATCCTTGCCACAGTGCATCCAAATGCATCTGCGGGCTAAGCAGCGTAAACGCGATGCCAATAAGCCCGAGAATATAACCGTCTGTAAAGTGCGCACCGAACGTCAGGCCGGCGATTTTGATGTGAAAGCGCCCAATGGGCAGGTCATCGATCTTTATCGGTTGAACCGACATATTCTTCTCCTTTTTCTTATTTTTCAGGGAGTAAAACGTCGAACATCAGGCGCCCCCGCGTACGAAGGCGCCGCTGTGTTACAAACCGCCCATCAACAGGTATTTGATCTCCAGATAATCCTCAAGGCCATACCGAGAACCTTCGCGGCCCAGCCCTGATTCCTTCACTCCACCAAAGGGAGCGACTTCAGTGGAGATTATCCCTTCGTTGATGCCGACCATACCGACCTCCAGCCCTTCGGCCATGCGCCACACCCGGCCGATGTCACGGCTGTAAAAGTAGGCTGACAACCCGTAGGGCGTATCGTTGGCTCGTTGCAGCACCTCGGCTTCGTCTTGAAATCGGAAACAGGCAGCCACTGGGCCAAAGGTTTCATCCTGAGCGATCAGCATGTCGCTGTTGGCATCAATCAGAATTGTTGGTTCATAGAACGTGCCGCCCAGTGCGTGACGGCGACCACCGCACAACAACGTGGCACCTTTGGCCAGTGCATCACCAACGTGAAGCTCAACCTTGGCCAGCGCCGCGGCATTAATCAGCGGACCTTGCTCGGTGTCGCCTTCCAAGGCGCTTCCGATGCGCATCGCTGCGACCGCTTCAGCCAGTTTGCCGGTGAAAGCTTCGTAGACGCCGTCTTGGATAAAGAAGCGGTTAACACATACGCACGTCTGCCCGGTATTGCGAAACTTGGAGGCCATGGCGCCCTTGACGGCGGCATCCAGATCGGCGTCGTCAAATACAATAAACGGCGCGTTACCGCCCAATTCCAACGAGACCTTTTTCAAGGTGTCGGCGGCCTGACGCATGAGCAATTTGCCCGTGCGGGTGGAGCCGGTAAACGATAGTTTGCGTACGACGCTGGAAGCTTGCAGCGCGCCCCCGATGGCCACCGCGTCACCGGAAACGACGTTAAATACGCCGGCTGGGATACCCGCCTGCTCGGCCAACACGGCCAAGGCGAAGGCTGACAACGGCGTCTCTTCCGAGGGTTTGAGGATCATTGTGCAACCGGCTGCCAGTGCTGGGCCGACTTTGCGAGTGACCATGGCCAGCGGGAAATTCCATGGGGTAATTGCCGCTACTACGCCGATGGCCTCTTTGACGACGATGATCCGCGCATCAGGCTTATGGCTTGGAATGACGTCGCCGTAAGCGCGTTTGGCTTCTTCGGCGAACCATTCCAGGAAACTTGCGGCGTACACCACTTCGCCCATGGCTTCGGCCAGTGGCTTGCCCTGCTCGCGGCTGAGCAAGGTTGCCAGTTCTTTTTGATGGCTCAGCATCAAGTCGCTCCAGCGCTTGAGACGCTGGCTGCGTTCTTTGGCGGTCAGTTTGCGCCAGGCCGGCAAGGCACGCTGGGCGGCAGCGATGGCACGATTGGTTTCCCCAGCACCGGCTTTTTGTACCTCTGCGATCAATTCGCCATTGGCCGGGTTCAGTACGGGATAACTCGGGCCGCCACTGGACCACTGGCCGTCGATGAAATTGCCGTTACGGATCAGCGCGCTCATGCCACAGCCTCGGTCAAAGTGAAACGTTCAACACCCGGACGGGCCGTACGCAAAATACGTTTACCGGCGGTGTAGTCATTGATCACGTCGCACGGGGTGTAATTGCGCTCCAGCTCATGCAATTCGTCGGCATCAAATCGGGTTTCCAGCGCTGCCAGCGCGCTGTCGAATTGTGCAGTGGTGTCAGCACCCACCAGCATGCAATCCACCCCTGGATGGTTGGCGACCCACGCTTGGGCAATCTGTGCGTTGGACACACCACGGGCGCGGGCAACACGCTGCACTGAATGGGCAATCGCAAACGATGCATCGTCGCTGTACATCTGCTGGGTAAACAGGTCGGTCTGGTTGCGTGTCGACTGTACGTCCCCGGTCAACAGCCCGCGGGCCAATGGGCTAAACACCGAGATACCCAAACCTTGATCGCGGCAGAACGGAATCATCTCTCGCTCTTCTTCGCGGTAAGCGCAGTTAAGTTGCAGCTGCATATTGATGGGCTTGACCCAACCGTTGCGCTCACAGGCCAAGAGGACTTTTGCCAGTTGTCCTGTAAGCATGGTCGACACGCCGATGTAACGTGCTTTACCGGAGCGCACGATATCGTTCATGGCGCACATGGTTTCTTCCACCGGTGTGTTCACGTCGAAGTAATGCAACATGAACACATCGACGTACTCCATGTTCAGGCGCTTGAGCGAAGCATCGATGCTGTCCATGATGTGCTTGCGCGAATGACCGCTGACGTTGAGGCCATTGCGTGTTCCATAACCGACTTTAGTGGTGATGACCAAGTCTTCGCGACGGGCCAGACGCTTGACGATACGCCCCACCACTTCCTCACCCACACCAGCGGAATAAAAGTCCGCCAGGTCGATGAAGTTCACCCCATTGTCCAGCGCGTGCGCGACGATCGGCTCGCTTTGCTGCTCATTGAATATCCATGGTTTCCAGTCCGGGGTGCCCATGTTCATGGTGCCCAGGCACAGGCGGGAGACTTGCAGGCCGGAATTGCCCAAACGAATATATTCCATGGGAAACCTCAGGCTTTTGGCGTGTAGAAAGGGTTGCTGATGTGGTCGACCACATCCGTCAGTTGTGCTTTTTCCGGTTTACCGGAAAGGGCCGCTCGAATCGCCGTGCGGCAGGCGTTGTAGTTGTTGCGGTACACCGCATCCAGGTCGTTGCAGGCCGGGTTGACCCAGTTCGCGGTCACAATCGCCCACTCGTCTTCGGCTTCAGGCGGTAAGGTGCCGTCCAGCAACGATTCCAGAACAGCTTTGGCGATCCCCGCTTGGGACGCGCCCCACGTGGCATTGCCATGCAACTCGCTGCCGATGGCTGCTTTGTTGACATAAAGGGTCATGGGTTTGACCGGAATATTGGGCTGAGCGATCACCATGAACGGGCAATGCCCTTGGCTGGGTGACGCAAGGCTATTTGCGAAAGCCTGACCCGCTGGGCCATTGCGTGGGCCGATAAGAATATTAATGTGTGCTGCGTTGACGCCTGGACCTTCGAAGCCTTCACCGATGTACAAGTCGAGTTCTTTCATGAGTTATTACTCTTCAGGGATTTTGGGTGGTCAGAAATGCACGCAGGTGTAGGCTGCGTGATAAAAATCGGGGTTCGAAGAGCGCAGTACGTAACTGGCGAAGACGTGGCAGTGATGGTGAGTCATGGTTGCAAACGCTCTTTTTGTTGGGGAGCTGATTTGCGACTTTTTAGCATTGGGGATTGAAGGGGCGACAACCATTAAAAATCATGAGGCCATGAGTTAAGGTCATACCGAGCGATCTCGTCGATAATCAGTAATTTTGCGCGCTGTACTACTCGGCTGAAATACTGGGTCAGGTCTGCTGCGCAGATGAAGCGTGTAATTGTATTGCTCAAGGTTTTGACAGCGGGAAGCCCCGAAAATTGAGCAGGGCCTCTCGTCGACGCTCCAATCGAGACCATTTTTCAGTGAGTAATAATTGCTCCAGAAAATCGGCGTAACTGGTCTCTTTTTCGGCCGCCTGTTGCGCCAGTGCAGGCCATTTGGCGGCGAAGGTGTTCAGTTTAGGTGGACACCTTCGCCTTTGGCATCGGTGTCTGGAAGGCGTGTTCGCCGCACGGATACCAACGACCGCCCTATCCTGCTGCCAACACTTTAAAAGACCGGCAATCGCTCGAATCTTGACGCAGATAGTGCGTGAAGCCTCTAATAAAAAGCCTTAGCTATTTTTGTCCAGACGATAAACATTGGAACGGGCATCCTCCGTTCAATTTCGGAATCGGCTATGGGTATTAGTTCCGACCTGCGGGTCTAGCTTTCATTGAGCCTCTAGCAGAAGCACCTATGAACCCTATCAAGATCATCTGCACTTTAATTCTCCTTCAGGGCTTAGCAGGCTGCACGACCGAGCCTACAACTCTGGAAGATGGCCAATCCAAGGTTAACCTGCAGGCACAGCCTGGTGACGAGATGATTGCAAGACGATTAGACGAAGAACGATCGAAAAAATTAAAATATTTCATCGTTTCTTCCGGAGAACACAAAATGGAGCTTGGAATAGTCAAATGGGACTACCAAGAAAGACGTCGTACTTGCCTTGCGGCTCTCAGTTTTAGGGATTTTTTACCGAATCAACGTTACGACTTGGTGGAGAGCAGTGGCCTCGGCAGGAATGTGACGGTGACCCTTATTGACAGCAAAGGTAATACCATCGCCAAAAATGACAAAGTAGCTTGCCTGTGAGATTTCAAAATCTTGCACCCCGTTGATGTTAGATGATTGACCAAGCGCATGAGCTAAAACGCTATTATTGAACACGGATTCCGAGACATTCCCCATCAGGCCCCAGCAGTAGCTGTAGCCATTGCCGTGCTGCCGATCGCTCGTCTACATCACCGTCATGTTCAACCCGCGCACTTCAGCCGCGCGTGATCCTGAGAAAGGGTCAGTCCAACAGGATTCGCAATTGCGCACGTCAGTACGCTGGGCGGTAAGCTAACCATCCGGAGGAATGCCAACGATGTATCCAACCACGCCTGACGGGCACTATTCCTTTTGTCAAAGGACGACTGTGGCGATGCTCCAAAGACTTGGATACCGACTTTTCTTTGTATGAGCATCCAATCCCGAGATACCCACTCCCCCTCTACATCCCGATTAATTTGGCCTAGGACGACCTATGACCTTCTTCATCTTTCTTCTAGCATGCTGCGCAGCTGCAGCTACCGGTATCATTTTCAAACCTGGGGCATGGTATGAAGCGCTTCAAAAACCGAGCTTCACTCCACCGAATTGGGCGTTTCCGGTGGCTTGGACGACCCTCTATTTGCTTCTCGCGTGGGCAGGATATCGCCTAACTCTGCTTCCTGGCAGCGAGACAGTGCTGGCTTTATGGGCCGCTCAGATTGCACTTAATACGTTGTGGACACCGGTGTTTTTTGGAGCGAACAACATCGTCGCTGCGATGGTAATTCTTGCTCTGCTGTGGATCGTTGTGGCCGCGATGGTCGTGATGGCTCTGCAGCTAGACATCGTTACAGGGCTTATTCTATTCCCCTACCTGGCGTGGCTCTCGGTGGCAGCTGCATTGAATTTCTCAATCCTTCGTCACAATAAATGACGAAAACGAAGATGGTTCGTCGTCATAATTCTCAGCGTGGAAGCGGTATGCCCGCTTGGATATTGGAGGGCCAATATTGCATCTGGAAAGAACGCGTGAACGCTGTTTTGGAGAGGACAGTCGTCTAACTTCAGACATACACGTTGAGCTACAGGGGGCGACCACGGCCTATATCTATAGCTTCGCAGTTGCCTGACCGGCGCAGTCTACGAAATCCCACGGGCGGCATGGCAACGCTCGAAATGACACCAGACGATCAGCATATCGAAGGCGCCAGGTAGTTTCTTCCCTGGCTACATCGAGCTCACCAAAATCCCGAACTCATTCGACTGCCAGACCTCAGATAAGAAGGTCTTGAAAAGTCGAAGGAACGGAAGATGAAAACGCTGAAGGTAGCGACGTTCAACGTTAACGGCATCAATACACGGCTCTCGAACCTTAAACAGTGGCTTGAGCGAGAGCAGCCCGATATCGTTTGCCTGCAAGAACTCAAAGCTCAGGATAAAGACTTCCCCGCACGGGAACTCGAAGCTGCGGGTTACGGATCGTTGCACCTGGGCCAAGCGTCTTGGAACGGGGTGGCCATTCTGGCCCGAGACTCGGAGCCGCTGCTCATCCAGAAAGGTCTTCCTGGCGAAGAGAAAGACATACAGTCCCGTTATCTGGAAGCCGCCGCACACGGCCTTATCGTAGCGTGCCTGTATCTGCCCAATGGAAATCCCCAACCTGGGCCAAAGTTCGAATACAAGCTCAGGTGGTATGAGCATCTAATTGAACATGCCAAAACGCTACAATCCAGTGACCACCCTGTTGTTCTTGCGGGCGATTTCAATGTCGTACCGACCGACATGGACATCTATAACTCGCGCTCCTGGCTTAAGAACGCACTGCTGCAGCCCGAAAGCCGTGAGTGTTTTGAGCGACTCTTGGGTCAAGGCTGGCTCGACTCGCTGCGGCATCTTTATCCAGAGGAGCGCGTATATACATTTTGGGATTATTTTCGCGGGCACTGGCAGAGCAATTCAGGTCTGCGCATCGACCATCTCCTGTTAAACCCGGTACTGGCCCCTCGCCTACAAGAGGCAGGAGTGGACGCCTGGGTGCGAGGTGAGGAGCATGCCAGTGATCATGCCCCCACATGGATCAGAATCGCGGAGTCCCCGAAAAAGCCCAAGAAAAACGCAAAGAAGACTGACGTTGCGCCTTTAGCATCAAAGTCCCATCCGAATCTTGAAGAGTACAACCGCAAGCGGGACTTCGAAGCCACCCCGGAGCCTTCGGGTGCTAAAAAAACCAAGTTCGCCGTAAACCACAAGGCAAAAGCGCCAGCGGCTTTACAATTTTGCATTCAAAAGCATGACGCATCCCGCCTCCATTACGATTTCCGCCTGGAACTGGATGGCACGTTGAAAAGCTGGGCTGTTCCCAAGGGGCCTTCACTCGATCCCCAAGTAAAACGCTTGGCCATGCATGTCGAAGATCACCCGATTGATTATGCAACGTTCGAAGGCAGCATCCCCGAGGGGCATTATGGCGCTGGCGATGTGATCGTCTGGGATCGTGGCGTCTGGAAACCACTGTCAGACCCCGCCGAGGCCTATTCCCAGGGGCGGCTCAAATTCGAATTGCAGGGAGAAAAGCTCAGCGGTCTCTGGAACTTGGTCAAAGGCCACAGCGAAGGAAAACAAAAACCGTGGTTTTTGATTAAGCACCAAGACGATTTCGCCCGCCCTGAATCAGAGTACGACGTCGTCAAGGAATTGCCTGACAGCGTGTTAAGCGAGCGGACGATTATCGCCAAAACTCATGGGGGAAAGGCCGCCGCCCCTAAGCCCGTTGAAACAGTACCGGCTGCGAAGAAAAAGACTGGCAACACTCAACTAACCGGGGCCCAAGCAGCCGAGATGCCTGACAGTATAAAACCAGAATTGGCAACGTTGGTGGAGTCAGCGCCTGGCGGTGATTGGCGTTACGAAATTAAGTTTGATGGCTATCGCATCATGGCCAGAATTGACGCTGGCAAAGTTCAGTTGTTTACCCGCAATGGTCATGACTGGACGCACAAACTTCCTCGCCAAGCCGAAGCCATCGCCGGTCTTGCGCTTGAATCGGCATGGCTAGATGGAGAAATGGTCGTCGCCAACGACGAAGGTGTTCCCGATTTCCAAGCGCTGCAAAACGCATTTGAAGTTGGTCGCAGTGGCAACATCGTCTACTACCTGTTCGACCTGCCCTATCTCAACGGTATGGATCTGCGGGAAGTGCCCCTTCAGCAGCGTCGCGCCGCGTTATCACAACTGCTGGAGCGCAGTGAAGACGACATACTCAGGTTCTCAGAAGATTTTGGCGAGGAGCCCGATGCTCTTCTGAACAGTGCCTGCCAGATGAAGATGGAGGGCCTGATTGGTAAGCGAGTCGGCAGCTCATACACCTCGCGCCGCAGCGGCGACTGGATCAAGCTGAAGTGCAAACGGCGGCAAGAGTTTATTGTGGTCGGTTATAGCGAACCCAAGGGCGCTCGCAGTAAATTCGGAGCCCTGCTATTGGGACTGCATGACGCCGATAGCGGCGAACTAAGGTACGCGGGAAAAGTCGGTACCGGATTCAACGAAGCCACGTTGAATACAATCTTCGATCAGCTTGTGCCGCTTGAAATGAAGAAGGCGGCGGTCGTCAATCCACCAACAGGCTTTGAAGCCAAAGGGGTTCATTGGCTCAAGCCCGTACTGCTGGCGGAAGTCGCATTCGCGGAAATCACCAAGGAAGGTTCTGTACGGCACGCAGTTTTTCATGGCATGCGCAATGACAAGCCGGCGAAGGCAATTACCGAAGAGCGCCCTGCTCCGCCAATAGCCGAAAAGAAGCAGACACCGTCCAAACCACCTGTAAAAACCCCGCTAGACAATCAGGCCCCCGAAGTTAAAACAGCTGCCTCCAAGACGACTGGCAAGATCAGACTGACCCACCCCGAGCGGGTAATCGACCCCGTCAGCGGTTCGTCCAAGCGTGATCTTGCCGATTACTACATCGGCGTCTCAGACTGGCTGCTTCCCGAACTTGCCAATCGTCCCGTCGCATTGGTGCGCGCACCTGAAGGCATCGCCGGTGAATTGTTTTTCCAAAAAAACGCAGACCGTCTCGCCATACCCGGCATTGAAACCATGGGCAAGGAATACACCGGCCACCCCGTGATGTTGATCAACAACATCGAAGCCCTGGTGGGTGCCGTCCAAATGAGCACCATCGAGTTGCATACGTGGAATGCTGTCTCCAAAGATCTTGAGCGACCCGACCGTTTCATCCTCGATCTCGATCCAGACCCCGTGCTGCCTTGGAAGAGCATGGTCGAGGCCACTCAGTTGACGCTAACCGTTCTGGATGAACTCGGGCTCAAGTCATTTCTGAAAACAAGCGGAGGCAAAGGAATCCACTTGGTTGTGCCGCTTACGCCAAAAGACGACTGGGAAGCCGTCAAAAGCTTCAGCCATGCCATTGTTAAACATATCGCCAAACTACTCCCTGATCGTTTCTCCGCCGTTTCCGGGCCGAAAAACCGCGTCGGGAGAATCTTCATCGACTACCTGCGAAACGGCCTGGGCGCAACGACTGCATGTGCTTACGGGGTTCGCACCCGCGAAGGTTTGCCGGTCTCGGTGCCGATTTTCCGTGAAGAATTGCTGGAGATCAAAGGCGCTAATGTCTGGAATATCCAGAACATCCATGAACGATTGGGTCAGTTAGACAAGGATCCTTGGGCTGACCTGAACAAAACTCGACAAACGATTACGGCTGAAATGCGCAGGCGTGTTGGCCTCAAGTGAAACTCAAAAAACCGGAGAATGAAATCGACAACAACTCACATCGACAAACCGACAAAGGCTGGGCGCTTACCAAGCAAGGTGCGGAGCGCGCATCGAAAACCGCCGCCACTAAATAAGAGATTACGAAGCTCGCAGTTAAGATTTTGGACGGTAAGACGGCTTCGCTCACAATCCATCAAGACGATGGCACGACTCAAGAGGAACGTACCTACCCACGCAGCGCTGATCCGACTAAGTCCAAGGGCTAGGGTTAAAATCAGGGGTGCTGATTACAGTGACACTCCTACCGCCATCAGCCTTGCACACAATTTTGACCTCCATGACGCCGAGTGGATGTCCAATGCGCAAGCTCTGTGCATGCTCTTCCTTCTAGACGCTGGCCGATCTTGGCCTGGATTTCGACGCCGTGTGAATTTGGGCTTTTCGGGCAAAGCCCTTCTCATGATGCAATGAGAAGTCTATGCGGCCTGTACAGTGGAGGAATATGAGGGGTGAGGCGCCTGATTCAGGAGGCCCTAACGGTTAAGCTCTTCCAATGAGCGCCCGCGAGTGCGAGGTCCAAATAGGATGATCGACAACATTGATACTGCCATGGCACCGCAGATCAGCATGAGTGCGCCGGACACGCCCGCATACTTCAGCGCAGCAGCGATCAGGAACCCGCTCATTGCCCCACCGAGCCGCCCAATAGCGACCACAAAACCAGTTGTAAGCGCTCTGTTGCGGGTGGGGTAAAGTTCAGTTTGATAGGTATGTACGACCATCGGCACGACGGTTGCGCCCAGTGTGATTAACGAACCTGCCAGGATCAGCGGCAACATACCTCGCACCTCGACAAATAACAGACCACCGAAAATCATCAGGCTACCAGCAACGAGTAATTGCCATTTACGCTCAATTCGATCGGCGAAAAAGAACGCCACCAATGGACCGAGAGGTGTTACGCAAGAAATTATCAGGCCGTACTCAAGGCTCTTGGTGAGCCCAATGCCATGCTCAACAAGGAACGTGGGCATCCAGTTTGAGAAACCAAAAAGTGCAATGCCCATCGCCACCTGACACAACAGCAACATCAGGGTGCGACCGCGGTAGTGTCGGCTCCATATTTCGGTGAAGCTCACCTGCTCCCGAGTTTTCAGCACGACTCCCTGCGTTGGCGTCGGCTTCGGCAGCGCCTTACCATAATGAGTCTGTACCCTCGCCTCCAATTGACGCAGGACCGCGTCCGCCTCCTTTAAACGGCCATGGCTGGCTAGCCAGCGCGGGCTCTCTGGTAAACCACGGCGCAGGAACCAGATGAACAGTGCACCACAGGAGCCGATCCAGAAGACCCATCGCCACCCCTCGTAGCCGAGCAACGTGGTTGGTACCAAAAGGTAGGCGATCAATGCCACCATGGGCACGGCGATGAAGCTGCACATTCTCAGAATGGCGAAGGCGCGGCCACGAATCCGGGCTGGTACGAGCTCGCTCAGGTAAGTGTCGATGGTGACGATTTCTACGCCGAGGAACACACCAGCGACGAGTCGCCAGATGTTGAGCGTATGAGCGTCAGTCTGGAAGGCCATAATTGCCGAGGCAATCGAGTAGCCCAGTAGAGCGCAGGTGAAAACAGTGCGACGGCCGAATCGGTCGGCGACTTGGCCGAACAACAGAACGCCGAGGAACATGCCGACAAAGGTAGCCGCGATGTAACTCGCCGCGCCGGTCATACCGAAGAAACTTTCCGTTGTTGTAGTGAGAATCCCACTCGCGATCAACCCTGGCATGACGTAGGCCGTAGAAAATATTTCGTAAAATTCAAAGAACGACCCAAGCGCCAGCAACAGCACCATAGTCCAAACCGAGCGGGTTGCCGGAAGTCGGTCGAGCCGGGCGGCGATGTCGCCAGCCGAAATGGAATCGGAGAGAGACGTCGCAGCCGTATTGGCAGAGTCATCAAGGATGTGTTCACGCACAGAAATACTCCTGCTCTCTTATTTTTATCGTTCGGCTTGACTGTAGGTCTCGCCGCAGAACGGTGCGCCAGCAAGCAGCGCACCTCGGATGCATCAACTGGCGCTGCAAAGCGCCATGAGCTGGCCAAGAGACTCAGCCTTTTCCAAATTCAACACTACATCAACGATTTGTTCGGCCGCTTCGCGACTAATCGCACGGGTAGCGTTCGCAAAGAACTTGACCTCGATCTCGGCCCGCGACAGGGGTACTTCCGGCGTTCCAAGGCTGGTGGGCTTACGGCAACGAAAGACGCGCCCGTCCTTGAGCGTGACAATCACCTCCCCCGGAAAATGCTTAGGAAAATCGCTGTTGATGTCATCGATGCAATGCACCTTTGCCGCAACTTCCAGCACTTTAGGATCGCTGATCGGCTCGTCATAAAACGCTACCAAATCGACACGCCCCTTGGTGAGTGCGAGCGCCACCACATAATGCACACTGAAAAGCGCCGCATAGACGGTCGGAGGTTCAATGCAACGCTCGCGTGGTGCGCCAACCATCGGGTGCAACATCGCAGTCAGCGGGCATTCGATGCGCTCGACCTCATCCAGGTCGAACTGGCCACGCAACTCCAATGCGGCGTCGACAAATCCGTGGATGAAATGACAGCAGGGATATGGCTTTAGGGCGATGCCGAGAGTTTGCCAAGTCTCGCCGAGACCATGAGCTGGAGAGTGCTCACCCTGCGGCACAGATTGCACGTGAGTCGCATAAAAGCCGTGTGAGCCTTCGAGTACGGTATTGGGTCCAAGGAAACCCACTCGCCCGAGCGCCACCGCACTCAGACCTCCATGTGCGGCCCAGCCCGGATGCAAGCGCTTAAGCCAAGACTGTCCAACTTCAAGGATGCCCGCCGCCATGCTTCCGCACAGCCCCAAAGCTGATACCAATGCAGGGTATCCAAGTTTGTTGAGGCGGCCAGCAGCAGTAGCAGCGGCAAAGGTGCCGCACAGCGCGGTTGGATGGAAGCCTCGGACGTGGAGCTTGCCGGCAGCGCCGGTGCCCAGTCGGCATCCGATCTCCAAAGCAATGATGAACGCGGTCAGAACCTCGCGGCCGCTGGCTTCGGTCGCCTCGCCGGCAGCCAATGCCGCCGCCATGGCTGGAGCGCTGGCGTGGTAGATAGCACCAATGTGGGTATCGTCGAAATCCAAACTATGAGCGAGGATGCCATTAGCCAGCGCGGCAGAAGTTGCCGGAAGGCGCTCTCCGGTCCCCAATACAGTGGCCTCGTCTCCCTTGCCGAGTGCGCGTGCACCCTCAATGGCTACGCGGCCGAATTCGAAACGAGAGGAAGCCAAGGCAATGCCAAGAACGTCCAGCAGATGCTCCTTGGCAAGTATCTGCACCTCGGCTGGAATTGCATCTAGATCTAGCTGCAAGGCAAAAGCAGCAATCCGCTCGGAATCAGTAGGTGACGTCGGCGCTTGATGTGTGTTCATAAGGGTTCTCTCCGAATCTTGGTTTTGTTTTGAAGAGCGGCGGTAGCTCAAGGAATATCGATGTCCAGCAACAGTGCGTGTTGCTGTGCGCCAAAAGTGTCGCGCTCCCCTATTCCACCCTGATTGCCATGACGCTTGATGGTGAATTTGAACGCGAGCGCGGGCTCAAAAAACATGAAAGTAATCAGTTCGCCAGGAGGAATCTGGTACAACTCAGTGATCAGCTCCTGCGTCAGTACGCGACTGGTGCGGACACGTTCGTAACGCTGGCGATCAGCGAAAATGACATCGAAAGTAATTTCGAACGGGCCTGAATTCTTACTACGTATTACTTGGGCCAAGCTCTTCAGCGCTGTCATACATGGGCCTCTATCACCTTGCTTGGAAACAGTTCACAGGGCGACTCCACGTCCATCAGGTGATAAAGCGAGAATCTGCAAACAGCACCAATAGGATTCTCCGGCGGATTGAGCGGAATCGCGAAGTTACCGCCAGTTGCCATCTGCCCCGGATAAGGCATGTGCAGCATGGCGATGCGCGCAGTGCTGCAAATGGCATTGGCCAATGTTTGTGTCGAAGCGGTAACTTCTCCAAGAATGCCAACCTCGTGAGGCTCGTGGTGACTTAAGGGTTCGCGCTTTCCCATCACCGCGTGCTTGCCATATACGTGGAAGTTTATTTGCGCTTCTCCGCTGGCCATCTCAGGGTAATAACCTTGCAGATATTGGCGTATGGAAATCAGTGCCTTATCGATAATGGCAATCAGGATTGGATCACGAACACCTCCGATGAAGATTGTCCGATAACCATCAATCGCAGCACCTTCGAGCTTTACCTGGTAGGTCGACGCTGGATGGAAAATGCTGCCACTGACGCGGACTCGGCGGTCGTCGAGCGCTTCATATTTCGAACTGCGAAGGTCGAGCACGCCGCCAGGACCGGCCAGCAAGTCTGGACGGCTCTTCTCGTACAACGTATGAGCAGCGACTGACGTAGGTGTGCAACGCTCGGCTGGATTCAATGGTTCCAGATCGAAGCTGTCGGCCCGCACCGTGGCGAGAATCACCTTGCCCTTCGGTTCAGCGCAGGCACCACCACACTCCATTATCTTGCCCATGTGCCAGTAAATGCCCGGTTCGATGCCATGCAACATGCAGAAAGCAGCGAAAGGCGCCGGATCGTAAGCGCGTCCGGCCACAACTACGTCTACATCGGGATGCTCACGCAGCACCTGATAAATAGGTTCAGCGCCCATCTGAGCGACAATGTGCACGCTCTGATCGATGTCTGCTTGGGTTAGCTCTGGAGCTGAGGCACAAGACTGAGTGCGCCCTGCGGCAAAACGCGCGCTTACCAACCCTGGATCAACGTCGGCATATATCGCAACTATCTTCAGTGACTTGCCCAACTCGGCGCCGATACGCTGAATGGTCTCCACCATGTCGTCGACGTGTTTTGCCGTGCCTGGACCGCCAGCAGAACCAATCAGCAGCGGCACGCCGCGTGCCGTACAACCCTTAAGCATCACACGCAGGTCACGGACGTATGCCTCGGGCTTGGCAAGAGTCTCGCCAAGGCCCAATTGGTAAGGTCCTGGATCGGTGGATCCGGAGTCGACGATCACGACATCTGCACCGGCCTCGAGCCCTGCCTCGAAGTCAACCTCGGGCACACCGTAGCCAAGCATCCCGATCGGGGTGAGGATTTTGATTTCTTTCATGACCATTATCCTCAGACGTATTTGCGCCAGGCGCGGGTTGTCGGCCTTTTAATATCCAACGTATCGCGCAAGGTCTGGCCCGGATACTCCTTGCGGTAGAGACCACGACGCTGCAGTTCAGGCACTACTAAGCGGACAAAATCTTCATAGGTTCCGGGCATTGAGGTGGCTTGCAATACAAATCCGTCGCAGCAATTCTCGAACCACTCAACCATCTGATCTGCAACTTGGGTTGGCGTGCCGATGAACGCAGGGCCTTCTTTGATGGTGCCGCGCCCGCTGCACTCGACAAAGTCACGTACCGAAGGGTTCTTCTTACCGCTGATGCGGATGACCTGATCTCGAAGGCTGTGCCAAGATACTGTGGCCAGTTCAGCGTCGCTAAATGGCTTATCGTAAGGACGGGTCGAAAAGTCGACGTTGAGCGCTTCACAAAGCAGCGTAAGCGCATCGATTGGCCGGCCCAATGAGCCAGCGTATTCGTACTTTTCTCTTGCCAACGCTTCGGTTTCGGCAACGAAGATTTTCACCGCTGGAGCAACCTTCACAGTTGCTGGATCTCGACCAGCCGCCTGGGTAGCTTCTTTCAAGTGGGCATATTGCTTTTTGCCAATTTCTAAATTTGGATATGCACCAAACACCAATTCCGCCCAACGTGCAGCGAATGCCATTCCACGACCGCTCTGTCCAGCCTGCAGAATCACTGGGCTTCCCTGCTTGGATCGCGGGACGGTGAATGGTCCGCGCGATTTGTAGAAGCGCCCCGCGTGGTCAAGACGATGCACTTTATCCGGATCTGCGAAGCGGTCGCCCACTTTATCAAGAATTAACGCATCATCTTCCCAGCTATCCCAATGACCCATTACGACTTCCATGAATTCGTCAGCGCGGTCATAGCGCAGGTCGTGCTCTTCATGCGCGTCCCGGCCGAAGTTTTCAGCTTCTGAGTCATTTAACGAAGTAACAACATTCCAAGCCACGCGGCCCTTTGTCATTAGATCGAGCGTGGCGAAGAGACGAGCAACATGGTACGGCTCGTAGTAAGTGGTCGAGTAAGTTGCGCCGAGACCAAGCTTACTAGTGACGGCTGCCATAGCCATTAGTACTGGCGTCGGATCGAGTTTCACCGCCCGAATGCCATGTGCAACCGTTTCGTGGTGGTCAGCCCCGAAGATATCAGGCATTGCAAGCCGGTCGTCGAAGAACGCCATGTCGAACAAACCGTCTTCCAGCGTACGTGCGATACGCTGGTAATATTCAGGCTCCATAAAATCATTCATAGTCGCAGGATGGCGCCATGAACCCACATAATTGGAACAATTCTGGGCCTGCATAAAGGCGACCATGCTGATCTGACGCGGTATTTTGGAACTCATTTTTATTTTTCTCCGACAAAATGATGAGGCTCATGCCCCAGCCCCGGTCGTTTAACGCGTCCGCGCCATCAATGTATGGAGCGTGACCGTGAAACAAGGACCTTACTAAAAGCAGGGCTCATCTTTGGCGATAAATAACGCTTGAACAAATCACCTTCTGCGATAGACTTATTTGAAATTAAAATAAATCATCAAAGTGTCTTTTCCCTATGTCGAGTTCCATTTCTTCACTGCACGAGCCAATTTCGGCGATGGGGATCAAACTGGTCGAACTGGAAACCTTCCTTGCGGTCGCCGAATGCGGCAGCTTTAGCCAAGCAGCGGAATCACTACATGTCACCCAACCGTCTGTAACCAGTCGCGTGCAACGGTTGGAGTCGATCCTCGGAATCCAACTACTCGAACGAACGACTCGCAGAGTTGAACTGACCGCCGATGGCACACGCCTGGCAATCGAGGCTTCAACCGCCCTGCGAGGTCTGTTTAAAGTAATTGGCGACCTGCGCAATGAGACCCAACTGGCGCGCCAATGCGTTGTGATTGCCGCAACTCCGATGCTCGCCGCGCTCACGCTGCCACCCGTAATTCAAGCCTATACGCAGCGCTATCCCTCCGTGCAGGTGGAACTACTCGACCTCCAATACCCCGAAGCCCTTGCTGCTCTAGACAGCGGCGCGGCCAACTTCGCTGTCATCGCTTTCGAACCTCGCAGTGAGCGCTACCAACGGGAGCTACTTTGGCGCGAAAAAATGGTGTTAGTGGTGCCGGCTCAGCACCCGCTTGCAAAGTTTCGCAGCGTCGAACCTGCGATGCTGGTGAATTATCCGTTGATGGTGATTGAGCAATATCGATCGCTTCGTGCCCAGATTGCTGAAGTGTTAGAACAGCAAGGCCTGGTAATGCCACCGGTAAAATCTGTCGGCAACCTGAACACCTTACTCGGGATGCTTGATGCCGGAATGGGCGTAACGCTGTTACCGCATGTCATCGCTAAGCGCAACGATGAACGAGGAACGCGGATCGTCTTATTGGAAGGACTGGATCTGCATCGTGACTTTGGAATCGCTTATTCACAAAAAATCGATCAGAGCACCGCCGTCACCAGCTTTTGCGAGTTCTTGCGCCAACATATGGCACTCGAGGCGGCCGAAACCTCGGCTAAAGCTTGATCATTTATTCGCAGCTCCTATAGAGCGATTGACACTCGCAAATTGTTAGAGTCCTGCCTCGTGATTAGACTTGTTCTCCTACAAGACGGACTACTTCAGGAGAGCCGCTATGACCACAACTTTTACGGAATTTGATCAACGCCAGCTACGCAACGTGCTCGGCACATTTCTGACTGGGGTCACCGTCGTCACTACGCGTGACCCATCAGGTAAAGCGTTTGGCGTGACCGCCAATTCTTTCAGTTCTGTATCCCTTGATCCGCCGTTGGTGCTCTGGAGCCAATCTCTGAGTTCAAGCAGCTACCCGGCTTTTCGCGATAGCGACCGCTTCACCATCAATATACTTGCTGATGATCAGATCGCGATTTCCAATCATTTCGCGAAATCACAAGATGACAAATTCAGCTCTATTGCTCATAGCAACGGACTAGGCGATATTCCTCTTTTAGTGGGCGCAGCAGCGCACCTAGAGTGCACCAAAGTAGCAGCGTATCCAGGGGGCGATCACGTAGTATTTCTTGGTCGGGTTGAGGGTATCGGTGAGTCCTGTAAGCGGCCCTTAGCGTTTGGTAGTGGTAAGTATATGGTCGCCTATAGCCATGACTTGGGTCCGCTCGCGTTGCACCTTGGTACTTCAACGCCGACACAAATGGCCAGCGTTCGGCGAGTTATCCAAGAACTACCACAATTGGCCGAAGAAATGGGTGGTCATACGCTATGTTTAGCCGTCTGGGGAAATCACGGTCCAACTGCAATTTACTGGGAGCCTTCCAGCCAACCTGTGAGCCAGCAGTTACGGTTAGGATTAGTAATGCCTGTCACGCAATCTGCAACTGGACGCGCGTTCGCAGCATTTCTGCCTGACGAGATGACCAAGAACTTGATATCTGAAGAACTGCGCCAATATCGCGAGGAAGGTGAGGACGCGGCAACGCAACGAGAGCGCTTCGAGCACGAACTGGATGTGATACGTAGTCGAGGATTTGCTCAAGCTGCACGCTCCCAGCCGTCGCCGCTTCATCTGCAGACTGTAAATGCGTTCAGCGTACCGATTTTCAGCGATGGGCAGATGATCTTAGCGTTGTCGGTCACTTCGCCAGCTGGCCGCTTAAGTGCAGACTGTGATGGTCACTTACCAAATGCGCTCACAAACGCCGCTAAACGGCTGATGAGTTTAGTTCGGCAAACGAAACAAATTTAATTGGCTTTCAAATCCCCGCCACTGCCATTCGCAATACACCGGAATTCTATTGGATGATATCGATAAACTTTTCCAGGCATTATTTTGTTCGCATTAGCGTCAACAAAATCGACAATGCCGGATAGCTACGTTTGCAGTCCCATCTCAAAGGATATCGATGAAACCAACTGGCGGAAGTTTAGTTTAAGGACGCCGCCCTGGTCAGGGTGGTGGAATGAACTACGCTAGACCCGAAACGCTCCAATCAGCGACTTTAGCTCACCCACCTGGGCAGCAAGTTCACGGCTTGCCTGCTCTGCCTGGTGAGCACCCTCGGCAGTGCGCTCACCCGCATGGTTGATAGCCACGATGTTCTGATCGATATCACGGGCCACCGCAGTTTGCTGTTCGACTGCGGCGGCGATCTGCTGGTTTTGCTCGACTATGGTACCAACCGCGCCAAGGATATTTTTCAACGCCTGCTGCACCTTGTCCGATTGCCCCAACGTGCCGCTGGCCATACGATGACTTGTACCCATGGCGGCAACCGCAGCTCCGACGCCACCCTGCAAGCGGACGATCATGTGCTCGATTTCTTCGGTGGATTGCTGAGTGCGTTTGGCGAGGTTACGTACTTCGTCAGCGACCACCGCAAAACCGCGGCCCTGCTCACCTGCCCTCGCCGCTTCGATAGCAGCGTTCAGGGCCAGCAGGTTGGTCTGGCCAGCGATTTTTTTGATCACCTCAAGTACCTGGCCGATGGCCGTGCTGTCGGTTGCCAGTTGGTTGATCACTTGCACTGAGGTTTCTATTTCGGTAGCCAGTTGCTGGATGCTGCCAAGCTGGGACTCGACCAGCTCGCGTCCAGTTACCGTCTCGTCGTTCACGCTGTGCGCGCTGCTCACTGCCGCCGCAGCGTTTCGGGCAACTTCCTGCGCGGTGGCAGACATTTGGTTCATCGCCGTGGCCACCTGCTCGATCTGACCACGCTGCCCGGCGACAGCCTGGTTGCTGGCGCCGGAAACTGCCTCGACCCGATCGGCCTGACGCTGGACCTCGACCACCGTCTGGCCGACCCGATCGATTAGGCCGTGAATTTTTTTTACAGTACCATTGAACACCCGGCCCAGTTCCCCCAACTCATCTCGACTTTTCGCTTCGAAGCTCACAGTCATATCGCCCGCAGCAACCTTGTCCATCATTGCCCCGAGGCTCTTCAAGGTGCTGACAGTCGATACATAGAACGACGCGTACAAATAAACGATCAGCAGAAACACCAGCGCCAGCCCACCCGCAAGCCAAACCATATGCAGGCGGTTCTGCAGCAGCCTCTGCTCAAGTTCATGACGGACCAGCACTAGCGTTGCATCGTTAAGCTGGTAGGTGCTCGCCATGAACGCAGTGGTCTGGTCGTAAAAGTCGGTCCAGGCCATATCCAGAGTACTGGCCATTACTACCTTTTCTTCGAACAAGCGGCTGGCCTGTTTTAACGACACTTGGCTTTTCGCGGCCTGCTCTTGCAAGGCGTCCTTGGCCGAGCTGCCTTGCAGTGCGTCCTGAAGCTTGAGCGTGTAATCACCGTCTAGCTTGTCGAGCTGCTGGAGTATTTCATCGAACTTGCTGCTGGCAGCGGAATTAAGGAATCCCTGTCCCAGCGAATAGGAGCCCATGACACGGCCTTGAGCCAGAGCGTGGGTTACCAGCGGCGTAGAACCGACGACCAGTTCGGTCAATTGGCGCACCTGTGGGTTGTAGTCCTGATTGAAACCAGCCTGCCCGGCGACCAGCCGGCAGAACACCAAGGTCTGCGTGAGCACCTTATCGAGAATCTCGCTCTTGCTACGCAACGAGTTCTCGTTTTGCTGCTGTTTGAGCTGGTCAAGGAGTTCTCTTCGTGAAGCGTTGAAACGCTCGACGTCTTCGGACTTGTCGCTAGGAGAATTCAGCCCCTGCAACGTGCTGATGATGTCGCTGGTCAGCTTCGTAGCGCGGGCATTGAGGTCTCCGCCTTTGCCGGAGATACCCAGTACAACGTTGATAGCGACTAGGCTGTCAAGACTTTCGATATCGCGCCGCAGGCCAACGCTGGAATGCAGTAAGTCGATACTTTCAAGCTCGGCGCGGGTGGCTACGAACTGATCGTAAGAGTCGCGCACAAGGACGTAATTTGTCGCCAGCATCGGCGCGAAAAACAAGATACTGATCAGGCTGAACTTCATCGCGAAGCTCAAGCGATCCATTAAGACAATAGCCGGATATAATAGGCTTCTCACTGAAGTTCTCTCCCTATTCTTTGTTTTTATAGTGGGGATACCAATCTTGGCGGCCTGTGTAGCAGGTTGAATAGTCAGCAAGTTACGCTGACCCGCGTCCCGCTGGAGTAGCTCTGGAGGACGCAGGTCGGGTGCCGGTCATCTCCTCTTGGCGAAGATCAGCACCGATGCCAGCGCTGGGGTCAAGACTAGGGTTCCGATCATGTTCCAGATAAACAGCAGCACCAACAACACGCCCATGTCCGCTTGGAATTTAAGAGATGAAAACGACCAGGTGGCAACGCCGACCGCCAAGGTCAGGGCAGTAAAGACGATCGAGGTACCGGTGGTTTTCAGCGACTCCAGAAATGACTCTTGCAGCGTCAGCCCTTGACGCAGGAAACCTTCAATTCGGCTGTAAAGGTAAATGCCATAGTCCACGCCAATCCCCACGCCCAAGGCAATCACCGGCAAGGTGGCGATTTTTACGCCGAGACCCATTTTGGCCATCACAGCTTCGCAAAGCACGGTGGACAGGTACAGCGGTGCCATCAGGGCGAAAGCAACCTTAAGGGAGCGAAATTCCCACCACACCACCGCGCTGATTATCAAGAACACCAAAATCAGCATCAGCTTTTCAGAATGCCCGATGACGATATTGGTGGCCGCTTCTATGCCGGCGTTGCCAGCGGCCTGAAGCAGCTGTAGACCGCCAGTATTATTGGCGTTGGCAAACGTCTGTACCGCATTGGCCACTGCGGTGAGGGTTTGGGCCTTATGGTCGGCGAGGTACAGACTGATCGGCGCTACGCTGCAATCGCTGTTGATAAACTCTGTGGCGACGCCGGCGCGGGCGGTATTCATCACGTAAGGGTCGCGGGATAATTCGGCCCATTTCGGGTTGCCTTCGTTACTTGCCATGATCTTAAAACGCATCGCATTGTAAAGCGATTGCACTGACTCCACCCCAGGCACTTCGCGCATCGTGCGCTCGAATCGGCTCGCCAGGTCTGCCGCAGCGAAGCGAGCACACTGCTCTTGCGGCGTCTTGAAGATCACTACGTAAACGTCGGTGCTCGTGGTGTAGTGATTGAGCAAGTAAGCGTTGTCCTGGTTGTAACGCGCTTCTGGACGAAACTCAGGCGCACCCTTGTCCAGATCGCCGATCTTCAAGTCCTGACGAGCGTGATACCCGTAGCCCAGTAATAGCAGGCTCGCAACGATCAGCGGCCAGGCGAAGCGCGGTTCGCAGACCCTAGCCAAACGGGTAAAAACGGGCCATTTATAATTCAAACGCTGTTGTTGTTTACGCAGCCCTCCGGGGCTCACACCGACGTAGGACATCAACACAGGCAGCAGAAACATTTTTGTAAACAGCGCTACAAATACGCCGATGCTAGCTGTTATTGCCAGTTGCTGGATCACACCAATGTCGATCACCATCAACGTAATGAAACCCACAGCGTCCGCCAGTAACGCCGTTGATCCAGGCAGAAACAGCGCTCTAAAGGTGCGTCTAGAAGCCTGAAGTGGCGAGGCACCCTGCCCTATTTCGCTCATCATCAGGTTGATGTTCTGCACCGCGTGGCTAATGCCAATGGCAAAGATAAGGAACGGCACAAGAATCGAATACGGGTCGAGCCCCAAACCCAGAACACTCAGCAGACCGAGTTGGCATACCACCGTCAACAGGCAGGTCAACACGGTGACGGCGGTACTGCGCCAGCAGCGGCAGTAGCCATACAACAGCAGCGTGATCAGGCCCACGGTGATGGCGAAGAAAAGCGCAATGTCAGCCGCCGCCGCCAACAAATCACTAATGATCTGTGCAAAACCGATCACGCGAATGTGTACGCCTCGGGCGTCGAAGTGCGCCCGCACTTGTTTTTCTAAGTCATGCGCCAATACGCCGTAGTCCAAAGGCTTACCGCTTTGGGGGTCGTTCTCTAACAATGGAACCCGGATCACCACCGACCTGAAGTCATTGGCAACGAAACTACCTAGCATGTTGGCCCGCAAAATGTTCTGTCGCACCTGTGCCAAGGCTTGCGGCCCGCCGTCGTAGTTATCTGGGATGACACGCCCGGAGCGGATACCCTCGGTGGTGACTTCGGCCCACAGCGCATTTGGTGTCCACAGCGATTTGAGATTGCCTCGATCAACACCGGGAATAAAGAAAATCGCGTCATTAACTTCGCGCAGGGTGTCTAGAAACGCTTTGTTGAAGATATCGCCATTCGGATTTTCCACTACCACGCGCAAAACATTGCTCTGTGGGCGCAGCACATCTTCGAACTTCAGGTAGTTGAAGACAAAAGGATGGTGAACAGGGATCATCCGGCTGAAGCTAGCGTCCGGGCGCAGGGACAATGCGGCGTATCCGAGCAAGAGGGAAACCAGCAGGAACAACGCCAACACTAGGATGCGATGCCCGAACAGATACCGTTCAAAGCCTGCGACCAGACGGTTAGTTAAGTTGGGGGGCGTCTGAATCTGTCGTGCAGCATTCATTGCAGGTGCTCCTTGAGCTCGATCAACGACTGGTTTTGCAGACCGGCGCTGCCAATCAACACCACTTGAGTCGAAGAAACCTGACCAATACCCAGCCAAGGCAACTTGCTTTTCGAACGCCAGACTTTGAAATGTTCGCCGTCGTCGCTGTACAGCAATATCCCACCCTGTCCGGCCAATATCAGGCTGCCGTCGGTTAATTGCTGGCCCCCATAGAGGCCCGCTTTCACCGGGTTGCTTAATGCCTGCCAACTGACACCGCTGTCATGGCTAGCAAATAGCACACCGCCAAATCCCATCGCCAGAACTTCACCGTTTTTCAAGGCCAGCAGTTTGTAAAAAGACGCAGGGCCAAGAGCCATGGCAGCCTGCCAATGCAATCCGTTATCCGCCGAGCGATAGATTCGTCCGCCCTCACCCGCCACTAGCAACGTTCCATCCGCCAGGCCCAGAACAGCGTTCAGGTGCAGTCGGTCTGGGTTATCCAGGTCGGGCAAGTAGTGCCAATTCTGCCCGCCGTCGATTGTCGATAACATCATCCCGTAGGCGCCCACCGCCCACCCCTGATTGGCATCGCGAAACCACAAATTGAGTAAAGGTCGCGACGGCCCGGCAGCACTGCTGGCCTTGGCATCGTCGACGGCAAACAGTGCGTTTTCCAACGCGCTTGTTTGTGTTTTATCGTCAGGTTGCGTGGCAACCGCCTGCTGCAGACGTGTGGCCTCGCTTGCGGTCCAAACGTTGAGCAGAGCATTGATGGCGTTGCCATCCAGCTGCTTTTTCCAGTTTTGACCCCCGTCATCGCTGTGCAAGATCACACCGTCATGACCCACCACCCAGCCTCGCTGGTCATCGACGAAATATACCGCCGTCAGCAGTAAATCCACCGGCACCTTGGCTTGGGTGACGCTGCCATCGGCTGCGAGCAGCAAAATGTGGCCACTGTCACCGACCATCACCTGTCGGTCGCCCAAGGTCTGAATATCGGTGAGCGGCGAATGGCTGGCCGACGCCGACATCGGTGAAGGCCGTTGCAAACGATCAGGGACCGGTTGCGCCAGAACAGGCACGCCTACGCTTAAGGCCAACGTCAGCGCAAGCGCTGGGCGCAAAATCAAAATAGTCATCGCGAAGGTGTCTCTGCTTCGAATTCAGCAACAAAGAGCGTGGCCGCACACCGGCCTCGCTCGTTCATTCGACCGTCGTCAGTTACCTGCTCGGCGCAAGGCCGCGGGACTGAAGTCTTGAAGGGTGAAATGGACGCCGAAACTGGACTGTTTTTCCTGATTCTCCAGGCCGTTGACCACATAGCTACGCGCTTGCAGGTCGTAGGCAACGTCGCTGATCGCAATGCTCGACAACACGTCGTAGCGTTGCAGCCCGTGGGCTTCCTGCATACGCCACAGCTCGCCACGACCGTCGAAAAGGTCTGCGGCGAGAATTGCCCAGCTGTCTTCGTCGATGTAAAAAATGCGCTTGGCGTAAATGTGCCTTGCACCCGGTTTCAAAGTCGCCTGCACCACCCACACACGATGTGTTTCGTAGCGGATCAAGTCTTGATTCAGGTGATCAGGCTTGACGATATCGCTGTACTGCAATGAGCGGTCGGCCAGTTTATAAGTGTCATACGGCACAATCATTTCTTTCTTGCCGAGCAGTTGCCAGTCGTAACGATCCGGCGCGCCGCTGAACATGTCGTACATATCCAGGGTGCGCAAACCGTCAGACAAACCATCGACAGTGTCATAGGCCAATTCAGGAGCTCTCAGCACTCGACGCTGACCTGGGTTGTACTGCCAGGCAAGCCGAGGTTCCTTGACCTGATCGATCGGCTCATGCACCAAGCTTTGCTGGCCTGCAACGCTGTCCGGCCCGGTCACCTTACTCAAGTAATAGTAGAGACGGTTCGGTTCAGGGTTGCCCAATGCAGAGGCCATCGCCAACGTCACATCACGATGAATTACCGTGAAGTTGCCGCCAGGCTTGACCACCATTTCGGTAGGGAAATAATGGTAGCCACCCGAGCGGTAGCGCAGAGAATGATTGTAAAGCAATTCCTGAGCAGTCTTCGGAACCGGAAACGGTACGCTTGTTTTATCGTAATTGAGCATCCCGGCGCCATTGTCAGCCAGGGCAACGGTCCCCGCTTCTTTCTTGATCTGTTCGTACTCGGTCGCAGGCAACCCAACCGGCCGATGCGTCGGATAGACGATCATCTTGTAGCTAGCAAATTTCTGCAGCATGGCCTTGTAGCCTGGCGTCAATTGATCCGCGTACTGCGCCATATTGGCAGCGGTAATGGTGTACACCGGTTTGTCGCTAGCATACGGATCGACGTAGCCTTTACCCGGAATGAATCCGGCTGGCGCCTGGGTCAACCCACCTGTCCAGGCAGGGATGGTGCCGCTAGCGTTACCAGCCTTTTCCGAGCCAAATGGCGTCAAATCCTGGCCCAGACGCGCCACATCGGCTGCGTCGGCCTTGGCCAGCGCGACGCTACTGGCAAGACCAAGCATGCTGCCCATGACGGTCACACAAAGCAGTTTTCTTGTTTTCATTGGATGCCTCATTTTTCCGAATGCTTTTTAGAAACCCATGCTGACGCTGAACGCGACAAAGTCTTTATCCGTTGTTGCCCACGGTGTGTTGCCGCTACCCGACCAGGACAAGTCGGCAGAGTATTTCTGCAAGTAATCAGCTTTGACCCCAACTGAACCGAGCAAACGGTCTTGGACGAAGTTGCCGTCGTAGGACCAACCTTTGATGTCCTGACCAAACGCCATGTAAGGAGAAACGTTGATCCCTGCTAACAGCGAGTTATAGGTCAGTTGCGCCTTCAGACGATAACCAGAAGAAAACTTGGTGGTGTAGCCGTCCTTTGAGCAGGCGAGCTTGGCATATTTTGGATTGGACGCAGTGCCGATGGCACAACCGGCAACGCTCCCGCTGGCCAAATCGGAGCCGTACTGGTCTGTACGACCAAAGCGGGCGTCACTCAAACTTGGCAAGTTGTTCATGTACTTCATACCCATCTCGCCGACCAGGCTCAGCGTGTCTGCACCCAACACATGCTGGAACGTCTTGACAGCGCCCAATGACAGTTGCGTCACTTTCAGCCGCTCGTATCCGTCGACTACGGTGCCGGGTGCGTAGACTTGATACGCCTCGCTCGCCAACGGAATACCTAACGCTTTACCCGTACCGGGAGGCAGTGCTGCAAAGGCAGCAATGAGGTCGGCACTGGCCAGTTGTACCGGCTGATTAGGGCGATAGCTTAACTCCCCAAACACTGACGTACTCAAGACGGTCGTTGAGAAACTTACGCCAAAGATGCGGATGTCCTCTGGATAACTGACGTCGTATTCACCGTTGCCCGCTGCCAGTGCAGGGCTAGTCGTCGGGCTGACCCAACCTGGATAAGGTCCTGACGCAATCGAGCGTGCACCAATGACCGAATTCGAATATGGGGTGCGCGAGTGAATGTTCATCGCATAAGCGCCAAACTCGGTTCCAATTTCGTCGGCAAAATACCGCAAGGCGAAGCCAAACTGGCCCATGTTTCTCGGATCTTTATCCGGTGCACGCTGGATAATCTGACCATTGGCAAAGGAAGCTTGATCGTTGCTGCCTGCCCGGGGCACGCCGTAGCAGCCGTCTGGAATGTAATCGTTGGTTGAAAAGAAAGTCCCACAACCTTCCAGAACCGTTTTGCGCCATGCGAGTTGGTAAAACGACTCAACACTCAGGCTGTCGGTGATTCCGAAATTGCCATAAAGCATCGGGACCGGCAGCAACCCTTCTTTAAGTTGTGCGCCGGGACGACGCAAGGCCGCTACGTCAAGTGGGTTGATAGCGTTAATACCGTTCTGAAAAAACAACCCTTCCCCCCAACTAACCACTTGTTTACCGGCGCGCACGTTTAACGGATGTCCTTCGATATCGTAATTACCGTAGACATAGGCATCCAGCAATTCGACTCCCTGGAACTTGGCCAGCTTGTCATAGTGGGCGTCGTTCAGGGTTTGATTTTGCTGATAGCCGTTGGCCGAACTACCGTAATCGACCTCCTTGTTTTCCAACGTGTAGTCGTACCAAGCCTTGCCACGAAGGAATAGGCCGTAGTTTTTCCACTTTAGTTCGGTTTCGGCCAACAGCGTGATGGGTGAGGACACCAACTCACCGGGCTTGTGAAAGTTCAAGCGGCTGTCATCTGAGGTACGCCCTCCACCGTTATTGAACTGACCGGCGTGGCCATAACCGATGCTATTAGCACTGCCTTGATTGATCGTTGAGTTGGTCGGGCTTTGAGTGCTCCAGAGCGCCCCAGCGGTAATATTGCCATTGTAGCGGCCAGTGATTTCACCGAAGTCGAAGTCGGTGGCGCGAGCACTCAATGAGATCGCACAAGCCAACGGTGTCAAAGTCAACGTTGCTATGCTCAGCCAAGGGGTACGACGAAACGACAGATGCGTACGTGTTGTCATGCAGCAGCTCCTATTATTTTTATTTTGAGTCATGTGCGGTATTCCGTAACTCGTGCCATCCAGGCCTAAACATTGACGAATAGGTATGGAGCGTCGCCGTGAAACTAGGACCTTTGCTAAGTCCGGGCTCATATTTGGCGATAAAGAACGCTTGAACAAATCACCTTCTGCGATAGACTTATTTGAAAATCCAATAAATCATCAAGCGCTTTTCTCCATGTCGATTTCCATTGCTTCTCTGCCCGAGGCAATTTCGGCAATGGGGCCAAGCTGGTCGAACGGGAATCCTGTGCGGCATTTCGTGACTCGTCCTCGCCCTAGGCTTAAACATTGACGAATACAAAATACATTGATTTTTACTTGACGATAACGAGCCTAATCAATCAAGCAATCGCTGTAAATCTGTACGTTTTTTGTCAATGTTCGGGAGCGCCTGACCGACGGGTTTGGATCGCGGTTCAATAGGAGCGAAAAAGTAACCGATACGCCTGTGCGGGCGGGACCTCAATCTCAGTCCGGCAACGGGCCGGTGTATTTGGCTCGCGGACGGATGAGAGGTTGATGGTGATACTGCTCGCTCGCATGGGCCAGCCAACCGATTACCCGGCCTACACCTGGCAGCGCCAGCTCTTGACCTTCGAGCTTCAGTTTTCGCCCGACAAAGCACAGCAAAAGGATGAAATCAGGGGGTTGTTGAATCAATTCATGGGCCACTTGTGCCGCCTTAAGTAAGCGCTGGAATTCGACATCAGCACTGAACAGCTGTTGCAAAGTCACCAACAGGCTTTGCGCCCGGGGGTCCACCACGCCATGCATATTCGAACCAAAACCCGGAATCGCTTCGCCTTCGCGGTAGCGCTTTAAGACCGGTGTTTGTGGATTCTGCGCAGTGCAAATTTCTTCTAACAGACGGACCACTGTTTCGCCCCGACTGTAGGCTAGTCGCCGTCCGCGAGATGAGGCCAGACCGGTGACGGCCGCGTAGTACGGGGTTACGCCTGTATTGGCGGCCGCGCGAACGGTGTAAGTCGATGGATCGAGTTCGTGATCAATGGACAAGATCAATACTTGACGCACCAGATCCTCAAATGCCGGATCAACGCCCAGTGCCCCTACGATAAATGCCGGTAACGGTTGAGCACTCGGACCGTCAGCCCCCACCATCAACGCCGCCATCCAACGCACCACGCCTACGCCTGTGCGCGCATAGCCTTCTGGGGACAAATCATAGGCCTTCGGGTTTTCGCGTTCTATCAGCGGAAACAACGCAATAGCCTTCTCCACGGGGTGCAGGTCTGCGAATGCCTTTAGCAGCTGTGTAGCCGCTTTCGGCCGCTTTGGCAGTACGTCCGTGAATACGCCTGGTGCCTGCCACATTAACTCCGCGACCTGCTCAACGCTGGCGCTGGCGGCCAACTCCGCCACATCAAGGCCCCGGTAATAAAGGCCCTTGTCGGTAAGCAAGGTGATCGTACTGGACGATGCAATGCGTTGTGGCTCATTTGACAGAGCTACCACATCGCTTCTCGGCTTGGCCAGACGTTGGATGTCCGCTGCCCAATACCGGCGGCTGCGCGAACCATCCACCTTCAATGAACGAATGTTTTTACGACTGACGTACGCGTAAAGCGTGGGCAGGCTGACGCTCAGGATTGCAGCCGCCTCATCAGCTGACAGGTACAAACCGTCTTCAGGACTTTCCATATAAAGTTCTCAGGTTGATGAATTTCGTACAGATTTACAGTTGCCAATTCGCGCTATATCTTCACATTAACAAAAATAAAGTACATATATTGATCTATATATGTAGTAGGTGGAGTGAAGCACTATGGAAATACGCGTTTTGGCACCGACCGGCGTGATTGGCGCCGGATTTAAGGTAAGTTCACTGGAACGTGGTCTTGCCCTCGCTCCCCACGTTATCGCTTGCGATGCTGGCTCTACCGATTCGGGGCCTTCAGCGCTGGG
Organism: Pseudomonas sp. CCI4.2; assembly: GCF_034350045.1. Lineage (NCBI taxonomy): Bacteria > Pseudomonadati > Pseudomonadota > Gammaproteobacteria > Pseudomonadales > Pseudomonadaceae > Pseudomonas > Pseudomonas sp. CCI4.2. The sequence continues at coordinate 4,173,851 of NZ_CP133781.1, read as the reverse complement.
CAGTGGCCGCGCTAAGCTGTCACGCGATGCCTGCAAGCGTGACTTACGTCTGTTGCTGTTGGGTCGCGACAAACTCGACGTGCCGTTGATTATTGGTTCCTGCGGTACCAGCGGGCGTGATAGCGGCGTCGATTGGATGGCCGAGATCGCGTTGGAAATCGCCGATGAGGAAGGTCTGCGCTTTAAACTCGGTTTGATCTACGCCGACCAGTCATCCGCTTATCTGCGCATGCGCCTTGAAGAAGACCGAATTAAGCCGCTGATGCCAGCTCCGCATTTCGACGCTGCCGTGATCGATAGCAGCCATATCGTCGGGATGATGGGCACCGAACCTTTGAGCGAAGCACTTGATCAAGGCGCGCAAGTCATTCTCGCCGGTCGCGCAAGCGATTCAGCGCTATACGCTGTCGTTCCAGAACGTATGGGTGCCGACCGAGGCCTAACGTGGCATGCGGCCAAAACGATCGAGTGCGGAGCCGCTTGTTGTGTAACCCCAGCGGCCGACGGCTTGATCGCATACATCCGCGACGATCATTTCGAGATCGAACCACTGGACTTGGACGCCAAGGTCACCCCGCTATCGGTAGCAGCACATACGCTCTATGAGAATGCCAACCCGTATTTGCTTACTGAGCCGTCTGGCGTTGTCGACACCGAAGGCGCGATATACACCGCGCTGACTGACCGCACGGTAAAAGTCAGCGGATCGGCTTTTCATCCAGCCGACGTATACACCGTGAAGCTTGAAGGCGCACAGCCGAACGGTTTCCAAACTGTGGTAATCGGCGGTATTCGAGATCCGAACGTGTTCATGGCCCTCGATACGTTGTTGCCCAAGGCTCAGGAGTATTTCAACGCCCGGATTGCCGATCTGTTCGGCGGTCGCCTTCAGCCGAACGAATATGACATCAATTTCCGCCTGTACGGCATGGGCGTTGTCATGGGCCCGCTGGAAGTCGAGAAGCACCCTAAGCCGTCAGAAATCGGGGTGTTGATCACCGTCACGGCGCCGTCGCAGGAGTACGCCAGCAAGATCGCCAGTTTCGTAGCGCACGTCAGCGCCCACCTGCCAGTGCCCGGTTACGAAGGCCTGATCAGTACCATCGCCTACCCGTTCTCGCCGCCTGAAATGGAGCGCGGGCAGATCTATCGCTTCAGCGTCAACCACGTGCTGCTGCCCGACGACCCGTTGGAAATGTTCCGCATCAAGCTACTTGAGGTCTGACCCATGACAACCATTTCTGAACTGTGCAGCCTGGTGCGTTCGAAAAACGCCGGCCCCTTCGTCCTGACCTTTGACCTGATGTTCACCAATGAGGACAACTACGCCCGGGTGCGCCGCACCCAGCCGCTCACCCGAAGCATTTTGGCGCAGCTATATAAGCAAAAGGAAGAGGACATCGTGCTGGTCTATCACGACGCGGCGCGCGCCATCAAAGCCTCGTTCCCGCGCCCGGTGTATCAGGGCGAATTGGCCGACAGCGATTGCTATGGCGGCCAGCAGTACGTGCCGCTGCTGTCGATCCAGGTTCCGGAGTAAGCACGGGCAAGACCTGCAGAACTCGATAACAAGGATAAAAATAATGAGTGTTTTTTCAGCCTCGCCGCTTCAACAACCGGCCATGTCTGCGCAGGCGATGCTCGCTGCACGCATGGATCGGCTGCCATCGAGCAAGGTGATCTGGCAGATGGTGATTCTATTGTCGCTGGGTGGTTTTTTCGAAACCTACGAGCTGTTCTCAACGAGCTTTGTCATCCCAGGCATTATCCACAGTGGCGTACTGACCGCCTCCACCGCCGGATTATTTGATATTCACGGTGCGGCCAGTTACATCGCCGCCACGTTTATTGGCATGTTCATTGGCACCTCTTGCGTCAGCTTTGTCGCCGATCGCCTCGGTCGGCGCAGGGTGTTTATTTATGCACTGCTGAGCTATTCCGCATGCTCACTGATCATGGCCTGCCAGACAGACGCAATGGGCTTATGTTTCTGGCGCTTGATGGCCGGAATCGGACTAGGCGTGGAATTAGTGACCATCGATACCTACCTTGGAGAACTGGTTCCACCGGGAATTCGTGGTCGTGCCTTTGCTTATAACCACGTGATTTCTTATTTGGCGGGCCCGATCTGCGGCGTTTGCGCGCTGCTGCTGGTGCCCCATGAACCCTACGGAATAGAGGGTTGGCGGTGGGTAATTGGTCTCGGCACGCTAGGTTCGCTTGGTGTATTTCTGCTGCGCGGCAGGTTGCCGGAAAGTCCACGCTGGCTCGCGAGTCGCGGCCATATTGATCGCGCCGAGCAAATTGTCGCAGAGCTGGAGCGCAAATCCGTTCAGCAAACAGGCCGCGATCTTTTATCTCCGACCGTCACCAGCCTGCCACCACAGGAACACAAAGGACATTTTTCCGAGTTGTGGAACCGCAAATACGCCCGGCGAACCGTCATGTTGGTGATCTTCCACTTTTTCGCCTCGATTGGCGTGTACGGCTTCATGAACTGGGTACCAACTTTTCTTATCGAGCAGGGCGTATCGGTTGCGCACAGCTTGGCCTACACCATCGCTATGGGCTGCAGCGCTCCGCTTGGACCATTGCTCAACAGCACCTTTGCCGACAAAGTTGAACGCAAGTGGCAAATCGCCGGGGCGGCGCTGGTGATGGCTATCGGCGGGCTAGCCTTCGCATTCGTCCGCGAGCCTTCACTGGTGATTCTGTGCGGGGTGCTGGTAACAGTGGGCTCAACCGTCATGTCGGTGAGCTACCACGCGTATCAATCAGAACTCTATCCCACCCGAATTCGATCCCAGGCGGTCGGTTTCGTGTACTCGTTCAGCCGTATTTCCGGAATGCTCAGCGGCTTCATGATCGCCTTCTTGCTCGGCCATTACGGCGTTATATCAGCGCTTGGGCTAGTGGCCGGCAGCATGGTGGTCGTCGCTCTGATCATTGGAACGATGGGGCCCCGCACCCGAGGGCGCACCCTCGAAGCCATTAACGATTGACCCTTACTCCGGTCGCTGCCGAGCAGCGCCACTGACCCAAATGCACCAAGGAGAATAAAAATGAGAGACACCTATAATGGCCCTTGGAACTGGATGGCCTCTGACATGGAAGACCCGGTTCAATGGTGTATTCACCTGACGCCGGCTCACATCCGGGCCCTCGACAACGCCCTGCGTAGCGCGAAAAAAGGCGGCGTGACACTCGACAGACTAACCAAGGAAAACTTTCCGCTTAGCGACTTCGACCAACTGATCCCTGAAGTGCTCGACCGCTTGGAGAATGGCCGTGGCGTAGTGGTATTGCGTGGCCTGCCAGCGCTCGACTACAGCAAGGAAGAATTGCGACTGATGTATTGGGGTCTTGGCCTGTATCTGGGCACTGGCGTATCACAGAGCAGCAAAGGCGATTTGCTCGGTGACGTGATGAACTTTGGAGCTGATTTCAACAGCTCTACCGGCCGTGGCTACATGTCAAAACAGGCCCTTGGGTTTCACTCCGACAGCGCTGACGTTGTCGTACTGATGGTGTTGCGCACAGCAATGAATGGCGGGGTAAGCAAAATTTGCAGCTCGGTGGCGATCCGAAATGAAATCGCACGCACCCGACCCGATTTGCTTGAAGTGCTCTACACACCCTTTTACTGGAGCTGGAAAGGCCAGCAGGCGCCCGACGAAAAGAGTTACTACCCACAACCGACCTATTCTGAACATAAAGGCAAGTTCGCGTCCCGGCATATCCCGCCGCATGTATTGAGCGCCCACGAGGACAATCCAGAACTGGGCCCGCTGCCCGACAAGCAGAAAGAAGCCATGGTATTGATCAACCAACTGGCAAACGAGCCGCGGTTCCACTTCGGTATGCTCTTCGAGCCGGGCGATATCCAATTACTCAACAACCACGTGACTATGCACTCGCGCAGCGAGTTCGAAGATTGGCCAAACGAGCCTGAGCGCAAACGCCACTTGTTGCGCATGTGGCTCTCGATGCCGAACACCCGCGAGCTCAGCCCGCTGATGTCGGCCCTCTATCAAGACCAGCGTGGCGGCACAGTCCGCGGTGGTTTCCCATCACGCACAGGCTCGCACAGCTTTGAAACGGTTGCTGCCAAGGATTGATGCCATGAACGAACTACCTTTTGCGATGATCCTTGCCCAAGCGCTAGCCTCGTTAACCGTCGACCACTTGACCGCAAACGTCATCCAGACCGCCAAACGCGGCATCATTGATACCGTTGGAGTGACCCTGCTTGGTGCGACCGAGCCGGTGGTCGAGGTGCTGCACAAAACCCTGACCGGCACCCTCGCCAACGGCCCAGCGCTGGTGTTCGGTGCACACCAGCGCATAAGTGTGCTGGACGCTGCGCTAATCAACGGCACCGCATCCCACGCCGCCGACTATGACGACATGGCCCGGCATATGGGCGGCCACCCATCAGTAGCGCTGGTGCCCGTGATCGTGGCCCTTGGCGAGGCGCTCGGCTCGACCGGTCTAGAGCTGCTGGAGGCTTATGTAGTCGGTTTCGAAACGGTCTGTCGGCTGGGTCGGGTAGTTCACCCACATCATTATGAAACCGGCTGGCACCCGACCTCGACACTGGGTGTGTTCGGTGCTGCCGTGGCGGCGGCGCGTTTACTACGCCTGAATGTGCAGCAAACGGCTACAGCGCTGGCCATTGCGGCGTCGCAATCGGCTGGCATCAAAGCCAACTTCGGCACCATGACCAAGCCATTGCACGTGGGCCAGTGCGTGCGCAACGGCCTGTTCGCCGCGCAATTGGCGAGCCAGGGCTTTACCGCTAACCTCGCGGTGTTCGAGCACAAACAAGGCTTTTTTGCTTCTTACGATGGCATGGCCAACGTGCACCCTGAACTCTTGCTTGATCAATGGGGTGGCATTCTGGAAATCGAACAGAAATCCGTCGGCCTCAAGCAGTTCCCTTGCTGCGGGAGCACCCATCCGGCAGTGAGAGCCATGCTGCAACTGCAGCGCGGCGGTTTGCGTGCCGAGGACGTCGAATCGATCCTGATTACCACCCACCGCCTACGATTGCCGCACACCGATAATCCCGACCCGAAAACCGCACTGGGTGCCAAATTCAGCGTGCAGTACGTTACAGCGCGCGCCTTGGTGGACGGCGTCGTGCGCCTCAAGGATTTCGAAGGCGAAGCCCACAACGACCCCAGCGTGCGTGGATTGATGGCCAAGACATCATTGGCCGTCTATCCGGATGAACCGAAGCAAACCACGGCATCCAGTAATGAATTCGCTGCCGACATTCGCGTGCTAACACGCACTGGCGAGACTTTGCTCAGCAAGGCTCCACATGCCCTCGGTCGTGGCGGCACAAACCCTATGAGCGACGAAGAAATGTGGACAAAATTCAGCGACTGCGCATCTCGCATGATGCCGCAAGCGCAAGCGCTGGTAGCCTTCAATGCCTGGCAACAACTGGAAAACTGCCAGCGAGTCGTTGAGTTGACGCAACTGCTTGAGGTACACAGCGCATGATGGATGCTATTACACGCAGTTTCTTTTATGCGGGCGGTCGCTACGTAACGGACGACACTGGCAAGCAACTGATGGTCGGGCAAATGTACGTTGAAGTCTTCACGCCCGCCGAAATCACCCAGCGCTACCCTCTGGTGATGATCCACGGCAGCGCGCAAACGGCTACCAATTGGTTGCGCACTCCGGATGGGCGCATCGGTTGGGCAGAGTATTTCGCCCGTCAAGGCTATGCGGTACACGTGGTCGATCAGCCGGCACGTGGCCGGTCGGCTTGGCACGCTGGGTTCAACGGTGAACTTGGCAGTATTCCAGTGGCGGCGACCGAGCGTTACTTCACCGCAACCGCCGAGTTGGGCGAGTGGCCCCAGGCTCGCCGGCATACACAATGGCCAGGCACCGGTCGACAAGGCGACCCGGTATTCGACGCGTTCTACGCCAGCCAGGTCGATTATCTAGTCGACAGCGTCGAAACCGAACACCTCTTCCAGGCTGCGGGCAGCGCCCTTCTCGACACTATCGGGCCGGCGATTCTGATTACCCACTCACAATCCGGACCGTTGGGCTGGCTGCTCGCCGATGCCCGGCCTCAGTTGGTAAAGGCCATTGTGGCGGTTGAGCCGCAAGGCCCACCCGTGAAAAACATGTCGTTGCAAAAGGCTCTAAAAAACCAGACACAGGACACGTCCGGGCAGCCGCCTCGGGTCGGCGGCATCACCGACATCCCGCTTGCCTACGACCCACCGCTCGCTGAGGGTCAAGCCTTGGTATTCGTTCAGCAAGACCCCGTAAATAATGCGGAACGAGTACCGTGTTGGCTTCAACAGTCCCCTGCCCGGCAACTCCTCAATCTCGCGCATGTACCGGTACTCATCGTGACCGGTGAGGCCTCGTTCCATGCACTTTACGACCATGGTACTTACGAATATCTGATCCAGGCCGGCGTACCCTGCACCCACTGGCGCCTGGAAGACTTCGGCCTCTACGGCAACGGCCACATGCTGATGCTTGAACGCAACCACTTGGAAATCGCCGAACTGCTCAGCCGTTGGATCGCCGAAATTTAGGGCTTATTGATACATTCTCGCAGCTTGGCGGCTTAGGGGGCGCATGCCCGAAAAGGATCCAGCGGATGCTGAAACAAGGTTTTAGACTACATTCTGACCGGTCACTATTATGGCTGGTGGCCGGTGGCTTTTTTATGCTGACGCTCGATGCCACGGTGGTTACCACGGCGTTACCGGCAATGGCGCGCAGCCTTGGTGAAAGCCCGCTGCGCATGCAGTCGGTGATCGTCGCTTACGTTATGACCATGGCCCTGCTGATACCGGCCTCGGGTTGGATCGCCGACCGCTTTGGCACACGGCGTGTGTATATCACTGCCATTGGTTTATTTACTTTTGGCTCGCTGTGCTGCGGGATGGCACAAAGCTCCGAGCAGTTGATTGCCGCTCGGGTATTGCAAGGTCTTGGTAGTGCGTTGATGTTACCCGTGGGGCGTTTGGCCGTGATCCGCGTATTTACCGGCAACCGCTTATTACCTGCCATCAGCTTCGTCACCATTCCCAGTCTGATCGGCCCATTGATTGGCCCAGCGCTCGGTGGCTGGCTGGTGCAGATCGCCAGTTGGCAATGGATATTCCTAGTCAATATACCGGTAGGTTTTATTGGTGTGCTGGGCGCCTGGATGTATATGCCAGGGCGGCCGCTCAGCGGGCTTGGTCCATTCGACTTTGTCGGCTACGCCTTGCTCGCCCTTGGCATGCTTTGCGTCACATTGGCGCTCGACGGCGTCGCCAGTTTTGGCTTTGGCTGGGAAATAGCGTTGACGTTAATAATGCTGGGTTCAGCCAACCTAGCGGGCTACTGGCGGCATGCAATGCGCCATCGCAATCCTTTATTTCCACCGACCTTGTTTCGTGTCGCCAGCTTGCGCATTGGTTTGTGGGGCAACTTTGTAGCGCGTTTGGGCTGCTCCTCGACGCCATATCTGCTGCCGTTGTATTTCCAGGTATGCCAAGGATACTCCCCGCTGAATGCCGGCTTGCTAATGCTACCCATAGCGATGGCGGGGATGGTGGTGAAGCCGCTGGCCAACCGCTTGGTTACCCGCTTTGGATACCGCAATGTGCTGATTAACAATACCTTGTTGGTCAGCCTCACTATTGCCAGCTTCGCCATGGGTCGAGGCCCACGAACTCTCTGGCTGCAACTACCCGCGTTGTTATTTTTTGGGGCCTTTAACTCTCTGCAGCTTACGGCGATGAGCACGCTGACACTGAAAGACTTGGCTCCGCAACAGACCAGCAGCGGTAATAGCACACTGACGATGGTACAAATGCTTGCGATGGGGATGGGCGTATCTGGAGCTGGTGGTTTGCTGGTGCTGTTTTCCCATCTGTTCGCCAGCGATGCTGAAGTAACTCTGTTGACTTTCCGCACAACCTTTGTGTGCATGGGAGCAGTAACTTTCCTGTCAGCCGCGATTTTTTGGCGGCTGAACAATGATGCCTTAAAACCCAGTTTAACTAGGTTGGGTTAGTCGATGAAAATCGACCACGCATACCAAGCTAGTATCGCTGACATAGCCGTCAAGGGTTTTAAGAGGGGGGTGCTCTGACCACGATGTTCACCTCTGAATAAAACGCTTCATGGGCAATCCCTACGATGAAGTTCTCAGAAATCATAGAAAGGGTTTGATCAAGCGTTTTTCTTCACACCTCTGGGCCAAAAACAGCCGTTCGGACCTATATAGGGATGCAGGAACGAGTCATATCTCAACTTGGGGCGACACCTAACCTAAGCTTTGAACAATTGGTGGGAGTATCGAAAATGCCACTATCTAGCATCGTGCACGAGCAGACGCCGGGCGATCATCCAGGTAGGCAGCGCGTCCATCACTGGCGCGGCTTTTTCTTGTCGCATTCGTCGGCGTAAATCCGGTTCCAGGTCGCGGACTTCACGCTCGATTTCGAACAGCAGCTGAATGTATCGCAACGCCTGTTCGGCCAGTTGGCGCTTGTGTGTGGCGTGCAAATCGAAAAACCTGCACCGTGCATGGGCCATGCAACCGATCTCGGTCACGCCCTGTTCAAAACTGGCCTTGTAGCCGCCAAAATCGTCGCAGACCAACTTGCCTCGGATCTGGCGTTCGACGGTGAACACGCTCGGTGTGTAGTCGAGTTTTTCGCTGACATCCTCGCCAATACGCTTGAGTGCGCAGCCGCACTGCCAGTGGCTATTGTCGGGTTCGTGATGAATCAGGGTCGCTGTCACACGATGCGCCGGTTGGATTAGTCGAAGTTGGTTGATGTAGCGTCAACATCAACATCAGCACGGCTAAAATGTTCGACGTTTAAAACCTCTCGGGCGTTATTTTGGTCAAGTAACCAAACAGGTAAAGCAATTGCCTCCATCGGCCTAGCAATCAGATATCCCTGAATCTCATGGCAACCCCAACCACGGACAAGCTCGTAGGTCTCCATTGTTTCGACACCTTCCGCGACTACGCGGTATCCCAAAGAACAAGCAAGCTGGATGAGTGTCCGCACCATGCACTGGTTTTTGGGATTCTGAGCGAGGCCATCAATCAATGACCGATCCAATTTCACGACACGAGCAGGTAGCTGCTGGAGGTGTGACCAGTTGCTATAGCCGGTTCCGAAATCATCGATAGCAATCTCGATCCCGTAGGCGCGAAGCTGATCCAGATGCTCCAACATGCGCCCTAAGTTTACGACGCGAGCACTCTCGGTTAGCTCCAATTCAATTAAATGGGGGTCAACACCCTCGACGTGAACCCTCTCAATAAGATAATTGATGAATAGAAGAGATTCGAGGTCGTTAACCGTCACATTAATTGAGACTTTGAAGTTGAACCCTTCACGATGCCAATGGGAAGCCTGTTTGATAGCGTTCCGCAAAACCCAAACGCTAAGCGGCCCCATCAGTGCTGTTTTTTCAGCTAGCGGGATGAATTCTCCGGGCCCGATTGATCCTAGAGTTGGATGCTCCCAACGCAGAAGTGCCTCAACCGAGGTGCATTCGCCAGTAATAATGTCGATGCGAGGTTGGTAAACCAGTCTAAGTTGATCATCGCTGTACATGGCTGTGGTGAGCGAGCGCAAAAGCGTGAAGGTACGTTGCTGCGCAGCATCCAGCCCATTTTCGTAGTACCCCCAACCAACGTTTCGATCTCTGGCGTCACCAGCCGCGCTTATTGCCAACCGAACACACTCCTGCGACGAGCGACCTGACTGATCGAGTTTGAACAAGCCGATGCCCACCGTCATCTGCAGAGGAATGCCTTCGCACACTACCGGCGTTTGGTAGTCGTTGATAACTGCCTGGCTAAAGGCTTCTGCTTCGTGGCCAGCGAGCATGAGCCCGAAACGAGTGGGACTGATTCTGTATAGCTGGCAGTCCGCAGCAACGAGCTTTGAAAGGCGTTCCTTGATGGCCAGCATCAGACCCAACGAAAACTCATAACCTAGCGTTTTGACGATGTCATCTAAAAAGCTTGGGGAGATGATGTCGACCGCTACGACGAGACACTCAGGTGCCTCGGGACTCACTTTTCTAATGTCTTCTTCAAATCTGGTGCGGTTGTAGATTCCGGTGGCAGCGTCAACAAAGTGTTCTGATCTAAGCGCGGGGATTCGGCTCATTACAAGCTTAGCCAAATGCATCAGCATTGAGAGGTCTTGTAGGCTCATCGCCGGCCTGGCCACAGTATCTATCACGCAGAGAGTGCCTAGACCCAGGCCATCTTCAGTGGTTAGAGGCGCACCAGCGTAATAGCGGATATTGGGGAGACCGGTGACCAGAAGATTGTCTTTGAATCGGACATCGGCTGTTGCATCCGGCACTTCGAGAAATTCATGCGAATGCACGGTATAGGCACAGAACGACTCGCTGCGCGGCGTTTCGTTGATGCTTACGCCAACCTTGGCGCGGAACCATTGCTTGTGCTGATCAACAATTGAAATAAGCACGATGGGCGCACGAAAGTATTCGGCACAAAGCGCCACGATTTGATCAAAAGTATCATCGTGGTGATCGTCGAGGAGGCACAACTCCCGAATACGTTCAAAACGACGTAGTTCAATTGTTGATGGTTCTTCAGCGTGTTTCATCCAATTCCCAAGAGAGGTGATCAGTAGCGGTAAGGGGATGTCGACGTACGCGTGCGATCCGTGGCAGCAGGAGCATCATGCTCCAAAAACGCAGCCATGATGTCGAAAGGCTACTACCTTAATCATACGCCCCGGTGCTAGGTTTCCCAAATGATAAAACGATGCCCCCATAGCGCTGACCAACTTCGCGGTGACGCACTAGTTCTTTCCTACGGCCGAGCAAGGGTGACAATATCTTCGTACACGCTCAAGCCCGGTCGTCATGGGCGGTCACAGGCGTTGGCAGATGCCCGGAGGTTATGGCCAGCGTTGAGATTGGCGCTCTGAAATCCAGGAGCTGAGCTTCTAACACGCTCACACTCTGCCATCAGCATGGCGTCGTGCTCGCCATCCAATGCGTCGCATAGACTTAGATAGAAGTACAGCTGATGGCTCAACAGCAGATCCCAGATTACGAACCAGCGGTCTCACTAGGGCGACCCCAGCGAAAAAGGAATTCGCAACGACTCAATGGGGCCTTCACGCCCGCCGCACATTTCATCATGGACACACTGCTGCACAAGCACACATGGAAACGGCGGAACCGCTTGCAACAGATCGCGCAAGTGAGTGACGGAACGAAGGTGCATAGGCTTCGCCGAATCGTTCAGCAGCGTAAGCTGGCCGTGATCAAGCCTAACGCGCGCTATGTAGATACCACGCTCCAGTGACAGCAGTTCCAGTTCCCGTATCTCGCCATTTGCAGCCAACTCAGTCAGCTTTTTCAGATTCAAGTTTCACTCCTCGCCTACCAAGGTAGGCGCTCTCCGTCATAAGCAAAGAAGTTTCCGCTGTCGGCAGGGCCCAGTTGATCAATCAGCGATAGCAGCTCATGTGCGGCAAGACGTGCCGGTCTTGCTGCAGCGGCGCCACGGAAGGGTTGGGAAAGGCCCGAGATAACGGTGCCTGGATGAAGGCTGAGTAAGCGGGACTTAGGGCAGGTTCTTGCCAGTTCGATTGCTGCAGTTTTAATCAGCATGTTCAACGCCGCTTTGGAGGCACGGTAGGCATACCAGCCGCCCAAACGGTTATCGCCAATACTCCCGACCTTGGCAGAGAGCAGCGCCATCGCTCCACGAGAGTCAAGCAATGGCAGAAAGTGACGCAACACCAGCGCGGGCCCCAACGTATTCACTTGAAATACAGTCCTGAACGCATCGTCTTCAATCGCGGAGTAACTTTTCTCAGGCTTGATTTCGCCACGATGAAGCAGGCCTGCGGCATGCAGGATCAACTGATACGGTGCTTCTTCGGCTAATTCGGCAGCAGCCTTGGCAATACTCTCAGGTTCTTCCAGATCCAACCGTGGAAAACCATGGCGTCCCAGTTCGCGAACCCCCACACAATGTGGATCCTCCTTGAGCAATTCGCAGAAGGCCGACCCGAGTGCCCCGCTGGCGCCTATCACCAAGGCCCGGTAGCCGTCGCCAAAGGAATTCATCCGCAAGGTATTGTTCATTGAGTTTCCTCCACATACTGGCGATGGAAAAACAACGCCACTTGCCCCATCTCGATGCCGAACTTGGGCATAGAGAGATTGATGACGCCGACGAGAGTTTTACCGTGATGCTCTACTAATGAAGGGTTCATTTTGACTTCTCGCGGCAATATTGCACTTCAGGAGAGGTTCACTCTAATCATTAGGGACGTGCCTTTAACGCTTGGCTTGAAGCAGATAACGCAGGTTTCGGTAGAGCAGCACCTATGGCCCGGATTCTTCGTCGGACGAATGACAGAGTGAAGCTGTCTAGGTCTTCTTTGTTTTCGATGTTGACTGCTTACTTGCCGCGGTTTTCGGCTCCGGCACTGTGCATCGGTTGTCGCGACAGCGACGGCTGCCATCAGGATGAGGTAGCCATGCCAAATAGGGGCGTAGGCGGCAGAACAGGCTATAGCCGACTGCAAGTAGCGGCCGAATTGCGCGCCATGTCAGTGGAGTGGCCCACATACCCAGACCGGCTGCTCGCCAGCTCCATAGGGTAGCGTCTAGACCGGTAACCCAGCGGCCATCGGCGAAGCTGGCATGAAGTGACGACTGCATTTGCTCGAGCGTGAACCCCAGTGCCTTGGCGTCAAAGTCATCGCGACTGATGTCAAAAAACAGCAGTCGTGCCTCTGTGGCGCTTCGGCTCAATATCTTGATTTCTCGAGCGCAAAGCGGGCAGTCACCATCAAAATAAAGCGTCAGTGGCCATTGCTCAGCGTTATACATATGAATGCACTTTGTATAGGTTTTGCATAGGGTATGCCGAAAAAAACTGACTTACAATGGCCACCATTCTTTTACCGTGATAGGAGCCGTCATGTCCGCCCCAGAGGCAGGCGCATCTGGGGTTGCGATGGGGCTTACCGCCGGAATGAAAATGATTGCAGCGGTGCATCGAGCATTCTGAAAATGACTAGCAGCGGGTTTTCTCGTCGACGCGTGTCATGAAATACAGGGTTCAGGCGCTTGTTCGAGCATTCGCAAGGGCAGAACAAAACGGCTCCATAGCGTGCACCTATTGCCTCGCCTGTCAGTATCAGTTACGCGGCCACAACCACCGAATGTGCCCTGCCCTCAGGGCGATGGCTCATTTATATCGCTCCAGCCAGCCCTTACCGGAGCTATCTCCTGACTTTACGCTCTACCTATGAAAATTCAGTCTCCCCTGCCACGCGCGTCGGCCTTGGCATCGCCGCCAACGTGTCGCTACCTAAATGGATAACCGCCGTTGGTATTCAGCGGGAGGGCTCTATCGACTCCACCTTGGTAGACGTCTGCGAGAATGCGAAGTCATCAAACTGGTAAAGGCCTTCACCGATTCTTTTGTACCGTTGGATCAGCTTTTCGCAAGCCCGCACGTGACATCGCATGAGCAACTACTGCTGCAGGCCATTAAAGACATTGATCCGAAAAACACTCTTAACAGTATCGAATTTTCATCGACTATTCTGCGCCAGCTTTAACTGGTACATCATCCGTCTGGATAACAGACATTCCTGACCCCAGCGCCTAGGGCGAGAGCCGAAGTGCAGGCAAGTTACCAGCGTCAAGGTGACCTGCTGAGGCCCGTTTGGAGGGTTACACCACCTCAAAGAATACCCCCCACGCAACGATGGTATTTTGATATGCAAGCCAATGAGTCTGTTAAGTTATCGAGCGTGCATAGAAATTATGCTCGATTTGGCCGACCCATGAGCGAGGCCGTAGCTGGATAATTTGGATTTATGGACAGTGATGACGAGTTCATTCGGAGCAAGGAACAGGAACCAAGCTTTTGCCAAACGTGCATTGATGCCTCGTGCTATAGGGCTGGCCGCTGGTTTTTTCTGCGTCGCCGGGGTCTTTTGGGAGCAAGGTCGTCCACCTTTAATCTGGGCACTGCTCATTACGTTTTGCTTCGTATGGCCGTGGATAGCCTTTGTACTAGCACTGTTCGCTGAACATCCCGCGTATATAGAGCGGCGCAGTGTCCTACTGGATTCAGCTTTGTCCGCGTTTTGGATCGCCGCCATAGGATTCAACTTGCTTCCCAGCGTGGTAATGCTATCGATGCTGGCAATGAACAACGTTGCTACAGGCGGGATGGCTTTCGTATTGCGTGGCTGGCTGGCCAAAATAGTTGGAATCGCCGTTTTCGTTGCAATATTTGGCTTAAGTATTTCGCTTTATAGCAGTCCTTTAGTCGTCTATTCGTCGATACCGATGATTATCATCCAGCCATTGGTCATCGGTTGGACGCTATACAAACTTGCGCTTCGGCTAGGGCGCAACCGTGAGATTTTGCGTGAGTTGAGTGAGACCGACAGCCTGACGGGTCTCTACAACCGTCGCTACTGGAACGCGCTGCTCTCAAACGAATATAAACGCAGCGTGTACGGTGTCTCGAAGGGCTGTCTCGCAATCTTGGATCTGGATCATTTCAAGCAGATTAACGACACGTATGGCCACTTTGTTGGGGATGAAGTCCTGAGGCATGTGGCTTGCGCACTCAGGTCTAACCTACGCTCAACTGATATAGTCGCGCGGTTTGGAGGAGATGAGTTTTGTGTGTTCCTACCTGATACCGATCGAGTAACAGCCTTTCAAGTTCTTGACAGGGTGAGGATAAAGGTCGCCGACTCTGTATTCGGTCAAAAGCAGACAACCGTTGCGACATTAAGCATCGGTCTAACGGCGTTCGACAACCCAATGTTACTACATGAATGGTTCAAACAGGCGGACATTGCGTTGTACGAAGCAAAAACGCGTGGACGCAACCAAGTTGCCTTTTATAATACAGCTGCAGGAGCTTTGAAATAACATAATACCTAGGTTGAAAAGGAACTGTGCTACGTCAAGGTACTGTTGCGTTCTCCACAGCAACGAAGTGCTCGACCTGACAAGGTGCCCGCTTCCTGGTTTGAATATTTCTTACACTTCACAGACTTCAAAAAAACATACGCAGCAGATTACGACTGTAAAGTTTTCAAATCTCCTAGGATGGAGGACACGCTCCCTATGCAACCAGTTGATATTACTCAGTGCTAGAACTCTGGTATGTTTTTGTATCTGTACTTCCAGGTATTTTCATCAAGGGCCATGTACTTCGCGTTCATGGCAAGTCATTGTTCGGCTACCGCACATCGAAGGGCTCTATAAATCTCAGAAATCACCTGCATCGTCGCGTCTTCAATCGTTCCTTCATTCCGGCATAGAACCCAGCCATGATCTGCAATCGCTCGCTCGAACGCCGTGGTACAAGCGACATGATCTTCAAGTTTATGGATCACAGTACTGCTCAGACCACGCCGTCGTGCCGCTGCCCTCGCCCATGAAATATCAGGCGCGGTGACTACCCCGACATGCAGGTCTGGCACCCGCACGTTTCGATCAATGTTCAACTGTAGGATCTCTGCAAACGGCACTATCCGGCGAAACGCGGCTTCAGACGGGTACCAGCGATCGATCAAGATGATGCTGCCTTGTGGCTGTTTAGCTAGCACGTGCTGGGAAATCCAACTACGGCTATCCGCAAAGCGCTCACAAACCCTCAGCTCCAAATTCCTGGTGGGATTTCTCACCAGTCCGTTAACGAGGGCCATTGTTTCACCCCTATAGGGGTCACTTTTTTTCTCGCAAAGCCGGATCACTTTTTTATTGTCTGCCCTCAGCTCTTTAGTGACGGCCTCCAACAGAGTGGTTTTGCCGACTCCCTTAGGTCCATCTAGAGAAACAAACAGCGGACGATTCATTCTTCACATATCGATTGGTATACGGTTTTTTTGCCCTGTTGGTTCGCGGGAACCACTTGGCGCAACCACGCGAGTCGAGTGGATGGCCCTTATGAACAGACATTGACGGACACTCTAACCTGATTTGGCTAACGGGGCTCGAAATCCAGGGTTATGGTCGGTCCGCTCAGCCCATAGGACTGAAGCTCGACGCGGCCGAACAGTATCGTCCCCTCGTAGTTTCACCGCCCTCACCGGCTCCCCGCCCTGCTTGTCGGCATTGATCTTTGAACCACTGCTTGGCGCTTTTTCAGCGTTCGCGGCCGCCAATGGACCCTCCCTTACAATTGAGGCAAACACTCGTAGAGTCGATGTTTCCGTCGATCACTTTCCAAGTCGCCAGGTAGGTGACGTACCGTACCAGCCGCTCATCAAGTGCGACTCTTTGCCGGGGTAGTGGACGTGCGCTGGCCTCGCTGACTTCAATGCCTGATCGGCTTGGTATTTTGCAAGGTAGCTGGCCGACACCACTCCCTGACCCGATTAGCCCCGCACCACCCCCCTTCAAACCAATCCATTACCCCTCATTCAGGAAACAGTGTTTGTCGCAAACCTGCCTACTCACCGTTCCACCACTTCCTTAAGATCCGAGCCCTCGCAGAGGCTGCTGTAACTATTCACCAAACTCCAATTCCAAGAGAATCTTCGACAGCGCCCGACGGAAAAATAGATCATATAACGCGATCGCTTTTAGTTATATCGGAGTTAGAGATGAGTATAAGAAACGCGCTGATCACACTTGCACTTGCCGGCTTAAGCATTTCTGCGATGGCGGAGGATGCTGCGACTGCCAAGAGCGATCAGACCGCGCCGGTAGACATTTATACCTATGACAGCCACCCGGACATCGCCAAGGTCATCTCGCACACCGAGCCCGGCACTCCTGCGGTGCAGAAACCGTGCAACTGACCTACGAAGACTCGGCCGGGGTACGGCACGTTATGCAGTACCTGGTGATGGGCACCGGTTGCGACCACGGTTGATTTGTTGAACCTGATACTTACTGAGTTACACCGCTTGGCCATCTGATGAAAAAAACACCGCGCCAGTCCATAACTTAAAGACAGATAAGACTGGCGCGTCAAGCTTGTTAACAATTCATAATAAATACACTTTGGGGCAACTATGCACAGCAAATCATTGTCAGCCGCGTTGGCGCTGACGAGTTTAACCGTGGGTCTTGGATTAACGGCCACGGCGCGCGCAGACTTTATCGAGGACAGTAAGTTATCGCTGGGCATGCGTAACTTCTTTTTCAACTCTGATAACCACTCCGGTGGTGCAGATCAAAAAGAATGGGCGCAGGGGTTCAAACTTGACTATATCTCTGGGTTTACCGAGGGCCCTGTCGGTTTTGGCTTGGACGTCCAAGGTATGCTGGGTCTGCACCTGGACGGCGGCAAAGGCATGCACCCGGCGGTCAATACCTTCACTCCGAGCAAAAGCGACGGTTCGGCTGAATCCACTTGGGCCAGTGCGGGTGCTACGGCCAAGGCGCGCTTCTCCAAGACCGAATTTCGCTATGGCAACACGCTGACCCCAGCCCTGCCGATCTTGTTGGCCAACGATGGGCGCCTGCAACTGCAGACCTTCGAGGGCGGCATGATCACCTCCAAGGACATCGATAACCTGACGCTGACCGGGGGCCAAATTGAAGGGGTCAAAGGCCGCGCTTCAACCAACAGCACCGGCTTGTCGGTGTCCGGCGCCACGCAAGACAGCAATAAATTCTTATTTGCCGGTGGAGACTGGAAGGTCAATAAAGACCTAACCCTGCAGTACTACTACGCCAACATGGAGAACTTCTACTCTCAGAATTTCTTGGGACTGGTGCATGTGCTGCCGATCACCGACGACTCTTCGTTCAAGACCGATCTGCGCTACTTCAAGAGCACCTCGGACGGACGCAACGGCGAGTCTGGCTACGCGTTCAACAACAACGGTGGCTACGCGAAGAACGCCGGTAAGGTAGACAACACCACCTGGAGCACGATGTTCACCTACTCCTTGGGTAACCAATCGCTGATGCTTGGCCGAACCCAAGTCTCTGACGACGGTGGTTTCGTCTGGAACAACGATGCCAGCGAAACTAACCAATACGGTAAGAACGAAGGCCAAGGCGGCTATAGTTTCTACCTGTTCAACGACGCTACGGTCGGAAGCTTCGCCCGAGCGGGTGAGGCCACCAACTTCGGCCAGTACAGCTATAACTTTGCCGGTCTGGGTATTGCCGGCCTGAAGGCGTCTGTCAGCTACCTGCGGGGCGCAGATATCAGAGCGGCCGATGGCCATGGGGCCGATCAGCACGAATCGGAAATCGACACTCGCGTCGACTATGTTGTGCAAACCGGCCCATTGAAAGGCTTCGGCACTACCCTGCGCCACGGCACCTACCATGCAGGTAACACGGGTTCTGCTGATCTGGATCAGACCCGGTTGTTCTTCAATTACACCTACAACTTCTTCTGATCTGACACCGCGTCAACCATTCCCAGGCAAACCTGCTCCCATAGAAGAATGCGTTCATCTGTGGGGGCGGCCGGTCTCGCGTCTCCTGTATTTCCGCCCCCCAGCAAATCCATGGACCTATTAAATATAGAATTCACGCGCTCAAAAAAAGCGATATCCCTTGGCGACCGTTTTTCTACAACCTGAAAGCGGTAATGCAAAAAGTACGTTCCCTTTGGCCCGCTGCCTCGCAAGCCAGTGAAATGCCAGAGCATCAAAAGAATGTATTACGTGCATTGGAAGTTCTTGCATCCTGACATTCGGATTGGGTGCCGCGAATGACCTGCCTATTGGCGATAGGCAGGGACTGATCAAACTTGATGGTCAAGTTCTTGGCATCAAACCCTGTCCCCCAACTCGTTCTATTAAATCATTCGGAACCAAGTGTGGCTCAGGGTCATGGCCTTCGGCGACGTTCAAAAAAGCTATTCGCTCCTGCCCTGCCTTTAAATCTTGCTTGGCTGTATTCAAAAGAGATGTTTCAGCCCGCAGTTCAAACTTCAAGAAGTTGGCTGCCATTTCCGCGAGTGTGCTCAAGATTAACTCCTGACTAATGCTCCTCTCGGAACACGTCGATGCGAAGATGTGGGTATAGGTTTTAGCGCCAATTTTCAGTTATCAAGAACGCTTGAGCGGACCCGTTTGCAATGATCAGACCATCGCTAAACGTTAGAAGGTGCCATCTATCGGGATAGCAGGCCGCCGAAGTCGTACCCACGTGGCGTTCTATGTCGGATGGCCTAAAGCGATGTCGGCAGTTCCGGTACTAAAGGACGTGTTTGAGTCACGTTCGAACACCGGGTGATTCGTTCGACCATTCGCGCAGCGCTTGAACGAACAACCGCAATGCCATCGGTGGGTGACGATTGGCCGGGTAATAAAGACTCAGGCCTGGGTAGCTTGGGCTCCACTGTGTCAGTAAATGAACCAATCGGCCAGCCGCCAGATGCTCGGCTACCTGGTCTTCGGGCACCCAGCCAACGCCAATCCCAGCCAGTGAGGCCTCAATCATCAGGTTGATGTTATCCATTGTCATCGGGCCTTCGACATCAACGCTGGTGCTGGTTCCAGCGTGTTCAAGATCCCATCGAAACAGAGCGCCGCTGGCAAATCGAAAGCGTATACAGCGGTGTTGTTTGAGTTCGTGCGGCTCGTTCGGTGCGGGATGACGCTCAAGGTATTCAGGAGACGCGACTGCCGCAAAACGAATATCGGGGCCAAAGCGTACGGCGATCATGTCACGCGGAACGTCGTCGAACGCTCGAATGCCGGCATCGAAGCCGTCGGCAACGATGTCCAGCAATTTGCTGTCTACCACGAACTCAACGTGAATCTGCGGGTACGTTGCCAAAAACGCTGGAATAACGTGGCGGATAAGCGGCCTGATCGCTGATTCTGAGGCGCTGATACGGATCGAACCCGAGGGCGTATTGCGTGCGGAAGTCACCTCGTTGACGACGTTTTCCAGATCGCCAAGTAACGGCCGAACGCCATTGAATAGTTGCTCCCCCGCCTCCGTAAGCGCCACTGATCTCGTCGTGCGGTTGAACAGGCGCATCTCCAGTCGGGCTTCGAGGCCGCGCATTGAATGGCTGAGCGCTGACGGCGAAACCCCAAGGACGCGGGCGGCACCGCTGAAACTACGGTGTTCGGCAATGGCAATGAATGCCGTAAGTTCAGGTAGCCCGGCACGAATCATTTGTGATTTTTCCTCAATAACCTATGTACCGGAAGACGGATTGTTGAGGAGATTACAGCAATATAAGGTAGCAGACCGGCTGTAAGAGCCAACGACTAGCCATCTACAGACATTTCAATAGGAGACTGATTATGCAAAAGCGCACAGTAGGCAGCAGCGGCCTTGAGGTATCAGCAATAGGCTTGGGGTGCATGGGCTTGAGTTTCGCTTACGGCCCGGCAATGGAGAAGTCATCTGCCATATCGCTTATCCGTAGCGCTTTCGACGCAGGCGTCACGTTCTTCGACACTGCCGAGGTTTACGGCCCATTCGTTAATGAAGCATTGCTCGGCGAGGCATTAGCACCGTTTCGCGATGAGGTCGTGATTGCTACAAAATTTGGCTTCAAAAATGCCGAAGTTGCACAAGGCCTCGACAGTCATCCTGACACCATTCGAGCGGTGGTCGAGGCCTCGCTCAAGCGCCTGAAAACGGACCGCATCGACCTGCTGTACCAACACCGGGTCGATCCGAGTGTTCCCATGGAGGACGTCGCGGGGGCGGTGAAGCAATTGATCGAGCAAGGAAAGGTCAAACACTTCGGCCTGTCAGAAGCCGGCGTGCAATCAATCCGTCGTGCCCATGCGGTGCAGCCGGTCACCGCGTTGCAAAGCGAATATTCAATGTGGTGGCGGGAGCCGGAAAAAGACATTTTCCCCGTCCTGCAGGAACTGGGCATCGGTTTTGTACCGTTCAGCCCCTTGGGCAGAGGGTTCCTGACCGGGGCCATTGACGCCAACACCACATTCGCAAAAGACGACTTCCGCAATACGGTCCCGCGTTTCAACGAAGAAAACCGCAGGGCCAACGCGCAATTGGTCGAAGCCTTGGGGCGAATAGCCGAAGGCAAAGGCGCCACCCGTGCACAAATTGCCCTTGCCTGGTTGCTGGCTCAAAAGCCTTGGATTGTGCCAATTCCAGGCACCACCAAACTGCATCGTCTGGAAGAAAACGTCGGTGCTGCGACCGTCGCATTAAGCGATGCTGACGTGGCCACCATTGAGTCGGCATTGGCGCGGATTACAGTGGCGGGTGATCGCTACCCGGCTCACTTGCAGCAACGCGTCGACCGTTGAGTTCCCTTGGACCGCCTACTCCCGCCGATACGGGCTTAGGCGGTTCGTCTTTTTCCATACGGTTATCGTGGCCGCTTTTCAATATCACCTACGGGCCAACTCGTGCTTCAAGCATTCCTCGTTATAGGTTTGCTTGACCCCAGCGGGCTTTAACCGCGAGGCGCTGTTGTAGGTCTGCTCGGTGATTCCTATTGCCATCATTCGCATCCAACTCTGCTTGAACTTTTGATACTGTAACTTCCGGCGTGCGCCATAACGACTGACGCCAGAGAGCTTTGATGCTTGGGCAGAGCCCGCAATCCCGGCACCCCAACTGCACACAAACCGATCACTTTTACTCAACTGCTTAGCCTGAGCACCAAGCGCAACGCTGACCAAAATAATCCCTAGGAACGTAGATACTAAAATCCGCACATGACCCTCTCTAACCACCTGAAAAGTCAGCGATTTTGACAAGAAGATAGAGTTCAAAGGGCCAGCAACCTGACGTTTTTGACAATTCAGCTCACTGTTATGACGTGAGCCTTATCAGCGCCGCTTTCGACTTCTGCTCTATGCGCTGAAAGAAGGTCTGCGCACGAATGTCCTGCGCATATGCCACGTTCAGCCGTAGCCAGTCACAGGTCTGACCCTCTGGCATGAATGCCGACCCCGGCGACAGTTGCACATGCAGTTCCTCGGCGATTTGATTGACCTGCTGGGCGCTTAAATGCCGCGGCCGTGCCCACACGAACATACCTTCGGTGGGCTCGGAAAAAACCTCCCAATGAGCGTCGTCAAGTTGCCGAAGCGTGTTCGCCATCTGCTTGTTCAGGCGTTGGCGCAAGCGCTGGATCAGCTTGCGATACGACCCATTGGCCAGCAAGGTGGCAACCACGTTTTCGGCGAACAACGGGCAGCCTAAACCAGTGATCATTTTGACTTCAGCTAACCGATTGATGATTTCCGGTTGGGCAACCACATAGCCGACTCGCAATGAGCTGGTCAGGGTCTTGGAAAAGCTGGCGAGGTAGATCACCCGATCCAAGGCGTCCAGGTTGGCTAACCGAGAGGTTGTACCGTTCTGAAAGTCGGCGTAGATATCGTCTTCGATGATTCGAAAGTCATGTTGGGTGGCCAATTGCAGTAACCGGTAGGCGACGCTCGGCGCTAGGCTGGTGCCGGTTGGGTTCTGGTACATGCTGTTGATGAAGAAATAAGACGGGCTGTGTTGGCTGAGGATCGCTTCAAGACTGGCGATATCAGGCCCG
Organism: Pseudomonas sp. CCI4.2; assembly: GCF_034350045.1. NCBI lineage: Bacteria > Pseudomonadati > Pseudomonadota > Gammaproteobacteria > Pseudomonadales > Pseudomonadaceae > Pseudomonas > Pseudomonas sp. CCI4.2. The sequence continues at coordinate 4,151,341 of NZ_CP133781.1, read as the reverse complement.
TGCTGAGTTCTGGGTACGGCCAGGGTTTTGATCCCGTGCAACTTCAACAGGTTGAACAGATTGTAATAACCGGGGCTTTCCACCAACACCAGGTCACCCGGTTTTAACAACGTCCGCACCAACAGATCCAGGCCATGACTGGCACCTTGAGTGGTGATGATCTGATGCGGTTCGACGTGAAGGTCAATCAAGCTCAGACGTTTCTGAATGTGCTGCCGCAAATGAGCAGAGCCCAGTGGGGAGCTGTAGTTGAATAACGAGTGGCTGTCGCTGCGCACCACCTGGCGGATTGCCAGCCCCAAATCGGTACCCTCTCGCCACGATTCAGGCAACCAGCCACAACCCAGTTTGAGCGCTGTGGACTCACTGCCGAACAGCTCCCAAGCGCCGTTGTCGTGTTCTCGGTGGGTCTCCACGGACTGGGACCGCGTCTCGGCCACGAAGAAGCCCGATCCATGGCGGGACTCCAGCACACCGACGGCCACTAATTGATCGTAGGCTTTGATCACGCTCGACAGGCTCAAGCCGTTTTCCTGCGCCAATTGACGGATGGAGGGCAATCGGGCGCCAGGCCGGATACGACGTCGCTTTATCCACTGCGTAACATTAGTCACCAGCTGCTGAGTCACCGGCGATGCAGCGTTTCGATCAATGTTCAAGTCCACGACGGGCACTGTTCTCAGATTTTGAGCGAACAGTTAAGCATAAAAGGTACCCGTCTGTTCCTTGTTTACATCGCCCCCGGGATAGATAGTCCGGGAGTTTAGTGAAGGAACTAAAACGCCTATTTACGGAGCAGCATCTTTGAACGCACAGCATCGGAATTCATGGGGATTAGCGTTCGTTCTTTGCCTGATCACCCTCGCGGTAAACTTGCAGGCCCCGTTGTATACGACCTATGCGCAATTGTCTGGCTATGGCGCGGGCGCTACTGCGCTGGCGTTTTCCGGTTATGTACTGGGCGTGTTGCCGGTGTTACTCGCCCTCGGCGGACTGGCTGACCGGGTAGGACGCAAACCGTTGATTCTGACAGCGCTGTGTTTATCCATCATGGCGACGCTCATCATGCTGCTCTGGCCAAATTTGCTAGCACTGGGCGCGGCGCGGCTGCTGTTGGGCATCGGCACGGGGCTTGCCTCGGTCACCGGCACGGCCTACATGACCGAATTGATGTCGACGGGTGATGCTCGCGCCCCCGCCCATTGGGTCACCGCCAGTACGTCCTTAGGCTTTGGACTCGGCGCGGTGCTGACCAGCCTGTTTCTGCTTTCCCACGACAGCGTTACACCCGGCAGCTTTTGGGTGCAATTGGCGTTAGCGTGCGTGGCGATTGTTGTAGTGGTGAAGCTGCCGGACTCTAAAGTGAAAGTCAAAAACACGCCGCTGATACGCTTGCCTAGATTTCCCGCCGGCAGCCTCCCCTACAGTTTTTCAATTTTGTTGGCGTGGGCTGCCTCGGGAGTAGTCATCGCCATCGTGCCGTCGGTGCTTGCAGCCCATGGTATTGAACGTTGGTCTGGCGTCTGTACGTTCTTGGTGATCAGCAGTGGCGTGGTGTTTCAGCCTTGGGTTCGACGGATGCAACCGGCCAAAGCCACGGGGTTGGGACTGTTGATCTTGTCCCTGAGCTATGCACTGCTGGCGTGGGGTGCGATCAGCGGTTGTCTCGCTGCCGTATTAATAGGCGCAGTGGGTGCCAGCAGTGCGTGTTACGGGTTTATTTATTTAGGCGGGCTATCGGCCGTCACGGCGATGGCGGGCTCGGAAACACCCCGCGTCAATGCCGGGTTCTTTCTGTTGGCGTATATGGGATTCAGCATTCCGGTCATTGTTACCGGCCTTCTGGCCGACCACTTCGGCGCTCACGCTGCACTGTGGGTGTTCGGGTTGTTTCTGTTGCTGGGCGTGATCACAGTGGTGATTGTCATCGTTCGAAAAGAAGGCTATGTCGCCAAGGGCTGGGGCACCGGACGCAGCACAACCATCGCTAACGCGCAGGCCGCCATTAAGACAAAGGTGCCGATGAACACCATCCGCATACCGAAATGACCACCTAAATATCCTCCGGTCAAAGGCCCAAGCACTTGGCCGACATATTGGCTGGACGTGGAATACCCGAGCATCCTCCCGGCGATGTTCTCGGGCACCGAGTGGCGGATGATGGCCGCAATACAAGGCAATAATCCGCCCAATGCCAACCCCATCAGGAAGCGCAATACCACCAGTTGCCATTCATTGGTGACAAAGGCTTGGGGAATCAACAGCACTGCCGCCACCGACAGACAGACCGTGACCACCCGCCAGTGGCCCACCGTGTCGGCAACCTTTCCCAAGCGCGAAGCGGAAATAATGCTGCCCAATGCTGCCGCCGACATGACGATCCCCGCCATCATTGTCAGGCTTTCTGTGTGCAATTCTTGCAAGTAAACAGTGATGATCGGCTCGATGGACATGGTTGCGAACATGACCAGGCAGGCCACTACAAACATGATTTTTACCGGTCGTTTATCGTCAATCTGATCCCAGACACGAAGGGGCGGTTCACCCTTTTTAGTGACCTTGCGCGGCACGCGGGGCGCTTCTTTGAGGAAAAATACCGTCGCCAGAAACGTTACGAATATCACCGCGCCGGCGAGGAAAAAGGTGTTACGGATGCCAATCAATGGCGGTAATAACCCCCCCATCAGCGGCCCCACCAGACTGCCGGCCATGATTCCCGAAGACAGCATGCCCAACGCCCATCCCGAACGCGCTTTGGGGGTTTGCGTAGCCACCAGAATCGTCGCGCCTGAGGCATAGCCGCCCAACAACCCTGCCAATAACCGCAGCAGAACCAATTGCCAGACATTCTCTGCCAAGCCAATCAACGACATGGCCACCGCCATTCCGAGGCTGGCCCGAATCAGCATCAACTTGCGCCCGTAACGGTCGCCTAGCCGTCCCCACAACGGTGCCGTAAACGCGGCGCTAAGAAAGGTCGCGCCAAACGCCACCCCCGACCATTGCACGATGGCGCCGGGGTCGCTGACGCCCAGGTGCTCAACGTATAGCGGTAAGAAAGGCAGCAACAAGGTCATCGCAATGATCGTGGTGAAAGAGCCGAAAACACACACTGCCAAATTACGTTGCCAGTGCTGCTGGGTGGAATTCGAAACCGTTGTCATGCCGACCATCCAGGGAAGGAGAACGGCACACGCTACAGCGTTGGTTTAAATAAATAAAATTCATGTTTTTTATGCAATGGATTCCATTACGGAATACAACCGACATCATCACCAAACACTAAGAAACCAAATTCTTTTCGCGGGGATCTGCGGGGGCTGCAACCACCTTGTTTCGGCCAGACTGTTTAGCCGTATAAAGCATTGTGTCCGCCTGCTTCAGAACTTCATTGATATCGGATGAGGTGTGCGGCCAATGTGCAACGCCCAACGAAATCGTGATGTGCCCAGCGGTCTTAAACAGCGTGAGTTCGACTTGTTGTCGCAAACGCTCAGACACCCTAAGGGCGACCTCGGGCGAGCTATTGGGTAACAGAATTAAAAACTCTTCACCACCAATGCGGCATAGCACATCATCGTCTCGCGTGTTGATACGCATCAACTCGCCCAGCCGCTTGAGCACTTGATCGCCGATGCCATGACCAAAGTTATCGTTCACCCGCTTGAAGTGATCAATGTCCACGGCCACCGCAGCAAAGGGTATCTGCTCGGCTTTCAGCCTTTCCAGAGAGCTGTCCAGGACACGGCGGTTGTACAAACCGGTAAGCGCGTCGGTTTGCGCTTCACTGGTGAGCAAGCCAATTTTTGCGTGAAGCAAGCGAACGCCCACCAACATGACGCGCTTGAGTTGCGCCGCCTCGTAGTACCAAGGCTTCACGCGCTCAATACGTCCCGCCGCACCAGGTGATTGCATTTCTTGCGCACTTTCAGCCAACTGCAGCAGAGGACGTGAAATCAAACGTGCCAGCCACCACACAATGATTAAACCGAAAATCCCCAACGGCGCCGTGTTCCGCAGCATGTCCAACATCAGGTTGTTGAGGGCTCCCAATGTTGCGTCGGTCTCCTTTTGCGCCACGATCCCCCAATGCGCCGACGGCACATTGGCATAGCCGGCCAACATGCTGACGCCCTTACTATTAATCAGTCGCTTCTTGCCATTCTCCCCACGAATGACCGCTTCGACCACGGGGTTGCCATGCACGATTTGGCCCACCCGTGCAGGATCCGGGTGATACAACAGACGGCGGTTTTGATCAACCACGTACAGATAGGAACCGTCGTGGTAGTACTGTTCGCCGAGAAGATCATTGAGGATGCTTTTTTTCTTAAGGTACAGCGTCCCACCGACATACCCGAAGTAATGGCCCGCTTGATCGACAATAGGGTGAGAAATAAATACCACCAAATTACCTGCCAGCGAGATGTACGGCTGACTGATGAGGGGCTGCTGTTTAGCCAAAGCTTCAATGGCGCCGGGTGTCTTTGCCATTTTTTGCTTTCCGGCAAATAAATCAGGCGAGACTGCCAATATCCAGCCTTGCCCATCCACGATCGCGACTGAATTAAAACTGTTGGTCTGAAACTGCAATCGCCGCACTTCCGATTGCAGCATTTGTTTGTTTTCCAGTTGGTCAGCTAACAGCGCGGCACTGTAGGCCAGCTGCTGCCTGGCCGCGATGAGAAACACATCGGTGCTGTTAGCCAGCTTGGTGGCGTAGACCCGATTGGCTTCCAAGGTGTTATCGATCAACAATTGGCGTTGAACGCGGTAGCTGGCGTAAAGGCTGTTGACCAGGGTCAGTGCGGCACTCAAGAGTGCCAACGTTATTATTAGACGGCGTAAATTGATGCTAAATATAGGTTGGGGGGGCATGCAGGCTATCCGGTAGGTCATCCTTGATCGTGTGACGCATTTATGTCGAAGTGGTCAACTTATTAATGCAGCTTTGCCCAGAACTGCTTGGTCAATTCATGCAGCGCGGACGTTAGACGTAAAGCTTCACTTGCGTTGTTATGATTGTTTTGGCTCGTGCTAACGCTCAATTCGGTAGCATCCCGAATATTAGCAACGCTGCGATTAATCCCTTCGCTCACCTCCCCTTGCTCTTCAACCGCTGCTGCGATTTGCATGTTCATTTCCGTGATTTCATGAACGCCACGACCAATGCCGCCTAGCGATTCTCTCGCTTGACGAGCCTGACTGACGCTCAATTGCGCGTGATCGCGGCTTTTCTCCATGACGCTCACTGCAGAACGGGTACCGTCCTGCAACGCGTTGATCATCTGCTGAATATCGGCGGTCGACTGCTGAGTCCGCGCAGCCAAACTGCGTACTTCGTCTGCGACCACAGCGAAACCGCGACCTTGATCTCCCGCGCGGGCCGCTTCTATTGCGGCATTGAGTGCCAACATGTTTATTTGTGCCGCGATATCGCCAATCACTTCCAACACTTGGGAAATATCGTTGCTGTGGTTTTCCAACGCATAGATGACGTTCGTGGCCTGATGAATTTCAATTTCCAGCGCAGTGATCATCTTGCTGGTGTCGCTGACCAATTGCTGTCCAAAGCGCGTCTCATTGCCAGCCTTTTCCGCCGCGCTGGCAGCAGTCTGCGCATTGCGCGCCACTTCCTGGATGCTGGCCGCCATTTGAGTGATTGAAGTGGCGATCTGATCGGTTTCGACCTGCTGCTCGACGGTCAGCCGATTGCTCGCATGAATTTCGTCCAGCAAGTTTTTCGCACACCCCCCCAGTCGGTCAGACGCATCGGCAATGCGACCGATAACAGCACCGGTTTCTGCATGGGCGGTCAGCAACGCAAATTGGATCTGACCGACCACGTCCGCCCGGCCCGTGTAAAGGATCTGGCTCAGTGGATTGTCTGCTGAACCGCGTACCTGACGCGCCAAGCCTCGCAGGGGCCTAAGTACGACGGCTATGGCGACACAGCTTAATGCGCAACTTAGTGCGGTTTCCAGAAGCGAAACATACGATGGAATCGACAGCACGCTGCCGAGGCTGAAGATGCTTAGCGTGATCAAGCTGCACACCAGCACAGAAATTTTTGTGCTTAATCCCAATCGCAACCATCGACTGGCCGAGCCCGACCCGCTGCGCAGCTGCGTATATAGTTTTTCCGCTGCCTCAACCTGAGCGGCGGAAGGTGCAGTGCGTACGGACTGGAATTCGACTGTTTTGCCATTCTTTCGAATAGGTGTGACATACGCACTGACCCAATAGTGATCGCCGTTCTTACAACGATTCTTGACCAATCCCATCCAAGAGTGACCCGTGTGCAACGTTGCCCACATATGCTCAAACGCCAACGCGGGCATGTCCGGGTGCCTGACGATGTTATGGGGCTGACCTAGCAGTTCCGCTTCGCTGTAGCCGCTGAATTTTATAAAGTCAGGGTTCACATAGGTGATCAGGCTAGCGGTATCGGTCGTAGAAAGAATGTTTGCATCGCTTGGAAGTTGAATGGCGCGGCCGGTTACAGCTGAATTTTTTCTCATGCGCAATCCCTATTATTCTTGCCGCGTAACGACCGCCGCGCAGTGGCTATTTAGCAAAGTTACCGCTGATAATTAGGAATGCATTGTTCAATTGTCAAACAATCAACACCCTCATTCGGATAGCCCATGCAGCAACTCTCCGTTAATAATGCACAGCCCATACGTTAATTATTACGCAAAAAAAGTATGCATAATAATAGGCTTTTATTACTGACTTATTAATGCCGCCAGAACGTTGTCGCATAAATATGCGTATACGGCTGAATAAATACTTAGCTAACAAACTACTGTTCAATCACAGGAAAAAAGTCAGTGTGGCATTTCCTGTTAGCAGGCGAACAAGATAGTCAGTTAAGCGGCTTTGATGTGCGTGTTTAAAAAAGCGGATCAAAAAAGGCATTTGGCCATTACTTTTATGCCTGAACGGGACCGTACAATATCGTACAACCACATACAAGGTATAAATCGTCGCATCCCCATAATTAGCATGCTTGTCTTGGATCAATATATGCGCGTGTTGTTAGAGAAACGCCTTTGTCACAGGTCCGACGATAAAGCCCGTAGGATGGGCAGGAGGATGCGGTTCCAACGGCAATTCATCGCCCTCATGAAACCGCTGAAGGTCGCTCCCACCTTATCGCAGCGTTCGGCTGTTCCTACATTTCCCGAACTATATGCGGTCATAGATCAATCGTAAAAGGGTTCGACCCTTTCGCGGCTGCCCACGAAAAAGCTGTCCGCTACCAGACGCAATGGCTGAAGGTCCAGGTCACTGGATTTCCCTCTAATCAACTGCTCGAAGTGTCGGTACACCGCCGTGTATTCCCCTTCATCGGCTACTGACTGGGCAACACCATCGATGCTCAGAGACGCCCCGCCACTGTCCAGTCTCAGTATTCCATCAGCACAACGAACCTCGATACTCCAGAGTTCATCATGCCCATGGTCGAAATCGAACTCGGCTCGAATGTCCAAATGGTTTGGGTCGGACAGACGCAGCGACGCAGCAATTGGTGATTGGCAATTGCTCGGGACCCGCAGTTCGGCTGACTCAACGAACAGAGGCAATGGCAATAAATGGGTCACGATGGATAACGCGTTAATGCCAGGATCAAATACCCCCAAGCCGCCCGGTTGCCAGATCCATGCCTGACCTGGATGCCATTTGCGCACGTCTTCTTTCCAATCGATCTGCACGGACTTGAGGGTACGGCCCGACAGCCATGTGCGTGCCGCTTCAACGCCCGGGGCAAATCGTGAATGCCAGGCAAACAAACCACTCACTCCTTGATCGCGGGCTTGCTCCACCAGCGCCAGGGCTTCACCCAATGTGGCGCAAGGCGGTTTCTCCACCAAGACGTGTTTGCCCGCGGCCAAGGCGGCACGCACCAACGCGTAACGACCCTGAGGCGGCGTACAAAAAGCGATGGCGTCCAGCTCTGGCGACTGCTCGAGCATTTCGTCCAAGGAACTGAAATTTTTTACCCCTGGGCACGGTTGCCCAAGGCTGGCGACCGCGAGCAGTTGGAACGCGGGGTTGGCCAGAATCGCCGGTACGTGCTGATCCTGCGCAATCTTGCCGTAGCCCACTAAACCGAGACGAATCGGTTGCATCTGTGACTCCTGTTTTTGTACTTATGGTCGATGCAGCAACCTAGACGTAAAACGCTTGCTAAACAACTGGATCATGCTCGTGGCGGCGTTGACTCCAGGACGAGGCAACGCCGGCGCCCCAGTGCGGGTGGTCCGCCCGGAAAAAATTGAGCAGGCTGTTATTCGGGAAGCGGACAATGCGGTTGACTGTCAGATCGTATTTTGTCTGTAGGAGGGGCCCGCCACGCTGTCGCGCAGCAAACTGGACGTGTAGGAGCTGCCGCAGGCTGCGATAAGGTCGGCACAACCTTCAGTGGTCTTAAGAAAGCGACCGGTTCCCGGTCGAATCGCAGCCTTCGGCAGCTCCTACAGTTTAATGTTGATATTTCAATGAGTTACATCGTGTTTGATGAGGGTCAACGTGTTGGCGGGAGACCGGATGCGGCCCGGCTTGCACACCTCCTCACCAACAAGTCACCTTTTCCAGCCGAAATTTTAGAAGCTGAAATCGACCTTGGTCCACAGGGTACGGCCCGGCTCATTGATCGCCTTGTCGCCCGGATAGCCAAAGCCTGCATCGCCCGCAAGGTTCAGGTGCTCCGCATAGTCTTTGCCCAGCAGGTTATCGACGCCGGTGCTGACTTTCAGCTGTTTGCTGATTCGGTAGCTGGTGTTCAGTGAGAACACGCCGAACCCGGCGCTCTTGCCGAAGTCTTGACCCACCACATTGCCTTGATTGACTGCCACCCGATTTTGCTCGGCAACTATCCGCCATAGCGCCCCGGCGCCCCACGCACCTTTTTGATACGTCAGGCCAAGGCGGGTTTCCAACGGCGGCATTTGGGGTAAGGCCTGGCCGTCGGAGGTGTTTTTGCCCCAAGCGTAAGCCATGGTTGCGTCGGCCTTCAGGTTGGGCGTCAAACGGTACGCCGCCCCCAGTTCACCGCCCAGGGTTCGAGCATTAACGTTTTCGGCTTTGGAGCTGCTCATGCCCATCATGCTGGTGCTGTAGTCGAACAGGATGTAATCCTGCACTTGGCCTACATAACCGGACGCCCAAGCCTGCAAATCGTCACGGTTGTACTGAACGCCGAAGTCGATTTGTGTGGTTTTTTCAGGCTTCACGCCACTGAGCGCATTGCTCGTGCCCGCCGGACCGCTACCCGCTGAAAACAGCTCCCAGTAGTCAGGAAAACGCTGCACATGGCCAATACCGACATACACGGTGGTGGGTGAGTCGGCCAAGTCGTATTCGTAACGTGCGAAACCGCTGGGCAAAGTATCGGCGCGGGTATCGCCGGCGGTGGGGTTGGACGAACTCATTGACATGCTGCGCAGGGTTTGCCGGTAATCCTTGGCTAAGGCGCGGTCCAGTCGAGCGCCGGTAATTACCCGTGAGCGTTCAGCGGCATACCAGGTCAGTTCCGCAAAAGCACCGTAATTGTGCTCGACCGCGTCTTTGCTCCAGGCCATTTCGTCGGTGTCGGTAAAGGTATCGGTCATCATGGCGTATTCGGAATCACGCACACGGTGTTCGCTGCGCAATGCATCGACCCCGGTTATCAGTTCCACCTCGGTCCACTTCCAGGTGGCCGCCATGCGCCCGCCCAGCGTGCGACGGTCGACTTCTGAAGCCATGGGCATTGGCATCATGCTGCTGGGGTCCGGTGTCCGCAGGCGGAAGTTGTCCATGATGTGATCGGCGTAGTTGTAGTAGACCTGCGTTTCGAACTTATCCAGCACCCCGCCGAGGTTGCTCTTCTCGAACTTCAGCCCGAGGCTTTCACGTTTAAACTGCGTTCCGTCCATGCTGCGCCCGGCATAGCGAGCTTCCCCGTTGCCCTTACCCGCCGTCAACTCCAACAACGTATCGGCGTCGGGCGTCCAACCCAGCGACACATCGCCGTTCCATTTGTCCCAGCGCGAAGGCACTGTGTGGCCGCCACCGTCTTTATAGTCATCCGCCTGTGACTGGTTGCCGACGGCGCGCAGATAGCCTTGCGGTCCGCCGACCGCGCCGTCGAGTACTTTGTCGAAGCGCCCGTTGGAGCCGGCCAGCACGCTACCACTCAAGCGGCTGCCCAATTGGGCAAAGTGTTCCGGGCCGCGCTCAAACAACACCGTACCGGCTGAAGCTCCCGGCCCCCACAGCACTGTTTCGGGCCCTTTGATTACGGTGAGTTTGTCGAACGTTTCCGGGGCTATGTAAGAACTGGGCGCATCCATTCGAAACGGACACGCGCCGAGCATCAGCCCACCGTTGGTGCGAATGTTTAAGCGTGAGCCGAACATGCCGCGCAGCACGGGATCGCCGTTGGTTCCGCCATTACGAATCGCCGAAAAGCCGGGAATGGTCTTGAGGTAGTCCGTGCCATCGCTGGCCGGGACCGGCTGGCGTGGGTCTTTTGGGTTAGTGATGATGGTCAGCGGTGAGCTTTGTTGAACAGCCGTAATCACTGTCGGTTCCAATACCAATGGCGGCGGTACGGGTGTCGAATCAAGGTCTTCAGGCTCAGCGGCCATTACACACACGGGCAGGGTCAAGCCCAAAAAGAATGCAAACGCCTGACGCCAGTAAAGATGCTGCGGGCGCAGGTGAAACAGGGACGCGTTAAAGATCGAGCGCATGAAATCGTCCGTTGAAAAGTCAGCGTTATCCGGGATAACAGGTTCACAAAGATGAGCGCCCGCACGGGGGCCGGCGCGTGTGCGCCCTGCTCAGCTTTTGCCTTGGGAAACAGGGTGAATGACGATCAGCAGAGTGCAGGTGGCGCCCGAGTCCTGGCCCCGGGAAACACCGGAGGCATTGCCGCTTGCGGCGCGACGCAAGACACCCGAAATAACGCGGGAGGGTAGCCCGAGCGGACGACAGTGAAGGTAGATGGCGGTAACGCCGGATGCTGGAACAGCAGCGAGCAATACCCGCACTTCTCCCAGACCACCAGGCTGTGAGGCGGGCTGATTTTAGCCGGCTCGGAAGCCTGCGCCATGCCAGGCATGCTGTCGTGGCACGGCATCTCGCCCATGGTCATGGCGTCGTTCATGCCATGAGACAAGCTCATGCCCTGAGAGACCAATGGCCCAAGGAAGATCATCAGCATGGCGAACAAACTGAGCCATGCGCCGATCGATCCCTTGCTGCTGCGCATCACGTGAAAGACGCCCCGTCGAATAGCGCGTGCAGAGGCATCCGCAAGCGGTGCTCTGTGATCACGGGGATTCGGGCGATTTTCATGGGCGCGGAATCTAACACCGTCCCGTCGGATGCGACACCAGCCTGTGTTGAGTAGGCGGTCAATGATGCAGTGAAACTTCCTACACGCGGCTGATTTAAAGGCGATGAAGCGTCGTGCGACATAACGGCGCATCTCTGGGCAATCACCACGGCGTTTAATTTTTGCAGGAAGACTGCCAGACTGACCGACAGCCAAACGCCCAGAGCACACCATGATCCAGATCCGCCCCATGACCGCCGCCGATTTCGAGGGTTTTTGGCCGACCTTTCAGGCCATTGTCACTGCGCGTGAAACCTACGCCTACGACCCTGAAATTACCCAGGAACAGGCGCTTCAACTGTGGTTGCAGACGCCGCTGCATACGTTGATCGCCGAAGAAGACGGTGTCGTGCTCGGCAGTTATTACCTAAAAGCCAACGCCGCAGGCCCCGGCAGTCACATCTGCAACTGCGGCTACATGGTCAGTGAGGCGGCCCGCGGGCGTGGCGTTGCCCGGCTGATGTGCGAACACTCCCAGCAACTGGCCCGCGACAGCGGCTTTTTGGCGATGCAGTTCAATTCAGTGGTGTCCAGCAACGAAGTGGCCGTCGCGTTGTGGCACCGGCTAGGATTCGAGACCGTCGGGCGCTTGCCCCGCGCTTATCAGCATGCGCGGTTGGGGTTGGTGGATTGCCTGGTCATGTTCAAATGGCTGGCGGATCCGATAGAAAAATCCGTTCCCGCACAAGCCAAGTTGATCGGTCGCAAGAACATTGAATCCATCGTATCGCGCCCGCGGCGCGGTGGATGATCGCTAAAGGCGGTGCGATTTGTCTGAAACGCTATGCCTGGCCCTTCCCGAACAAGTTCGCTCCTACAGAGTCTGTTGATGACCGCCTTCTAAAATGCTTTTTAAAAGGAAATCTGAATGCCATCCCTTTTTGATCCGTTGAAAATCGGCACCGTCTCTGCGCCTAACCGCATATTGATGGCGCCATTGACCCGCGGTCGTGCGACCCGTGAGCATGTACCCACTGAATTGATGATCGAGTACTACTCCCAGCGAGCCAGTGCCGGTTTGATCATCACTGAAGCGACCGGCATCAGTCAGGAAGGTTTAGGCTGGCCGTATGCGCCTGGAATCTGGAGCGATGAGCAGGTTCACGCCTGGAAAGCTGTGACCGACGCTGTTCATCAAGCGGGCGGGCGTATCGATCTGCAGATGTGGCACATGGGCCGTATTGTCCACCCAAGCTTCCTTGGCGGTGCGCAGCCGGTTTCATCGTCGGCCACTACCGCGCCGGGCAGTGCCCATACCTATGACGGCAAGCAACCGTATGCATTGGCGCGGCCGTTGAGCGTCGAGGACATCAAACGTTTGCTCGACGACTACGCCAAGGCCGCTAAAAACGCCATGGCAGCCGGTTTTGATGGGGTGCAGATCCACGCAGCCAACGGGTACCTGATTGATCAATTCCTGCGTGACAACACCAACTTCCGACAAGATGAATACGGCGGTTCGATCGAAAACCGCATTCGATTGTTGGTCGAGGTTACTCAGCGGGTTGCCGACACCATCGGCGCCGAGCGCACCGGCGTACGGTTGTCGCCCAACGGTGACTCCCAGGGCGTCAATGACAGCAATCCGGAAGCTCTGTTTGGCGCCGCAGCGGCAGCGCTGGACAAGATTGGCATCGCTTACCTGGAACTGCGCGAACCGCCGTTCAATGGCACCTTCGGCAAAGCCGACCGACCGCCGATTCATCCGGTGATTCGCAAGGCCTTCCGCGGCGCGCTGTTTTTGAATTCCGATTACAGCTTTGAGCGTGCTCAGGCTGCACTGGTCGCAGGCGAAGCTGACGGCATCGCTTTTGGGCGGCCGTTCCTTGCCAACCCAGACTTACCGCATCGTTTCGCCAACGGCTTGCCGCTCAACGATGACGTCATGCAGACCTGGTACAGCCAAGGGCCTGAGGGCTACGTCGACTACCCCACCGCGGAAGATTGAGTCTGTTGCAGCAATAAAAAAGCGGGCTGTGTTTTGCGCAGCCCGCCTTGTGACCTCGTAATCGATAACACTCAGTGAATTGTGTACAAACGAACCTCGGTATCGCCTACTTTCAATTCTGTCTCTTTATTCCATTCGCTTGGGATCGAGCGGAAATCATCGGGCTGGTAGCTCCCACTGACCAACCACACTCGACCGGTGCCTTTGGGCATTACCTGCAAGCGATCAACGTAGATTTTATCCGCGTCTTCGTCCACCAAGGTGCCGAAGCCGTAAGCGTTCGGACGGCCCGAAGTGCCGTCAGGCAAAGTGGGTGTATAGAGCAAGGGCTGTGCGCCAGTCTTGTTGTAATAGACGTAGCCGAAATACCAGAACAAATCGCTCACCACGATGCGGTCGCCCGCGACGTAGTTTTGATTGACGTAGTTGACCAGGACGTCGAACTGTTCGTTGTCCACGCTGTAGTTATTCTTTAAACCGACCATTTCAATGCCCAGCACTCCGACCAGCAGGCCAATCGCCAGAAAACGAAAACGTCGTTCAAGCTGATCGATGGCGACCGCCAACACCAACGGTAAGCCAATGGCGGCAAACATTAAGTACCGCTCGACCAGCAACGGTGTCACGAACGACACCGCAAAAATCACCAGCAGCGGCAGGAAAGTGTACGCCACCAGCAGTCCATTAAACCGGTAGTCGCTTCGGTCTCGGACGACAACCATGACTGCGATAGTCGCGATGGCCAGCGGCATTAACAGATACAGCGGAAACCAAACGTCGCCACCGTCTTTCAAGGTCAGAAATTGCCAGATCGCCGACGGTAAAGAATCCAGGGTGATGGGTGGAATCCAGCCTACATCACCGCCGACCCGCAATTGATCAAGGTGGGTCAACTGCCCAACCAAGCTAGGAATCCAAGGCGCATACAGCACGATAATTGCGACGTTGGTCACCCACCAGGCTGGTCGTGTGATCAGCTTGAGTTTGTCCTCAGACTTGCAGCGCAGCATCAACAAGTAGAACCAGTGAGCCAGCACGCAAAGGCAGGTGAAGTAATGGGTATAGAAACTTGCGGTCATCAACAGCGCATAGATCGCCAGATAACGCTTGCGGCTAGGGTTTTTGACCCAATACACCAGCGCCACGGTTGCACCCATCAGCCAGAAGCCCATCAGAGAGTACATGCGTACTTCCTGGCTGTAGCGCACGACGATGGGCATTAAGGCCAGTAACACCCCGCCCAGCACCGCCGCGCGGGGGGTCGTGATTAAGCGCATCAACCAGACCGCGAGGCCCACGGTCGCGATACCGGGTAAAGCACTCATGGCCCGAATCGAAAAGATCCCGTTACCGAAGACATTCATCCAGGCATGCAGCAGCAGGTAATAAAGCGGGGGGTGTACGTCGTGCGCGCTGTGAAACCAGGTCAGCGCGGGCGAGTACTGGCTCATGAGCAGGCTGGAGCCTTCGTCGCACCAAATCGCGGTTTGGGTCAAACCGTAAAAGCGCGCGATGGCGGCCAATGCCAAAATCGGGACGAGCCATAACGCATGTATCCAAAGGCCATGAGTCGATCGCGACGAGCGTCGGGTTCCTTCCACCTGCTGGCGATAGAAGGGTTCCCCCAACTCATAATCCCGTTGTAGCTTCATTCGCCCTCCGCCCCAAGCCATCAAAATGGTACTGCCAGACTCGCCACATCAAGGGTTCAAGGCACGGCGCTGCGCACAGAAAATACGAAGGCAAACCCTTCCAGACAACGTCTTTGCTTATCTGGACGCGATGGTACCCGCGCATTTATTCAAACGTCCAACTGTGAATAGGTT
Organism: Pseudomonas sp. CCI4.2; assembly: GCF_034350045.1. NCBI lineage: Bacteria > Pseudomonadati > Pseudomonadota > Gammaproteobacteria > Pseudomonadales > Pseudomonadaceae > Pseudomonas > Pseudomonas sp. CCI4.2. Next base: position 4,136,178 of record NZ_CP133781.1, on the reverse strand, counting down.
TGGCCCGTTCAGGTCACACGTAATGCGCTATTGAGGCTTAATTTTGAAACAAGTTCCGAGCCAACCCAATGAATCAAGGCGGTATTGCGCCTGATACCACCCGATTTCCAGATGCACGGCACAATTTCGTACGCGCGCCCAAGATGGCTGCGTTTACCGAGGTGGTTCAGATAAGGTGAGGGGCATCGCGCCCTTTCTTTACTGGAGAACCGCCCCTTGATCATTCCCGAATCTGTAGGACTTTCTTCCGAGCGTTTGGCACGTATCGACGCGTTCATTCAGAAAGAATACATAGACACCGGAAAGTTGCCCTGCGCGTCGACACAAATCTGGCGCCACGGCCAACTGGCGTACAGCTCGGTGTTAGGCTCTGCGGACAAAGAGCGCGGTCTGCCACTGAAGGCCGACAGCCTGTTTCGTATTTATTCGATGACTAAACCCATTACTTCCATCGCCTTCATGATGCTGGTCGAGGAAGGTAAGGTTTCATTGGATGATCCGGTGGCGCGCTATATCCCCTCCTGGGCAAACCTCGGTGTGTTTCAAGCGGGCGTAACCGGCGCCTTCCAGACGCGCAAGCCTACCCAAGCGATGCAGGTCATTGATTTGTTGCGCCACACCTCTGGCCTGACTTATGGATTTCAACAACGCAGCAACGTCGACGCTGCCTATCGCCACCTCAAGCTGGACGGCGTTAACAGCGAGGGAGGTCTTGAAGCGTTTGTCACAGCGCTGGCCAGCGTGCCGCTTGAATTTGACCCCGGCGAAGCCTGGAATTATTCGGTTTCCACCGACGTACTGGGTTATTTGGTGCAGGTGATTTCGGGGATGCCGTTCGAGACGTTTCTCCGTGAGCGAGTTTTTCAGCCGCTGAACATGGTGGATACCGATTTTTCGGTGCGCACAGGCCAAGAACACCGGCTGACTGCCTGCTACGCCCTGGATCAACACGGCAATGTCGTATTGCAAGACGATCCCGCCACCAGTGCCTTCTTGAGCGACCCTGCCACAAAATCCGGCGGCGGCGGTCTAGTCTCAACCGCCGACGACTACATGCGCTTCAGCCGTATGTTGCTCAACGGTGGCGAACTGGACGGCGTGCGAATTGTTAGCCCGAAAACGTTGAAACTGATGACCATGAACCACCTGCCGGGCGGCAAGGAGCTGGGAGAAATGTCCGACTCGCCGTTCAGTGAATCTCTGGTCGATGGACTGGGTTTTGGATTGGGGTTTGCCGTCACGATTAATCAAGCCCGCACGCTGAACATGGGTTCACTGGGCGAGTTCTTTTGGGGCGGCATGGCTTCTACCGGTTTCTGGATCGACCCGGTGGAAGACATTGCGGTGGTGTTCATGACTCAGCTGATGCCGTCGAGCGCGTACCCAATCAGACAGAAACTGCGCACGTTGGTGTATTCGGCACTGACGGAATCAGACGCCTGATCGCAGTCAGCTTTTGCCGAGATTGGCGAGCAAATCCGCCTGGACGATCTCGATCCAGTAGTTATCCGGGTCGCTGATAAAAGCCACGTGTTTCATACCTTTGTCCAAACGTTTTACGAACGGCACCTGCAAGGCATCGAAGCGCACACAAGCGGCTTCGATGTCCGGCACCGAAAAGCAGATATGACCGAAACCGCGCGGTTCCTGATTGCCGTTGTGGTACTGCGAATCGTCAGTCTCCGTGCCCCAGTTATGAGTCAATTCCAGCACCGATTCACGGCCAAAGGTATACACCTGGCGCTCTCCAGACTCGTCCGGCACGGCGTCGCCCTTCGTCATGGCCAAGAACATCAGGGAGAATTTGGCTTCTGGAAAGTCCACCTTGCGCAGCAAACGCATGCCCAGCACACGGCTGTAAAAGTCCAGGGATCGTTGGGGATCTTTGACCCGAAGCATGGTGTGGTTGAACACATAATCCTGAGTAACGGGATCGGGTGTCAGGCAGACACCGGGCTGATTTTCGCTGACGAAAGGCATGAAGGGATTCGCTCTTGTTGGGAGACGAACAGTCTAGTTCGGGTGGTGGCGGGTGGGTAATACGGGGTTACTACGAATGACGATCAAGATGCGTCGGGTTGGGGGTTTGCTTGTCGCTTCCCTGATCGAACGGGTTGCATAACAGCTTGATATGCCGTCACAACGGAAATCCAGATCATCGCCAGGGTACCCATCAGGATGCTAGGTTTCTGATCGCGAAATACCCCCATCTGTTCATGATTGGAGGACATGGTGAGTGATCCCAAGGCACATGCGGCCTATTCCTTGAAAGCTCAGGCCGATTTGGTCGCTCGATAACCGAAGATAGCGCCAAGAATTGCACCGATGACAGCGCTTCCTAGACTGGGGAAAATCATATTGGCGATGGCTGCAGAGCCGATAGTGGTCGCGATCATCGTGACATCCATGGCGCGGGCAATTGGGGATCGGGCTGACGTGTGATTGATCTTTTCAACTGACATTGGCTTGTCTCCATCCTGGATGTGCCTGCTAAGGCTTGTGTGAACGAACGCTGCGGCGGATTGTGTATTCGGGCATTCAAATCAGCAACGCCAATACGTAACTGAACAAAACCAACTCGATACCGGCGAGGACCCAACAATGCCCAAAAAAGAATTCAGCTCCCGCCGCCGACAAGTTCGTGGTACGGCTGCCAGACGGTATGCGCGACGAGGTTGATGCTGCTGCCAGCTTCCTCGACACCAGCATGAACACCATCTTATCCAGGCACTTCGTCAGTGCCTGGATAAGAACAAGCGACAAGAGTTGTTGCTTGACACTCTCGCCGCTGCTGTTGAGCAGACGAAGCTCCAAGCGGTTGCGATGGTCACACTCGCAAAGCGTTAACTGCGTCCATCCGCATCGGCAGATGCCGAGCCAGCCTAATGAAAGCCATATGGTCCCTTTAGGGCTTTTAGAGCCACATAGATTTCATTGGTCTGGATTTTGTCACTCGCGCACGGCTTCTGACCGAGTGCGGACGAATTCGCGGACTATACCGCCTACCTTCATCACCCCCCGTCCACCTTCAGAGGATTTGCAGCCATGTAAACGACAGTGACCAGGCCCGCCACATGCTCGCCTGGGTCGGTGAGTGCTCGCATACGGAGGCGTAGTGAGCGCAACAGAGCCCGGTTTCGACCGGGCTTTTTAATGCCTGTTTTTATTCGTCAGCGCTCAACAGAGCGTTGGAGCGCTGACGAATAAACGCAAACCATTGAGGATTCGCCATGAACCAATCACTTTTCCAGCGCCGCGTCATCCTTGATGGATTGCGCGAACGCAGCAAGATGGCCACCGCCGAGTTTTACGCAAAGGTCGGTATCGATGAGCCTGCGCGGCCCGTTCGATTCGTCGTCGAGGGGCGCGGTAATAACATGTTCGAAGTGCGCGAGCGCACCACCGGCAAAGTTCACGGCTTTAAGGCCGGTCACCGTGACGGATGCCAGCTTGCGCAGCGGCTTGAAGATGAAGCGGACGCCACCGAAGCGCGGCGCTCATCAATGCGCAACTTTGCTCGCAACATGCTCGGCTGGACCGTGACGTTCTGCGTTGTGTTGGTGGCTCTCGCCATTAGTGCGCACCGATGATAAGCAACCACACCAGCCTGATTAATGAGCGGCGTCCAAGCGTTATTCTGATGACCGCTCAGATCGAATGCTTTCTCGCTCACGGCGGCATCATCTTTCAGGCGCCCCCGCCGACGTACTCTTTCCGGCCCATCGCGCCACCCGCCCAAGGTGGCGAGGCAGCAGACCTTAAATATCAGTCTGCGCGCCAAGCGGCTGCGGAAAAGCAGGCATTCGTTGAGCAGATTCGGGGCATGTCCAAAACGATGACCCAAAGGGCAATCGTCGAACAGACAGGTGTTGCTCGAAGGATTCTGTTTGCCATGGGCCAGAAGCATGGCTTCGCGTTCCGATTTGAACGTGAGTGCCAGCCTCGACCGGCTGGTGCGCGAACAGACCGAAGCCAAGACGCGGCACGGGTCGAGCGCATCAAGGATTTCAAGGAAATCGGCCTGACCCGGGCGCAGGCCGCTCGGCAACTTGAGGTCAACGACAAGTTGTTTATCCGGCTTATCACCGAGTACGACATCGATTACCCGAAATACGTCAGCAATCCCCTGTGATGCGCCGCGCCCGAGCAATCGGTGATCGGCGCCGTATCGCCCATATGGACTTCTTTCATGTCAACGACAGTAACCCACCACGTGGGGCCGAACGGCGGGCGGACGGTGACAAAGGGGCAGATGATCTCGGCGGCCTGCCACTGGGAAGTGTCTGCGTACTTCGTCCTACCCAACGGGGAAAAGCATGTTCACGCAGTAACGGTGCCCAACGCCACGCTGGTCGACATGATTCCTCTGATGAACGAACGCTTCGGTGACCTGATCGCCGAGAACGGTAACGAGGTCTCCGGCGCCGGGTGGATAGCACACGGTCGCGGGACGCCAAAGAATGTCAAAAAACGAGTAAAGCGCCGCCGCACTTAGGCGGATCGATAGCAACCCGCGCTTCGCGCACCGGAGAAACACAATGCCCATCGCAACCAATACGGCCGAGTTCCTCGAGGAGCTGAATGGCGGCGCCTTCGCCAGCCAGATCGGCCACGCCCTTTCCGAAGTTGCCTCTGGTGTTGTTGACCACGGCAAGGTCGGAAAGCTCGTGATCACCCTAGACCTCTCGCAGATCGGCGAATCCAGCCAGGTGAAGATCAAACATAAGCTCGACTACAAGGTACCGACCAAGCGTGGTACCCGCAGCGAGAACACCAGCCTCGACACGCCAATGCACGTCGGCAGCGGCGGGAAAATTACGCTCTTCCCTGAAAAGCACGCCCAGATCTTTACCAAGGACCAAGCGCCAGTTTTTCCCCGCACCTGATCACCCGTTACAACCTCCCTTCCCTATCGAGATCTAACGAATGTCCCTCACCCCTGAAGCAATTCAACTCATCACCGACAATGCCCTGATCGCTACAGGCAAGTCGCTGTCCACGTTCACGCCAACCGTTGTGCTGCCTCAGGGCGCCGAAGTGGTCAACCTAGAGAAGTTCCAGGCAAGCCGTAGCCGCTTCCGTGGCGTCTACTCCACCAACTCGCTACCCGACTTCAGTAAATATGTCACTGACCGTGCCGTAGTGAACGCAAAGGGCTTTATCGATCAGGACGAAATGTCCTGCGCAGTGATGTTCAATATCGGTGACATGTTGAGCCCTGGCCATGCCGATGACCGTGCAACGTTGAAGTTGAAGCCAACCGCCGGATACAAAGCGGTGCTGGCCATCGGCGGTAAAACGATGACCCAGAAGGACCTCAGCGACTGGATTGAGGACTGCAATGGCTCGCTGAAAGCTGTTGGTGAAGACCTGCAGGAGATCAGCCTGGTTAAAGCGATCGCAGCTGTTCGGACCATCACCATCAAGGCATCGTCTGAAAGCGATCACACCGTCAGCGAAACTCGCGCCAGCCGTAGCGCAATGGACGCCATCGAGGCGACCAGCAAAGAAATACTGCCTACTTCGTTGTTGTTCTCGGTTGTGCCGTTCGAGGGTTTGAGCTTGCGCGAAATCATCCTGCGCATCTCGGTTATCACCAGCGGTGCGCAACCGGCATTAAAGCTGCGCTGGATTGGAGAAGAAGTTCAGCGAGAAGAAATCGCCCAAGAGTTCAAGTCGGTGCTTGAAGCGCAGGTAGGTGAGGCTGCTAAGTTGGCGCTGGGTACGTTCAACCCTAATTAACGACACGAGCTGCTCATATGACAGATGGGCAGCTCGGTTTATGATTTAAATTGCTGAGAAGTTCTTTGGAAGCTGCTTCACTCGTTCGGCCAGCTCTTCGATTGTGACTGTGCCCGCTAGAACACCATCCAATAGCTTTTCTCTGTTCGCATCGAAGTCCATATTATTAATACACGAGCCAACCGGCGCGACAATAAAATTATAAGGAGTTAGATAGCGCCGTCTTATCTCAGCGCCCCCTTCAAGATCAACAATTTCACCATCTATGATTGCGGCACCGTCGTCATACTCTTCTCTTGAAATATGACGACCTTGATATATCCCAAACTCTTCAAACGCGTATCCTCGAGATTCGATCTGCGCCTTTACATTTAAATATGGATACACACCTGTAGGCTCCATATGTTCAACTTCTACATAAACAAATTGCTGCCAATAAGCGCCATCCACAGCTGCAATTTTCGATATCGCGAGTTCTTCCCCGTTCATTAAAAGCATATTATCGCCTTCTCGGATCAGGGATGAAATCTGGAGATCACCAGTACGCCACCACCAGATCGGGCTAATATTACCGAAAACAAGTGGTTCTTTCAGCAACAAACACAATCTGTCCGTAGCTACTTTCCCGCTAAACCACTCTATACCTCTTACACCTGGAAAGGATTTCCCAAATCGCCCGCTAAAATACTCCGCAGAACTACCCCAAAAAACGGGCATAGTTGGCGGAGGCGTCAAAAAAGGACTAGGACCTAACGCAGGCTTAGGCAGAAGCATTACTCCATAGAGATTATGGATCAAGGCATTAAAGTTATTTTCATAATTATCCTGATCTGTGAAGTCACTGTACAAACGACCATCAAAGCAAGTCGGCGTCTTTACGACGGCAGTCACACCCCTAACCAGAGGAATATATTTAACGCTATCCTGCCTGCGATAAATCTCTGCCGTTAATATTTGCCCCTCGTATCCAACACCTCCATTGCCAGCATTAGATTTTTCAATATAGTTATCTGTACAAATCACCAAAACCTTTTCCGAACCGCTTAATCCCTGCTCCATAAATCTAGGGAGATTACTTCCCAAAACAAGGTCCCATTGATCAAGAATGGCATCTAGACCATTTCGCCTTAGATCCGTAGCTAACTTCAAAACCCAAGCTTTATGTTCATCACTGTCGTGAGAATAAGAAATAAACACCTTAATAGCTTCCGCTGCCACTTCGCCCACCACCCATTCAAATGGAAATGAATCTAGCTCAAATAGCGCTTCTCAACCACAGCAATTGAATGCGAACGATCATTAAGATCGACGCCTATCAGGAGTCGACATGCCCCCTTCTTACCAGATACTGGTCGGCGACTGCTTGGATCTAATGCGGCAGATGGCCGACGAGTCGGTAGACAGCGTTGTGACCGACCCGCCCTACGGGATCCGCTTCATGGGCAAGAGCTGGGACGGTAAAGATATCGAAAATCGCGCCGCCTACCGAGCGAGCATGCCCTCGCACGCCGATGCCTGCGGCCCGAATGGTGGTCATCGCTCTATCGCGGCGGAAGCCGGAAAATATGACCTCACGCCCAACGGCATGCGCGCATTTCAAGCGTTCAGTCTCGAGTGGGCGACCGAAGCCTTTCGGGTGCTCAAGCCTGGCAGTCACTTGCTGTCGTTCGCTTCGACCCGCACTTATCACCACATGGCTTGTGGTATCGAAATGGCGGGGTTTGAGATCCGCGACCAAATCATGTGGGTATTTGGCAGCGGTTTTCCGAAGAGCCACAACCTGAAAGGCGAACATGCGGGCTGGGGCACAGCCCTGAAACCGGGGCACGACCCGATCTGCTTGGCTCGCAAGCCGTTCGCTTGCACCGTCGCCACCAACGTGGCGGATCACGGTACCGGCGCCATCAATATCGACGCATGCCGCATCACGGCAGATGACGCAGCCGACCTGGCAAAAAACTGGGATCGAGAAACCACCGTTGATACTCGCGGCGGCAACTATGGCAACGGAAAGTCTGGCGCAATCGCTATGACGGCGGTGCCGTCGACGCTGGGCCGCTGGCCAGCGAACCTGATACACGACGGCAGTCCCGATATTGTGGCGCTCTTTCCAACGAATGCAGGCGCCAGCGCCCCGGTGCTGGGAACTGAACCAGCCGCGAACGGCTTCAGCGGCTCAGTGAAGTACAGCGGCATGATGGGACGCGTGCGGGGCGCTTTCCACGGCGACACCGGCAGCGCCGCCCGCTTCTTCTAAGTGCCCAAAGCAACCCAGCGCGATCGGAACGAAGGCATAGCTGATCCAGGTCCTCAATTCACCCACGGCACGACGCTCAGAGAGGTTGAGAACACCCCAACAGTGGGCAACGTTCACCCAACGGTAAAGCCCACTGACTTGATGGCCTACCTGCTGCGCTTGGTTACTCCACCAGGTGGCACCGCGCTCGACCCGTTTATGGGCAGCGGAAGCACCGGGAAGGCGGCAATGCTTGAAGGCTTCAACTTTATCGGCTGTGAACTCAGCGAAGAGTACGCCGCGATCGCCAAAGTCCGCATCGAACACACACTGAAAATGGTCCGCGAGGCTTCCGCCCAGGCGATCCAATTTGAACTCTTCACCGCCTGATCCGCCCTCACCTATTGCGCAGAAGCAAGTCCCACCGGCAGCAGATCACCAAAGCCCCAGACCGCGGTGCCTATCAATACAACTGCGATGGCTACCCGACCGAAGACTACTATCTGCGGAAGATACTTTTTACGTGTGTCGCCGAAACTCATGCCCACCATCCCACCTGGGGTCAAAACCCCCATCATGTCAGTGGATTTGAGGTGTGCAAGAAAAGCGATTCCAGCCATCACTGCACCAGACCTGGATATCCAAGAGCTTGGCTTGTCCAGGCACCATACGGCCAATGTCACAGCAATAGGCACAGCAACCGCTAACAGTGAGTAAACGAAGAACCACTTGCGGAACTTCAATATTGCTTTTTCGTAAAGGCACACCTCTGCGACGATCATAAGACTTCCGTTTTTGCTGGCCCAGCTATTGGGCGAACACAAATATCCCACTTCAACGAATAACGCCACACCGGCGAGGATCATCTATGTCCGCTCACCAGAAAAAAAACCCTTTCGATTTCAAAACTCAGTACGGCCTTGGCTTCAATCCGCAAGACGAAGAAATCGTTGTGGACTTCTTCTGTGGTGGTGGCGGTGCCGGTACCGGGCTGGAAATTGGGCTTGGTCGCGCGGTGACCGTGGCGAAAAACCACAACCCGGCGGCGATCAGCATGCACACCGTCAACCACCCACACACCAAACACTTCACCACGGATGTCTTTGAGGGCGATCCCAATACCGAGTGCGGTGGCAAGGCCGTCGGCTGGTTCCATATGTCGCCGGATTGCACGCACCACAGCCAAGCGGCCGGGGGCCAGCCCCGCAAGCGCGAGATTCGCAACCTTTCATGGGTCGGGCTCAAGTGGGCAGGCAAGAAGAAACCCCGTGTGATCAGCCTGGAAAACGTGAAGCAGATCCTGCAATGGGGCCCACTGATCGCCAAACGCTGCAAGGTGACCGGGCGCGTCATGAAACTTGGCGGTGCGATCGCTGCGCCCGGTGAAGTGGTTCCGATTGGACAACAGTTCCTCATCCCCGATCCGAAACGCAAAGGCACCACGTGGGCCACGTTTGTCACCGAACTGGAGTTCCTGGGCTACATCGTTGAATGGAAGGTGATCAAGGCTTGCGACTTCGGTGCTCCCACCAGCCGCGAACGTCTGTTCATGCTCGCCCGCTGCGATGGCCAGCCAATCGTGTGGCCAGAGCCAACCCATGCGAAGAAGCCAGCCAAAGGGCAACTGAAGTGGCGAACAGCCGCTGAGTGCATTGATTTCAGCGACCTTGGCAAAAGCATCTTCGGCAGGAAGAAAGACCTGGCACCAGCCACGCTAAGGCGAGTTGCCAAGGGAATGAAGAAGTTCGTTATCGACAACCCTAAGCCATTCATTGTGCCAATCGCGAACTGGTCGAATGAAGCTGTGCAATCAGTTGACGACCCGTTGCGTACGGTTACGTCGTATCCAAAAGGCGGGGCGTTCTCCGTGGTCAGTCCGATTATCGCGCCGGCCACACATCAGGGTAGCGACCGCATCAATGATCCACTTGATCCGTTGCCGACGGTCACCTGCGCCAATCGCGGCGAACTGACTTTGATTAGCCCTGTGATGGTTGGTACGGGTGGACCAGAATACTCAGGCAAGCCAACTGCAGTTGATCAACCACTCGGCACCATGCTGACTCACAACCACCGTGCGATCGCTGCTGCGCATCTGGTCAAGTTTCGTTTCGCCGATGAAGGAAAGGCGCTTGATGCTCCATTGCCAACCATCACCAGCGGGGGCAATTACCAGCGGCCAGCCGGTGCCGCCCACGCAATGGGTATTTCAACTGTGTTCATGGCGCAAATGAACGGTGGCTTCAACGCCACTGACGCCAAGAGCATTGAGGACCCGATGACAACGGTCACCAACACCGGCAGCCAGCAACAACTGGTCGCCGCCAACCTGGTGCACTTTCGCGGCAACTGTGACGCTCGGAACATTGACGACCCACTTCATACCGTCAGCGCCGGCGGCACACATCACGGCTTGGTCTCCGCATTCATGGAACGTCAGTTCAGCGCCAACATCGGCCGGGGTATCGACGAACCAGCGCCGACCATCACTGCGGGCGGCGGCGGGAAAAGCTCAGTGGTGTCGTTGCGGCTGTCACCGGAGCATCAAGAAGGTGCACGTGTAGCTGCGTTTCTGATCAGCTACTACGGCACCGAAAACATGAGCGGCTGCGATAAGCCAGCGCCGACGGTCACAACTAAAGATCGCCTGGCCTTGGTCACTGTGATGGTCAAAGGTACGCCGTACGTGATCGTCGACATCTGTCTTCGGATGCTGCAACCGGCAGAGCTGTACCGGGCTCAAGGCTTCCCCGCCGACTACATCATTGACAAGGGTGCCGACGGCAAGCCGTTCACTAAGACCCAACAGGTTCATATGTGCGGTAACAGCGTCAGCCCTCCGCCTATGGCGGCGTTGGCTCGGGCCAATGATCCATGGCGAGCTACTCAGTGTCGGGTGGCCGCCTGAACGACTCTTAACTATTGCGCTAAATGCCGATTCCTAACAGCGGGTTTTTTGATCGATACTCATGCCTACTTAGTAGCACTGAAAATACGCTCAATAGCAGCAACTGTTGCACTAGCCTGACCCCCGTAGTTATCAGCAATTTCTCGAGCTGCCCACGCAAAGCTATTTCTATCGACCAATACCTGTGAATTGGCATAAAGAATAGTCAGCTGCATAGGGAGATCAAAAGAAATAGCGCGTAACTTTTTGCCGGTTAGAGGAACGTTGCTGCGCTCGCGCTCAGATAAAAATATTTCAGCTGCCGACCATGCTTTCGTGTATCTGTCCTGAATCGCAAACCACTCTTCTTTCTTGCTCGCTTCCTCTGCATCTATCAAGTCATTTTGCTTGCGGTCATTTTCCAAAAGCCACAGAAATTTCTCCTGTAGCTTAAAAAGGTAGCACCGCATTTTATGAATATCGTTCGAAGCTTCAAGTAGCGTTTTTACGGACTTGAATCTTTCTGCGTGACGAAATTGAGCCTGCCAACTGGTCAACGCAAAAACTGCCACCACGGCAGTTACAGCGCTACCCGCAAAGCTTAGTAATTCGAAAACGCCTCGAACTTGGTTGGCAGTAATTTCGGCAGATCCCATTCCAACCCCAAGCAATATGCCAAACACGATAAGCAGTAGGCAGCCTGCAAACACGACTCGATCCATAAACCAATCCTCTCGATAAAGCCGGAAATATATCCGGTGAGGTATACCCATGCCAATAGAACACCAGAACCATCCTGAAGATCGGAGCGAAATTGAAGCATTGCATCTTAAATACGTTCAGAACTTTGATCGTCTGCATGACGAAGCCATGAAGTTTCAGGACGCTGCATACTCACTGGGCAGGCTTCGAGGCCAATCTGAAAGCTTTTCGCAATGGGCGCCGATCGCAGCGCGGCTACCGACACACCTGCATAGCGTTCTTGGTTGGGTGATTACAAGTCCATTAGTGATGGATGATCCGTTCGCAGACAGTGTGAGTTATGACCCTAATCGAGGTGTTTGGCTGCAATGTGTCGCAGGCGAAGACGCGATAGTCGGCGTGAGCCATTGGATGCCGTTGCCAGCCTCTCCGAAGGTGCCGATATGATCAATCTGTTCTGGCGGCTGACCGCAAAGCTGCTCGCCCGCCCTGCCGTCGCTGACTGGATAATCGTTCGCGCTCAGCGCACGCCCTACCTCCACATCATGTCCGCTGACGGCGTCGAGATGTACATGGGCCGCTGGTGGCTGTTCAACCCCTACCACCGCGAAACCCACAAGCCGAAGCATCGGTGGTTTCCCTGGTCGTTACGCATTCACCACATCAAGCGCCGCGATTCAGATCGGGATATGCATGACCACCCTTGGAACGCCCGAACAGTGATTTTGCGCGGCTGGTACACCGAACAGCGGCTGCTTGATCACGAAGACCGTGCACTACGAGGCTTCAATGTCCCGCACGGCGCCCAGATAACCGAATACGTAGACCGGCGCCCGGGCGAAACAGCAACGCTCAAGCATGGCGAATACCACCGCATTGACTAGGTATCACCTGGTGGCGTCTTCACCCTCTTCATCACCAGCCATTGGCAAGGTGAATGGGGATTTCTGGTCAATGGCGTAAAGGTGCCGTGGAAGAAGTACATCAGTGATGAATCGTGAACTCCCTTTGCGCAAATCCAAAACAGCCCACGCCAGTCCTCGACATCAGGCACGAAGTCATTTGCGACCAGTGCAGGAAGACCAGGGCTCACGGTAACCATAAGGCTTGCTCGAAAGCGCGACAGGCCTTGTACGCACATCTGCGGGGATAGCCCGTCTTAACGGAGCAACATCATGAAAATCGCATTAGTCGTATTCGTCATCCTCCCTGCTGTAACGTTTATCAAGTCAGCAACAATGTCTGACTTGGAAAACGGCACTTATGTACGAGTAGCGTCGATTTTCTTCACCATCTGCGCTGTGATCTCTCTGTTGATTTTGGTGCTGAAGTGAGCGCTATTGCAAAGATCCTTGACCCCTGTTGTGGCAGCCGCATGTTCTGGTTTGACAAACGCAATCAAGAAGTTCTCTTCGGCCACATCCTCGCCGTTTAACCTCTCCGCCCCAACTTCACTAAGCCTGCCAGAATCCGGCAGGTGAGGATTTCTACATGTCCGATTTACAGAAGCAGTTCCGCGAATCCGCTGTAGATGCAATCTTTGATATGGCCCAACACCTGCCGCTCGATTGCGAGTTGCTGGTGGTGGCCTGCCGTCCCGGCACGAAAGACTTTGATTTGGTGCTGCCGTCGCCTGAGTCGAACCTGAATAACGCGCTGGATGCTTTGCGGCGTCACGGCCTGAGTATCGACGGCGACAACGCCTACAAGCGCGACCTGCTGGATTGCGCGATAGGTGCAATGACGGTGGGTGCGCAAGACGGATCGCCACCGCCGCCTAACCACTGGGCCCAGCGTTTTTGGGATATTGGGCGCGGGGAGGCTGCCGGGCGGGAAGAACTGATCGCGGCACTGAAACTCACACGCGAAAACCTGCGCGCATGCCAGGGGACCATCCATCTGGCTGGCGGATTCGACCCAGCCTATGTGGACGATGCCCAAGCAGCGATGAAGATTGCCGATGCGGCGATCCTCAAATTCGCCAACTAACCACCTTCTGCCGCCATAGGGCGGCTTGGAGTTGCACGCATGGCCAAGATTACGCTTGAAAAGTGGGGAGACAACAACTTTGATCCATCCCCAAAGGTCAACACGCTCCGCAAGTGGGCCCGCGATGGCTACATCTACCCGGCCCCCATCAAGCATGGCCGCAGCTATTATGTAGATCCAGCCGCTCAATATCTCAAACCCGGCTCACTTGCCAGCCGAATAGCGAGAGACCGCCATGGCGCCAAGGCCGCGTAAATCAGGCTCAAAACACCTTCCACCGAATTTGTATAAAAAAAAGGATGCCCGCAACGGGAAGACCTATTACACCTACCGGGACTCAGAAACCGGCAAGGTATATGGGCTTGGTTCCGATAAAGCGGCTGCCATTACGCAAGCTCACGATCAAAACAGGGAGTCGTTTTTCAAAACCGGGCCGGTCCTCACGGAGCGAATTGCAGCGGGTCCGAGGAGAACGCTCAGCGATTGGATTGTAGAATTCAGGATCGAGTATTCGAAACGCGATCTTTCTGCATCCAGCGTTGCAACAATCGGAAGGCGCCTAAATCAGATCGAGAAGGCCTTGGGCACGCTGGGTATTCGAGAAATCGGGACTCTCGAAGTAGCAACTTACTTGAAGGAGATCGAGGCAGAAGGCAAGGCATCAATGGCACGCGCAATGCGGTCATTGCTCCAGGATGTTTTCCGTGAGGCGATCGCTGTGGGTTGGAGGACAGACAATCCGGTAACCGTGACCAGGGCAGCGAGGGTGAAAGTTCAGAGGCAACGGCTCACCCTTGAGCTTTGGAAGTTGATCTACGCTGAAGTTAAACAGCCTTGGATGAAGCGAGCGATGGAGCTCGCTCTGCTCACTGGCCAGCGACGGGACGATATTCGGAATATGCTTTTTAAGGATGTTTCGGATGGGGCTCTTCACGTCATTCAGCAAAAGACGGGCGCCCGCCTTCGTATCGGCACGGCACTTCGGCTGGAATGCGTTTCCCTGCAGTTGAGCGAGGTAATCAAAGCGTGCCGTAATTCGGTAATTTCCAAACACCTGGTTCACCATTCGGCACGTACGACAAGCGCGATCGCGGGCACGCCTGTGACGCTGAACGTGCTCACCGTTACGTTCGCAGCCGCCCGCGATCGCGCAGCGGCCAAGGCAAATATCGTACTTGGCGACAGCCAGCCGTCGTTCCATGAAATGAGATCCCTGGCAGCCCGACTTCAGGAACTGGAGGGACGCGACCCTCAGAAATTGTTGGGCCACAAAACGGCAGCAATGACCGATCTTTACCGGGATGGCCGGGGCACGGAATGGATCGATGTCGCGTAACGGTGCAGTCGCAGTTTTGGGGAGATATTGGGGAGGTTTTGGGGAAGCTGTTTTTCCCCAATGAAATCAGCCCTCCCTTACAACCACGTAGTAGCTCGCTATTACCTCTCTCCCCTCAGGCCTACTAGTATCAAGTGAGCTGAATCGCGTCCTACAAAAAAAATAACAAGGAAAATTAGCCATGAGTGACCTGAAACTCGATCGCCGCCGCTTTCTTCAGGGAAGCGGCGGTCTGCTGCTGGGTACCTTGTTGTTCGGTTCTGGGCCCATCGCCTTATTAGCTCCCAGCCAAAGCTGGGCACTGCCAATGACCACACTGGACAGCGCTACTGGCGATCATCTGCTGGTCATCGTCCGCCGCATGTATCCCCACGACACCATGGAGGACGCGGTTTACGCCTTCTCGGTCAAAGCCCTCGACGAAAAAGCCTCCAAAGACCCCGGCATTGCTGACTTGCTCAAGAATGGCGTGGCCGACCTCGATCAGAAAGCCGGTGGTTCATGGCTCAAGCTCGACGAAGCACACCAAGTCGCAATTCTGGCATCGGTAGAACACAGCGACTTTTTCACCATGGTGCGCGGGACGACCGTGGCGTCCCTGTACAGCAACGAACTCGCTTACCTGCACTTTGGTTATGAAGGCGCTTCCTTTCCGAAAGGTGGCTATCTGCACCGTGGATTCAACGACCTGACGTGGTTGCCCAATCCCCCTGCCGATGCCAGCCCTGCCCCCCTTTCTTGAGGAACACTGCAATGACTACCTATGCACTTGATGACGAAACCGTAGTAGTAATTATTGGTTCCGGCGCCGGCGGCGGCACCTTGGCCAACGAGCTGTGCCAAAAAGGTATTTCCGTGGTGGTGCTGGAGGCAGGCGAACGCCAGTCCACTGCAACCTTTATTAACGACGAATGGCCATCGTTCACTCAACTTGCCTGGTCAGACAAGCGCACCACGTCTGGCACTTGGCGGGTGGCGAAAGACTTCCCGAACCTGCCTGCCTGGATCTGCAAAACCGTGGGTGGCACCACAACGCACTGGGCCGGTGCCAGCTTGCGCTTTCGCGACTATGAGTTTCGCGCGCTAGAAACCTACGGCGCGGTCAAAGATGCAGACTTGCTGGATTGGCCGATTACGCTGGCCGAGCTTGAGCCCTATTACGCCCGCGCCGAAGACAAGATGGGCGTCACGCGCACCAACAACGTTCCAGGTCTGCCCGGCAACAACAACTTTAAAGTGCTGTACAACGGCGCAAAGAAACTTGGCTACACCGAATGTTCCACCGGCCACATGGCGATCAACAGCGCACCTCGAGCCGGGCGCGCCGCGTGCCAGCAGTTGGGCTTCTGCTTCCAGGGCTGCAAAATGGGCGCGAAGTGGTCGACGCTTTACACCGAAATCCCCGCGGCTGAAGCCACTGGCAAACTTGAACTGCGCACACAGGCCCAAGTGGTGCGTATTGAACACGACGACAAAGGCCTGGCCAGCGCAGTGGTTTACGCGGATGCCAAAGGTCAACTGCAAAGGCAAAAAGCACGGGTGGTCGCGGTGGCGGGTAATGCCATCGAAACCCCACGTTTGTTGCTCAACTCGTCCAGCACTTTATTTCCCCATGGCCTGGGTAACGGCGCGGGGATGGTGGGCAAGCATTACATGCGTCACATGACCGGCTCGGTGTTCGCCGAATTCAAGGAACCGGTGCATTTCTATCGCGGCACCATCATGGCGGGGATTATCAGCGACGAAGTGGCCAACAAACCTTCGCGTGGTTTCGTCGGTGGCTACGAGATGGAAACGATTTCCCTGGGCCCATCGTTCATGGGGGCGTTCTTTAATCCCGGGGCTTGGGGTCGTGACTTCACTCGGGTGTTGGACCAATACACGCACCTTGCCGGTATGTGGCTGATCGGTGAAGACATGCCGCGCGCCACCAACCGCGTCACCGTCAATGACGCGGTCAAGGATCAGTTCGGCATGCCGGTGGCCAACGTACATTACGACGATCACCCCAACGACCTGGCCATGCGCGAACATGCATTCACCCAGGGCGAAAAGGTGTACGCAGCGGCCGGCGCACTCAAAACCCACCGCGTCCCGCCCTACCCTTCGACCCACAACATGGGCACGTGCCGAATGAGCGCCAACGCGCAAGACGGCGTGTGCAACAGCCACGGACAGAGCCATGAGGTCGCGAATCTGTTCATCTCCGATGGCAGCCAATTCACTACCAGTGCGGCAGAGAATCCGACCTTGACCATCGTCACCCTGGCCATTCGACAAGCCGATTACATCGCTGAATCGTTAAAAGCGCAGCGGATCTGAAGGCGTTGGAGGTGCCATCGAGTTATCACGTTTAATTTAACAATGCGTGAGGACTTCGTTACGGCGAGCGCTCAACAATGGAGACCAGTTAGCGAATAACTAACGGCGTGCAGCACAGGTTGTTCGCCTCTCCAACCAACGTTTGAAGGGAATTACTCATGAAAAAATTATCCGTAGTCGTATTGTCCATGTGCATGGCCCTGGGTGCAGTTGGTAGTGCCTTCGCAGCCGACACAACCAGCGGCGATGCCATGAGCAAAAGCAGCATGTCCAACGACGCGATGAAAAAAGACACCATGAGCAAGGACAACATGTCCAAAGATGCGATGAAAAAAGATGCCATGAAGAAAGACAGCATGAGCAAAGACAGTATGTCCAAAGACGCTATGAAGAAAGACACCATGAGCAAGGACGAAGCTAAAGACCCAATGACCCATTGATAAATCTGTAGGAGCCAACGTGTTGGCGAATGGCCTGATGCGGTGTCACAGGTAAACCGCTTCGCCAACACGTTGGATCTCAAACTACTTTTCGGCAGCTCCTTGAAATCTGTGCAGCGTCAAAACTGTGGGACCGAATTTATTCGGGAAGGCTTCAGTCCTGCCACCCTGCAACCTCAAACCACACAAAGTGCCACACAGTTTGCTGCGCGACAGCGCGGCGTCGAAGACGTGGCGGTTCCTCCTACAGAAATGTTTATCGGTTATTTAAAATCCCGACTGCGTACATCCAATCCCGTCAACAGCGGCGTCAGGTCTTGCAAGCGTTGGGCGATCAAATGCCGTACGCCGTCTTTTGATTCAAGGCGACCATAGACCTGCAACAACCGCGAGCCCACCAATACGCGACGTTGGCGTTCGGCCAAATCGTGCCAGACCACCACGTTGATCATTCCGTGCTCATCTTCCAGGGTGACGAAAATTACCCCGCTGGCGGTTTGCGGTCGTTGTCTACCGATGACCAGCCCTGCGGCATTGATGCTGCGCCCGTGCTCGATGCTGATCAGGTCTCTTGAACTGCGGCAGCGTCGGGCGCTCAACTGAGGCCGCAACAAAGCCAGCGGATGCGGGCCGAGTGTCGTCCCGAGGGTGTCGTAATCGGCGTACATATCTTCGCCCACGGTGGGTAACGGCAACGGCACTTGGGGTTCTTCGATGGCCGTTTGTTCTGCAAACAAGGGGCGTTGCGCTTCGACGCCCGCCACCTCCCAGCGCGCCAGATGCCGGTGCCCGAGCAAACCGCGTAACGCTCCGGAATCTGCCAATAACTCCCGAGCCCGCTGGTCAAGACCGGCGCGTTCGCACAGATCGCTGGCATCGATATACGCCCGCTGGGTTCGGTTTTTTTCGATGCGCTTCGCGTCTTCCTCACGAAAGCCTCGGACCATGCGCAGGCCGAGGCGAATCGCCAGATCCGCATTACACGGTTCAAGGGAGCAATCCCACTCGCTGTAGCGCACATCCACAGGACGGATTTCGATCTGGTGACGACGGGCGTCCTGCAGGATCTGATCGGGGCTGTAGAAACCCATGGGCCAACTGTTGATCAGCGCGCAAGCGAAGGCCGCAGGTTCGTGGCATTTGAGCCAGCAACTGGCGTATGTCAGCAGGGCAAAACTGGCAGCATGGGATTCCGGGAAGCCATAGCTGCCAAAGCCTTTGATCTGTTCAAAGATATGGTTGGCAAATTCCAGGGTGTAACCGTTCTTGAGCATGCCTTCGGTCAAGCGCTTTTGATGCGGTTCAAGCCCGCCGTGGCGTTTCCAGGCGGCCATGGAGCGGCGCAGTTGATCGGCCTCCCCCGGCGTGTAATCGGCAGCGACCACCGCCAATTCCATAACCTGCTCCTGAAACAGCGGCACGCCGAGGGTGCGTTCGAACACCGCTTTAAGTTTTTCGGAGGGATAATTGATGGGTTCTTCTTTATTACGCCGCCGTAAGTACGGGTGCACCATGTTGCCCTGAATCGGCCCCGGCCGAACGATGGCCACTTCGATGACCAAATCGTAAAAAGTCCTGGGTTGCAGGCGTGGCAGCATAGCCATTTGCGCTCGGGATTCGATCTGAAACACGCCCACTGTGTCCGCACGGCTGATCATGTCGTAGGTGGGTGCATCCTCTTGCTCGATGGTTGCCAGCGTCAGGTCATACCCCCGGTAGCGGCGCACCAGATCGAAGGTGCGGCGCAAGGCGCTGAGCATGCCCAGCGCCAGAATGTCGATTTTGAGCAGCCCGACCATGTCCAGATCGTCTTTGTCCCACTGAATAATGGTGCGGTCGGCCATGGCCGCGTTTTCCACCGGCACCAGGGTTTCCAGCGGATGTTCGGAGATGACGAAGCCACCCGGATGCTGGGACAGGTGCCGAGGGAAACCGATCAATTCTCCGGTCAAGGCCAAGACCCGGCGCAAGATCGGGCTGTCGGGCTCTAAACCGCACTCGCGCAGGCGTTCCGGCGGCGGCAAGTTATCGCTCCAACGGCCAAAGCAATCTGCCAACGCATTGATCTGGTCGGGCGGCAAACCCAACACCTTGGCCACATCGCGCACCGCCCCGGAGCCGTGATAGGTGCTGGCTACGGCGGTGAGCGCCGCCCTGCCCCGGCCATAGCGCTGAAACACGTACTGCAACACTTCTTCGCGGCGCTCGTGCTCAAAATCGACATCGATGTCCGGCGGTTCGTTGCGCTCTTTGGACATGAAGCGCTCGAACAGCATATTGCTGACCGCTGGATTTAACTCGGTGATGCCCAGGGCAAAGCACACCGCCGAGTTGGCGGCTGAGCCGCGACCCTGACACAGAATGGCTTGGCTACGGGCGAAGCGGACGATGTCATGTACGGTCAGAAAATAGCTTTCATAACCCATTTCGCTGATCAGGCTCAATTCACGCTCGATCAACGTACGGGCTTTCTCGGGCGCACCGCCAGGCCAGCGACGAAGCGCGCCTTCTTCCGTCATCTGTCGCAGCCAAGTGGCCGCAGTGTGGTCTTTGGGCACCAGCTCATGGGGGTATTCATAACGCAACTGACCCAGATCGAAACTGCAACGCTGGGCGATACGCACGGTTTCTGCCAGCACGTGCGCCGGGTACAGCGCTGCCAGCTGCGGCAATGAGCGTAAATGCCGTTCGCCATTGGGGAACAAGCGATGCCCAGCCTCAGCCACGGTGGTGTGGTGACGAATCGCCGTCATGGTGTCTTGCAGGGCGCGTCGGCCACGGGCGTGCATGTGTACATCGCCGCTGGCCACGGCCGGAATGTTCATGCACTCAGCCAGCGCCAAGAGATCGCTCAGGCGCTGAGCATCGTCAGGGCCACGATGCAATTCAACAGCGAGCCATAAGCGCTCGGGGAACACGCGGCTCAACCAATGGCCGTGTTCTGGACAGGTGTCACTGAGTAAATCCGGTAGCCAGAGCGCCAACAACCCCTCTAACGGCCCGCAGAAATCTTCACGCAACAGGCGGTACTCGCCCTTCTTGGCGCGACGCCGACCGACAGTGATCAACCGGCAAAGGGCCTGATAACCACTCAGGTTTTCTGCTAGCAGCACCAACGCCGGGCCGTTTTCTATGCGTATTTCGCTGCCGACAATCATCGGCAAACCGCAATCGCGTGACGCTTGCCAAGCACGGACAATACCAGCAAGCGTGCACTCATCTGTAATCGCCAGCGCCTGATAACCGTGGCGCTGGGCACGCTCGAACAACTCCTTGGCGCTGGACGCTCCGCGCTGAAAACTGAAGTTACTCAGGCAGTGCAGCTCGACATAGCCCGTCGTCTCGGCCGTCATGCAAACCATCCCTGCAACTGCAAACTTCCGTTTTCACCCACCGTTTGATAGGCCCAGGCACGCTGACCAGAACGGGTTTCCACCAGGAAGTAATCGCGCCGCACATCGCCGCCATCCCACCAACCGGATTCGATACGCTCGGGGCCCGCGAGAATACGCACGGCCGACTCGCTCAACGGCACCGGCTCACGCAATAACCAACCCGGACGCAAAGCCATCAGCAGCGGTCCAGTGGACTTGGTTTCAATGCTCGGTTGCCAAGCGCATTCGGGACGGTGATCGGCATGGGCACGCAAACCGTTGACCGCTTCATCACCCAATCGCGCTCGCAACCGTTCGCGCAGTTGCTCCCAAGGCAATGCCTGTTGCGGACGCTCATCGAACAGCTCGCGGTGGGTGGGAACAAAACTCGGCAGATCACGGGCCAGCAAACGCAGCGCCCGCACCGGTGAAGACACCTGTATTTGCTCCAGTCGACCCCGGGCCAGCTCGAACAGCATCGCGGTTTCACGCTCGGCACTCAGCAATCCGACCGGCACCACTGTGTCTTTGCCTTCCAGGTGTTCCAGATGAATCGCGAAACGCTGCACGCCGCTGTCACGCCCGGCGAGAAACACGGCCAAATCAGAGATCAAACGCTTGAGCGGGAATAGCAGCGCTTGGTGGGACTCGACGTCGAAATTCAGCTCGATTCGCGTGTCAAAAAAGTCCGGTGGCAAGTAACACTCCAGCGCTAACGCTCGCTCGCCCAGCAGGGTATCCAGATGCTGTAACACCTGCGCCGGGAAGCGCCGCGCCAAGGTGTCGCGCGGCAGGGCCAGTACGTGCTGCAGCGTACGCAAACCCATGCGTGAAAAGGCAGTGAAAACCTCACGGCTCAGTCCGATGCGGTCGATGGGCATCCGCGCCAACACTTCGTGTAGAGATTCGCGGCAGGTTACGGCGAGACCGTCATGCACATTGGTCAGCATCCGCGCCGCCGCTGGGTTGGGTGCGACCACGATTCGATGGTGAAACCCCAAGGCGCTCAATTCGTCCCGCAAGCGTTTCTCAAACACCGGCCACGGCCCGAACAGGCCCAGGCTGGATTCGATTTCCATCATCAATACCCGAGGGTATTTCAGGCTGACCTGGGAACTGAACCGGTAGGCCCACGCAGCCAATAGACGGTGCCAACGTTCGACATCGGTCGGCTCATATTCCACTGTCGCAAAATCCCGGACTAATGCTTGCGCTGCCGTCAACGATTGTCCGGCACGCAGGCCCAACGCCCGCGCAGCCGGATTGACGGTCTGCAATACGCGACGCTGTGCAGTGCCGGTCAGCAGCGCCAACGGCTGATCGGGGTCGGCGCGACGGCGCATTACGCCGTCGAGCGCCAACTGTGGCAGCAAGACACAGGCCCAGAGCATATGAACCTCAGGAATCGATTGAAAACGGGATCGGTGACGGCGGTGTCAGCCCACCCCGACATTTGAGAACGCGCAACTGCCGAGGTCGCGCATCGATGGCAATCCGTAACGCCGCCGGTGACGGGTTTAATGCCGCGTGGGCGGGTCGACAGGCGAAGGCCAGGGTCTGGCCGGTTTCAGCGGCGACTTGCAGGCGACGCAATGCCCGATCATCCGCCTGTTTTTGCGGCGGCCAACACAACACGGCGCCGCAGCTGCCAGAACGCAAACATTGCTCGGTCGCCCACAGCGCATCCCGAGGACTGGCATCGACCAGCGTCAGCCAGCGCAAATCAATACCCGCCGCCTGCCACGCAGGGGGATAAGGCACAAAAGGTGGCGCTATCAGCACAATGCGTTCGCCTTTTTCCGCCAACCGTTTGAGGGTTGGCCAGAGCAATTGCAACTCACCGCTGCCATCGGCAGCCACCAGAATTTCGCTCAGGGCCGACGCGGGCCAGCCCCCGGTTGGCAGCGCCGCATCCAAGGCGGCGTGCCCGGTGGGTTGCGGACTGACGGGCGGCGCGACGGATCGGCCTTTCCAGACTCGACGCTCGTCCAGCAGCGTGTCGAGGCTGACCACGGCGCCCATCATTCGCGACGGACCAAGCCGCAATAAACGCCTTCAATGGCGAAGTCTTGGGTCGGCGAGACGACAATCGGCTGATAGGCGGGGTTGCGTGGCAACAGACGAAACTCCCCGGCACGGGTTTCAAGGCGCTTGATGGTGACTTCGCCGTCCAGTCGTGCGACGACGATTTGTCCGTCCTTGGCCTCGGCACTGCGCAATACGCCCACCAGGTCACCGTCGAGAATGCCGTCTTCGATCATCGAATCGCCCTGCACCCGCAGCAGATAATCCGGCACCCGATGAAACATGCCGCGATCCAGCACCAAGGTATCGTGCAGACCGATGTCCGGCCCAATCGGCGCCCCCGCCGCGACCCGGCCCAACACCGGAATCTCGATCATCTCCGGGCGTTGACGGCTGCCCGCGTAGTGCGAGACCAGCCGAATACCGCGCGCCTGATTGGGCGCAACCTCGATTAAGCCGGCTTCAGTCAGGGCCACAATGTGTTTGCGCGCCACGCTGCGCGAGGCAAAACCGAAGGCCTCAGCGATTTCAGCCAGGCTCGGAGATTGACCCTGCTGCACGATGCGCTCGCGGATAAAGGTCAGGATGGCAGTACGTCGGGGAGATAATAGGCTCATGGAGTACATTTGTACTCCTTTCGCGGTATTGCTGCCAGCACCGCTTATCAACGGTTGAGATTGCAGGGTGTCAGGACTGAAGCTTTCCCGAATAAATTCGGTCCCACAGATTTCTGTAACGCCGAGCATTTCGCACGGCACCAGCACTATCCACGCTCAGCCACGGCAACAAGCTGGGGTCTTGAGGTTGGCCTGCGCCTGACGCTGCAACTCGGCACGCAATTGCACCAGGCTTGGGGTCACGATGGGCACGAAGGCCGACTCGCGCCAGCGTCGGGCAAACCCTGCGCCGTGAGCGGACAGGTACGCTTTGCCGCCGCTGGCCTGTAATTCCAACTGCACCGCGTTGGCGGCGGATTCAGCAAGGGCAATGCGTAACTGGAATAACGCGGCGGGTTGCGCAACAAAACGCTGTGCCAGCAAGCCCTGCTTCAACTGCAAGACAACGTTTTCCAAACGCCCGCGTTGCTCAAATAACTCGTCGCGCAAACCCGAACGAGAGCTTTCAAGATGGGTGCCGACTTCAACCAGCGAGCGCCGTGCCAAGCCGATGGCTAATCCACATTGCAACCCGAGAAACGCCGGGCGGACCACCGGTAAAAATGACCGCGCATCCTCGTGCAACAACCATTGCGCGCTCAATTCGACGCGCTCCAAGCTGAGCGCAGCGGTGTTGCTCGATTGCAAACCCATCAGCTCCAGGTCAGCGGAACGATACAGGCCCGGCGCTGAGTCAGGTATCGCGACAATGAACGGCACGCCGCCCTGCTCAGGCTCGATGGCAGCGGCCACCACAAAGTTGTTTTTGCGCAAATTGGTCACCCAGTGCAACTGACCCTCAAGCGTCCAGCCGCCCTCATGCGATTGCGCGCGGATCTGCAGGGCTTCGATGCCGGATAAAAACTTCATGGCGTTGGACAGTCCTGTGGCACCGGCCATCCGACCATTCAACAGATCAGGCAGCAATTGCTCACGCAACCCGGCGTTGGGGCTTTGCAGCAGGTATTCGATAAATGCCCGCTGCCCCCACAGCACAAACGCGGCGGCCAGCGAATGACTGGCCACGCTGGACAAAACCTCCACGGCATCAGCCAGATCACCGCCGCTACCGCCTTGGTCAGTACTGATTCCAACCTGAAGCACGCCAGCACGGGCCAACTGCGGCAGCACCGTCTCAGCGTCGCAGGCGCCCAGATCCAAAGCGTTAGCCTGCGCGTCGAGCCACTGTGTCAATCCTGGGTCAAGCATGAACGTCTCCCGTCAAGCAATAGGCTGTGTATTCAAACCGCCGTTTTATCCCAGCGGTATTTCGCCAACTCGGGATTGAGCGGCGTGCGGGCGAAGACGTTAGTGAAGTTGCACAAGGTCGCCAAGCTGACACCCAGTATGACTTCCAACGCATTGCCTTCGGTGTAACCCGCAGCTTGAAATTCACGGTAAGCCTCATCACTGACGTCGCCCCGGGTGGCCACCACTTCTTGGGTGAATGCCGCCAAAATTCGCAGTTTCCCTTCAGGCAACTCAGCCCGAGCACGGAGCGCGGTGACCACGTCTTCCGACAGTCTGGCTTTATTCAAGGCCACCGCCGTGTGCCCGGCGACGCAAAAATCACAACCGTGTCGGGTGGCTGCGACCAATTGCACCACTTCCCTTTCCCCCAGACTTAGCTCAGCCTTGGCGTTGAGTCCCGACAAGGTGAGGTAGGCTTCCAGTGCAGCAGGTGCATTGGCCAGCACCCCGAGCAGGTTGGGCAGGTAACCGTTATTTTTCAGTGCGACGTCCAAGAAGGGGCGTGCTGCTTCAGGTGCGGTGTGTTGGGTCTGCAAAGTGACGCGGGACATGGGTTAACACTCCGAGTTAAAGACTGCCCCCATTCTGTTAGTTATAAGAACGTCTCTCCATATTCGAACGTCGTGTTTTCTTGCTCCAGAGTCTTTTCATTAGATGATTTCCTCCAGCCCCACTGTTGATTGGTTATTAGAAAGTATTGAACTCGATGCCAGCCTGTTTCACGTCGGCCGCTATTGCGGGGGCTGGCACGCCAGCACATACGGATTGGCCCGTGCCAGTTTTCACCTGGTGGTACACGGACAGTGCTGGTTGCATATCGACGGGCAATCCTGCCCACAACCGTTGAGCGTCGGCGATGCAGTGTTTTTAGTGCGTGACGTTAAATATCGCCTGTCCAACGAAGCGATTCTGGAACAAGCACTGCACCAGCCACGTACAGAAATGCAGCCATTGGATAAAACAGCGAAGGATGGAGTTGGATTGGTGTGTGGTTTCTTTCACTTCCAGTCAGGCTTGTCGACGCTGATCATCAACGCACTGCCGGACCTGATCATCCTGCGCGCTGATGATCCGTCTTCAAGCGCGGCGCGCAGCCTGTTTGCGCTGATCCTGGAAGAGTGCCAGCGACTGCCCGCCCCCTCCTCGACCTTTCTCGAACGGTTAAGCCATTTGTTATTTTTGTACGTGTTGCGCCATCAGGTGGTGGGCAACGCTGACCTCGGCGGTCTGGTGGCACTGGCACGGCACCCGACTTTTGCGCAGTTGCTGACGCAATTAATTGACCACCCCGAACACGGCTGGTGTCACCAGTCGGTAAAAACCGGACTTTGCCTCGAATTATAAGAATCCAACCAAATCAACAGCTTCTGAGCCCTACCTTCTAGCCTTTCGAGATTGCGAGATTTGATTTATCGAATCCTAAGATTTGAAAACAAGACGGCGAATCTCAACTCCAAAGCCACCAACTATTTTTGCTTAAGCCTAGTCAGACACTCGCCAATGTGATCTTTGTCGTGCTTCTCACTTGAGTGTACGCTGTCTATGAAGAACCGATTGACCGTTCAGCGCTTGCGATTTCCATGAGTAACCTTGGCCACTCATTGCGCCTATTCGCTGCAGCTTGTGTCTTGGGCATCCACTCCGTCATGAGTCCCCAAAAGGAATCCTTCCATGACGTTTACGCACGGTGCGCTGATCTACATGCTGTGACTTGTTTACTTGGTAAACCAAGCTGAACCAGTCACTCAGTTCCCGCTTACTTCAGGCGGTCACCGTGTTCGCATAGGACTTATATCTATGGCTGAGCCCACAGTTCCTTATCCTCTGTTCCCACCCCTAGGTCTGCTTAACGACCATGCTCACGTTGAACAACCGATAAACCTGGAAGTCCGGCGCCGCTTAAAGACAATTCCCGAGCACCTGAATGCGCTCAACGCCTGGCGAACGGGCATGTCCTTTCTCATCTCACAATCTCGACGGCCTGGATTCCAAGACCGGCACTACAAAGTGCTTTGCCCGATCCTAGAGTCGATGATGCACTGGAGTTGGTCAATCCGAGGGAAAGCCTTGGATGATTGGAACGGCACCGACGCAAAAACTTTTATAGAGTTCATCATGAGACCGCCGGTTGCGTGGGTAGCGACACCGGGTTGTAGCCGGTACTCCAAAAAGACCCGCGGGAATTTCGCAGAGAAGCCTCTCGATCCGCTATGGCGTCCGATCATCCGACAGACCTTCTCGGGCGATGATCCAGGTCTGAGTTCTAAACACCATCGGAACTGGTTCATAACGCATGGACGGGAGTATTTCGCCTTCACCGATTCTCTGCCAAGCCCCAAGTCGCTCGCCGATGCCTACGATAACACTGCCGCAGGTACCGAGACTGAAAATCCCTTTAGGGACTTATTGCCGAAAGACTTCGAAGCCCGTACAGAAAATCGGCGGACAATCTTCACATTGGAACAACTCTCTGACCTGATGGGTATTGCGGAGTCGCTCACAAACTATAGTGAGAAATCGGAACCGTTTTTGTTCGTCGTCGCAGCGGCCCTCCATTCGGACATTCCCATGAAGGCGCTTGGTGCCACACAGACCATCAAGCCAACGTTCTCTTACTTCAAACCCCGAGACTTCGAAGTATCCGATCCAGTACAAAACCAGCCCAAAACTGAATTTGCGAGCTTTTACCTGGCTTCACAGCTGGGGATTGCCAAGGGGCCAGGGATTTTCGAAAGTCCGCTTTACCTTGGTCGACGCTTCCGCCTTTCTGCTCAATTCCAGCCCTACTTCCAGCGTTATGCGCAATTCAGGCACCAGCATGACCAATTGCTGAGTCCTCATAGCTACCTGCTTCCTTTGATGCGTGGCGTCGATGCTTATGGGTACGGCAGCCTCATTGAAAAGCTCAGCGACTTTACCACCAGCATCTTACAAGTCCTTCGCGACAGGCCTGCATCGGCTCGGATGCACTGGAAAGGCTCGGACAAGCTTGAGCCCAGTGCCTCGCTTACATTTGCCGAGCTGCGTGAATCGGCAAAGCGCGCAGGCTGGATTCCGAAGAGTTTCGTCTCCCAGGATGTTGGGGCTAAAGCAGACATCTGGCCAGATATTGGCATTCGACCAGATATATCGAAATCCCAGTGGTTTCAGACCCACTGAGGGTAGAAAGTTAACTGTGGGAGCTTGGCCACTGAAGGGCCTGGTTTGCCTCAGCCCCCGTAATATCTACATCTAGGAGCTAGCGCCCTCCTCTCTACGACGCACGCGGCGAGAGATCATTAAGGGCGCGCCCCGTAGGGTCGGCTGTAGGCTTTGCAATCACAGGGCCGCCAGTGAAGACGTTGATCGAACTAGTAGGACGGCTTAATGAGTCTCCTGCTCCGCACGACCGACCACCCGGCGTCCACAACCCTGGGCTAACGCCGACTAGGGTGATCCTTATGGTTGATTGGTCTCTCTTCAGAGCGTCGTTGATACTCCGTTGTAGGTGGCGGCGCAGGCGTTTTGTTTTCCTGATTCTTAGGTTTTTGATCGTTGCTCATGAATATAACTCCCTGCCAATGCTGATTACTGCCAACAGCGACAACGCCCATGCGGCGTAGACCATTTCGCTGTAGGCAAAGTCTAAGGGTTTGGATTTTTCGTCGATAGCTGACTTCAATTTTTCTAAGGTGTCTATGTAGCAGTTAAAGAGGTGCTGTTTATAAGCATTAGGGGCAGCGTTTTTCATCCATTCTGCGGTCTCACGGCTTGAGGGCAGCGATGGGCAGTCCCGTATTCTGAGCGCATTCAAGGCGTGGCCCCAAGAGCACACGACGCAGAACGCGGCGGCGATGAACGACCCAAAAGCCAAGACATCCAGGGGGCCATGGAGAGCGAAAATCACCTTCCCCTTTGCGCTCACGAGAGCGGTCAGAGCTACGATCACAATCGACACAGCAGTGAGGAACTTAGCGCATTTGTTCTCGAAATGGTCGAATCGCGCCTGCTCGTCTTTATAGCGATCTTTCAGGTAGGTCAGGGTTTCGTCCATGAGAGCGTCCGTCTGTCTGCGCTTGGTTAGAAGCCGCCGTATATGAAAACTAATGCTCAAGCGAAGCGTCTATGAGTGGTGCGCCAGTACAGAATGCCAGGAAGCCAAGGGGTGAATTATGAGCTCAAATCACTATCGCGGTTTGGTACGTTCCCATCAACAGCGCATTGCTCGCCTGAGGGAATCTCACGCCCGTAAACTCCACGAGGCGGCAAAGCATGGAGAAGCCAGCCGTAAAGCCGAGACGGAGGCGACCCGTGCCCAGTCTGCGTCGACTGTCAGAACAAAGCAACAACAAGCGCAGCGGTATGACGGCCAGAGAACCAAAGCTGAGGTAGACGCGGCGAAGATCGTCGCCGACATCAACCGTGAAATGGCTCGGCTTCTAGCAGACCAGCAGCATCTCGACAAAGCCTTGGAACGGGAGCTAAAGGAAGCAGCCCGCAAGCGACAAACTGAACAGCAACGGCTAAATCAGCAGGTCGACCGAGACATCCAGTCACGCAACCGCCAACTTAACGTCCTACAATCTGGCCTAGCTAATCAAATGGCCCGAGCGGACGATCTAGAGCGTGAAGTGGCCAAGCTTCAGCAACTCCCTGAACAAATTTTGATTTTATTTTTCGGTGCTGATCCCGGTCGCAAATCTGAAAAAGCACTGGATCTCCAAAACGAGATCCGTGGGGTGAACGCCCACATCCGCGCTTCTAAGCATCGTGACGCTCTGAAGGTAAACTCACACTGGGCTGTTCGTGCGGAGGATCTACTCCAAGCGCTTGATGAAAATGAGCCGGCCGTCATGCACTTCAGTGGGCATGGAACAAGTGCCGGACATTTGGTGTTAGAGAGCCCAAATGGTGAGCCCCACCTGGTACCTCTGGAAGGAATGCTGCGTGCAATAGCCGGGAGCGCCCGCTATCTGAAGCTAGCCGTTTTCAATTGCTGCCATTCCTTGGAGCTGGCAGAACGTTGTTCTGTGCATGTTCACGCGGCCATTGGCATGGACGGCGCCATAGCAGATGAGGCAGCTAAAGACTTCGCCGCCCGGTTTTACGCGTCAATTGGCTTTGGGCAGGATATTCGTGAAGCCTTTAATCGGGCGACCACTCAACTTGCTATGACATATCCTGGTGAGTCGCACATCCCTCAGCTGTTCATAAACGCACTCGCAACTGAAGCTGACCTTACCTTGGTCAAGGCGTAGAAGTTTCAATGTGCTGGTACCTAGTGCTATAGCCCTCTCCTACGAACGCAGTTTATTGGAGGCTAATCAGCCGTACGCCAAGGGAAACTGCCGGGCCTATGGCAGCCCTCTTTCCCGTTTAACCAACGCCGCCGGGGTAACGGCGCAACCCCTCATCCTTTTTTGATGGTCAAACAGAACGAACGTTTGTCTATCCTTAGTCGGGCTGTTTGCCGTCACGCAGCACGGGAGGACAATTCGGCAGTTCCAGAGAGCGTGGGGAGCGTGCGCCCAAGCGCCAGTGTTCCAGCTGGAAGTCGCCCTTATTCGGGTGGGCATCCTTGCATCCACTAAGCAGCATTTTCCACGAAGCCGATAAGGACGTAGCTGCCCTCTTCTTCCTTCTGGTGCCCGCCACGACTACCGTCGGGCTGAAATCTTGCCACACTGCCATTGGTGCCTCCCTCCACGCGAAGAGTAATATTGCCACCGGCGCAGGCTTGGCTGACGGCCCATCACAGGCTGTCACAAAATTCAAACAATCATGGGAGGGTGGCCGGTGAGCACCATCTACTATTCGGTGCGAATCGGAGCATTCATCATTGAGGAGCAAGGATGTATTTCACCTTCACGAGACCGGATCTGTTTGGGCCAATGCGCACATTCGGCCGCGGCATCGCCGTCGCGCCTGAAAATCATCTAACGGAACAACGGGCCGTACTCCTAGTAAAGACGTCGAAGGAGATCATACTGACGGCTCGCTCCCGAAAAGGGCTGAAGTGGTACCTGGCTCCCGTTGAGATGAAGGGTACGCACGGCCTGGCTCTGATATCTGCATTTTTTGACGATCTGGACAATCCCCTCGCTATCACTACACCGTTAGTGCCCAGTGATTCCCTGTGCTCAGCGTTGGCTGACCTACCGGACGAATTCGATGTCTGCTTTCTCGATGAACACAACAGGGAGCAGCTCAGCTGTCGAGCATCCGCATCACTCGCATATTTGCGGGCCAAAATTCGAGACCTACCGGTGCTATGTGACCCCGATTCTCACATGATGATTGATCAAGCGGAGCAATGGTTCTCTATACGTACTGATTCAGATGACCGCGAAGCGTTTCCCGTTCTGCTTGGTGAGGAGCTGTTCCCTAGCGATTTCGTATATTTCGATCTGCGTGAAGATCAACACGCATTCCATGGATCATCCGGATTTTCGACCAGCACGTTGGTTCGCCCTGAGCCAGGCCGTTACCAGGAACAGGATATCGTGTTTCTCTTGCAACGGGTGTTCTCAGCCAACGAAATCATTCACGGCCCGATCAAGCCTAGTGACAACGAAGAGCTTGTCGACGTCGCCGTTCTGGGCGGCGAAATAAATCTCTTCCTGCAGGCCAAGGACAGTCCCAACACGGAAGCGATGATCAATAGATCAATGGACAGAAAACGCCGGGTATCGCTCAACCAGCTCGTTGGAGGGTTATCCCAGCTTGGCGGCGCGTTCTCGACGGCTCTGCGGGCACCGGTTCAGCAACTGAGACTGCCATCCGGTGAAAGTATCCAAGTCGATTTTTCTGACAAGCCAATGGTGGGCATAGTGATCGTGAAGGAGCTCTTCACAGACATGTATGAGGAGTACAGTGAGCGGGCTCTGGCTTTCATGGATAAACATCAGGTTCCTGTGGTGTTCTTCGACTACCCCGAGCTGGAGGTACTAACACGTCGGTGCGAGACTGAAGCAGCCTTCCTTTCTGCATGCCATGCCGTATTTCGGTTCGCTGTCGAAAACGGCGAATATCCAAAACTGCGCTTCTAGGAGAGCCTCCAATGGACGTTCTCCCCTTCCCTTCGCCTGTAAACTGGAGTCATAGCTAGGGTGATCACGGGGCGTTCGATAAAGCCGAGGGGTCAACTGCGTCCATGGGCTCGCGCCGCAGCTAATCCAAGAATATCAGGATCGCTATTACCAAGATGGAACCACTAGTGCTCAGTACTTTCGCCAAAGGTGATCTCTTCGAGGAGCAGGTTTTCCAATTCCTGAATCGCGAGATCGATGAGGGGCGGTTTTTTTGCCGACCTGAGCATTGCCGGATTTTCAGGAAGCGGCGCTATTACTCTCGCGATCGAGAAGACGACATCGTTTTTGACATCGCCATAGAGATCTTCCTTCCTGGCCAACCTAAGCCGTCAATGATCGTTCTTGTCGAATGTAAGAATTATGCGGGCACCGTTCCGGTTGGAGATATCGAGGAGTTTGGGACCAAGATCCGCCAAGTCACAGGATTCAATGCAAAAGGGATATTCGTATCGGCAAGCGCCTTCCAGTCCGGCACGATCAACATCGCCAGGAATCAGGGTTTCGGTGTTATTCGGTATTTTCCGGACGAAGGCTTCCAATGGGAGCTGGCTCGCGCCCTCCTCACGGGAGTGAGAAATGCGTCGTCGCGAAAGCGTGCTGAAATTGAGTACGCTCTGACCCAGCCTGGCTTCCGGCCGACTCTCACGGGAGCTTATGCTGTTACCCCTGGGGGCTACACTAATGCTTGGGGGGGGATCTGGACAGGGCTTGATCTGGCTGGCAGTTTCGATCCAGCCATATTGGAAATCATTCGGCCTCCTCACCTGCCAGTCCTCAGAATTGGCTATATCTCTAAGGGAGCAATTGAAAATCTGTCAGAGCAGGTTTTGCGATCTGCCGGTTATACAAGGGGGGTAGTAGATCTGGAAGCCGTAGTCGCTGGTGCGACCACGTCGAGTGCCTTGACCGTTAGCTACGTAGATGAGCCAGACGGTGCTTTAGGTAGGATCACATTTGCCCCCTTGGAGATAAAAATCAATTCTCGCGACAAAACAGCCCCGATGACCCGGTTCACGCTTGCTCACGAGCTGGGGCACTATTATCTCAATCACGGCCGCTACATTGCACGGGAGAGCCTACGTTCGAAGGACATTGATCAGCTTGAGCGCATCGCTGTCCCCAAAAGCGAATTGGAACGCCTCGAATGGCAAGCGAATACATTTGCGTCTTACCTACTGATGCCTGAACGGCATTTTCTCGAAGCTTTCTCGCTTCTGGTTGAGCACCACGATATTCGCAACCGAGGACATGGCGCCCTTTTTCTCGATGACCAGCGGGACAACATCAGAAATTACCACCTGGTGCTCGACGCACTGAGCCGATATTTTGCTGTTTCTAAAAGCGCCGCGGCCATCCGTTTGCGTGGTCTTGGAGTCTTAGTCGAAACCTGATCCAGCGTAGGTTATTCAGTGGCGCGGAACGCTTGTGGCGAACGAGGAGCCATCTCCGCGGGCGAAAGTGACTTGCATAGCCCGCTTCTTCAGCAGCGCCCTAACCCAGATAGGATGCAGCATCGGGCATTTTTATGGGCAGGCTGCCGATCTGGTGGGCTACAGTCCCGAGTGCCCGGCCCGCTGTTAAAGACCAAGACATGCCAGCGATTTTTCCCAGCCACCTATCGACGAGCCTATATGGAACGACACCTGTACCGCTTCCGGACAGCGGAGCGCTTATTGGGGAATGAGGCTACTGACATCAAGAAAGGCCTCCCCGGCGAGCTAGAAAATCTTGAGATTTATTTTGCGCCACCTGAACAACTCAATGATCCTCTAGAAGGCTACAAAGAAATCTACTGGGCAGGCGATGAGATCATATGGAGAAACTTCTTCAGGCACTACCTCCTGGTGCTGGCGCTCAGAAGTTGGGAGTTGGATGAAGCGGTGCGACTCGGAACGCCCCTGCCAAAAAATCTTCCCATAGAGCAGTACCCCTCCAACCTACGTGGAGCTTTCCAAGCCGGGTACCAAGAGATGGATGCGCTGATCGGTGGCTGCGATGTCATCCAAGGCTATGTGCGCGCTCTTTCAAAGAATGAAGCGAGGCACTACAGGCCAGAGCTGTCGTTCTATCTTGCGACCTTGCACACTCGCTTGTTGTCCACCGTGCTGCTCGTCAACTTCAAGCACGGACTGTCTGGTGTGTACCCCGACCAGACGTCCGAGGATCCGCTAGGTGATCGCGACCTACACCTTCAGGCCATCTCTAACATCGAAGCTCAGGATGGCACGCTTCGAGACGCTGGCTCGTATGAAAAAATGGCGTTACTCAATGCGACATACGCCATTAGAACCGCGCACGTTATGCCAGGTGGTCACATCGGGGCACGTGAATTAATCACCGCTTTCGTGCCCCACTACCTGATCAGATCGAACGACTGATGCACCCGCAATGGTATGTCGCCTGCTTCATGAAAGAGTGCAATAACTCGGCGATTTGGGGTAGCTATGGTGATAATCATAGGGGAATCTGTTTGAGATATCGCGTTCTCGGCGACGCGCCCTCAATGACAATGGAAATGAATAAGCCAGACGGCAGAGGATACAACGGTATCTCTCACAGCTTCCAAAACATGAGCTTTAAAGAGGTGTTTTATGATCGAGAATTTTCAGAGATGGACTTCTTCAGATTCCTCGGTAACGTTTCGAATGAAGCCCTGAGTGGCTTCTGGTACAGCGATGCCCAAGGAAATCTCAGCAGCAAAAGCGAGTGGTTGAGATCCCACTCGAATGAGCTTTGGATGGAGCACCACAAAAATGTCGATTTCGCGCTGACGTCCAAGCTTCCTCAATGGGGATCAGAAAAAGAGTATCGCCTGGTGCTGAGTTCCTACCTCGATATTTCCGACGAAAAGCACCGGATCCTCAAGTACCGTTTTACAAGCCTGGATGGCCTGATTTTTGGCATCAAGACTCCGCTGGAAGACAAGCTGAAATGCATCCGAATCATCAGAGCCCACTGCGAGCGGGAAGACATTCAGTCGTTCAATTTCTATCAGGCTTACTACGATCCGCAGACTAAATCCATCGAGCATGGATTGCTACCGATCACCCTCTATGAAGCTGATCCTGAGTCCGAAGAGCCGTCAGACCGCGAAGTTTTTTAACGTTGCAGTACCTATGAACACTGTAAGCGTCTGCTAATCACACCTTGCGACCCTGGCTTTTAGCTGGCGCTACTCCTTGGATAAAAATCGTTCGGTGATCATCGCCACCGCCACCGCCTGCGCCGGAGACGTCAGGGCTGTGTCTATCTTAAACGGAGCGCTTCCCACGCCTCGTATTCATGATCCAGTACAGACTGCCAGGTTGGTGGAGTCAGTCCAGGAATATCAATCTTTCTGGTTTCTACCCGGCGCTGGTGTTCATATTTATCAGAGCAGATCACTTGGATGTTCACTAATGGAGCACCAGAGCGTGTGGCGATATCACTCCACGTCTTTCGGCTTTCGATTACTGGGTTAACACAGTCAACTATAACAGTGCTGCCAAAACGAAGATTGCTCAGAGCAAGCTCATTGGCGACCATGTAACCGCTCCGCCCTACGTCTTTTGCAGGAGCACCGGAGTCACGAATAGCCTGTTCAATCGTATCGACCCGCAGATACACGGCACTCGTTCTGCTAGCAAGGTCACTTGCGATAGTCGTTTTTCCGGTACCTGGAAGTCCGCTGAAGACAATGAGCATTCTATCCCCTTAGGTTAGTGAGTTAACCCAGTTTAGGTAGCTGCCAGTTATGCGGCAGCAACTAATCGAGTTCACTAGCCCGCTGCATCGGCAGCGCGCGTTAGAACATCCGAAGCGTCCGGCGAAGTCAACTATCCGATTCCCCATGACGATGCTGTCCAGGGATTTTCAAGCGGGCGTGCGGCACCCACCGCTTTTTGTGAGGCATCTTAAGATGATCCGCATCAACTCGGGGTCATGCCGAGATAAAGGAAAATTAGGACACTCTTAATGTAACCGTATGATATATATATATATATATATTAAATTTTTTACTGTGTTGCTTTTCCTCGTCCCGAGTTTAGCCGTCTATGCTGAAGCTTTTGCTTTTTCTTGAGGGAAGAACTCCATGGCCTCTCTGGAGCGGACAGCCTATCCGAAGCTGCCGACGAATCTGTCGTCGAAAGAACTTCATCAGAGCTATTCGCTCTCAGAATCGGAGCTCGAATGGCTCTCTAGAACGGCTAAAAGCCCTGCTCTTACCATTGGGTTAGCCGTTCTGCTTAAAGCATTCCAACAGCTTCATTACTTCCCTGTTTTCGAGGAAATTCCAGCTGAAATCGTCAACCATGTCAGGTCTTGCCTGAGTTACGGGGCGCGCATAGTTCCTCGTTATGCAACCCCCCGAACCCTGTATCGTCATCAAACAGCTATCCGCCAATACCTACAGATCACTCCATTTTATGGGACCGATGCCCTAAAAATTGCGCAGGAAGCTGCCCACGAAGCGGTAGTGATCCTTGATCAGCGTGTTGACGTCATCAATGTCCTGATTGGCGAGCTGCTTGAGCGAGGCTACGAACTCCCGGCCTACTCGACGCTCAATGACGCGGCTGAAGACGCCCAAGTTGTTCTCCAGGAAAAGATTTTCAATCGAGTCGTCGATAGAGCTCCGATAGATGTGATCTACCGTCTCAGAGAGCTTCTTGACACCGATTTCGGTCGTCGCCAAAGCGACTTCAATGCCCTGAAGCATGTCCCCAAAAAGCCCTCTCGCAAACACTTGGAGATACTGATCGATCACTTAAGTTGGTTGGAGGGATTCGGTGATCTCGACTCCATCTTTGAAGGGATCGTTGATACTAAGATTTGGTTTTTTGCGAATCAAGCGGAGAAAGCGGATGTTTCTGAACTTAAGGATTGTTCGCTTCCAAAGCGCTACACTTTGATGCTGGCTCTGATCTACCTCATGCGTGTACGAGCACGGGATCACCTTGCTGAGATGTTCATCAAGCGTATCGCGACTATTCACAAGCGAGCCAAGGATGAGTTGGAGCAAATCCAGCAGCGTCAGCGCAAAAAACTAGAGCTGCTCGTGGCCACTTTGGATGGTGTGATTCAGATTCTCAGCCAAGAACCAAGCGATCAGGAAGCTGGCAGTTTGATTCGCGAGTATCTGTCCCCCGAAGGGAATCTTGATCACCTTCGCGAGGCCTGCGCCGAAGTCCAGGCCACAGGCGGCAGTAACTATCTCCCGCTACTCTGGAAGCACTTCAAATCCCATCGATCATTGCTGTTCCGCCTGAGTCATCTGCTGCAACTGGAGCCAACAACCCAGGATCGCTCGCTGATCGAGGCTCTGCACTTGGTCCAGGCCAACGAGATCCTGCATAGGGAATGGATCGACGAGCATGTGGACCTGTCATTCGCCTCGGATCGCTGGATCAAAGTTGTCCGTCGTGCCCCCAGCGAAGGGCCACCGACCAATCGGCGCTTCCTGGAAGTCTGCGTTTTTTCCCATCTGGCCAATGAGCTTCGCTCTGGCGATATCTGTGTGCTTGGCTCGGAGTCGTTTGCTGACTACCGCAAACAGTTACTGCCTTGGGATGAGTGTCTGGCTCGTCTGCCGGAGTACTGCGAAAAGGTCGGCCTGCCGAGTACGGCCACAGAGTTTGTCGCCAGCTTGAAGGAGCAACTTGAGAGTACTGCTCAGCAGTTGGATGACAAGTTTCCCAGTTGCCGCGGTGATGTGTCGATTAATGAGGCCGGTGATCCTGTGTTGCGCCGAGTGGTCGCCCGTGACATCCCGCCTTCAGCAATCTCGTTACAAACGGCTATCACACAGCGTATGCCTGCCAGGCATGTGCTCGACATCATGGCCAACATCGAACACTGGATTCAGTTCACCCGTCATTTCGGGCCGATGTCCGGCAGCGATCCCAAACTGAAGGAGCCGGCCGAGCGCTACCTGATGACGATCTTCGCCATGGGCTGCAACCTAGGGCCGAACCAGGCTGCTCGCCATCTGGCGGGTAACGTGACCCCACACATGCTGTCTTACACCAATCGTCGGCACCTGCCACTCGACAAGCTGGATAAGGCTAACCGGGAGTTGGTCGAGCTTTATCTCCAGCTTGATCTGCCCAAGCTCTGGGGCGACGGTAAGGCGGTAGCGGCCGACGGGACACAATTTGACTTTTACGATGAAAACTTGCTCGCAGGCTACCATTTCCGATATCGCAAGATGGGCGCGGTCGCCTACCGACATGTGGCAAATAACTACATCGCAGTCTTTCAGCACTTCATCCCTCCAGGCATCTGGGAGGCTATCTATGTCATTGAGGGCCTGCTGAAAGCGGATCATAGCGTTGAAGTCAATACGGTTTATTCAGACACTCAAGGCCAGTCCGCAACAGTGTTTGCATTCACCCATTTGCTGGGCATCAATCTAATGCCTCGCATTCGCAACTGGCGCAACCTAGTAATGTATCGGCCCGATCGCTCGGTCAAGTACAAGCATATCAACAGCCTCTTTACTGATACCGTCAACTGGAGCCAGATAGAAACCCATTGGCAGGATCTGATGCAGGTGGCGCTGTCGATTCAGGCCGGCAAAATATCCTCGCCAATGCTGCTGCGTAAACTCGGTTCTTACAGTAGGCGCAACAAGCTCTACCATGCAGCGCAGGAGTTGGGATGTGTGATCCGGACCATTTTCCTACTCAAATGGATTGGCAACCGTGAGTTGCGCCAAGAAGTAACCGCCAATACCAACAAGATCGAGTCCTACAACGGTTTCTCGAAGTGGCTGTCCTTCGGCGGCGATGTCATCGCCGAGAACGATCCAGATGAGCAACAGAAGCGCTTGCGTTACAACGACATGATTGCTTCCTCAGTGATCTTGCAGAACACCGTTGACATGATGCGCATCCTGCAGAAGCTCGCCCGTGACGGCTGGCAGTTTACCGATGAAGATGTATCGTTTCTCAGCCCCTACCTGACCAGCAACGTCAAACGCTTTGGAGAATTCAATCTCAGCCTCAAGCGCCCCCCTGAGCCCTGGATCAAAGACTCCATTTTCCAGCAGGCTGCGGGTTCGATTCGTGGGCAACAGATGTCCCATAGCAAAGTTGAGGAGACGAACTGATGCACATCCCACCCGCTTCGTTTCGAGTGACACCCTATGGGGAAGTTGATGCCAAGGCACTCGATTCCCTACGCGTGAGCTACGACACCTCTCAATTGCTTAATTTGGTGGACCGGCTAGATGCCTGTCTTGCTGAAATTGGTGGGATCGGCGGCATTCGGGACAACTTCTTACGTCTGCATGCCATGGCCATGACGATATTGGAAGATTCTCCTCTCGCCGTAGCTATCACTGATGTTGACAGTATTTGGGAACAGGCGGTGGTCCTTCAAGAGGATATTTCTACCCTGTGTTCTTGCTTGCAAACAGGCTCTAAACATCTGGCTCCTTTGGCAGCACTTGCTCCTGACTTTTAGGACTGGACCTCAACGATGGTCACGGTAAGAGAACTCACGTATCGAGGTTCTGCGCTAGAAAGTCCACTAGCTCGAGCGGGCTTCGGCTATTAATCACCGTGTAAATGAGATCACGTTTGCCGCGCGGCAACTTCTTTACACAGCTCTTCGCAGAGGCCCTGACAGCCTCATCTGTCCCATGAATGCGCGCCGCCAAGAGCAACACGAGAGTAGCGTCAGTGAGTGTCATAGTAGTGCTCACGAGGTTTCTCACACAGTATATCGACTTTTTCTAACCCGGCTCTAACTCGCTCTCGGCGCTTCACCTGATCTTGTTCCCACGCACTCGCTTTTAGCTGGCACTCCTCGAGAACCAAGGGGGCATAAATCGAATCGCCAGCAGAATACCGAGTGGCAGAATGATTACATCGTCCAGATACCCCAACTTCGGGATGAAATCAGGAATGAGGTCGATGGGACTTAGCGCATAGGTCATCACGAAACCGAAATCCATTTTGGTAGCCAAGGCGTTTGAGGGTGGTGGTAGCAAAACCATAGAATCATGGTCTGCCGTTTCAGGTTTTTTGCCCAACGCCGCAGATGCTCAAGAAGACCTTTCATTTCTACATTGAAAGCCCAAATAGCTGGACAGGCCAGCGAGGCGGCTTATGACAGGCTGGTCAAAGGCTTGATCAAGCCTGCGCCCTGATTTCGCACGTTGCCAACACCGGGGTTGACCCTAAACCACTCAAAGGCCTCGGTCGGATCGCCATGGCGCAGCACCATCTGCTCTGCGCGCTCCTTTGACGTGGTCGGGTCCAGCCATTCCCGAGCTAACTTTGGCTCCAGAACCACCGGGCGCCGGTCGTGAATGTCGATCATGCCACCGGCGCTGTCGGCGGTGATGATCACAAATCCATCATGCTCCCCTGGGCCTTCATTTGTGTCAGGGAACTGGCCGATGGTCGCACACAGGATGGGCGATCTGTCTCGGTGCCGGATGAGATAGGGTTGTTTTTTTATTCCGTTCTCAACAACCCATTCGAACCAGTTGTCGATCGGCACGATGGCGCGGTGAGGCCAGATCGCCCGGAAGAAGAGGCCATGTGCGACTTTCTCGGCGCGGGCATTGATCGGCGGCAGACGATCGGTAGCCCAATGAGGGTGCCACCCCCAGCGTACCAGGTCGGCACGAAGTGTTTCATCTTCAAGATGAAGCAGGGCAACTTGAGTCGATGGCGCCACGTTGTACCGTTCCAGCGGTGCTTCTCCGACTGAGTTGACCACGGGGTTTGGCATGCTCAGCGCGGCGACGAAATCGTGAATACCGTGGTACTGGGACAGTCTTCCACACATCAGGACATCCTCCAAAAGGAGAGTTCTAAGCATAACTGGCCGAAGAAACCCGAACGCGCTGCTGGATTACGCGAGGAGTGACATCCGGGTGAAGTTGTAATTACTGGAGAAGGACGCTCTGTCGAAGCGCTGTTTCATTGTAACCGTCCTGCCAACACACCTTCATGATCTCAGCGCTTGGGGTGATGGTGTCCACCTAATGTGTGATCTGACCCCGAAGGTTGGGCATCGCTTTCGGGGGGCAAATCAATTTAGTTGGACACCATGTCCGGGCTTTACCGACGCTTACATTTAAGCGAGTGCCAGCTGAATGACCTTGTAAATCACCATGACCATTGCCACCACCAGATAGCCGCGCAGCACGCCCATCCAGATACGGTTACGTTGCGACAGTACCATCGGCTTCAGTTGTGCCAGTGGAGGCATCCGCCAGGCGTGCATCATTTGTTGGGTGAAGGTAACGGTGTTCTCAGGCAGCGCCCCGTTGTCGACTTCTTTGCGAGCGTGCAGCACATTTACCGCAATGGCGATGACGAGTCCCACCAAGCCGCCACCGATGAGGATGTTGGTGATGGTTTCACCGGACATATCCGGGAAGGCCACCGCAGCTGTCAAGACGATCGACAGCAGTACGAGTACCGCGACAATGACCGCAGTAATGAGGTTGGTGAAGCGCTTGTTCGTCCATGGGCCCAGCACTTCCTTGTCGTTGCACAGCAGCAACAGGAACACGGTGGCGCTTGGCAGCAGTACACCCGCCAGCGTCTGTACTGCGTTGGTCAGCAGACCGAGCGGCACACCCGGAATCAACACCAGCGCCGCAGCGAGGGCGATCAAGCCGCAGTACATCAGGTAAAAGCCCTTGGCATCGCTTGGTTTACGATGCAGCGAGTGTTTCAGGTTCAGTACATCGCCCAGTGCGTAGGCGGTCGACAGCGACACCGCCATTGCACCGATGATGCTGGCGTCGATCAATGCGATGGCAAACAATACGCCCGGCAGGCGCCCGTGATATTTGGCGATACCTGTGGCGATGGCGCCGGCATCGGTGAACTGGCCGAACTCAGGGTGACCGACAAACACTTGCGCGGTGAAGGCGATCATGGCCACTGCACCAATCACCACCATCGCAATGCCCAGCCATAGATCGGCGCGTTCGTACTTGATGAAGCGCGGGGTGATACGTTTGTCGATCACGTAGCTTTGCTGGAAGAACAGCTGCCATGGTGCGACGGTGGTACCCACGATGCCGATGATCAGCAGCAACACCTCCGACAATTTGCCATCAGTCGGCAGTTGCGGGATGAAAAAATCGTGAGCGACTTGTGCCATCGGTGGATGGATCATCACGAAAATGGGTACCAAGAGCAGGCTGCCAATCACCAGGATCAATGCGAAGCGTTCGAAGCGCCGGAAGTCGCCGGTACAGGCTGCGAGCATGATGAACACCGCTGCCACGCACACACCGGCCACCTTGGGCACACCGAGAAACTCCATCCCGAGGCTGATGCCGATGAACTCGGTGACGATGGTCAGCGCGTTGAGGATGAACAGGTCGATCGCACTAAACGCACCCCAGAACTTGCCGAAGCGTTCGATGATCAGCCGGGCGTGGCCGACACCCGTCACAGCACCCAGACGCAGCACCATTTCCTGGTTGACATACAGCACCGGGATCAACAGTGCCATGGTCCACAGCAGCATGGTTCCGTAGTTCTGGCCGGCCTGGCCGTAGGTGCTGAATGCGCCGGCGTCATTATCGCCGACCATCACGATCAACCCGGGGCCGAGGATGGCCATCAGTGTTTTGAAGCGTTGCCACCAACTATTGCGCGGGGCGATGTCGTCATGACGGATGGTGCCGAATGCTCCTCGGATGTCTCCGACGTGGGCACTGTCAAGAACAGCAATTTCAATCTTCAAGTTGGACATAACGAAATCTCTCCAAAGCGTAACGCTGGATGCCGCTTTCGATTCCCGCCGGACAGGTGCGCAGGTGCTTTCCCTCTGCAAACCAAAGCCTAAAGCTGGATCAGAGTGGAAAATCAGCCATCCTGGCGCTGAGGGGCGCGAAATAAACGGGCACTAAACCGTCGACCAAAAGTGGTCAGGGTCGTGAAGAGGTCACGCGGAGAGAAATGCGGGGGGAAGTACAGGGAGGAGATCAGCCAGTGATGGTTGTACTGCTACCCGCTAGACGCCGCCCTTTCAATCAGAGTGACCGGACTACTACTACTACTACTACTACTACTACTACTACTGGGGTCCATAAGAGGTCTCTCCTTCATGTTTTTCGTGGAGGCACAGCTTCAAATATTGAGATGGCCTTGGATTATTTTCGGGTGGCATGACGCCCTCCTTTACGTACCCGGTGGTACGAACACGTTAAAACAATCGCTGCTGCACAAACGGAGGCAGACGATGGGTGCACAAACCTGCGATCGTAGCGAGCGCAAGACGCAAGCGACGATCAGGGCGAGTACAGAAAAATCTGCTCGCTCAGGCTTGATGTTTTAGTTACGCGAAGGAGTTTGATACTGATGCGCGCAACGCCTGCACTTGGCAAGACGTTGGCTAAGGGAATCTAGCTGAGGTCGTGCCAAGCTTGTGCGGAGAATTTCTCCGAGTGACGACAATGACTGTCCAATACAATACGACCTCAATTGTTACAATATGTGAATTCTAAGCGTGCCGCGTTACGAAAGTCAACGCAGCTCAGCTCATTCCGCCGCCAGCCGGCTATCTGATGGCCGGCAGGTGCAGTTGTCCACGGCGCCGTGCCGGATGAAAATTCCGCCAATGGGCGTCTTGCGGGGCGGCCAGCAGTTCTCGATCACCCGGGTATCGCCCCAAGCTCTGAGTCGGACTGACTCAGAGGACCATAGACAGCCTCAAGGCGAAGAACTTTATTCTCGCACCGACAGTTGTTGCCGGTGATATGTCCTATCAGCAATCCTTCGATGACCTCCAGTTCGGTGCCAATCAGCTTGATGCCGAGGCCATCGGCGAAAGGTTGCAACACCAAGGTTGGAAAAGCAGAACAGAGCGTTACTACCGCCCCGGACTCGACTTCGGTCGCGACTGATCGTAAACCTGCTTATCGCATCAGCCTAGTCCAAAACACCCTCCTGGAATCCTCAGCTTTCTGCTTGACCCATTCCTTTCCCCCTTCAGGAATGTGCTGATCAGATGAGCCTTGAGTTCATCACGGTTGAGCCGACGTGTGAGGAATCGCAGGCTAGGCACCGCCAGTCTTGCATTCTCCGGCTGAACTCTCGCCTCCCAAAAGCAAACCTCAGGAATGGAAAAAGCTGTTGTGCCTGGTCAGGTGCCCAAAGTCAAAGACCGACAGCACCTTGACTCCCGGCCGATCGGATTCGAGTATCCGCTGGCTCACCGGCTGGCCTCGACCATGTGAAACGGTTTTTCACAGCCCTCAGACTGGGGTTCATGCGCAGGATTCAGACAGGAGGCGGTCACCAGATTTAGATTCTCTAACATTACAGGTCAGTCTGAGCAGCACGGAGAGAGAACCAGCGTCCACTTGAGTTTCCGGATTGCGAACGGTGGATAGCGCTTGAACGCGCACGGTTCACATGTGCGGCGCGCGCTTTCTGTTATATCGATGAATGCATCACCCGGATCTTGGGGCGTTAGGATGACGGGGTCGGTTCCATCCTCCTGAACTCCGCGAGCTGACTGGATAGCACTGCTT
Organism: Pseudomonas sp. CCI4.2; assembly: GCF_034350045.1. NCBI lineage: Bacteria > Pseudomonadati > Pseudomonadota > Gammaproteobacteria > Pseudomonadales > Pseudomonadaceae > Pseudomonas > Pseudomonas sp. CCI4.2. The sequence continues at coordinate 4,091,652 of NZ_CP133781.1, read as the reverse complement.
TTTCTTGCAGGAGTAGCTGCTTTTCTGTGGCCAGCTCAGTCAATTGCGTTTCGGCCTGAGTTAAACGTTCCGCCACAAAGCTCCGTTCTCTCTCGATCACGGCCAGGCGCGTCAGTGTCTCGACCAAACACTGCTCGCCCTGGGCATGGTGCTGTTGCAGAGTCATATGGCCCTGTTTCAGTTCGGTGAGTTGATATGTCAGGTGCTCCTGCGCACTGCGGCTCTGAGTGAGCGCCTCCTCGGCCGTGAGCAGGGCGTCCTTGAGCAGATCATTGTCCTGCGCCCGGCGTTGTTCCTGTGCCTGCAGCTCACCCAGGCGGGTTTGCTGCGCGAGCCGGAGCTGGCGGAGTTCTGTCAGCTCCTGTTCCAGGCGATGGTGGCGTTGTTCAGCGCTCTGGCGCTCGTCGGCGCGTTGTTGCGCGACCGATGCCTGGTAGTGCTCGAACTGCACCCGCGAGTGTTGCAATTGCTGGGTCAGCGAGGCGACTTCGGCGGCGCGGTCAGCCAGGCGCTGTTCGAGCCCGAGCTTTTCACTGCCTAGACCGGCCAAGACGATCTCCTGACGCTGCACGGTGTCAGCCAGCTCTTGGCTGCGGGTAGTGGCTGCGGCCAGTGCATGGGTCTGCTGCTTCTGAACGTTGAGTGACGCGTCGCGCTCGACAAACGCTTGCTGCAACTGCTCCTGCAACGCGGCGGTCTCTGACTGGTGAGCCTCTACGGCCTGCTGGAGTTGAATGGCCGCCTCCGCCTGAACTTTTTCGTACAGTCCCTTCAGCGCCAGGACGAGCTCCGCGGGCAACCCCAGTTCGGCCTGCGCCAGCGTGCCGGGATGCGCGGCTTTCCAACGTTTTAACAACGGGGCAATCGTGCTTTTGCTGCCCGTCTCGCCTAGGGCGGCGCGGATGCTGTCAATCGTCGGATTGCGGCCGTCTGCGACGAGCTGGGCCGCCGCATGGGCGACATGCACATAAAGGACGCCGGAACGGGCCATGAACGAACACCTCAGATTTTTTCGTACCGTATTATGGGAAACGTAATACATCGATTTAAGTAAAGAATAGTTAAGCTCGTCGAGAGCGCCAATTAACCCACGATAAGCTTGGTTATCGTGAGTTAGGTGCACAGGTTTGGCATGCGCTTCTATAATCCGCAGTACACACGGCCTAAACAGGCGTTTTGGGATGACAGCCAGCCATCACGACGAAAATCTCCCCGCCAGGTGGCTCGACACACCCGCGGTGCCCCCGCGTACCCCCGGTACGCTGGCCACGCCCGCGCAGTTGGCCGAGCAACACCAACGTTTTCTGGCGGCGGCCACCGCCGACAACACCCGGCGCACCTACCGCTCGGCCATTCGCCACTTTCTCGCCTGGGGCGGCGTGCTGCCGTGCGATGAAGCCGCGCTGATTCGCTACCTGCTGGCCTTCGCGGAAGTGCTGAACCCACGCACTTTGGCCCTGCGCCTGACCGCGCTGTCGCAATGGCATCGCTATCAGGGCTTTCCCGACCCAGGCGCCAGCGCCACCGTACGCAAAACCTTGCGTGGGATTGAGCGAGTGCACGGACGCCCTCGACAAAAAGCCAAGGCCCTGCTGCTGGAGGATCTAGAACGCATCGTGGCGCACCTGGACACGCTTGAAGGGCTCACCGCGCTTCGTGACAGCGCATTGTTACAAGTGGGGTACTTCGGGGCGTTCCGACGCAGCGAGCTAGTCATGTTGGAAGTGCAATATTTACAGTGGGAGCGGGAAGGACTGCGGATCACACTGCCTCGCTCCAAGACCGATCAGGAGGGCGAGGGACTGGACAAAGCGATCCCGTTCGGCGACAGCATATGCTGCCCAGCGAAGGCACTACGGGGCTGGTTGGATACGGCGCAGATCGAGCAAGGTCCACTGTTCCGGCGCATCAGTCGCTGGGGAGTACTCGGCGAGGTTGGACTGCACGAAGGTAGCGTTAATGCCATCCTGTCGGCACGTGCCGAAGCAGCAGGGCTGTCGTATGTGCCCGAGATGAGCAGCCATAGTCTACGCCGTGGACTGGCCACAAGCGCCCATCGGGCTGGGGCGGGCTTTCTCGAGATCAAACGTCAGGGTGGCTGGCGGCATGACGGCACCGTACACGGTTATATCGAAGAGGCTAGAGCCTTCGAGGAGAACGCTGCGGGCTCTTTACTGCGGCGCAAGCCATAGCTAGATACGGGATGACAGCCTCTTGGGTATTGGCTTAAGCCACAACGAGAATAAATAAAAAACAACGTAATTACAGTCAGTTACAGAACGAATGTCCTAAATTTCCTTTATCTCGGCACAACCCCTCGATATCTCGCAGCTCAGGAAATTGAGGGGTTGTTGCTCGACCCACTCCCCTCCTATTTTAAACGCGCAATTGAAGACCTGGTGGGCTTACGTGGACGCCTAAAATCCCTGGATAAATTGTCCTATGATCAGCTTGTGCATGTGCTCCATACGCTAGGGTTGGAGGCTGTTTATCCGGTGTTCGACACCACCATGCCCCATAAGACAGGGTTCACCGCACATAACAAGTTTTGCCGACTCACTATGTCTGTGCGGCGACGAGAGACTGGGCGAGGCATCGTCTTCTTCAACCAGAAATCTGAAGAGCAGGCTATAAACGTATTGGTCGCGACCGGGGAATGGACGGTTGCTGAACTCCGTACAGTTCTGAATGAACAAACCCAGTTTTTACACGATCGAATGATCCTGATTTCAGGACGAGATCTGTCAAACGACGAGCGTAACGACCTCGCAAGCTTCTCCAAACGAGAACGACATACGCTATTGCATGTCGACCCGATTTTGCTCACCGTCCTTGCAGGTTTGAACGTCCAGGAAACCTCGCGCCTTAAGACCTTTTTGCAGCTGAGTCTACCGTGGACGTTCTTTAATCCGTACACGGGTAACCAGATGCAGCCGGCGCCCCCTGAGATGCGCTACGGTCGAGAGAACGACATCAAAATGCTGACAACGATGCGCAATGGCGCAGCGATGATCTTTGGCGGCCGGCAATTGGGTAAGACGACACTACTCAATGAGACACAGCGTCGCTTTCATAATCCTGAGCAACGATCCCACGCCTTCCTGCACCAGATGGATGGCAATCTTGACCGAGCCAACCTGTCGGGTAACGAACTCGATAAGCATCGCGCTTTCGTCTGGAAGACTATTTATAACTATGCCGTGACCAGCAAACTGATTAATGAAACCTATGGGATCGATACAGCCGGTCAGGTTGCGGCTTTGCAGGACTATTTCCGCCGAGAGAACCCGGATGCGTTCATGGTGTGTCTCGACGAAATCGATCCGATCCTTGGTTTGGACGCTGCTAACGGTTTCCGGATCTTCCGCGAACTAAGCGGTCTGGTTAACAATAGTAACGGGCGCTTCAAGGTAGTCATCGCAGGCTTGGAAAACGTACGTCGCTTCGCTGACGCCCCAAACTATCCGCTACATCAGCTCGGGAGCGCGATCCAGGTGTCCATTATGACTCCTACCGAAGCTCTTCAGTTAATTCGCGAGCCTTTGGGTCATCTGGGCTACGAGTTCGAAACACCGCTTCTCATGAACCGTATCCTGGTAGAGACCAACCGCCACCCAGGTCTGATTCATATCGTTTGCCATGAACTTATCCAGACCTTGAGTGCTCGCCATCAAAACAAAGTTGGCAGCCTCGTCATCACAACGGATGACATTGAGCAGATCCGGCGTGACCACAACATTAACCAGCTGATTTGTGATCGGTTCGACATCACGCTCAACCTTGACCTGCGCTACAAGCTGATCGCCTACAGCCTGATCGCGCAGAGCAAACGAACCTTCTCGCCAAGCCGAGCCAAGGCGATTGTCGAAGAGTGGGCTCCCGATATTTTTGAACCAATGACCGTCGCACTGTTTGAAGCATTTCTGGATGAGTTGTGCGGGTTAGGGGTGCTGCAATGCACGCGGCGCAACGAAGGTGGCAAAGAATACTCCCTGCGCAACGCCAACATCATGAACCTGGTCGGCGGCCCGCAGAAAAAAGTCGAGGACAAACTCCTCGAAGCCATTGATGCGATTAACGAAAATGATCCACTTTCCGCACACGCCTTCCCTGAAAAAGCGGTTCGCCCGTCACCTCTCACCTTACGGGACGAAAAGCTCCTCATCAGCGAAGAAAAAAACGAAAAAACTCAAGAAAGCACGGTAGAGGCTAGATCGTCCAACTACTCGGTCGGTGTCATCACCGGGTCAGAGGCACTCGGTTTGAATCCCCTCTGGATGGTGGAGTCTCTTCTTGCGATCGGAGAAGAAGAACCGGTTCTCAACGGCAATCCATTTGGTCGCTATCAATCCGCTCACAAAAAAGACACAGACCTTGGCTCGGCGGGCGACTTCAAAAAGCTTCTCAACGAAAGCGTTCTGGGTGTCCAAGCACTTAAAAAACATATCATGCTGTTCGTGGAACTGACCGGTGATCAACCTATTAGCAAAACGCTGGACTTGCTTGATATCGCCCACGAAGCACGACTTAACATCAACGCTAAGCGCAACCGCGTGCGGGTCATCTTCCTCATGACACCGAAGGCGCTGTGGCAGTGGGAAAGTCATACCGAGCTTACGGCAGGACGTGAATCCATGCAGCCGTTCGTGGCGCTGGACGTTTGGAAAACAACCGCACTCGCTCATCTCCTCAACAAGCTGGAACTGGAGAACACCTCAACGTCCGTCACCACCCTCGAAAAATTCAGTCAGGGCTGGTACTTCTCGTTGGATAGGCTGTTTGAGGCCAAAAAGAAAAAGCCTGACGTAGTGCGCGTCAGCGCCTTCGGGCAAAACTACCAGTCGCTACTGCAAGCGAAGCCGAAGAGCATGGATGAATTTCTCGTCAAGGCCGGCGTTTCCGCTGTTCCTTGGGCGACATCTGTGCTGAGCGCGGTATGCGAAGAGGAAAAGTTTGATGAAGACGACATCGCACTTCAGCTCATGGACGTCTACCCCGATGTGAATCCGCAAGACGCGCTTCGCTGGTTGTCTCGTCTGCGGTTGATCGCACCCGTGAAGAGCAAGAAAAACTTCTACAAAGTACCGGAAAGCATCAAGGCGGCGCTGCTGTCTAAATCTACCCAAGAAGCCAAGGCCTAATCATGGCCATGGAAATCGCAGTCCCTGCCCAGTGGCTTACGCAAATGCGGGAGTCTTGGGGCGCTGTACCCGCTGGCGACTTGCTGAACCCCTCCTCCACCGCGTGGGGCACCTTAGGCTTGTTGCCATCCGACTCTGCGGAAGCAGCAAGCTTCGCCGTGGCCGGGCGCGCGCTGAAGTATGGGCAATCGATCGCCATCGCATTGCCCGTATTGAGTGGCGAAGGCATTACACGGCTAATGGTGTATTTGCATCGCATTCGGATGGATGCGCTTCAAGGCGGGATTCGGGCTCCATGGCTCAATCCCGGAAACGTGGAACAGTATCCAGACATAGTATTTATATCTAGGCCTCGTCTTGGGGCCCAAGATCTTTCACGAGTTGCTGCCTTGCATACTCGCGTTCTTCGCCCCGCAAACCTAAAGGAACACAAAACCTCGCACACATCTCAGACGTTGGTGGTGGATGGATCCGCTGATCTGATGGAGCTCACTGACCTTATCAGTCGAGGCTCTCGCCCTTTTGTCATCGTGGTCGATGGTACGCGCGGCGGTAATGACAACGCTTGGGCGGTAGACAGTGCGCTTGACGAGTGTTTCCCACAGACTCCCCGAATAGTATTGCTATCCTTGGGCGACAGCGACGCAATCGCCAAAATGCGAACGAATCGAACTCGCACCCATCTGTGGATCATGCGTCTTTCAGATAAGGCATCGCTAGACTCCGTGACGCCTCCCCAGCTGGATTTCCAGCAGGCGTCCATCAGCGACGACATCGCAAATGCAGCTCTCGCAGATATCGCTACCCGTTTTTTCCAGCTGCGACGCGAACTTGAACGCTCCAAAGATCCTGCCCTCAAAGATCGGCTGGCCATTATCGGAAAGCTGTTTCGCGGACTAAACGAGCTGATTGTCCCTCTGGCGCGCCTTGAAGCAGTCCTTCAGGCAGCGACGCGCCCTGGCCTGTTTCCTGTGCGATCGCTGTATCGCTGGCTGGAAATGGCGGAGAAAGGAACATGTCACTATGGCGAGACCGAAATGGCATCGCGCTATTTGATCAGGCAAATTTCTGAGTTACATGGCTTGCTGATGCAATCCGTCTCAGGCAAGGCCGGGTGGCTAAAGCAGCACCTCATCAGAGCCCGGGCTGGCAAGGTGAAAACGCTCGTCTTATGTGGCAGCCCACACGAGGCTTTGGCCTTAGGCAATTGGCTGGATGACATACTCGATGCTGAGTGGATCGAAATAATACAGCTAACGGCTATGGATGGTGTGAAAGCTTATCGGCAATACCACGGCATGCTCGATGAAGTCATCATTACCGGCATGCTGTGGCCGACGCGGCAACACTGGGTCGCTATCCCGTGCAAAAAAATGATAATACCCGTGTATGCCTATGAGGCAGACCAGATAGTGCGCGTGCTGCAGCGCTGGTGGTTGGAACATGGTACGGCTAGCGCAGACCGAGGCGACAAGTTAAGACATTGGCAGCTAGATTGGGGTGGCATTCGCTGCAAGGACGGTGAAACAATGCCCCAATCTCTGGCACTCACCGTTGTCACTGAATCTGATCACAGCGAATATCCGCCACGCAAACATCACGCGGTAATCCCGCTCGAAATGGAAATGGATAACTGGCTGGAGCTGTTACTGGAGCAGCCGGCTGAGCCCGTGACTGAAGTCCAGGATGGTGATGTTTTAAGCCCGGAGCTTGTCTGGATTACGATTGATGAATCGCCTACCCCCCTGCCGTGGAGTAAGACACGCCCAGTGTTGGTTCTCCAAAACGAGGACATTCACCCTACTCCGGCGGAACAACTGGAGGCCGGTGATCAGATCATCCTGCTCAAGTACACCAATGAGCGCTTGGCAACTCAGGAAAAACTCTTCGAGATGGTGGCCCTTTCGGAAGGCATGCAGCAAATGATTCGGGCGGCCGATCGATGGAAATTAATGGTCGACGCCGTCTCAGCCCGTTTCAAGCCATCTCAGGTGCAAGTTCACTTGAAGAAGGAAAATGTAAGCGTCAGCGATGCAACTGTTTCGAACTGGTACAGGCATAACGTGTATGGCCCACGAGATCGTACCGCTGTGCTGGTATTTGCGCGTCTTGCAGGCGTCAAGCAGCCGGAAAATGCTGCAGTCTACGTTTCAAATGCTATCGAGCAAGTACGTTGCGCTCATCAGCAGGTGGGTAAACAGCTTAGAAAAGCCCTCCTTGATCGAAGCAAGGGTGCCACTACCATCACCATCGGCACCCTCACATTAGATGGGCATGCGTTTGATGACATGATTGAAATTGCCACCGTGAGATCAATCCGGCTGCCGGTTACTCAGGCTGTCGCCGTAAAGGATGAAGGTCTGTCGGATGTAGTGAACAGCATCCTGGCGATGCACCCGGAACGCATCCATTTGACGATCCCAGCCCTGAAATCGATGCGTGATTCGGTCTATCGTGATACCGCCAAGTTTCGGGCATGTCTATTGCTCATGGCCACCAAGCTTTACGAGCACTATCGGAATAAAACCGAGCGTCTTCACGACGTCCTCGAAAACTTCACACAGGAAAGCATCGACTTTCAACCCAAGATGTCCACCGTGACGATGGGGCAGCACTCCGACAACCGAAAATATAAAGGCAAGCCAGCCGATATCAACAGGCACTTTTGTCTGGGCAACGCACGCGATCCTTCACGCACGTTACGCATCCATTTCGACTGGGATGAGGACGATCAGCTGCTCGTCATTCATCAAGCTGGCAAACACCTGGAAACCACACAGACTTAAGGAAGCTCCATGACGCTCAATTATCGAGAGGAAATGGGACTGACAGCCGCATTTCTCAGTGAGATGCGCCTGCGACTCAGTGACAAGGATGCGGACGTACTGCCTCCTGAAGGCAAATTGTATGACGGCACTGAGCCTAATCGGCTTAGCTTGGTGGGCTGCATTGGCCCCGCACCGGACATTGACTACACCGGGCCGCAGCCCCCTAACTCGGTGGGAATTGTGCTGCTGGTCTCGCCGGACGCTGAAGGGCTAATCCAGTGCGAACTAAGCGGGCAATTTGATCTGGTGCACAGATACATACCGGACATCCGCAGCATGGCGCGAGACGTCATTCTCGACGGTGCAACGCCGCGCAGAAGCCAAACCATTTCGGTAACGTTCAAACGATACACGGTCTGTTTTTCGGAAATCACACTCGCGTTTGATCCAGCTAAGCCAAACGAGTGGATGTCCGCCAAGTCGGTGGTCACCGCTACCCTCAACATAGAGAAAAATCGGTGGTTGGACGACCCCCGAATCATGCGCCGCTGCCGCCTGAACCCCAACGGGGGGGCCAGACTCAGTTTCGAATGGAGTGAAGCTGCGTTAGCTGATCAGCGAGGGCTGAACTACGCCGTATATGAACAAATTATCTCTGACCCCAATGAGATTCTCAGCTATGAGATCAACCTCCGCGGTCGTTTGCGCCCTGCGCCAACTGCCTTTGGGGCGAACATGGAAGGCCGCTTTTTGCTTGAGCTGTTTTTGGAGAACCAGACCACCACCGCAAATGCCCGTGCTTTCGGTATCGAGTTTCCATACCTCCTCGATGCTCGCCTGGTGGCACAGCTGGCTGCCGGGACAAGCCACAAAGTTCCTCACCGCCTGCAGCCCGAGGACTATCGGTACAGGGATGATGACGGTCTGCCGGGTTATGGGGTCAGTTGCGGTGTTATTCAGCTCGACGACAATAAGTTCATGACCGATGGCATGCCCACTTCAGCCCAGGCCCGGGTTGACGCACCCCGGCCAGGCGATGTGGGCATGACGCACGCTCCTGATTATAAACGACTCGCGCACGACCCTTTGGTCGTCTGTGAAAGTTTCCTCAACGCCCAGGAACAATACTTGGGGCTGTGGGCCTCTAGAATTCATTCTCTGGAGTCAGCAGGGCTCATGGCAGATCGTGATATAGCCATTGCAGACCGGGACTCCTTCCAATTTGAAATCAGCAGGATCCGAGACGGTGTAGACCTGTTGCGAGAGCATGACGATCTGCGCCAGTGCTTCCAGTGGATGAACGAGGCCATGGCCCGGGCCATCAAAATGCAGGGTAAGAAGTTTGCCGGCTGGCATCTGTTTCAGCTCGGCTTCATCCTGACCCAAATACGCTCGATCTACGAACGCCATGCTCCTGTAACAGAACTTCGGGGCAGCATGGAAACCGCAGACGTTCTATGGTTTGCCACCGGCGGCGGTAAGACAGAGGCGTACTTGGGCATCATCAGCATGGCGATGCTATTCGCACGGATGAGAGGCCGGGATCACGGTACCACCGCATGGATACGGTTCCCTTTACGCATGTTGTCGGTGCAACAATTCCAACGACTTTCCTTCGTGCTAGCCCAAACCAATAAGATCCGCCAGCGTGAAAACCTCGGCGGCTGGCCGCTGACGATTGGCTACTACACCGGTGACGGAACGCCCAGTCGCATTAGCAGCACATTTGGGGACGACGTACAAAAAGGCTTTTTACCTGCTATTAGCGAAGAACGGCTGAAGGCCTATCAATTCATCAGTGACTGTCCCTACTGCGGTTCATCGGGCTCTGTAAGCATCGAGAAAGATCTGGTTCGCGCACGCATCAAGCATGTGTGTACCAACGAGGGATGTTGGTCAAACACCGAAGCGGACGCCGGGATCCACGGCGAGGGGATCAGGGGTGAAATCGGCATCTACGTATCAGATGAAGAATGCTACCGATATCTGCCCTCGGTTCTGGTTGGCACCGTGGATAAGCTCGCGGTGATTGGCCACAACAAAAGGTTCGCGAATTATTTCGGCGGCGCGCGCTATTTTTGTCCCGAGCATGGATTTACGCAGGCATCCAAATGCGAGCATCGTCGGATCGTAAAGAAAAACGACGCTTGGGAAGGTGTCCAGTGCGGCAATAACACCAGGACAAGCGAACTGAAAGTGGTCGCCGTACCGCCAATGAAAGACCCTGGGTTTGCCCTGCTCGTGCAGGACGAATTGCACTTGTTGCGCGAGTCGCTGGGAAATTTCGACGCGCACTATGAAACGCTGTTGAGCACCCTCCAGATCAGCCACCATGGTCGGGCCCCCAAAGTGCTGGCGGCCACGGCTACGATCAAGGATTTCGAAGACCATATCCATCATTTGTACCTGCGAAAGGCGGTAAGATTCCCAGCCCCTGGGGTACATCAGGGTGAGTCTTTCTATGCGCGTAAAGTTCAGGATACTGAAACCGAAGTACCACTGATTCGTCGGTGGTTTGCTGGCATTCTTCCTATTGGCCGAGGAAGAATTGCGATGCAGGCGGTGGCTGAAGTCAGCTCTCGGTTTCTGGATCAGGTGGATCAATGGCGGATCCGCCTCGCCGCCGGCGATCCCTCCCTACTCACGCAGTTGGAACTCACCGCGGCACAAGCTGGTGACGCATTGCGCTACATTGAGAAAAATCTCAACACTGATCTGGTGTATGCGAACAGCAAGCGCAATATCACGGAAATCATGCGCTACATGGAAGAGGTCAACAACAAAACAGGGGTAGAGCGTAACGCCCGCTTGTTAGACGGTGAGACCCGTTTGGACATGATCCTCGATGCCATCCGCCATGTCGAAACGAAAGCCCCGGACGATAACTGCCGGCACATTATTGCCACCAGCGTGGTATCACACAGGGTGGATATCGCTGAACTGAATTTTATGATCATGGCCGGATGGCCAAAATCCACAGCTGAATATATCCAGGCATCTGCACGGAGTGGGCGCGTACATCCGGGAATCGTATTTTGCGTGCTTTCTTCGCACCAACTTTTCGAGTCCGGCGTATTCATGAACTTTGGGGACTACCACACCTTCCTTGATCGCCTCGTCGACTCGGTTCCGATCAACCGGTTTGCACCCAATATCATCGACCGTACACTGCCGGGAATCCTCTCATCAATCATCCTGAACTGGGCACGGCAACAACCGTGGGGATCAGATATCTCAAACTATGTAAGCCCACTGGTCTCTTTATTACGCGGCAGCAGTGGCAAAGCGATCGCTGAGCAAATCAAAACCGTGGTCATCAATTCCCTACGTATCCCCGCATCGCTGCAGGGAAAGTTCGATCAGCGCGTCATATCCGGATTCAATACCGCCCTCAAGGAGCGCGTAGACAATGCGTTTTTTGAACTGGAAAACTGGCCCGGGAGTAAAAATGCTCAAACGATAAGCGAAGCGCTAGGTGACATATTTGGCTATGCGCCCTTCCGTTCGTTTCGCGATATTGAGAACCAGATTTTGATCAAACCGGTCAACAGCGCTGCTGACCAGGTTCTTATGGCCCTAGCCAGGTAAGGATACGAATATGGATAAGGAATATGTGAGCCGCAGCCGTCTCTTCAGAGAGTCCTTTCTCCCTGGTGCCTACACGCGACTACGAAACCAAGCTTATGGCCGTGTGGTTGGAGTGCTTAGCAGTGGTTCCTCGTTGGATGGTGTAGACAAAGAGCAACTGCGTGAAGCCGTGCTCAACTTCGTGAACGACTGGGTTAGATTAGGCGGCGTTGTAGACCCTACTTTCATGACAGCGGCTGAAAAGAAGCGACTTGAAATTCAGTCGCCTTCGGAAATCTCGGTCACTCCCGCGCCGTTGATGCTTACTTGCAAAAAATGCAAGGTCATCGACTTTCACGACTCTTGGTTAACCGAAGACCAGGCGCTCTCTAAGATGGAATCTCGGATCAAGAATCGAGCCGGGCGAAGCTATATATCCTGCAAGCGCGCTGGATGCTCCGGAGAGATGATCCAGATTCCGTATCTGGCAGTACATCGATGCGGCTACGGCAGCCCGATCTACATACATCATTCGGCGCGGCGCAACAGGAATATTGGGTATCGAGATGCTGGCTCGTTCATTCACTCCTCTTTTTTTGACGTCGAAACTAACGACAAGCTGGCAGGTTCGCTTCAAGACAACTGCCCTGCCTGCAACGACCGCTACCAACAAGAAATCAACAAGCGGGGCACCCCGCTCACGAGCGGAGAATCGTTTTACGCCCAAAGCACCCAATACATCGCACTGAGCGAGGATCGAGGCAAGCTCATTGCGAAATTGCTGCAGTGTCTGCATGACGAGCAGCCCGCAGGAACCGGGCCCGCGCAAGACATTGCGCAGGGTGTAGCGCTCGCCCTGCTACGCAAAATCACCGGACGCGAGCTGGAACAAAAACTTTCACAACTGTTGTCCTCCAGTGTTGCAGATGAGGCCGAACAAGAGGCGCTTCGGGCCATTAGAGCCAAAAAATACGAAAGCGTCCTCAGGTTCACCCAACTGGCCAAAGCCGATGAGTTCATGGCCGAGATGCTGAAGTCCACCAATAAAGAAATTGCGGAAATTGACGCCAAGCTTGCTAGCTCATCAGGTTGCTTTAAGGAGGTGCGCTCCCTCGTTCCAGACGAGAGCACGCTGATTGGATTGATGCAGCACCGCCGATCACTTGAGGCCGTTTTCCTTCAGCATGACGTTACCGGCATATCGGTTGAGCAACAAATCGCAGCGACTACTGACCCGTTGGAGCGCGCGGCCCTTAGCGAGCAATGGAGCAGCGTACAAGCGCGTTACGCAATTGAATCGATCTCTCACATTCCGGACTTGCGAGTTGTTTTGGCTACACTTGGGTATACACGTGAAAAAAGCAGCCCATCCGGCACTGAAGGAGTGCCGCCAGTCGTACTCAACGCGTTTGCTGATCGGATAGACGAGGCCATGAGAGGCAAAACGTCGGTGTATGCCATGTCAGCAAAAACTGAAGCGCTCTGGATCCGGCTAGATCCTTGCAGGGTGTTGCGATGGTGTATCGACTCTGCGCACCTGGAAACACCAGGCGATGATGTACTTGTAGACAGGTCTAAGAGCCATGCCTATATCCTGAGCCATTACCCGACGCTGTCGCTGCATCCGGGCATGGTTGCGAAAGCGATCCCTCAGGCCCATCCGGAGAAAGGTGCTCCTTTTCATCTGTTGCACTCAATCAGCCATTCCCTGATGCTCACGGCGCGCCGCCACACGGGGTACGACTCCAAGAGTATTCAGGAATACCTGCTGCCGATGGATTTGTCAGTGATCTTGTACGTCTCATCAGTCCAGAACTATACCGCAGGGGGTCTGCTGACTCTTTTTCAGCATTACCTGAAGCGTTGGTTCGACGATGCCAGTATGTTTGCCTTCAGCTGTGCTTTCGACCCGGTGTGCACGGACATGGGGAGCTCCTGCAGCGGCTGCGTGCAGGTTGAGATCGGATGCGAAACCTTTAATCAAGGGTTGTCCCGTGCATACATTCATGGAGGGCCAGCAAACAGGGAAGCGTCGCTGACGATTCGGAAGGGGTTCTGGAGCGGCTCATAGAGCAAACGCTGGCCTAGGGACGTTGATTGAACTGTCTTCGCTCCTAGGGCGTTAGTTTTTCGCCGGGTGGTGTTGCTTAATTTGCGTCTTTGTTAAAGTATAAGGGCGCAGGTTTACAAATTCACTAGCAAAAGCATCTCCTCGAAGACGTCTGCACCCATGCCTCTCTACTACCGCCCGCCCTGCAGCCGGACAGACCATTGGAATATCAAAGGATTGTTCGGGTATTTTCACTTTGAGCCAAAATTAAGTGAGTGACCATCCGGATTGACAAATACTCAGCATGCCACCTGAGCGGGTACTATATACGATAGGCAGATACCAAAACTTCCGATATCAATACTGATTTTATCCTCCACTCGGATTCTGCAGACTTCAAAAACTCCTTTCTCACTTGTTCTCCCGTCTTTGATGTTTTTCAGCTCTATCTATACCTCGGCATCGCTCTAGCGCATGCGTATTTATGCGGCAGACTAGTGCCTTAGCCACTGAAAATATCAGAGCAGAGAAGCGTACTCCAGCCTGCCCTAAGTTAGCATTGCCAAAAAAACGGTAAGTTCCTGGGTATCCGACTTTCATAACTACCGGTCGCCACCTGTGCGGCACCGATTCAGAAATAACACTTGCACGCTGCGCTGGCGGACGCGTGAAAACGTCCATCACATAGGAGTATGTATCATACCCGTTCAACCTTCCCGATTGGATCAAATTCATAATCGCAGCCGCCCGTTTTCCGCTACGTAGTGAAACAGTAAATAACCAGTATTTACGACCCAGAGCCCACGGCCGACCTTGGTTGTCGGATAGTCAGACGCGGGCGAATAGAGCGATAATCAACCCTGTTAGTCACGACTGCTTGCAAAGCAGGCAAGTACCCTCATCATCCAAAACGTTCGCGCCACAATTAGCAGGGCACGGCTTCCGCCTCACTTTGTGCTCGGAATCACATACAGGGCAATACAATTTTCTTGTCTTAGCCCCCTTAGGGAAACTCTGAAAAAGGTTTTCAAATCTGGTGAAATGTCCCCCATCACATGAGCCGAGCGGTTGCCCCCCATGAAGCAAATTTCTTTCGCCGATGCCGAGTACGCCGGTAAACGTAAGCGAACCCGCCGTGAGATTTTCCTGAGCGAGATGGACAAGGTCGTCCCCTGGAAGGGGTTGATCGCTTTGATCGAGCCGCATTATCCAAAAGGCGAAGGGGGCCGCCCGGCGTATCCCTTGATGGCCATGTTGCGTGTGCACCTGATGCAGAACTGGTTCGGCTATAGCGATCCAGCAATGGAAGAGTCTCTTTATGAGACCACGATTCTGCGCCAGTTCGCGGGGTTGAATCTGGAACGCATTCCCGACGAAACCACGATTCTCAACTTCCGTCGCCTGCTGGAGAAAAACCATCTTGCCGGGGGAATCCTGGAGGTCATTAATGGCTACCTGGGAGACCGAGGTTTGATGCTTCGTCAGGGCACAATTGTTGATGCCACGATCATTCATGCGCCGACGTCGACCAAGAATAAAGAGGGTAAACGCGACCCCGAAATGCATCAGACCAAGAAAGGTAATCAATATTTTTTCGGGATGAAAGCGCACATCGGAGTAGACGCTGATACGGGTCTGACGCACAGCGTGGTGGGCACGGCAGCCAATGTCGCGGACGTCACTCAAGTCGATCAGTTGCTGCACGGCGAAGAGACCCATCTCTGTGGCGACGCGGGCTACACCGGCGTAGAAAAGCGGCTTGAACATGAGGGGCGCGAGATGATCTGGTCGATCTCCGCCAGGCCCAGCAGCCGCCGCAAACATGGAGAAAAAAGCGTCATTGGCCGTGCGTTGCGCAAGATTGAATACGCCAAATCGCAAACTCGGGCCAAGGTTGAGCACCCGTTTCGGGTGATCAAGCGCCAGTTTGGTTACACCAAGGTGCGGTTTCGCGGGTTGGTAAAGAACACGGCGCAGTTGGTGACACTGTTTGCACTGTCGAATCTGTGGATGGCGCGCCGACATTTGATGGAGCCTATAGGACAGGTGCGTCCGCAGTATGGAAATTAAGGGTTAATAAGTGCTTAAAACCGGCTTATTCATCAATAAAAGCCGATATTTTCGAAATTTCAGTGAAGTACTTTCTTTCGGAGCGCTTGACGCCCGATTTGCCAGAAAAAGAAGGTCTTATTTCAGACCTTCCTTAGGATTCAACACTGCCAAAGGGTATTCAAAACTATCGTCGGAACTAGCGTCTTGTATACACTGTGGGCAAAAAAAGCGATGTTGCTTCTTATCGATGCCAAAATACCGAGACACCGAAGCCGGAGGAAGTTTGTCGATCGCGATCTTTGCTTCCCAACAAACTCGGTTAGTCGCAAATTCGCCGCTACCAAGCTAAGATGCTGGCCCCGTTTTCAAAAAATCTCTACGAATACCTAACCAGGATTCGTTCGGGCAAAGTTCAGAGTAAGAAAACAGGATCACCTCAACGATTTCAGTAGCCTGGATGCGAAAGTCTTTACCCGTCGAATGCATAATAGCGTTACGTTGTTCACGTTGCGAGCGGAAAGCTTCCGCGAACTTCTTAGATAAGGGAGAACTGGAGAAAGTATCATATATTCTGGGCAAGTCTTGAGCATCAGGCATCCTGAAGGTATTGAAGCTTATAGACTTCCCTCCGTAAGGTGATGGCCATTTTGCAGGGGGTTCACTGATTAAAAGGAATGGGGAAATTTCGCATATTTTTCCCTTCAACAATTGTTCAACACCCTGCTGGGCAACAGCAAGAGAGGTGCTCAGTCGGCGTTTAGCTGCAATCCAATACGGCTCAGACATCTCCGCCTGATCATAGCCAAAATACTCCGCTTGATCTAAATCAGTGAAAAGATCAAAAAGTGTACCCCAAGCAAAGTCCAGCAACTCTTTACCTGCGGAAAAAAACTCATCTGACGTCGGAAGATCATTAATCAATTGCTAATTCTCTTAAATTCCATATATAAAAAAACTGACACATCTCCGATCAGCTCTATTATGTACCTCAGTATAGTCTGGGTCGGTACCCAGGTAGCAAGCCAAATTCCCGACATCCTTTACCGCCTTGGTAAAATGCTTCTAGAGATACTCTGCCGACGCACGCGCATTGACTGCCCAGCCTGCAGTAGTCGGTACGGCCTTGTGATCGGCGGCTGCCAGGGAGAGAGTAAAGTGACATAAACGCCCCATCATCAAAATCGAAGCTGCTTGAGCAATCGCTTAATCGTCTGCGAACCTCGCGCCTACCAATAAGCGCCCATCCCACGGAAGTCAGAGATGAATTATCTAGAGCAGATAAAGCACCAAGCCGAACAGACTTTTGGCAACAAAGAAAAGGCAGATGCTTGGCTCAATCAGCCCAAAAAGCTTTCGGTGACCGAGCGCCTCTGGAGCTTGCACGCGAGGCTGAAGGATACCTACTGGTCAGGGATGAGCTTGAGCGAATGACCCACGGGTTCTTCGCTTAGCGGCCGCTCGGATTCAATCAAAATGATGCAAATTCCCTGCTTTAATATGTTGATTCATTTATGACTGGGGATCCCGGATGCTATCGCCTGAAGTTCGACCCGGTGGAGAACATCCAATACGTTGGAAACATTAGGATCTCCTGAGCTCGCGGCCTCACCTTGCCGAGGCTCATCATCTGAAGTCAATCGCAGCATGCAGGGCGGCAGGTGCCAAGCGCTGGTAAAGCTCAACACGCCTGAGGGAATCATCGAGATAATGGAGCGGTTACAAACAGATAGAGTCGACGGTGAGGGAAACCACGCTTCTGATCCCTATGCACAAGTGATACCCATGTATAGCTATTGTACAAGTATGTGCAAGTTCGTATCATCAGTCATGGCCTCGTGCTGGCATGGTTCTAGCGCTCTTGGGCTCACAGTTTAAGGCCACCTCCAAACCGCTCTGAAGGACGATTAATGAACCTCAATATTGCACGCCTAATGTTTGGCAGCGCGACCACAATGGTTCTTGTGGCGTTAGGTCTTTCTTTATGGACGTCTTCGCAGGTTGAGAGGATGGATGAGCTTGGCTATCAATCAGAGAAAATCAGCGAGGCGCGCGAAGTCGTTCAAGAGCTTCGTTATCACGCTGCACAAGTCCAGCAGTTCTACACGGATGCCAGTTTGACCAGTGAGCGAGACTCTGTTGTTCAAGGTCATCAAAATTCTCTACAGGCAGTTGAAAAACTGAATGAGCTAAAAACGTTGATACCCGAACTGGGCCGTGAGCTGGAAATTTCTCGTGGGCCTATAGAGGCGCTTGATCGCATCGGCGACCGCATGTTTCAGGCCTACAGCGCCTCAGGCAAAGCCGCTGGCGATAAGGTGATGGAGGATTTTGACAAGCGCTCGGAAGAGGTAATAGAAAATTTCTCTGCCCTTCATGAGCCTTTGGTCAAAAAATATCAGGCGAACCAGGACGTCACAGCAGCAGTACGTAAGTCTCTCAAACTTAATAATTTGCTGGCGTGGGGGCTTGTACTGGTATTCATGCTCATCACGCTGTGGCTGATCAACCGAAGAGTGTTGCCGCCGCTAAATCACTTGTCGGGTTCATTGCGAAAGTTGAGTGCTGGCAGCGGTGACCTACGCGTCGTCTTGCATCAGGAGAATGATGATGAAATTGGTGTGGTGGTCGCCGATTTTAATCAGTTCATCGCTGGGCTACGTGGGCAAATCGCAACAGTTGCCGAAGTGGGTAATACCTTGGGGCAATCGTCCGGCTATCTGGTCTCGGATGCATTGGCGGCTGAGCAAAGCGCCGAAGTACTGCGGGTCGAAATTGAACAGGTCGCCACCGCCATCAACCAAATGGCCGCCACCGTTCAAGGTGTCGCCTCCAATGCCCGAGCTAGCGCAGCTCAAACAGAAGATGCTGATCGTGAGGCGAAAACCGCAATCGGTGTGGTTAATCAAACAATTGATGATATACGCACTTTGGCCGAAGAAATGCGTGAAGCCGCCGAGGTTATTCAAGCACTGCAGACGCATTCGCAGTCCATCGGCGGTGTACTTGAAGTTATTCGCAACATTGCTGACCAGACAAATCTACTTGCACTCAATGCTGCCATCGAAGCCGCGCGTGCGGGTGAACAGGGGCGCGGATTCGCTGTGGTGGCCGATGAGGTGCGGACACTGGCCAGCCGCACGCAAGCCTCAACACAAGAAATCCAAAGCATGATTGAGCGACTACAAAGTGTCTCGCAACACGCTGTAAAAGTGATGCAGGAAAGCCGTGAGCACGCCGAAAATGGCGTAGCTAGAGTTGAAACAGCAGGTCAGGCCCTTATCAATATTAGCGTGTTAGTGGCTTCCATATCGAAAATGAGCCTGCACATTGCGGAAGCTGCCCGCGAGCAATCGACGGTAAGTGACGAAATCAACCAGCGGATAACCAATGTAGCCAACGTTGCTGGACACACCGCCAAGCTGTCGGAAAGCACCTTGGCACGTGGTCGCGCGGCAGGAGAAGATGCGCAACGTCTTGGGCATATTGTGAGTCTGTTTCAGCATTGAGTAGCGCTTCATAATCTCCGACGCCCCACCATAAATGCTCGCCACGCGTGTATCAACCCACGCAGATACCAACCATTCGAGAACGATTATATCGAGTGTCGATTTATCAAGGGACTAGCAATGACGCAACTTATACCTCTGGCTGTCGGATGCGCGGAATGTCGAAATCTTGAAGGTCTGGGCTTCGAATTCACCATGGCTTTTCAACCCATCTACAATGTCCGCACAGGGGCACCTTACGCCTACGAAGCATTAGTACGTGGTGTCAATGGTGAATCAGCCGCACACATCCTCGGCTTGGTGAATGACACCAATCGCTATCGGTTTGATCAGGCCTGCAGAGTTAGGGCAATTGAACTCGCCGCCCGCCTTGGCCTGCCTGCCATCCCCGAATGCAAGCTAAGTATCAATTTTCTACCCAATGCCGTGTACAGGGCTGAGACGTGCATCCGCGCAACCCTGGAAGCAGCTCGCATATTCGACTTTCCGGTCAATCGCCTTATGTTTGAGGTGACAGAGGGCGAACGCGTGGATGATCCGGATCATTTGAAATCCATTTTCCAAGAGTACGAGCGCCAAGGCTTCACCACGGCTATCGACGACTTCGGATCTGGCTATTCTGGCCTCAACTTTCTGGCGATGTTCCAGCCGCAAGTCATAAAGATCGATATGGCGCTCACGCGCGGAATCGACAAAGACCGAGCGCGGCGCGCCATAGTCGAAAGCATCGCTTTGCTTTCAAACCGGCTGAACATCACCGTTGTTGCTGAGGGAATTGAGACTAGCGAGGAGCGCGATGCCCTACTGGAGTTGGGAGTTGAACTCATGCAGGGTTATTTATTCGCCAGGCCAGTGATTGGGGCGCTGCAATCGATGCCGCTGGAGCTGGTCTGCCCATAGACATCTCGTGTCCCTGGCCCCACATAGCGCAGATGCCTGACCTTGCCCCTCAAGTCCACTGTGCAACGGCTTGAGGGGCAGCTGTTACAGCAGGCCGAATAGTGCTTGTCGGTCAGCGATGGCAAGTCAGCGGATGGCGTGTACACTCTCATGCAATCGCGACTTCGCCCTTACGCCAAATCCTTCAAAATTCAGGTCACCCAGGAGTACGACCGCCCGGCACTTCGACTGCCAGCGTCGTACTTAGCCACAACATCTGATAGCCAACACACGGCGGGCCTGTAGAGAACGTCTGACCAGTCGCTCAAAAAATTATAACCACTGCCGATACATCGATGATAGAGGCACGCCTCCCCTTTCATTGCTTGGTACGATATGTCACAGCCTAACTTTCCCAAGGGATCCCATAGGAGCCCGACTCTTACAAGCGTGGCGCTTGTCAGAAGATCTCTGGTCAATTTCGCGAGGCTGTTGGCTTTTGTTTTTGTTCTTGCAAGCTGTCTGCTTATCTACGTAGCGCAAAATCTCGACAGCACAGAAGAACAAGAAAGCGCGTTTTACGCTAAGAAAGCGGTGCAAACTCTCCAGAAAAACCTAGTAATGACTGTCAAGGATTACGCTTTTTGGGGCGATGCCTACAAACATTTGCATACAGCCATAGACACCGACTGGGCCTTCCGTAGGCAAAACCTTGGATCGACGCTCTACTCTGACTTTGGCGTCCAAGGCGTGTTCGTTGTGAACGCGTTGGATCGCACCGTCTATTCGGTGGTAAGAGGAAAGCTAGTTGCAACCAAGGCTGCCGATTGGCTTGGACAGCCCGTCGGAGCCCTTCTTGATCGGGCTAGGGCAGGCGCGAGAAGTGAGACCCCGGTGGCAACATTTGTCGATGTTGGTGGTGTGCCTGCTTTGGTTGTGGCGGCCGCTTTAACGCCAGGGGCTGATCCGACTGTTGAGAGGGATGATGGGCCAGCCTCGGTTTTGTTCTTCGTTGAAACGCTGGATAGCAGTAGATTGGAGACGATAGGCAAAGAGTACGGGGTTGAAGAGTTGCACTTGTCCACGTCCGATGAGATTGAGGGGGCGTCTATTCTGCCTCTGGGTAAGGACGGGGCCGCTGGCCGACTTCACTGGAACCCTGCGAAGCCTGGCCGCCACCTGCTTAGTTTCATGCTGCCGCTTGTCGCCGTTGCCGCCTTTCTAGCTTGGCTCATGACGTGGGCGATACTTCGCCGAACAACAGTTGCTGCCCTCGCCTTGGACTTGAGCTTTGAGTCCCTGAAGCAAAGTCAGGCGGCGCTTGCAACCAGCGAAGCACGTTTTCGCGATGTCGTTGGGGCTAGCTCGGACTGGATATGGGAAATCGACAGAGACTGGCGATTTACTTACCTTTCCGAGCGGTTTGAAAGTGTGACAGGGCTGCGCAGAGACGATTGGATCGGTGCAACCATTGATGACCTGCTCCATACCGACCTCGGCGCGATATCTCAATGGCTAAGCATCCCAAACCGTCGACACAACATCAGCGTGCAATGTAGCTACGTTGACATTAGAGACAACGCCCGAATTACTCGACTATCGGCACGCGGATTAATCCGTGAGGGATTTCGAGGCACCGCAACGGACGTAACCGACGAAGTTGAAGCGCGTCGGCGTATTGAATACCTGTCGCAACACGACGCTCTGACCGGACTGCCAAACAGGACTCGGCTACAAGAGTTCCTCGACGGGAAACTTAAGTCTGCGCCCTCCCAAGAACAGCCTTTGGTGATGCTCAGTCTCGACCTTGACCGCTTTAAGCCTGTAAATGATCTGCTCGGCCATGCCGCCGGTGATCAAGTTCTTAACGAAGTCTCTCGTCGGTTGGGCGACTGCGTCCGCAGCGGTGACCTGGTTGCGAGAATTGGTGGTGATGAGTTTGTATTGATTCTTAATGATGTCAGCTCCCCAGACGAGGTGGAGGCGGCGTGTCGGCGCTTGATCGATTCTATTGAACAGCCAATAGCGATTGAGGATCAGGAGGTTTTTGTGAGTGCGAGCGTTGGCATTGCCATGGCCCCCCACGACGCTATTCAGGCAGCGGAGCTGCTGCGGTATGCCGACATTGCGTTGTATGAGGCTAAAGCCGGAGGGCGCAATACATGGCGATTCTATGCCAGCGACATGAATACAAAAATCATCGAACGCCGCCAGCTCGAAAACGACCTTCGTTACGGGATAAAACATGGAGAGTTGCGCCTGCATTTCCAACCCCGCTTCCGCATTAATAATGGAGAACTGGTTGGAGCGGAAGCTTTAGTGCGCTGGCAGCACCCCAAGCGAGGCCTGATTTCGCCGGATACATTTATACCTATCGCTGAAGAAACCGGACTCATCCTCCCACTTAGCAACTGGGTGCTAACAACGGCCTGCGCAACCGCAGCTCGCTGGCCAGAAAACCTCTTTGTGTAGGTTAACTTATCTTCCACCGAATTCCAACGCGGTAATTTGGTTGAGCGAATCGGCAAAGCAATCGAGGACACTGGACTCGAAGCGAAGCGCTTGGAGTTAGAGGTAACCGAAAGCGTTATGCTTGAAGACGCTTCTGGAGCTCTTGAAGTGATGCGAGTTCTGAAAGATTTAGGCGTGCGCATATCCATGGATGACTTTGGAACCGGCTACTCATCCCTCAGCTACCTACGTTCGTTTCCGTTCGACGGGCTCAAAATAGACCGCAGTTTCGTCAGCCGACTGGGTGAAAGCGAAGACGATAGATCGATCATTCAAGCCATTGTAGGCCTGGGCCGCGCATTGTCTTTGACTGTAACTGCGGAAGGTATTGAAACCATCGAGCATCTTGATTTACTCAAAGCAGTCTGTTGCGATGAGGGCCAAGGGTATTTCTTGAGCCGACCTTTAGAGAGCGATGCTTTCGACTCCTTACTAATGGCGAAGATACCGGTGGGTTAGATTTAACACTCTAGTTGTTTGTCTCGCGAACACCTATCACTGTGGGAAAGGTAATAGGTGACGGTTCGCCAACCATTGCCGCACCAGTTACCCCCCGTATAACTCAGCCTGAGGCGCGCGGGTGAGCATGCGCGCAACTTGAACGGCAAGGTGGTTTTCGATGGTTTTACGGGCTACAAAACAGGCTTGGAGAAAGGCATGACCGAAATCGAGCCTCATCCGGTTACTGTCAGCAAGTTTTTCTGGGCGTTGTCAGTTAGCCTGCGGATTCCACGCCATTCGGCCACTCATTCCACTAACATCGGGCCACCTGTTCCACGCTTATCCGGCCGGGCAGTCGGAGCGCAGCGACGCAGATTTGCATTGTTTACCCGCTGTCGTCAATTTCGTTGAGCGCCTGCGCATCGATTCGCCCTTCAGTTCGAGGCGGTAAGCGTTGTGTACTACCCGGTCGAGGATCGCGTCGGCCAAGGTCGGCTGCCGATCAGCTCGTGCCATTTGTCCACCGGCATCTGGCTGGTCACCAGTGTTGAGCGATGGCCGTAAAGGTCGTCCAGCAGTTCCAGCATGTTGCGCCGTTGCGCAGCGGTAAACGGAGCCAAGCCCCAGTCATCCAGGATCAGCAGATCTGTCTTGGCGTATCCGGCCGTAACCAGGGGCCGCTGCCCAGTTGCAGGATCAGTGACTGTCCGGGCCACGGGGACTGCGGTAATCGATGTCCTCTAGGCAAGCGTTATGACGCAGTCGGGCCGCTTTAGACGACTACTCATGGCTGAGGCGGTACTCTTGCCAGAGCAGAGCCAGCATGACACCGGGGTGGCGCAGTTCAGCGTGAGCCTTGGTATCGGACGTTGATCCCTGGGAACCGCAGGCGGTGGTGGGAAAAGACGTCGTTGCAGCTCGGTATCGGTCACAGCCGAGGGCCAAATCAGCCCGCTGGCAGCAAAGCGATTGAGATAGTCACCGACGCTGGCTCGACTCACTTGCAAGCTGACGGCGATCTGGCGAGCAGACAGGCCGACCTCGAATTTGAGACGTAATACTTCTCTAATCTTACGCATGGATAAGCTTTCCACGACGACCTCTTTGCTTCGATAAAAGAGGTCGATAGTAGTGGATTAATCCTGCTTCGCTGCCTGCCTTAGGGGTGGCCAAATGGCCGTGGAATCCCCTCCCCGCGCGTCTATCGCAAGCGTCGCGTGGGCCACCGCATCCACGCCAATCTTGTGCGAAAAGGGAAACCGAATTTCCGCAACGTGGACGATAAAAACCTGCGATTTGCGTATCTTTAAAAAACTAGAGCCGGACGTCCCCAAGCTTACCGAGTCGTGCTGGCGGCAAAAGGACAAAAGGCCCGGTTGGACGCTAAGCAAGGTATTTTGAAAAACGCCGACACGTCGATTTATAACTCCATATATCGATCACGAATTTTAAGTATTTCGTCCAGATGCTCCAAGAAAATGGCCACAACAGCAGGGTCAAAGTGTACGCCAGCCCCGTCATTTATATGTTGGACAGCATCATCGATTGACCAGGCCACTTTATAGGGGCGGTTTGAAGTCAGCGCATCGAATACATCCGCAACCGCAACAATACGCCCCTCCAGAGGTATTGCGGCTCTCGACAACCCCTGTGGATAGCCACTGCCATCCCACTTCTCATGATGTGTCAGCGCAATGCTGCGAGCCATACAAATGAGTGGAGCGTCGCCTTGCTCAAGAATTTTCGCGCCGATACGCGAATGGGTTTTCATAATCTCCCATTCATCGTCATTGAAATTTCCAGGTTTGAGCAAAATTCGGTCAGGAATACCAATTTTTCCAATATCGTGCATCTGGCTAGCGTATTGCAAAAGCTCGCATTGTTTGTCAGAACAGCCTAAATATTTAGCTAGCAAGGCGCTGTACTGACTCATGCGCAGAATATGAAAACCTGTTTCGTTGTCTCTATACTCGGCAGCACGTCCCAAACACTGCACAGCCTGAATTCGAGCATTATTGAGTTCCTGCGTCCGCGTCTGAACCAATTGCTCTAATAGCGTGTGGTTGTCGTGCAAAAGCCGATGAGCTATTTGCGCATCTAGCAAATTTCGCACCCGCATCAAGAACTCTACACGGGAGAATGGTTTGCTGACGAAGTCGCGGGCGCCCGCAGCAAGCGCTTTCAACAGCTCATCCTTACCATTCTGTGCGGTCAGGATGATCACAGGAGGCAGCAGTGGGTCATCCAGTGCCTGTAACTGCTCCAACACCTTGTACCCGTCAAGATACGGCATGTTGATATCAAGCAAAATGAGGTCTGGACGTGCCTCTAGGTAATGCGCAATAACCTGCCGGGAGTCTTGGATTAGGACAGGGGCTGGATAGCCCTGACGGACGAGCATTTTTTCCAGTAGCTTAAGATTACTGGGTTCGTCGTCTACGGCAAATATACGGGCCTGCATAACAGGTGGGTGACTCATGCCAACTCCTCGACGCCCAGATTAAGGTGCCGGTTCAATATTTCAAGTAACTGATGAAAGTTTATCGGCTTGGTTAGATAACTATCGAATCCGGCTTGCTGTGCTCGCTCAACATCAGATGGCATGGCATTGGCCGTGACGGCAATGACTGGCACTACGCGAGTGCGGGGATCTGACTGAAGAATGGCTAGTAATTGGTAGCCGTCCATTTCCGGCATGTTGATGTCGAGCAAAATCAGATCGGGTGTCTGGGTGAGGGCAATTTCGAGTCCCTGCGCCGGGGAGCTAGCAGTGAGGACTTGAATATGAGGGTGCTTTTTAAAATACGTGCTGATCAGTTTCAGATTGATCGGATTGTCGTCCACGCACAGCACGCGCTGAGCTGCAAAGTTGTTGCCAGCCTGCCGAATGCGGATGCAGTCAGGCTCAATGGTGGTGCTTTGAGTGAGTGCTTCGTCAGCATATAGTTCAAGCCAGAACGTACTGCCCTGACCTTCAATGCTATTGACGCCAATGCTACCCCCCATGAGTTTCACCAGACGTTTGGCAATGCTCAAGCCAATGCCAGTCCCTTCTATTTCGCTGTATTCCGCATCAAGTCGACTGAATGGCTGAAATAACTCATCGATACGAGTTGCGGGAATCCCCATCCCAGTGTCAGAGACTTCAATACGCAACATGCCCACATCGCAAGGGGTCGCTTTTAGCGTTATCTGACCACCAACTCGATTGTATTTCACTGCATTTGAGAGCAAGTTCAGTAGCACTTGTTTCAAGCGCATGCGATCAGCTTTTACAATGATTTCCTCGGAAATGAAAAAATGGGTCGATAGGTCGCGAGCATCTGCTAAAGGCTGAATAAGGCTCCAACACTCAGCCACAATACAGTGAAGTGCTACAGGCTCTATAGACAGGGTGAGGCTGCTGGATTCAATTTTGGCTAAGTCTAAAATTTCATTGATCAACGCCAACAGATGATCACCGCCGTTGAGAATCTCCCGGACGCTATCAAGTTGATCGGCACCCAGACTATCGTCGCACTCAAGCATTTGGGCGAAGCCGAGAATAGCATTCATCGGCGTACGCAATTCATGACTCATGCTCGATAGAAAATCAGTTTTAGCCTGATTAGCTGCATTGGCAGCCACCTTGGCTTGGCCAAGTTCTCTATGGCGTGCAATTTCTTCGCTAAAGTCAGTAAAAATATTAAATCCGTACTGGAACTGACCTTGTTCATCCTTAACAAGACCTACACAACTATTAGAGATGAATTCAGAACCATTTTTTCGTCTAAGAGGTAACTGTCCTTGCCAATTGCGTCCTTCTGAAATGCTTCTCAGCAATTTTTTTGACGACGGCGACTCTTTGTCGACGATGAAATTCTTGAAATTTTGCCCAAGGAGATCAACATCTTCGTATCCTAACTCGATACGTAGCGCTCGGTTTTGATAGAACATATGACACCTATCATCGAAAATGCCGATGCACTGCTCGCTAGACTCAAAAATCTGCCCGAATAGGGTAAGTCGGTGCTCTGCTGCTTTGCGCTGGGTAATGTCTTGAACTTGGCAAACAAAATGCAGCGGCTGCTGATCGGCATTGCGAACCAAAGAAATATTAAGCTCGGCGATGACCGTCCGTCCGCCCTTGGTGAAGTACCGATTCTCAAATTGTTGAGGCACACAGTCATTACAAATAAAACGATTAAGAACCTCTTGATAATGGTTTAAATCATCAGGGTGGATAATTGCTTGAGGGAAGCTTTTCAACAACTCATCGTTGCTAAAATCAAACATCGCACAGAGCGTTTGATTTAACTGCAACCAGCGGCCATCCAAACCGATCAATGCCATGCCTATGCCAGAGGAGTCGAAGGCGCTGCGAAAGCGCAATTCGCTCTCCTGAAGGGTCTGCTCTACGATTTTTAATGCATGTATATCCTGAGTGACGCCAAAAAGCCGAATTGCTCGCCCATTGGCATCGAACTCCGCCTCTCCACGCTGAAGTAACCAGTGCCACGACCCATCAGGCCAAATCGCTCGATGCTCGACTTCGTATGTGTCGATATTCGAAAGCATGCGATTAATACTGTTGAGTACATGCGGAAGATCATCCGTATGAATAAGGCTCAAAAATGTTTCGTAGCTGACTTCTGCAAATTCCTCTGTGCGCCCAAACAGACCTATCATCGAAGAGGATAGCTGGAAGGCGCGCGACCTCATGTCAAACTCCCATGTGCCGACTCGACCCGCAATCTGGCTGCGCTGAAGACATTCATGGCTGACTCGGAGGGCCGTCTCATTCGCTTTGTGCTGAGTCATGTCAGTGCGTATGGAAATGTACTGTATGGGTTTCCCCTGCTCGTTGAGGAACGGTACGATGGTGGTCTCAACCCAATACAGTTGCCCGTCCTTACGTCGGTTACAGACTTCGCCATGCCAGATTTTACCGCAGCGAATAGTCATCCACATATCCTGGTAAAACTCGTGAGGGTGTATACCCGACTTTACAATGCGATGAGTTTTCCCAATAAGTTCTGCGCGGCTATAACCGCTTATTTCACAAAAACTATGGCTTACATGAAGAATGCGCCCTTGGGTGTCAGCCAAACTGACAGTCGAGTGTTGGTCGATCGCGTGGCGAAAGTTTTTCAAGCGCGCTCGGGCCCTCTCGGCGTCCTTAACACATGTTTGATGACTCCTCCTACGATTTTGCGCTGCCCCTGCGCGTTGTTTGGCAATGTCGGCTAGCAGTCCGGGGGCAATCTGCTTAGCATGCCAGTCGAGTAGAACGAGCGCTTTGGCCTGACGAAGTTGGAATATGCAGTCCTCACTGAACAACGCAATTACCGGTAAGTCATCAGTTTCCGGCCATTGTTTTGCGATCTCCGCTATCTCCAACACATGGGAGCATGCATCGGTCAGATCAATAATAAGAACGTCCGGTCGCACCTGCCCTAGGGTTTGCAGCGCATGATCTACCTCGCGATTTAAAATGATCTCTAGACCCTCTTCATTTAATGCATCGACGAGCAGATCAGCATGCACATCATCAGATAGAAGTAATATCTTTGGCAGTGCAGATTTTTCTGGCTGATTGAGGTTGAGGCGGCCGATCAATTGCTCAAGCGAACTACGCTGATGTATTAAATGGTGGGCGCCCATGCCAATCCAATAGCGTTGTTGCACTACGGTGCTGTGATCATCGGTGATCACGATCCACTCATTACAGTTACGCGTTTTGTCCAATAGCAATGTGTGTTGCAAATCTTCAAGTGATTCAAGCCAAGTCAGCTCGGACAGCAGGCAATCGCTATTTCTCAATAAGGGTAGGCACTCAACATCAGTGCAGGTTATGAGCGTGGAGCCTTGAGCGTTTAATTCCTCAGCGAGGGGCGCCAAACTCAGTAAAAACGTGCCTAATGTATAGACGCCCAACAATGGTGGCTGATTACCCTTCTTCATGCTGAAATCCGTCATGGTAATAACAGTCTTAAATTATCGTGAGCCAGTCGGCTCTCTTGATTTTTCGTTCAGACGGAGTGCAAAATCACGGCTTCAATGCCGAGTTTCTCGTGATTTCAAAAGCCTGCATGCCGCGTTGGTCAATCTGGAAATAGACATCGCGGTGCCCAAGTTCGAATCAGAACAATCAGTGGTAGGCCCTCGTAACCAGGTCTACACCGAAAAACTTGCCACCAATCGATTCAGGTCAACGGCAAGTAAGGAAAGTTCATAGCTGGCCGCTGATGTTTGACTGGCGGCAGACGAGCTTTGTATGGATAAGTCTCGAATACTGATAAGGTTCTCATCTACGGATCGAGCGACCTGCGCTTGCTGCTCAGAAGCAGCAGCAATCATCAGATTTCGATCATTGATTTCGGAGATAGCGACCGCTATTTGCTCAATCGCAACCCCCGCCTCACGGGCGATCAGCAGGGTCGACTCAGCTTCTTCGCTGCTTTGCTTCATTGACTGTACGGCCGTAGAGGAATCTTTCTGGATACTTTGGATCATCTGCTCTATTTCTTGGGTCGATGACTGGGTACGGTGCGCCAGCGCCCTGACTTCATCGGCGACCACTGCGAATCCACGTCCCTGCTCTCCCGCACGTGCCGCTTCGATGGCAGCGTTCAAAGCCAAGAGGTTAGTCTGCTCGGCAATTGAGCGAATCACATCAAGAACCTTAGCGATGTTCTGTGTTTGATTTGCCAAACCTTCGACTTCCACGCCGGTCTGCCCAACGGTGCTACTTAGCTTTTGAAGCGAAGCAATCGTCCGGCCGACACGCTCCTGGCCAGTATGGGCAGAACGTTCGGAGGCTTGGGTGGATTTGGAGGCCGAGACAGCGTTGCGTGCGACTTCCTCGACGGCAGCAGTCATCTCATTGACCGCTGTAGCAGCCTGGTCGGTTTCCAGGCTTTGGCGTTGTATTCCAACGTTCGACTCGTTGGTAATCGCGCTCATCTGTTCGGCGGCTGAAGCCAATTGGCTGGAGGATTCAGAGATATGTTGGATCGTATTCTTGAGACTTAAACGCATCGCTGCGGTTGCGTTTTGTAGGTCAGTTATCTCGTCGGCACCATCAACCTCCACGGGAGTGCGCAAGTCGCCGTTAGCTATTTTGCGAGTGCTGAGCAGCAGTGCCAAGATCGGTTGGCTGATACTTCGAGTAAACACGACCGCAACTACGATGGTGAAAAAAATAGCGAGGACGCTCAGGACAATGGTAATCATCAATCCACTTTTGAAGCTGTCGTCAGCAATTTTGCCTGACTGCTCAGCACCTTTCTCATTGAGAGCAATCAATTCCTCAATAGAGGCTTGCAATGCGACAGCTTGAGGTTTGGTAGTATTTTTGACAAAAGCTGCCATCTCTGGATATGACGCTATTTTGCTTAGTTGTACAAGTTCGTCGACCTTGGCTTGATACGCGACTACATTTACCTTCACTTGATTGAATAATTCTTGTTCGGCAACACTAGAAACCAAATGTGTATACGCTTCAGCCGTTTGGGTTAATGCGCGCTTCGTGAGATCAATTTTTTGCAGAGAGCCTTCGCTCAATCTGTCATCGTCCATCACGTAGCGCCTACTATCCACGCGGTAAAGCAGTGCTGCCGTTTCTATTTTTCCAGCCTGTAAAACACTGGGAAGCCAATCGGTCTGCAGCTGGGACGCAGACTTGTGCACGTCGTTAAGCTTAGAGAGAACAGTTACGGCCAGTGCGATCAAGATAGAACAAATAACGCCGAAACTGAGAAGGGCTCTCGCGGCTAGTCTTACGTTACGTATTTTCATATCATAATTCTCGAAACATTACACTGCGGTGAATGGCGCTCAATGTGCCATAGTTGGTCAGTATGTATTGATTAGATTAGCACCTGCGGATTTAGACCTTCCCTCCTCGAGCTAACGTTATCGACGACCGCAGCGATATTGACTGAATAGAATCAATGACGTTTCTCCCAAAACTGTTTGGCCAGTTCGCTCATTGTCGAAGATAACTGTGCAACAGCTGCTGCGCTTTCGAAATTGCTCAGTACTGTCTGGACGTTAGCATTAGCGGTATCTCGAATGCTGTTGATACTGCGGTTAATGTCCTCACTAACCCCGCCTTGCTGCTCGACAGCTGCCGCTATCTGCGCATTCATATCGGTGATTTCATTTACTCGCTTCCCGATACCGTTAAGTGCGGTGGCGGCGTCTTGGGCATGACTGACACTGGAGTGTGCTTGCTGGCTGCTCTGCTCCATCACAGTCACGGCAGCGCGGGCCCTTTCTTGCAAAGCGCTGATCATGCCTTGGATATCTGTCGTTGACTGCTGAGTACGGGCCGCAAGGTTGCGTACTTCATCCGCCACCACGGCAAACCCTCGCCCCTGCTCTCCGGCGCGAGCAGCCTCAATCGCAGCATTCAGGGCTAGTAAGTTGGTCTGATCGGCAATACTGCGAATTACGTCCAACACCTTCGAGATTTCATTGCTTTGACCCTCAAGCTCATGAATAACTCGTGCGGCCTGCTGAATCTCACCTTCCAGTTCGGTAATAGA
The DNA here is from genome assembly GCF_034350045.1 of Pseudomonas sp. CCI4.2. NCBI lineage: Bacteria > Pseudomonadati > Pseudomonadota > Gammaproteobacteria > Pseudomonadales > Pseudomonadaceae > Pseudomonas > Pseudomonas sp. CCI4.2. Next base: position 4,060,206 of record NZ_CP133781.1, on the reverse strand, counting down.
CTGACTGGTATGAGCAACCAAGCGTTGTCCCGACGAGGTTTCGCTGTAAGCCCTTCCCGCTCTATCGGCAGCATGTTGAGCGTTGGCGGCCACTTCCTGAATACTAGCAGCCATCTGATTAACAGCCGTCGCAATTTGGTCTGTCTCTGCGTGTTGCTCGGCGGTCAATAAGTTGCTTGTCTCGATCTCACTAAGAAGCCGGTTGGCGTGCTCCCCCAGTCGATTGGACGCATCGCCAATGCGTCCGATAATAGATCCTGTTTCAGACTCCATCATGTGTAAGGCGAAGTCTATTTGGCCGAACTCATCGCTACGTCCTGTGTAGAGCAACTGGCTAAGGGGATTATCTGCAATAGCCAGGGCCCTTAGAGTGAGGCGATTCAGAGGAGACAACAAGGCCACGATAGCGACTGAGCTCAAGCCGCCAGCTAAGAGCATCGCAAGCATCGTGATGCTGAACGTCATAGGCATGATAACATTTGCCACTGCCACGCTGACCAGATTGCCCATCCAAACAAGCAAAGCCAATTTAATCCCAAGACCCGGCGACCACCTTCCTGGCAGTGATTTACCCTCTCTCAAATGCGCGTATAACTTTTTCGCAGCCAGAATCTGCGCAGGTTTTGGCTTGGTTCTTATGGACTGGCATTCAACAACTTTACCATTCTTGCTGATAGGTGTGACAAAGGCGCTGACCCAGTAATGGTCACCGTTTTTGCAACGGTTTTTCACTAAACCCATCCATGAGCGACCTGCTTTCAGCGTAGCCCACATGTGCGTAAAAGCGGCAGGGGGCATGTCCGGGTGTCGTACGATGTTATGTGATTGTCCCAATAGCTCCGCTTCGGTGAAACCACTGATATTGATGAAGTCATGGTTAACGTATGAGATATGGCCTTCAGGATCGGTCGTGGACAGTATATTAGCGTCCCGGGACAGTTCCAGATTACGTCCCGTCACAGGGAGGTTTTGGCGCATAAATAGTCCTGTAAATATTAGAGTTCACAACGGGTGGCACCACGATATAAGACCAATTAACTATGTCTCCATTTGGATAAGTGAGTTTCCGACCTTAAATAAGTCTAGAATTGGCGCCCTTAAACTGACGCCAATATTACTCCCTTGTCTATTAAGAACACTGCCGAACTAGAATCATATCCTAAATACCTCTATTTTCTGATTCGGATAATGTCATAGGAATAAAACTCTGCGCAATGCTCTTAGGAGTATATATGTATATAGATACCATTCATCCGAGTGAATTTTGAAATAGTATTGCGAAAGAAAACAGAAAGCCTTCATGCCGAAGAAGTCGGCGCCGCGCAATCCGTAGGTCACTAACAAGTACGAGCCTAAATACAATGAGCTTCAACTTCAGGTAATAGGCCAACCGGTTTTCTTGGCCGGACTAGAGTGACCATTGCAGTCGGCATGTTGCTCAGACCGCTTTTAAAAGTATTCAGATTTTTATCAACATAAATCAAGACTGCACAAAGCGGCCACTTGTCTAAAGGTAAACTGTCTTCAGTTGCCTCTACAAGTTCTGTTAATAATTCAAAAATAGCTTTTCACTCTATCATTTCCATGAGTAAAGCTTCAGCCGAAATACCCGCCTTTATCGGCCAGTCGCTTTGTTTACCCATTAGGTTATGTGGCAGCGTCAGGCCAAAAGTGAACGCTTTAGGGCGTTCAACTGCCATGAGATTACGTATGCACCAGGCATGTAGGAACGCCTCTAGAGCCTCATGGTCAACATAACCTTCGACAGGCACGATGAAGGCTTTCAGGCGTTCACCTTCGAGCGCAGACATAAGCCGAACAGCCGCAGCCGCAACCTCGGGGAGACTCTGCAAACGCTCGGTAATGCGGGACGGAAACACATTGATCCCACCCACCTGTACACACTCATCGCGGCGACCTTCAGGCAGAAAATGTGTCTGACCCAGCCACTTCAGTTCATCGTCCAATTCATATTCAGTGCCAGTTTCACACTCTGCCAAGGTGGTGGCATTATTACCGCGTTGCCATCGAGGAAGTAATTGGAAGGGTGAGTCGGGATTGCTTCGAACACCAATTCCAGCTGTCTCACTTGAGCCATATACCTCGACCATGCAATCAATGCCTTGATTTTGCAACTCGCGAATTATCGTAGGGTCGCATGGGCCAGTAGAGGTGATGGCTTTAGTCCCCGCCGGAAAGCTGGTGCCCTGACGACTTAGTTGTCGCCAGATAAACGGAAAACCAATCATCAAGTCGCCTGCCCGCAGTTTGCGCTGGTGGATCATCGCGAGTGCTTTCGGCGCGCGTATTACGGCTGGTAATTGCAGCTGTAGCGGCAACAGTATGCTGAAAATAAAGCCATAAATATGGTGGCATGGACTGAGTGCGATGATTCGTTGCGTCGGCAGGTTAGAGCTGGAGCCAAAGTACTCAGCAAAAAAAGATGTCTCCGTGACTAGGGCATCCCACTGCTGCAAGCATTGCTTAGGTGTACCCGTGCTTCCGGACGTAGCAAACGTAACGTTCTCAGTTCCTCGACGGCGGGCAGTTGCAACCAAATCTGCCCACTCCCCTAGGGTCTTAAAGCGCAGCAGATAGTCTTCAAGACCACTCTCATAGATGTTGAAGAACATTGCGACACACGTCGCTAGACTCAGGAGCTCCAGTGAGTCGGCGCCGATTGCTATCTCGTCTTGGTCGAGCGGGGATGTTTCCTGCATTTCACCTATCAGGGTCGACGCGCTCCAGCGCTCGCTACCCGTCTGGTGTGAAGATAGGTGACGCAGGGCTTTGAGCTCGTCAGCCAGTAGCGAGATTATGACAGCCAAGATGCTGGCTTTATCCAGTTCAAGTCGGTTCAAGATGATCCCTGCTGGCTGATTAACGTAAAAGAAGGGTCAGAGACGCTTGACGAAAACCCAATAGGTTTCGCCGGTTAAGGCCTTCTTCATGTGCACTTTTACTTTGGTGGGCTTCATTTGATAGTCGAAGACATATTCGAACATCGTATTGAGGTTGCCATTCTTGACGCCGTCGGCAAAGCGGCCTTGGAACTCGGGTCGATTGGTGCAAGGTGCTACATCACGGAAAAAGTTTTTACCTATTACTTCGCCCGGCTTGCGGCCGGTAATGTCCCCTTCCGCAGCGTTGTACTGCAAGATTTTACCGGATGCGTCGAGCTGAATAGCGCCAAATGCAACCTTGTCGAGCTGTCCAGCCGACATCTTGGCGAGAGTATTCTCGATGTCATTAGATCCAAAGCTTATCAATTGCATGGGTAACTCCTGCTGCTTAACTGCAGCGACATTGTTCAAAATCGTACAAATCTGTACAAACAATATCTTATGTACAGGGGTTGTACAACTCCGGTTTTAAGCAGTTGGTCATTTGTGAATGTGCTCAGGATTAGCGTCCCCGGCCAAGACTGGTCGTGCTCGGCGCGGTTTCAATCATCAGATTATTGGGGGGCTGAGTCGCCTCAGCGAGAGGGAAATGCTAGGTCGCTTACCTGCATTGAGTCCACTGGACGCTACGGCATGGAAATGGGTTGTCACGTCACACTTGTGAAAGACGCCGCCGCCGCGTTCAGTGCAGAATCCAAGCGTGCTGGGTATCACATGGCATCCCTCTATGTGGATCTATGCCCCCACAGGCCTGGCGGCGGAAACTTGCTCACGATTCTTCGAAGGGTTGGTGACACTCCTTAGCCAAGCCTTGGCGGACTTTCCCAATCAACCATTGAAGAATTTGCGCCCGGTATTAGAGGCTGGCATTAGAATCAAGCATGGACTGAAAAAATCTCCGAAGATTGCTCTCTTGGCATTCATCTACCTGAAGCATTACTACCTCGGTTGCGAACAAGGTGAGTCGTCACTGAAGAAGGGTGATGTCGAGCTTCTCAACCAGCCTAGCCTGGAGTCGCTGATTGCTCAGGCCATAGCGGGTTCCGATACAGAGTGGCCACCTTCTGAACACCTAAAGCACCTGAACGGCTACTACGGTCAATGCTTCAAGCCCACAGGAATCAAGGTGCCACTGCAGGTCGAAGCTTGTATGGCCCTCGCGCTGGTAGAGCGGTACCGAGTAGCAGGTCAATTCCAATATGCGAAGGAAGCATTGGCCGCCGCCGCAGTAGATTTCCCGCGACTACCTTACATGAGGGAGGTTCAGCTTGACCCAGACACCGCTATTCGCTGGCTTGACATCATCTATCCGAAACGTGCGCCAGGAAAAATCTCGACACTTGAATGTTACGGTCTGTAGAAGATCGACGGGTTTGGTAAGGTGGTAGGTGTGATCGAATTGCCATTCGCAAAGGATGTCTGCTAATGACCCGAATTCTGCCTCATCTGATCGGCAGCTATGGGTCGCTTTCTGCCGGTCTTAACTCCGGTGTGCTGGTCAAGTCGAACGCGAACACACCGATACTAAGACTAGCAGCAACCATAACCTCTAGCGGTAGATCGACAATGGGGTCAACACTTCCATCTCCTGCGTCACGGCATGTCGCTGTTCAACATTGACTGTTCGCACTCACGTCTGTGCGATCATTCGTCATCTCTGCCCTCCTTGGTTTCCGCTGCGGTAGGGACAGGTGAACATGAGATATGGACAGCACAGCGAACCCCAAACCAACGATCGCCAATCAACTCTCCTGTGGCACTGCATACCTCGCAGACAGTCAACGACGCCTCTACCGCCCTCCTCACCATTTCTCGGCAGACCTCGTCACCGCCATGGTAAATGAATCGCAGCTCGGCCCATTTTTCTTTGATCCGCACTACGGTAATTGCTGGAACTTCGGAATGCGCATCTAGATAAATTTTGAGTTTTGCGCACAGGTCATCCAAAAGCGTCAGCCAGCCTGGGAAACATCCAATTTCACAGAGATTTGGATCGCCCAGCAGCGAGGGATAGCGTTCGCGCAGAATCGGCAGAAGATCGCTAGTCATGGTTCCTCCGGAAGTCACGACCGCATTTTTCTGCCAAGGCAAAAACAGTGGGAACGCCGGCGCTTTTCCGCGCCCCACGTCCCGCGAGTACATAAATCATGTCTTCTGTCTCGAAAAAACAATCTTGATATTTTCTCTGAAAACCCGAGAGAACCCCATGTGATGTATCGCTCTGCGCATCGGCCGCGTAGGTAGTCGAATTGGCATAAAGCACTGTTGGGCTCAAATCATCTTTTTCAAGCAGACGGACGAGGCGTGGAGTGAATTCAACATCGATGAGCATCCAGATTCTTACAATACAAAAAGACCGTGCGGGAAAAGTCTCAGATGTAATGCGCGCGAGCTCTGCATCGTTGAGCTCTGAACCGTGCCGCATCAATGCAGGCCCAAAGAGCAGCTCCCCCAGTAACTCATCATCCGAAACCGGCATTTTAGATTGCAGTTGTTTCTTATCGTCGGCGGCTGGGTTCATTCGAGGATCGCCAGGATAGTCTTGGCGCTGACGTTTTTCCTGACCCCCGGGCCGAGCAAAACGTAGGTCGTATTCTTGGTTTTAAACAAGTGCACTTCGCTATTAGAACGCTGAAAAGTACTGCGCACCCAATCGCCCCCGCGCCGCTTGCCAGCACTATGAAGTACAACATTAAAAGCATAGATGACATTCGGTTCCAAACCATCGGCAGAGAGCGAAGCACGATAGTCGTCAGGCACTTCAACGTGCGCGATTATCCACTCACGCACCACACAATACTGGCGGCCTGAACAATTCAAAATCGCTTCGGCTTCAGCCTGGGCATCATCCCCCTCAAAGCCAAGAAGTGGCTCGCCGTTGCCATGAAGAAATCCGGCAACGGCATTCAGTGAGTCAGACATTAAGTAACTCTCAAAATTAATACGTTTAGGTTATTCGCCCGCTCGGCTGTAACTCATTTCTGCTTGCTTGTTTAGCTGCAAGGCTTTGAGCAGCAAGTGCCCGACACTGCGATCCAACCTCATCCGATCCATTCGCTGAGTCGTTGGCACCCGCCTGATCGTTGTCAATTATTTGAGCAATCGACAGCGGGATCTAAGTAGCAAAATGGATCAAGAAGCTCATGGAGTGAGATCGACTCTTCCGTCTCCAAGGGGTACGTCAGTGCGTAGCCCCCAAGAACCGTGGCCCAAATTCCTCGGTGGCCCAAGTGCAAATGACGTAACGACTATTGAATGTTTCAATGACGCTATAGCCGCTGATCATGGTTCTGCTCAAGACGCTTGAAGTATGGATAGCGTTGCCGTCGGCAAACCTTCCAAAGCGATCTCCAAAAACCAGGCCTACCGCGCAATATCCGTGAAGTCGGGCATGGCAAAGGTATGCCGTAATAGGCTCGCCGAAATTGATCCTCATGGCTGCTGCGACTACGCGTGGTACTACTGGCGCGTCGGCCTGGGTGAGTATCCGAGAGGCAAGAGCCTCTTTTCTTGTCTTCATATTCATTGGACTGAGTGAAACGGCCCGAGAGCACCATTCTCAAACCACCAATGTGCGACCACATATAGCCCTCCTCCCTCCACTTGGACGACCATGTATCCGTCGCGGTGCGATCTTTTTTCAATCGGAGGTGTATGCACAGGCAGTCCTTCGGGAAATCGATTGCAATGATCACAAAACATCAGCCCAGTCATCCTCGGCGGCCGCTCAAGTGCACAAGCCAAAAATCCAACAACGTCATAATCAGGAATTGCCTCCCGAGCTCTTTGAACGACGGTAGGCAGACGCGAAAACCTGAAGTCAGCCATGGTCGCTCCAAAAGTTTTGATCCGGTACCGGCTATACCTTGGGTCATTCCGATCCTGCAAAATAAAGGTCATTGAATATGCACCTCCAAGCCCTCTTTAAACCCAGTGCTCTCTCCTGGGTAACCTCGTGGATTCGAGATGATCCGGCAGCCCACAAGCTCAATATCAACAGCTTGATGCGTGTGTCCGAACACCCACACATCCGCCTTTTCAATTAACTCAGGCCAGTGGTTTGTGTACGCGGCAGTCAAATGTCCATCATGCTTGTCGCCGACAACCGCAGGCGTTGGAGAGTGGTGAGTCACGACAACAGTCGGGCCAGAAAATGGTTTTTCCAGTTCTTGAGTTAGCCAGGCGCGAGACTTTTTGTTTCGGGTGACAAGGTCATCCGGGTGCAAGCGTCGAAAGGTAGAATCTGCCCGAATCAATCTGAAATCATTCATCCACTCCCACGCCAAATTGCTGGCTGCGACTGCATCGCCGGTCGATGAAAAATCAGTCCAGGCTGTTGTTCCAAGAAAACGAATTTGCTGCCAAACAAATACTTCGTTTTCGAGTACGTGGACATGGGGCGCGGCTGCGTCTTTCATTTTTTTCAGCGTTTTGTCGATGTGACCTTTGTAATATTCATGGTTACCGCAAACATAAATCACGGGGCACGAAAACGTCTCGTTGGCCCAGGTCACGCCTCGGGCAAGGACGTCGATGTCACCCGCCAAAATGACAGCATCTGCATTTACGTTGGGCGGTTGAAACTCGCAAAATTCAAGATGAAGGTCTGAGTAGATCTGGATTTTCATTACGTCACGCAACTCGATTTAGCGGGATATAGGACAGTTTTGTAAGGGGAACCGGAGAGCCGAAATAGATCGACTAAACCCGGCGATTTCTCGATTTACATATATATTGATAGATATCTAATTCCTTAACGGGCAACCAATGGCGAGCCTCATGGATTCGGCCAATCCATCGATGTTCGCCGTCGCGGGCTACCGAGCAACTCGCTCGACGACGCAATCGTTGTCGTCGAATGACTATAAGCATTTGTGCGCAACGATGCAATCGCGGCATACCGTTTTGTTTTACAGGAACGTCTAAAATGTCGCTTCGCAACGCCTTTGCAGCAGCGCTGCAATTCCTGCGGGCCCACCAGCGATTATCTCAACTGGACATCTCCAAGCAGACCGACCCATCCCACGTGAGCAGATTAGAGTCAGCACAAAGATCTGTTTCTCTTGAGAAAAGCAAAGAGCTCGCCCAAGCACTGAATCTGGAGCCTCTCTCTTTCTTAGCGCTTGTGTATGCGTCTGAGAATAGGGAGTCGCCGCGTTCTGTTCTCCAGCGTGCTCACGATGACCTCGAATCGTTTGGCTTGTTGGATTCAGAAATCCCGGCGCAGCCGAGCAAGACGGATCATCCGCGAGTAGTTGAGTCAGCTGATTTGAAGCAAAAAATCGTCAAGCTTTTGGAGGAAGGGAATTCTCAGGCGCAGGTCGCCCGGATCCTTGGTGTGGCTAAGTCGACAGTTACCCGGCGCTTGCAGAAGAAAGAAGACAACTGACACCAAATGGAATCAACTTTATAGGTGCCATTGGCTGAGCCTTTTGATGATATTTGGCAGACAGGAAGCGAGTTCTGTTGGCAACGTTTTCGGCGCGGCCCCTTCACTCGCGTATACGTGTTAAACCTTATAGCGCATCGGCATGTGTTCTAGCAGAAGGTCGACAAGCGCTTTCGTTTTGGCGGCAGTAGCTGCGTTTTGGGTAAATCAGCACCGCCGCGCCTGTGAAATAGTTAGGAACGATAAGAATTGAGTCAGCACTTCAGCCAGAGCTCCCGATCCGGGCTGGCGCTGTCAAAGCGAGTCTTTGTTTCGGATATTCAGTTAGCAAATCCAAGCTGATTCAACTGCCCTTTCAGAAAGCTTTCTTTCAACACTTTCGGAAATGAGAACGCCAGCTTCCACATCACGTAGATAAAGCCGATCGGTACGACCAATCCCATCCATCCGCCCATCAACAGTCCAACGAAGCTGAGCGGAATGAAAAGCAACGCAAGCACGCCGGCGCTCAATCGCATCTTGCTGATCCACGTCTTGAATCCATTTTCTTCATAGATTTTCTGGCCGTCAGACTTTTTGATTGCAAACAAAATGTAGCCAAGTCGCCCCAGCTTCACGAAGTAAAATTCACCTTCGATGCCTGGCCGCACGTAGGACTGAACGAGCTGCCCTACCCCTACCTTTTTCACAAGTTTCGTGCTTCCGTCGTTCTGGGCAATGCGAAGGTAGGTGTATTCACTACCGTCTGGTTTGTCCTGAGATGGCCCAACCACTTCCAGCTTTCCGCTGACAACTGTTACTTCTGACATCACACGCATCCTTGGCCATTAATTTTTTGACATCAAAACGCCATTACGGCGAAATCCTAAGTAAGTCTTAGCACGACGTAAATTCAAATCTAAGAATCTCTTAGCTTTTGGGCAAAAGAGAAATGACGATTTTTGGTAAGCGTCTTAATCAGGCCAGGAAGGCGGTGGGTCTCTTTCAGGAAAGGCTGGGGATTCTCGCAGGGATCGAAGAGGCTTCTGCCAGCGCAAGGATGAACCAATATGAGAAAGGTGTTCACGAGCCTGGCGTGGGGACGGTCAAACAGATCGCTGAGGCCTGTGGTTACCCAGTGGCTTTCTTTTACTGCGAGCAGGATGATGAGGCTGAGCTGGTTGCCTTATTTCATAAATTGAAGAAGGGGCAGCGGGGGGAAGTGTTGGCTGCGGCCAAGAAATTAATTGATGGCTGACTTCAGACGAGACCGGACTGCTTTGGGGGTGATGTTGGGTAATACCAAAGCAACAAACAGCCTCTGGTAATTGGCTTCGCGTTGCGTGACGACCTCGGCGAAGCATCGCCGAGATCTTGCCGCACGGCAGTTAAAGACGGATCAGTGGATACTGCTGCTTCAAATTTCGTATTACTCTTCGGGCAAAACGAGTAACAACAACCACAGTTAAACATCCGAACGCAAAAGGCCAAGCTTTCCATCCTTGCTCACGCAATAAATCGAGAGTGGCAAGGCAAACTTGCCGCGAAGAATTGGCAATCCCGACCATGACCAACGGCAGAAGTACCCACGCGGCTATTTTACGTGCCAATGGCGATTCTACACGCAGCTTTGCCTGTTCTAGCAGTCGTTTAAGTTGATGCATTACGTCCATCCTGTTGTATTTCGCTGGTGGTGGTAGCTGGAGGTTTTATCATGGCATCGAGCGGGTTAGGCGCCTAACCAAACTAGGCCTTTAAAATTCACTGACGCTCCGAAAGTTGCTGACTCCGCCCCCCTACAGTTAGAAATAGATGTGGGGTTGTCTGGGCATAGATGCAAAACAGTTTTGAACCCGATGGGATCTGAGAAGGCTGTGCTTGGGCATGAAAAAACTGAGTAAAACGCTGACGAACTTCGCCTCATGTTCGAACAAAAAGACTTATGCTGACGATAGAGGCTGATGCGCCCCTCATTCTTAAGTTCCCCCACTCGCTTACGGTCTTGATGGCACCCTTCAGGCTCTATACTTGAAAATAACGAGCACAAAATTCACTACAGATGTGCCTTCGTCTTTGGACGATAGCGTGAGCAAGACGGCCTCCCGGTTGCGATGGAGCGCTTACGAGAGCCTGATATCCGGGAGAGAGCTTTTGGCCCAGTGGTCAGGTGCTTCGCCGCTCAGGTAGGGTAAAACCTCGCGGGGCGTATCTGCGAAACGAGTAGTACTGTTACCTTTATCGTCATACCTGAACCGGTGATTGCCTCCGATGACCGCCCCCAAGGAAGCACGCTTGTTCGGATGCAAATCTCCCGCGGTCACTTTTGCAGGAAGGATCCTGAACTGGCCTAATGATTCTGGACACCTTCATCGGGCGCTATGATGGCGCCCAAATCAGAGGTGTAAATTGACTAAAGCCATGCGGGTTTCCTGCTCCACCGAGGTCAAGCTCAAGGCTGCCGCCTTGGTGTTGGACGAGAATAAGTCTGTCCAAGATGTCTGCGCCAACATGAATATCGGCCTGACCGCACTGCGTCGGTGGGTGGATCAGTTGCCCTATACACCCATCCGACCTCCGTACCTTTCACGTATGATCCTCAGAGGATGCGCAGTATGGCTCTAGAAGCCGGTTAGCCCGGCCCGAGGGATACGCCGGCTGGCCACATTGTTCGCAAAGTCGTTTGATTGGTCAACGGGTGGGACGAAGGATGAAATGGAAGACCAAAACTTTGGAGCAGATCGCAGTGATGATCTGCGGCGACAACACTGAAAGCTATTTTCAGTACCTCAGCGGCCCCAACCTGACACGCTTCTTCAAGGATGCGGACACCGACCTCGTCCATGATGGCGGAACTCGTCGATTCTGGGTGGCCAACGCCCTGGAAAAACTCCTCGACTTCCCTTCAACAAACGCCCAGATGCCGCCGGATGCCATGTTGCGTGTAATCCGCCTGCTGATGGACGCCGAGGATGCCCACAACGAGAAGCCACCCCGCCTGCTGGCTCTCAAGGCACTCAACGGCGCGATCAAGCGTGAAGGGTTTGAAGCCTTCTACGGTGACGATGACCAATGCTATGTCCGACATGTCGGAAGCGGCACGGTAGCGAGCGAATCGGCAAGCCCCCACCGGCCTCTCACGGCGGCAGAAACGGAGAAGAAGAACCGGCTAATCGAGTACCTCGACCAATGCTCCGAAGACGACCTTATCGAGCACGTCCTGCTTCCCCTCTTCCGTCAGCTTGGCTTTGCCCGGATAACCTCAGCCGGGCACAAGGACAAAGCCCTGGAATACGGGAAAGACATCTGGATGAAATTCGTCCTGCCTACCCAACATGTCCTGTACTTCGGAATTCAGGTAAAAAAAGGAAGCTGGACTCTTCAAGTGTGACCAAGGGCAGCCAGGCCAACGTCGCTGAAATACACAACCAAGTACTCATGATGCTGGGCCATGAGATCTTCGACTCGGAGCTCAGTAGACGAGTCCTCGTCGATCACGCCTTCATCGTTGCCGGGGGTGAAATCACCAAAGCGGCTCGCAACTGGATCGGTAACAAGCTCGATCAATCCAAGCGGAGCCAGATTCTTTTCATGGACAGAGAAGACATCGTCAACCTCTTCGTGGTGTCGCCATTACCCGCCCCTCAAATGCCCAGAGCATCATACGACCCGGTGTTCGATGACCCGATCCCCTTCTGACGGCATATCTGATCTCCCAAGGCTGACATCGCGCTGAAAGCCTACCTGATAACGCAAGTTGTCCGGGATCGAAGAGGCTCGGGGCTTTTGATTCACAAGGAAGATATGACTCAAAAGGGAAGGCGCCCGGGAGGCATAGACTCATAGCGAATTGCGGCCCTCGCCCACTGGTCGCCCTTACCCGCTGCCCTTTGAATGGACGAAGGCGTGGTAACAAGCCACTTCCCAATCTTGGGCTTAACCAGTGGCTTGGACATCCGGGCGTGGCATGCGGCAAGAAAGGGCTCCATTTTCTCAACAATATGCGGCTCAAGATGAGCCGTTTCTGTCGATTCATAACGAGCTACTGCGCGATATACCAACCCTCTAGGCAGTTCATAACCGGTATCCCAGAACACTGCTGGAACCTCCGAAGCAGGAAAGCTCGACTCCACAGGCAAGTAGTAAGGGCCAAGGTCAATGATGAAGCCGTTGAGCTCAACCCAATAGTGGGAATGCTCTCCAGCGTCGGATGCGTACCCTTGGATCGAGGCGCTACGTTCGTCTCGCGATACAAGAAAGGCTCCGAAGTTTCCGCCCACGACGGCAGGACTGTGCCCCAACGCCTTGAGAAGCCTGTGAATCCCGAAAGACGCGTACATGCACCGCTTATGGTAGTCGTCAGGAAACTGGCCTCTCAGGCACCTGTCGACCACACAGAGAATTCGCTCAATCATCACAGCGTCAACCAAAACGACCTCCTGTATGGAAAATGCAGCTCGGTCAGAGAGCAGATGTACCGAACCAGTTCGCTGATTTACCCGGCTTATGAAGCGATCGCCCAAAGGCCTTTCTGGACATGAGCCAGTTTTTGAAGATGTAGCTACCTGAGAGCAGATCATCCCCGATGCTAAGACCTCAGGTACGCGAAGAATCCGGCCCAGTCATGGGCCTGATACTTTTCCAGCATCCGCTTGGGAAGCTTGATTTGGGAAATGCTGTAGTCAATGGACTTTTGCCATTCAGCCTCATCTAGAATCTGCCGGCCTGTGAAATATCGAACCTCGTCCTCGAGAGTGTTATAGATCAAGAAAATACGATCAGGATTCACGCTGACGGCAGCACGACTAAGCCCTCGCTGATTATTCCAGTTTTCCCCACTCTTGATTTGGACTTCGAAGTAGCGACCTTCATGCCCGACGATCCCATCGATGCCCTTGTCGCCAACCAGCGATGGGAACACGTCAAATACTTCCCCGAGCAAGTATCCCCAGATGGCAAATTCGTTCCGCTTGCCGATCGCGAGCTTGTTTTTGATCTCTGCTTTCACTGACCTACCCTACCCTACCCTACGCCAACTCAATTGAAGCCTTAGGCTACCACTGCCGGCGGATCCAGGACGTGTCTTGGTCAAGATGGGGCTTCGGTCACCCCGCACCAGCCTTATGATCATGGTCTAGCTGTCTGGGGAGGACTGGGTCACTCACATACAGTCAAGCCAGGCGGTCGGTCGATCGGTCGGTCGGTGGCCAGCTTGAGCAAAGCCCAGATAGCTCGCCACCACCAGAGCCACGTTGTTAATTCCAGGCGTTTACGATCAAACCCGGAAGCTCATTTTCGCCTCAAAGATCATCAGATCGCTGACTTCGTCTCTCACCATTTTTCTGACGATGCGCGAGTCGACGTGGACTTCGCCATCCGATCCGATCCAGACCATTTCTGCATAATCTGCGAGCATGAGGTCGGCCAGGCCACGGCTGAAGCCGTCCCGAATCGGCTTGATCCTGAGATCATCGTCGGTACCGTATTTGATCCGCTTATAGAAGCCAGCCTCCAAAGCACCGACACCGTTGAGCACTTCCACGAACTTGAAGATTCGGTTGTCGAAGAAATCCTCCTCGTTCTTCAAATGCACGATAGCCAGGGGTTGACGTACCTCACCGGGATAAATACAGACATGCACGGCTTGCATTCGTCAGTGCGATCGATACCTGTACTGCTATGACGCCGAAGCCGCAACCAACGCTGACTTGATGACGTCGGCATACAACGCCAGCTTGGATCTGGTCAAAAAATATGACGGGATCCATGGAAAGCAATGTGGAGCCGCACCAACAGCACCGTTGTTGAGCAAGGCAGAATGATCCGCTGATCTTCAAATAGCCAAAAATCGACCACTCGAACCAATGCTGGCCTCCCTGATTTTTCCATCACCTAGGCCAGTGTCGTGCCCGCTCCCCCGAAGACCCGCACTCTAATCGCCCGGCCAACCCGGCGCAGCTCTGATCGATACCGCGACAGCCACAGGGCTGATTCGCCCCGCATCGCCACCAACAGATTGGCTGCGGCAGCAAGCTTAGGCCTCTACTGTCGATTTTTAAAAAACGTGATTGCGCCGCAGGCTCGACACGTTGCCAAAACAAACCGCGTGCTAGATCCTGAAGCTGCTCAAAATCCATTTTATCTCACGACTTGCCGAATGTATGGCCAGGCAACTTGCCTAGCTCCAGCGGCGTTCCGTCTGCTAGACACCAATCCATCATGCACAGGAGGCCATCCGCCGGCGCCCCTAGATAAATTAGTCACCAGCTTTGGCCTTCTTTACTCAAGCAAGCCGAACTGTCCCTTATTAAGACTTTGAGCTAACCCGCATATTGCCCCTTGAGATTATCTCCATCATCTGAATCGATTCTACATGACGCCAGAGATGCACGATGATTTGAATCAAGCAGTCAACGGACGCTTTCAATTGCGGCGCTGATACCGGCATCGAATTGACATAGTTATCTGGAAAACGGAGAGCATCATGAAATCCAATACGAATTCGAATTATCGAGAAGTGCTGTTTCACGATACTGCTGCCGATGCCTTCTTTCTTATCGGCTCTACCGCCAACACCAACAGGGTGCAAAAGCACAGTGACGGGAATACCTACCCCTACGTTGCGTTGGATGTATCGAGCGCCTCGCATCCCATCTACACAGGTCAGCAGCGTACGGCTACCCATGAAGGCCGCATTGCTGGTTTCAACCAACGCTTCGCTGGATTTAGCTCGCGCGACCAGCTGTGATTCATTATCTACTAGCTCATCCGCTTCCCAAACCAGCGACCCCGAGCAGCCCCTTAACCCAAGGGGCTGCTTTCGTTTGGTCGCAAACAAGTGGTCTAGATTCGTTGTTGCATCACAGAGGTGCGGGCCGTGCCTGGACAGATCCAAATTGCTTTGGGTTTTGTGATTGATTCCAGGAAACATAAGTGAGGCGACGCCTGCCCTACTCTCGTCCGTCTTATCGTCTACGCCATCGCCCCCTTCATCAGCCCCTGCCAGAATGCTGTACGAGCCATCATTCAACCGGTTCCTTCCGCCGTTATATTGCCGGTCAATCGCGCCCATATCTATCCAACTCGCTTCGCTCTACGACTGCGGTCACGTAACCGTGCTCCAGTGTCCAGAAACACATCTGAATATTTTTGCTTTCAAAAGAGCCATGCCGGGTTTGGGCTGGTTGAGTTCGAAGATCGTCAGCCGTGATTGGCGGAGCTTCTGGTTAAACAGCAATGCAGTCTTGGAGCCCTCCCTCGTTGTCTTATGGTCGATGCCGAACTGTGCGGCATCCGCATCCGCATCAGCTTCCGACTCTGGCACGTAGAACCTATCGGGGAGTAATGCCAGATGTCGAAAACTGCTTCGCATCCCATCTACACAGGGAAGATTCTAGCCGTTGCAAAAAGCCCGCCCTGACCGCCGGGCCATCTTATTAGCCGTGTAGGTAGGCCGCCCCCTCGGTAGAGGGGCCCGTATTGAGGAGAACGTCGAGAAGGCAATACGTGACGTTATGTAGAGCCTCAGCGGCGCTTCGGGCCATAAAGCTGGTTTAAAGATCAGCAAATATGAACCATAGGAGAAGCCCAGCCGGGGTGCTATGACGCGAAGGGTGACTAGAGGAGACTCTACTTGGACAATTATAACTCTCTCCAACTAGGCAGCACATCTGCACCATATTGCGTTTTCCACTCTTTAAGGCGGCCATGATTTGAGCCCCGGGTTTCCACGACTTCTCCGGTGTGAGGGTTTCGATACCGGCGCAACGGTTTTGTAGTTGAATTCGCAGCGGCCTTCAACTTCTCTTCTGATAAGAGTGCTTCGAACAGATCTTCAACCAGTGAGGGCGCAGAGACCGACGCCGCTGGCCTCAATAATCTGAGAACATCTGTAGCACTAAAACTGTATCGGGCTTTCAACGCTACAAATTCCTGATAGAATCGGGCGTCCCTATCTAGAGAAGTGTCATCTTCGATTTTCTTTAGCTTCCCCATAAGCGCTAAGTAATCCATGATCGCAGTCATCACCTATCCCCCCTATAATAAACACCGACTCGTTGATTATCCTCGCCCGCGCGATCGTATAGCCCACAAGTGGCAACTGCGAAACCTGACAGGACGGCAGGCGTGCCATTGAGAGTTACATACCTCACGCCTCATCACCTGCGCTAGTGTCAATGCCCGGAGAGATGCGATCTATCAGCACTTTTATACCATCACTGCCGTGAGTTTCATGAGCCTCAACGAGCTCTACCAGCTCCACTACTTCCTGATCCGTGTACCCGTATCGGCTTATTAGCTCATCAAGCTCGGCACTGAATGCCCGATCCAGTTGATAGTTGACATCGCTGGTCTCAAGCGCATGCATGTCGCTGTCAATTCGTGCCAGCAAACTCTTAATTTGTAGGTGCCTTACAAACGTATGGGGTCGATTCATAGCTGCCTGCCCGCTCGGACTTGACTTGAGTGTAGCGCATGAAATGCACCGCTCAAAGCCGACAGTAGCGTTTAGCATGCGTGTCGCAAAACATAAAAGCCTGTATAATCAAGTAATTAACTTTTCCCGTGGAAAGACCAAAGACTTCCTGACGCGACGGACGGACGTTTTGCTATTCATTGGCCATCCCACAACAGATGATCATAGACGCCCATCTAAATTTATCTTTCTAAAACAGATAGTTAAAGCGATTGCATCACCAAACCGTAACAATCGATCGAACCGTTTTCCGATGAGAAATACAGTGCCATCATAGGCGGGCCAGCTATGCGTGAATGGCATATTATCAATTTATGCTTAAAGACGCTTAAAGCGAGCGCTAAATTTAACATTTTTGAGAATATCGGCCTTGCGGTTTTTTTCGATAGCAGCGCCTAGCCCCCTGTTCCGTCGCTCCCCGAAGCATAAATGCTCTATCTCGGTGGTGTCAGAGCTTCTCGAATATAGACATTTTCTCATATATTGACAGTTGGGTCGTGCATTCTTGGACGGCGGATGTGCACGATCACGCTAAATTTTACGGTGACAAAGAGGGAAATAGCGACTCAACCCGATCGGCGCTCGGCGTCCTTTAACCCTCCGTGCTTCCATGTCTCCGTGGGAACGGTGCAACCTATGGGTGTATCCCATCGCCTAGCTCCTCACGCCTACACTGCCTCCGTGAGGATTGAACGCGCTTGCATGGTCAGGTAGCTGTTTGTTTTTGATTCTAAGTAGTACCAACTTGGGTACCTTGACCACTATCAGAAGATCTACCTTTCTAACGAGCCACTGCTGCACTTCGATGTTCCATAATTTTTGAAGGTAACAGATTTTCTCCGCCGCTTGTTCATATTTAGAGTCATTAACGATCCCTTAGCAACCAAGCCAGTCGAACGAGATCGTCGATGGGTAGATTCTGAAGTGCGCTGCTCCAGATGGCATCGAGGTGATAAGACTGGAAGCACCGTGTTAGTAATTTAAGCTCGTCGCGCGTCACCGGAAAAGAACTGGCAGTGAATATTAAAGTTTGGCGTATAAACCACACCTCTTCTTTGGAGATAAGATCAAATGCCGAACCCAGAAGTAAGTAAGCAATCGCTAACGAGCGTGGCGGGGCCGACTCGATATTTTTAACCATCTGCGCAACGGTTGGTTTGTCATACTCATGCGAATTTAACTTCGAACCTCGGGCAGCTACCAGGAACCAACGGGCGGCGCCGCCATCGCTAACAAGGTTACCCTGGTACAAGAAGATGCCAAGCAAGAAGTACAGCGAATATTTGGATGGGCGCATATACGCAGGTACCACAGGCGCATATTCCACCCAAACCTGAATCCGCAAAACTATTCGACAAATTCTAGTTTCGGCTGATGCAGTTTGGTATCCCCAACGGTCGCGAGAAACCAGCCCTACCCCATGATCGAAGTACCCTCGCGTTGTTTGCTGCATATACGCTTGCCAGCCTCCCGTGAAGTTGCTCAGGTGCCCTTTTTCCAACTGCTGTAGCAATACTGGCTGGCGATGTGCGGCACAGAGAGCTGAGCCTCTGTTACGCCATGCACGCCGCAACGCAGGAGCTCTCATCGCGGCCACATCTTCCTCTAGGCATTGGGCGCAGAAGCGGCGGTTATCATTTTGATCCACTGCATTGATCGGCAGACGAAAGCGCTCCGTCACATGGGTGCTTGTCGGGTCAGGGAACGCCTTCAGGAAGACCTCAGACCTGTAGAGGTCATCGCACTCAAGGTCTCTCGCATCCTGGCCATGATCTTGGGAGCGAGGGCTGCCAAGCAGCACCTCCGGATTCCAGGGTTTGTGTTCATCTGCATAGTCGACCTGCTCCGCAGCATTCTTGGTGCTGGAGAGCTGACTGAGATCGTGAGCGGTAGCTAGCGCAAACGGGGTGGCCGTAGGCTGCAGCAGCGCGGTGCACCATTCCAGAAATCCATCGTGAATGACAGTGACCGCGCTCGACGCCGCATTCCGTGATAACCATGAGCCCAAGGTTTCGTCATGAAGTGGCGTCAAGTAACCTGAGAATGCCCCGCGTTGCTTGCGGCTGCCGCTAGTAAGCGAATCGATTGAAGCTGAGCGCTGGTTATAAAGACAGCTTGAGCTGCCCGACACAGTACTCAATGAAAGACCTTTTTCTGTAGCTCCTCCAGGAGCGACAAACGGCGCAGCGACTGGCCGATCTGTCCGTGTGATAGGGATGACAAGGTTAAGCTCCAACTGTACCTCTATCTGCCGATCCTCGCCCAATACGAAAGGCAGTAGGATTTGCATGCCGCGTAGAGTGTCAGATGCGTCGGGTTGGCGCCTAAATAAGTCATCGCACCCAAGTTCGCTTTCAGGGCTTAAAAGATCTTCTGATCCTGCTGGTTGATCAAGTGCTGCGTCGCTTGAGTGACTGAGTTCGTCGGCGATTGAGCCGATTGATGAAATGGCGGCCTCTGCTTCTTTAGCTTGTTTGGTTTCTTCAGTGCCTTCTGCTCCTTTTGTTTCCTGTGCCACCTTCTGCTGTTTCGCTCGTTCAAAGCGGGCAGGTGAGCTCGGAAACGCATCATTTGGTGGCAGCGGGTAGGAGTCAAACGTGTCAAAGTAGGTGGAAGCCTTAGTTGCCACTGAGGCTGCCATAAGCCCCCTGACCACCGTCACGGTGTTCCCGACCAACCCCTTTGTGTGTGCGTGCAGAATGCCAACGTCGAGCCCACAGAAGGTCAAGGGGCAAGGATAAAGCGCTAGAAAGGATGACGCACCCAGGTGAGTCTGCTCAGTCGCGAGATCGGAATCTGCTCCGACGGAGGCCAGCGTAGATTGTCGAACCAGCACCTCCCGTGGCTCGCTGGCTGGTAGCGGTAAGAGCGCCCGTCCCTTCGCTCTGAGAGAGAGTAGGAATGTGTTAACACGGTTGCCGGGATTGCCCATCCGCATGACCGTCGCAATGTCACGGACGAAGTCCAGGTAGTGCGGGTCGCAAGGCATTGGCTCCAGATCGACGTACTCGACATCAATCTTCATCGCTTGCGCAACGTGCCCCACTTCAGTCAATGGATCGCGTAGTCCACAAAGCACAACGCAGTGGCCGTAAGGTGGTTGGGTCAGTTGCTGGATGGATCCATAGATGTTTTGGACTTTCATCTGGCGCTTATGAAAAAAATCGTGAGCATCTTCGCAGATAACAGCCTGATAACGACGCAGATGGATCGCTGCCTCGTAATGCAGCCTGACTTTCTGGCCTGAGATCATGTCAACAGAAGAGCTGGGTAAGCCCAGTGACTTCAAGAAGTGGGAAGAAAAAACAAAGTCTGCGTTAAAGGGGGCTCGGGGGACGAAAACGGCTCGGATGTTTTTGCGCAACAGCATTGAATGGAGACGTGAAGCGAAAGCGCTAGCTCCCGCTCCAGCCTCTCCTCTAACGATAATCAGCTTGCCATGAGTATTCCCTCCATACTCGCCGATCGACTCAAGTACGCTTTCAAGCGGCGCTTGGTTTGCAGAGCTCCCAATCCAGCGCCGCCCCATGTTGAAGGCTACTCCAGGAAAGCTGGAAGCCGGGCCTCAAAACAGGCATCCAGCAGCGCTTCGTCGATGCATTCATGCCCGGTCTCGATGGCCAGCTTGGCGGAGGTGATCAAGACCCAAACGATATCGCGAGTGCTACCACGGCAGTTCGATACCAGGCTTTCTTGGATTTCACAGGTATCCAGGGTTGATGGCTTGCGCAACGGCATGAACCGAACGAACGCCTTCAGGAAGCGAGACAAGTCTTCCCCAGCTGCATGCCACTGGCGGATTTCCCACACGCCGAAACGCGATCGCAGTTGAGAATCAATGCCCAAGAAGACCTTCAAATCTTCTGTACCCGCAACCACTAAGCTGACCCCAAAATCACGATTCGCCATCGCACGCAGGTATGTGTAATTGGGCTGGATCAGCATGCTTTTCACGCCAGCGAGCGCATTGCCTTCATCGAGAATGCAGACAGCCAGCTTCATCTCTTTGATACGCTCGGAAATGCGTTTGATGCCGGACGCGGTGCAAAGGGATTTTACCGACTGCGTGAACCCCAGATGGCTGAGGAAAACCTGCTGCAAGTCAATGTGCCGGCCGTAGTCAGACAGATCGATGGTGAGAATCGATGTGGCGTCGGGAGTATTGAGCCGCGTTACAGCATGCTCAATCATTTTCGTCTTTCCGATACCACTGATGCCTATGAGCCCCATACAGGATCGGCTACCAATTCGCGTCGCGTGGATCATTCGCTCGATCCCCGTGATGAATGTTTCGCTAGTGTTAGTCTTGATCCAGAGCGGGTTATCGCAATACATGATGCGCTCAGGGCCATCGAGCATTGCTACCTGCTGAAGCTTCTGAGCGAGATGCGGAAAGTCCATAGCTATTCCCCCTCGAAAGGTTCGACATCAAGAGCAAAGTTGCGGGTAGCCTGCTTGCTTTTTTTGCCAGGCCGCTGGTGATGGGTCACCAGCCCAACTTCCTTATCAGCGTCATTGATCTCAAGCTGCTTACGCATGGCGGGAGTATCAAGCAGGATCGACTGGCGAAGCTGATCTGCGCGGGCGAGGAACGCCTTTACGGCGCGCTCACCCAGCTTGCCAGCGCGTTTGAGGTACTTCTGCAGGATCGCCTTCGCGGTGAGCGTACCGGTGGTTTTCTCGCAGCAAGGTACTTCAATCCACTGCCCTTCGAACCGAGCCAACACCATCGACAGGTTGGCCGAATCATATTTCACTCGAATTGGCTTCCCGATCATGTGGCGAAGCACATCGTTTGAGTAGCGGAAGCCGTTCACCTTGAGGCCGGTTTTCGACATCTTAGGGTGCTTCTCTGGCAGCACCTCGATGATGAAATTCTTCACATCGTGCACGCGACGAGGCGCCAAAGGACGGCCTTTCGCATCCCGAAGCGCTTCCCGCCAGCGATCACGTGGAGTCTTGCCATCCTCTCCAGCGGTGTCGTGGTATTCACACACGGCCAAGGTGAAGTACCGGGTGAACTCTTCCAGCGTCATTACAGCGTGCTTTTGCGGATTGAAATCGCGATCCTTGCGCGGCCGCGATCCTGTTCCTCCGGGAAGCATATGGACAAACCCAACGTTCAAGGTACCGAGGACGCGCTCGCAGATACCCCCGTCTTGCTTCTGGTGGCGATGTCGTAGCTTGATCCCCTCCAAGGCGCAGGCAGCGACGAGGTTGCCCGAACGGAACTCACGAGCATTGTCGGTTAACAGTTCATCGAACACGCCGTAGAACTCGTACTCATGATCCTTCAGGCCAACGCTCTTCATGAACGTTTCTTTACTCATCACTGCATGCTTCAAGGTGTGAGCAACACTGGCCAAGCTGGGATACCGAAAGCTGATATAGAAGCCGAGGATGACTTTCGTTTTCGCGCAAACGGCTATTGTGATCCAGGGGCGCCCAACAGGGTCTTTTCGGTCATACCGACTCGCGAGGAAAACGTCGGCTATGGTGTGATCCATTTGTACCTGTTCGAGCGCGCGACTGAGCTCGCGGAAGCCGTCCCGAAGCTTGAAAGCGTCGTCAGCATGATTCTTCCCGTTTACCTGACGATCTTTCATGTGCTCAGGCAGGTTATTCATCCGATCGCATACAGTTTCATACGAGGGCACGTTGTCGATTTTCAATTCAAAGCAGGCTGCTTGGACGCCCTTCCAAACTGTCCGATAAGATGCACCCTCCCCCCGAAAAAGCCATACATGCTCAGCGATGATCTTTTCGACTTCAGGGGAGATGGCCTTAGTTCCTTTCTTGCGCCCGCGCTTTTTACCGAGCAAGCTGATAGGGCCTACTTCAATATTAAAACGCTTACGCACTTCGTAGTAGCGCTGGACACTCAAACCGCATTCCTTGGCGGCTTCATCGACTGACAAGTTATCGGCAAACTGCTTTTCTATGATTTCAAAGCGATGGCGCGCCTGCTCTTTCTGCTCTGGTGTGAAATCATCACCCAGGATTAAGGCTCGCTTCGCGGTTTTGTCTGCAATCTTCGCAACAGCCGCCTGAAGTAACGTCTCGTGATCGACGGACTCTACCTGGGCGGAGCTCACAAGACGCAGTGTGTCGTTACGGATGCTTTTAAGATGCAGCTTTCGGGTGGTCTCGTCGATGCCCTCGACGACCCAGATATCCCCTTCAAAATTTACAAGCTGTTTGCTGCCGTCTGGATTGGTGTATGTGCCCATGGCACACCTCCACGCGACCAGCCGGCGCCGCTGAGGCGCAAGCACCGCGCTGGTCAATAGTCCTTGAGACACCGATGATACCGGCGCTTCCAAGGATATAAGTTTTGGGCTATTCCGAAGGGTAGCCCCCTGGCTTTTCCGTAAACGCCTCGCGATTCAGCGGGTGGAAGCGCAGCACCTCATGAGAAAACAGTCGATCAATTTCTGTAGCCACCGTCTTGTAGGATGGCGACTTGATGCCCGCTTCTTGGCACCTGGCCCTGACGTCGTTCCACACAGCTCGCTTAGTGCTGCATGCGTCGAGCCACCCGGCTCGGATAGCATGCTCGACGATCTCTGCAGTTCTCGCAGGAAGCGCTGACGGCTCTTGCGCCAGTTCTGCGATTCCGCGCAGCGACCGGGCGTCAAGGGACTGAGGGTCGAACGGACTTTTATGAGGCCAACTTTCGCTGGCCTTAAACTCATCAGCACCCATAGGAAGTTTCACTGCCGCAGGCGCGATAATCACCTTCGCAGGAAGGTGAGTGAACGACACCGGTTTGAACTCATGCTTTCCTGGATGCTGAACGCAAAGCATCAGTGAAGCATCGGCTCTCATGAATCGGAGCTTAGGCAGCAACTGACACGATCCCGGTATTGCCGGGAAAAACCCATTGCCTTGAATCAAAGTGCGAGGGCTGTACGTGGTCGGGATAGCACCGGTTTTGATGAGCCTTAACTTGGGTGATTTAGCATGAGCCATGAAGAGCCTCGCTTAGTAAGTTCTGCTAGCACGTGAAGAAGGTTCTGCCTACTTGGCATCCGACACTTTTCGACTTAGGCAACACTTCCTGAGTAGGTTGTGTATGCATGACCATTAATGGCGTTAAGCCATAAATTTTCAAAACAAAACAGCCTTGTTTGAGGTCTAGCAGGCAAACCGACTACGTCAAATTCTATAAATTTGTTTTTTTAATTAGTTCAATTAGTTCAATAGGTTGAATGTAAAATCTTTACGCTGTCAAAAAACTGAAATGAAGAAAATCCAGGGTGGATTTTATTTTTTTTAACCCTGCAGAGGGCGTGAGGGAGGAAACGCGAGGGTTGCGAGGGGATCGGTTTTTAGCGGCTGGTCACAGCTGGACCCTGGAAAGCATGGCGGCCAGCGTCAAGCTGTCTCGCTCGGCGTTTTTTAAACGGTTCAATGAGATGACCGGGCAGTCGCCGGGCCAAGTGTTATTGGTGCTGCGCATGCGCCACGCCTGCCAATTGCTCAAAACCAATAACACCGTGGAGCAGGCCTCGGTGGCCGTGGGTTACCAATCGATCTCAGCGTTTACCCGGGCGTTCAATAAAGTCGTAGGCGTACAACCCGGCGCGTACCGCAAGCAACATGAAGGCCGTTAGTGGCCGCGATGCCCCATCAGACCGGGCAACTCAGCGACCCGTTGTTCAGCCCTTGCTTCACCACTTTATGACTAACCGTCGCTTTGCCGTCATGCCACACAAGGGTCAGCACGTAGAGCGAATCGTAGTCACTGGAATCCCAGTCACTAATGATGACCTGGTCTTTTCCCGAGGCTTCAGTGGCGACCCGGTTAATCAGCTCCGGCAGATAACCGTGTGACCAGGCAGTGTAGACCGTGGCTGCGTGGTATTTGTCATGCATCAATTCATCCGCCAAGTCGCTGGTGTCATTGGCCGAGAAATCGATGTTGATCGCAAGGCCCAACTTGATGGCGCTCGGGGAAATGGTCAGTAGCGGGCGCAAGTAACTGAAGGATTCGTCGTTGACGCCTTCTTTTACATGGCGATTAGGGTTAGAGGCAAAGACAAAGTTGGCGTTGCCGTAGTCCCGTGGCAACACGGTTGATAAGGCGATAGCGCGGTTTAAGCCCTGGCAGTTGAGTTGCCCTAATCCTGCGGCTGGCTTCTCGGCGTGCCGGATGAAGATCAAGGTTTGTGTGCCGCCTGCTGTTTGTGCTTGTAGGCTTCTGCTGACGGAAAAAAACAAAACAAGGGCTCCCATAAATATAACGGGTAATAAAAGGGATGCCCAAGGACGCAAGCGCTTCAGAACAGCGGTACGGTTGTAGTTTTTCATTATTCTCATTGTGTTCAATACGCGTTATAGGAAGCTTGCTGCGAATGTGACTGGAGTGAATGTGGCAATTGAGTCCTGATTAATCGACCTTTAGTTTGTAAGGAAACTTGTCAAATTGCCTGAAGTGTTACTTATTTTTGCCGCGAGCAGACAATAGCACTCAATGCGATGGCCAATCCGGCAATGGCATAGACCCACGTCGCCGAAGCGACTGGCAACAGCACACCCGCCAGTAAAGGACCCATGCCGGCGCCGATATCACGCCAAACCGCATTGGCGGCGATGGCCTGCACGCGTCCTGTACCCGGGTTGCGTTGGGCAATGATGATCACCACCAGCGGCAGCTGTAACGCCCGCAATATCAGCACACAGGCGGCGCCGGCAATTAGCCAATGGCTGCCGAAAGCGGTCAGTGCAAGGCCGCTGAGGATTGAAAAGGCCACCAGCATGCGCAGCGCCCCGAAGTTTTCGGCGGCGCGCCCACCCATCGGGCTCAAGAGCATTTCCGACACGTAGCGCAGGGCCAGTAAGATGCCCGCGATAACAACCGCATTGCCGCCGAGCATGGCTTGGGCTTGCAGCGACAGCCCGAAAATGAATAACCCGTCCAACGCCACGCCTTCGACAAATGACCAGATCGCCACGCTGTCCGGCAGTTTGAAGCGTCGCCCCGTAGGCGCTGACAAGATGTGCCCGGTGCTGGGTAAACCGCGCGCCACCCAGAGCGCAACCAGTGCCGATACACACGCCAATAGAAAAACCAGCCGTGGTCCGATTTCAAGGCTCAGCAAAGCGCCCAGTGGCAACGCAACCATGGGGCCCGCCGCGATTAACGCCCTTGAGCGCCCTGCCCGGCGTGCGGCACCCGACGTTTCCGAGGTCGCCAACACTTGCGTCGACAGGTTTAGCGCGCCGAAACACAAGCCCCACGCGAGACGCAAAATCAGCAGCCACCAAAAACCGGAAATCAATGCGTTGCCCAATGCACACAGCGCGGCGACACCTGAGGCCAACATCAGCGTCGGACGATCGCCGTTTCGTGCGTAAAAGCGCATGACGTAGCCATAACCGAAAATCCGCACCAGTCGGTTGGCCGCCAACAACACCCCGGCCTGCGCCAGCGTCACGCCGAATGCTTGAGACTGCATGGGCAGCAACAAGTACAGCAGCGTATCGCTGGGCAAGCAAAGACCCAGGACGATCGCTGCACGGCGGGAGTATGAATCGGCAGTAGATGGTACGGCGGCAGTCATGACCGGAGAAATCCTGAAACACCAAATGGCGCCTAGCATGCACGGTTTGACATATTTGATGACAATTATTCGGGCTCCCGATTCCTGCTCAATGGCCGACCGTTCAGTCCATGAAGGTTGACGCCAGCCTCGCTTTGGTGTTTTCTGAAACCGTTTTCAGAGCCCAATAACTATAATCCGGGTCACTATTTTGAATAGCTTTTCTCCCCATTCGCGCCCCCGCGTCACGATGAATGATGTCGCTGAGTTCGCGGGAGTGTCCAAAGCCAGCGTCTCGCGCTTTATTGGCGATGATCGGCAATTGCTGTCTGACGCCATCGCCTCACGCATCGAACACGCGATCGAAACCCTCGGTTATCGCCCCAATCAAATGGCGCGAGGGCTCAAGCGTGGACGTACTCGATTGATTGGCATGCTGGTCGCCGACATCCGTAATCCCTATTCCGTAGCGGTGATGCATGGCGTCGAAACTGCCTGCCGTTTGCATGGTTACAGCCTGGTAGTGTGCAACACCGACCGCGATGACGAGCAGGAGCGTGTACACCTCGCTGCCCTGCGCTCGTACAACGTTGAAGGCTTGATCGTAAACACCCTCGGCCATCATCTGGACGAACTGCGCCAATTGCATGAAGAACTGCCGATGGTGTTGGTTGATCGCAAAGTCGAGCAACTGCAAAGCGACTTGGTCGGGCTGAACAATGAGGATGCCGTGCGCCAGGCCATCGATCACTTGGACGACCGCGGTTATCGCGACATCTTGCTGGTCAGCGAACAACAGGACGGCACCAGCTCGCGGCTTGAACGGGTTAACGCTTTCAAACAGCTGATCGCCCAACGTGGGCACATGCGCGGACAAGTATTGGAAACCGGCGATCAACTGGGCACGCAATTGCAGGCCTTTTTAGCGGCGCCCGGTCCCGGACCTAAAGCGCTGTTCACCGGCAACGGCGTCGCTACCTTGACCTGCACGCGCTTGCTACGGGAGTCGGGCTATCCATTGTTCGACGACATCGGCCTGATCGCGTTGGATGAATTGGAGTGGTACCCCTTGGTGGGCAGCGGCATTACCTCGCTGGCGCAACCGACCCACGATATCGGCGTGACGGCGTTCGAATGCCTGCTCAACCGCTTGCGTGGCGATTCAGGACCTCCCCACCTCGTCGATTTCCGAGCAACCCTGATCGTGCGCGGCTCGACTCAGCGTCGCGCTTAACGACGCTAGACGCTTACGAACACCTTTCTTGCAGTAAAATGAAACCGGTTTCAGAGGACAACGCTAATGACCCTTTACCCCGTCTCCATCAGTCTTTCGAGCTACGGCGCGGACATGGTTCGTGAAAAAGGCCAAGCCAGTTTTATCCCGTTGGTAGCTGATGCTGGCATGACACGCATCGAACTTCGGGAAGAGCTGTTCAACGACGAAAATCAACAGCGGTTCGCACCAGCCATTGCTGCTTATGGTTTGGAATGTCTGTACTCATCGCCGCTGGAGCTGTGGGTTACCGGCCAAAGCCAGCCCAACAACCAACTGGAAGCCACCCTGCTGCGGGCAACGGCCTGCGGCGCGCAGTGGTTGAAAGTTTGCCTCGGGAGTTTCAGCGACAGTTGTGATCTGGGCGCGCTGGCTGAGTGCCTGGCACGGCATTCCGTGCGCTTGCTGGTTGAAAACGATCAAACGGTCCAGGGCGGGCGGATTGAGCCGTTACGGCGGTTCTTCGCCCGTATCGACGAATTGAGCGCCCCAGTCGGCCTGACGTTCGACATCGGTAATTGGCAGTGGCAGGAGCAATCCGCTGTCAGCGCCGCCAAGCAGCTAGGGCGCTACGTTGAATACGTGCATTGCAAAGCCGTGGCGCGCAATGCTCAGGGCACGCTTATTGCGATCCCGCCAGCGCCAAGTGATTTGCAGCGGTGGGAATACTTACTGAGCCAGTTCACGCCGGGTGTGATTCGCGCTATTGAGTACCCGTTACAAGGCGATGATTTGCTAACACTGACCCGCCAACATCTGCACCCCCTCGCCCGGCTCGGCCAACCCAAGGAGGCCTTTGATCATGTCTGAATTCGACATCCTTTCCTTCGGTGAAACCATGGCGATGTTCGTCGCCGAACAGCCGGGTGATTTGGCTCAAGTAGAGCATTTCAGCAAGCGCATTGCCGGGGCTGACAGCAACGTCGCCATTGGTCTGTCCCGATTGGGCTTCAACGTGGCGTGGCTGAGCCGGGTCGGGGCAGACTCGCTGGGACGCTTCGTGATCGACAGCCTGCAGCGCGAAGGGGTTGACTGCCGTCACGTCACGATAGACCTCGCACACCCGACCGGTTTTCAGATGAAATCCCGGGAGCTTGATGGCCGTGATCCGGGTGTGGAGTATTTCCGTCGTGGGTCAGCCGCCAGTCATTTGTCCGTGGCTGATGTCCATTCCACGTTGCTGAGCGCTCGTCATCTGCACGCCACCGGCATTCCGGCAGCGCTGTCAGATGACACCCGCGAGCTGTCTCGGCTGTTGATGACCTCAATGCGTGAATCAGGCCGTAGTGTGTCGTTCGATCCCAATTTGCGCCCGTCGCTGTGGTCAAACCAAGCAACGATGATCCGCGAAATCAACCACCTGGCCGGGCTTGCGCATTGGGTCATGCCAGGTTTAGCCGAAGGGGCGCTGTTGACCGGCTTCGAAGATCCGGGCGACATCGCAGCGTACTATCTGGATAAAGGCGTCGAAGCCGTGGTGATTAAACTCGGCGCTAAAGGCGCGTACTACCGCACCCAGCACGATCAAGGTTTCGTCGCCGGTGTGCCGGTGGTCAATGTGGTAGACACCGTGGGTGCGGGGGATGGCTTTGCGGTGGGGGTGATTAGCGCCTTGCTGGAGAACCAGAGCTTTGCCTTGGCGGTGGCTCGCGGTAACTGGATAGGCAGCCGCGCCGTGCAAAGCCGAGGCGATATGGAAGGCTTGCCGTCGCGCGCTGAATTGCAGGTGGCCCTTCCCCATGACCCCCTGCTACGACGACAACCTGCCTGAACCAGTCGTATGCTTTCTGCACACCGATTGACCTGCTGCGACAAAAACAAAACAAGCTCAGGAGCCTCACCATGGAAAAGCTACGTCTGATCAACCGCCGCTGGCTGTACATCATGCCCATCGTGTTCATCACCTACAGCTTGGCCTATTTGGACCGCGCCAACTATGGGTTCGCCGCCGCATCGGGCATGGCCGAGGACCTGCACCTTACCCCGGGCCTTTCGTCATTGCTGGGTGCACTGTTTTTTCTGGGTTATTTCTTCTTCCAAGTCCCCGGCGCGATTTATGCGCAAAAGAACAGTGTTAAAAAGCTGATTTTCGTCAGCCTGATTTTATGGGGCTGCCTGGCCACGCTGACCGGGATCATCTCCAATGCTTACGTGCTGATCGGCATTCGTTTCATGCTAGGCGTAGTCGAAGCGGCGGTCATGCCGGCGATGCTGGTGTACCTGTGCCATTGGTTTACCCGCGCCGAACGCTCGCGAGCCAACACCTTTTTGATCCTCGGCAACCCGGTAACGATGCTTTGGATGTCGGTAGTGTCCGGCTACCTCGTGGCACATTTCAATTGGCGCTGGATGTTCATCGTCGAAGGCATGCCAGCAATCATCTGGGCGTTTATTTGGTGGCAGGTAGCCGATGAAAAACCGGCGCAGGCGAAATGGTTGCACGAGGCCGAAAAAGCCGAACTGCAAAGCACCCTGGAAGCCGAGCAAGTCGGCATCAAGCCAGTAAAAAACTATGCCGAAGCCTTTCGCTCACCCAAGGTAATCATCCTGTCGTTGCAATTTTTCTGCTGGAGCATTGGCGTTTACGGGTTTGTGTTGTGGCTGCCGTCGATTCTCAAACAAGGCGCCGACTTGAACATGGTTGAGGCGGGATGGTTGTCGGCCCTTCCGTACTTGGCGGCGGTGATTGCGATGCTTGCAGTTTCCTGGGGCTCAGACCGGATTCAGCGCCGTAAACGCTTCGTTTGGCCGCCGCTGCTGTTGGCGGCCCTCGCCTTCTACGGGTCATATGCCTTGGGCAGCGAGCATTTCTGGTGGTCCTATTCACTGTTGGTGCTGGCGGGCGCTTGCATGTACGCGCCCTATGGGCCTTTTTTTGCCATCGTCCCCGAGATATTGCCCGCCAACGTGGCCGGCGGCGCGATGGCGCTGATCAACAGCATGGGCGCGCTGGGTTCGTTTGGCGGTTCTTATTTGGTCGGTTATTTGAACGGCGCAACCGGCAACCCAGGTGCCTCGTATCTATTAATGAGTGGCGCGTTGTTGGTCTCGGTGGTGCTAACGCTGCTGCTCAACCCCGGCAATGACACGAAACCGGCGCGCACCGAGCGTCCCCTACCCCGGGTGGCTGCGCATCCTTGAACACAGGCGTGAATACCATGAGAAAACAGGTCGTTTTGTACAAAAAACTGTCCCCCGCGTTGATGAGCCGCTTACAGCAGCACGCCGACGTTGTGTTTATCGACGAGCCCAATCGCGACGCACTGGCGCGCCTGCGGGCGGCCCTGCCTCAAGCACACGGTTTGCTCGGTGCCAGCCTTAAGCTGGACGCGGCGCTACTCGACCTGGCGCCGCACCTGGAAGCGGTAGCGAGTGTCTCGGTGGGTGTTGATAACTATGACCTGGAATACTTCCACCGGCGCGGCATTGTGCTGACAAATACTCCGGATGTGTTGACCGAAACCACCGCCGATACCGGCTTTGCGCTACTCCTTGCCGCCGCCCGGCGAGTGGTTGAGCTGGCCAACCTTGTGCGTAACGGTCAGTGGACGAGCAACTTGGGAGCTGAGCATTTTGGTAGCGATGTCCACGGTAAAACCTTGGGTATCATTGGCATGGGCCGGATTGGCGAGGCGCTGGCGCAGCGCGGGCATTTTGGCTTCGGCATGCCGGTGATTTACCACAGCCACTCCCCAAAACCCGCCGTCGAGGCGCGTTTCAATACAAGCTATCGACGCCTGGATGCGCTGTTGCAGGAAGCCGACTTTATTTGCCTGACCCTGCCTTTGACCGCTGAAACCGAGGGCATGATCGGTGCTGAACAATTTGCTTTAATGCGCCCGCAGAGCATTTTTATCAACATTTCCAGGGGCAAGGTGGTGGACGAGGCAGCGTTGATTGCGGCGTTGCAAAGCGGTCAGATTCACGCCGCAGGGCTTGATGTGTTCGAACGTGAGCCGCTGGACCCGGAGTCGCCGTTGCTGAGGTTGGACAACGTCGTCGCCACGCCGCACATGGGGTCCGCTACCCACGAAACCCGCGAAGCAATGGCCCGATGTGCGGTGCAGAACTTGATCAGTGCATTGGCGGGAGAACCACCTGCGAACAGGGTGAAAACTGACGCCGCCGCCCACGCAGCCTATCGCTAGCCTCGGCCTTCTGTAGGCGCTTTACTCGCGATTCAGAACGTTGTGCCGTTTTTGATCGGATCAAATCACAAACCTAGCCACCATCTCATTCAGATCAAGCGCCAATCGAGACAGTTCAGTGCTGGCCGCGCTGGTTTGATGCGCGCCGGCAGCGGATTGGGTGGCGAGGTCGCGGATGTTGACCAGATTGCGGTCGACTTCACGCGAGACCTGAGCCTGCTCTTCCGACGCACTGGCGATTACCAGGTTGCGTTCGTTGATGTGCGAAATCGCCACTGTGATCTGCTCCAGCGCCACGCCGGCGGCACGGGCCAGCTCTAACGTCGACTGGGTACGATTGGTATTCACCAACATCGATTGCACCGCTTCACCGGTGCCGTTTTGAATCCCTGCGACCATTTGCTCGATTTCCTGGGTCGACTGCGCCGTCCGATGGGCCAGTGCCCGTACTTCGTCAGCCACCACCGCAAAGCCCCTGCCCGCCTCACCGGCACGTGCCGCTTCAATGGCCGCGTTCAACGCCAGCAAGTTGGTTTGCTCGGCAATCGACCGAATCACGTCCAGCACTTTGCCAATATCTCGCCCTTGCACGGCCAAGCCTTCAACCAACAACGTCGTGGTTTGCACGTCTTGGGTCATGGCTTGTATTGCCGAAACCGTTTCCACCACCCGATCACGGCCCTCACACGCCGTCTGGTTCGATTGCTGCGAGGCTTCGGACGTGGAGACGGCGTTGCGTGCAACCTCTTCGACTGCGGCGGTCATTTCGTTGACCGCAGTAGCTGCCTGCTCGATTTCATTATTCTGCTGTTGCAGGCCACGGGAGGCTTCGTCTGTGACTACGCTCAGCTCTTCAGCCGCCGAGGCCAGCTGGGTCGCTGAACCGGAAATCTGCTCGATGGTTTTACGCAGGTTTTGCTGCATGACCTGCAATGCCGTCAGCAAGCGCGCCGGCTCATCGTGACCGTCAATCAGAATGGTCTTGGTCAAATTACCACCGGCGATGTCTTCAGCTGCGCGCAGTGCTCGTGTCAGTGGGATGACAATGCTGCGGGTCAACAGCCACGCCAGCAAAACCGTCAACAGCGCGGCACTGACCGCGACCACGATGACCATGACAGTAGCGTTATCGTATTTAGCGCTGGCGTCATCTAGCGTCTGCTTTGCTTCACTTTTGTTAATAGCGATCAATTGCTTGAGTTGATCACCCATCAAATCTGAATCGGCTTTCATGCGCGAGTTGATCACACCGCGTGCTTCTTCAAGTTTATCGTCCCGCGACAACTGAATCATTTGGGTCTGCGCATGGAGGTAACTGTCCAGCGTAGCGCTGAACGTTTTATATAAAGCGGCCTCCTCGGTTGTCATGGGCAGCGCCGAATAGCTGGCTTTTGCTTGCTGTAACTTACTCACCAAGTCATCAATGCGCCCGGTGCTTTCTTGCAACATGGCCGGTTCACGATTGAGCAGTATCCGAAAGGAAGTAACGCGCAGGCGCAGTACGTTCTCCGTCACGTTTCCGAGAAACGTAACACTGGGCAGGACGTTGAACTGCATCTCAGTGGCGGCTTGACGGATCACGGTCATGCGGTTCAGCGCAAACACCCCCAAGCCTATAACCAAGACTGCAATAAACGCGAACCCGAGAAAGGCGCGTGGTGCGATGTTCATATTTCTTATTGTCACGGGCGGTTCTCGATTAGGTAAGAAATCACAAGCGTCTATACACGGCCCATTAATGAGCCTGTGCCGTTCTAATTGTTTTGAACTTACGATTGCCTGCGAACTATTCATTTGAATGCGTCCGCGCAGAACTTAATCCTGTATTGAAGGTATAACCTTAGGTGTAACTGCGGCGCAATAGGGTGTTGAACGACAGGCGTCGAAACTGTTTCAACGGCCGTTACTTGTAGCGAATTTTATCAAGTCGCGCCACCGGTTTATAGCCCGACTCTATACCCGAGTGGCCCGCTATGGCTTCAGCCATAGCCCGCAAGCGTGTGAGCGACTTAACCCAGCGGTTCAGGCCGACCCTTCCAAGAACACCAGCGTCAAGCAGTCATTCGAATACTATTTTCCTGCTAAAAGTCGAATAGCACTCCATTTGAGTGGCCTGAGGGGCTTTTTTTTAACGGCATTTTAAATCAAGACCGTCAGCTTATTAACGTCAGAGATTTGACCTGCGTCATAAAATCGAAAAAGTTATTTCAACCCTGCAAAAAAACCGTTTTGGCCCAGCGTAACGGAGTGCTATTTTTAGTCACCTAACGGATAGGCGCAGCGGATGCGTCGCCTTTAAAGTGGGCTAAGCAATTGCTCGATTGAATAGGTGGGCCGTATGAACAAAGTAACGTTCCCCAATGCCTGTCAACTGATGCGCTGGCACTTCCATCCGGTTGGATTTGAAGCCGGAATGGACTCACCCAGCAGCATGGTCGCACGCCTGTTCGATCGCGCTACGGGCGAGACGATCATTGCAATTGCTGCCATCCCCTGTGCAACCGTCATGGACGTCACCGAGGTCGAGCGCATGATCGAGGCCATCGAATATGAGCTTGAGTCCTTCGTGCCGCCTCTCACATTGAAAGTCTCCTGATCGGAGACGTTCGCTTCAATCGCCCTGACTGTCTGCCTTGCCTCGTCTGTCGTCGAAAAAGGGCCTGTGGCCCGTAATTTTGTCGGACGCTTTAGGCACTGCCGAGTTGTCTGCGGACCCCGTGCTGTTGTTCTTATCGATGTACCAATAGCAATGGCGCACGGCGCGAGTAATGGCGACGTAAGCCAATCGCAGTATTTCGTCTTTCTGGGCGGAGTCGAAGGGATCCGCATCGCCGTCTTTGCCCAATCCCGCCAGACGGTAAGCTTGGTTTTTGAACGGTGATTGGGTCAGATGCTGGCAATCCCCGAGCAAAAATACAGCGTCAGCCTGGAGGCCTTTGGAGCTGTGATAGGTCAGCTGTTTAAACCGTCGAGACGCCGTCGGCAACCCAGAATCGTAATTAACTAGCGACTGTAAGCCTTCGGAAAACTTGGCTTTTTCGTTACTTTTCCGGTAAAGCAGCAAAATGGAGTCACCGTCGTTGTAATGCTGGATCAAACGTTCGGTGAGTTCGTCGTCATCACGGTCCAGCACCGTCACCGGTACCAACTCTTGAGCCGCGCCACCGGCCTTGGCCTTTTTGCCGGCAATCGCTGGCGCGCTGCGCACGATGTGTTCAGCGGCGTCAATGATGTGCTGATGGCTACGGAAGTTATCAATTAGCATCACTTTGGTAGTGGCGGGCGATGCGAACTCCTTGGCGAACGCCATGAAGTACTTTGGAGAACTGCCGCGCCATCCGTAAATCGACTGCCAATCATCGCCTACACAGAGTAATGACGAACGTTGCGCCACCCGGCCCACGTGCAGCGCCGGGCCACGACTGCGTATCTCCCGCAGGCTGGCACGAATCCAGGAAACGATTTGTGGCGAAACGTCTTGGAACTCATCGATCATTAAGTGCGACAGCGGCCGCAGCAGCTCATCGCTAATCTGTTTGAGATTCTCCGGTGACGTCTCGCCGAACAAGGCAAACATTCTGTTGTAGGTCATGACCGGTGGTGTTTGCGCCAGCAGGTGCCCTTCGAATGCTTTCCAAAATAGGCTCAGGGCTTCAAAGAAATACCGATCCGGGTCGTTCGCGGCAAAGCTCATCTGTGCCACGGCGGCGGGCACATCCAGGCCCAAGTTCTCAATAAAGCTGGCAGCGGCGACAAATCCATCCAGCACGGGGGCCGCGCTCAATTCACCTTTCACCTTGTAGTCGAAACCCGGGCCGGCCACTGCCGCCCCCGCCAATGACTGTAAAACGCGTGTGGCGGAATCGTAATTCTCTAGCCATATCACAGGCTTGCGACAGAAAGCTTGAAACAGGGTGCGCTTGATCAGCCATTCAGCCCAGACCGGCAACTTTGCCGACGACCGCTTCATCTGCTGGTTTTCAGACGGGTCAAACCCGAGCACCACCCAGGCATCAAGTTCGGCAATGTAGCCATGGAAATGAAACGAAAAACCATTGATTTCAACGGCTTGGCGCATAGGCTCAATGCCGTTTATAGGCCATGCGTTGGCGTGGATCCACAGGTCTTCAATGGTGTCGCACAGCTCTTCGTCGCGCTTGGCGGAGAGCTCGGTCACAACGACGCGTTTTTGCACGTCGGGATGATCGCGGTCCAGTTCCTTTAGTTGCAGGGCGTGGCGAAACAGCTGTGACATGAAGTCCCGAAACCGTTCGTTACTCGCGTACAGATCTCGATAGCACAGGTTCAATTGCTGGCGCTGCGCATCGTTGATTCGCAGGTCAAACGGGTTGCTGTCGGCCCCTTCGTCCGAGCCCGATTGTAGAGCTTGGTTGCTAAGGTTCTCAAACGCACGCAACTGGCCGAAGCCAGGCAAGCTGCGCACCAGCGGCAAGATGCGCGAGTGAAAGGTGCGCACCAAGTCCCGGCCCTCTTTCAAGCTCAGGGTATGACCCCACAGCCCCATGATCTCAATCAGCTTGTTGATGAAGTCCTTGCGCGACTCTCGGGTGAAGGTCACTACGGTCATAGAACTGAGTTCAAAGCCTAAATAATGACTCAGCAGCAAAATGCGAAGCACCAACGACGTGGATTTGCCCGCGCCAGCACCTGCGATGACATACGTAGACGGCGTGTCGCTGAAAATCATCTTCCATTGCGCCGCGCTGGGCTGCACATGTGCCGGCAGCTTTAGCGCAACATCGGCCTTGATCCGCTTTTTCAGCTCGGGAGTCAGGGCCAAGCGCCAATCATCAAACAGATGGTCGTCGATGCGCGGCCCACGGTGCTCGGTGGGACGAGTGTCACGAATCAGCAAGACCTGACGTCCTTCTTCTACCCCGTCCAGACGACCCTCCGCATAACCTTCGTTCACGCCTTCCCCATGGCCATTGAGGTAGCCGTCTGCGTGTCCTTGTGACCATGAAGGTGAATGCAGCGCGCGCAGGCTATTGAGGCTGCGGCCAATCAGACGAGCCAGCAGGCGTTTAATCCAAGGCAGCTGTTCAGGAAGAGAAAGATCATCAGGCAATTGATGCGGCACGCGGGCTCCAGGTGTCAGTTGTGAGCGAATTGACGGACATGGTGGCCGCATTCAGCGATGACTTCTAGTGAAATGCTTTGCGATCAGCGTGTTAGCCGATCAAGTGCAGGTAAAGTCGCAAAGTCTACTGAGCGTCATCGATCCTCGCGTGTGTGCCAAAGGCGCAGCAAATAGACCGTGGAATCTTGAATTTCGTAACGCATCTAATAGTGGCCAATAAGGATTCGGCGCACATCCCGTGGCTCAAACTCTTCAAGTCTTTCGCCAATGCGTGGATTGTTCATCAAAACGTCTGGAGCAACCGTGAGCCTTAAAACTGTAAGCGCGGCAGCGGATCGGTCCACGGTGGCCAGAAACTCGAACAGCCGGGAAAGGTCGGAAAGCGCCTTGCTTGTCCACTTCAACTCCATCAGCGTGGCACTGGTAGCGGGGATTCGGTGCTGAGGCTGTCGGCCCAAGCCTGGACAGCCTGATGATTAATGACTCTACCAGCGTCCACATCTGCCAAAGCCTCTTGGGTTAGGCGACTGCGCTCCTCTTCGTGGTCAATCCAGGCAGAAAGAGCTTGCTTGACGATCCAATTCTTGGAGCGCTCCAGACGCTCAGCCATTAAATCAACCCTCTCTGCTAATTGCACGGGTACGTGAGCGGTAATAGATCGAGTTTTTGCAGCAGTTGCCATGATGGAAATGCTCCTATTCTGTGAAAGCGCAGGCCTTCTTTCAGTTTTTTACTCAAAGTCAATCATAGTGAATAACAATGTATCAGTCTCACGCTATAACATCGAATAAGTAGATATTTTTACTGCAAAAATCCCGCTTTTTACTGATCAATATTTGATAGATGATACTTCCCATCAACCCACACAACGCTCAGCAGCACTGAAGCACGCAGTCGGTTCTGCTCTGGAGAGGCCATAACCATGCTCGAATTAAGACCTTTCAACACCTTGGGCGGCGCAAACCACGGCTGGCTGAACGCTCATCATCACTTCTCTTTTGCCGAATACTACGACCCGAAACGTATGAATTGGGGTCAATTGCGGGTGTGGAATGATGATGTGATTGCCGCAGGTACCGGGTTCCCTAAGCACCCGCATCGCGACATGGAAATCATCACCTACGTTCGTGAAGGTGCAATCAGCCACGAGGACAACCTGGGCAATAAAGGCCGGACCGAAGCCGGCGATGTTCAAGTCATGAGCGCAGGCACCGGAATTGCCCACAGCGAGTACAACAAGGAGTCCACAGAGACCCGAATTTTTCAGATATGGATCGTGCCCGACGAGACCGGCTCAGCGCCGTCCTGGGGCGCTAAACCTTTTCCCAAGGGCGACCGTGAAGGTTTCGTGACGTTGGCCAGCGGTAAGGTCGGCGATGACCAAAGCCTGCGGATTCGTGCGGATGCGCGAGTAGTGGCGGCTAACCTTAAAGCAGGTGAAACCGCTGAGTATCGGTTGGATGCAGGCCGTCGTGCGTACCTGGTTCCGGCAACCGGCGTTATCGAAGTCAATGGCCTGCGGGCGGTGGCACGCGATGGCGTGGCGGTAGAACATGAGCGCGTCTTGACAGTAACAGCCATTGAGGACAGCGAAGTCGTTTTGGTGGATGTGGCGTAATTGTGGGCGGTACGCAAAAGGGACGGCTGATGCCGTCCCTTTTTTTTCGCGCTCGCTTAGCGGCAATTAAGGCGCGATGGCCGCGTCTACCAGGACCTGAGCTTCGGCCACCAAGCGTTTGAGGTGGTCTTCGCCGATAAAGCTTTCTGCGTAGATTTTGTAAATATCTTCGGTGCCCGAAGGGCGTGCCGCAAACCAGCCATTTTCGGTCATGACTTTCAAACCGCCAATGGCCTGATCATTACCGGGCGCGTGGCTGAGGATGCTCTGAATGGTTTCCCCAGCCAGCTCCGTAGACTTCACCTGATCGGGAGACAACTTGCCCAGCAGCGCTTTCTGCGCGGGATTGGCCTTGGCTTCGACCCGGGTCGAAAACGGTTCGCCCAGCTCTTCTGTCAGTGCTTGGTAGATCTCGCTAGGGTCACGGCCCTTACGTGCGGTAATTTCTGCCGCCAGCAAGGCCGGAATCAAACCATCTTTATCGGTGGTCCATACGCTGCCGTCTCTGCGCAAGAACGACGCGCCCGCGCTTTCTTCACCGCCAAAGCCCAGGGAGCCGTCGAACAGGCCGTCAGCAAACCATTTAAACCCCACGGGCACTTCATATAGACGCCGGCCCAAACGCTTGGCCACGCGATCAATCATGCCGCTGCTCACCACGGTTTTGCCGATGGCTGCATCGGCGCGCCATTGCGGGCGGTTCTGAAACAGGTAATCGATGCTGACAGCCAGGTAGTTGTTCGGCGCCAGCAAGCCCCCGGTCGGGGTCACGATGCCGTGGCGGTCATGGTCCGGGTCGCAGGCGAAGGCCACTTGGAAGCGGTCTTTGAGACCGATCAAGCCTTGCATGGCAAAGCTCGACGAGGGGTCCATCCGTATACGACCGTCCCAATCGACACACATAAACCGGAACGTTGGATCGACTTCTTTATTCACCACTTCCAGGTTCAGGCCGTAGTGTTCGCCGATGGCCGACCAGTAACGCACCCCAGCACCGCCCAGAGGGTCGACGCCCAAGCGCAGATTAGCGCCGCGAATGGCGTCCATGTCGATTACATTTTTCAAGTCGGCAACATAGGTGTTGAGGTAGTCGTGGCGATGAGTCGTGTCGGCCTTCAGGGCTTTTTCATAACTGATCCGCGTGACGCCCAGTACCTTTTCAGCCAACAGCTCGTTGGCCTTGGCCTCGATCCATTTGGTCACGTGGGTGTCAGCCGGGCCGCCATTGGGCGGGTTGTATTTAAAGCCACCACTTTCCGGCGGATTGTGCGACGGGGTAATTACGATGCCGTCTGCAAGCCCGCTGGTGCGACCGCGGTTGTAGCAAATGATCGCGTGGGAAATCGCCGGCGTAGGCGTGTATTCGTCGTTTTCGGCGATCATCACCTGCACGCCATTGGCGGCCAACACTTCCAGTGCGGTGACACTGGCCGGGGTCGACAACGCGTGGGTATCTGCGCCTAGGAACAGCGGGCCGTCAATGCCGTTTGCCTGTCGGTACAGACAGATCGCCTGGCTGATGGCCAATACGTGCCATTCGTTGAAGCTCAGTTCAAACGAGCTGCCGCGATGGCCAGACGTGCCGAAAGAAACGCGCTGGGTGGAGACCG
Organism: Pseudomonas sp. CCI4.2; assembly: GCF_034350045.1. NCBI lineage: Bacteria > Pseudomonadati > Pseudomonadota > Gammaproteobacteria > Pseudomonadales > Pseudomonadaceae > Pseudomonas > Pseudomonas sp. CCI4.2. The sequence goes on along the minus strand of NZ_CP133781.1, from coordinate 4,020,167 downwards.
AAGCATCAGGCTGACCGGTGTAATAGGCCGTCACCAATCTCGGGAGATCGACCAACAGTTCTGCGGGCGCTGGTTTGCCGGCAAATGGACTGAGACTCATAAGAAACCTCCATGGGTGGAACCATTACAAAAATGAGTGGGCCTGCTGCACGCAATCCGCATAAACAAATGACGAAACAGCCCGTGGCGCGGCAGTTTACTGGCAGTTTGACCGTGGCGCTTAGCTATCTATCCGTAAGCCGTTGAAGGTTTTACAACTGCCACCACGCGGGCAGCAAGTTTTGCACCTTGCGCTCGGCAAATCGGTCGTCGATCAGCATCACCACGCCACGGTCCTCAACCCCGCGAATCACGCGTCCGGCAGCTTGTACGACTTTTTGCAGGCCCGGATAAAGGTAGGTGTAATCGTAACCTGCGCCGAACAACAGCGACATGCGCTGCTTGAGTTGTTCATTGACCGGGTTCAGTTGGGCCAGACCCAAGGTTGCGATAAACGCCCCAATCAAGCGGGTGCCCGGCAGGTCAATGCCTTCACCAAAGGCCCCGCCCAATACGGCGAAACCAATGCCTTGGCTGCTCACGGTGAATTTATCGAGAAAGGCCTGTCGTTCAGCTTCCGCCATGCCTCGCGATTGCAGCCATAGGGTCAGGTGTGGATGGCGTTCGCGCATTAAGTCGGCAACTTGCTGCAAATATTCGAAGCTGCTGAAGAACGCCAGGTAATTTCCAGGTTGTTTTAGAAACTGCTCGGCCATCAATTCGACGATGGGCGCGAGGGACGCCTTGCGATGGACAAAACGGGTTGAAATTTGGCTGATGATGCGCACGTCCAACTGCTCACGGGAGAACGGTGACTCGACATCGACCCACGCGGTACTCGGTGGCAGGCCTAACAGGTCGGCGTAGTAATGACGCGGACTCAAGGTTGCCGAGAACAGCACCGTGCTGCGCGCGGTGGTGAGGCGCGGACGGATAAACGCTGCTGGCACCACGTTACGCAAATTCAATCGCGACAGGCTGCGGACGTCCTTCAGCTCACGTTTATTGATGTCAAAGACGAAGTGGTCATCGAACAGCTCGGCGATGCGTGAGAACTGGATCGCTTCGAAATAAAAGCTCTGCAAAACTCCGTCGACTGCATGCGGGTGCTCATTGAAGTAATCGCCAATGGCTGCGATGCAAAAGCTCAGGCTTTGCAAAAATCTACCCGGGGTATCGGGGTAGGCTTGATACCCGGCGTCCTGGTCTTTGTGCAGCGCACTCCAGTCGCGGTCAAGTCGCTCGAGGAATTTCCCCACCGAAGCCGGCGCGCCGGGCCGAATGGCGTTCAGGCTTTGCTGGTCGAGGCTGGCGCTGTACATCTGCCGCGTACGCTCAACCATGTTGTGCGCTTCGTCGACCAGCACTGCCACTTGCCATTGATTGAGCTGGCAGAGCCCGAACAACAAGGCGCTGAGGTCGAAATAATAGTTGTAGTCGGCGATGACCACGTCGGCCCAACGTGCCATTTCCTGACTCAGGTAATACGGGCAGACTTGATGCTGTAGCGCCACGTCACGCAACCCGGCTTGATCAAGCCAGGGGTTAATCAAGGCCGCGCTGCGGGCCGCTGGCAACCGGTCGTAAAACCCTTTGGCCAAGGGACAGGAATCGCCATTGCAGGCTTTGTCCGGGTGTTCGCAGGCTTTGTCGCGCGCCACCATTTCCAGTACACGCAAGGTCAGTTCCGGGGCGCTGTGGCGAATGACCTTCAAGGCATCCAGTGCCAGCTTGCGGCCCGGGGTTTTGGCCGTTAGAAAGAATATTTTGTCGAGCTTCTGGCCGGGGGCGGCTTTGAGCATCGGGAACAACGTGCCCACGGTTTTGCCAATACCAGTAGGCGCTTGCGCCATCAGGCAGCGCCCGGTGCTGACGGCTTTGTAAACCGATTCGGCCAATGCCCGTTGCCCAGTCCGAAACGTCGGATGAGGAAACGCCATCGTGCCCAGTAACTCATTGCGCGCCTGAGTGTGCGCCATTTCCTGACGCGCCCAGCGCAGAAACACCGCGCACTGCTCGTTGAAAAACGTTTGCAGTGAAAGCGCCGTGTGCTGTTCGCGTAACGTGGTTTCTTCTTCGCTGACGACGTTGAAGTAGACCAGTGCGACGCGGATTTCATCCAGTTCAAGCTGCTGGCAGAGTAACCAGCCATACATCTTGGCTTGGGCCCAATGCAGTTGCCGGTGGTTGGCGCGCATGGCGGTCAAGTCGCCGCGGTAGGTTTTGATTTCTTCCAGCTGATTCAGCGCCGGGTTATAGCCGTCTGCCCTGCCCCGGATCTTGAGGTGCAGGTACTCGCCACTGAGGGCAATTTCGGACTCATAACCGTCGCCGCGTCGAGCGACGACAATACGGTGACCAGCCATACCCTCCAGGGCAGTGGGCGCCGGGGTAAAGCGCAGGTCGAGGTCGCCCACCTTCGCCGTGAACTCGCACAAGGCGCGTACGGCTACGGTATAGCGAGCGTCGTCGGTGGGGTTGATGGTCACTGGAGAAAAACGGCCGTTTGTTGCCCATACTGGATGGGCGTACAGATAGCAGTTATGGCCTGATGCTGGCAAATATTTTTGGATCAATGGCCGGCATTGGCAAGCTTAATCGCCACCGTTTAATCCGCTGTTTACAGGCGTTCCTGGCGCAACGCCCGGTCCAGCACCTCCAACGCCCTGCCAATGTCCTGGGTCCAGTCAAAGGCGAAACTTATTCTCAGGTTCTGTTGGTGTAACCCCTGAAGACTAAAGACCTCACCGGGTGCAATAGAAATTCGCTGTTTGAGTAGACGATCAAATACTTGGCGCATGTTTACGGGCTGTATGCATTCGGCCCAGATACCCGCCCCCCCTGCGGGCAGATTAAATCGCAAGCTGTCACCGACGCGCTCGTTGAGCAGCGTTGCCATCATCAGCATCCGGTCTTCCAGTAGTCGCCTTAGCCCAATAACGTGCAGGTCGATTCGCCCGGTGCTGTAAAGCCGGGCGATGGCTTTTTGACGAATAGGCGACAGCCGAAATGAGCGCACCAGAAAGTGCTGCTGCAATTCAGTTCTAAGGTGTTTGCACAGCACGTAACCATAAGGCGCCTCAGGTCCGATGATTTTGTCGAAAGCTGAGAACACCATCAGTCGATGAGGATTGACCCAATCGCGCAATCGGTTCGCCGATTGCTCGAAACACAGCTCGCCATGGCTATCGTTCTCCAACACCCAAACGCCGTGCTGATTCAACAAACCGGCCAGTTGTCGGCGATTCTCCACCGCAGCCGGTCCGATTATCGGGCTGACGCAAGAGGGTAGCAGCGCCAAACCGATATTTTCTTTACTGAGCAGGGCTTGGAAACAAGCAAGGTCGACACAGCTTTGAGCATCGAGGGGCACTTCGATCACACGGATATTGAACGATTTCAACACCCGCAAAATAGTCCATGAACAGGGTGATTCGACCAACACCGTCCCACCACGCAGCGCCAAGACATCGAGGACAATTTTGAGTACGCCACTCAAATCAGCACCGACATAGACGTTATCGGAGCACCAGCCATGCACCGCGCACGTGGTATAGCGGTCTGCTAAGGCGGTGCGCAGCTCAAGTTCGCCAAAAGGCTGAAACACCGAATAGGCCCGGCGCGGGTAATGTCGAATCAACTCACGCTCAAGCATTAACAGTGGACTTTCCAATGACGCCAGTACCGTCGGGTCGTCATGGCTGAGCACAAACATGCCGGGGCGTCGGGCATTTGCGTACAAGGTTTCAAGCAAATCCCCGCCCTCGTCGGGTATCTGACGATCCACGCCCGCCAGCGTGAAGTACCCGGATTTAGGTATCGAGCACACCCGGCCCTCCTTTTCCAGCAGGCAGTACGCATACTGAACGGTGGAAACGGAGACCTTCAGACGCCCGGCAAGGTGCCGCAATGAGGGCAATTTAGTCGAGGTGCCGGACTGCACGTTGTCGATCAACCGATTGAGGTACAGGTACACCGCCTGATACGCAAAGCTAGGCACGTCTTTCATGAGTGACAGCCCTCCTCGGCCGTTGATGACCGGGTGCCGGTAGACTTCACCGGAAGAATTTCCACTCAGCGCCCAGACACTGTTTGAGCCGATGGCTCACCCGTTTCGGCATCCACCGTCATGATTCGACGCTTGTCCGGGTCCCCTGCGCGAACCCTCGCAATCAACGAAGTTGGATCATTGAAATCCACACGTTTTTTGCCATACAGCGCTTGCAGACCCACCTTACTCAGGCCGCTGATATCTATCAGCCATTGAGTCACGTGCTCGGGCACCGGCAACCCCATTAGGGCTTTGTGCAAGTCGGGCAGCGCAACGAGCATGCCGGGATGGCAACGACGAAGGAACGCCTCAAGGAACAGACCGGAATCGACAAACGGAGCAAACAGCAGGCACACCAGTTGGGCATCGTTCAAACCAAATGCATCCAGCGCATGGGCCGCTGACAGCATGCGCCTGGCCTCGATTTTTGCGAGGGTGTCGTAGGCGGCCATGGCTTGGTCGATCAATTGCTCTGGCATTTTTTTTCCGCGCATCAAAGCTTTCGCCAGTATCAGGTATTCCCTGACGCCTTCCGGGTACGTGCGATCATTCACATACTGGGCTTGCAAGCCGCGCATATGCGCCATCAACATCGGATTAGCGCAATCCGACTCACTGAAATTGAATGAAAGGTCATCAAACTGAAAGTTCAGGAATTCGATCAGTAACGGCCAATGATCCTCTGCATTGCAGCTCACCAGATCGAAAAGCGTGAGGAATGCGGGAACCACTGCTTTGTTCGGGTAAGCGCATGTTCGACCGGTGGCCTCAGCGCCCTCGCCGTACAGCTCGTGATAATACGCTTGCCCTACTCCACTAACGGTTTTGAGTACCCCGTTGAAACTTTGGTTACGCCAGTCTGATGCAGGCAGATCGAGCCCCTCAGCCAAGCGCATGGCCCAGGCCATGTACTGTTTTTGTTCCTTGCGTGAATCACCGCTGACCAGTGAATCGATCCCGGTACCCCAGCAGGCTGCGCGGGCGAAAAAATCTGCTAGCCCCAAATAGCAGCTGTTGCAGAAGGTCGCGCGACCGTCACCGGCCGTCATGTGGCCGGTGAGCAGCATGTCCGAGCGGTTTCGCTCACGGCCTGCCGAAGAAAACGGTGACTCAATATTGAAGGTTCTGACGAACTGGTGATCCACCATCAAGACTTCGACGCGTGGGTCGTCATACAGAAATAAAGCGGAATAACTGCGGTGGATGTTGTCCATCACCGCCGACGTCATGCCAGCGTGACGCAGGGTGGCCACTCGCAGGGAGAAGGTGGTGGGCGACCGGTTAGCGATGCTCAATTGCGCCGCACGTAAAAATGCCACGGTGTAAGCACTGTCCTTTCCACCGCTGAACGCAACCATCACCTTGTAAGTCCCAATACGCTCGATACCACCGGCGGACACAATTAAACGCTGAATAAACAGTTGCAGAGCGGTTCGCTCAGCGCGAGAAAAGTAACTGGTCAACCGCTGCAATACTTGCTGGTAAACGTAGTTCATTGCCTGTTCATGAATAGAACTCATAGGGCAATTCCGCTGCAATGACAACCCGTTATCGAGCGATAGACAGTTGTCATCCAGCCCCAACTCCGTACGCAATAAGGGTTAAGTTCAGGCAGGGATGAAGAGCTGGAGATGTATTGTTGTTCGACCATGACTCATTCCTTGAGCAATAATTACCGGGCTATTATCAGTATTTGAGAAATGATTACAAGGTACAGAATTCTCATATAATGCAGCGCAGCAACTTTTAAACTTCCGTTTTCTCAGCGGCGTTTATTACTTATACGCCGCGCGTTTATTAATAGCTGCTTACTCGGCATTGTGTTTATTGCGCAGGGTCAAACCCCTTGCGCAACGCGGGCCCGAGCTACTTTAAGCGTGTGTTGAAACATTGCAGACGAAAAAAAAATCCTGCCGGATGACGGCAAGATTTCTGGGCTGCAAAGACGTTAAATGACAGCGGGCTGTTCGTTTCACGGCGCCTGAACAGCGGCGCCGGCAGAGCAAACAAACAGTATTAAGCAGGATCGACCACTAATACCGCTCGCCCGGTGACTGGGCATTGGTCCATGTAGCGATGAGCTGCAACAACATCGTCAAATGCAAATATCCGGGTGACCTGCGGCAGTAATACCCTATCAGCTGTTAGCTGATTGATTTCACGCAACGCACGTTGCAAGGCAGCTTCGTCTTGTGTGATACCCAACTCAGGCTTGCCGGTGAAGTTACCCAAGCAATGTACAAAGAACTGAATATTTTTCTGGAACGCGGCGCAGGCCGGGAACGGTGTTTGATTGCCACCCTGTAAGCCGTACAGAATGAGACTGCCGCGTGGTGCAAGAACGTCACCCAGGATCGACATCTGCGGGCCGCCCAAACCATCGAGCACCACATCTACACCACGGTTGTCGGTGTATTTATTAATAGCGATCAGCAAGTCTTGCTCTTCAGTGACAACGACTTTATCCGCCCCAAGGGCCAGCAAGTTGTCACGTTGCTCTGCAGATTTGGCTGCCGCGATCACTTTCACGCCCAACGCCTTGCCCATTTGAACGAAGGCCGGGCCAGCGCAGTGGGTCGCGTCAGTGATAAGTGCGGTTTGCCCCGGCTTTACCCGCGCCAGGTCAACATAGGCAAAATAGGCGATCAACAGCGGTGTGTAATGAACGCTCGCTTCAACCGGCGTCAACAGGTCCGGGTAGCGGGTCAATGCTGCTCGAGGCAAAACGATCAACTCGCCGTAGACCGGATGTTGGTTGGCAGTGGCTGCCGGGAAGCTTGCCACTTTGTCACCGACTGCCAAATCGGTAACGCCTTCACCCAATGCCGAAACAACACCAGCCATTTCCTGGCCAAGTCCAGCCGGCAAACGAGCTTGTGAAGGTGCCAGATTCTGCCGCCATAGAACGTCATACCAGCTGATGCCGATCGCTTCGACGCGCACTTGCACCTCACCGGGTGCCGGTTGCGCAGCAGGGAATTCCTCGATTTTGAGGACCTCCGCCGGACCAAACTGATGAAAACGGATTGTGCGGGACATTTCGAACCTCGCCTAATGAACCTTAATGCCATGACTCTATCCGGGGTTTTCCGCGAACACTATCAGTGGCTATTAATAGTCGACATGTCTGTCATTGATTCTGAAATTTTTATTGGTCAGTAAAATCACCGGCAAATAACCGCTGGAATCCTGCCATTTCTGGGGCGCATTGAATAGCATGTGGGCGCGACAATGCAACCCACCTTTATAATTCGGTCGTTTGGAAGCATTTCTGATTGGGGTATATCCTACGACGAGCGTTCCCTCAGCGTTCCCAACGGTAGCGTTTCAACGTGGGACTATCATTGACGTTGATGATAAATCCACTGACGTTGAATTTATCGATGTCCCAACAACAGAATCCTCGTATTATTCATTTCGGCGATTTTTCACCTAGGCATTAGTGCCTGAGCAGAACGATCGCAAGCCCCGTGCTGGCACAGACCAACGCATCGACAAACGGCCCGAGATCATCTGTCTATGAATCGCAACGACCTGCGTCGCGTCGACCTCAACCTGCTAATCGTGTTCGAAACCTTGATGCATGAGCGCAGTGTCACTCGTGCTGCAGAGAAGCTGTTCCTCGGACAACCGGCGATCAGTGCGGCGCTCTCGCGGTTGCGTGGGTTGTTTGATGACCCGCTGTTTGTGCGCACTGGCCGCAGCATGGAGCCCACCGCCCGTGCGGTGGAAATTTTCGCGTTGCTCTCCCCGGCCCTTGACTCCATTTCAACGGCCGTCAGTCGCGCGTCGGAATTCGACCCAGCGACTAGCACAACCGTCTTCCGGATCGGCTTGTCCGATGACGCGGAGTTCGCGTTACTGCCTTCGCTATTAAAACGGCTACGTTCTGAAGCGCCCGGCATCGTGCTGGTGGTTCGCCGCGTGAACTACATTTTGATGCCCGCGCTGTTGGCTTCTGGGGAAATTTCCATTGGCGTCAGCTACACCACTGACCTGCCCGCCAACGCCAAGCGCAAAGTCTTGCGCCGCAGTAAACCCAAGTTATTGCGGGCCGATACCGTGCCTGGCCCCTTGAGCCTGGATGATTTCTGCGCGCGCCCTCATGCATTGGTCTCGTTTGCTGGCGACTTGGGTGGGTTTATCGATGAACACTTGGAAAAGGTCGGCCGTAAGCGCCATGTGGTTCTGGCGGTTCCGCAATTCAACGGTCTGGCGACGCTGATCGCGGGCACGGATATCGTTGCGACGGTTCCAGATTACGCGGCAGAAGTGCTGACGGCCGCAGGCGGTGTACGCTCCGAGGACGTCCCCATCGAAACCCGCACCTTCGATTTACACATGGCATGGCGCGGCTCGCAGGACAACGATCCGGGCGAGCGCTGGCTGCGTTCTCGCATTCAAATGTTCTTTGGTGACCCCGATAGCCTGATCTAGAGCCTTCGAGGGGGGTATCTATCATTCCCACTGATATTAACCTTCGGTTTATTCGATTCGTGCAATACAAGCTGTCAGAACAGAATCCGCCAACTCAACGAATATTGGCGGATTATTCCCATGGCACAGTCATTCAATCACTTGCGCTATCCCCTTGCTGCACTGGCACTGATCGTGATCAGTGCCTGTGGTCAGCACGGCCCTGCAGCGGCAGCCGCACCCGCTGCTGCGAAAGTGACCGTGGCCAAGGTACTCGAACAGCCTGTCAACGAATGGGACGAGTTCACTGGCCGCTTGGAAGCACCGGAAACCGTTGAAATCCGCCCAAGGGTTTCCGGCCAGATCGATCAAGTTTCTTTCACCGACGGTGCCCTGGTGAAAAAAGGCGACACGCTGTACCAGATTGACCCTCGCCCGTTCCTCTCCGAAGTTCATCGTCTGCAAGCCCAGCTGGCTCAAGCCCGCGCCGCACAAACCCGTACCGGTAATGAAGCGCAACGTGGCCAGCGCCTGCTGAGCAGCAACGCGATCTCCGCCGAACTGGCTGACACCCGTACCACCTCCGCCCAAGAAGCAAAAGCCGGTGTCGATGCCATCCAGGCTCAACTGGATCTTGCTCGCCTGAACCTGAGCTTCACCCGCGTGACGTCGCCGATCAGTGGCCGCGTCAGCCGTGCAGAAATCACCGCCGGCAACATCGTGACCGCCGACGTGACAGCGCTGACCAGTGTGGTTTCCACCGACAAGGTGTACGCCTACTTCGACGCGGACGAACGTGTTTTTCTGAAATACAAAGAGCTGGCACGCAAAGGTAAACGCGGTCAGGCCACCCCAGTATTCCTGGGTCTGTCCAACGAGGAAGGCAACACCCACCAAGGCACGATGAATTTCATCGACAACCAGGTCAATCCGCAAACCGGCACCATTCTTGGGCGCGCAGTGTTTGATAACGCCGACGGTCAGTTCACACCCGGCCTGTATGCCCGTTTGAAGCTGGTCGGCAGCGGCACCTACTCTGCGGTGTTGATCAACGATGAAGCCGTCGGTACCGATTTGGGTAAAAAGTTCGTACTGGTTATAGGCGCTGACAACAAATCGGCTTACCGCAGCGTTGAACTGGGTCCGAAACTCGAAGGCCTGCGTATCGTCCGCAGCGGCTTGAGCAAAGACGACACCATCGTGGTCAAGGGCTTGCAACGGGTTCGCCCTGGTACCGTGGTAGACCCTGAAATGAGCCCGATGGCCAGCGCTGAAACCCTCGCTGCTCTCGCCAAACAGCGTGAAGCGCTTGAGGCCAGCAATGTTCAGCAAGCAGCAGTGGCAGCCAAATTGGCAAGCAACGCTTCCCCACGCGGTTAAGGGATAACTCATGAATTTCTCTCAATTCTTTATATCGCGACCGATCTTCGCAGCGGTGCTGTCGCTGATGATCCTGATCGCTGGTGCCATTTCGCTGTTCCAACTACCGATCAGTGAATACCCGGAAGTGGTGCCGCCGACCGTGGTGGTGCGTGCAAACTTCCCTGGCGCCAACCCTAAAGTGATCGGCGAAACCGTTGCTGCGCCGTTGGAGCAGGCCATTACCGGTGTCGAGAACATGCTCTACATGTCCTCGCAATCTACGGCCGATGGCAAGATCACCCTGACCATCACCTTTGCGCTGGGCACTGACCTGGACAACGCCCAGGTGCAAGTCCAGAACCGTGTGACCCGCACCGAGCCGAAACTTCCAGAAGAAGTGACGCGCATCGGTATTACCGTGGACAAGGCATCTCCCGACTTGACGATGGTGGTCCACTTGACCTCCCCGGACAAACGCTACGACATGCTCTACCTGTCCAACTACGCCATCCTCAATATCAAGGATGAGCTGGCGCGACTGGGTGGCGTCGGCGACGTGCAACTGTTCGGCATGGGCGATTACTCGCTGCGAGTGTGGCTTGATCCAAACAAGACAGCCTCGCGCAACCTGACCGCTACCGACGTGGTCAACGCAATTCGCGAACAGAACCGTCAAGTTGCCGCCGGTTCACTGGGCTCACCGCCGGCACCGAATGCCACCAGCTTTCAGATGTCGGTGAACACTCAAGGTCGTCTGGTCACGGAGGAAGAGTTTGAGAACATCATTATCCGCGCTGGCGCCAATGGTGAAATCACGCGCCTCAAAGACATCGCTCGAATCGAACTCGGCTCCAGTCAATACGCGTTGCGCTCGCTGCTGAATAACCAACCCGCTGTAGCCATTCCGATCTTCCAGCGTCCTGGCTCCAACGCCATCGAAATCTCCAACGAAGTTCGGGCCAAAATGGCCGAACTGAAACAGAGTTTCCCTGAAGGCATGGACTTCTCCATCGTCTATGACCCAACCATCTTCGTGCGTGGCTCCATCGAAGCAGTGGTTCACACCTTGTTCGAAGCGCTGATTCTGGTGGTATTGGTTGTCATTCTGTTCCTGCAAACTTGGCGTGCCTCGATCATTCCACTGGTCGCTGTACCGGTGTCGTTGATCGGTACCTTTGCGGTCATGCACCTGTTTGGCTTCTCGCTCAACGCGCTGTCACTGTTCGGGTTGGTGTTGGCCATCGGCATCGTGGTGGATGACGCGATTGTGGTGGTGGAGAACGTCGAACGAAATATCGAGCTGGGACTCAGTCCGATCGAAGCCACCAAAAAAGCCATGAGTGAAGTGACCGGCCCGATCATCGCCACCGCGTTGGTGCTGTGCGCGGTGTTTATCCCAGCCGCCTTCATCTCGGGCTTGACCGGTCAGTTTTATAAGCAGTTCGCCCTGACCATTGCCATTTCCACGGTGATTTCAGCCTTCAACTCCCTGACCTTGTCCCCTGCCCTGTCGGCCGTATTGCTCAGAGCGCATGACGCACCGAAAGACGGCTTCTCGCGCTTCCTCGATAAACTGTTGGGCAGTTGGTTGTTCCGCCCCTTCAACCGCTTCTTCGACAAAGCTAGCCATGGTTATGTCGGCACCGTAGGCCGCGTTATCCGCAGCAGCGGCATTGCATTGTTCCTGTATGCCGGCCTGATCGTGCTGACGTGGTTCGGTTTTGCCAACACCCCCACCGGTTTCGTGCCGACTCAAGACAAGCAGTACCTGGTGGCCTTCGCGCAATTACCGGATGCTTCCAGCCTTGATCGTACCGAAGACGTGATCAAACGCATGTCCGATATCGCTCTCAAGCAGCCGGGCGTGGACAGTGCGGTGGCCTTCCCTGGCTTGTCGATCAACGGTTTCACCAACAGCCCGAACGCCGGCATCGTGTTCGTCACACTCAAGCCTTTTGACGAACGTAAGGACCCCAGTGAATCAGCCGGTGCGATTGCCGGTGCGTTGAACGGCAAGTTCGGTTCGATTCAAGAAGCGTACATGGCGATCTTCCCGCCCCCACCGGTCCAAGGCCTCGGTACCATCGGCGGCTTCCGGGTGCAGATCGAAGACCGTGGCAACCTGGGTTACGACGCGCTGTACAAAGAAACCCAAAACATCATCACCAAGAGCCGCACTACGCCAGGACTGGCCGCACTGTTTACCAGCTACACGGTTAACGTGCCCCAAGTCGATGCTGCCATCGACCGTGAAAAAGCCAAGACTCATGGCGTGGCCATCAGTGATATTTTCGACACGCTGCAGATCTACCTGGGTTCGCTGTACGCCAACGACTTCAACCGTTTTGGTCGCACGTATCAGGTCAACGTTCAGGCCGAGCAACAGTTCCGCCAGGAAGGTGAGCAGATCGGTCAGTTGAAAGTACGTAACAACCTTGGCGAAATGATCCCGTTGGCGACTTTTATCAAGGTCAGTAATACCTCAGGGCCTGATCGCGTTCAGCATTACAACGGCTTCATCACCGCAGAAATCAACGGCGCCGCGGCACCGGGCTATAGCTCAGGCCAAGCCCAGGAAGCGATTGAGAAACTGCTCAAAGATGAACTGCCAAACGGCATGACCTATGAATGGACCGACCTGACCTATCAGCAGATTTTATCGGGTAACACGGCGCTGTTGGTCTTCCCACTCTGCGTACTGCTGGCGTTCCTGGTGTTGGCTGCCTTGTACGAAAGCTGGAGCCTGCCACTGGCGGTGATCCTGATCGTACCAATGACCCTGCTGTCGGCTATCGCCGGGGTGATCATTGCGGGCAGCGACAACAATATCTTCACCCAGATTGGCTTGATCGTACTGGTGGGCTTGGCGTGTAAGAACGCGATCCTTATCGTCGAGTTTGCCAAAGACGAGCAAGAGAAAGGCAAGACGCCGCTGGAAGCTGTTCTGGAAGCCTGCCGCCTGCGTTTGCGCCCAATCCTGATGACCTCCTTCGCCTTCATCATGGGTGTTGTGCCACTGGTTCTTTCCAGCGGTGCCGGTGCTGAAATGCGTCATGCCATGGGTGTAGCGGTGTTCTCCGGAATGCTTGGGGTGACCTTCTTTGGTCTGCTGCTGACACCGGTGTTCTACGTGCTGATTCGTAACTATGTAGGTCGCAAAGCAGCCCGTAAAGCAGCCCGTAAACAGGCTCACGAAGCTGACAAGGCCCTGAAGCTGGAGTCGCAACAATGAGCGTCACAACGGTAAAGTTTTTCCTCCCGAGCCTGTTGGTTCTGGCGCTGGCGGCCTGCGCCGTCGGCCCGGATTACAAGGCTCCAGTGACCCCAGCGGCTGCGGTGTTGTCTGCCGCCCAAGGCAATTACGACCGCACTCACACTGAGTCAGTCTGGTGGGCGCAGTTCGATGATCCGGTCCTGAATCAACTGGTTGCTCAGTCGATGACCGGCAACCGGGATTTGCGCGTGTCGTTTGCTCGTTTGCAAGCTTCCCGGGCGATCCGTGATCAGGTGGCGTACACCCAGATGCCGATCATCACCAGCGGCGTCAGCAGCCAGATAGGCAAGGCGCAAGTGCCGGGTCAGACCAATCAGCGCGTTAACATCGAGAGTTACACCGCGGGCCTGGACATGGCCTGGGAAATCGACCTGTTTGGTCACATCCAGCGCCAGATCGAGTCGGCCAATGCCGATCAGCAAGCCAGCGAAGCCGATCTGTTCCAGTTGCAGATCAGCATCACCGCCGAACTGGTGGATGCCTACGGCCAGCTGCGCGGCGCGCAACTGCGTGAGCGAATTGCCCGGGACAACCTGAAAAACCAGCAGGAATCGCGCACTGTCACCGTCAGCATGCGTGACGCCGGGGTCGGCAACGAACTCGACGTGGTGCGCGCCGATGCCCGTCTGGCGGCGGTTGAAGCCACTGTGCCGCAGTTGCAAGCTGAACAAGTGCGGGAAAAAAACCGCATCGCGACCTTGATGGGTGAGCGTCCGGAATCGATGAAAGTCGACCTGAGCCCAGCGCAGTTGCCAGCGATTGCCAAGGCCTTGCCGATTGGCGATCCCACCGAACTGCTGCGTCACCGTCCTGATGTGCGTGCCGCTGAGCGCCAATTGGCCTCGGCCACCGCGCAAATCGGGGTGAACACGGCGGACCTGTTCCCACGGGTCAGCCTCACCGGTTTTCTCGGTTACACCGCCGCCCGTGGTTCGCAGATCGGTTCTTCGGCTGCTGCTGCCTGGTCGCTTGGCCCAAGCATCACTTGGCCGGCGCTGGATTTACGCAGCGTGCGAGCGCGGATTCGCGGGGCCAATGCCGATGCTGACGGTGCGCTGGCCAACTACGAGCAGCACGTGTTGTTGGCGTTGGAGGAGTCGGAAAACGCCTTCAGCGATTACAACAAGCGTCAGGAACGTTTGATCTCGTTGATCCGTCAAAGTGAATCGAGCCGTAAAGCGGCAGATTTGGCCTCGATTCAGTACCGTGAAGGCACCGCTGACTTCCTGGTGTTGCTGGATGCCGAACGTGAACGCCTGGCAGCCGAAGATTCTCAGGCCCTGGGTGAGATCGACACCTACCGTGGGATTGTTGCCATTTACAAGGCATTGGGTGGCGGTTGGCAACCTCAGTCTTAATGCTTCGCTAGCCCCACTAAAGGCGCCTCCTGTTTCTGGGAGGCGTTTTTTTTGAGCCCGGAAAAGCTCGTCTGGCAACCGCACCCTGCGATCGTCGTTTGACAGCTGACAACCACTCGCTGAAGCTGCAAGCCGTTATGAATTGGAAATTGGTATGCCCAAACCGCCTTTAAACGGTTCACCCGCCGAGCCGAAAACCCGTCGTCGATGGCCCATTGGTTTCTCCATCGCATGTCTGGCCATCGCTGTAGGGGGTGGTCTGCTTTGGTTGCGCAGTGGCCCCTCTGCTCCGCCCGCTATTGTCCACACCATCAGTTACGGCCGCGCTCTGGCACAGGCTCAAGACGGCAAACCCGGTGCCGCCCGCGTGCTTTATCAGCAATTCGCCCGCACCGACTTGTCCGGCCCCCGACGTGCAGGCCTATTGGTTGAACTGTCAAATTTCCCAGGTCCGCAGGCGCTCAAGCTGGCCGGCGAAGCGCTGCACAGCGATGAAGTCCTCGTTCGACAAGCGGCGATTGATGCGATCGTCAAACTCGTATCTGGAAGTCAGCGCAGCGTGTTGCTGGGCCCTTTGCTCGATGAAAAAGAGCCGGATACCCGATTCAGCGCGGCGAAAGCATTGCTGGGACTCACGCCAGATGAAGTCGGGTTGTATTTCACCCCGTTGGAGCAAGTCGTCGAGGAATATAAAACGGCGCTGCAAGCCAAGGTCCCCGCGACCAGTCAAAGTCAACTGCAACTGGCCAGGCTTTATTTGCACACCAATGATCCAGCACGGGCCGCAACAGCCCTGGAGCAGGCCCTCGCCCTTGAGCCGGGCAATCTGGAGGCCGCACTGGCGCAGATCGACCTTCTCGACAAGCAAGGGCAAGCTGAAAAAGCCAGGCACCTGCTGGGACAGCTGCTTGAGCACAATCCCTCGTCTTCGATGCTGCAGCACGCCTTTGGTATGTGGTTGCTCAATCACGGGCAAAGCGAATACGCGCTGCTGGGCCTGACAAAAGCCGTGGAGTTGGACCCGGAAAACAATGATTTCCGCTATGACCTGGCGGTCGCGCTGCACGGTCTGGAGCAATTGGAGCCTGCGCAGAAGCAGCTTGAAGACATTTTGCAGCGTCAACCCGCCAACCGACGCAGCCGAGTGCTCCTGATACATTACTGGCAAGAAAGCGGTCAGTTGCAAAAGGTCCAAGTGTTGCTCGCAGAACTTGAGCAACAAAATCCAGACGACCCGGCCTTGCAGCAAGGCCTCTAAGGCTCTAAATCAGGCGCCCGTAGCGGGCGCTAATGGTTTCCACAGACCCCGCTAATCTCGGAAATAACTTACAAGCAGCTTCTCCCGATATGACAAAAAACACGACTGCCGGTTAAGTGTAAATTTCCCTTTACTCTAATGAATTGCATAAGACTATTTTCTAACTCGAAAAAAAAGTGCATGATTTGTCCGTCGCTGGTTAACAACTACCCCTTTCACCAAACGTGATTGACAGCAAACCGTTAGTTTCTTCCCCCGACGGAAAACGCTCAGGGGGTTGGGTAGAGAACTGAGGGATCGCATCGGCCAGACGTTTTTTTCTTATCGCTTTGTCAGGCTAAAATCAGCCAACTACACTGTCGGAGTAAACCTATTTGTCCAGACTTGCCGAGTTTCGCGCAGCAGAAAAAGCCCTTCAAGAACAGCTTGCACAGCTGGAGACTTTGAAGAATGACGCCGGACTAAAGAAGGAGATTGAATTCGAACAAAAGCTTCAAGGTTTGATGAGCACCTACGGCAAGAGCCTGCGCGACATCGTCGCCATCCTCGACCCCAAGAGCTCGCTACCACAGGCCGCCCCATCAGGAATCAAGCGTCGCAGGGCCCGTGTCGTCAAGGTTTATCAGAATCCGCACACCGGCGAAATGATCGAAACCAAAGGCGGCAATCACCGCGGCCTGAAGTCCTGGAAAGAGCAGTACGGTGTTGACGCTGTAGATTCATGGCTTCGCGCCTGATCAAACTGTCACACTTAAAAAGCCCTGCTTGGCAGGGCTTTTTAATGGCTGTCAATATTACGTTCGCGCTAATATGTAACTCGTTCAGCGTTCAGACAGGAAAGTATCACTAGATGGGCAAAAAAATAGTTCTGACGTTTCAGCAGTACATTTTCGTACAGCCGACTCAGACTATGTCCTACGTGTTGTATTGGACCTTTCATCATGTTTCGACTGTCAGGGATGTAACACAAGGCGCTTGCAGTAAACGTCCGGCTTAATACACGACGCCAGATAATCTAGTGGCGTTTCAATGTTGAATGGTCACATTCTGAATAATTCATCTGAAGGCTGGTAGAGTGCCTTTCACTGTTTTTGAGTACACCCGCAACCCGCGTCTGAACTCCATTAGTCGGGAACGGAAATCCTTCACATATTTTTCACATCGATTCTTACACGATGAAGGCTGCTAAAGGATTAGCGCCCCAATGCCCGCTTCGGCGGGCTTCTTTTTTCCTGTTATTTGGCGCCATCCCTTTAACACTTGCTATGCCACTAACAGCGGAGTGCTATTGCTCAACTACTAACTGAAGGCTGTCGCGAATATGCTGCACCTCATCCTTCGTAGCGGCATAGCCGTCAGCAGAACCTGCGTATGACAACGACCACGCCGTGTCCTTGGTTGCCGCCGCCACCAGCGTCTGAGTCATCACGTGACCGCCGTTCTGAGTAATGCTGCAGGTCGTCTCCAGCGTAGGCAATGCACTCAGGGTGCCCTCGTGGACTTTGCTACAAACGCTTTGGAAGCCATCGCGGGCAAAGTTGATCTGAATCGCCTTGCGCATCTCCAACAACACGCTCTGCACATTTACCTCGTGCCCTGGCTGAAGCCGCGTTTGGGTGAGTTCCATGACCATGACCGGATTTCCATTCTGATCATTCTTCACCGCACGCTGTCTCATCTGGACTGATGGCTGCCCTTCAGTTGCGGTTGTAGCAGGCAATGGCTCAACTTCCCAGCCCGCAGGCCAGGTCACCATCGCATAGGCGGCGTGAGCGCTGCTAACGGCTAGCAGCAGGCCCAGGCTTATCAACGACGATTTGCATTGCGGGTAGATCATGATGGGTATCACCGGAACTGTTGAGCAGGAAAGTTTGGGCCTGTCCCCCTCGTGGAACAAGGCTTAGCACTGTTTTTATCGAAACCTCCTCACCGTTCGGGTTTGGCACTGATTGCTCTGACCCGTATCCTTTAGC
Source organism: Pseudomonas sp. CCI4.2 (assembly GCF_034350045.1). NCBI lineage: Bacteria > Pseudomonadati > Pseudomonadota > Gammaproteobacteria > Pseudomonadales > Pseudomonadaceae > Pseudomonas > Pseudomonas sp. CCI4.2. The sequence continues at coordinate 4,002,436 of NZ_CP133781.1, read as the reverse complement.
AGTTGCACGACTATTTGAACCGGAGATTTCCATGAGCTTGCACGAATTGAACACCTTTGCCGGCGTCACTGCCGTACCGGAAACCGCAACACAAGGTTTTGTGTTCAACCACACCATGCTGCGGGTCAAGGACATCACCGCCTCGCTGGATTTTTATACTCGCGTGCTGGGCTTCAGCCTGGTTGAAAAGCGTGACTTTCCGGAAGCCGAATTCAGCCTGTACTTTCTTGCGCTGGTCGACAAAGCGCTGATCCCTGCTGACAGCAGTGCGCGTAACCAGTGGATGAAGTCCATCCCCGGGATTCTAGAGCTAACGCATAACCACGGCACCGAGAATGATCCGGCCATCGCGTATCACAACGGCAACGCTGACCCGCGCGGTTTTGGGCACATTTGCATCTCTGTACCCGATGTCCACGTGGCCTGCGAACGTTTCGAAACCCTGGGTGTGCCGTTTCAGAAACGCCTGGCGGATGGTCGCATGAACAGCCTGGCGTTCATCAAAGACCCGGATGGGTACTGGGTTGAGATCATTCAGCCGACACCGCTGTGATTTGACCCTCCCCATAACGCATCTTTTGTAGGAGCCAACTGGTTAGCGAAGCTGGTTCGGACTTATCGCAGCCTTCGGCAACTCCCGCGAAAATCTATCCAGCGCCAAAATCTGTGGGACCGAATTTATTCGGGAAGGTAGCGGCGCGGTGTTCCAGACATACCGAGGCGCCTGCTTCCCGAATGAATTCGGTCCCTCAGAAATCACAAAGACCGACTAGGTGCACTCTTCACTGCTTGCGAAAGAACAACGTCACTTGTCCCAACTCGACACCCAGCTTGCTCATGTAGGAACGATTGGCCAAGGTTTTGTCATCGAGCATGTACATCCAGTCGTCAAAACGAACTTCGTAGGTCTTGCCGTCCACCGGCAGGTTCAGCACGTAGTTCCAATGGAAGGTATTGCCTGAAACCTCGCCGAATGCCTCGCCGACCACGTCACTCGCCGTGCCACGCCAGTGTCCTGGACCATCTGGACGCAAGGTCCAGACCCGGGTCTGTTTTGTGCCGTCGCTGTAATTGAAAGTCTCATGCATGATGAGCGCATCGCCTTCACTGTGGCTATCGATCACTACATGAAAGCGTTTGGTTACCTCGCCCGAGCGTTTTTGAAAAATACCTGACGCCAACACCTGCCCCGAGAAGTAATCGCGCAGGTCGAGTTTCGGGGTTTCTTGACTGTATTGCGTCACCTGGACACCGCTACAACCCGCCAGACCCAAGGTCAGCGCCAACGCTATTGTTTTCAACATATGACTTCCTCATGAGGGGACGCACCGTTTAACGCTTATGGTTTCGGGTGCAGACAGATATCGACCTTTTTTTTCGCAGAACGATGCCCAAATGGTTACGACAGGCCAAAAAAAAGCCGAAACCCTTATCAAATTCCGACTTTTTCTATCGCTATGCTGCGACGCCCGAGGCTTTACTCTGGCGCTGACGTGCGAATCAAGTGATCAAATGCGCTTAGCGATGCCTTGGCACCCTCGCCCAAGGCAATAATGATCTGTTTAAACGGTACGGTGGTGACGTCGCCAGCGGCGAAGACGCCGGGAATCGAGGTCTCGCCACGGGAATCCACAATGATCTCGCCGCGCGGTGACAACTCAATGGTGCCTTTGAGCCAGTCGGTGTTAGGCAGCAAGCCGATCTGAACAAAGATGCCTTCCAGGTCGATGGCAATCTCTTCGTCGTTCAAACGGTTTTTGTAGCGCAGACCGTTAACTTTCTGGCCATCGCCCAGCGCTTCTGTGGTGAGTGCATTGGTGATGACGGTGACGTTCGGCAGGCTCAACAACTTGCGCTGCAATACCGCATCGGCGCGCAGTTGCACGTCGAATTCCAGCAGGGTGACGTGCTTGACGATACCGGCCAGGTCGATTGCTGCTTCGACGCCGGAGTTTCCGCCGCCGATGACCGCAACACGTTTGCCCTTGAACAGCGGACCGTCGCAGTGCGGGCAATACGCTACGCCCTTGTTCCGGTATTGCTGCTCGCCCGGCACGTTCATTTCGCGCCATCTTGCACCTGTCGCAATAATCACCGTACGGGCTTTGAGGGAGGCCCCGCTGGCGAATTTCACTTCGTGCAGCTCGCCCGCCTTGCCTGGGATCAACTGATCTGCGCGCTGCAGATTCATGATGTCGACTTCGTACTGCTTGACGTGTTCTTCCAGCGCAACGGCCAGTTTCGGACCTTCAGTGTGCTGAACTGAGATAAAGTTTTCGATGGCCATGGTGTCGAGCACCTGACCGCCAAAACGCTCCGCCGCGACGCCGGTGCGAATACCCTTACGTGCCGCGTAGATCGCAGCGGCTGAACCCGCTGGGCCGCCGCCGACGACCAGTACATCGAAGGCGTCTTTGGCGTTGAGCTTTTCTGCCTGACGATCACCAGCACTGGTGTCGATTTTGGCCAGAATTTCTTCCAGGCCCATGCGACCCTGGCCGAACAGCTCGCCGTTGAGGTAGACGCTAGGCACCGACATGATCTGACGGTCAGTCACTTCAGCCTGGAACAACGCACCGTCAATAGCGATGTGTTTGATGTTCGGGTTGAGCACGGCCATCAGGTTTACCGCCTGAACAACATCCGGGCAGTTCTGACACGACTGGGAGAAGTATGTTTCGAAGGTGAAATCGCCCTTCAGCGATTTCGCCTGTTCAATGGCGTCCGCGCTGGCCTTGGAGGGGTAGCCGCCGACTTGCAGCAGCGCCAATACCAGCGAGGTGAATTCGTGACCCATAGGGATGCCGGCGAAACGCAGGCTGATGTTTTGCCCTGGGCTGTCCAGCGAGAACGATGGAGTACGCACATCGGAGCCGTTGTCTTTAAGCGTAATAAAAGTCGAAAGGCTGGCGACTTCTTTAAGCAGCTCCAGCATTTCTTGAGATTTCGCGCCGTCATCAAGGGACGCAACGATCTCGATTGGGCGGGTAACCCGTTCCAGGTACGATTTCAACTGGGCGTTAAGATTGGCGTCCAACATGGCGCGATTTCCTTTTTTTGATTCGGTAGAAAAAACAACGCCCGAGCGATAGTCGCCCGGGCGTTTTTTGGGGGCGATGCGGTTTACTTAGTGCTTAAAAGCAGAGCCCATGGCCCCCAGCCGATGCATGTCGACTTAGATCTTGCCAACCAGGTCCAACGACGGGGCCAGAGTGGCTTCGCCTTCTTTCCATTTAGCTGGGCAAACTTCGCCTGGGTGAGCAGCGACGTATTGAGCGGCTTTAACTTTGCGCAGCAGCTCAGAAGCGTCACGGCCGACGCCGCCATCGTTCAGTTCAACGATTTTGATCTGACCTTCTGGGTTGATCACGAAGGTGCCACGGTCAGCCAGTCCTGCTTCTTCGATCAACACGTCGAAGTTGCGGGAGATCACGTGAGTCGGGTCGCCGATCAGTGGAAAGGTGACTTTGCCGATCACGTCGGAAGTATCGTGCCAGGCTTTGTGAGCGAAGTGGGTGTCGGTGGACACACCGTAGATCTCAACGCCCAGTTTCCTGAACGCAGCATAGTTGTCAGCCAGGTCGCCCAATTCGGTAGGGCAAACGAAGGTGAAGTCAGCCGGGTAGAAGAAAACGACAGACCATTTGCCTTTCAGGTTGGCTTCCGAGACTTCAACGAATTCGTTGTTGACGAACGCCGTGGCTTTAAATGGTTTGACGTGGCTGTTGATGATAGGCATCGGTGAATCTCCTGATGGTTGGGAAAAGCTAATGAAGTGGATCTTACGCATAATCAGCGATATAGGCTCATTGGCAAACCTCATGCTGCTGATTACCTTTCACTATAAGAGATCTCTATTAATAGAAGAAATCTGTGACAGCTGTGTGAGGTCATTCAGCGTCTTAAACGGCGTGGCTTCGATGTAGCGCAAGGCCGATTTCATGTCCTTCCAGCCGACGTAGGTCATCAGCGATTTCAAGTCCCAACCGCTCTGATGGGCCCACGTGGCAAAGCCTCGGCGCAATGAATGACTGGTGTACTGCTCGGAAGGAAGGCCCGCACGCTCCAGCGCCTGGCGTAGCAGCGGAATAATGCTGTTGGCGTGCAAGCCCTCCTCCCCCAGATTGCCCCAGCGATCAATGGCCCTGAACACAGGCCCACGCACCAGCGCCGCACAGTTGACCCATTCGATATAGGCCTGCACCGGGCACAAGCGCTGCAGCGCTGGCGTTTGGTAGGTTCTGCCGAGGTTGTCGCGATCACTTTTGCTGCGCGGCAGATACAGGCTGATGCCCGAGCCGGCAATCGCTTGAACGTGCTCGATGTCTAGCCGGCACAACTCATCGCTGCGAAACCCCCGCCAAAAGCCCAACAAAATCAGGGCAGTGTTGCGACGGCAACGCAACAACGCCGGTTGATCGTGATCGACAAGCGCTTGCGCACCCTCTCGATCAAGCATTGCGATCACCTGCTCCAGATGCTGCAACTCCAAAGGCTCGGCCTGCTTCTCCTGCGCGGGGTGCAGGGCCCGAATGCCCTTGAACACCTTGCGCACCACTGGCGCCTTGGTCGGATCAGCAAATCCCTGGCTGTTGTGCCATTGCGCCAAGGCCGACAAACGCAACTTCAAGGTGTTAATCGACAACACGCCAGCGAACGCGACCAAGTAACGGGCGACGCAGTCGCTGGTCGCGGGCAGGAAGCCGCCCCATGTCACTTCAAAATGCTCAATGGCCGCCCGATAGCTGCGCTGCGTGTTGTCACGAGTAGCAGCGATCAGGTAGCGGTCCAAGTCATACATGCCAAGCGCGCCCGTTGTGTACTGAAAACCACCTTATAAAATTGGTTTCCGTAAATGACACGGGATAATACCAGTATATCCCGTGTGTATTTTCGTTAATTTTAGAACGTAATTGCCAAACTTATAGTATGTAATTACAGTGTACATACCACAGTACGAAATCGTAGGAGCAATGCATGGCACGCGGCGGAGTCAATAAGGCAGTGGTTCAAACGGCACGCATGGCGTTGCTCGCTCGCGGCGAAAATCCGAGCATTGACGCGGTGCGTATCGAGATGGGCAACACCGGATCGAAAACCACCATTCACCGCTACTTGAAGGAACTCGATGAGCAGGAGTCCAAAAGCTCCGCCCCCGCCCCCCAGGTCAGTGATGAACTGACTGAGTTGGTGAGTCGTCTTGCTCAGCGACTAAAGGAACAGGCCCAAGAGCGCATTCATCTGGCCCAGGCGGTGTTTGACGACCAGATGCAAACATTGTCAGAGGAATTGGCAAGGACTCAGTTGCATGTCAGCACCCAAGAGCGACAACTGAATACGCTGACCGCTGAGCTGAACGCAAAAAGCCTCGCCTTGGACAGTACGAGCGCCGCGTTGCAAGCCGAACAGACGTCTAACGCTCGCCTGACTCAGTCGCAGCTAGATCAAGACATTCGCCTGCAGGACAAGGATGGACAAATTCGCTCGCTGGAAGAAAAGCACCTGCATGCCCGCGACGCACTTGAGCACTATCGCAATTCAGTCAAGGAGCAACGCGAACAGGAGCAGCGTCGTCACGAAGGCCAACGGCAGCAGGTACAGATGGAAATACGCCAGGCGCAACAGGCCGCGATGGTACGGCAGGAGGAGATCACTCAGCTAAACCGAGACAATGAACGTTTATTAAGCGAAACACGCAGTACGTTGCGCGAGCTGAGTGCGCAACAGGAACAGCTGAAAAAAGCGACTCACGAGACGACCAGACTTGGCGAACAGTACCAGCTCACCCACACCCAGTGCGCGTTGCTGCAAGAGCGCTTGAGCGCGGCCCTGGATGAAAGCAGCGCACTCAAGCAAACCGTGAATGAACATGCGCAGGCCAATCAGACATTGCACCTAGAGCTGATCAAATCCCAACTGGCCCTTGAGTCCGCAGCGCTGCTTGCCACGCAGAAAGAGCCCGAACTAACCACACCCCTGTAGGAGAGTCCGCCACGTCTTCGACGCCGCGCTGTCGCGCAGCAAACTGTGTGGCACTTTGGGTAGTTTGAGGTTGCAGGGTGTCAGGACTGAAGCCTTCCCGAATAAATTCGGTCCCACGGATTTTGGCGCTGCACAGACTTCTGTAGGAGCTGCCGAAGGCTGCGATCAGGTCCAAAGGACCCTCGCCAACACGTTGGCTCCTACAGAAAATCCGACCGATTTTATTCGGGAAGCCTTTCATCGGGCACACACCGCGTGTCGCCGATCATCGACCGTACTTTCAGCGCCAACTCATCGACACTGAAGGGCTTGGTCAGTATGTCCATACCAGGATCGAGCAGCTCAGCCCGCACTTCAGCGTTTCGCGCGTAACCGGTCATGAACAACACGGGCAAGTCCGGACGGAATTGCCGAGCCATTTCCGCCAGCTGGCGACCGTTAAGCCCCGGCAACCCTACGTCACTGATCAGCAGATCGATACGCTCCGCACTTTGCAGTACCGGCAGCGCAGTCTTGCTGTCACCGGCTTCAAGCGTCGAATAACCGAGTTCGCGCAGCACGTCGATTACCAGAAGGCGCACCGCGACCTCGTCTTCGACCACCAGCACTTGCTCGCCCCTCACTGCCCGGGGAGCGCTGAGACTCTCTGGCTCCGCGATATGGCGCGCCCCTTGCTCGAGATGGCAAGGAAGATACAGCTGAATCCGGGTGCCTTCTTGGACCACGCTTTCGATCTGTACGTGGCCGCCGGTTTGTTTGACGAATCCATAGACCATCGACAGCCCCAGACCCGTACCCTGCCCAATCGGCTTGGTAGTGAAGAACGGATCAAATGCTCGCCGGATGACCTCAGGCGACATGCCAAAACCACTGTCTTCGACGCTGAGCAGAACATACTCGCCCGGAGCCATGGCTTCCCGCTGAATATCAACATGAACCACCGTGGAACTGACCGTCAGACGACCACCCTCAGGCATGGCGTCGCGGGCATTGATTACCAGATTCAACAACGCACTTTCCAGCTGATGCTCATCGGTATTGGCTTGCCACAACCGGGGTTGAAGGTCGATGCACAGTTCGATGCTCTCGCCGAGGGTGCGTCGCAGCAATTCCTCCATCGACATCACCATCTGGTTAACGTCCACGGCTTGAGGGTTAAGCGACTGACGCCGGGCAAACGCCAGCAGTCGATGGGTCAAGGACGCCGCGCGATTGGCCGAGGTCATTGCGGCGTTGATATAGCGATCCACCTCCGCCACGCGTCCTGCTGCGACGCGCCGTTGAATCAAATCCAGCGCACCCAACACACCGGTGAGCATGTTATTGAAGTCATGGGCAATGCCGCCGGTGAGTTGACCGATGGCGTCCATTTTTTGCGCATGCCGCAACGCCTCTTCGGCACTTTCGCGCTCGGACATCTCAACTTGCAGCAACTCGTTGATCGTGACCATCTCGCGAGTCCGCTCAGCCACTCGCCGCTCGAGGCTGTCATTGAGCTCACGCAAGGCTTCTTCGGCGTTAACCTGAGCGGTGATGTCGGTGTGGGTTCCCAGCCAATGCGTGACATGACCCAAACCGTCTCGAATGGGCAGCGCCCGAGACAGAAACCAGCTGTAGTTACCATCCCTGCCTCGCATGGGAAACGTATCTTCCCACACCGACCCGGTCGCGAAGCAATGCTTGACCCGCGCAGTGACTCGGTCAAAGTGCGCAGGGTCGTGAACCGAGCGCCAGCCCAACGCCAACATCGCTTCCAGCGAAGTGCCGGTATAGTCATACCAACGCTTGTTGTACCAATAGATTTTGCCGGACGGCTCGGCGGTCCAGGCCAACTGACTCATGTTGTCGGCCAAGGTGCGAAATTGCAGCTCGCTATCGCGCAGTGCCCGCTCGGCACGTGAACGCTCCATGGCAACCCAGCTGCGTTCGGCAACATCACGAACAAAACTGACTTCTTCGTCGCTCCAAATGCGCGGCTGCACACCGTGCAACATCAATAATGTGGTGATAACACCCTGTTCGAGCAGCGGGATGTTGATCAGCGTTCGCATGCCACGCGCCTGGCATTCACCGTCGCCTTGGGCGGTACGCGCATCCAGCTGAGTGTCGTTGATGACCACGCCCTCGCCACGGCGCATCGCGTCAAATAACGCGCCGAAACTATTGAGGCTGTAAACACCAACAAGGCTTGGAACTGCCCCCAGCACCCAATCACGTTTAATGACAATGCTGTCTTGTTCAAGGTCAACAGTGGCAAACGCGACGCGCTCAATCCCCAGTGTCATGCCCAAAATTCTGGCCGCGGCCTGTCGGATCTCCGTACAACCGGTTTTTTCGCGTAATTGATCACCCAGGATCAACAACGCCGCCTGAAAGCGCTCGGCACATGCACGCTCAACGATCTGGCTTTCCAATACCGCATTGATTCGGCGGAGATTTTCTTCACCGTTGCGTTCGAGCGTAATGTCTCGCGCGGTCCCAATCAAACGCACAGTACCGTCGCGCTCTTGCATCCGCCGCCCACGGATCGTCAGCCAGCTCGGCAAGCCATCGACACGCGGATGAACTCGAAAATCGAGGCTGATTTCGCCGGTAGAGCGAGCGCTCAGTGCTTGCGCGACAGCCTGCACCAAGGCGCTTCGATCCTCGACGTGGACGGCGACCAGAAAATCTTCGACCGTTGGATCGAGCTGCTCAGGCGACAGCTCGGCAATCATTCGCGCTTGGCTATCAAAGTGCAGTTGATTGCGGCTGATGGTGTACTCCCAGACACCCACGGCAGCGATGGAGTTCGCCAACTTGACCCGCTGCTCGGCTTCCAACAGGGCGTTGCGCGCTTTGGCTCGCTCATCCGCCGCCTGGGTGCGCTCCACCACTTCACGTACGAGAGCAATGTCTTCGGGCGACCACTGTCGCGGCTGCTCCGAGCTTATATAAAGCAGTGCATTGAAACCCAAGTCATCGCCCAAGGGCGCAATCAATATGCTGCGAACGTTGTAATCGGCGTAACGCTGTGCGGCAGCGGCCGTACGCGGGTCACTGCACACATCCTCAACGGCGATCAACTCGCCTTGAGTCAAGCGCTCGAACAAACCTTCGCCATATTCGTCAATTTGATGAAAGCCACGACTGCTGCGCGCCGAGCTTTTTAGCCATTCGCTCTCAATGGTCAATAAGCCCTGCGCGTCGAAGCGACCATGACCTATACGCTGGATTTCCAGAGTCGAGCCCAAGCTCTCGCCCAGATTGAACACCACATCTTCAGCGCGCACCGCGTCGTGCAAGCGATCGCTGAGCTGCAGCAAAAACGCCTGGCGCGCTTGTTGCTGCCGGTGGCGAACCTCGCTTTCACGTTGAGTGACCAGTGCACGGCGCAGCTCCAACTGACTGACCACCTGACTCGCCAATGTCGCCAGGGCGGCTATCTGCCGTTCGGACAGATGCCGGGGGCGCACATCGAGCACACACAACGCGCCCAACGGTCCATAGGGCGAAACCAATAAGGCGCTGGCATAAAATCGTAACCGGGCACCCCCAGCAACCTGCGGATGCTTGGCAAACCGGGGATCGGCCGACAGATCTTCAATGATCATGCCGTCCGCCTGCTGAATGGCATGGGCACACAACGAATACTCGAGGGGTTGATCGCCCTCTGCCAGACCGAATTGTGCCAAGGACCATTGCCGATCAACGTCGATCAGGTTGATCTGCGCCATGGGCGCATCGCACAGATACGCCGCAAGGCTGGCAAGCTCTTCAAATGTTCGCTCTGGGGGCGTGTCAAGTATGTCCAGCCGCGCAAGGGCGGTAAGCCGATCCTGCTCACACCAAGGCAGTGACGTCCAAACGTTTTGGTTGTTCAAGAAATGGGCCCGCGTCCTATAAATTTCTTATTTATGCCTCGACCCACTTCCCTGTGATCGAGTGATGCTCGGTTGGCCGCTGAATCAGCTGCCAACCGGTGTGCGCAGCGTGACAAACTCTTCGGCTGCGGTCGGATGCACGCCAATCGTGTCGTCAAAAATCTGCTTGGTTGCGCCCGCCTTCAACGCAATCGCTAGGCCTTGGATGATTTCACCTGCCTCTGGCCCGACCATATGACAACCGAGCACCCGATCTGTATCAGCATCGACCACCAACTTCATCAGCGTGCGCTCTTGATCCTGGGTAAGCGACAACTTCATGGGGCGGAAGCGGCTTTCGAATACCACCACCGTGTGACCAGCTTTCTTAGCGTCTTCTTCGGTCAAACCCACCGTGCCAATGTTCGGCAAGCTGAAAACCGCCGTTGGGATATGACGATAGTCCACCGGCCGATACTGCTCTGGCTTGAACAGCCGGCGCGCCAACGCCGTGCCTTCAGCCAGCGCTACCGGAGTCAACTGCACACCGCCAATGATGTCGCCCAGTGCCAGAATAGACGGTTCGCTGGTTTGATAAAGCTCATCGACTTCGATGAAGCCAGCCTTGTTCAGTTTTACCTGAACGTTTTCGAGACCGAGGTTGTCCAGCATAGGTCGACGGCCCGTCGCGTAGAACACGCAATCGGTGGTCAGCAGCCGACCGTCTTTAAGGACCACATGCAAGCTGCCATCGTCATTTTTGTCGATACGTTCGATGTCTGAGTTGAATTGCAGATCAATGCCGCGCTTCACCAATTCCTGTTTCAGATGAACCCGAACCGCATCATCAAAACCACGCAGGAACAGCTCGCCGCGATACAGCTGGGTCACGTCGGCCCCTAAACCATTGAAAATCGACGCAAACTCAACCGCAATATAACCGCCACCGACGACCATAATACGTTTAGGGAGCTTATTGAGGAAAAATGCATCCTGGGACGTAATCGCCAGATCACTGCCCGGAAATTCCGGAACCTGCGGCCAGCCGCCAGTCGCAATCAAAATGTGTTCTGCGCTGTAAGTCTGGCCATTGACTTGGACCCGATGCGGATCTACCAGCTTGGCGTGGCCTTCATGCAGGGTCACCCCGCTGTTGGTCAACAAGCTGCGATAGATCTCGTTAAGACGGTGAATCTCACGATCTTTGTTGCTGATCAGGGTCGCCCAATCGAACTCAGCCTCACCGGCTGACCAACCGTAGCTTTTGGCTTGCTCGAAGTCTTCGGAGAAATGCGCCCCGTACACCAGGAATTTTTTCGGCACGCAGCCGACATTAACGCACGTGCCGCCCAGATAGCGGCTCTCGGCAATCGCCACTCGGCCGCCATAACCCGCAGCAAAACGTGCCGCCCGTACACCGCCGGAACCGGCACCAATCACAAAAAGGTCAAAGTCGTAGGCCATTGCTGTCTCCTTAGCAGGTGCACAGCATAACCGCTTCGGCGAGCGGGGTCAGTGCTGACAGCCAGAAACGACAAAGCCACCCAACGGTGGCTTTGTCCTACAACCAAACGGGCAATGACTCAGTAAGCTTTGCCGGTTTTGTAGAAGTTTTCGAAACAGAAGTTGGTCGCGTCTATGTAGCCTTCGGCGCCGCCACAGTCGAAACGCTGGCCTTTGAATTTGTAGGCGAGGACGTTGCCCTCTTCCGCCATTTTCATCAGTGCATCGGTGATCTGAATTTCGCCGCCTTTACCGGGCGGGGTGTCTTCAATCATTTTGAAGATGTCCGGCGTCAAAATATAACGACCGATGATCGCCAGGTTGGACGGTGCGTCTTCAGGCTTGGGTTTTTCAACCATGTGGCTGACACGGTAAAGGCCCGGGTGGATTTCTTCGCCAGCGATGACACCGTACTTCTGAGTTTCGTCCGCCGGTACTTCCTGGATGGCGACGATGCAGCAACGGTATTTGTTGTACAGCTTGACCATCTGGGTCAGAACGCCGTCACCGTCGAGGTTTACGCATAGGTCATCCGCCAGTACCACGGCGAAGGGTTCGTCACCGATCAAAGGACGGCCGCTGAGAATCGCGTGACCCAAGCCTTTCATTTCAGTTTGGCGAGTGTAGGAAAAGCTGCACTCGTCCAGGATTCGACGAATACCCACCAAGTATTTTTCTTTGTCGGTGCCTTTGATTTGATGCTCAAGCTCGTAACTGATATCGAAGTGGTCTTCTAATGCACGTTTGCCACGACCCGTCACGATGGAGATTTCTTTCAAGCCAGCATCAAGTGCTTCTTCCACGCCATACTGAATCAGCGGTTTGTTGACCACTGGCAGCATTTCCTTGGGCATGGCTTTTGTTGCAGGCAAAAAGCGCGTGCCGTATCCGGCTGCTGGGAACAAGCATTTCTTGATCACATTCTGGCTCATATAATTCCCTAATAAAAAAGGCGGTGGCTATTGCGGCGCAGTCTAATCAGGCACAGAGCACCTTACAATGCCCTTACTGGCCATCCTATGCCTTGATAGAGAGATTTACGCCACGATAGTTCCGTCGCGTGGAGATTGCCCTCGTCTGAGAGCAGCAGTAATAACGCCTATTTAGCCTCACAAAGCCTAGCTGAACGCACCTGACTGTGCGGGAATAATGTGCAGCTTACGAGCAGGCGCTCTATCATGTGCCGCTTGAACCATTCAGCGAGAGAGACCGATGTCGGAAGTGAAAAATGTTAACGGTTACTTGATCAACAAACTTCAAGATGGCCAGTGGTGGGTATCGGATGCCAGCGGCGAAGCGATCGCCGGCCCGTTCGCCTCGGAAAGCGCAGCCATTGAGGTGGCCGCTGTCCTGCAAGACCAACCCAAGGCTCATTCTCGTCGGCGCTCCGGGCCTAAAACCTGAAAAACAACACAGCGACGAACGCACAACGATTACGTCATCGCAGGGTCGAACCGTTCAGCCATGACGTCTGGTAACTCACTCCCATCCGCCCTTATTACGAAGCACGAAAATCATGAACAAACTTTTGCTGGTTGTCGCGGTATTGGGAATCGCCGGTTGCGCTACAGCCTCTAACACCTACCTGAACAACGGCCAGCAAGGCGTTAGCATTGATTGCTCAGGCGAGGCGATGTCATGGGACAGCTGCTACCAAAAAGCAGACGCCTCTTGCCCCAACAAGGGCTACAACATTGTTGCAACCAACGGCACCCCACAACCCAAGGAAAGCGACAAGACCCTCGGGGTTGATGTCGGCAACTTCAAAAGCCGCAGCCTAGTGGTGATGTGCAAATAACTAAAAGAATGGCAGAACACTGAGTGTTGCGTGTTGCGGGTGAAGTTTGCGAACCGCCCGCTTAGACGCAACCACTGCTAAAGATGGATTTCGGCAAACTTGATTCCCAACCCTCGGACTATCACCACCAGATCATCCAGCTGAGTGAAAGATTCGACCTCATCGCCGTCATCCACCAGAAAAAAACTTCTGCCCTCGCTCTTCTTGAAAAAAACAATCCACTCGCCGACTACTGCCGGATTTTGAATAATGTGCGTCGCCGAAATTTGGCCTTCGGCATGCCGTTGCTTTACCACTTCGCGTTTCATTGCTGCTCCATCAATTAGGTTGTGCGGCACATTTATCAACCCGAGATGCAGGCAGTCGCGGCGTTTTGCACATCTTTGGGCCGTATTGGCACATTGGACAGATGCTCATACAGCTTGATTGAGCTGCCGTTGTTGCTACGGCTCTCAATCAATACTACCGCAGCAGGGTCGGAATTGAAGTTCTGCGAAATGATCATGCGCAAACCGTCATGATGCGGCTCAACCAGTGGCGGTTTGCGGCTACCGGCAAGTTTGTGGACCAAGCAGTCAGCATAACTCTGAGGGCTTTTGCCGGAAATTACGCTCAGGGTCGGAGGGGTACGCTCAATCTCGGCAACCGTCGCGCAGCCAGTCATCGCAAGTGTCAAAACCACCACAGCTATTTTCATACAATCGCTCCACTAAAAGACCTACGACACGCTTGTGACCGAATAGATCCCTGTTTAGGCACTTTTATCGGGTATAAACGCAATAAAACCACTCGCGGCGGATAAATGCCGTCGCGCCCATGCTATCGTTTTGATTTTGCAGAAAAAGCCTTTTTGGAGACACCATGAAATTTGTACATCAGCGCGAACACCTCAACGAAGACGACCTCGTCGTCATCGAGTGTTCCCAGCTCTGTAACATTCGCTTGATGAATGACGCCAATTTTCGCAGCTTCAAAAACGGTGGTCGTCATACCTATCATGGCGGCGCATTCGACCGGTTCCCGGCAAAAATAGCAGCGCCAAGCACCGGCTTCTGGAACATCACCATCGATACGTCTGGCCGTAAAGCCGACACCGGTGGTGGCTGCAAACCCGCATTCACTCACACCATCAAAATCGTTCGTCGCTCGGCTACACGGCTGAGCTGACACGTATAAATAGCGCCTGAAGAAAGGAGCCGCTTGTGAGCACCCCCACTGCCACCACCAAATATGCGATTAGCTACAAACTCAACGGTGAACGTCGATTCGAGTTCGCCCAGTTACACGCAGAGTCATCAGAAGAAGCGACCGCGACCCTTGAAAAGATGCACAGCGGCAGCGGCGATAAAGTGACTGACGTAAAAGTCAGCAAAGCACTCTAACCCCTGCATCCCGGGATTCGACCACAGGTTTCGGGCTTTTACCAGACCACCGTGGGCGCCGAGGCAGCCACTGACATCAGTCGTGGCCAGGCAGCGGACGTAACACCGTTCGTGGAGAGATTGAAATGCTCAAGCGCAGCGGCTCTGAACCCGGCACATTGGATTTATTTGCCGACGACGTTACTCAAGCGCCGCGCACCGAGCAAATCGGCCCACAATCATTTGTCTTGAGGGGCTTCGCACTGCCGCTGATTGAACGCGTGCTACCCGCCCTGCAACACGTCCTCGAACAATCCCCTTTCAGGCACATGATGACCCCCGGCGGGTTCACCATGTCGGTTGCCTTGAGCAACTGCGGCACCCTTGGCTGGGTCACTGATCGCAACGGTTATCGCTATACCCGAATCGATCCAGAGACCGGCAAGCCATGGCCTGTTTTACCGGACGTATTCATGCAGCTGGCCCAGTCTGCAGCAACAGAATGTGGTTTTGCCGGTTTCACCCCCGACGCCTGCCTGATCAATCGCTATGTTCCCGGTGCGAAGATGTCCCTGCACCAGGACAAAAACGAACGTGGTTACCAATGGCCCGTTGTTTCGGTGTCATTAGGCATCGCCGCGAGCTTCTTGTTTGGTGGACTCGACCGTAGCGACAAAACCCAGCGCGTGTCGCTTTTCCATGGCGATGTCGTGGTGTGGGGTGGTGAAGACCGACTTCGCTATCACGGTGTGCTGCCGCTCAAACAGGCCGACCACCCCTTGCTGGGTGAACAACGCATCAACTTCACCTTTCGCAAAGCTGAATAACCCTCCGCAACGGGCTTAGCCCACGGTTGCATCGCTGTGACCACTGGCCCTGGATACCGCCGGGCATGCCGAGCGATGCAGATTGAGCGCTGTATTAATGATCCCGATATGACTGAATGCCTGGGGGAAATTACCCAGCATCCGTTTTTCCCTCGGGTCATATTGCTCAGCGAGCAGACCCACATCGTTGCACAGCCCACATAACCGCTCGAACAATGCCTCTGCATCGTCATAACGCCCCAACAGGACGTAAACGTCGGCCAGCCAGAACGAACACACGAGGAATGTCCCTTCATGACCCGAAACACCATCCACGGTACGGTCGGCGTCATAGCGCAACAGTAAACCGTCCTCCACCAGCGCCTTTTCGATAGCGGCCACGGTACCCACGACCCTTGGATCGGCAGCCGGCAAGAAGCCGGTCAGGGCAATCTGCAACAAGCTTGCGTCCAAGGACGTTGAGCCATACGTCTGTACAAAACTGCCGAGCTGGGTATCAAAGCCGTTGAGGCAAACATCAGCATGAATCTCGTTGGCGATGGTCCGGTAATGGAACGCCAAGGCAAGGTCTTCATCGTTTTCCGCGGACTGCTCAGCGAGGTGCGCATTTCGGTCGAAGGCCACCCAAGCCATGACTTTGGAATGGGTAAAATGCTGCGGCTCGGAGCGAATTTCCCAAATGCCTTTGTCCGGAAGGTGCCAGACCTTTTCCAGAAACGGCATGATCACCTTGATGATCGCTGCACTGCGAGGGGGCCTTGGCAGCCCACCTTTGGCGGCTTGGACCATGGCGTCGGCCACTTCTCCGAAGACATCCAATTGCACCTGTGTGGCCGCCGCATTGCCGATACGCACCGGGGCCGAGTTTTCGTAGCCGGTCAGCCAGGGCAGTTCATATTCGGGCAATCTTCGTTCGCCACCCAGCCCGTACATAATCTGAATCTGTTCCGGGTTGCCCGCCACTGCGCGCAACAGCCAGGCTCGCCATGCCTCTGCCTCCTCGTAGTACCCAAGGTTCATGAGCGCCAACAAGGTCATGGTTGCATCGCGCAGCCAGCAAAAACGGTAATCCCAGTTACGTTCGCCGCCCAGCTGTTCCGGCAACGACGTCGTGACGGCCGCGACAATCCCGCCAGTAGGTTCATACGTCAGTGCTTTAAGGGTAATCAGCGAGCGTTTGACCTGCGCCGACCACTGCCCTACTTCTGGACAGCGGCTGGAAAACTTTAGCCAGAAATGCTCGGTGTTCTTCAGCGCCGCTTCGCCGTCGATGCCGGCATGCACGGGGTGATTCGACGTCTGATGGCTGAGCACAAACACCTTGCGCTGGCCGGTCTCGACCGAAAAGTGACTGCCGGTGTGATGGTCGAAAGCATGGAGCTCAACCGGTGTATGCAGAATCAGCATTTCTGGACCGGCAATTGCCGTCAGCGTGTACTCGTCTTTCATTTCGACCCACGGCACGCTGCTGCCGTAGTCGAAGCGTATGGCCAGGTCCATGCCAAATTCGACGCGGCCCTCAAGACCCACCACGATGCGCACCACGCTACTGCCCACCTCAGTGGGCATGAATTCAATCAGCATGGCGCGCCCGGCGTTGGTCTCAAACACAGTTTCGAGGATCAGCGTACCTTCGCGATAGCGTCTTTCGGAGCGAGTGACCACATCCGACGGCGCGATTTTCCAGCGACCGTTGCTGCTTTCGCCCAGCAGCGCAGCAAAGCATGCGGGGGAATCAAACCGAGGGAAACATAACCAATCCAGTGAACCGTCCTTGGCGACCAGCGCGGCAGTCTTGCAGTTGCCGAGCAATGCGTAGTCTTCAATTAGTGCGGCCATTGGTAAGTATCCGAAAATGTCAGTGAATGAGTTTTCGAACAGGCCCCGCTCCCGGAGGCCTGCAGGGTGGTGCATGGTGTTTAGCGGTGTACGTTTAGCGCGGCAAAATATAGCGCCTAATGGCTGTCGCCACACCGTCCTCTAAATTACTGCCTGTCACGTAATCGGCCTGGCTGCGAACACTTTCATCGCCCTGCCCCATAGCAATCGACAACCCGGCGACATGGAACATCGCCACGTCATTGCTACCGTCACCAATAGCGGCAGTCTGGCTCAGTGGCACCCCCAGAAATTCGGCGAGGGTCACCAGCGCGTTGCCTTTGTTGGCTTCCACGGCATTGACGTCCAAGTAGTACGACTGCGACCGCGACGCTAATGCCAAGCCGTCAATCTGCGGATTGAGCTGTGCCTCAAGGTCTTTCAACAGTTGGTGATTGGCGCTGGCGGCGACGATTTTGTCGATCCGATCCAGATATGGCTCGAAACTGGAGACCACGATGGGGTCGTAACCCAGTGTCTTGCGCTCATGGTCGACCAACGCCCCATTGAGATCGCGCAACAACCATTGGTCATCGGCGAAGACCCACACCGAGCAATCCTGGCCAGTAAACATCGCCAGGCTCGCACTCGCCGCTGCCCGTGGAATACGGTGGGCTGACAACACCCGGCCATCGGGATGAGTGATCAAGCCGCCGTTAAACGCCACGGTTGGCAAATCAATCCCCAAGGCTTCGATCTGCTGGCGCATGGCCCTGGGAGGACGACTGCTGGCCAAGGTAAAGCGAATGCCCGCAGCGCGCAGTTGTTTGATCGCGTCGGCGTTGGCCTGGCTCAAGCTGTGGTCGGGACGTAGCAAGGTGCCGTCGATGTCGGACAGCAAAAACTGGATGAGGGGTTGCGCGGGGTCGCTCATCCGATAGTGCGCCATTCAAAGCCGTCGCGCGCCAGTAGCTCATCGGCAGCAGCGGGGCCTTCTTCGCCCGCCTTGTACTGCTCGACGTTGGGGTGCTTGGCCCAGGCATCCAGAAACGGTTGCACGGCGCGCCAGCCGTTTTCGATGTTATCGGCCCGTTGAAACAAGGTTTGGTCGCCGGCCAAGCAGTCGTAGATCAGGGTTTCGTAACCGGTCGACGGCAGCATCTCGAAGAAGTCTTTGTAAGCAAACCCCAGCTCGATGTCGACGATGTCCAATGTAGGCCCTGGTCGCTTAGCCTGCAGGTCGAACGACATGCCCTCGTTCGGTTGAATCTGGATCTTCAGATAGTTGGGCTTTGGCTGCTCAACGTCCGTATCGCGAAACTGCGCGTAAGGCGCAGGTTTGAAGCAGATCGCAATTTCAGTGTCACGGGCACTCAAGCGCTTGCCGGTACGCAGGTAGAACGGCACGCCGACCCAGCGCCAATTGTCGATCATCACTTTTAACGCGACGTAGGTTTCCGTGGTGCTGTCCGGCGCGACGTTGGGCTCTTCCCGATACCCGGCGACACTTTGGTCGCCCACCGTGCTTTCTGCGTACTGACCGCGTACCGAGTTGGCCAACGCCTCTTCTTGCGTCCACGGGCGAATCGCGCCAATGACTTTGGCTTTTTCGCCGCGCACCGCATCGGCGCCGAACGCGGCCGGTGGTTCCATGGCCACCATGGCCAGCAACTGAAACAAGTGGTTGGGCACCATGTCTCGCAATGCACCGGTACGCTCGTAAAAACTGCCTCGGGTTTCAACGCCCACGGTTTCTGCGGCAGTGATCTGAATGTGGTCGATGTAATGGTTGTTCCAGAACGATTCGAACAAGCCGTTAGAAAAACGGCTGACCATAATGTTCTGCACGGTCTCTTTGCCCAAGTAGTGGTCGATCCGGTAAATCTGCTTCTCAGCCATCACCTTTAGCAGGCAAGCATTGAGACCTACCGCGCTCGGCAAGTCGGACCCGAACGGTTTTTCGATCACGACGCGCCGGAAGCTGTCGTCACTCTCGACCAGCAACCCCGACGAGCCCAGACGCTTGGCGACTTCGCTGAAAAAGCGGGGTGCTGTAGCGAGGTAAAAGATTGCGTTACCCGAGCCGGTGGTTTTGATTTTTTCGCCAATGTCGCTGTAAGTCGAATCGTCGAGAAAATCACCCTGCACATAGCTGATACGGCTGGCCAGATCGCTCCACAAGGCAGGGTCCAGCGGTTCGGCTCCGCCTTCGGCGACTTTGCTGGCCGCTTCCTGGCGAATGAAGTCTTCGAGTTTTTTTGCAAAATCAGCGTCGCTAATCGCGTTATGGTCAACGCCAACAATGTGAACGCCGTTGCCCAGAAGACCATCACGGCTGAGGTTATACAGCGCAGGCATCAGCAAGCGTTTGACCAAATCACCGTGGGCGCCGAACAGAAACAACGTGGCCGGCGGGGCAACTTTCGGCGCTTGATTGGAGGTGGTTCGCGACAGACCCATTATTTTGGTCCCTCTTTGTGGCCGCCAAAACCGAAACGCATGGCAGACAGCATTTTATCGCCGTAGGTGCTTTCCTGCCGTGAGCGAAAACGCGCGAACAATGCGCTAGACAGTACCGGCACCGGCACTGATTGCTCCATGGCCGCATCAATGGTCCAGCGACCTTCACCACTGTCGGCCACATTGCCGGAGTAAGCATTGAGCTGCGGATCAGTGGCCAGCGCGTCGGCAGTCAGGTCCAGCAACCATGAGGACACGACGCTACCCCGACGCCAGACTTCAGCAATATCGGCAACATTGAGGTCGAAGCGCTGCTCAGGCGGCAAGTGGTCGGAGTTTTTCATCTTGAGGATGTCGAACCCTTCGGCAAACGCCTGCATCATCCCGTACTCGATGCCGTTGTGGATCATCTTCACGAAATGCCCGGAACCCGCAGGGCCGGCATGAATGTAACCCCGCTCGGCACGGTCGTCGGCCGCGTTGCGGTCTTTGGTGCGCTCAATGGAGCCATAGCCGGGAGCCAAGCTGTCGAACAGCGGATCCAGGCGTTTAACCACGTCGACATCGCCGCCGATCATCATGCAGTAACCGCGTTCCAAGCCCCACACGCCGCCTGACGTCCCGACATCGACATAGTGCAGTTGTTGCTGGGTGAGCGCCTGGGAGCGACGAATATCGTCTTTATAGAAGCTGTTGCCGCCATCAATGATCACATCGCCCGGCTCCAGCAGCTCACTCAAGGCATTGACCGTGTCTTCGGTGGGAGCGCCCGCCGGGAGCATGACCCACACCGCCCGGGGTTTTTCCAAGCCCGCGACCAGCGCAGCGAGGTCAACAACGGCGGTGGAACCTTCCTTAGCCATTACGGCACGAGCGCTCTCATCGCGGTCGTAAACGACCGTAGTATGGCCATTAAGCATCAACCGTCTTGCGATATTGCCGCCCATGCGGCCCAGTCCAATAATCCCAAGTTGCATGTGGGGTGCTCCTTAATACGAAGAAAGGGATGCCTCACCTTATATAGCCCAGCAGTACATAGCAGATAGTCCACAGCGGCCGGACCAGGGGGTATCAAAGGCAGGGGGCGTGGGTGAGCCTGCCTGATTCAGTAGATTTTCGCGATCAAGAAACATTCGCGACAATTAAAAATAAAAAAGTTCCATTCCTGAATAAAAGAAATCAGAATCGCCACCGATAGCTCAGTAGGCTAACGAAGATTCACGCTTAACCGAAGCCTGAAATTCTCACACGTCCAACGCTGAGTCGAAACACGTTATTTGCGAGGTAAGCAATGGGCACCCTCCTGTCAGCACTCCCACCCCAAACCCTTTATGTCAGCATTCGTCGTGACGAGTTGCGTCAGCTCAAAGACGAACGTGATCAGTTGCTGCGAAAAGTGGCTCGTTTGACCGAGCGGCTACAAACGCTTGCGCAGACTGATTCAAATCCCGCCTCGCGCCTGACCAACTGACCTGATACCCCCTCTGTAGGCGATTCAAGCTTGATACGGTGTGTCAGGCTAATTGCCTCGCGAACACGTTCGCTACAGGTCGCGTCCGCAGCGTTCTCATTGGGTTCCGACCAGACACAGTCGCTAACGTTCCCCTGCACGGTTTGCCCGTCTGGTTACCTGATGCAATACTTCTTGCCCGCCTCAGCTATACTCTGCGCCCTTTTTATACGGCCCGGCTTACGGGTGAAGACAGGCTGGTCGGCTCGGACTCACGTTGTCGGCAGTACTAATGGATAACGTGCTGGAGCGCTAATGGCGATTTTCAAACGGGGTAAGACGACCTCGAAAGGTTTTGATTGGGCCGGTCTATGCTGGCTCTTCGTATTCTTTTGGTATTTTTCCGGCATCACCCAGCTGCTTATTCAAGTCACCGGAATCTCAGGTTTTGCCGGCTTTCGCCAGGCGTTCGTCATGAGCGCCATCTGGCTGGTGCCGATGGTTCTGTTCCCATCCAAAACCCGGGTGATGGCCGGCGTCATAGGCGTGGTGTTGTGGCTGTGCTCGCTGGCGAGCTTGGGTTACTTCTTCATTTACCAGCAAGAGTTCTCGCAAAGCGTGATTTTCATCATGTTCGAGTCCAACGTCTCTGAAGCCGGTGAGTACATCACCCAATACTTCGCGTGGTGGATGGTGTTGGCGTTCGTGGCGCATACCGCGTTTGCGGTGTTCCTGTGGACCCGTTTGCGCCCTGTTCAGATGAAACGCCGTAGCGCCTGGATTACCTCGCTGGCCATCGTGTTCCTCCTGATCGTGTTGCCGTTTGGCAAGCAGTTGGACCGGCGTGGCGATTTAGCCGCAGCCTTTGAAAGCTACGAAAGCCGTGTCGAGCCCGCAGTGCCATGGCAAATGCTGGTGGCCTACCACCGTTATGGCCAGCAGTTGAATAGCATGCAAGGGATGCTTAAAAGCAGCAGTGAAATCCCTCCGCTGACCAACTTGAAAGACCAGCAGGCCAATCTTCCAGCCACGATGGTCTTGGTCATTGGCGAATCGACCAACCGCCAGCGCATGAGTCTGTACGGTTACCCCCGCGAAACAACGCCCAACCTCGACCAGTTAAAGGACCAGTTGCAGGTCTTTGACAACGTCATCACACCACGGCCCTACACCATTGAAGCGCTGCAACAGGTGCTGACCTTCGCCAATGAAGAAAACCCGGACCTGTACCTGAAGACACCGTCTATTGTCAGTGTCATGAAACAAGCAGGGTACAAAACCTACTGGATCACCAACCAGCAGACGATGACCAAACGCAATACCATGCTGACCACGTTCTCGGAACAAACCGACGAGCAGGTGTACCTCAACAACAACCGCAATCAGAACGCTCGCCAATACGACGGCGATGTCATCGAACCGTTTAACAAGATCCTCAACGATCCGGCGCCGCGTAAATTCATCGTGGTCCACTTGCTGGGCACCCACATGAGCTACCAGTACCGCTACCCGGAAACGTTCGATAAATTTACCGATCGGACCGGCATTCCGGCCGGCGTCAGCGATGATCAGGTGCCGATCTACAACACCTATGACAATGCAGTCTTGTACAACGATTTCGTGGTATCGAGCCTGATCAAGAGCTACGCCAACGTCGATCCGAACGGCTTCCTGCTGTACCTCTCTGATCACGGCGAAGACGTTTACGATGGTCCGAAATACGACGTACTCGGCCGCAACGAGGCCAAGCCCACCGTGCCGATGTATACCATTCCGTTTATGGTGTATGCGTCGCCGAAGTGGCGTCAGACGCACAATTGGGACTTTTCCAGTATCAAGAGCCGGCCGTTCAGCAGTTCTTCGCTGATCTATACCTGGGCTCAACTGGCGGGACTGAGCTTCGATCAGTTGGACAGCACCAAGAGCCTCGTCAGTTTCGACTTCAAAGAGCACCCGCGCATGATCGGCGACCCCTACGCCCAAAAAGGCCTGTCAGATTTCAGCCTGATGCGCGGCAATACACCACCGACCGTCGCGCCTAAAGTGGTCCAGCAATAGCCCCCACAGGCCTGCCCTTCTGGCAGGCCTTTTTCTATCAATACCGATACCGACCTTCTGCCCGACGGACCCGCTTTAAAGCGGTGTCGTTTTGCGTGCACTCTAATCAACCAAATCGACACCTCAAAAGTCCACCCGCGCACCGGGAACTGGCAGTCGCGTTCGCTCACTGATTATTGCTGGCGCATTTTTCTAGGCAAGTTTTTGTAACCCGGTTATTTTTTGGCCCATTGTCTAACAATCCGACCAATGGTTCGCGTCTCTGGGTTATCGTTGACCTGCCTCATAGAAGTGCATTTCAGTTGATAAACGCCTTGTAATATCGCGCACAAACCCGGCCTATTGAGCTGAGACCCCCTTGCCACGCCACTTCGTAAAAATAATCGAAACTTTCTGATACATCGGTGGGTCATCATGAAAGAGAGCCTAAGCTATTGGCGTAACCCGAGTAAGGGCTCAGTCCCCTGTCCAGCTATCACGCATACGGTAAATGGGTACCGTTCTTGCGTAGCGCTTGTGTGGACGGCCATAGGAAATGGCTAATAACAAATCGAGTGCTGCACCACACTGTATTTATAACGGGAGAAAAAGATGATTAGCGCCGCTGTCAAAACCCAGAAGGGAGAGAGTTTTAATCAGCCGGCCAGCGAGCTGACCCATCTGCCGGTCTTCGCACCGACGAGCGTTCCACTGCTGCAACTACCGACTTCAAAGCCAACTATTACTCTGACGAACAGAAGAAAAATTCTATTCGTGACGTCGGAGCTGGCTGATCTGGTGAAAACCGGAGGTCTTGGTGATGTGTCTGCTGCACTGCCGCGAGCCATGCGCCACCTGCACGATGTCCGCGTGCTGATTCCCGGTTACCCCCAAGTTCTCAATAGCGGTAATCCGATTCACGTCATTAGTGAGTTGAGTGGTTATGCCGCGTTGCCTGCGTGCAAAATCGGCCGGATGGACATGAAAGACGGTCTGGTCATATATGTTCTGATTTGCCCCGAGCTGTACGAGCGCGAAGGTACGCCGTATGGCGACAACAACGGCCGTGACTGGTCGGACAACCATATCCGCTTCGCTCGACTGGGCCTTGCCGCCGCTGACTTTGCCGCCGGTGCAGTAAAAACCCAGTGGTGCCCTGAGCTGGTTCACGCCCACGACTGGCCTGCTGGCTTAGCGCCGGCCTATATGAAATGGCGCGGCCAGACAACACCAAGCATTTTCACGATTCACAACCTGGCGTATCAAGGGACGGTCAGTACCGGTTGTAACCGCGAGCTGGGTATTCCCGATCAAGCGCTGGGCACTGACGGTATGGAGTTCTACGGCAAGCTTTCGTTTATCAAAGCTGGCATGGCCTACGCCAGTCACATCACCACGGTCAGCGCGACCTACGCCAAGGAAATCACAACTCCGGCATTCGGGTGCGGGCTTGAGGGCTTCTTACAAAGCAAGGCTGAACAAGGCTTGCTCAGTGGTATTCCAAACGGCATCGACGCCAGTTGGGACGCCGCCACTGACGAGCACTTGATTTGCCGGTTTGAGCCTAACGAATGGCAGCGTAAAGAAATCAATGCCGACTATGTGCGTGAACTGTTTGAACTCGAACCGTCTCAGGGCCCACTGTTTGCGGTGGTGTCGCGGTTGGTGTTTCAAAAAGGCCTGGACTTGACCATTGGCGTTGCTGAACACATCGTCAACTCAGGGGGCCAGATAGCGATCATTGGTCGAGGCGAACCCGAAGAAGAAGACGCCATGCGTGCCTTGGCGCTGCGTTTCCCCGGCCAAGTGAGTGTCCGTGTCGGCTTCAACGAAACCGACGCTCGCCGGATGTTTGCTGGCAGTGACTTTTTGCTAATGCCATCGCGCTATGAACCTTGTGGCTTGAGCCAGATGTACGCCCAGCGCTTCGGTTCGTTACCGGTGGCCCGTAATACCGGCGGCCTGGCTGACACCATTGAAGATGGCGTCACAGGTTTCTTATTTGAAGACGCGTCCATAGAAAGCTATTCGGAAGCGCTGACTCGGGCAATCAAGGTGTTCGCCAATCCCGAGCTGCTCAATGCGATGCGCTGCCGCGCAATGGCCGCGCCTTTTAACTGGCACCAAGCGGTGGAACCTTATGCCGAGCTGTATCAGGAACTTCTGAAAAAGAATGTGGGTGCTACCGCCCACAACTAAAAAGGGGTTAAACGGATGCCTATGCGCACGGATGAAAACTGGCGCCACGGCGCCGTCATGTTGGATGCCGAACGCACCCGGTTTGCCCTCTGGGCACCGGATGCTCACTCCGTCAGTGTTGAATGCGAAAACCAGCCATCTGCGGCAATGCTGCCGCAGAATGACGGCTGGTTCGTGTTGGAAACCTATTGCCCTGCCGGAACGCTGTATCGCTACAAAATCAACCATGAGCTTGAAGTGCCCGATCCCGCTTCTCGGGCGCAATCTTGCGATGTGCACTCCTCCAGCCGAGTGATCGATCACTCGGCGTATCGTTGGCAACACCCTGAGTGGGCCGGACGACCTTGGCATGAGGCGGTTATTTATGAGCTGCATGTGGGTGTACTGGGCGGTTACGCCGAAGTCGAAAAACACCTGCCGCGTCTTGCAGAGTTAGGCATTACCGCTATCGAACTCATGCCATTGGCGCAATTTCCCGGTGATCGCAATTGGGGCTACGACGGTGTTTTACCCTATGCGCCGCAATCGTCTTACGGCACCCCGGACCAGCTCAAAGCCTTGATCGATGCCGCCCACGGGCACGGCCTGATGGTCATTCTCGACGTGGTGTACAACCACTTCGGACCAGACGGTAACTACTTGGGCAATTACGCCAAGGGTTTCTTCCGCGAAGACATTAAAACCCCGTGGGGCGCGGCCATCGATTTTCGCCGTCGCGAAGTTCGTGACTTTTTTATCGACAACGCTTTGATGTGGTTATTGGACTATCGCTTCGATGGCTTGCGCCTGGATGCGGTACACGCGATCAAAGACGACACGTTCCTTAAAGAGTTCGCCGAGCGAGTACGCCAGCAAGTTGATGCCCCCAGGCAGGTATGGCTGAACCTGGAAAACGAGCACAACGAGGCCAGCTTGTTAGAAGAGGGTTTTGATGCGCAGTGGAACGATGACGGGCACAACGCACTGCACGTCTTGCTGACTGACGAAAGCGATGCGTACTACGCAGACTTTGCCAACGACCCTACGCAAAAATTGGCTCGCTGCTTAAGCGAGGGCTTCGTGTTCCAAGGTGAGGGCAATCGTCATGGCCACCCCCGGGGCGAACCAAGCGGGCATTTGCCGCCCAGCGCGTTCGTATTGTTTTTGCAGAATCACGATCAGATCGGTAATCGAGCGTATGGCGAACGTCTACCGCTGTTAACGAGTGGCCAGGCCCTTCGCGCAGCCACCGTTCTGTTGTTGCTGTCGCCAATGATTCCCTTGATGTTCATGGGTGACGATTGGGCCGCAAGCGAACCGTTTCTGTTTTTCACCAGCCACCACGGAGAGCTGGCCGAAGCCGTACGTGAAGGTCGTCGCAGCGAGTTTGCTGATTTTCCAGCGTTTGCTGATGAAGAAACCCGCGAAAATATTCCCGACCCTAATGCCCGCAGCACGTTCGAAAAATCGCGCCCGGCCTTCGACAAGGTATTTCTGGAAACCGATCAGGGGGCTGATCATCAACAGTGGCTCGCACTTTACAAGCAACTGCTGACGCTGCGTCACCAACACATTGTGCCGCGCCTGATTGGCGCCGAAGCATTAGCGGCCTGCGTGCTGGGCCACGGTGCCCTGATCGCACGCTGGCGTATGGGCGATGGCAGCGTGTTGCGCATCGATTTGAATCTGGGCGAGCATCCTGTCGATCTGCTCGCCTCTGAACGTGGCACCGTACTGTTTGAAACCCTGCCTCATTCGGCAGAACTTTCTCGGCACGGCACCCTCAACCCCTACACGGCAATTGTCAGCCTGACAGCGACCGATGTTTTGGAGGAACAGGATGAGCAATGAGCAACTCCATGGTTTGGCCATCCGCGCGGGTCTGTCGGTCCACTGGATCGACGCCAACGGACGGCCGCAAACTGTCGCTCCCGACGTATTGTGCAAAGTGCTCGACGGCCTGGGTTATCCCGCCTACAGCAGCCTCGATATCGACACCAGTCTGCAACGTCTGACCGAGTCGGATATACAACACAGCGCGCCGCCTCTGTTGACGGTGGATGACGGTCATGCGCTGGATCTTTTTACCTGGTTCGCACCCCATACTCCGTTTGTGCTCGAGCTTGAAGACGGTGGCACCCTTAACGGCGAATTGACCGATACCGTGCAACTGCCGGCGCCGGGGGTTGTCGGCTACCACCTGTTGCTGATCGACGGGCAGCGCCTGACAATTGCGGTAGCACCGAAAACCTGTTTCAGCATGGCCATGGCAACCGAGACGCCCACCCCCCGGGTATGGGGTTTGACCGTTCAGCTGTATTCCTTACGGCGCCAGGGTGACGGTGGATTTGGCGACACTCAGGCATTGGAAACCTTTGTCCGCTCTGCCGGTGAACGTGGCGCCGATGCGGTGGCCATCAGCCCGATGCACGCGATGTTTGCCAGTGACCCCCATCGTTACAGCCCCTATTCACCCTCCAGCCGCTTGTTCCTGAATGGCTTGTATGCCTCGCCTGGCAATATCCTCGGCGAGCGCGACGTGCGCATGGCGATTGAACAAACCGACTTAACCGACGAGCTGGCGCGTCTTGAAGGGCTGCCACTGGTCGATTGGCCGGCGGCGGCCGCTGCCAAGTGGAAGCTGTTGCACGCGCTGTACGCAGGCTTCAGCAATGGCACGCACCCCATGAATGAGGACTTCGTCAGCTTTTGTGAAAAAGGCGGCGAAGCACTGGAAAATCACTGCCGCTTCGAGGCCTTACAGGCGCAATGCGTGACCCGTGGCATGAGTACGGATTGGCGTGAATGGCCGCAAGAGTTTAAGAATCCTCAAAGTAGGGACATTGCCGAGTTCGCAGATGTACACCGCGAGCAGATCCGTTTCCACGCCTTCGCTCAGTGGCTGATTGCCCGAGGGTTGGAGCGCGCGCAAGTCGCGGCACGCAGCAGCGGCATGTGTGTTGGCCTGATTGCCGATTTGGCGGTCGGCGCAGACGGTGCAGGCAGCCAGGCCTGGAGTCGGCAGGATGAACTGCTCTCGGCACTGACCGTGGGCGCACCGCCAGACATTCTTAATCGCTCCGGGCAAAGCTGGGGTATTTCGGCGTTTTCCCCTGATGGCTTGAAGCGCAACGGTTTCCGGGCGTTTATCGAGATGCTGCGGGCCAACTTCGCCCACGCCGGTGGCTTGCGCATTGACCATGTCATGGGCCTGCAACGCCTGTGGGTGGTGCCGGTGGGATCACCGCCCAGCCAAGGCGCCTACCTCAACTACCCGCTGGACGACATGTTGCGCTTACTCGCCCTGGAATCCTGGCGTCACAAAGCTGTAGTGCTCGGCGAAGACCTTGGCACCGTCCCCGAAGGCATGCACGACAAGCTGTCGGCCCGAGCCATTCTTGGCATGCGCGTTCTATTGTTTGAACAGGACAACGCGCATTTCAAACCGATTCTGAAATGGTCCGACGAAGCATTGGCCACCACCAGCACCCACGACTTGCCAACGCTCACTGGTTGGTGGAATGAGCTGGATATCGACTGGAGCCGTGGCCTAGGGCTGATCGACGAGGACACCGAATGTCATGCCCGCGAAAGCCGGCAGCGCGAACGCGAAGGGTTACGACAGGCGTTGAGCCAAGACTGGGCGAACTTTCGCGATCCCCTCAGCGAAACCGCGCAAATTGTAGATGCAAGCGTCCGCTACCTCGGTCATACCCGGGCACCGCTGGTGCTGTTGCCGATGGAAGATGCGCTCGGCGTCGAAGAACAATCGAACTTACCTGGCACCATCGACAGTCACCCCAATTGGCGCCGGCGTCTGTCGGGAGACAGCGCGACCCTGCTTGATGATGAACATGCCGCTCGCCGCCTGGAACTGCTGTCTCAATCGCGGGTGCAAGCGGCGGAGCGTGACCAATGAACACACCGTCCAATGCGCCGCTGCAACCGTTGCGAGCCACCCAGCGGCTGCAATTCCACAAGGGTTTTACCCTGGATGACGCCGTGCCGCTGGTGCCCTACTTCGCCCGCTTGGGCATCAGCCATGTTTACGCCTCGCCGCTGTTGAAGGCTCGAGCCGGGTCGATGCATGGTTATGACGTGGTCGATCCACGGGTGATCAACCCTGAGCTGGGTGGCGAACCGGCGTTGCGCCGGCTGGTCAGTGCGTTGCGCGAACACGGCATGGGCTTGATCCTCGATATCGTTTCCAACCACATGGCGGTCGGTGGTTCGGACAACCCTTGGTGGCTGGACTTGCTGGAGTGGGGCCGCCGCAGCCCCTACGCCGACTTTTTCGACATTCAATGGCATTCACCCGATCCGTTGCTGGAAGGCCAGTTACTGTTGCCGTTTCTGAGCAGTGATTACGGCACCGTGCTGCAAGCCGGGGAAATCCCGTTGCGCTTTGATGCGGTCATTGGCGGGTTTTACATCGAGCATTATCAGCACCGCTTCCCGATCAACCCAATCACCTACACTGCGCTGCTCGATGCCGCAGAGCACCCAAAGCTCAGTGAGCTGAGCCAACGCTTTGCCGCACTCGAACGCTACCCGCAAGCCTATGAACGCGCCCGACAGGCCCGTGCCGAACTGGCTGAACTGGTTCAACAACCGGACATCCTCCAAGCCATCGAACGTGGTCTGAAACAGTTCGACGCCAGTGAAACCCAAGGCTTTGAGCGACTCCATCAACTGCTCGAACGCCAACATTATCGTTTGGCCAGCTGGCGCACCGCCGGCGACGACATCAACTGGCGACGGTTTTTCGACATCAATGAACTCGGCGGTTTGCGCGTCGAGCGGCCCATGGTCTTCGAAGCGACCCACGGCAAAATTTTCGAAATGATCAGCGACGGTCTGGTTGACGGTTTGCGCATCGACCACATCGACGGCCTCGCCGACCCACGAGCTTACTGCCGCAAACTGCGCCGGCGCGTCGAGGGCTTGCTCTCGAAACGTCCTGCCGCTACCCACGTCAGCCATGTGCCCATTTTCGTCGAAAAAATCCTTGGACCTGACGAACAGTTGCCGTTGGACTGGGGTGTGGATGGCACTACCGGTTATGAATTCATGAACCAGGTGTCGTTGCTGCAGCACGATCCCCGCGGCGAAGTACCCCTTGGTGAGTTGTGGAGTCGGCTCAGCGCACGCACCGCTAATTTCAATCAAGAGGTGCTGGAAGCTCGGGATCTGGTGCTGCACGGCACCTTGGCCGGTGACTTTGAAAGCGTTGCCCAAGCCTTATTGCAGGTGGCCCGCAGCGACCTGATGAGCCGTGATTTGACCTTTGGCGCAATTCGCCGGGCGCTGCTGGCACTGGTGGTTAACTTCCCGATTTACCGCACCTACATCAGTGCGTGCGGGCGCTCTGCCGAAGATGACCGGTTTTTCCAACAAGCCCTGCAAGGCGCTCGACTCAGCCTCGGCGAAGCCGACTGGCCAGTGTTGGATTATTTGCAGCGCTGGCTCGGTGGACAACCGTGGCGTGAATTGCCGCGGGGACGTTTGCGCACGCTTCACCGCACTGCGTGCGTGCGCTTTCAACAACTCACCTCCCCGGTCGCCGCCAAGTCGGTTGAGGACACCTCGTTCTACCGCTCAGCGGTGCTGCTCTCGCGTAATGACGTTGGCTTTCACCCTCAGCATTTCAGTGCAACACCCGAGCACTTTCATGAAGCCTGCCAACGCCGCGTCGAATTTTTCCCCGACAACCTGTTGGCCACTGCAACTCACGACCACAAACGCGGCGAAGACACCCGCACACGGCTTGCCGTATTAAGTGAATGCGCTGGCTGGTACGCCGAACAAGTTGAGCGTTGGCGCACATTGGCTGAGCCATTGAAGGTGGGCGACGTCAGCATCAGCGCTGGCGACGAACTGATGCTGTATCAGGCGTTACTTGGCAGTTGGCCGCTGAACATGGACGGCGAAACTGCCTTCGAGGCGTTCGCGGAACGCGTGGTCAAATGGCAAGAAAAAGCCCTGCGCGAAGCCAAGCTGCTCAGCAGTTGGAGCGCACCCAATGAACCCTATGAGCGGGCGTGTCGAGACTTTCTCAACAACCTGCTGTTAGCGCCCGAAGGCGTGGCCTTGCGTCAATCGCTGGGTGCCACGGCCAATCGTATTGCCGCAGCCGGTGCACTTAACAGTCTGACCCAGACGTTGTTGCGGATTACCGCGCCTGGGGTTCCAGATTTGTACCAAGGCACCGAATTTTGGGATTTCAGCTTAGTGGACCCCGACAACCGTCGTCCCGTTGACTATCCCGCTCGGGTCGCAGCGTTGGCGGAGTTGCTGAGCCCCGAAGCGCTGATTGAGCAATGGCAAGACGGGCGGATCAAACAGGCGTTGATTCATCGCGTACTGAGCCTGCGCTCAGAGCATGCTCAACTCTTCAGACGCGGGCGTTATATTCCGTTGAACGTATTGGGTACTTACGCCGACCACGTCCTGGCGTTTGCACGGGAGAGCGACGGACAGCATGCGGTGGTCGTCGTGCCGCGATTAATCACTGAACTATTGGGCACCGCGCAAACTCCATTAATCAATGCAGGTAGTTGGGGTGACACGCGAGTGGTGTTGCCGTTTGCCCAGGCACGCCATCGCTGGAAGGGAATTTTTTCCGAAGCGGCAGTTTCAATTGATCAGGAGCTGCTGCTAAGCGCGGCGCTCGTAACGTTTCCTGTAACCCTGCTTATTCAAACTGTGTAATACCTGGGAGTGCCGAGATGAGTGCCGACGAGAAACGTGTTCGGGAATTTGCGTACCAAATCTGGGAGTCTGAAGGGCAACCTGACGGCCAGGAAGAGCGCCATTGGGAAATGGCCCGCAAACTGGCCGAAGCGGAAGCTCTGGCGCCAGACAAAAAGGATGTGCGCAAGACTGCCAAGCCCAAATTGCCCAAGGTTGACGGTGCCGGTGATGCTAAGCCTATGGCCCCTAAGCCCGCAGCCAAGCCCGTCGCAAAAGCGGCTTCCAAGCCAGCGCCCAAAACAACGGCGGCTCCGGCATCTACTCCGGTGGCCGCACCGGTAGCCTCAACGGCGAAGAAACCCAGTGCACCGCGTAAACCGTCCGCGACCTGACCGATTACCGGCGCGAAGCGTATGACCGCAGGCATCGGTTTAACCGCCGATTAACCTGCGGTAGTTCCAATTGAACTAACCACCCACATTAGGGCTTCTGACGCCCGGCGGTGACGAATTCGGCCGCGTTTCAGAAAGCA
Source organism: Pseudomonas sp. CCI4.2 (assembly GCF_034350045.1). NCBI lineage: Bacteria > Pseudomonadati > Pseudomonadota > Gammaproteobacteria > Pseudomonadales > Pseudomonadaceae > Pseudomonas > Pseudomonas sp. CCI4.2. The sequence goes on along the minus strand of NZ_CP133781.1, from coordinate 3,969,955 downwards.
TCAAACCGCAGGGAATGTTTATGAGTACGTCACACGCCAAGGCAGCAAAAGATCAAGACGCTAAACAACAGCCGTCACCCAAAGACAGTACTGAACAAGTAACCTCACGAATCCGTGAAGGGCTGCCCTTCCCACTGGGCGCTAATTGGGATGGCCTCGGGGTCAACTTCGCGCTGTTCTCGGCCAATGCCACCAAAGTGGAGCTGTGCCTGTTCGACTCCAGCGGTGAAGTGGAACTTGAGCGTATCGAGCTGCCGGAATACACCGATGAAATTTTTCATGGTTACCTGCCCGACGCCCATCCAGGGTTGATCTACGGCTATCGCGTTTATGGTCCTTACGACCCGCAGAACGGCCATCGTTTCAATCACAACAAACTGTTGATCGACCCCTACGCAAAACAGCTGGTCGGCCAACTGAAATGGTCTGAAGCCTTATTCGGTTACACCATCGGTCACGAAGACGGTGACCTGAGCTTCGACGAGCGTGACAGCGCGCCCTTTGTACCCAAAAGCAAGGTCATCGACCCTGCTTATACCTGGGGCCGCGACCAGCGGGTCAACGTGCCGTGGGATAAAACCATCATTTATGAAACCCACGTCCGCGGTTTCACCATGCGCCATCCGGCCGTCCCTGAAGACTTGCGCGGTACATTCTCCGGGCTGAGAAACGACGAGGTTATCGAGCACATCCGCAAACTCGGGGTAACCTCCGTCGAGTTGCTGCCGATCCATGCGTTCGTCAACGACCAGCATTTGTTGCAAAAAGGCATGACCAATTACTGGGGGTACAACAGCATCGCCTTTTTTGCCCCAGACCCGCGCTACTTGGCTCACGGCAAGATTGCCGAGTTCAAGGAAATGATTGCCCACCTGCACGATGCCGGCCTCGAAGTCATTCTGGACGTGGTTTACAACCACACCGCCGAAGGCAACGAGCTAGGCCCGACCCTGTCCATGCGCGGTATCGATAACGCCTCATACTATCGCCTGATGCCCGACGACAAGCGCTTCTACATCAACGATTCCGGGACCGGTAACACCCTGGATCTCAGCCACCCGTGCGTGTTGCAAATGGTCACCGATTCCCTGCGCTATTGGGCCACTGAGATGCATGTCGATGGCTTCCGCTTTGACCTCGCCACCATTCTTGGCCGTTACCACGATGGTTTTGACGAGCGCCACAGCTTCTTGGTGGCCTGCCGCCAGGACCCCGTGCTGCGCCAAGTGAAAATGATTGCCGAACCTTGGGACTGTGGCCCCGGCGGTTATCAAGTCGGCGGCTTCCCACCGGGCTGGATGGAATGGAACGACAAGTTTCGCGACACAGTGCGCGCCTTCTGGAAAGGCGACGAAGCCCAACTGTCCGACTTTGCAGCTCGGATGACGGCGTCCGGGCAGATGTTCAATCAGCGCGGGCGCAGCACCTTTGCCTCGGTCAACTTCATCACCGCCCATGATGGCTTCACGTTGCACGACCTTGTGTCCTACAACGACAAGCACAACGAAGACAACGATGAAAACAATCAGGACGGCAGCAACAACAACCTGTCCTGGAACCACGGCGTTGAAGGGCCGACCGATGACCCTGAAATCAACGCCCTGCGTCTGCGGCAAATGCGTAACTTCTTCGCCACCCTGCTGTTCTCCCAAGGCACACCAATGGTTGTGGCCGGGGATGAATTTGCCCGCACTCAACACGGTAACAACAACGCCTACTGCCAAGACAGCGAGATCGGCTGGGTCAATTGGGACCTGGATGAAGACGGCAAATCGTTGCTCAAGTTTGTTCGACGCCTGATCAAGTTGCGCCACAGTTACCCGATTCTGCGTCGTGGACGTTTCCTGGTAGGTGAGTACAACGAAGAAATCGGCGTCAAGGACGTGACCTGGCTCGCCCCGACTGGCAGCGAAATGACCATCGAGCAGTGGGAAGACGGCAATGGCCGTTGCCTCGGGATGCTCATGGACGGCCGCGCGCAAGTGACCGGTATCCGCCGCCCCGGTGCCGATGCCACGTTAATGCTGGTGGTCAATTCACACCACGAGGAGGTCAACTTCACCTTGCCCGAAGTGCCCGAAGGCGTTTATTGGACCTTGCTGGTCGATACCAACCAGCCCGACACGCGTGGCGACGATCAACTTCCTTTCGGAACGCAGTACGCCGTTACACCGCGGTCCTTGTTGCTGTTTGAACTCCATCACGAAGAACAAGCATGAACCAAGCGCTCGGCGAGTTCCTCGGCTGGCGCAAGCACGGTTATGCCGATGCGAAAGCGCTCGGCGAGTGCTTGCAGGCGCTCGTGCATGAAGGACTCGATCATCTTCCGCTGCCCGCCGGCGGGCAAACCCTTGAGCGCTGGCGGGGCTTGGCCTGTGTGGCGGGTCATGACCTGGGCCTGTGCAAGCTGTATGAAGGGCACACCGACGCCTTAGCGATCATGACCGAGTTGGGTGCCCCGCCGCCTTCAGCCAGCAGTACCTGGGGCATGTGGGCAGCCGAACCGCCCCAGGCCAAGGTTTCCATCACGGCCGACGGCGACGCCGGTGATCACACTGACGGACAACCCGTGCGGCTGGACGGCCGCAAGGCGTGGTGTTCCGGCGCAGCCGTACTCAGCCATGCATTAATAACCGCGTGGGATGAGCAGAATCGGCAGCAGCTCGTGGCTGTCGCCCTCAATCAACCCGGCGTCAGGATTACAACCGAGGGATGGCGTGCCGTGGGCATGGGCGCCACTGGCAGCGTGGAAGTGCAATTCGAACGAGCGCAGGGCTATCGAATAGGTTCTTCAGGACAGTACCTGACGCGATCAGGATTTTGGCACGGCGCAATAGGCATTGCAGCCTGCTGGTACGGGGCGGCCAATGCGCTGGCGAGCCGCTTGTTGGTACAGGCCAATAAACACGCAGAACCTCATTCTTTGGCGCATCTGGGGGCGGTCGATAGCGCATTGCACAGCGCGGCGAGCGTGTTGCGCGACAGCGCTCAATACCTTGACGATCAACCAACCGCCAATGCCGAACACGTGGCGCGGCGCAGTCGGGCGGTGGTCGAAGCCACTGCCGAATTGGTGATTCTCCACGTTGGCCGGGCGTTGGGCGCCGGCCCCTATTGCAAGGAATCGCACTTTGCGCGCTTGAGCGCCGATCTACCGGTGTTCCTGCGCCAAAGCCATGCCGAACGCGACCTCGCTGCGCTTGGGCAACTCACCAGTGATTCATTCACCAACCACTCACTGGACAGTGAGTCAGACGTTGGCCGTCAGCCGACAAGGATGTGGGGTCTGTGAGCGTAAATTTAATTGTTGGCGAGGGCACGTCGTTGCAGACGTGGAATCACTCGAAAAGCCTGGCGCGACTTCCGGTAATGAGTGCCGAACTCCTGGTTCCGGTGGGTTCCAGAGCGGTGATTGTCGCCCCCCACCCGGATGATGAGGTCTTGGGCTTCGGCGGTCTGATGCAACAGCTGGCGCAATTGGGCCGTGCTATGCAGCTTATTTCGGTGACCGATGGCAGCGCCAGCCACCCTGGTTCACACACTTGGCCGATGGAGCGTCTGGCGGTCATACGGCCTCAGGAATCCGCCGAAGCGCTGCGGCGCCTCGACCTGCCATTGCACCGCCTGCAATGGATTCGTGGCGGTTTCAGGGACAGCGCCATTGCACGAGACGAACACGCCCTTAGCAGGTTCATCGAACGTTACCTGCGCCCGACCGATGTTGTCTTTGTCACGTGGGATCACGACGGCCACAGTGATCACGATGCCACCGGACGCGCGACCCTGCGGGCTGCCGAAAATGTCGGTGCCCCGTGTCATCAGGTACCGATATGGGCCTGGCATTGGGCACAGCCTGAAGATGAGCTCATTCCTTGGCCCCGTGCACGAAAAATCCTGCTGGACCCGATGACCATCGCCCGAAAACGTCATGCGGCCCACGCCTTTGCCAGCCAGTTACAAGGCGACCCCGACATTGGCCTGCCGCCGGTGCTGACCGCCAATGTGCTAGAGCGATTGCTGCAACCGTTTGAAGTGGTGTTCCTGTGAGCGTCGCCGACAGTTATTTCGAGCAACTGTTTGATGGCAACGATGACCCCTGGGCATTCAAACAGCGCTGGTACGAGCGCCGTAAACGCGCCCTCACCCTGGCCGCCTTGCCGCGTGAACACTACTCAGCCATTTTCGAACCTGGCTGCGCCAACGGTGAACTCAGTGCCGCACTGGCAACTCGCTGTGATCATTTGCTGATTTGCGACACGTCGTTAACTGCCGTGGGTCTCGCCAAGCAGCGGTTACAGGGGGTTGAGCATGCTCAAGTGCTTCACGCCCGGTTGCCCTACGATTGGCCCGAGGAAACCTTTGATTTGATTGTGTTCAGTGAGTTGGGTTACTACCTTGACCCCCTTGACCTGGACCAATGGATCGACCGCGCCCTTACCTCGCTGGCTCCCGACGGCCAACTGCTCGCCTGCCATTGGTGCTTGCCCATCGAGGGCTGCCCGCAAACTGCGCAGCAAGTCCATCAGCGGCTGCAAGAGCGGCTGCCAATGCATCGGCTATTTGCCCATCAGGAAAAGGATTTTCTGCTGGACGTTTGGAGCCGCGATCCGATATCAGTGGCTGAAAAGGAAGGTTTGCGATGATCGGAGTCCTGATCCCCGTCCATAACGAAGAACAACTCTTGAGCCTGTGCCTGCAAACCGTGCAGTCGGCCAGTCAGCACGCGGCGCTCAATGGCGAAGCCGTGCTGGTGCTGGCGGTGCTGGACAGCTGCACCGACGGTTCGGCGACTATCGCTGAGAGTTTTGGGGTTTCAACCTTGGCATTGACCGTGCGCAACGTCGGTTTGGCCCGTGCTGCAGGCGCCCGGATGTTGCTTGAACAAGGCGCGCGCTGGATCGCCTGCACCGATGCCGACAGCACCGTTGCCGAGGACTGGCTGGTGCAACAATTAGCGCTCGGAGCCGACGCGGTGTGCGGCACGGTGACGCCCGGTCACTGGCACGCAGAGATTGCGCTCGAAGCGCAAATTCGCTACCAGCAAGGCTATCAAAATCGCGACGGGCATCGCCATATCCACGGCGCCAACCTGGGCATCAGCGCGACAGCCTACCTCCGTGCCGGGGGCTTTCCGCCGCTGGCCTGCCATGAAGACGTGACCCTTGTTCAGCACCTGGAGTTATGCGGCGCGCGGATCGCCTGGAGTTGCGGGCCGCAAGTAACCACCAGCACCCGACTTGATAGTCGTGCCGTGGGTGGTTTTGGGGATTACCTGAGATCGCTGATTAGCGCGTGATGCACCTACCCGATCACCGTAGGGCCGAATTTATTCGGCAAGCAGGCGCCTCGTCTGTCGCAATACCGCGTTGCTGCCTTCCCGAATGAATTCGGTCCCACAGCTTAGCGATGCGCAGATTTCTGTAGGAGCTGCCGAAGGCTGCGATCAGCTTGAAGGACCTTGATTATTCCTGTTCCTGATGCGCCGTCTGCATACCTTCCTGACTCGGCTGCCCTATGGTTTCACCAAAGAACCGTACGGCGTCGGCCGTCAAGTTGCGATGAATGTCCAACCGGTCTACGCCTTCAGCATCGGTACACAAAATCGCTTGGGTCGCTTGCTGCTCATCCGTGCACGGTGCGAGGAAGACAAAATGCCCAGCGCCCGGCAACAGCTTGAATTCAGGCGCCTGGGGCAATTGGCGCGCCAATGCCTGAGCATTTTTGTCCAGTGCGAGCAATTGATCGCCGTCGCCGCTGTACATCAACACCGGCACATGCACCTCGGCCAGCGCGTGGCGGCCGAACATTAAGCTCAGGGGTGCCATCAGCATCAATGCTCCGACCCGTGGGTCTGCCTCCGGGCGCAGATCATCCCGGTCAACAATCAATTCACCTTGAGTCTTGCACGCATCTTTGTCCTGCGGACGCTCCGCACAATATTTACGCAGACGCTGCAAATCAGGTTGAGCCCCGGCGAGGATTAACGCGGTTTCGCCACCGGCTGAATAACCGATCACGCCCACTCGCTGAGCATCGACATACGTGGACAACATTGGATCGGCCAGCGCGGCGGTGATTGCTTCGGAAATCTGCAATGGCCGCCCGTAAAGATTACTCAGGCTGCCCAGACGGCTGTGGTCAAGGTAGTTGTCGCCAGGATGAATCACGGCGACCACAACGAACCCTTTTCGGGCCAAAGACGTGGCCAGGTCATGCAGGGCCAGAGGCGTCCCGGTATTACCGTGGGACAGCATCAGCATCGGGAATCGACCCATGGCGATATCAGCGTCTTCAGTCGCTTCTACCAAGTACCCGTCGACCCGGTGGGTCTTCTTTTCGGCGGTGGAAGGATAGAAGGCAATTGCCTGCATCGGCTGGAGATCCAAGGGATCAAGGAACGTCAGCCGATGAAAGCCCGCGCTCAAATATTCAGCTGCTTCGGCTTGCACCGAAATCAGGCTTGTAAAGAGGCAAATCACTAACACCGCACAAAGACGCACCATCGCCAGGCCCCACCTTTGTTGATCCATATCATCCACGTGTGCAGTCCGCTGCGAGTTTCCGCGCTCCGCACCGTTTAACGCTGTTCGCGCTGACTAAGTTAAGAGTAGCTGCCAGACAAATAATGCATAAGCCGGGCCAAACGCTTGAAATTAAGTTTTAAAGTTGCCGACATAATTTTCACATCAGCGCTGATAGGGCGATCTTACTGCTAATGACAACGAGTTACCTGTCAGTTCTCCGTCAAGATTGATGATCGGTCGCAAATCAGCCGACAAATGGCGCTAAACGCAAAAACTCCACAGGCTCCTCGCTTGACAGCGCGGACTGTGGAGTTTTTTGGCAGCAGTGTTATTAAGCGATGACGCTATTACGCAACGGCAAACAGAGTTTCGTTGATCTGTTTTTCTGCGGCGGTCATAGCGTTGGCACGGGGTTCTTCACCGTAGGCCAAACCGTGAGCGAAGACGAATTGAATATCCGTAATGCCGATGAAAGCAAACAGCAGCCTTAGATAGTCTTCGTGACCAACGCTCGACGGCTGGCCAACATGCAGGCCGCCCGACGTTGAAACGATGATGATTTTTTTGCCAGCGCACAGGCCCTTTGGACCGTTCTCGTCGTAGGCAAAGGTACGGCCGGCAACCGAGATGCGGTCGATCCAGGCTTTCAGCTGGGTCGGCAAGCTGAAGTTGTACATCGGCGCACCGATCACCACGACGTCTGCCGCCAGGAATTCTTGCAGAATCGCTTCGTTGTTATCGACTTCAGCCAGTTGAGCGGCGTTGCGGGCTTCACTCGGTGTGCCGCCTGCGGCCAGCGTGGCGGCAGAGAAATGGCCCAGCGGGTCTTGAGCCAGGTCACGGTAGGTCACTTGGCCGTCAGTTTCAGCCGCTTTCCATGCCTGAACGACGCTACGGCTGAGCTGGCGGGAAGCAGAGTGGTCGCCAAGAATGCTTGAATCGAGGTGCAAAAGTTTCATGAAGCTCTCCAAGTAGGAATCGCCGCTGGGCGACCAAGTGCGGATCATCCTACAGTGCAAAGTAATAGCTGATTAGTCAGCAGAAATGCGATAGTTCGTCCCACTCATAGAACAGTCAGGTTTTCCGATGCAGGATCTTAACGATCTGTATTACTTTGCGAAGGTGGTGGAAGCCGGTGGTTTCGCTGCGGCTGGGCGGGTCTTGGGGATTCCCAAGTCACGCCTGTCACGGCGAATCGCGGAGCTGGAAACTCGCCTCAATGCCAGCTTGCTGCAACGCACTACGCGCAAATTGGCGCTAACAGCCGTGGGCGAACGCTATCTTCAGCATTGCCAGGCGATGCTGCTCGAAGCAGACATGGCCGATGAAGCGGTGGCTTCGCTGTCTGCCGAACCCAGGGGTCGGCTCAGGGTTTCATGCCCGGTGGGGTTGGTCCACTGGGAACTGTCCAACGTGGTCAGTGATTTTGTCGCCAGCTTCCCTCAAGTTCAGCTGGAAATGCTGCTGGTCAACCGCCGAGTTGATCTGGTTAACGAAGGCATCGACGTGGCGTTACGAGTGCGTGATATCGGTGATGAAGACCCAAGCCTGATTGTCCGGAACCTGGCTCCGACAACGGCCGTACTGGTCGCGGCGCCTGCATTGCTGGTCAACCGAATCATCAGCACGCCACAAGACTTATCCAGCCTCCCGGTACTGGGCGCCATTGAGGCGGATCGCAAGGTTCATTATCAGTTGGTGCACACCAGCGGCACGCGTTGCGATATGTCCATGGACGCGCGGCTGGCCATCGATGACTTCCCTATCCGAAAGACCGCCGCCTTAAGAGGGCTGGGTTTTAGCATGCTCCCAATGATGAACTGTCGCGAAGAACTGGCCGATGGACGTCTGATTCAATTGCTGCCCGACTGGTCATTGCCCAGCGGGCATTTGCAGGCGGCTTATACCCAACGGCGCGGTACGCTGCCGGCGGTAAGGGCGTGGATCGATCACATCAGCGCAGCCTTTGCCCATAATGCAGGTGAGCAAGGCTGTTTCCAACGCTGATTATCAAGGATAACCATGATGACCTCAGAACAGGTTGCACAGTTTTGCATGACCCTTCCGGGCGCTCGGGAAGATTATAAATGGGGGGGCACCCGGGTATTTTCCGTGGTGCAGAACAAGATGTTTGCGGTGCTTGATCTCGCAGGCATGGGCTTATCGTTCAAAATCGGGCCCGAGCTGTTTCTTGGTTATGTCGACCGCCCTGGCATTCGCCCGGCACCTTATCTAGCCCGCGCTTATTGGGTCAGCATCGCCCCACCCTACCCCCTCAGCGACAATGAACTGCGCGAACTGCTGACCCGTTCTCACCAGTTAGTGGTCAGCAAGCTACCGAAGATTCGTCAGATTGGGTTGAAGCTCGATCAGTAAAGGTGTCTGGCCAGGAAACGCCCGCCCAGTAACAGACGATCAAGCCAGAACAGCTCATGCGCTACAACGATGAGCCAAAAAACCACCTGATAAGACACTTTGCGGGTTTTATGCCGCAAGATTTGCTGCGCAACTAAACCGCCCGGCCAACCACCCAGCAGCTCAACAACGTGCAAGACTTTTTCTGGTGTACGCCATCCTTCATTCCGCGCCTGGGATTTGTCTCGCCAGTAGAGAAAGAAGGTCAGCACGCTCATCACGCCATAAAGACACGCAGGGATCGCTGAGACGCGGCCGATAAGCATCGACAGCGCCCCGAAAACCGGCAGCGCACTCAATCCCAGTAAGATAAACAGCTTGACTCGCAAATACTGTGTCGGCCGTTTCACTGAGCGGGATTGAGCGCGCTGGTCCATGTTTATGGTCCCTTACGCCGAGACCGACGACCAATCGATCCAGCCAAACTTCCAGGTGGCGAGGATCAACAGGCCGAAGACAATCCGGTACCAGGCAAAGGCCGCATAGCTGTGACTGGCGATGTATTTCAACAACGCACGGACCGCGATCATGGCAAAAATAAACGACACCACAAAGCCAACCGCAATCACCGGAAAATCATCCGGCTGGAACAGATGACGATATTTAAAGCCCGAATAAATAGCGGCGCCTACCATCGTTGGCATGGCCAGGAAAAACGAAAACTCGGTAGCGGTCTTGCGTGAAAGACCGAACAACAAACCGCTGATAATCGTTGCACCAGAGCGCGACGTGCCCGGAATCATCGCCAGGCATTGCGCGCAACCCACCTTCAAGGCGTCGACCCAGGTCATTTCATCCACGGTCTCGGCATGTACCACGTGCTGGCGACGCTCGGCCCACAACATGACCACGCCGCCGATAACCAACGCCGTAGCGACCGTAATCGGGTTGAACAGGTATTGGTGAATCAAGTCGGCAAACATAATGCCCAAGACGACTGCGGGCAACACCGCAATAATCAGGTTCACGGTAAAACGCTGGGCTTCGCGTTGCTTGGGCAGCCCAGTGACAACATCGAGAATCTTGCGCCGAAACTCCCACACCACCGCCAGAATTGCCCCGAGCTGGATGATGATGTTAAACGCCATTGCCCGTTCACCACCGAAGCCGATCAAGTCGGCGACGATGATCTGATGCCCCGTACTGGATATCGGCAGAAACTCCGTCAGCCCTTCAACAACCCCAAGTATCGTCGCTTGTGCGGCGGTCCAAAGATCCATCATTCCCCCATGGGGCAGTGCGCTCGGCATGCCCTATTTAGTATGTCTATTGAAGTGAGTACGCGACGTCCGATATCTATCGGACTAAGAGTGTGACCATTAATACGTGAAAAAGGTGTGAGTCCCTCATGTTTAGGCCTACCGCGCCGAAATCCTGTCAGACACAGGTTATTGACGCTGTACAGTGAACAATGTAGTGCATGCTCTGATGCGGTTGCATGACAGCAAAACAAGAACAAATCGTTATGGAGTGGAACCTCATGAATAGCTTGCGCAGTATGTCGATCAGCCGCCGTCTCTGGCTGATTTTAGTGGTCTCGGTATTTATGCTATTTATGCTCGGCGTGTTGATGCTCAAGCAAATCCACACTGACCTGTATGCCGGAAAGTCCGAAAAAACTCATCATCTTGTAGAAACCGTCAGCGGCATTCTTACGTATTTCCACGATCAAGAAACGGCAGGCAAGCTCAGTCGCGATCAAGCGCAGCAACAGGCACAGGCCGTCGTGCGGGGGCTGCGCTATAACCAGAGCGAGTACTTTTGGATCAACGATTTGCGTCCGGTGATGATCATGCACGCGGCCAACCAAAAGCTCGAAGGCCAGGACCTGTCGGCGATCAAAGACGCCGATGGTGTGTTTATCTTCAATGAAATGGTCGCCATCGCGAAAAGCAAAGGCGCAGGTCCGCTGAATTACCGCTGGCCAAAACTAGGCTCAAGCACCGCAGTCGAAAAAACTTCTTTCGTTCAACTATTCGAGCCGTGGGGTTGGGTAGTCGGTTCAGGTGTGTACATTGATGACTTGCAGGCCGAGTTCTATGCGCAAGTGTGGAAAGCATCGATTGCCGGATTCAGCATTGCGGTGTTGATGGCGTTGCTGGTGGTGTTGATCTCCAGAAGCATCGTCCGACCGTTACAAGACGCAGTGGACGCCATGGCGAATATTTCCAGCGGCGAAAGCGACCTTACCCGCAACCTGGACACCCATGGACGCGACGAGGTGACGCAACTCGCGACCCACTTCAATGCGTTCACTACCAAAATGAAGCTCGTGGTTGAGCAGTTGATGGATGCCTCGTCGGCGCTGGGTCTGGCCTCGACCGAGCTGGGCAGCAGCGCCAGCCAGGCGCAAGTCCATAGCCAGCAACAATCGCAGCAGATGGAACTTGTGGCGACCGCCATCAACGAAGTGACCTACGGCGTTCAGGACGTAGCGAAAAACGCCGAACAGGCCGCCAGCGAAATGCGCGACGCGGAAAACCAAGCCAAACAGGGCCAGGTCAACATCGACAGCAGCTTGCGCCAGATCGATCTTTTGTCCAATACGATTACCCAGGCCGTGGCCGTCATCCAAACCCTGGCAGCTGAAAGCACACAGATTGGCAGTGTGTTGGAGGTCATCCGTTCCATCGCTGACCAGACCAACTTGCTGGCGCTAAACGCAGCCATTGAAGCGGCGCGGGCCGGCGAACAAGGTCGCGGCTTTGCGGTGGTGGCGGATGAAGTTCGCTTATTGGCACAACGTACACAAAAATCAACGGCTGAAATCCAGACGATGATTGAACGCTTGCAGGGTCATTCCAACGCGGCGGTCAAAGTGATCGGCGACAGCAGCCATGCGTCGCAGTTGACCATCGACCAAGCCAACCAGGCCGGTGCGAGCCTGGCGTCTATTACCCAGGCGTTGCGTAACCTCAATGGCTTGAATGCCTCGATTGCCAGCGCCACGTTGGAACAGGCGCATGTGGTCGAAGACATCAACCAGAACGTCACTCAAGCCGCAAGCTTGTCGCAAGACGCAGCCTATGCCGCAGAACGCTCCAGCACCGCCAGCGTTCAATTGCGCACGCTGAGTGATCGTTTGAAAACGTTGTTGGGACAGTTCCGGGTTTAGGCCTGCGCTAGTCCCCTATCGGGACTAGCCTTCCCCCTAACGCAGCGCCCGTACCTCGCCGGGCGCGGGCGCTCACACCCTCTCCTTCCCCACCATTCCCCAACCCGCTTACAATCCCCCGCGCCTTTATCCCCGCTGTCCCAAGGAGTTGTCATGTCCGGGCTTGAACTGTTCGCTGCCGCACTAGGCGTCACTGCTGTGTGGTTGACGGTGAAACAGAATCGCTGGTGCTGGCCCATCGGCTTGGTCATGGTGCTGCTGTATACGTGGGTGTTTTTCGAAGTGAAGCTGTATTCGGACATGCTGTTGCAAGTGGTGTATGCCGTATTGCAAGTGTACGGCTGGTGGCAATGGACACGTCGTGACTCAGCCCACCCAGGGCGGTCAGTCAGTTATCTGGCAACGAGTTCACTGCTGATGAGCCTGGTGATTGGCGGGTTGGTCAGCGTGGTATTGGGCGCTGCGATGGCGTATTTCACCGACGCGGCTCAACCTTGGCTGGATGCAACGCTGACCGGTTTCAGCTTGGTCGCGCAAGTGTGGATGGCGCAAAAGCGCGTGCAATGTTGGCCGTTATGGATTGTGCTGGATGTGATTTTTGTCAGCCTTTTTGTCTACAAAGACCTCTACCTCACTGCGGCCCTGTACGCGTTGTTTACTTTGATTGCGGTTCAAGGCTGGCGTGAGTGGCGCAACGATCCGGCGCTTGCCCGATGAAGGTGCTCGTATTGTCAGGACCAGAATCCAGTGGCAAGAGTTCGCTGGCGGCCCGTATTCAGGCACGCTTTGGCGGTCAGGTGGTGGGCGAATACGTGCGCCACTTCATTGAAGAAACCCAGCGTGAAACCTGCTATGCCGACATAAGCGCCATCGCCCAAGGTCAATTGGCGTGGGAAGACGCCGCGCGGGCCACAGAGTCGACATTGTTGATCCTCGATACCCACTTGTTAAACAACATGCTGTGGAGCCAGACGCTGTTTGGCGATTGCCCCGCTTGGCTTGAGCCACAACTATTGCTTCGCCGCTACGATTTACACCTGTTGCTGGCGGCTGAGGGGTCTGAATGGGTCAGCGATGGCCAGCGCTGCCAGCCGGATTTAAATGATCGCCAAAGGTTTTTTGACGCCAGTCAGCAGTGGCTCAAAAAACACGCTCAGCCGTACCAGGTCATAGGGGGTGATTGGACGTCCCGCGAACGACAGGCCTTTATTGCGATCAGCCAACTCCTGGACCGCGTATAAAGTCTTCAAAAAGCGCAAAACTTCGAGTGAAGTGTCCGCTGCTGATACACATAAATCACACAACCGCCTGTCCCAGACAGCTCCGCTATCAAAATGCCTTTATGTGTTAAGCCAATGAAACACTCGCATTGAGGTGTTGCCGTCGGTCTGATGCGCGTAAACGCCCCTTCTATCCGTTTGAATCTGTATCAGCACCGTTACAGGCGCAATTCAATTTCACAACACCTCGTCTTAATCCGTTGATTTTCATCAACTAAACAAAAGCGGCACAGCTCCTGCTCTCTCTCCTTGCATCGCTGATTAGGGCCAGCGCATCTCACAAGGAAGAAGGTCATGGGGCGTTTCGAAAAAGGCGTATTTAGCCTACTAATGATGGGCTGCGTCAGTAGCACATTCATGCATCTTTCTGCTTTTGCGGGTAACGGTGAGATTGTTCTTGAACGCACCGTTCAGCCCCACGTTGCAACCCGTCCCGTGATGCGTCCTGATCCAAATCCCACCACTGTCAGTGCCAACCCGTCGAGTCAAATTCTCGGGGCCGTGGGCAGTTCTGAATTATCTGACGGCGACTTTGCCAGTGTCAGCAGCGGCGCAACTATTACCCACTTGATGATGCCCGGCGGAAGTTTGCGCGGTACGGATGCGCTTGGCCGTGGATTGCCCGGACTTAACGCAGGCCATTCGGGCGGATCCACTGGCGGCATCGGCGGACAAGTGACCAGCGCCGTACAACAAGGTTTGGCGCCGCTGCGAATGATGACAGGAGACATGAAATGAGCCGCTTTTTGCTGATTAGCGCATGGCTCTGCTCCTGTGCGGCGCTTGCCGACTCAAACAGTCCGGTGGTTGACCAATCCGCCATCAGCAATACCGGGCAAGGCTATCAAGGCAATGTTTCGGTCAACCAAGCGGCCGGCGATCAACAGCAACAAGTAAACGGCCGCGCCATCGCTATTGGCACGCAGGCGCAATCCACCGGCCAATACCGTCAGCAAATCAGCACCCGCGCCGACCCTGCACGGGATGCGCGATCCGTTATCGAAAGCAACGCTTTCAGCAATGGCGACGGGATTCTGGGGGTCAACCAGTCCTCCGGCGCCAACAACCAACAAATCAACGCCGTGCGCCTGAGCATCAGTGTTCAGCCGCAAAGCATCGACGACAGCGCCCTGTCACAGCAAAACGTGGCGCTGTTGCAAGGCTCCGGTTCATCTGAACATTCCCCCGGCAATCGCCAGGTCGCTACCAGCGATCAGGCCTTCACCGGTAGTCGGGGGGTCGTTCAATTGAACCAGAGCGCCGGGGTGGGAAATCAATCGATCAACGCCCTGAGCGTCCGGGTCTCGAACTGACCCAGCGGTAAACCGCAGCAAAGGTCCCAACACTTAGCTATCTAATAAAAATGGAGAAACACCATGAAACCTACAATGGCAATTAAGCCTTTGGTTTTTGCACTGGCAGCAGTCCTCGCAGTAGCCGCTCAAGCGGCTGAACACGGCAGCAACGACCATCGTGGAAATGATAACGATCCAAGCCCTCTGCTGAGCCTGCTCGTTAATGCCGGTTCCGCAGCCACCGTGATGGATTCACAGAGCAGCCATGACAACACTGTCCTTAACCAAGGCACGCAAAACAATGCGACCGTCGAAGGTTCGGCCTCTAACGCCAATGGCAACTTGGGGATCAACGTCGCGGGCGGCGACGCGAACCAACAGGACAACGCTGCGGCCATCGCAACCGCTGACGAAAGCTTCATTTTCGGCAGCGCTATTTCGGCGACCAGCGCGACCCAGACCAACACCGGTAACGCAGTGGGCAACTACTCCACTCACAGCAACGCGTCGCTCAGCAACTCGGCCAATAGCAGCTCGGGTAACGTGGGAGTGAACGTCACTTCTGGCGACTACAACCAACAGAAAAACAACCTGGCCATCGCGGTATCTGGCGGTCGTGTTGCGTCGGCATCGGCGTCGGCTAACCAGACCTCCAGCGCCACTTCCGTGGGCAACTACGCAACTCAGACCTTTGACAAAGTCACCCTGAAAGACACCGTTGACGTCACCGGTACCTACAAGGGCAAAGGCGAAGGCACCGTGGCTAATAATGAGCACGGTGGCTGGGGTGGCGAACGCAGCACCAAAGACAAACTGGCCTTCACCGAAAGCGGCACTGTTGAGCTGAGCGGCGTGGCGACTTATCAGGTATTGACCCCAAGTGGTTGGGCCAACCCTGTGACCAACAGCGCATCGTTGAGCAATTCGTTGAACAACGTGTCGGGCAACGTCGGCGCCAACGTGGCGGCTGGCATCGGCAACCAACAAAGCAACTCGCTGTCCATCGCGGCGGGCTGCAAAGCCTGCATGTAAAGGCAACGCTGAACGGGGGCTCTCCTGGAGAGCCCCCTTTTTTCCAGCTGCACAATGCAGAGGCTTAAACCATGCGCAGCAGCGCCCTTTTCTGCTTGTTATTTCTGGCGGGGCTGACCCAGGCCGGCCAAATGGCGGTCCCAGGGTTGCCCGGAGCGAACCTTGTGTATAAGCACGTTCAAAGCATTCGAGAACGTCGTTTTAGCGATTTGGTCGAACAAAAAACTGATTTCAGCTGTGGCGCTGCCGCACTGGCCACAGTATTGCGTCAAGCCTATTGGCTGGATGTCACGGAAAACCAACTGATTGAGGGCATGCTCGTGACCGCGGACCAGAAACTGGTGCGCACTCAGGGCTTCTCAATGCTCGACATGAAACGCTATGTAGAAAGCATCGGTATGCGCGCGCGCGGTTACCGCATTCCAGCAGACAGCCTGGATCGCCTGACCATCCCGGTAGTAGTGCTGATGGATATTCGCGGTTACAAGCACTTTGTAGTCATGCAAAAAGCGCAAAAAGAGTGGGTCTATATCGGCGATCCGGTATTGGGTCACAAGCGTTATTCCCGCGAGGATTTTGCAAAAGGTTGGAACGGCATCATTTTCGCGGTTATTGGCCCAGGGTATGACAAGAATAACGCCTTACTGGATCCTCCTCTGCCGGTGACTGCCAAGGGTCGGTTGGACACCTTTAAACCGGTGCGGGATGCTGAGTTGTTGGATTTTGGCTTTATGAAAAGTGATTTCTTTTAAAAACACTTGATGATTTACCAATAATAAAAACAGCACCGGGAGCCGCACATGAACATGCACCAGTGGTTAGCCGCCGCTTGCCTGGCCGCTAGTTTACCCACGCACGCCTCGTCATTATTTCAACCCATCGAACTTAAAGACCAGGAACTGTCCCAATTGCGCGGGCGTTATGTCATGCCGGACCGAATTGTTTATTTCGGAATGACCATGACCAGCACCTGGCAAAACGCCGCGGGCGATGTGCTGGGGGCAAAAACAACACTGCAAGTCCAACAAAATACTATCAAGCCTCAATTCTACGTTTCGCTTATCAATCAAAAAGGTGATGGTTCTACGCCGGTAATCGGCAGCGGTTCTATCACTGGCGGTGCCGGTTTGAACACTGTTCAAGGCGTGGCGCAAAGCACCCGAACGGCGGGTGACAGCAACAGCGCCAATAACACCGTCGATATTAACGTCCAGCAAAACGGACAAGTGCCCAGTATTGCAACCCATCAGGGCGAACTCTTAAACAGCGGAACAACCCTCAGCACAGCGAATGGCGCCGGTGCGTTGTCGGTATCGTCAGTCAACGGTGGCGTGCAGTTAGCCATCCAGGCCGCTAATAATCAGGGGGATGCTTTGCAACGTATTGCCGCGGGTGGTGTGAGCCAAGCAGTCAATCTGATCGGCGCTGGAAATCAGGTTCAAAACTTGACGCAACTCAATGTTGTGCTACGAAACGATCTCCCTTCCGCCGGTTCATTAAATAATAACCTTGAGCAATTAAAGGGGCTCCGATCCCTGGGTTATTGAACTACGCTCTGTCTCATAAAAAAGACACTCATGGAAGGCTAAAAACTATGTCCCGATCGTTCTCGTTTCGCGCGGTTGTTTGTTTAAGTGCACTATTGCCAGCGACCTTTATTCAGGCGGCAACAGATGCCGATGTCGACACACTGAAACAGGAACTTCTGGAACTGAAACAACGTTACGACGTTCAGCAAAAAGCCTTAATGGTGCTGGAACAACGGGTTCGCCAGGTCGAAGACCAACCCGCTACGCCGCAACCCAAACGGCTGGTTCGTTCACCGGCCACACCGGCCAACAACGGCAGCACCGTGTCCACCGCCAGCAGCGACGCCCGCGCGCCCGGCACATCAGCCTCCAGCAGTTCGTATGGGCAATCGCTGAAAGACGATTCGGCACCGGCGCAAAGCGTGACCAACCTGTATGACGAGGCCAGCGGGTTTTTCGGCGGCGGCACTTTCAGCCTGGAGACCGGCCTTACCTATACCCACTACGACACGCACCAATTGATCCTCAATGGCTTCCTGGCGCTGGATTCAATCTTCCTCGGCAGCATCGGCGTCGATCAAGTCAAGGCTGACAACTGGACCTTGGACTTGACCGGCCGTTATAACTTTGATCAACGTTGGCAGTTCGACCTCAACGTTCCGGTCATCTATCGCGACACCACCTACTCCTCAGCGGGGGCTGGCAACTCGTCCACCGCCATCTCCGAAGTCGACGTCAAACGCAATCCGACCGTGGGGGACATCAACTTCGGGGTGGCGTATAAATTCCTCGATGAAACCGCCAACAGGCCCGACGCGATCTTTACCTTCCGGGTCAAGGCGCCCACGGGCAAAGACCCGTATGGCATCAAACTGCAACGCTCCAGCCAAAACGACAACCTCTCGACACCCGAAAGCCTGCCGACTGGCAACGGCCTATGGTCGGTGACGCCGGGCCTGTCGCTGGTTAAAACCATTGACCCTGCCGTGCTGTTTGGCAGCATTGCTTACACCTACAACCTGCAAGATTCGTTCGGCGACATCAGCCCTACCGAAGGCATTAAAGTGCCGGGCAAGGTCAAGCTGGGCGATACGTTCCAAATAGGCGCAGGCATTGCGTTCGCCCTGAACGAAAAAATGAGCATGTCGTTCTCGGTGTCTGATTTGATCGCGATGAAAAGCAAGGTCAATCAGGATGGCGCAGGCTGGCAAACTATCAGCAACAGCGATGCTAACGCCGGTTACTTCAACATCGGCATGACCCTCGCGGTCTCAGACAAACTGACCATCGTGCCTAACCTTTCCGTGGGCCTCACCTCTGACGCACCGGACTTCACCTTCAGCGTTAAATTCCCGTACTACTTCTAAAGATGGCTTACATGAAAAGCCCGCGATCATCGCGGGCTTTTTGTTTACGACCTGTAGGCTTCAACGAATCTGATGTTTATGCAGCAACCGGTAAAAAGTCGGCCTCGACACGCCCAATACCTTGGCGGCCACACTGAGGTTATCGCTGTGCCGTGTGAGTACGTCACACAGTGCCTGACGTTCGGCCCGGGACTTATAGTCATCCAGCGTGCCCATGGTGCTGATCACTTCATGCTGGCCCACCAGCCCCAAATCAACTGCTTCGATTTGTCGACCTTCAGCCAACACCAGCCCACGACGAACCCGGTTTGCCAGTTCACGAACGTTGCCCGGCCAGTCATGTTTGCCCATGGCCACCAGCGCATCCTGACTAAAGTTACGCGGACGACGGCCTGTTTCCTGGCTATAAAAGTGCGCAAAATGGTTGGCCAGCATCGCCAAATCACCGTGGCGCTCACGCAACGGTGCGGTGCCCACTTGCAGGACATTTAACCGGTAATACAAATCTTCGCGAAACCGGCCTAACGCAATGGCCGCTTCGAGGTCCACATGGGTCGCCGCCAACACCCGAACATCGACCGAGATAGGTTCACGACCGCCCACGCGCTCAATGTGTTTTTCCTGAAGAAA
The DNA here is from genome assembly GCF_034350045.1 of Pseudomonas sp. CCI4.2. Lineage (NCBI taxonomy): Bacteria > Pseudomonadati > Pseudomonadota > Gammaproteobacteria > Pseudomonadales > Pseudomonadaceae > Pseudomonas > Pseudomonas sp. CCI4.2. The sequence continues at coordinate 3,950,768 of NZ_CP133781.1, read as the reverse complement.
GCGCAACAAGTTGGCTTGCAACTCCAAGGGTAAGTCGCCAATTTCATCGAGAAACAACGTGCCGCCATTGGCGGCTTCGATGCGGCCGATCTTGCGTTGATGGGCCCCTGTGAACGCGCCTTTTTCGTGACCGAACAGCTCGGACTGAATAAGGTGCTCAGGAATCGCGCCGCAGTTGATCGCCACAAAAGGTTTGCCTTTGCGGTGGGACTGCTGGTGCAAGGTGCGAGCGACTAACTCTTTGCCCGTGCCACTTTCGCCACGAATCAATACCGGCGATTCGGTGGGCGCCAGTTTGCTCAGTAATTTGCGCAGTTCACGGATCGGCCGGCTTTCCCCCAGCAGTTCATGTTCGAGTTCTCGAACTTGAACCGCTCCCTGTCCACGCAAACGTGCCATGCCGTAGGCACGCCCAAGGGTGACCTGAACGCGGGAAACATCGAACGGCAAGGTATGAAAATCAAAAAACCATTCGCAGACGAAATCACCGAACTGCTGGCGCCGGAGGTCTTCAGGACTGACCACGGCGATCCATTCGGTGTGACTGCGGGTGATCAAATCCTTGACCGCTTCCGGGTGTTCGACGTGATAAGGCAATAGCCGAAGCAAGCCCACATCACAGGAACGTTCAACCGCCAACTCCAAGGTGCTGCTATCTACACCCCACCCAGCATCGCGTAGCGCGGGGATCAATCGATGACAATCGTCGCAGGGATCAACAACTAACAGGCGACGCAGTGGAGCCGATTCTTGCATAGAGATTCCTTGACGCCAGATTTTATAACTCTTTTAGAAACAGTAAGTTGGCAAGCCCGGCTGTAACACTAGCAAAACATTGACGCGCGCTTATATTGTTTAGCTATATTTTTCCTAACTAAAACCACTAATGAATTAACTCGGTAATGACAGGAAGCCGGTTGTTTCATATCGCGTACTGCCCGGAGATCCCCAGCCACAGGCGCTCACCGATGAAACACTGGATTATTAATTTTTTTACAAGGGGTTGTGACTTAACCCGACGCTGAGATCATCAGTAAAAGGAACCAGCCGAACGGTAAGCCCATCGACGGTGAATGAACTATTCAGGACACAGAGAGGAACCCTCATGAACGCCCCATTGCGCTTTAACGAAGCACTTTTGATCGCGGGTCATGCATTCGAACCTTTTCAATGCGTCGCCTGGGCCCCGCAAGACGGTAACGGCGAACTTAATTTGACGGTCATTGACCGCACGAATAACAGCATTGGCCGACAACGAATCCCCAGCAGCGTTTATTGCGACCCTGCGCAGTTGGAACGACTGTTGGAACAGGTGCGGGCTGAGATCAGGCAGGGGGGGTACAGATTGATGCCGTGGTCGATGCCGGTTTGAGGCGCTTCAAGTCCAACGCATCGCTAACACGTTGGCTCCTACAGGTTTTATAGGGATCGCCCGAGAACTGTAGGAGAGTCCGCCACGTCTTCGACGACGCGCTGTCGCGCAGCAAACACAGGACAGCAGCAGAAGATACTGTGGGAGCAGGCTTGCCTGCGAAGAGTCCCGTCATCGCGCCGCTGATGCCAACCTGAAATTTGGGTCGCCTGCATTGACGCTTTCGTTGGCAAGCCAACTCCCACAGAAACTTCGGCAGATAAGAAAGGGTAGGCGCAGAGAAATCTTATCGCAGCCTTCCGCAGCTCCTACAAAATTATGGCGAGACGTCCCATCTGACACACCACTTATTACCACGCAAATATGCCCTTTATCGACAACGCATCAATGTGGCAATAATCCGCCCCTAGCGCCGACGCCAGTTGCAACGCCCTTCCCAACCTTATTGGCCCGGATTCAATATCAATCAACACACTGGGGCATTCGAGCTTGGCCATCACCGGCATATCTTTCACACGGCCATCAGTCAGTACTAAAACCCGTTGTTGCTCGTTCGGACGCTGTTGTTGCCGCACGGTCAGCCAATGAATAGCCAATTGCAACGCAGCAAAAAGCGGGGTGCCGCCCCCCGCCCCCAAGTCGTCCAACCACGGCTTCAAACCGGCTGGGGCTTTTAGGCCTTGATGCTGCCAGCGCGGTGAGTCACCACTGGCTGTCAACAGCGCCAGGCGCACGCGGCGGCGGTAGGCGTCATCGAACAACTGGCTTAATAACCCTTTGGCCTGACTCAGCGCGTGATGACGTCGAGTAGAGGCCGAGGCGTCGACGATGACCAACCACAATTCCTGAGGCTGGCTGCTGCGCGGCATGCGAATCAGGTCTTTTCGGGTACGCGGGCGACCCCGTAACAGGGTCGGTACCCAGCGAACTGCGCCGTCGACGCCGTTCCGCGCAGCGCCGCGTTTGCCGCCGATCAGGCTGCCGGGGCGGGGGGTGGCATCCGCCCCCAGCGCTAAACGAGGGCGGATGCCTACGGCTTTTTTGGCCAGCTCGGCACTTCACGGCGCTGGCCGACGGGCACGGCTTGCGCAGGTAATGCTCCCCAATTGCCCTGGCCGTCACGCGTGTCGTCAGGTTGTTCGTTGGGAGACTGATCCGTGACGGGCGGTGCAGTGGCCTCGTTCGGCGGCGGTGGATTACGGCGCCGGTGACGTAGGGCAAATTCCGCCACTGCGTTGATGTCCTCGTCGACGATTTCCCATGCCCCTCGCCACGCCGCATGGGCGCGCGCTGCCCGTAACCAAACCAGATCCGCCCGCATGCCATCAACGCCGGCCTCGAAACAGCGCTCGGTGATCTGCGCCAGGGCGTTGTCGTCCAGCGCAATGGTCGGTAGCAGCGCCCGGGCCTGCTCGCAGCGCTGTTTCAGCGCTTCTTGCTGGGTCTCCCACGCAGCGCAAAAGGCCACGGGGTCGTTATCGAAATCCAGACGTCGACGGATAATCTGCCCACGCTCGGCCGGCGCGGTCTGCCCACTAAGGGCTACGTTCAAGCCAAAGCGGTCCAGTAGCTGTGGGCGTAACTCACCTTCTGCAGGGTTCATGGTGCCAATCAACACGAAACGCGCAGAATGACGGTGGGAGATACCGTCGCGCTCCACAACGTTGACGCCACTGGCGGCGACGTCGAGCAACAAATCAACCAGGGGATCTGGCAGCAGATTGACTTCATCGACGTACAACACTCCGCCGTCGGCCTTGGCCAGAACGCCCGGTGAAAACTGTGCCCGCCCCTCACTCAATGCAGCGTCCAGGTCCAATGTCCCGACCAGCCGCTCCTCGGTCGCACCCAACGGCAGCGTGACGAATTGCCCGCTGGCCAGCAGATCGGCCAACCCACGGGCAAGGGTCGATTTGGCCATGCCTCGGGGCCCTTCGATCAGCACGCCGCCGATTCTCGGGTCGATGGCTGTTAAGCACAGGGCCAACTTGAGTTCGTCGGCGCCCACCACTGCCGCGAGGGGGAAATGCGGGATATCGCTCATGGACAATTCTCAAAAGTGATCAATGTTCTTCGATGTCCAGCAGCAGGTTTTCCAGGGCCTGGCGGTAATCGCCGGGTGCTTGCCAGAGCCCGCGCTGCTGAGCCTCCAGCATGCGTTCGGTCATGTCCCGCAGTGCATCTGGATTGTGCTGCTGAATAAAATCCCGGGTCGATGGGTCAAGCAAATATGCATCAGCCAGCAATGCGTATTGATGATCGTCGATCAACTGAGTCGTGGCGTCGAAGGCGAATAAGAAGTCCACGGTTGCGGCCATCTCAAACGCGCCTTTGTAACCGTGGCGTTTGACCCCTTCGATCCACTTCGGGTTGGCCGCACGGGAGCGCACCACCCGATTCAGCTCTTCTTTAAGGGTTCGAATTTTCGGTAAATCCGGCTGACTGTGGTCGCCGTGGTAGCTGGCGGCGGGTTGGCCGCTGAGGCTTTCCACCGCAGCCAGCATGCCGCCCTGGAATTGGTAATAGTCATTGGAATCGAGCAGGTCATGCTCGCGATTGTCCTGGTTTTGCAGAACCGCTTGCACTTGGCCCAGGCGTTGGGCGAAACGCTCCCGGGCGGGCGTGCCTTCGTCGGCCACGCCGTACGCGTAACCGCCCCAATTCAGGTAAACCTCGGCCAAGTCATCGCGGGTTTGCCACAAACGCCCGTCGATGGCGCCTTGCACCCCTGCGCCGTAGGCACCCGGTTTGGCGCCGAAAATACGCCAACCCGCTTGGCGCGACGCGTCCTCAGCGGTTAAACCTTCGCGTTCAAACCTGAGCCGTTCTTCGCGGACCTTGGCCGCCAGCGGGTTCAGCTCATCCGGTTCATCCAAGGCAGCGACGGCCTGTACGGCCGCATCAAACAGTCGAATCAGGTTGGAAAACGCATCGCGAAAGAACCCGGAAACCCGCAGCGTCACGTCGACCCGAGGACGATCCAGCAGGCTCAGCGGCAAAATTTCAAAATCATCGACCCGCTGACTGCCGGTGGCCCAGACCGGACGCACGCCCATCAGGGCCATGGCCTGTGCGATGTCGTCGCCACCGGTGCGCATGGTAGCGGTGCCCCACACCGACAGACCCAACTGACGCAAGTGATCGCCGTGGTCCTGCAAATGACGCTCAAGCAGCAGGTTGGCCGACTGGAAACCAATACGCCACGCGGTGGTGGTCGGCAGGTTTCGCACGTCTACTGAGAAAAAATTGCGCCCGGTCGGCAGTACGTCGAGGCGACCACGGCTCGGTGCGCCGCTGGGGCCTGCCGGGACAAATCGACCGCTCAGTGCATCGAGCAACCCTTGCATTTCAGCCAGGCCACAGGCATCAAGGCGCGGCGCAACCACTTCGCGCAATGAATGAAGAATAAGTTTTAAGTCATTGTTTTCAGATAACTCGTCTATTGGTGACCCGTGCAGCACTTGCTCAATCAGCTGCGCCGCATACAATTCCAACCGCTCTCGAACGTCGCCAGCCGTTCGCCAAGGGTCTTGGCTGACGCTGAGCAACGCATCGGGCCGAGGGCCGTTCCAAGGCTCGGATAACTCACAGTTCAACGGGTCGAAACCTAAATCGAGAGCTTTGCTCAGGGCCCGTAGCAAGCTCGATTGAGCGCCACGGCCGTCGCCTCGGGGGATGCGTAATAGGGCCAGCAAGGTGTCGATGCGCAACCGACCGCTGGGCGATTCGCCGAAAATGTGCAAACCGTCGCGAATCTGCGATTCCTTGAGGTCGCACAAATAGGTGTCCAGACGCGGCAGCCAGACCCCCGCATCGGCGTCGCTGTCGAGCTGCTCGCCCAGTTGCAGCTCGCGGTCGATGTGGGTTTCCCGGACCAGCTTAAGAATGTCGCGTTGCAGTTCCCGTGCCCGGCGTGGATCGAGCAATTGCGCTTCGTAGAACTCGTCGGCCAGCACTTCCAGGTCACGCAACGGGCCATAGGTTTCGGCTCGGGTCAACGGCGGCATCAAGTGGTCGATGATCACCGCTTGGGTACGGCGCTTGGCTTGAGCCCCCTCGCCCGGATCGTTGACGATGAACGGATAGATGTTCGGCATCGCGCCTAATACCGCGTCCGGCCAGCAGGTCTCTGACAACCCCACGCCTTTGCCCGGCAACCATTCAAGATTGCCGTGTTTGCCAACATGGATCACCGCATGGGCGCCGTAGGCTGTGCGCAACCAGAAATAGAACGCGAGATAGCCGTGGGGCGGCACCAAATCCGGGTCGTGATAGACCGCACTGGCATCGACCTGGTAACCCCGTGCTGGCTGAATACCAACGAAGGTCATTCCAAAACGCAGCCCAGCAATCATCATGCGCTCGGCGCGAAACATCGGATCGGCCTGTGGCGCACCCCAACGCGCAGTCACCGCCTGTTGATTGGCCAATGGCAATTGACTGAATGCCGCCCAGTAATCGTCCAGCGCCATGCTCTGCTCGCAAGGACGTTGGTCAATGGTTTCCAAATCATTGGTGACGCCGCCGAGCAGCGCATGGATCAAGGCCGTACCGCTTTCGGGCAACGGTGTCAGCAGGTAACCCTGCGCCTGCATCTCGCGCAAAATATTCAGCGCGGCGGCGGGTGTGTCCAGGCCCACGCCATTGCCGATGCGACCATCGCGGGTCGGGTAATTGGCAAGTATCAGTGCAATGTGTTTTTGCTCGTTCGGCAGCCGTGCCAACTCAATCCAGCGCTGCGCCAACTCGGCGACAAAATCCATGCGTTCAGGCTGAGCGCGATAACACACCACGTCCGACTGGCTGCGTTCGCTGTGCCACGCCAAGTCCTTGAAACTGATCGGCCGACTGATAATCCGCCCGTCCAGCTCCGGCAACGCGATGTGCATTGCCAAGTCCCGCGCGCCCAAGCCTTGTTCACTGGCCTGCCAAGCGGGCTCGTTGTCCTGCGCACAAATAGCTTGAATGACCGGCACGTTGCGCCGAAACGGTCGCAGATGAGGGGCTTCGGGGCTGGATTGGGCAAAGCCGGTGGTATTGAGGATCAGCTCAGCCCGGACCTGATCGAACAGGTCCTCCACCACCGCCAGACAACCCGCTTCTTTCAAGCTGGCGACTGCAATGGGCAGTGGATTCAGGCCCTGAGCCTGCAAACGGGCGCAAAACACGTCGATAAATCCAGTGTTGGCCGCTTGCAGATGGGAGCGATAAAACAGCAGCCCTACCACCGGTTGCGACGGCTGCCATTGGGCTTGCCAATCGCTCAGGTTCGCGTTGGTTATGTGCGGGTGATAAATCGCGGTACGTGGCAGGGTGGCCGGTTCAGCCCATGGATAGTCACGCGCCAGAAAGCGACTGGCCAAGCACCGATACAGCTCCAGCGCATTGTGCAGGCCGCCCTGGCGCAAAAAATGCCAAAGCCGCTCGCCCTCTTCCGCCGTCACGTTGCTTAAGCCGCTAAGCTCCGGGTCAGGCCGGTCATCGCCGGGCACCAGAATCAGCTTCACACCACGCTCAGCCAACTGCACCAGGCGCTCGACGCCGTAACGCCAATAACCGATACCGCCGTGCAGCGAAATCAAAATAACCTTGGCGTGTCGCAGCACTTGGTCGACATACAGGTCCACCGATGCATGATTCTGCACTTGCATCGGGTTGGCTAGGCGCAGACTTGGGTAGTCGTCGGGTAACTGTTGCGCCGCTTCAGCGAGCAGCGCCAAGTGGGAATCGCCGCTACAGAGAATCACCAGCTCGGCCGGGGTTTGCCCCAAATCGGCGATGCTGTCGTCGGGGACGAATCCGCCGGGCTGGGTTCTCAGTAAATGCATGGGTCAGCCAGCAACCGTTGCGCGCAACTGGGCTTCAAGCACCCCGGCGTCGAGCTTCTGACCGATCAACACCAAATGGGTTACTCGCTCTTCGTCGGCACGCCACGCGCGGTCGAAATGTTTGTCGAAACGGGTACCGACACCCTGAATCAGCAAACGCATCGGTTTGCCCGGAATCGCGGCAAAGCCTTTGACCCGCAAAATACCGTGCTGCACCACCAATTGGTTCAAGGCATCGAGTAACACGCTTTCGTCAGCCTGCGGCAAGGTGATTGAGATCGAGTCGAATGCGTCATGGTCATGATCGGCAGGGTCTGCGCCTTCATGAGAATCGTGATGGCTATGGCGACCGTCGATATGCAACTCGGACTCGGCGGCCAAACCCAACAACACGCTGATCGGCAAGCGACCATTGCTGGCTTCGATCACTTTCACCGCTGGCGGCAGCTCTTCCGAGACTTCGGCACGGACTGCGGCGAGGCCGGCAGCGTCCATCTTGTCAGCCTTATTGAGGATTACCAGATCAGCGCTGGACAGCTGATCGGCGAACAACTCGTGCAGCGGCGATTCATGGTCCAGGTTCGGATCCAGCTTTCGTTGGGCATCGACTTGATCCGGGAATGCCGCGAAGGTACCGGCCAGTACTGCCGGGCTATCGACGACGGTGATTACCGCGTCAACCGTGCAGGCGTTGCGAATTTCCGGCCACTGAAAAGCTTGAACCAAGGGTTTTGGCAACGCCAGGCCAGAGGTCTCGATCAGGATGTGGTCCAGATCGCCACGGCGTGCGACCAGTTCGCGCATGACGGGGAAGAACTCTTCCTGAACCGTGCAGCACAAGCAGCCGTTGGCCAACTCATACACCCGGCCATTGGCTTCTTCTTCGGTGCAGCCAATGCTGCATTGTTTGAGCAGGTCGCCGTCAATCCCCAGTTCGCCGAACTCGTTGACGATCACCGCGATGCGCCGACCGTCAGCGTTATCGAGCATATGCCGCAGCAAGGTGGTTTTGCCCGAACCGAGGAAGCCGGTGACGATGGTGACAGGAAGTTTGGCCAGCGTTTTCATTGGGTGCCCTTTGGCAAAGCGGCGGGCAAAACAGGACGAGAACCACGCAGCGCAGGCGCGCGGATCAACTCGCCACCGGATCACCCCGCCCGGTTGTAGTGAGAATTCTGATGTTGAGGCAGGTCTCCTGGCTTGCGGTGGCGTGTCGAGCGCCTCTTCGCGAGACGTCCTGCACGCGTTCATTGCGCCTTCCCGCGTCAGGCGCAGTGGCTGTGCAATGAACATGACCGATTACAGTTGCGGGGGCAGCCGCGGCATTGACCGCGTTCCCTTCTTAGCCCCGACCTGCGCCGGAGAACCTCAAGCGTGCAAGGCTACGCAGTGACCTTGGGCAGGTCAATCACCAGCGCCGTTTGACGGGATGTGCGATTGACGTTTTGCGCTGAGTCATGGTCTCCTGCCACGCTTTGTCGGTACCTGAGGACAGCACGATGTCGACGACGCTGGTGGTGGGGCTTGGCTGCCAGCGCGGCTGTCCCGCCAGCCTGTTGCTTGAACTGATGGAGCAGAATTTGGCGGCTCACGGGTTTCTCATCGAAGCGATTACCGCCTTGGCCTCCATTGATCAGAAAAGCGCTGAACCGGGACTGCTGGCGCTGGCCACGCAGCTCGCTCTGCCCTTGGTGTTTTTCAGTTCGGCCGAACTGGCGGACTTCGATGCGCAGTTGAGCCATCGATCGGCGCTGGCCTTTGCGCATACCGGTTGCCATGGCGTGGCAGAAAGTGCCGCCCTGGCCCTGGCGCAACGCCTCAGCGGACACCCCGGTACCTTGCTCATCAACCGCAGCAAAAACCGACGCGCGACATTTGCCTTGGCGGGTGATGTGCCTAATCGTCGATAATCCGCATCCTTGCTCACTTCAGCTATCCCTTCGCAGCTTCAGGAGATTCCATGACCGTCTTTTTCATCGGCGCAGGCCCCGGCGACCCGGAGCTGATCACGGTCAAAGGCCAACGTTTGATCCGCAGCTGCCCGGTGATTATCTACGCCGGATCATTGGTGCCGACGGCAGTGCTGGAAGGCCATAACGCGTTGCAGGTCATCAATAGCGCGGAGTTACACCTGGAGCAGATCATCGCCGTGATGAAGTCTGCTCATGAACAAGGCCAAGACATCGCCCGGGTTCATTCGGGCGATCCGAGCCTGTATGGCGCAATCGGTGAGCAAATTCGTCACTTGCGCGAGTTGAGCATCCCGTTCGAGATCATCCCTGGCGTTACCGCCACCGCTGCGTGCGCAGCGCTGTTAGGTGTGGAGCTGACGTTGCCGGACATTTCCCAGAGCGTGATTTTGACCCGCTACGCGGATAAAACCTCGATGCCGGTTGGCGAGGAATTGGCCAGCCTGGCGCAGCATCAGGCGACCATGGCCATTCATCTGGGGGTTAACCATCTGCCCAAGATAGTGGCCGAACTTGTTCCCCACTACGGCGCCGATTGCCCGATTGCGGTGGTCCATCGCGCCAGTTGGCCGGATCAGGACTGGGTGATAGGCACTTTGGCGGACATAGAAGAAAAAGTGCAGGCCAAAGGTTTTCGCCGCACCGCGTTGATTCTGGTGGGCCGGGTGTTGGGCAATGACAACTTTTCCGACTCATCGCTATACCGCGCCGGGCATGCCCATGTGTTTCGGCCTTGAGTGATGACCTCTGTAAGAGCCAACGTGTTGGCGAGGCGTCTTTCAGCCACCGCGCACTGAACTCCAACCAAAAAAAATACCCCGAACCAGTCGGGGTACTTTTTTGTTCAGGCCACGCCGCAGCTTTAGTAGTAGGCGTGCTCTTTTTGCGAGTGATCGGTCACGTCACGGACGCCTTTGAGTTCAGGAATGCGTTCGAGCAATGTGCGCTCAATCCCTTCTCTCAAGGTAACGTCAGCTTGGCCACAGCCTTGGCAGCCGCCACCAAATTGCAGGACCGCGATGTTTTCGTCGTTTTCTTCGACCACATCGATCAACGTCACTTGCCCGCCATGACTGGCCAGACCAGGGTTGATTTCGGTTTGCAGGTAATAGTTGATGCGCTCGTTGATCGGGCTGTCGGCATTGACCATAGGTACTTTGGCGTTTGGCGCCTTGATGGTCAGTTGGCCGCCCATGCGATCAGTGGCGTAGTCGACAACGGCATCGTCTAGAAAGGCTTCGCTGAAATTATCAATCCAGGCAGTGAAGCTTTTCAGGCCAATGGCGTTGTCTTCAGGTTTTTCTTCGCCCGGCTTGCAATAAGCAATGCAGGTTTCAGCATATTGGGTGCCAGGCTGGGTAATAAACACGCGGATGCCGATGCCCGGGGTGTTCTGCTTTTCGAGCAGATCGGCCAGATAGTCGTGGGCAGCATCGGTAATAGTAATAGCGGTCATGAAAATTCCTCGCAGACGTAGCCGGAGTTTACGCCAATCGCTCGCGCCGCACAAAGTCCTAGTAATTTTGTCGGGAAAGGGCCGCATCGGTCTTTTCGGTCCGATGCCGATCCAACCAGCCCTTGAGACGACGATACAGTCCTTTTTCGAGCCATTCATAACTGACCCAAGCACCCAAACCGATCACTGGCACGCAAACCGCAAACACTGCGTAGGGATTGAGCCCATAACGCTCGGCCGCCAGCCAGCCGCTGTACAGCACCAACACATGCAGCAAATAGACCGAATACGAACAATCCCCCAGCGCCTTGAGCAATCGGTTGCCCTCAACATACGGTTCTAATGAGATACAGGCGATGACGATCAATGCACTCGGCAGGCCCCAGTTGATAAACCGATCATTTGCCGGCAAGTGATAAATAGTGATCAGCGCGCCCGCGATCGCTAATAAGGGCAGCCACAGCCCGTTGGCAATCCAACCGCGACGATAAATCACGCCAATCCCAATCCCGAGCAGAAACTCGTAAACGATGTCGTTTCGATAAAAATGGCTGATCACGCCATAGCGGGCCAGCACGCCATTGACGGCAAACAATGCCGCCGCCACCAACAGTGGACGATGGCGCTGGTGAACCAGAAATACCGTCGAGAATAATAAATAGAAGAGCATTTCGTAATTCAGCGTCCATCCCACATTGAGGGTTGGATACATACCGTAGCCGCCGGGATTTTCCGAAGGGATGAACAGCAGCGACAGGATGAAATGCTGCCAATCGACAACGGCATTCGGCATCAACGGCTTGGCAACTACGATCAAAAGGCCCATGGCGGCGGTGTAGACCCAATACGCGGGCACGATGCGGATGATGCGATTGACCATGAAGCGGCCGATGGGCATGTCTTTGCTTTGTGTCGACAGGTAGATCACCAAGCCGCTGATCACGAAGAAGATATCGACCCCTACCTGCCCCCGATCAGTGAAAAACTGCCCTATCGGGCCAGACGCATGAAAATCAAAGAAAATCTGCATGAAGTGGTGGCATACAACGACCCATGCGGCGAGTGCCCGCAAGGCTTGAACCGAAATCAACATCCGCAACTCACCTGTTTTCCAACCGCGATCAAGAACCTCGAACAGCTAATGCCCCAGGACGTGTTCATAGTTCCGACCGCGTAAAGGCCGAAAAGGTTGCGCCGGTTTGATGACCGGTAGATGGCTGCAGGCCATGTTTAACAAGGAATTAACCCGGTTTCTCTAGGAGCGCGCTTGCCGGTGATGGAGCTGACGCGGTATTCCGGATTCACCACAGCGCCAAAAAGCTGCGCGACAATGCGATATCGACGAAGCGGCGCCACCCCCTACAAATTCTCATACCGATTCATGTCCAGAATCCCTGCCTCTACTGGGTTGGTCTCTTGGAGATAGCGTGTCAGGTCGTGGAAGAAATCCCAAAAATGCGGGTTGCTGCGGCGTATGCCCCAGCGTTGGACGATCTTTTCAAACGCGTTGTTATCTCGGGCCCTTTCCATTGCCGCAACGAACTCCGGCACCTCGACCGCCGGGAGGTCGAACATGAAATTCGGGTAACTGCTCAGCACGCCGGGGTAGACCGTCAACGTGTCCAAACCGGGCTGATAGCGCGACTCATCGCCGAGGATGAACGCCACATTCGTGTGCGCTCGGTTGCGCAACATGCTGTATATCTCGCGTTTACCGTCACCAGCGTGGACGCGCAGCATGGTGGCCTCAGGGAGGTAATCGACAACGTGCAACCCGGCGGCAGGCCTGGCAGTCAAACGACTCAAGGCCTGCTCGGCGTCCTGCAACTCGGGTTCAAGGTTCGGCCGCGAACAGTACGCACCCCTACAACGATTGATCGGGTCTGGCTTTGCATTCAAGTCGCCATAGCGACGAATCAATTGCTGAGCAAAATCGTGCTCGGGGTCTTTATTGTCTAGAATCAGGCCGGTTGGGGTATCGTCATCAACTTTCTGATAATCGAGCCAAAGCCTGACCTTGCCACCCTCCTGGTACCAATCGTCCAGAAAATCATCGCGGGAGTCGGCAGGCATCAACCGCAGAAAATTGACCTCCGCGCCGTTGCGTATCAAATCGAAATACAGCCGGGTCTGGGCTTGATGTGCGACGTTGCCGAACACATCGAAATTGACCGCCAACTGATAATAGGTACGCTCCAACAAGGGAAAGTCGAACAGCCACATCGTCTGCGGCACTTCGCCAATCAACCCCTTATCCACCGATGCGCTGTCAAAATGGCGAAAGATCGACAACAGCGCATTGTCATTACCCGCCCAGAGGCTTGACCAACTGGGCGGCGGCGCGGCCGCATAGGCGTCGCTGCGCAGAGACTCATACTCATTGCGCTTGTCACGATACGACAGCCACAGAGTCAAAATGCTGCCGACATCGTCGATCTGCCCCGGCATGGCCAATAGCGGCGTCGCTTTGGCGCGATAGGCTGAGTTGGTCAGATAAAGGTCATGGCTTGGGTCTTGGAAAAACGCCCAGAAATTGTCCCGAATGACGTCACTGGCGATTTGCCCCCGACACACCGGGCCGCGAATGAAGGTGCGGACGAAATATTCGGCGTTATCGAGCATGAATTGATACCGGGCTTGAGCAGGAATTTGCTCGAAAGTCTCGAACGGATTGGCCCGACGACGCGGTCCATAGCCGGGCAACGAATCCACCGTCCAGTTACCGCTGTAGAACAAAGCTTTGACCCGCGCCATTTTGGCGGGACTCATGGGATAGGTGATGTGAGTCTTGTGCACGATCACGCCTTGTACCGGCCACAACCGGTAATAAACCAAAGTGCCAGGATCGTCGTTGGGACGGCGGGTGTTGATCAAGTCAATCGGCTGGCCACTGGGCGTGCGCGAGCGAACCCACTGGAAAAAATGCCCCGGCTCGCCGCCTTCGAAATAGATGTGTGCGAGAAACAAATGTTCGTACAGCCAACGAGCGACCAACGATTCGCGAGCGCCAGGCGCGTTGAGCAAGGATTCCCACTGGGTGATCTGCGACACCTCGTTGGCATTGGGCGAAAGTCCCCGTTCGTCAATGGGCGCACCCGCCGCCAGCCAGCGGCGTAAGGTTTGGTACTGCTGATCCGTCAAACCGGTTACTGCCAGTGGCATGCCCTCTTTAGGGTGGCTGGCGGCGTAACCCGCGAACTCTCCCGGCACAGGGCATTGATTGTCCCGGTTCATGCCCAGCAGGATCTCGGCGGGTATTTTGGCGTTGGCGAGCAAGGGCATGTTGTGCCCCAGCTCAAGCATGCGCGCCATCAAGGCCGCTTGACTGGCCTGCGCGTCCAGCACGGAATAAAAGCCTTTTTGCTGCCAGGCACTGGCGCTGTGGGCGTCGAGATAGAGGCGGGTCGGTGCTTGGGCATCGCGCCGCTCACCGTCATAGACCCGAATTTTGCTGGCACCGCGGGCGGCACCTTCGCCACTGCCGAGGTTAAGCTGGCAGGCCGAGTCATAGCAGGCATGGCAGGCCACACATTTCTCGGTAAAAATCGGCTGGACATCGCGGGTGTAAGAAATCGAGGGGGAATCCGACGCCAACGGCTCCTGTGCGCGCACGCCGCAGCAAATCAATAGCAGTAGAAAACTAACCAACAACCGATACGGCATATCCAACGTCCAGACAATTAACGCGGTAATTCTATCGAGACTGTCACCCTTCCAACATGAGCGATATTCATGCAAAACCGCGGCTCTCACTAAAAGCGCGCAGGTTTGCTATTATCCCCGACCTTCTGTATCAGCCTATTTCAGGTAGTCCTATGTCCGATCGCAGCGTTCGCCTCTCAGCTCTCCAAAAAGCCCTCAAAGAGCGCATTCTGATTCTCGATGGCGGCATGGGCACCATGATCCAGAGCTATCGGCTTGAGGAAGAGGACTACCGGGGCAAACGCTTTGCTGATTGGCCAAGCGACGTCAAAGGCAACAATGACCTGTTGATTCTCAGTCGTCCGGATGTGATCGGGGCTATCGAGAAGGCCTACCTCGACGCCGGTGCCGACATTCTCGAAACCAACACCTTCAACGCGACCCAAGTGTCCCAGGCCGATTACGGCATGGAAGCGCTGGTCTACGAGTTGAACGTAGAAGGCGCCCGCCTCGCCCGCAAGGTGGCTGACGCAAAAACCCTGGAAACGCCGGATAAACCGCGTTTCGTCGCCGGCGTTCTAGGTCCGACCAGCCGCACCTGCTCGCTGTCGCCAGACGTCAATAACCCGGGCTATCGCAACGTTACTTTCGATGAATTGGTGGAAAACTACACCGAAGCCACCCTCGGGCTGATCGAAGGCGGCGCCGACCTGATTTTGATCGAGACGATTTTCGACACGCTGAACGCCAAAGCGGCGATTTTCGCGGTACAGGGCGTGTTCGAAGACGTCGGATTTGAATTGCCGATCATGATTTCCGGGACCATCACCGATGCCTCGGGCCGTACCTTGTCCGGGCAGACGACCGAAGCGTTCTGGAACTCCGTCGCCCACGCCAAACCCCTCTCAGTGGGCTTGAACTGCGCGCTGGGTGCCGCTGATTTACGGCCTTATCTGGAAGAGCTGTCGAATAAAGCCGGCACCTATGTGTCGGCTCACCCTAACGCCGGTTTGCCCAACGCCTTCGGCGAGTACGACGAAGAGCCGAACCAGACGGCCGCGATCATCGAAGAGTTTGCCCAGAGCGGTTTTCTCAACATTGTTGGCGGCTGCTGCGGCACCACCCCTGCGCACATCAAGGCCATCGCCAATGCGGTGAGCAAGCACCCGCCGCGCGCTATCCCGGATATCCCGAAAGCCTGCCGCCTGTCAGGCCTGGAACCGTTCACCATTGATCGCAGCTCGTTGTTCATTAACGTCGGCGAGCGTACCAACATCACCGGTTCCGCACGTTTTGCCCGGTTGATTCGTGAAGATAACTACACCGAAGCCCTGGAAGTTGCCTTGCAACAGGTCGAGTCCGGCGCCCAGGTGATCGACATCAACATGGACGAGGGCATGCTCGATTCGAAGAAGGCCATGGTGACCTTCCTCAATCTGATTGCCGGCGAACCGGACATCTCCCGCGTACCGATCATGATCGACTCCTCCAAATGGGAAGTGATCGAAGCCGGCCTGAAATGCATTCAGGGCAAGGGCATCGTCAACTCCATCAGCATGAAGGAAGGTGTCGAGCAGTTCATTCATCACGCCAAGCTGTGCAAGCGCTACGGCGCCGCCGTGGTGGTCATGGCGTTCGATGAAGACGGCCAGGCCGATACCGAGAAACGCAAAAAAGAAATCTGTAAGCGCTCTTACGACATTTTGGTCAACGATGTGGGCTTCCCGCCGGAAGACATCATCTTCGACCCGAACATTTTTGCCATCGCAACCGGCATCGAAGAGCACAACAACTACGCGGTCGATTTCATCAACGCCTGTGCTTACATTCGCGACCACCTGCCCCACGCCCTGACCTCGGGCGGCGTGTCCAACGTGTCGTTCTCGTTCCGGGGCAACAACCCGGTGCGTGAGGCGATTCACTCGGTGTTCCTGCTGTACGCGATCCGCAACGGCTTGAGCATGGGTATCGTCAACGCCGGGCAGCTGGAAATTTACGACCAGATCCCTACCGAACTGCGCGATATCGTCGAAGACGTGGTGCTCAACCGCACCCCGCACGGCACCGACGCGCTGGTGGCGATTGCCGACAAGTACCGGGGCGACGGCAGCGTCAAGGAAGCAGAAACCGAAGAGTGGCGCGGCTGGCCGGTGAACAAACGCCTGGAGCATGCCCTGGTCAAGGGCATCACCACGCACATCGTCGAAGACACTGAAGAGTCGCGGCAGTCGTTCAAGCGCCCGATCGAAGTCATCGAAGGCCCGTTGATGTCCGGCATGAACATCGTTGGCGACCTGTTTGGCTCGGGGAAAATGTTTCTGCCACAGGTGGTGAAATCGGCGCGGGTGATGAAACAGGCCGTGGCGCACTTGATCCCGTTCATTGAACTGGAAAAAGGCGACAAGCCGGTGGCCAAGGGCAAAATCCTCATGGCCACGGTCAAGGGCGACGTGCACGACATCGGCAAAAACATTGTCGGCGTGGTCCTCGGTTGCAATGGCTACGACATCGTCGACCTCGGGGTGATGGTGCCTGCCGAGAAAATTCTCTTGGCCGCCAAAGAACACAAGTGCGACATCATCGGTTTGTCGGGCCTGATCACGCCTTCCCTGGACGAGATGGTCCACGTTGCCCGGGAAATGCAGCGGCAGAACTTCTTCCTGCCACTGATGATCGGCGGCGCAACGACCTCCAAAGCGCACACGGCGGTGAAAATCGAGCCCAAGTACAGCAACGATGCCGTGATCTACGTCACCGACGCCTCCCGCGCCGTGGGTGTGGCCACGCAATTGCTGTCCAAGGAGCTGAAACCGGCCTTCATTGAGAAAAACCGGCTTGAGTACATTGACGTCCGGGAACGCACCGCCGCCCGCAGCTCCCGCACCGAGCGCTTGAGCTATGGCGCAGCGTTGGCGAAAAAGCCCAAGTTCGAGTGGTCCAGCTATCAGCCCGTGAAACCGACGTTCACCGGTATCAAGGTGCTGGAGAATATTGACCTCAACGTGCTGGCTGAGTACATCGATTGGACGCCGTTCTTTATCTCGTGGGACCTGGCGGGCAAGTACCCGCGCATCCTCACTGACGAGGTGGTGGGTGAAGCTGCCACGTCATTGTTTGCCGACGCTAAAGAGCTTCTGCGCAAACTGATCGACGAAAAACTGATCAGCGCCCGGGCCGTGTTTGGCTTCTGGCCTGCTAATCAGGTGGATGACGATGATTTGGAGCTGTACGGCGATGACGGCGTGCCTCGGGTCAAGCTGCACCATCTGCGGCAACAGATCATCAAGACCGACGGCAAGCCTAACTTCTCCCTGGCCGACTTTGTAGCGCCCAAGGACAGCGGCGTGACCGATTATGTCGGTGGGTTTATCACCACCGCCGGCATCGGCGCTGAAGAGGTCTCCAAGGCTTACCAGGATGCCGGCGACGACTACAACGCGATCATGGTCAAGGCATTGGCCGACCGGTTGGCCGAAGCCTGTGCCGAGTGGCTGCACCAGCAGGTGCGGAAAAACTATTGGGGTTACGCCAAGGACGAGCAACTGGCCAATGAAGACCTCATCAAAGAGCAATACGTCGGCATTCGCCCCGCACCAGGGTACCCCGCGTGCCCGGACCACACTGAAAAAGGCACGCTGTTTGATTTGCTCGACCGTGGTGACGATGGCCAGACCGGGCTGAGCGGCGTGTTCCTGACCGAAAGCTACGCGATGTTCCCTGCGGCTTCAGTCAGCGGCTGGTATTTCGCCCACCCTCAAGCGCAATACTTCGCGGTCGGCAAAATCGACAAGGACCAGATCGAAAGCTATACCGCGCGCAAAGGCCAGGACTTGAGCATGACTGAGCGCTGGCTGTCGCCAAACCTGGGTTATGACAACTGATTGTATTTTTGCCTGAATAAAAACGGCCCTTCGGGGTCGTTTTTCATTTGTGGCCTACGCTCATCACTTACCTACCCTTTAATCGACCGTAGGAGCCAACGTGTTGGCGCCTACAGGGACTGGGTTAGACAAGCACATCTGCGAGGACGTATGAACGACTCACCAGACAACTCCAAGGGCAAACCACCGACGCTCTGGCAAATGCTGCAGAGCGTCACGGCAGCCGCCTTTGGCGTACAAAGTGGCAAAAATCGCGAACGGGACTTTACCCATGGAAAGCCAAGCCATTTTGTCCTGCTGGGGATTTTGTTTACAGGGGTGTTTGCGCTGACGCTGTTTGGCATCGTGCAGTTGGTGTTGCACTTCGCAGTGGGATAGACGTCTGCGACGCCTACATGACGCACTGTCCGACACGCGTGCCGGACAGCCGCAGGTTGCTTTCGTTATTGGTGGCTCACCCAAAAAACGGCCGTGGAAACGACCAGGATGATAATGAAGAGAATGGCCCAAGCATCGGTTTTGCTATCGGGTTTCGCTATTTTGACAGGGTTGCTCATTGCATCGCCTCTTTTCGGTTTTATGGGTGATTGCATGAAGCGTGACCAGCACTCTGCCTTCAGAACACCAGGGTCACCCCCACAGTAAAGTCGAGCATTGGCCATCGCTCAAGTAGGGTTATCCAAACAAATTACCGCCATTAGTTCTTTTAGTTCTTTGCATATACTCAAACTTCACTTTTGCGCATAACTGCAAACTGTTATCTTCCCCCGGCTCCGTTGGGAGTGCGCGGCCGTGCGCGCGGATTTGCTCCAAGCAGCTGAGAACAGGACCTATATGTACGTATATGACGAGTACGATCAGCGGATCATCGAGGACCGCGTCAAGCAGTTCCGTGATCAGACCCGCCGCTATTTGGCCGGAGAGCTGAGCGAAGAAGAGTTTCGCCCGCTACGCCTACAGAATGGCCTTTACGTTCAACGTTTTGCGCCGATGCTGCGGGTCGCTGTGCCTTATGGTCAGCTGACGTCGCGTCAGATGCGAATGATGGCCAAAATTGCCCGGGACTATGACAAAGGCTATGCCCACGTCAGCACCCGGCAGAACATTCAATTCAACTGGCCCGCGCTGGAAGACGTGCCGGACATCCTGGCTGAACTCGCTACCGTGCAAATGCACGCGATTCAGACCAGCGGTAACTGCCTGCGCAACGTCACCACCGACCAATTCGCTGGCGTTGCCGCTGACGAACTGGTGGATCCACGCCCTTGGTGCGAGATCATTCGGCAATGGACGACATTCCACCCCGAATTCGCGTACCTGCCGCGTAAATTCAAGATCGCCCTCAATGGCTCACGCAGTGATCGTGTCGCAATTGAAGTGCATGACATTGGCCTTGAGCCGCTGCTCAACGCTGAAGGCGAGCTGGGTTTCCGGGTGTTGGTCGGCGGTGGTCTCGGCCGTACGCCAGTGGTCGGTGCATTCATCAATGAATTCCTGCCGTGGCAAGACCTGTTGAGTTACCTGGACGCTATCTTGCGGGTCTACAACCGCTATGGCCGTCGTGATAACAAATACAAGGCGCGGATCAAAATTCTGGTTAAAGCGCTGACCCCCGAAGTCTTCGCTGAAAGAGTCGACGCTGAGATGGTCCACCTTCGGGGCGGCCAAACCACGCTGACAGAAGCTGAAGTACAACGCGTGGCCAAGCACTTTATCGATCCCGAATACAAAGCCCTGACTGATCAAACCGCCGAACTGGCGCAGCTTGATCTTGATCACCCAGGTTTTGCACGCTGGCGCTCACGCAACATTCAGGCGCATAAAAAGCCCGGCTACGCTGCGGTGACCTTGTCACTTAAGCCTACCGGCGTCGCGCCAGGCGATATCACCGACAAACAGCTCGACGGCATTGCCGACCTGGCTGACCGTTACAGCTTCGGTGAACTGCGCACGTCCCATGAGCAAAACATCATTCTGGCAGACGTTGAGCAAAGCCAACTGTTCGCCATGTGGGGTGAGTTGCGCGAGCAAGGTTTCGCGACGCCGAACATCGGCTTGCTGACCGACATCATTTGCTGCCCGGGTGGCGATTTCTGCTCCCTGGCCAATGCCAAATCGATCCCGATTGCCGAATCCATCCAGCGCCGTTTCGACGATCTGGATTACCTGTTCGACATCGGCGAGTTGGACCTGAACATTTCAGGCTGCATGAACGCCTGTGGTCACCACCATGTGGGCCATATCGGCATCCTGGGTGTCGACAAGAAAGGCGCAGAGTTCTACCAGGTATCTCTCGGTGGCAGCAGCAACCGTGACGCGAACCTGGGCAAGATCCTCGGCCCGTCGTTCGCTCAGGAAGTCATGCCTGATGTGATCGAGAAGTTAATCGATGTCTACATTGAGAAACGCACCGAAGATGAGCGCTTCATCGACACCTTCCAGCGTATTGGCATTGACCCTTTCAAGGAGCGCGTCTATGCAGCGAATCATTAAGAACAACGAAGTCATCGACGAGACCTGGCACCTGCTGCCCAAGGACGCGACGTTGGACGAGTTGTCCAATTGCGACGACCTGATCGTGCCCTTGGCTTTATGGCTCGATCACGGTCACGCCCTAAAAGCGCGCGACGGTGGTCTTGGCGTATGGCTGGACAGCGACGAAGAAGCCGAACACATAGGTGACGACGTCAATCAGTTCCAGGTCATTGCCCTGAACTTCCCGGCGTTTACCGACGGCCGTAGCTTCTCCAACGCCCGTCTGCTGCGTGACCGTTATGGTTACAAGGGTGAGTTGAGGGCCATTGGCGACGTGCTGCGCGACCAATTGTTCTACATGCGCCGCTGTGGTTTTGATGCCTTTGCCATCCGCCCGGATAAAGACCCGTACGAAGCCCTTGAGGGTTTGAAAGATTTCTCGGTGACTTACCAAGCGGCAACTGATGAGCCATTGCCGTTGTTTCGGCGCCGCTGATCGATCATAGCGGCACTCTGTGGGACCGAATTTATTCGGGAATGGATTTCAAATCCAACCGCGTCGGCGTCTGATACGACGCCTTCCCGAATAAATTCGGTCCCACAGAGCCGGCACAGGCAGTGGTTACCAGAAGCGTTGCTGGGTCAATCGGCTCCACCACGTTGTCAACACACGATCCACTGAAGCACTGGCCGCCAGCCCCACACGTTCTTGAAGGCTTTTACGTTCGGAATAATGCAGATGGAACACGTCAGCGATTTTGGCGCGCTCTGACAGGTACTCATCACTGGTCTTCAGTTCGTCCACCAACTGTTTATCCAACGCAGCCATGCCGAGCCAGACTTCTCCCGTTGCCACATCATCAATGGCCAACTGCGGGCGGTAGCGGGCAACAAAGTTCTTGAACAGCTCGTGAGTGATGTCCAACTCTTCTTGAAACTTCTCACGGCCCTTCTCGGTGTTTTCGCCAAACACCGTCAGCGTGCGCTTGTATTCACCGGCGGTCAGCACTTCGAAGTCGATATCGTGCTTCTTCAACAGACGATTGACGTTAGGCAACTGCGCGACAACACCAATCGATCCAAGGATGGCAAAGGGCGCGCTGATGATCTTGTCGCCAATGCACGCCATCATGTAACCGCCACTGGCCGCCACTTTATCGATGCAAATCGTCAGCGGAATCCCCGCCTGACGAATCCGCGCCAACTGCGACGACGCGAGGCCGTAGCTGTGGACCATGCCGCCGCCACTTTCCAGGCGCAGTACCACTTCATCCTTGGCGGTGGCGAGGGTCAGCAGCGCGGTGATTTCATGGCGCATGCTTTCAGTCGCGGACGCTTTGATGTCACCGTCGAAGTCCAGCACGTAAACCCGAGGTTTTGGTTCGGCCAACTTCTTCTGCTTCTTCAAGCCCTTGGCCTGCTCTTTGCGCAAGACCTTTAGCCGGTCCTTGTCCAGTAACGATTGCTCCAGCCGCTCGCGCAACGCTTTATAGAAGTCATTGAGTTTGCTGACCTGCAACTGACCTGTAGATTTACGACGGCCTTTGCTTCGCACTGAGGCGAATGCCGCCAACACGATCAAAATGGCGACCACCAACGTCACCGTCTTCGCTAAAAAGCTCGCGTATTCAGCTAGAAAATCCACAGTTTCTCCTCAAGAACATTTCGCCCCTTCACTCAGGGGCTTAACAAAAAGCTTCGAATGGCCCAAGCATACCGGCGCGCCCTGCAGACGACCAGTCTGTGAGCACGCAACCATGGGCCCGTGAATCTGATTCAAACAAGCGTATGTTTTTTTATTGACAGGCTATGAGCATCCTCCTAACCTCGCAAAACCTCTAACGCACCAGGATGACGCGGACGTGGGCAGCATCTATCTGATACGACATGGCCAGGCCTCCTTTGGTGCGGACGACTACGATGTTCTTTCGCCCACCGGTATCCGCCAAGCAGAAATTCTCGGCGCGCACCTCGCTCAACTGAACGTGCGCTTCGATCGCTGCCTGTCCGGTGACTTGCGCCGACAACAACACACGGCTCAAGCAGCCATGGCGCAATTGGACGCGGCTGGGCAAAGCACGCCCACGCTAGAGATCGACACTGCTTTTAACGAGTTCGATGCTGACGCAGTGATACGCGCCTTGTTACCGGCCATGCTGCCGGACGAACCGGAAGCCCTGCACGTATTGCGAAACGCTGCGCAAAACCGCGCAGAATTCCAACGTTTATTTGCCTTGATCATGGGTCGCTGGCACAGCGGCAACTACGACACGCCGGGACTGCAAAGCTGGCTCGGTTTCGCTGAGCAGGTTCGGTCGGGTCTGTACCGGGTACTGGACAACGCGGGTAACAAAGACAGCATTGCGATTTTCACTTCAGGCGGCACTATTACCGCCCTGCTCCACTTGATCACCCAAATCCCTGTCCATCAGGCCTTTGAACTCAATTGGCAAATCGTCAACACCTCGCTCAACCAGCTTAAGTTTCGTGGTCGTGAGGTCGCTCTGGCGTCGTTCAACAGCCACACGCATTTGCAGTTGTTGAAGAACCCGGAGCTCATCACCTACCGCTAACCCAGCGCAATCAAAAGCTTGAGTTCGCTGGGCCCAAACCCCAAGTTTCACCAGACCCACAAAAAAGGATAAACACAATGACCTCCGTAGCCGACGCCGTTCAAGCAATGAAAGCCAAGTTCAACCCAAGTGCCGCTGCGGGCCTGGACCTGGTTTTCGGCTTCCGTATCGATGAAGACAAAAATTTCTCGCTGGTTGTCAAAGACAGCACCTGCGAACTGAAAGAAGGCGTGAACCCCGATGCCCAAGTGACCCTGGTCATGGACGGCGATACTCTGGACGGCATCGTCACCGGCGAAACCGACGGCATGCAGGCATTCATGGGCGGCAAGTTGCGCGCTGAAGGCGACATGATGCTGGCGATGAAACTCAGCGAGTTGTTCCCTTCGTAAGGGTTCTTTTCGAAAAAACCGAAGCTTGCGGGCTTCGGTTTTTTTCGCCTGACAGATGTCGCTGTTCAGTAATCAAAGCCAATGATTTGCCTGCAACACGCTGGCCTATAAGGCCGCTTTAGCCTTGTGAGCAAATGGACGGCGCATTAGATTAGTCAATAATCTCTGCCCCTAATAATAAGCAGAAGGGATAAGCATGGCGCTCACTGATCAGTCCACCAAGATTCGCGTTGGCGAAGAACTCGACGCCAGCCTCATCGACCCTTACCTCAAAGCCCATATCCCCGGCTTGAGTGGTTCGCCTGAGATCAGCCAGTTTCCCGGTGGCGCTTCTAACCTGACCTACCTGATTCGCTACCCGGAACATGAATTCGTGCTGCGCCGCCCGCCCTTTGGCAGTAAGGCAAAATCAGCCCACGACATGGGTCGCGAATACCGCATCCTGAATCAGCTCAGTGATGGTTTTCCGTATTGTCCCAAGGCTTATGTCCACTGCACCGACGAAACGCTGATCGGTTCTGAGTTCTATGTCATGGAGCGGGTCAATGGCATTATTCTTCGCTCCGAACTGCCGCCGGAATTGAATTTCAATACCCAGCAAACCACTGCGCTGTGCAAAAACTTCATCGACAAACTGGTCGAATTGCATCAGGTCGATTACGCCGCCTGCGGGCTGGCGGATCTTGGCAAGCCCGAGGGTTATGTCGAGCGGCAAATTAGCGGCTGGAGTGATCGCTATGATAAAGCGCGCACCCCCGATGCGCCGAGCTGGGAAAGCGTCAGAAGCTGGCTCAAGGAGAAAATGCCGGCCAATAGTCCAGTTTCCAGCATCGTACACAACGACTATCGCTTCGATAATGTGATTCTCGATCCGAACCAGCCGATGCAGATCATCGGCGTACTGGATTGGGAACTGACCACAATCGGTGACCCGCTGATGGACTTGGGCAATACCCTCGCCTATTGGATCGAAGCTAATGACCCTGCGCCCGTGCAGTTAATGCGCCGTCAGCCGAGCCACGCGCCGGGGATGTTGACCCGACGGGAGTTTGTCGATTATTACGCCGAGCGATCAGGCATCCAGATCGATAATTTCGACTTCTACTACACCTATGGCCTGTTTCGTCTGGCGGGCATTGTGCAGCAGATTTACTACCGCTTTTTTCATGGCCAGACCCAAGACAAACGCTTCGCGCAGTTCATTCACATGAACACGCTGTTGGAGCACATGAGCCTGCAAGTCATCGATAAATCCAGCCTTTGATAGCGACACAATAAGGAAGAAAACATGTCCAAGACCCACTTGTTCGACCTCGATGGCAAGATCGCTTTCGTTTCCGGCGCCAGCCGTGGCATTGGTGAAGCCATCGCCAAACTATTGGCTCAGCAAGGCGCCCACGTCATCGTCTCCAGCCGCAAAATCGACGGTTGCCAGCACGTGGCCGACGCGATTATTGCAGACGGCGGCAAGGCCACCGCGATTGCCTGCCACATCGGCGAGATGGAACAGATTCAGAGCGTGTTTGCGCAGATTCGTGAACAGTTCGGGCGCTTGGACATTTTGGTGAACAACGCAGCGACCAACCCGCAATTCTGCAATGTACTGGACACCGACCTCAGTGCATTCCAGAAAACCGTCGACGTGAACATTCGCGGCTATTTCTTCATGTCAGTGGAAGCCGGCAAGTTGATGCGCGAAAACGGCGGTGGCAGCATCATCAACGTGGCCTCCATCAATGGTATTTCTCCCGGCGTGTTCCAAGGCATCTATTCGGTGACCAAGGCCGCAGTGATCAACATGACCAAGGTGTTCGCAAAAGAATGCGCGGCCTTCGGTATCCGTTGCAACGCACTGCTGCCGGGACTGACCGACACCAAGTTTGCATCGGCGCTGGTAAAAAACGACGCCATCCTCAACATGGCCTTGGCCCAGATCCCACTCAAGCGTGTCGCGGCTCCCAGTGAGATGGCGGGCGCAGTGCTTTACCTGGCCAGCGATGCGTCCAGCTACACCACCGGCGTTTCACTGAACGTGGACGGTGGTTTCCTTTCCTGAGGTGCTCGTCAGAGCGGAAAAAACAGCCTGCGGGCTGTTTTTTTATGGATCGCTCAGAGAATATTTATTCCATATATTAAAATTAAAGAATATATTTTCCGAACAACAACTCCAAAGGACCTCGCCATGCGTCAGTTTTCTCATCCTCCGACACCGTTGCCGGTGTTGGGTATCGGCCTGATCGGCACCGGGTTTATGGGGCGCGCCCATGCAATGGCCTTCCGTAACGTCAGCGCGGCATTCGCGCTACCGGTTAAGGTCCGCTTGGCAGCGCTGGCGGATGCTGACGCAGCACGTGCCGAACAGTGCGCCCATGACTGGGGCTTTGACCATGCGCACAACGACTGGCAACAGCTGATCAATGATCCTGCCGTACACCTTGTCGCGATTACCACCCCCAATCATTTGCATTACCCCATGGCCCTGGCAGCGCTTGAGGCCGGCAAAACGGTGTACTGCGAGAAACCTTTGGCGATCAACCTCACCCAAGCAGACGCTATGCGCCAGGCCGCCAAAAAAGCCGGGGTCGTCACGCGGGTCGGTTACAACTACCAGCACAACCCCATTATTGAACTGGCGCGGCAGATGATCGACAGCGGCGAGCTGGGAGACATCATCAGCTTCCAGGGGGAGTTCAGCGAAGACTTCATGGGCGACCCGGCGAGCCCTTGGTCATGGCGTTGTGAAGAAGCGCATGCCGGCGGTGCATTGGCCGACTTGGGCAGTCATTTGCTCGCGTTGGCCCGGCATTTGTTGGGTGATATCGATGCTGTGTGCGCTGACTCACAGACCGTTCATACCCACCGGCCGGCGGTTTCCGGTAGCGATGAAAAACGCCTGATCGCCGTCGATGACCAGACCCACGCTTTGTTGCGTTTCGCCAATGGCGCACGCGGTACGTTCAGTAGCAGTTGGCTCAAGCACGGCTACAAAAACCACTTGGCGTTTGAAATCAGCGGCACCCGTGGCACCTTGGCGTTCGATCAGGAGCGGCTCAACGAACTGCGCGTATGTCGTTCCGGCCAGGACGGTTTTCAACGAATACTTGCCGGACCCTCACTGCCAGGCTACGCCGCGTTCTCTCCCGCGCCCGGGCATCAACTGGGCTACAACGAACTGAAAACCCTTGAAGTGCATGCGCTCATACAAGCGGTTTGCAATAAAGGCACTGACGGCCCGGACTTTGAAGAAGCCTGGCAAGTGGAGCGTTTGGCAGCGGCGATTCGATTGGCCGCGCGGGAACAGCGTTGGGTCAGGATTGAAGAGCTGTAGCGTAGTTGCGATTCGGTCCCACAGAATTCCGGCATGACCAATCCGGTGGACCTCGTTTATCTATAGGAGCAACGGGTGGCGAAAAGGCCGCGACATAGGGCTTGAGATATACCGCGTCGCCGGCTGGATCGCCAACCAGTCCTACAGAGAATGCGTGCGCGACTCGACTCTCCGTGGGAGCAGGCTTGCCTGCGAAGAGGCCCATCATCGCGCCGCTGATGTCGACTTGAAACCTGGGTTGCCTGCACTGACGCGTTCGTTGGCAAGCCAACTCTCCACAGGGGACTTCGGCATATCTGGAATAGTAAGGACTGAAAATCTTATCGCAGCCTTCGGCCGCTACAGATCTTGTGTGATCGCCTCACCAACACGCTTCACTCTCAGGGTAAGATGGCTGCCTTCTGGCGCAGCCATTCTGCCCAACAGCCGTGTAAGTCGAAAATCCCCATGCCTTTCGCCCTCAGTGTTGACCTGACCACCCTCGCCGTCCTCACCGCCGTCGCTTTTGTTGCAGGCTTCATCGATGCCATTGCCGGGGGTGGCGGTCTGTTGACTACACCTGCGTTGATGACGGCCGGCTTGCCGCCACATTTGGTGCTGGGTACCAATAAGCTCAGCTCGACCTTTGGCTCGGCGATGGCCAGTTACACCTTCTTTCGCCGCAAGCTGTTTGATCCAAAACAATGGATTCATGCCCTGCTGGGTACGGCGGTCGGTGCGTTGATCGGTGCCGTGGTGGCGCATTATTTGCCCTCTGAATGGATCAACCAGATGCTGCCGGTGATCGTCTTTGGCTGCGGCCTGTACCTGTTGTTCGGCGGAGTTCCCAAGGCGCCACTGGACAGCAGCGCCCCCATCAAAAAGAAATGGCAAGTGCCTCAAGGCTTGGGTCTTGGCTTTTATGACGGTGTCGCTGGACCGGGGACCGGTGCGTTCTGGACCGTCAGTTCATTGCTGATTTACCCCTTGGACCTGGTGAAAGCCAGCGGCGTGGCGCGGAGCATGAACTTCGTCAGCAATGCTGCTGCCCTGTCAGTGTTCATGTTTTCCGGGCAGGTCGATTGGATGATCGGCCTGTGCATGGGTTCGTCACTGATGGTCGGCTCATTCTTCGGTGCGCGGACAGCGATTCAGGGCGGAGCAAAATTTATCCGCCCGGTGTTCATCGTCGTGGTGCTCGGCCTGACTGTGCGCCTAGCCTGGCAACACTGGTTCAGCTGAGCCTGTGCGACGCGCCAGGTACAGGTCGATCAAGTAACGAGCGATGGAACGGTTGGCCGGCAGCGGTGGCAAATCGTTGAGGTGAAACCAGCGCGCATCCTCAATCTCATCGGCCTGCGGAACTATGTCACCGCTGGCGTATTCGGCATGGAAGCCAAGCATCATCGAGTGCGGGAACGGCCAGCATTGGCTGCCCATGTACTGAATGTTTTTGACCTTCAGTTGCACCTCTTCCATGACCTCGCGACGCACACAATCCTCGACCGACTCTCCCGGTTCGGCAAACCCTGCCAGCGTGCTATAGACCCCCGTCACAAAGCGCGGTGAGCGTGCCAGCAGTATCTCGTCACCCCGGGTGATCAGCACGATCATACTCGGCGAGATGCGCGGGTAATGGCGCAAGTTGCAGTGTTCGCAATACATCGCGCGCTCACCCGGCACCTGCTGCATCGGCAAACCACAACTGCCGCAAAAACGGTGTTCCCGCGCCCACGTGCTGATTTGAGCCGCATAACCGAGTTTTCTATAAACGTCGACGTCGCCTTCGAGCATGAATTGACGAAGCCCAAGCCACGTGCAGCCGTCAATTTCAGTGGGGTGTTTGAGCACCAGCAGGTACACCGGCTCACCGTCAAAATGACCGATTCCGTGCTCACTCAGCACCGACAGATCCTGCCGCTTGAGCCATTCACGAGGAAACATAGCGCCGTTGTCGTCGCGCAGAAAACCTTCCGGGCTATGGACCACGGCCCAACCACCACTGAGCTGGGTATCAAGGACGGCAGTTGTCCAACGTGTCATGAAAATCTCCAGGCTTTTTTATCGTCGAAGGCTGTCTATCGAAGCCTAATTATCAAACGCGGCTTTCTGTTTGCTCATGTGCGCAGACAAGGCCACGCGCAGATCGGCTGATTGGAGCATGGCAGCGTTCCACGTCGCGACGTACTCAAGACCGTCATCAATCCGGTGGTCGCGCATGTAACTGATCATCTCCTTGGTTCCGGCAATGGCGATCGGTGATTTATCAGCAATCTCCTTAGCAATGGCCATCACGCCCTCCAGCAGACTTGACGCGTCCACAAAAGTGCGATTGATCAAGCCGATGCGGCACGCTTCTTCTGCGCCCATAGTACGCCCGGTGTAGGCCAATTCGCGCAACATACCGTCGCCAATAATTCGCGGCAGTCGCTGCAAGGTGCCTACATCGGCGGCCATGCCCATGTCGATTTCCTTGATCGAGAACTGTGCGTCATCGGCGCCATAGCGCATATCGCAGGCCGAAATCAAATCGATTGCACCGCCGATGCAATAGCCCTGAATCGCTGCCAGGACTGGCTTACGGCAGTTATCGACGGCATTGAACGAAGCCTGCATCTGCAAGATTTTGCGCCGCAACATTCTCGCATTACGGCCCACGTCTTTGCCCAGTTCTGAGGCCACCGACGCCAGCATCATAAGGTCAATGCCAGACGAAAAATGCTTACCAGCGCCGGTGAGGACCACCACGCGTACCTCGTCCGTGTCATCGACCCATTGAAAGATCTCGATGATCTCGGCCCAGAAAGCGGCGTTCATGGCATTGATCTTTTCCGGCCGATTGATTTGCACATGAGCGATGTGATCGGTCAGTTCAACGTGAAACGCTTGGTAATCGGACACGGCAGTCCTCCTTGGAAGCAGAAATGAGGGGGGTTAAACAGTGGTCAGACTATAACAAGCCTTCCCAGGCGACCGTAAGGTTGCGATTACGCCATTTGCAAGACCATAGAAGACACTCGTTTGAGTGCATTTTTAATCAAAATCGTCCATAAGCCGGAACGGTGGCGTTTGACTGTGGTCCAGAGTTAAGCGAACTATTAAAACCGCCGGATGCCATGTGTCATCTAGTCCAGCTAGCCAAGGTGGCTGACTGAGTGGAATGACTCTTTGCGAAGCGAAAGAGGGCGATTTGATCAGGTTAAATGCTCTACCAAAGGATGAAAGCGTGTGATCACCCAACGCGTGTTATCCGAGCGCGCAATTATCCTGGCTCCCCACGACCAGGAGAGCGACGTCGCACTGACGCTACTCGAACAAGCAGGTTTTACCGCGCTGATTGCCCCGGACCTGGCGGGGCTGATTGCCGAACTGGCCGCCGGTGCCGGTCTGGCGATTATTGCGGACGAGGCGCTCTACGGCATCAACATCCATACGCTGTTAGCGCTTATGGATCGGCAGCCTTCCTGGTCCGACATGCCTATTGTGTTACTGACCCATCCTGGCGGCCCGGAGCATAATCCTTCGCTCCAACTTGGCGCCCATCTGGGCAACGTCACTTTCCTTGAACGCCCTTTCCACGCGGCGACGCTGGTGAGTCTGGTCAGTACGGCGTTACGCGGCCGTCGTCGGCAATACGAAGCCCGCGCGCGCATGGACGATATTCTGGAAAGTGAACAACGCCTGCAGAACGCGCTCAAGGCGGGGCGTTTGGGCTCTTGGCAATTGGACCTCGACGACCTGACTTTTGACTGCTCGGCCATCAGCAAATCTCACCATGGCCGCAGTGAGCGCGACACCTTCACTTTCGACGACTGGCTTGGCTCGGTGTTGGCAGAAGACCAGCCGGCCATGCAAATGGCCCTGCACAGTAGCCTGCAAACGGGTGACGATTACATTTCGGAATACCGCAACGTCTGGCCCGACGGCTCGGTGAATTGGGTGGATGTCCGAGCCAGAGCGATTCGCCGCGACGACGGCAACGTGTGCTCATTGGTCGGCGTGACGTCTGATATCAGCGAACGTAAACGCGTTGAAGAACAACTGCACCGCCTCAATGACACCCTTGAGCAGCAGGTAGAAGAACGCACCTTACAACTTCGGCACAACGAAGAAGCCCTGCGTCAGTCGCAAAAAATGGAAGCGGTCGGGCAACTCACAGGGGGTATTGCCCACGACTTCAATAACCTGCTGACCGGCATCATCGGTAGCTTGGAACTGCTGCGTAGACGGCTATCCCGAGGTCGAACCGAAGACCTCGACAGCTTGATCGATCTGGGCGTGACGTCGGCTAACCGTGCTGCGGCGCTGACTCATCGCCTTTTGGCTTTTTCCCGTCGGCAGTCGCTTGATTCAAAACCGGTGCAGATGAACCAGTTGGTTAATTCCATGGGCGAGTTGATTGACCGCAGCCTCAACGGAAGCATTCGCCTGGAGGTGCAGTTGGACGAGCATCTCTGGACTGCCGAGGTTGCCCCAAACCAATTGGAAAGCGCCCTGCTCAACCTTGTTTTGAACGCTCGCGATGCGATGCCCGAAGGTGGAAAACTGACCATCAGCACCTTTAATCAGCGGTTAGAAAAAACCTTCACCCATACCCATGAGAATTTACAGCCGGGGGAATACGTGGTGCTGAGCGTCAGCGACACTGGGTGCGGCATGCCACAGCACATTATCAGCCGGGCGTTTGATCCCTTTTTCACTACAAAACCCATTGGCCAAGGAACGGGCTTGGGCCTTTCAATGATTTACGGGTTCAGCAAACAGTCTCGCGGTCACGTCGGCATCCAGAGTGAAGTGGGTGTCGGCACCACGGTGCGCCTGTACCTGCCGCGTTGTCGCGCAGAACATGACCACGATGAAATCATCTACCAAAGCAATGCGCCGTACGCTAAATCGGGTGAAACCGTCCTCATCGTCGAAGACGATCCCGCCGTGCGCGTACTGGTCGGCGAAGTACTCAGCGATTTAGGCTACGCCTACGTTTACGCAGGGAACGCCGATGCCGCGATGCCCATCCTTGAGTCTGGTCAGCGCATTGATTTAATGATCAGCGACGTGGGTCTGCCAGGCATGAATGGAAGGCAACTGGCCGACCTGGGCAGGCAGCTGCGCCCGTCGTTAAAGGTTTTGTTCATCACCGGTTACGCCGAACACGCCGCCGTGCGTGCCGGATTCCTTGATTCAGGCATGCAGATGATTACCAAACCGTTTGCCTTCGATCACCTGACCGCAAAGGTCCGAGAGATGATAGAAGCCTGACTCTTCGTGGGCAGTTGAACCTAGAACAACAAACATTTGATCTGGTTATGCAGGCTGTCCATGGTAAAGGGCTTGGCCAGAATCGGTGCTTGCAAGGCGATGGGGCTCCCCGATTCAGTAATTTCGGCAGGGTAACCGCTGATGAAGATAACTTTCAGTTCGGGCCGCAATTTGACTGCGGGCTCGGCAATCATCACCCCAGAGATACCGCCTGGCAGGCGATAATCGGTAATCATCAAGTCCAAGTGAGGTTTAGTTGCCAGGATCTCGAACGCTTGCTCACCATTTTCAGCCTGCAATACCTTATAGCCTTCGCCTGACAGGTAGTCGGAGAGCAACATCAGGATCAGCGGCTCATCTTCGACAATAAGTACGACATTTTCTGCATCAGAACTCATGGGGACGCCTTACACCTTTGATTAGCTGCCATTACGACCATAGAGTACGACGGAGGTTGCGTTGTCTGTCAGATAAATCCAACCGTCAATCACAGCGGTAGACTGACCCGGAACAGCGCGCCCGCCCCCTCCTCGCTTTCAACGGCGATATTGCCAGCGTGCGCGGTCACGATCTGTTCGGAAATAAACAGCCCCAACCCCAACCCGGCTACGGCATGTTTGGCCGACACTCGCTCGAATTGCTGGAAAATCCGCTTCTGGTTTTCTTCACTGACCCCGATGCCTTGATCAAGCACGTCTACCCTTGCCTGACCATCCTGACTATAAACTCTGACGTCGATCGGCTTTTTAGCGCCATAGCGCAATGCGTTAGTCAGCAGATTAGCAACGACTTGTTCGATACGGAATTCGTCCCATGTGCCAACAACGGGTACATCCGCCGTCAGCGACACAATGGATTCAGCAGCGGTAATTTGGGCGGAAAAGCTTTCAAGCAGATGGCTGACCAACTGCACCAAATCAAAACGACTGGGCCGAATAGACAGTTTTCCCGTGCGAATCCGTGACACATCGAGCATGTCTTCGACGAGCCTGATCAGGCTTTGAATCTGGCGCTCATCTCTGTCGACCATCGCCCGTAGCTTTTCCAGCGTGAACGCTGCGGTATTGTCTTTGGCCAAGTGCAGCTTGCGCAGCTGTGTTTCCAGAATCAACCCGTTCAGCGGCGTACGCACCTCATGCGACACAATCGACATGAAGTCATCACGCATTTGTACAGCGTGCTGCAACTCGTTCTGCGTGGCCTGAAGCTCCTTGAGCAAGGCCTCCTGCTCTTGGCGGCTTTGTTCCAAGGCTTCAACCTGTTGCTTCATGGCCTTGCGCTGCCAGAAGAGATCAACGAAGACATTCACTTTACTTTTGACCGCGTGAATATCCAGCGGCTTATGCAGGAAGTCCACGGCACCGCTTTCATAGCCTTTGAACGCATAGTTCAGATCACGGCCGGCGGCGCTGACAAATACGATCGGAATGTTCTTGGTTTTCTCGGTACCGCGCATGAGTTCCGCCAGCTCGAAACCGTTCATTCCCGGCATCTGCACGTCGAGGATGGCCAACGCGAATTCATGTTGCAGCAGCAGCGATAAAGCCTCGTCTGCGGACAAGGCTTTATAGACGGCGCGGTCTTCGCGCTTGATCAGTGCTTCAAGGGCCAACAGATTTTCTGGCAGATCATCGACGATCAGCAGTTTGGCTCGGACTTCACTTAGCATGCGATTCTTTCCAGCTCGACCAGCAGTTGACCAATATCACTCAAAGCGAGAATGCGATCCGGTACGCTCAACGCCAAGGCGGACTCGGGCATTATCGACGCTTGGGCAGTTTTCGGGTCTTGGACCACTGTAAACCCACCTTCTTGCTTGATGTGCGCCAAGCCACGAGCCCCGTCCGCATTGGCGCCGGTCAGTAAAACCCCTGCCAGACGCCTTCCAAAGGCATCTGCGGCTGACTCAAAAAGTATATCGATACTGGGGCGAGAATGGTGGACGCGGTCTTCAAGGCTTAAGGACAAGCTGAGATCACTTTCCACCGATACGTGATAGCCGGGGGCGGCGAAGTACAAGGTGCCTGGGTTAATAAGTTCCTTGTCGGCAACCTCTTTGACCCTCATCCCCAGATGTTGCTGAAAAACTGAAGCCAAACGGCTGCGACGCTCTTCCGGCAAATGCAACACCACGATAATCGGCAAACGAAAACCGGGTGCCAACGGAGAAAAAATCCGCAAGAGGGCTTCGACTCCACCTGCCGATGCGCCAATGACAATTGCATCGACAAGGGGCAACACGTTGCTGGAAACCGATTGAACGTCGTCATGGGTATTCATGATTTGCGGTAGATCCGTTCCTGCTTGACCAAGGCCACGAAATTTTTGCTATACGCCGAAAAGTCGAGTGTCTCTTTGCTGCCAAGCACTAGAAAACCGCGATGACACAGCGAGTCATGAAACAGCCCAAAGGCGCGATCCTGCAATTTTTTATTGAAGTAAATCAAAACGTTCCGACAGGAAATTAACTGAGTCTCTGAGAACACGCTGTCAGTGGCCAAGCTGTGATCGGCGAACGTCACGTTTTCACGCAGGGTTTTGTCGAAAATCGCGTAATCATACGCCGCCGTGTAGTAATCGGAGAACCTTCGCTCGCCGCCGGCCTTCTGATAGTTCTCGCCGTACGCCCGAATATTTTCCAGCGCGAAAATACCTTGCTTGGCCTTTTCCAGCGAACGGGGATTGATGTCAGTCGCGTAAATGATGGTTCGCTCAAGTAGACCTTCCTCACGCAGCAAGATGGCCATGGAGTAGACCTCTTCCCCCGTGCTGCAACCCGCAATCCAGATTTTTATCGATGGATACGTTTTCAGCAGCGGCACGACTTCCTGGCGAATGGCTAAAAAATGCCCAGGGTCGCGAAACATCTCACTGACCGGAATCGTCAGGTACTGGAGCAGTTGCAAGAACGCGGTCGGATCGTGCAGCACCCGCTCTTGCAATGCCGAAATGGTTTTGCAGTCGAATTGAATCAACGCGTGGTTAACCCGGCGCTTGATCGAAGCGCCGGAGTAATCGCGAAAGTCATAGCTGTATTTGAGATAAATCGCCTCGATC
Source organism: Pseudomonas sp. CCI4.2 (assembly GCF_034350045.1). Classification (NCBI taxonomy): domain Bacteria; kingdom Pseudomonadati; phylum Pseudomonadota; class Gammaproteobacteria; order Pseudomonadales; family Pseudomonadaceae; genus Pseudomonas; species Pseudomonas sp. CCI4.2. The sequence goes on along the minus strand of NZ_CP133781.1, from coordinate 3,915,556 downwards.
AACAGCCGCAATTCAATTTCAGCGTTTCGTTCATGAGGCATCGAGAAAATCCGGATACACGAGTCTGAGAATCATCTTAGTGGCCTCAAAGTCTCAGACGTTCCATTCAGATCCGCTCCATTTTTGGCAGCCACACCCGAATCAACGAAAACAGTCGATCAAGGTCGATGGGCTTGGCCAAATAATCATTGGAACCGGCCTGTAAGCAGCGCTCCTGATCATCTTTCATCGCCTTGGCGGTGACCGCAATAATTGGCAGTTTGCGCCAGCGTGGGTCTTTGCGAATTTCGATGGTCGCTTCGTAGCCATCCATTTCCGGCATCATCACGTCCATCAGCACCAAGTCGATGTCGTCCACTTCGTCCAGTTTTTTGATGGCTTCGAGACCATTACGGGCGATTTCAACCACTGCGCCCTTATGTTCCAGCGCGCTGGTCAGCGCGAAGATGTTACGCACGTCGTCGTCCACGACGAGGATTTTCCGACCCTCGAACACCTTGTCGCGGCTGCGAGCCGCTTTGAGCATTTTCTGCCGCTCGTTGGAAAGCTTGGATTCCACTTTGTGCAGGAACAAGGTCACTTCATCCAGCAGCCGTTCCGGTGAGCGAGCGCCCTTGATAATGATCGAACGTGAATACTTGAGCAGTTCGGCTTCTTCGTCTCGGGTCAAGTTTCGCCCGGTATAGACGATGACCGGTGGAAAGGCGCAGATGTCATCGGTCGACATGCGCTTGAGCAAATCATTGCCCAACATGTCCGGCAGCTTAAGGTCGATGATCATGCAGTCGTAGACGTTGTCGTGCAGCAGCGACAACGCATCCTGAGCAAAGCCGACTGCCGTTATTTCGATGTCATCGTCGCCAATCAGACGGGCAATGCTGTTGCGCTGCAACGCATCGTCTTCGACCAGCAGGATGCGTTTGACCTTCTGGGTCAACTTGGCTTCGAGCTTGGCAAAAACGTCTTTGAGTTCTTCACGTGTGGTGGGTTTGACCGCGTAACCGACCGCGCCCATGTGCATGGCCGCCTCTTGCCGGTCTTCGACTGATATCACGTGCACGGGTATGTGTCGGGTAGAAGCCAGCTCCTTCAATCGCTGCAATACCGTGAGGCCCGAATGATCGGGCAGGCGCATGTCCAGCAGGATGGCGTCAGGGATAAATTGCACCGCCAGGTTAAAACCTTCATCGGCGGCATGCGCCACCAGGCATTGGTAACCCAGTTCGTGGGCCAGGTCGAAAAGTATCTGGGCGAAACGGACCTCGTCCTCAACGACCAAAATGCATCTGGATTTAAAGGGGGTGTTATTTCGATCATCAGCAAACAGCGCAACCGGCTCTGGAGAAAGGGTGGCTGGCGCTACAACCACCGGCGCCGCGACGGGCAGTTGGATCGGCGCGGGTTGCTCACCGTATTCGAGCTGAACGGGCTCAACATACTGCTCCGGAACTACCAGCGTAAAAATACTGCCCTGCTCAGGAGCGCTGGTTACGGCAATTGAACCACCGAGTAGCTTGGCCAAGTCGCGGGAAATCGATAACCCCAGGCCTGTGCCGCCATACCGTCGATTGGTGGTGCCGTCGGCCTGACGGAACGCCTCGAAAATGCTCTCTTGATGCTCCTCGGCAATACCGATTCCCGAGTCGCGCACGGTAAAGGTGATGCCCTCACCCGGCTGGCGCGAGACGATCAAGCTGACGCTACCGCGTTCGGTGAATTTGATGGCGTTTGATAACAGGTTTTTCAGCACTTGCTCTAGGCGCTGGCGGTCGGTGAACAACATCGTTGGCGCACCCGCCTGGAGTTCAACCTGAAAATCGAGTTTTTTCTCGTTAGCCAAGGGTTGAAACATCCCTCGCAAGCCTTCAACCAACCGTGCCACGCTGGTATTTTCGGGACGCATGTCCAGTTTGCCGGCCTCGACTTTTGAAATATCGAGAATATCGTTAATCAAATTGAGCAAATCGTTGCCTGCCGAATAGATCGATTCGGCGAACTTGACCTGTTCCTCGGTGAGGTTTTCTGTCGGGTTTTCCGCCAGCAATTTTGCCAAAATCAATGAACTGTTCAGCGGTGTGCGCAGTTCATGGGACATGTTGGCGAGGAATTCCGACTTGTACTTACTGGAACGTTGCAGCTCCTCGGCCCTCGCCTCCAGTTCGACCTGGGCGATGTTCAGCTCTTCATTATTGCGATCCAGTGCATCGCGCTGGTCTGCCATCTCTTGGCCCTGCTCGGCCAGCTGCTTGTTAGTTTGTTCCAGCTCAGCCTGCTGGGTTTCCAGATGGACTTGGGATTCCTTGAGAATCCGTGACTGCTCTTCAAGCTCCTCGTTAGCGGTTTTCAGCTCTTCCTGCTGCACTTGCAGTTCTTCGTTCAGTTGCTGGGTTTCAGCGAGCACTTCCTGCAACCGCTGACGGTATCGCGCGGCCTCGATGGAGGTGCCAATATTGTCTGAAATCACCTGCAGGAACTCGACATCGCGCTCGGTGAGCGCTCGCAAGAAGCCCAGTTCTATGACCCCATTGACCTGATCATCGTTACTGGTCGGTACGACTATCACACTGCGCGGCGAACCTTCGCCTAACCCGGAGCTGACCTTGAAGTAGTCATGCGGTACATCGTCCAGTGTGATGATTTTGTCCTGCTGCGCCGCTTGGCCAATGACACCTTCGTCACTGTAAATCGACTGGTCGTGCTGTTCCTGCTCACGGGAAAACCCATAGGACGCGACGCGCCGATAACCGCCGTGCTCCTGGCGGACGTACATCGCTGCGACTGAGGCGCCCAAATACTGCGCAAAAAATTGCAAAACGTTACGACCGAGCAAGTTCAATGTCAGTTGCCCGAGCACCTGTTCGGCTAACTCACTCTGCCCGTTGCGCAGCCATGCGACGTGCTGCAAACGCAGTGCGTTTTCTTGCTGCAGTTTTAAATTGTCACTGTAAGTGCCAGACAGCATGAGCATGTCGCGACGGCCAATGAAGGCAACCAGCCCGCTGATCGACAGAACAAAGATCAAGTAAAGGCTGACAGTCCAAATCGTGGTTCGCGTTACGCCTTCGTTGCGAGACGTGCGCAGTTGTTGCTCCATCTGCACTGCAACTTCATATTCGGTTCGAATCTCGTCGGATAATCGCTTGCCACGTCCCGCTCGAATTGCGCTCTGATAGTCGCCGTTTTGACGACGCAGAGTGATCATTTCCTGGGCAAAGTCGTTCCAGTCGTTCTGCAAAGCAGACAGGCGCTTAAACCGATCGACTTGGGGAGGGTTGTCCGCGACGAGTTCTTCAATCCCTTTAAGCTCGCTCCTTATCGCCGGCTTGGCTACTTCGTAGGGATCAAGGAAATGCTCGTCACCGGTCAGCAGAAAACCGCGCATCCCGGTCTCCATGTCGACTGACAGCTTGAGCGAGCGATTGGCATTATTAATGACCCTATCGGTATGCTCGACCCATTGAATCGCTGACAATAAATACGTGATCAGGATGATGAAAAACACCGCACTCAGCACCCCGACGCCTAAGGGCAGGCTGATATTGCGGGTTAACATTTTGCGGAAGCGTTGCTCGTCAATCGAAGACGGATGGTTCATCAGGAGGCCCGGGCGAATTCATCGAAACCGCAGAGTCTGCCGTAAACGTCACCAAAAGACTCGATATCTGACATAAAAATACAAAATGTCAGGCACGAAGGGATGCCATTATTTTTTGAATAGCGACTTTGGTTGAATAGCGGACAGAAAAACACTCGTTTGAATAGATTTTTGGTAAATGTTGAACTTGTTGTCATTTTTTACTCACTGATGAATAGGCCGAACGGAGACAATCAGCCATCTACCTCGCTTTCATTCCAAGGAGTACCCCATGTCCGCAGGCGCCAGCACCATCCTTGTAGTGGAAGACGATCACATTGTCCGCATGTTGATCGTCGATGTGCTGGAAGAGCTGGAATACACCGTATTCGAAGCGGCTGACGCCCAATCCGCTCTGGCGCAATTGAGCGATCATGGGAAAACGTTTGATTTGCTGATGACCGACCAAGGTCTGCCCGACATGAAGGGCGTCGACCTGGCCAACGCTGCGCTGGTCTTGCGCCCTGCATTGCCTGTGTTATTCGCCAGCGGTTATTCGGAAAACATCGACGTCCCTAAAGGCATGCACATGATTGGCAAGCCCTTTTCGATCGATCAACTGCGGGAAAAGGTTAGACACATTTTGAGTCAAGCGCATTGATGCGCAAACGGGTGCTCACCGCTCAATCGTTGTACGCACTTTAGTAATAGAGTATTCCCTCTGGCCAGCACCGCCGGGAGTTGCGCAGACCTGAACGATCCAGTGCGCAACAGCTTGCGCAGTTCATTCGAACTGAAAGCTAAAAATCTCGAATAACAATGAGTTAATCATCTCAATGTACTGTTTTTATTGACTTATTTATTTATGGCACAGCTCTTGATAAAGACAGGTCTCGCGACGCACTTGCGTCGACGTGGACCCCGTAATTATTAGTCAGGAGAGCTTCATGCCAACACCCGCTTATTTGACGATCGAAGGCACCAAACAGGGCCTGATCACCAAAGATACTTTCACCGCGCCCTCGGTTGGCAACATCTATCAGGAAGGTCATGAAGACCAGATCCTGGTCCAGGCCTTCGCCCACCAGATCATCATTCCTCGAGACCCTCAGTCCGGCCAACCTACGGGCCAGCGCGTTCACAAACCGCTGATGATCACCAAGGTGTTCGACAAGTCCTCGCCGTTGATTTTCACTGCCTTGACCACCGGCGAAATGCTGACCAAATGCCGTCTTGAATGGTTCCGCACCTCGGCGTCCGGCGCCCAAGAGCACTACTTCACCATCGAGCTGGAAGACGCACTGATTGTTGACGTGAACTCGCGGATGCCGAACTGCCAAGATCCAAGCCAGTCGCATTTCACCCACCTTGAAGACGTTTACTTTACCTACCGTAAAATCATCTGGACCCACGAAGTCAGCGGTACTTCGGGCTCTGATGATTGGCGTATCCCGGTCGCGGGCTAACCTCGACTGACGCTGTAAACAACGGCCAGGTTTTCCTGGCCGTTGTTCGTTATGACGCGGCACTTCCGATCCCCATGACGCCCTGTGGTTTAATAACCGCCCCCCGAACACAAGAAGTCTTTCCACATGAGCCTGAACCAACCGAGCACTGCGACCCATGTGCTCATCATTGGTTACGTCTGGCCCGAACCGCGCTCATCCGCGGCTGGCGGGCACATGATGCAAATCATCGACTGTTTTCTGGAGCAAGGCTGGCAGATCACCTTTAGCAGCCCGGCCGCAGTCGGCGAGCACAAGGCTGATCTTGCGGCGCTGGGCATCTGCGAAGTTAACATTGAACTCAATAACAGCAGTTTCGATACGTTCATTACCGAGCTTCAGCCAGACATCGTGTTGTTTGATCGCTTCATGATGGAAGAGCAATTCGGCTGGCGTGTAGAGAAGCACTGCCCGAACGCGCTACGGGTTCTGGAGACGGTCGACCTGCAATGCCTGCGCGACGCCCGTCATCTATTGTTCAAAGATCACCTCAAGAACAGCGTAGACCCCAATGAATTGAATGAATTTTTCAGTTCTCTTGCTCAAGGTGTTCTGCAACCGATGGCGGCCAGTGACGTCTCCAAACGGGAAATTGCGTCGCTTTATCGTTCCGACCTCAACCTGATGATCTCCGACGTCGAAATCGACCTGCTTGCGGATCAGTTCATGGTGCCCAAATCACTGCTGCACTGGTGCCCATTCATGCTGGATGACGTCCCCAGCCAAGGGCGACGGTTCGATGAGCGTGCGCACTTCCTCACCATTGGCAACTTCCGGCATGCGCCTAACTGGGACGCGGTGCTTTGGCTAAAAACTGCGATTTGGCCGCTGGTTCGCCAACAGCTGCCGTCTGCGCAACTGCATATCTACGGCGCCTACACCCCACCCAAAGCCACAGCACTGCACAATGCGGCGCAAGGTTTTCATGTAATGAACTGGGCCGAGGATGCATTGGAGGTCATGTCCGGCGCCCGCATCTGCCTGGCCCCGTTGCGTTTCGGCGCTGGCATCAAAGGCAAACTCCTCGACGCCATGCTCTGCGGCACCCCCAGCGTCACCACCCCCATTGGCGCCGAAGCCATGCACGGCGAACTGCCATGGCCCGGCGCAGTCGTCAGCAGCGCTAACGAGATTGCCGCTGCCGCCGTCGAACTGTACCGGGATGAAAACCTTTGGACCGCAGCGCAGGCCAAAGGCTGGGCACTACTGGAAGCGCGGTATCGCCATCAGCAACACTGCGCCAGCCTGATCACCCGCATCGAGGAATGTCGGCAAAACCTGCAGCAACATCGCCTGCAGAACTTCACCGGGGCAATGCTCCGCCATCACCATCACAAAAGTACCCAGTACATGGCGCAGTGGATTGAGGCGAAGAATCGGAACGCTCATTGAATTTTATAGCGGTGTATGAGGCTGACTTACGTGTGAAATCACAGCTTCAAATGTAGGAGTATTCCTAAACTCAGGTGAAGTGCAGTCTCGAATATCTTGGCTTGATAAAGTTTGTGGGTTTTCAATCCAAGGATAGATACCCATGCCGATGCCAGCTTCCCCTCCAACCGAATCAGTGGTCTCCAATATATTGGATTAAAGAAGGCATCCGATATGCGCAATCCAAGGGACATTATGCTGACTAAACGGCTATCAATTTACGCGTTACTTGCGTTCTCGCTGCTCATCAACGGCTGGACTTGGCTTACTAGCCCGAACGCACCTCAACTTGACAAAGTTATCCTTAAATACCCATTTGGGGATCAAGGGTTTGTTTACGGCGTCAGCACAAATGGCGGGGGTGCGACCGTAGGATTCAGCTACCGGTATTACTTGGATAAAGGCCTACCCAACGACGAACAGATTCTGTCATCACTCACAGACGCTTCACCGTTCCTGATAACCAAAGACCCTAACGTAAAGATTCAATCTCGAGGCGAGGAATTGGACGTATGGGTAGCTGGACGCATTGATCAGTTCCGCAGCCAAGCCCTTGTCCGTCGCAGCCGTGATGAGTACCGCGTAGTGAATATCAACCTGACGTCTTCTAGTGGAGAAGTCGGGTCAATGTAGACCGACAAATCGCGGCGCTTCATTCGCAGGCAAGCCTGCTCCCACAGGATGTTGGTTAAACGAAAATTCTGAGCCAAATACAAATCCTGTGAATTTAGATATTTCAATTGGTTATGTCTTGAAAGGTTTGCGCAACAGGTAGGTGTCCATGATCCAGCCCTTCTCCCGCCTGGCCGTTTCGCGGGTGCGTTTGATGTCAGCGCTGACGTCTTTGAGCCTTCCGGATATCAAAATCTCATCCGGCGTGCCCAGGTACGCGCCCCAATAAATGTGTAAATCACTGTCGGTCAGGCGATCAAAGGCGCAATGGGCGTCGAGCATCACCACCACATTTTCAACGCCGTCAGCGCCCTGCTGCATCAGTCGCCGCCCGGTAGTGATCTGAATCGGTTCGCCGATACGATTCAGCGGGATGCGATGCCGAGCGACCAGTGCCTGCACACTGGTAATACCTGGAATGACGTGATACTCGAATGGCTGAGCACCGCGCGCCAAGACCCGGTCAAGGATCCGCAGGGTGCTGTCGTACAACGACGGATCACCCCAAACCAGAAAACCACCCACTTCGCCCTCGCCCACTTCGTCGGCAATGAGTTGCTCGAACAGCACGGCTCGCTGCTCATGCCAGGCCTCAATACCCATTTCATAGGACACCGGATTTCCCATCCGCACGGGGTCCTGCACTTGCACTATTCGGTAATTTGCGTGGGTGATGTAGCGCTCGCAAATGTCCTTTCTCAGGCGCAACAAATCGTCATTTTCATAGCCCTTGTCGAGTACGAAGAACACGTTCGTCTGGTTCATGGCGTTCACCGCCTGAATCGTGATCTGTTCCGGGTCCCCGGCGCCGATACCGATCAGCAGTATTTTTTTCATTAGGTAACAGCTCCAAAAGTGACGCGTGCTTTAAGCCCATAGATAGTGAACACCCGCCGCGGAGCAAGCAAACAGCAAAATCGGCGGGATCATCAAGGCGCGGCGCCTGACCCAAGTCCAAGCGGCCGGCATTCTTGGCATGCCCCAACCCAAGGTTTCGGAGATGCTGCGGGGCAAATTTCGCGGCATCAGCGAATCAAAAATGATCGACTGCCTTGCGCGTTTGGGCCAAGACGTACAAATTGTCGTCAAGGCCGCACCACCCTCCCGGCGCGAGGGACGGGTTGAAGTGATATTTGCCTGACTGACACACTATTGCGACGAACAACCCATGACAAAAACAACAAGAATCACCGATCCGTCTTATGAGCTGATGGACGACCATAATGGCCTGTCGATCATCTACCGTGAACATGGCTTCCCGTGCCCGCTGGTGCGTTGGCACTTTCACAAAGAATACGAACTGCATTTGATCGTCGCCAGTTCCGGCAAGGTTTTCGTCGGCGATTACATTGGCAACTTCTACCCGGAAAGCCTGTTTCTGACAGGCCCTAACCTGCCGCATAACTGGATCAGCCAAGTCGACGAGAACGAGGTTGTGCCCAAACGCGACATGTTGGTGAATTTTACCGATGAATTATTTGAAAGCGGCAATTTGGTGTTCGCTGAACTCAAGACCCTGACGCCGCTGCTGGAGCGCGCCCAGTATGGGATTGAGTTCCGCTGCAAACGCACCATCCGTCAGGCCATGAAGCTGATGCAAAAAATTGCCGACAGTAAAGGCATCAGTCGCTTGGGGCATTTTTTCATTTTGCTGGAGCTGCTGGCGGCCAGCGATGACATTCAGTTGCTGTCAGGCACCCAATCGCCGCAACTGCCGGACGAACACAGTGTCGACCGCACCAACCGCGCCGTGGACTATATATTTGCCCACTACGCCCGCGAGCTGCCCCTTGAAGAAGTGGCCGACTATTTGGGCATGAAGCCGACGTATTTTTCCCGAGTGTTCAAACAGGCCACTGGCCGGTGTTTTGTGGAATTCGTCAATCGGCTGCGCATCAGCAAATCCTGCGAACTGCTGGCGGTGGGCGATAAGCCCGTGACCGATGTCTGTTTCGAGTCCGGGTTTAATAACATCTCAAACTTCAACCGCCGCTTCCAACAGCTCAAGGGCATGACGCCGTCCCACTACCGTCGATTAGCCGTGCAGCGCCTGACCGAACAAAACCTGTACTGAATTACCCCTCCCCATCGCCCTTCAAAAATGCCAAAACCGCTCTATGCTATGCAGGGGCGGTATTTCAGTGCGTTTACTTTCACGCACCCTGTGCAAAATAGTATCAGTTCGAGTGCTGCGCAGGATTTGTCATTGCACGCCGAGACCGTTGTAATCAGTGGACAGTCTTCCGTACCTCCGGAAGCTACAAAAACAATAACTGACCCTCTGCAGCCTCATCGGCGCAGAAGAGGAGTAATCGATGAAGATCCCCGCAAAGCTCTTACTTGCAAGTACCTGTCTGGCTCTCAGCGGCATCGCCTCCGCCGGCACTGTGACCATCGCCACGGTCAACAACAGTGACATGATCCGCATGCAACGCCTCTCCAAAACCTTCGAGCAAGAACACCCTGACATCAAGCTCAATTGGGTGGTGCTGGAAGAAAACGTCCTGCGTCAACGACTCACCACTGATATCGCCACCAAAGGCGGGCAATTCGACGTGCTGACCATCGGCATGTACGAAGCGTCACTCTGGGGCCAGAAAGGTTGGCTTGAAGAGATGAAGGACTTACCGGCCAGTTACGCGCTGGACGATGTGTTCCCGTCCGTACGTGATGGCCTGTCAGTGGATGGCAAACTTTTCGCCCTGCCGTTTTACGCTGAAAGCTCAATGACCTACTACCGCACCGACCTGTTCAAAGCGGCCGGTCTGACCATGCCTGAGCGTCCAACCTGGACTCAAATTGCCGAGTTCGCGGCCAAACTCACCGACAAGAACAAAGAGCAGTACGGCATTTGTTTGCGTGGCAAAGCCGGCTGGGGCGAAAACATGGCCCTGATCAGCACCGTCGCCAACTCGTTTGGCGCACGCTGGTTCGACGAACAGTGGAAACCGCAGTTCGACCAACCTGAATGGAAAAACGCGCTGAACTTCTACGTCAATACCATGAAGGCTTCCGGTCCTCCCGGTGCCTCCAGCAATGGTTTCAACGAAAACCTGGCCTTGTTCAACAGCGGCAAATGCGCCATCTGGGTCGATGCCACCGTTGCCGGCTCGTTCGTCACCGACAAGACCCAAAGCAAAGTCGCGGACAACGTAGGCTTCACTTACGCACCGCATGAAGTCACCGACAAAGGCTCGGCGTGGCTTTACTCCTGGGCACTGGCGATCCCGACCAGCGCAAAAAACCAGACAGACGCCAAAGCCTTTAGCGAATGGGCAACCTCCAAGGAATACGCTGCGTTAGTCGCCAAGACTGACGGTGTTGCCAACGTGCCACCAGGGACCCGCGCTTCGACTTACAGCGACGCGTACATGGCGGCTGCACCCTTCGCCAAAATCACCCTGGAATCGCTGAAAGCCGTCACGCCAAAAACACCGACGCTTAAGCCGGTGCCTTACGTTGGCATCCAGTTGGTGACCATTCCTGAGTTCCAGGCAATCGGTACGTCTGTTGGCCAACAGTTTTCGGCAGCGCTGGTCGGTTCCAGCACGGTTGACGCGGCTCTGGCCTCGGCTCAAACCACCACCGAACGCGACATGAAGCGCGCGGGCTATCCGAAGAAATAGTCACGACCGACTGTTGCCAGTGCCGAGCGGCTCCCCGCTGCTCGGCACCTTGTCCAGGCTTGCACCGAGTTTCGGAGTCACCATGAATACGTCTGCCATCAATCCTCGTCTGGATACGTCCAGCCCGACACCCAAAGCAAAACGCCGCCTGACTAAACCCGGCTGGTATCTGGTCAGTCCCTCGGTATTGATGTTGCTGGTGTGGATGATCGTGCCATTGAGCATGACCGTTTACTTCTCTACGATTCGTTACAACCTGCTGTCGCCCGGCGACCACGAATTTGTCGGGTTGGAAAACTTCACGTATTTCATCACTGACAGCGGGTTCATTCCCGGCGCCATCAATACCTTGTTGCTGGTGGGCAGCGTGCTGTTGATCAGTGTCATTCTCGGCGTATTGATTTCCGCATTGCTGGAGGCCAGTGAATTTTTCGGTCGCGGCATCGTGCGTGTGCTGTTGATCTCGCCATTCTTCATCATGCCAACCGTCAGTGCGTTGATCTGGAAAAACCTGATTTTCCACCCGGTGTCGGGAATTCTCGCGGCGCTCTGGCGAGTCTTTGGTGCGCAGCCGGTGGACTGGCTGGCTCACTTTCCGCTGATGTCGATCATTATCATTGTGTCCTGGCAATGGCTGCCCTTCGCCATTCTGATCCTGATGACCGCCATGCAATCGCTGGATCAAGAACAGAAAGAAGCAGCCCGCTTGGATGGTGCTGGCCCAATCGCGATCTTTTGGCACCTGACCTTGCCGCACTTGGCACGGCCCATTGCGGTGGTGATCATGATCGAAACGATTTTCCTGCTCTCGGTATTCGCCGAAATTTTCACCACCACCAACGGCGGGCCGGGCTATGCATCGACCAATCTGGCGTACCTGATCTACAACCAGGCGTTGCTGCAGTTCGACGTCGGTATGGCTTCGGCTGGCGGCTTGATCGCCGTGGTCATTGCCAACATTGCCGCGATTATCCTGATTCGGATGATCGGCAAAAACCTCACCGACAAGTCATGAGGGCCTTGCCATGATGACACTCAAACAATCCCGCCGTTTACAGAGCGTGCTGCTGGGCACCCTGTCCTGGGCGATTGCAGCACTGATCTTTTTCCCGATCTTTTGGATGGTCCTGACCAGTTTCAAAACCGAGATCGATGCCTTCGCCACACCGCCGCAGTTCTTCTTCACCCCAACGCTGGAAAACTACATCCATATCCAGGAACGCAGTGATTACTTTCACTTCGCCTGGAACTCAATCGTTATTTCCTTCAGCGCCACCATCATCTGCTTGCTGGTGGCCGTGCCGGCGGCTTACTCCATGGCGTTTTTCGAGACTAAGCGCACCAAAGGCACACTGCTGTGGATGCTCTCGACCAAGATGCTGCCGCCCGTGGGCGTGCTGATGCCGATTTACTTGCTAGCCAAAACCTTTGGCCTGCTGGACACCCGCTTTGCGCTGATCGCCATTTACACCCTGATCAACCTGCCGATTGTGGTCTGGATGATTTACACCTACTTCAAGGACATTCCTCCGGACATTCTTGAAGCAGCGCGTCTGGACGGCGCCACCACCGCCCAGGAAATCTTTCGGGTGCTGGTCCCGATCTGCAAAGGCGGATTGGCATCTACCGCCCTTCTTTCGTTGATTCTGTGTTGGAACGAAGCGTTCTGGTCACTGAACCTGACGTCATCAAACGCCGCGCCGTTGACGGCCCTGATCGCCTCCTACTCCAGCCCCGAAGGGTTGTTCTGGGCCAAGCTTTCTGCGGTCTCGACCCTGGCTTGTGCGCCGATCCTGATCTTCGGTTGGATCAGCCAAAAACAATTGGTTCGCGGCCTGTCTTTCGGCGCCGTCAAATAGATAGTTTCAGCCTCTTTAACGAGAGCAGAACGGAGGCCATATGGCTAACCTGAGCATTAGAAATTTACAAAAAGGCTTCGACGGCCACGAGATTCTCAAAGGTATTGACCTGGACGTTCGCGACCGTGAGTTCGTGGTCTTTGTAGGACCCTCGGGCTGTGGCAAATCAACCCTGCTGCGGTGTATCGCCGGGCTTGAAGACGTCACTGGCGGCACCATCGAGCTTGATGGACGTGACATCACCGAAGTGTCCCCGGCCAAGCGCGATTTGGCCATGGTGTTTCAAACCTACGCGCTCTACCCCCACATGACCGTGCGCAAGAACATGTCCTTCGCCCTCGACCTGGCAGGCGGTGACAAAGCTGAGGTCGACCGCAAAGTCGCCGAAGCCGCGCGTATTTTGCAACTGGAACCGCTGCTGGAGCGCAAACCGAAACAGCTGTCCGGCGGACAGCGCCAGCGGGTCGCCATCGGGCGTGCCATCGTGCGTAATCCAAAAGTCTTCCTGTTCGACGAACCGTTATCCAACCTCGACGCCGCCCTGCGGGTACAAACCCGGCTGGAGCTGTCGCGGCTGCACAAAGAATTGAAAGCAACGATGATCTACGTGACCCACGATCAGGTCGAAGCCATGACCCTGGCCGACAAAGTGGTGGTACTCAATGGCGGCAAAGTTGAACAGGTCGGTACGCCACTGGAGCTGTATCACCACCCGGCCAACTTGTTTGTTGCCGGTTTTCTCGGCACACCGAAGATGGGCTTTCTCAAAGGCAAGATCAGCCGCGTCGACAGCAGTGGCTGTGATGTGTCCCTTGATGCGGGTGCCATTGTCAGCTTGCCGTTGAACGGCGCCAGCTTGACAGTCGGCAGCCCGGTGACCTTGGGCATTCGTCCGGAGCATCTGAACATTGCCAACGTCGGCGACTGTCAGATGCAAGTGATTGCCGACGTCAGCGAACGCCTGGGCAGCGACACGTTTTGCCACGTGCGGACCTCGTCTGGTGAAGCCTTGACCATGCGTATCCGCGGCGATCTCGCCAGTAAGTACGGCGAAACGCTGAACCTGCACCTGGACAGCGCCCATTGCCATTTGTTCGACGCCCAAGGTCTGGTCATCGCCAACGCCTTGCAGGTCGCCGCTTAAGCATTCGAGAATTCTGATCATGAAGCTCAACAAGCAAAACCTGTCACAACTGGATCCGCATATTGCCCGCCCGGCCTACTCGCCCAGCGAAACCCGTCAAGGCATCGCCCACATCGGGGTCGGTGGTTTTCACCGTGCGCATCAGGCGTTTTACACCGATGCGCTAATGAACACCGGCGCAGGCCATGACTGGAGCATTTGCGGCATCGGCCTGCGACCGGAAGACCTCGGCGTGCGTGACGCCTTACAAGGACAGGACTATCTGTACACGCTGTACGAGTTGGGTGACACCGACGACACTGAAACCCGCATCATCGGCTCCATCAGCGGCATGTTGCTGGCGGCAGACGGTGTCCAGGCGCTGATCGACAAGCTCGCCAGCCCTGAGATTCGTATTGTGTCGCTGACCATCACCGAAGGCGGTTATTGCATCGACGACAGCAACGGCGAATTCATGGCGCATTTGCCACAGATTCAGCACGACTTGGCGCACCCGTCGACACCCACCACCGTCTTCGGCTTACTGTGCGCCGCATTGGCCAAACGCCGCCAGAACGGCACGCCCGCGTTTACCTTGATGTCCTGCGATAACCTGCCGCATAACGGCGCTGTGGCCCGAAAAGCCCTGCTGGCGTTCGCGACCTTGCGCGACGCCGATTTGCACGACTGGATCGCCTCCAATGTCAGCTTCCCCAACGCCATGGTTGACCGCATCACCCCCATGACCAGCACCGCTCACCGCTTGCAGCTGCATGACGAAAAGGGCATCGACGACGCTTGGCCAGTGGTCTGCGAACCTTTCGTGCAATGGGTATTGGAAGACAAGTTCGTCAACGGGCGTCCCGCGTGGGAAAAAGTCGGCGTGCAGTTCACCGACGATGTAACGCCTTACGAAGACATGAAAATAAAGTTGCTCAATGGCAGCCACTTGGCATTAACGTATTTGGGCTTTTTGCAGGGCTACCGCTTCGTCCATGAAACCATGAACGATCCACTCTACGTGCGCTACATCCGCGCCTACATGGACCTGGACGTGACACCGCAATTGGCTTCGGTGCCCGGCATTGATCTGGACACCTACAAAGACACCTTGATTCAGCGCTTCTCCAACCAGGCCATCGCCGACCAACTGGAGCGCGTGTGCTCTGACGGCTCGTCGAAGTTTCCCAAATTCACGGTTCCGACCATCAATCGGCTGATTCTCGACAAGGGTAACCTCGACCGCGCATCGTTGGTGGTCGCAGCTTGGGCGCTGTACCTCAAGGGCAAAGACGAGAACGGCGCAACGTTCAAGATACCCGACCCGCGCGCCGAGTTCTGCCAAGCGTTGGTGGCTGATGATGTGTTGGTTACCCAGCGGCTGCTGGCGGTGGAAGAGATTTTCGGCGCGGCCATTGCGCAATCGGCTGAGTTCATCGCGTCTTTCGAACACAATCTCAACAGCCTGCGCGAGCTGGGCGTGAAGAAAACCCTGGAAAAACTGTTGGCCAAAATCGCCTGAGGTGACCCCATGTTTCTCGGTATTGACTGCGGTACCCAAGGCACCAAAGCGATTGTGCTCGATGCCGAGAGCGGTAAGGTCCTCGGCCAAGGCTCCGCGCCGCACACCTTGATCAGCGCTGCCAATGGGCGGCGCGAGCAAGAGGTCTCGCAGTGGCTGACAGCGTTCGAGCTAGCGACCCGCCAAGCGCTGGCGCAAGCGGGCATCAGCGGTTCGCTGATTCAGGCCATTGGCGTCTCAGGTCAACAACACGGATTGGTGTTGCTCGATCAACAGGGCGAGGTGTTACGCCCGGCCAAGCTGTGGTGCGACACCGAAACCACACCGGAAAATGATCGGCTCTTGGAGTACCTCGGCGGTGAGGCGGGTTCATTGGCGCGCTTGGGTGTTGCCATCGCGCCGGGTTACACCGTGTCCAAGCTGCTGTGGACCAAGGAGCAGCATCCGGATGTGTTCGAACGCATCGACAAAATTCTTCTGCCCCACGACTACCTGAATTATTGGCTCACCGGCCGCTGCTGCAGCGAGTTTGGTGATGCCTCTGGCACCGGCTATTTCAACGTCCGCACCCGCCATTGGGACTCGGCCATTCTGGAACACATCGACCCCAGCGGTCGGTTACACCGGGCCTTGCCGCAGTTGCTCGACGCCCAGCAATGCGTGGGCACGATCCTTCCCGAAATTGCTCAACGGTTGGGGCTCAACCCTGAGGCGATTGTTTCCAGTGGCGGCGGCGACAACATGATGGGCGCCATCGGCACTGGCAATATCGAACCGGGCTCAATCACCATGAGCCTGGGTTCGTCAGGCACGGTTTACGCGTACGCAGACGAAGCGCAGGTCAGCGATCAAGCGTCGGTGGCGACGTTCTGTTCGTCTTCCGGCGGTTGGCTGCCATTGATTTGCACCATGAACCTGACCAACGCCACCAGCGCTGTCCGCGAATTGTTTGCGCTGGACATCGAGCAATTCAATCGAGCCATTGCCGAGGCGCCCATCGGTGCGCACGGCGTGTTGATGCTGCCGTTTCTCAACGGCGAACGCGTCCCTGCCCTGCCCAATGCCACCGGTAGTATTTTGGGTCTCGACAGTACCAACCTGAACCAGGCGAATCTGTGCCGAGCCGTGGTCGAGGGCACGACCTTTGGCTTGCGCTACGGCTTGGACTTGTTGCGGGCCAGCGGCATCAAAAGCCAGGCGATCCGGCTGATCGGCGGCGGCGCTAAAAGCGCCATTTGGCGGCAGATTGTCGCTGACATCATGGACACCCCCGTCATCTGTACCCAGCACAGCGAAGCGGCAGCGTTAGGCGCGGCAATTCAAGCCGCGTGGTGCTGGTACGAAGAGCAGGGGCAAAATCCCGGGCTAAACTCTTTGTGTCGTCGTTGCGTCAGCCTTGATGCAAGCAGCGAAACTCAACCCGTAGCGGAAAATGTTGCTGCCTATCAGCGGGTTTATGACCGCTATCGCGCGTGCTTAAAGGCACTTTGAGGCCATTGATGTTTTTGGAGCGTTTATGTTTTTAGTCTGTGGCGAAGCGTTGTTCGACTTTTTCAGCCAGCCAGATAGCAGCGGGCATAGCAATCGAGTCGGTTTCCAAGCCGTTGCCGGCGGTTCACCATTCAACGTGGCGGTCGGGCTAAGCCGACTGGGCATCACGGCGGCGCTGTTTGCCGGCCTTTCCAACGATTATCTGGGCCGCCGTTTACGCACCGTGCTGGACGAGGAAGGCGTACGCCCCGATTACCTGATTGATTTCAACGCCCCGACCACGCTGGCAATGGTGGCCGTGGGTGCCGACGGTTCACCGCACTATAGTTTTCGCGGTGAAGGTTGCGCGGACCGTCAGTTGCAGCTGGAGCACGTGCCGGTATTAGGCGACCACATACGGGGTATCCACGTGGGCTCTTTTTCATTGGTGGTACGCCCAGTCGCCGATACGTTGCTGGCCTTGGTCAGGCGCGAGAGCGCACAACGGTTGATTAGCCTGGACCCGAATGTTCGTCTCAATCCAGAGCCCGACATTCAACGCTGGCGTGAGCAGATCAGCGCCTTCGCCGAGCACGCGCACCTGATCAAAGTCAGCGATGAAGACCTCTCCCTGCTGTACCCCGATCTGGATCCACAGACTGTCGCCGAAGGTTGGTTAACTCAACGTTGCCAATTGGTGTTCCTGACCCGTGGCACCGAAGGCGTCAGCGTGTTCACCCGCCATCACGGAGCCTGGTCTATTGCGGCCCGCAAAGTCGTCACCGCCGATACCGTCGGTGCAGGCGACACTTTCCAAGCGGCGTTGATTACCTACCTCACCGAACACCAACTCGACAGCCCGCTCGGCCTCGAAGCGCTGACCCACGAACAAATCACCGAGATGATGCAGTTCGCCGTCGCTGCAGCGGCCTTGACCTGCACCAAAGTCGGACCGGACTTGCCGTACCGGGATCAGGTCACGCTGATATAACTCTAGATGCATCTTTGGGGTTGGAGTATGGCTCTTAGCCGCATCCGCGGACTTGAAACACTGTGGGCGAGGATCGACGACGGCCCAACGTTCCACACCCTAACGATTATTTTGAGGAATCCGCATGAGCCTGTCTTACTACCAACTGTCTGTCCCGGTATTCCTGCGCAGTTTGAACAACTTGTCGAAGTGGCTGGATAAAGCAGTCGAACACGCCACCGACAATGGCACGACTATCGACGAACTGTTGCAAGCGCGCCTCGCACCGGACATGTACACCCTGACGGGTCAAATCCAAGCAGCCAGCGATGCATCGAAACTCTGCACCGCACGCTTGGCCGGGGTGACGCCGCCAAGCTACTCGGATACCGAGACCACCCTCGAGCAGTTGCGCGAACGCATCGCCAACACCCAGGCGTTTATCCGCAGCGTGACGCCAGAGCAATACGAAGCCAACGCGGGCAAGACCGTCACTCTGAAGACCCCAAGCCAGGAAATGATCTTCAGCCAGCAGGATTACCTGTTGAACTTTGCGGTCCCGAACTTCTACTTTCACCTGACCACCGCCTACGACATTTTGCGTCACAACGGCGTGGCAATTGGCAAGCTGGACTTCTTGGGCGGGATCTAGGCCATCGGCTTAGCAGCAGAATCAGGCAATAACCGGGCAGGATCCAGATAGTGCTGCTGATTGTCCGGTCGTAATCTGGATCCATGCGAAGCGCCCCACAGCGGCGCTTTGCAAACGGGTTCTCAGCGCTGCATCGCTTGTTTATATTCGGGTTCCCCCGCACTGACCGTCCCGGACCTTCTTTCCTGAATGTGGCCGGAGTCAACTCATGAAAAGCTTTATCGCCGCGCTCTTCACCGTGATGATTCTGGCCATCAGTGCCAGTGCCTTGGCAATGCCCAGGACGCACGAACGCTCGCACAGTAACGGCCCGCATTCAGTACACGTTTACCTCACCCAATTCGACATCGAGTATTTCGACGTGATGCTACTCAGCTGATGACCGCAGAGGCATTCAGGCGCTTTTGGAAAAAGAAACGCTGGTGCCCCGGCGGAAAGTCTTCGACTTTGGCGAACTCGACGAACCCGTGCTTGCGGTAGAACTCAGGCGCCTGAAAGCTAAAGGTATCCAGCCATATGCCTATGCAGTCGTTCTTGCGGGCGTGGTCTTCGGCCATGTGCATCAGGCGCGAACCCATGCCTTGCCCTCGGCACTGCTCAGGCACGGCCAGTAACTCGACAAACAACCAACGGTAGAGACTGCGGCCGTACAAGCCGCCGATGATTTCATTGCTCTGCTCGTCGCGAATCAGCAACGCGAATCGCTCAGGCTTGGCATCGCCCGCCTGGGAAACGTTGTAGGCCCGCAACGGCTTGAGAATCGCCAGGTATTCTGCTTCACCAGGACTTTGTGATACGTCGATCCTAACGCTCATTCGCTTCTCCCTAAGCATGCCCAAACACTCAGAATTTCACCTTGCGGCGCATGAAACCATTGATGACGACCACAACGACCGCCACGGCGATAGCGATGTACTGAAAGGTTTTTTCCGTGATCACGCCGGTGTTCTGCAGGTGTGACAAGCCCAGCATGATCGCCAGTACCACGAGGGCGATCACAATCGAATACGACAAACGCTGTTTGTTAGTCATTACGTTTTCCTGATAGGCGTAGAAATCATTTGCGCCGTGCAAATGCGCGCCTATGGTACCGCTGATAGTCTGGCGTGGCACGATCGGTTTGAGTTACTGAGCCTTGAGCTTCTCAAAGGACATGCGCATGTCCGAAGCACAACCGTCGAGAACCACTTTGACGTCGACGGCAGTCAGCACCTGCTTATGGTTTTCCAGGGTTTTTCCGGTGCCCTTGCGCACCACCTGCCCGACTACCTGATTACTGCCTGGCCTCCAGAACAACCCGCAATCGCAATTGCACCGGCACAAAGCACACTGAACAACAATGGCTGTTTCATTCCCTGACTCCTGAACCAGTTGAGCAATCCTTACAGACTGCCGGCGCACCACACGTTGAACTAACACGCCTACGAGCTAGTTATAAAACACATTGTCGATTACGCCAGTTTAGAGGTGCATTTAATATTCGGCACGCGGACGACTTATCATCTGCAAAAACCCGGTAACTGATCCGTATCAGTGTGAAACCAAAGCCGATGAGATAAACCTTCGTGGTCTAATGCCCGCCCGTTTCCAACACCACGTCTCAAAGGAGTCACCGATGCCCCACGAAGGCAACCTGCTGCAGGCCGCTGTTGTGTTTCTGCTTGCCGCAGTCCTCACCGTGCCACTGGCCAAACGCTTGCAACTGGGCGCGGTGCTGGGCTATTTGTTTGCCGGAGTGATTATCGGCCCGTCGGTGTTGGGGCTCATTGACAACCCACAAAGCGTCAGCGACATATCCGAGTTGGGCGTGGTACTGCTGCTGTTCATCATTGGGCTTGAATTGTCGCCTCGGCGTTTATGGGTGATGCGCAAGTCGGTGTTTGGCGTCGGACTGGCACAGGTGCTAGTGACCGGGCTGGTGATTGGCGGCGTTGCCTTGTTCGCTTTCGACCAGCCGTTCAATAGCGCGGTGGTGTTGGGACTGGGTTTGGCGTTGTCGTCCACTGCCTTCGGCCTGCAAAGCCTGGCCGAGCGTAAGGAGCTCAACAGCCCCCACGGTCGCCTGGCCTTTGCCATTTTGCTGTTCCAGGACATCGCTGCTATTCCGTTGATTGCCATGGTGCCGTTCCTCGCGGGCGTCAACGATCACGCCAGTCACGCCGACAAGCTGACCCACGGTCTGCAAGTAGCAGGGAGTATCGTAATTCTTGTGATTGGCGGACGTTATCTGTTGACACCCGTGTTTCGCATCGTCGCCAAAACTGGCCTGCAAGAAGTCTCAACCGCTACCGCATTGCTGGTGGTCATCGGTACTGCCTGGCTGATGAGCCAAGTCGGCGTCTCCATGGCCCTTGGGGCATTTTTGGCTGGATTACTGCTGGCAGATTCCGAGTACCGCCACGAATTGGAATCGCAGATTGAACCGTTCAAAGGCTTGTTACTCGGGCTGTTCTTTATCAGCGTGGGCATGGGCGCCAATATCGCGTTGTTGTTTAGCGTGCCCAGTGTGGTGCTGGGCTTGATGCTGTTGTTGATGCTGTTGAAGTTGCCCCTGTTGTTTTGCATAGGACGGTTAGCGGGCGGACTCAATCAGCAAAGCGCCCTGCGCCTGGGCGTGGTGCTGGCGGCCGGAGGGGAGTTTGCCTTCGTGGTGTTCAAGATCGGCCGCGATCAAGGGCTGTTTGAACCTCGACTGTACGACATTCTGGTATTGACCATTACCTTGTCTATGGCCCTGACGCCCTTGTTGCTGCTGCTGGTTTCACACCTGCTGAAACGAAAAGTCGTCGCGCAGGTGGTGCCAGACGAGTACCGCGATATCGAAAGCGACGCTCCCCGCGTGGTGATTGCAGGTATGGGGCGGATGGGCCAAATCATTGCGCGGATTTTACGGGCGCAAAAAATCTCCTTCGTGGCGCTGGACACCTCCGTAGAGTCCATCGAGTTCTCTCGCAGCTTCGGGCATATGCCGGTGTTTTATGGTGACCCGTTACGCCCGGAGATCTTGCGTACGGCCAAGGTTGATCAAGCAGAATTTTTTATCATCGCCACCGATGACCCTGATACCAACATCAAGACTGCCGAACTGGTGCGCAAGCTGTACCCAACGATGAAAATCATCGCTCGAGCACGTAACCGTCAGCATGTGCATCGCTTGATGGACGTCGGCGCGCAGCCAGTGCGGGAAACCTTCTATTCCAGCCTGGAAATGAGCCGTCGCACGCTGGTCGGCTTAGGCCTAAGCCAGAACCAAGCCGATGCGCGGATCAGTCGCTTCAAACACCACGATGAACAGGTGCTCAATGCTCAGCATCAGGTGTACGACGACGCGGCCAAAGTCATGCAGACCGCGCGGGAAGCCAGAGCCGAGTTGGCGAAACTGTTCGAGGCGGATCGGCAGGAAGAGGAATCGGCAAAGGGCTGACACCTGCCATCTTTGACCCCAAGGAGCCAACTTGTTGGCGATATATCAGATAAAGCGGTCTTGCTGAAACACCGCGTCGCGCCCTTCCCGAATGAATTCGGTCCCACCGACAAATCGCGACCCCCTGTGGGACCGAATTTATTCGGGAAGCGTTATACCTGGCACACCGCGTTGATCGCCTCGCCAACAAGTTGGCTCCCACAGATTGAATCCGCTGGGACGGTAAAACGCCTGTCGGCTCAGGCAAAAACCTCACTCAAGGGGATGAAATTCACCCAGTCGCCCTCAGCAACGGTGGTGCCTTCTCGGATTTCGATTAACCCGTCCGCCCAGGCTGCGCTGCGCAATACACTCGAGCTTTGGTTGCGGTAATACATCGCTCGCCCCTGCTCCATGCGTCCGCGTAGATATTCTCGGCGGTCACCGGGCTTGCTCCAGGTAAAGCCGGCGGGCACTTGGAATTGCAGCGGGGCCACGTCTTCAACGCCTTGACGGCGCAACAGATAAGGCCGCGCCAGCAGCGCGAAGGTCACCAGTGTCGAGGCTGGGTTACCCGGCAATCCGATCACCGGCACGCCACGAAAATGGCCAAAGGTAAGGGGCTTGCCCGGTTTGATCGCCAGTTTCCACAATGACAACTCCCCGTCTTCTCGCAATGCATGCCCGAGAAAATCGGCCTCGCCCACGGATACACCGCCCGTCGACAGGATCAAGTCGACGTGGCTAAGGCTGCCCAACGCGGCACGGGTTTTTTCCAGATCATCTGGCAAGATCCCGGCGTCTATCACCTCGCAACCCAAGCGCTGCAGCCAACTGCACAACAACACCCGATTACTGTTGTAGATTTGCCCCGGCCCCAAGGGTAGCCCCGGCTCAATCAACTCATCGCCCGTAGACAAGACTGCCACGCGCGCACGTCGGACCACGGTCAACTGCGCCAGGCCTAGCGAGGCGGCAAGCCCCAACTCGATGGGACCCATGCGTGTACCTGCCGCCAGTACCTGCTCGCCGACTGTTGTTTCCTGACCCTGCGGGCGGATGTTTTGCTCAAGTCTCATCGGCTCAGTGAAATGCACCCGCTGATCGGCCAATACTTCGGCGTTTTCCTGCATCTCCACACAGTCGGCACCGGCCGGAACTGGCGCACCGGTAAATATCCGGGCGCAGGTGCCTGGGGTTAAAGGGGCTGGCGCTTGCCCGGCAAAAATCCGTTGGCTGACCGGCAACGGCTCGCCAGTCCAGTCCGACAACCTGAGTGCGTAACCGTCCATGGCGCTGTTCGGCCATGGGGGTAAATCCAGGGTTGAGACCAATTCTTCAGCCAACACCCGTCCGTGCGCGCTTGCCAATGAAACCCGCTCACTCTCAAGGATGGGCGTTGCTTCAGCCATCTCCAGTAAACGCGCCATGGCCACTTCGACCAGCATCATCGGCCGGGCTCCAGTGCTTTTCATATCCACTTACCCGCGGGTTTCGCAGGGCTCGGCCTGCTTAAGGTGGGCAACGAAATTACACGGACGGTGACGCGAATCCAGTTGTTCCGCCAGAATGCCATCCCAGCCGGTGCGGCATGCGTTGGTTGAGCCCGGCAGGCAACACACCAATGTGCCATTGGCCAGCCCTGCCAATGCGCGGGATTGCACGGTTGAGGTGCCGATATCGTCCCTGGAAATCTGCCGAAACAGCTCACCAAAACCATCGACTTTTTTGTCCAGCAAACAGTTAACCGCTTCCGGCGTACTGTCGCGCCCGGTGAAGCCGGTGCCGCCGGTAATCAATACCACCTGTACGTCGTCATCGGCGATCCAAGTCGCCACCTGAGCACGAATCTTGTACAGATCGTCCTTGAGCAATACCCGTTCTATCAGGCTATGCCCCGCTTCAGTCAGGCGATCGACGAACACTTGGCCGGACGTGTCGGTTTCCCGGGTACGGGTATCGCTGACGGTCAATACGGCAATATTCAAAGGAACGAATGGTGTATCAGCCTTCGATTTCATAGGCTCAATCCAGAGAGAAAGAAATAGCCCGCTGTTATATCACAGCGTCGATTTTCCAGGCCCGCCGGTTGGGGTGACAACGATTGACTGCCCATAACACTATTCAGGGAACTTGCCAGTGATGTATACGTCTCAAGCTCGTAAGCTCTAAACCAAAGCATTCCCTGATGGAGAGACGTTATGACTCAACGGACCCTAACCGCCGCCTTCCTGCTCGCATTGAGTGTGGCCAGCCTTGCCGGCTGTGCTTCGCCTACTGTGATCACTCTTAATGATGGTCGCGAAATTCAGGCTGTTGATACACCTAAATTCGACGAAGAGACAGGCTTCTACGAATTCAAACAGCTGGATGGTAAAGAGACCCGCGTAAATAAAGACCAGGTTCGCACCGTTAAAGAGCTGTAAGTTTTAACTGTTTCAGTTTTGGCAGTACCGCTTGCGGCCAGCGTCACGAGCGGGTGGCGGGCGCAATTGATGTATGTTGAATCAGTTCGATGTCCGGTTATTTCGGGGTGTAGCGCAGCCCGGTAGCGCGTCTCGTTCGGGACGAGAAGGCCGCAGGTTCGAATCCTGTCTCCCCGACCACCTGAGTGTTTCGACCCTTTGAAGTACGGCCCGAAACGTTGAAAAACCCGCCAAGCGCGGGTTTTTCTTTGTCTAACGCACGGCTGGAATGCTGAAACTAAACGTACTGCCCTGCCCCGGCTCGCTGCTTACCCACAATCGGCCGCCGTGGGCTTCGACGATCCCATGGGCAATGTAAAGACCCAGACCGCTTCCGGTTGGGTTGCCCTCTCGGTTAGCCCAGTAGCGGTCGAACACGTGGGGCAACTGTTCAGGATTGATACCAACACCATTGTCCCGAACCCTGAATACCACTCTGTCGTTGGCTGCCTCGGCCGACACTTCAATTTTGCCCGTCGACGGGGTGAATTTAATTGCGTTGCCCAATAAATTTGAGAACACCTGAAACAGCCGTTCCGGGTCAGCCTGGATGGTCAGGTTTGGCTCAGTCCCATAGCTGAACTCGATATTTTTGACCGCAGTCAGTGGCGCAAGCGTCGTGCAGATCTGCTCTAGCATTACTTGGACATCAGTGGTGCGCAGTGAGACCGAATATCGCCCAGCCTCAAGCTTGGAGGTGTCGAGCAAATCATCCAGCAAGGCATTCATCCGCGAAGTGGCCTGGCGCATGGTGTTGATGGCCGAGCCCATTCGTTGGCTGGACTTGCTGTCATCCACGACCACCATGTTTTGCATCACGCCACACTGCAGGGTGATGATGGTCATCGGTGTGCGCAGGTCGTGGGAAACCACGGCGACCAAGTCATCGCGCTCCCGTACCGCCTGGTGCTCGCGCTGCACCTGCCGTGACAAGTCGTTTTCCAGCGCTGAGCGTCGCAAGTTCTCTACGGCATAGAGGTCACCGGAGCTCCAACGCTGGCTCATGCCCTCGACCTGCTGCTTCCATATTTCAAATGATAATCGCGGGTGCAAACGGTGAGGCCCGGACCCCGGCTTATCGGGCTTTCCGCTCCATTTGACCGTGGCTTTCACTTCCGCACGAAACCACATGACGGCGTTATCCACGGGTTTGGGCAAGGTGAAACCCAAGAGTCCGCTGGCCACACCTTGGTAAGCCTGGGCCGGTGAAAACTCAGCGCCAAGGTTTGCCGAGTGAAAAATCCCTTGCTGCTTGTGCCGCACCCAGCGATACAAGACGCGGATGTCCGTCGCGCTGGGGCAGTCGCCAAACACGTACAACTGATGCGCTATCAACACCGCGGCACCTGTAGCGCCGGTCAATGCCATCAGCTGCTGGGGATTGTTGATCAGGCCCTCAAGCACGTCGTTTTCAGCCGCCACCATGGCGGTGACCAAATGGTCCACCAGAACACTTTTTTGCGCCTGCTGATGTCGGGCGTCTATGTCTTCTAGCATGCTGATCTGTGAGGACAGCAACTGGCCTATGGACTTACAGGCGGTGCGCAATTCATGGGATACCGTCAATGGTTGACGATTACCGCAGGTGATCAAGCCCCAGAGTCTTTCATTTTTGATCAGGGAGATACTCATGGACGAGCGTACGCCCATGTTGTGCAGGTATTCGCAGTGCCAGGGCGACACGCTGCGCAAGACGGCGAAACTCAAGTCCAGCGGTTGCTGCGTGTCCGGGCACAGGGCTGGCTGAATCGCCGCGGGCAGATAGCGCGCATCTGGAATCACCCGAATCCAGTTTGCGCGATACAACTCTCTGGCCTGAGGCGGAATATCCGAGGCCGGAAAAAATGCCCTAGGTACGGTGACATCCCAGGCATTAACGCTTCACCGATGACCTGCCCATGCCCGTCTTCCTCGAAGCGATAAATCATCACCCGGTCGTAACCGGTCAGCGCCTGTATCTCACTGACACTGACCTGGTAAAGCGCATCCAGGGTTTTAGCCGCTTGCATTCTGCGTAATGCACGGGCAATAAGTCTTTGTTGATCGAAAAAGACCGGGGCATTCAACTCCAACTCAAGAATCAGTACACCCTGATGCCGATGCAGCAGACCGTCGAACAGGTTATCGCCCAGCTTTAACCTAAGCGGCTCGTTGTCCTCGCTGTCGAGATCTTCTACTGCGTGCTGCAGGCTTTCGAGCTGGGCGACGTCCAATAAGACCGCCACTGAGTGCTTGAGTAATTGGGCGGGAGCCAGCCCCAGTACGTCAAAACTGTTCGCGCTGATTTGCAGGACGGTCAAATCAGGTTCGGCCAGGGTCAGTAGCACCCCATGGGGCTGAATCGAACCGGGGATACGAATAGGCTCGTCTGCGCATTCTTTCAGCGCAACGGCAGGTGCGCCCAGTTCCAAGTAGGTCATTACAACACCCCTGAAAGTTCTAGCCATCCTTCAAAGCAGATAAACGTCTGCTGGGCGACTGCCACCGTTTGTGCAATGTCTTCAGCTTCGTGTACGCACGAAAGGCAGGCCAAAAAAACCTGCCATAAGTGTCGGGTTTCAACGCCATAGACGTCCATGAACGCGCCGCCCGTAGCGAACTCGACACCGACTTTAGCCTTAATGATGGGACGCAATGCCTGACCGCCTAACGTCGCGCCTTCCACCACATACAACGCGCCCAACGCTTGGGCGTGTGTTTCAACCACGGGCAGGTTTTGGCATAACGGCAACGCGGCAATCTGCGCATCGGTCAAACCCAGCGCGAGTAAATCCTGCTTTAAAGTGGGCGTTTTAAGCCGCTGCGCCCACCCCATGCCCGGTATGTTCGATGCCGGCTCAGCAAGCAAGGCTTCGAAGGGCAAATAAAACCCGTAGTAGGCCTGCATAATGCGCCGATACACGGCGATGTCAGTGGTAAAAAAAGGTAAACGAGCATCCAGACGACGATGCAGGTGGGAAGTAGCGGCACGCAGATCGCTGTGGACCGGCTGCACAGGAAGCTGCTGTGTTTTCATATGCCTTGTAAAGTAACAGCAAGCTGTAAATTAATGTGTCTTCGTTCGACTCTATTTAATAAATAGTTGCCATGCCATGACTGGGCTATTGATTTCTGCTCACCACTTCAGCTCGATGTCGGTCTCGAACAGCCGGACTTGCCCAGACAACGGATCGATAAAACGCAAGCTTTGCGCCAACAGTTTCAAGGGTTGATTGAAGTCATCCTTCACTGTGTTGATGACCTCCGGATAAAACGGGTCGTTACAGATGGGCGCACCCAACGCCGCCATGTGCACGCGCAATTGATGCTTCTTGCCCGTTACCGGGTACAGGCCATAACGCCAAAGCTCGCCATTACGTTCACTGACCTCAATACGGGTTTCGGTATTGCTGACGCCCTCTGCTTCGCGCATTCGAAAAAAAGGCTCTCCGGCTACCAGACGGCTTTTATGCACTCGGGGAAACTCGACGTCAGGCAACGCCCGCGCAATGGCCTCATAACGTTTGTCGATTTGACGGGTTGGAAACAAGGACTGATACGCCGAACGGCTGCTCTTGTTTGCCGAGAACAACACCAGACCCGCCGTGTGGCGGTCAATTCGATGCAAGGGCACCAGATTGGGATTGTCGAGGCGGTGGATCAGACGTCGCAATAACGTCTGCTCTACATATTCGCCGGCGGGCGTTACCGGCAGAAAATGCGGTTTGTCGGCCACCACCAAGTGCTCATCAGCATACAAGATCGTTTCCAGTACCGGGATCGGTGTTTCGTTCGGCACTTCGCGAAAATAGTGAACACGCAAGCCTTCTTTATAGGGTAACGCAGAGGTAATGGCCAAACCGCTAGCGTCCAGCACCCGGCCTCTGGCGATTCGATCCAGCCATTGCTCTCGACTGATCGCCGCAAAGTGCGCGCACAAACACTCCAGAACCGTGCCCCACGGCCCGGCGGGCAAATAAAGGGTGCTGGCCTGGGTGTGTGCGGGGGAGAAGTTCGACTCGGACATGAATGGGCTCAGCAGCGGGCGGGCCTTGATTGGCCGGTTGCGCATTATCGCGCAACGGTTGACTGGAATCTAATAGCCGTGTGCGCTGGTGCGGCCTTAGCCCGGAACCTGGCACCTAACCTAGCACCGAGCCAGCACCTGGCTTTGCGCCGCAGCGGCTTCAGTAAACTCTTTTAACCAACGCAATACGTCCACTGCTTCCCAGCGTGCAGGGTCGTATAACGCGTAAAGCAGGCCCTGATAACCGACCACATCCAACTGACGGTGATAACCTGCACGTTGAAACAGCGCTTCGATTTCGGCGAAACAGGTATTGAAATGCACTTTGGTAAACGGGGTTTTGCCCTCGGTGACCAAGCCATCCATGCGTAACTCCAGCACGGCTTCGCTGACCACCTCGGCCGACATGTGATTCACGCTGTTTTTCAATTGTTCGACATTGACCATGGCTGTAGCTCTCTGTGTGTTCTTTGCATTCGTTCAATCGCGATTGGACTGCGCTGTCAAGCGCTGAGCTCTATCAGCACGGTTGCAAGACAGGACGCCCATGCGCCAGCGCGGAAATCGCAGGCGGCGGGAAGACCAGAAGCATACGAATAATTCCGCATTCCTGTACATGCATACAGTAAACGAATCAGAGATGACTGACCACGGGTTAATGCCGAGCGGGCGTCTAACGAAGAAACGTCACCACCTGTTCGGCATCGAAAGGCCAGTCCAGCTCGGCACCGGTATCGATGCGGCGCAGCACCGGAATACGCAGCCCGTAGTCCTCGAACATCGCTTCACTCTCGCCGATATCGATCAGCTCGACCATTAAACCGTGCTCGACCAAAGGCAACAGTTCCGCTTCGGCGACTTCACACAAGTGACACCCGAGGGTGCCCAATAGCTGGCATTCAGGAGGCATGGTTACACCTTTAAACAGAGACATTTGAGCGTGAGACAGGCCCTATTTTAGGCCCGTGTCATTGAGGGCGTCGAGGGCAAATCCCACGCTAAACGCTGCCAGGCTTTCAATCCTGACTGACCGATCCGATCTTGTGTATCGACAAGTCGGCACCGTAGTACTCCTCCTCCTGGGTCAAGCGCAGGCCGGTCACCCACTTGATTGCACCATAAACGACGAAGCCACCGAGCAGCGCCACGCCTACCCCCGCCGCGCTGCCGATCAATTGGCTAACCAGACTGACACCGCCCAATCCACCCAGCGCTGTTTGTCCAAAGATGCCGCAGGCGATACCCCCCCAAACGCCGCACAAACCATGTAACGGCCACACACCCAGCACGTCATCAATTTTCCAGCGCACTTGGGCGGCGGTGAAACACCAGACAAACAAGGCGCCGGCAATTACGCCGGTTATTAAAGCGCCAACGGGGTGCATCAAGTCTGATCCGGCACAGATCGCCACCAACCCCGCCAACGGACCATTGTGCAGAAACCCCGGATCGTTACGACCAACAATCAGTGCCGCAACAGTGCCACCTACCATCGCCATCAGTGAGTTGACGGCCACCAGCCCGCTTACGGCCTGCAGGGTTTGAGCGCTCATGACATTAAAGCCGAACCAACCGACGATCAAAATCCACGAGCCCAGCGCCAAAAAAGGAATACTTGAAGGTGGATACGCCACCAACTTTCCCTCTCGATAACGCCCGTTACGGGGACCCAACAACAGCACTGCGGCCAAAGCCAGCCAACCGCCCATAGCATGCACGACAACCGAACCGGCAAAGTCGTGAAAGCTGGCGCCGAAACGGGCCAACAACCAGGCTTGCAGGCCAAAGTTACCGTTCCAGACAACGCCTTCGAAAAAGGGGTAAACAAACGCCACGATCAAAACGGTTGCACACATCTGCGGGGCGAATCGCGCACGTTCAGCAACCCCACCGGAAATAATCGCTGGAATAGCCGCCGCGAACGTCAGCAGAAAAAAGAATTTCACCAAGCTGTAACCGTGATCAGCGCTGATTACTGCGGCAGGCTGTAGAAAACTCACCCCATAGGAAATCCAATAGCCTATAAAGAAGTACGCGAGCGTCGACATCGCAAAATCACTGAGAATCTTCGACAGCGCGTTCACCTGGTTTTTATGGCGAACGGTACCGACCTCAAGAAACGCGAAGCCAGCGTGCATGGCTAACACCATGACTGCGCCGAGCAAGATAAAAACGGTGTTGGAGCTCTGGACTAAATTGTCCGCAGCACTGTGTAGATTTTCCATGGATGGGCAGGCCTGCAAATTTGCTGAAAAGCACCAAAACAGGTCAACCGACGATAACCCGCACCGAAACAGCGCCACCCTATTTCAGCGGTATCTTGGCGTGTACCTATTTGGCGCAAATAAATCAGGCAGTCATTCTGAACAATGGACTTTTACGAAAGTTTTTGAGTGCGAGCGTCAGGTCTGAAGCATATTGCCCTAGCCTTCGCCCTTATTAAGCGCATCCGCCCTCCGTGGCGCACCAACGAGAAGCAAGTCCTGTACCAGCCGCCAGCGATTAGCGGCTTGCGATTGAAATGAACCTTCAGTAAACGGTTAGACTCGAAGCACCAGAAGCCACTAAACGGAGATAACCATGGCCCGCACTACAGCGCAAAACGCTCAGGAAGTACTAATGGCTGACTTTCAGACATTGGTCAGTGACACGGAAAAGCTGCTGGCACACACCGCAACGTTAGCGGGTGATCAGGCTGATGAGTTGCGGGGGCAGATTCACGAAAGTCTGCTCAAGGCGCGGGAAACACTGAAGCTCACCGAAGAATCGCTCCGCGTGCGCGGCAAAGCGGCCGTAGTGGCCACCGAAGACTATGTGCAGAGCAATCCGTGGCAATCCGTTGGCATCGCAGCCGGCGTCGGGTTCTTGCTGGGTCTTCTGGCTACCAGGCGCTGACGGTTATGGCTTTGGGTACAGAATCAGGTCCACCCCCTTCGGACTCTACCTCTACGCCTCGGCGCTTGAGTGCTGCATTTCTGGGCTTGCTGCACAGCCATGTCGAATTGTTCGGCATTGAACTGCAAGAGCAAAAATCACGCACGGTCAGCCTGTTTCTCTTTGCGGGCTTGGCGCTGGTGTTCGCATTGTTGCTGTTCATAGGCCTATCGGCCCTGGTGTTGATCTTGGTATGGGACACTTACCGGCTCGCTGGCATCATCGGCCTGTGTCTGTTCTATACCTTGGCCGCAGCGTTCTGTGGCATGCGACTAAAAGCGGCGATCTTTGATGAGTCTTCACCCTTTAGCGCAACGCTCGAAGAACTGGCCAATGACCGTGAGCGACTGATGCCATGAGCCTGATTGAACCGCAACCAAACTCCCGACGTGAGCTGCGCAAGGCGCTTATCCGCCTGCGAATGGAAATGCACCGCCAGGAAATTCGCCACGAAACGAGCCAACTACTGCAACCGCTGCGTCGAGTGCGCGGCATGAGTCAGGACTGGCAAGGCGTACTGGGAATTAAACATGCTCCGCTCTGGGGCATGGGCATTGTTACCCTGCTTGGCTTTCTCGGCGGCAAGGGGACCAAAGCCGGTGGTCTCAACAGCGTCTCCCGCTTGGTAAGACTGGGCACCACCCTTATGCCATTGATAAAACTGGTATTACAGGGTTCACCGCCCAAACGCTGATTATTCTATCTGGCTGCATTCTTGCAGAGCGTTACCGACTTGATCACCTCATGGCTTGCCATGGGGTGATGGGTGATGGGTGCTGCCTACTCGGCAGACCCTTTTCTGAACCCACAAAGGAGGTTCCGTGATCGATGGGCAACCGCTAGCCTGCTTTCAGCCGTTCATCGATACCGCTACAGGCCGCATTGCCGGTGTCGAAGCCCTGGGTCGCCTGCGTCAACTTGATGGTCAACTGTTATCCGTTGGCCCGTTATTCGCTGACCCGAAAAGCTCTCCGGCGATTCTTCGCCGTCTTGACCGAGCCATCCGCGACAATGCCTTGAGCCGCCTGCATGAAGTCCCTGCTGACTGGTTTTTGAGCCTTAACATTTCGCCGCGCTGGATCAGTCGGCTTCGTCCCGGCCAGCCGCTCCCCAGCCTAAAACAGCTGAAGCGTCATGGTGTGGCGCCACAGCGCATCGTTTTCGAAATAACTGAGCTGGTCGGCGATAGCCAGCGCTTGGCCAGCGTCGTCGCACGCTACCGCGAAGCGGGGGCACGCATTGCTATCGATGATTTTGGCGCGGGCTATTCACAGTTGGATCGGGTGCTGGCGTTACAACCCGACATCTTGAAACTGGACATGCGTTTATTCCAGGCCGCTGCGAGGGGTGGTCCCAGCAGTGATGTGGTTAAAGCGCTCGCGCAGATGGCCGAAAAGACCGGATGCTGGATCATTGCCGAAGGCGTTGAAACCGAAGCTGAACTGGATTTCGCCCTGGAATGCGGATCACGTTACGTGCAGGGTTTTTTATTCGCCAAAGGTGAATTGGACTTCCCCCCCGCCGACGCATTTGTCCGGCGATTCGGCGAACTGCGTGACCGCTATGTGCTGAAAAAGCTGGAAGAGCGCGCTCGCCTCATGACCTTACGTCAGCAGTTGGGCACATTGATGAATCTCCTCCAACGTTGGGCGGAGGGTCATGCCCCTGTCAGTGATCTACCGCAGTTGCATGACTACCCTTGGTTTCTGCGCTTCTACCAATGTGATCGTCACGGAACCCAATTGACGCCAAACCTGGAATGGCGCAACGGCGCCTGGCACGCAGACCCCAGCTACCTGGGTCACAACTGGTCCTGGCGACCGTATTTTTACCAGCTGTTGGCTGAAGGATGGGACGACCGGCGCCTGACCCTCTCCAACACCTATCGCGACGCGACCAGCAACCAATACTGCCTGACTGCCGGACAGTTTTTCGACAATGGTCAACGTTTGTTGCTTATCGATATTGATGCAGCGGGGTTGTGATTCGGGATGTGCATAGCATGCAGATAGGCCCTAGCGCAGATCAACAGACAAACGCACGCCGGGACTGAAGCCTTCCCGAATGAATTCAGTCCCACATATGTTGGCGTTGCACAGATTTTTGTAGGAGCCAAAGGCTGCGATAAGTCCGAAGGACCTTCGCCAACCCGTTGGCTCCAGAGGTGTAGATCACCGTGCCAAAAAACGCTCTCGGCCTTTTGTATCCGCCCCGGTACATTCACGACAATCCCCCGACACGCTGACAGAACAGCCTTGCGCGCCGTCTGTAGGCGAGTAGCCTGCGGGCAGCGTTGTTCTTCAACCTTTAGACGGCACTCGCACCATGCAATTAAGCCCTACCCCCACACCCGACAACGCCCTGGCCGAAGAACGTCGCTGGAACATCCGTGCGCTGATCGTCGACGACGATGTGCCGATTCGCGAGCTGCTGTGCGATTACCTGGCGCGCTTCAATATTCAAAGCCGCGGCGTGACCGACGGCGTGGCGATGCGCCAGGCATTGACCGAAGAAACCTTCGACGTGGTGGTGCTCGACTTGATGCTGCCGGGGGAAGACGGCCTGTCGCTGTGTCGCTGGTTGCGAAGCACGTCAGACATTCCGATTTTGATGCTGACCGCCCGTTGCGAACCCACCGACCGCATCATTGGACTGGAACTGGGGGCCGATGACTACATGGCCAAGCCGTTCGAACCCCGGGAGCTAGTGGCCCGTATCCAGACCGTGTTACGCCGGGTGCGTGATGACCGCAGCGAGCAGCGCACCGTCGTTCGTTTCGATGCCTGGCGTTTGAACAGCGTCATGCGCCAACTGACCGCACCCGATGGCTTAGTGGTGCCGCTGTCCAACGCTGAATTCCGTTTATTGAGCGTATTCCTCGAACGTCCACGCCGAGTACTTTCCCGCGAACAATTGTTGGATGCTGCCCGTGGCCGGACGATTGATGCGTTCGATCGAAGCATTGATCTGCTGGTGTCTCGCCTGCGACAGAAACTCGGTGACGACCCAAAAGCGCCGCAACTGATCAAAACCGTACGGGGCGAAGGCTATCTGTTCGACGCCAGGGATATCGGTTGATCCGTTCAGCTGACACCCTGTTTGCCCGGCTTTTCGGCGGTGCATTGCTGGCAATCTTGCTGGCGCACCTGTTGGCCTTCATGTGGTTCATGCACTACGGCCCGCCGCCTGCGCCACCTCATCCGCCGTTTGCTGCAGAATACGGCCCGCCCGGCCCCGATGTCGGCCCCGACTTCGAGCACTCAAGACCGCCACGGATGCAGCACCCGCCAGGCCCACCACCCCTGTTCGGTGGGCCGATTGTGCCTTTAGTCTTTCAACTGATCACCTTGGTCGCGGCTGCCTGGTATGGCGCCAAGGCGCTAAGCCGACCGATTCGGCGCATGAGCGAAGCCGCCGAGCGTTTGAGCGAGAACCTCGACAGCCCGCCGCTGGAAATCACGGGGCCCTACGAGGCGCGCAAAGCCGCCCAGACTTTCAACCTGATGCAGCAGCGTATCCGCGAGCAGGTTCAGCAACGCGGGCGCATGCTTGCGGCCATGTCTCATGACATGCGCACGCCGCTGTCGCGCTTGAAGCTGCGGGTCGAACACATCGAAGAACCCAAGCTGCACGGGCAAATGTCCCAGGACCTGGACGACATGATCAACATGCTCGACGCCACCCTGACCTACCTGCACGAACAGCGCACCCGGGAAACGCCGCAACTGTTTGATCTGCAAGCGCTGGCCGAGTCCCTCACTGAAAACGCTCAGGATCAGGGTGACGATGTGCAGTGCCATGGCCACTGCACGCCGCTCATGACGCAACCGATGGCGTTGCGGTCCTGTTTGAACAATTTGATTGATAACGCCTTGCGCTACGCCGGTCATGCGCACATCGACATTCACGACCACCCGCATCAGGTCCAGGTTCGAATTATCGACCGGGGGCCCGGCATCGACCCCAGTCAACATGAATCGGTGTTCGAGCCGTTTTTCCGCGTTGAGGGTTCCCGTAACCGCAACTCCGGGGGTGTCGGCATGGGCATGACCATCGCCCGCGAAGCCGCACGGCGCATGGGCGGCGACCTGCAACTGGAGCAAACCGTTGGCGGCGGACTGACAGTGGTCCTCAATCTGCCTCGCCCGTTGTCGTAGCAAGCTCTGGACAACTGTAGGGGCTGCCGAAGACTGCGAAGAGGCCCATCGTCAGCTCAGAATGTGTGCACTACCTGAATCTGTGGGACCAAT
This sequence comes from Pseudomonas sp. CCI4.2, assembly GCF_034350045.1. NCBI lineage: Bacteria > Pseudomonadati > Pseudomonadota > Gammaproteobacteria > Pseudomonadales > Pseudomonadaceae > Pseudomonas > Pseudomonas sp. CCI4.2. The sequence continues at coordinate 3,880,094 of NZ_CP133781.1, read as the reverse complement.
TCATTCTCTGTAGCCAACTTGTTGGCGAAGGTTGGTGCGGTGAATCAGGCACACTGCCTCGCCAACAAGTGGCTCCTACAGCGGTTTGCCGGCGCGTTTGATTCCAGGTATCGGCTCCGGTACACGCCTCACATACCGCGGACACTTCATCCCCAGAGTCTGTATAAGCCGGAGCACCGTTACCGGCCAAATCAATCTGTGGGGAGTCAGTCCGATGATCAGTGGCGTCAGTAGCAGCAATAGTTATTCGAGTTACACCAGCTCAAGCGCGACGGCAACTGCCAGCGCGGCCAGTAAAAAGTTCCAGGCTGAGTTGCTGGCAAAACTGGACACCAATGGCGACGGTAGCATCAGCAAGGACGAACTGAGTTCAGCCGAGACGTCGGACAGCAAAAACCGTGTCTTGGTGAGCCTGAGCAAGGCCTTCACCAGCCTCGACAGCAATGACGACGGCAGCCTCGACGCGACCGAGTTGTCCGCCATGGTGCCACCTCAGCCGCCGGCGCAACCGTCCACCGACGTCGCCGATAAGCTGCTGAGCTATCTGGACACCAACGGCAGCGGCTCCATCAGCAGTGACGAACTGAAAACAGCCTTGAGCAGTACCGACAGTACAGCTGACAGCTCGAAACTGTTCGCCGCACTGGACACCAATAAAGACGGCACCGTCAGTCTTGATGAGCTGAGCAGCGCATTGCAGGCGTCCTCTGGACCACCGCCTCCGCCGCCTGCACAGGACTCCGCCGCTCAATTGTTTAGTCAGCTCGACGCCAACAACGATGGCAGCATCAGCGCCAGCGAGTTGAGCAGCGCACTGGACAGCGCATCCGCGAGCAATAGCACCAGCAGCACGCACTCAACTACCAGCGCCAACGACTCCAGCTCGCTATTGAGCAGTCTCGACAGCGACAGCAGCGGCAGCATCAGCCTTGAAGAATTGACGTCGGCGCTGACGAGCACCTTGAGTGCCAACGCTAGCAGTGCAAGTACGGGCGCTAGTACAAGCTCAAGTACAAGCGCCACCACCGTTGCAAGTACCAGCACGGACACCAACCTCACGGGGCAAAACACCACCGAAGCCAAACACGCCGCAGCCTTGGCGCTAAGCAAGATGATTGCTGAGCTGACTCAGCGTTACACCACCAACGGCGGCAAACCCGTCGGCAATAACCTGAACGTCGCAGCCTGATACAAAAACCCCGCGACACCCAGGTTTCGCGGCGGTTTAGCTAACACCCCACCCAGCGGATCAGAGGACGGTTGGAGTGTCAGGACGTTGGTTTTTTGAAGCGGTCCAGTCGATCAACAGGCTGTAGGCCACCGCCAATAACGTCGGACCGATGAACAAGCCAATAAACCCGAACGCCAGCAAGCCGCCAAATACCCCCAGTAACACAATCACCAACGGCAAATTGCCGCCCCGACTGATCAGGTAAGGCTTAAGCACGTTGTCGACGCCACTGATGATGAACGTGCCCCAAATGCCGAGAAAGATCGCCATGCCGTATTGGCCTGTCCAGGCCAGCCACGCCGTGGCGGGAACCCAGAGCAGCGGTGGGCCCATCGGCACCAGACTGAGCAAGAAGGTGCCAATCCCCAGCGCCATTGCGCCCGGAACGCCGGCAATCAAAAACCCGATAAACGCCAACACCGCTTGGGCCGCCGCTGTACCGATGACCCCATTCACCACTCGCTGAACCGTACCGGCCACCAAGTCCAGATAATAATGGGCTCGGTCGCCAATCAAACGCTCCAACAGGCTGAGGACAAACGCCGCCAACCTTGGGCCGTCGCGGTAGAAGAAAAACACGAATACCAGGCTCAAGGTAGTTTCGAGAATCCCGCCTCCAATCTGCGCACTGCGCGCCAACAACCAGTTCCCGACCTGGCCCAAGTAAGGCTTGATCGCGATCATCGCCGCAGCGCCCTGCTCGTCAATGGTGTTCCAGTAACCCACCAACCGCTCCCCAACAATCGGCACCCCGGCCAACCACACGGGCGGCTCGGGCAGGCCATCGACCTGAACGTCCTTGATGAACAGGGTCGCATCCCGCACGTGGTCTGCCAGGTTAAACCCTAGCCAGACCAAAGGCGCTGCCACCAGCAACATCCAGATCAGGGTCAACACGCCGGCCGCCAGCGACTCGCGCCCGTGAAGCCAGCGCGTCAGCACGCGCATCATCGGCCAACTGGCGAACGCCAACACCGCGCCCCAAAACAGCGCCGACCAAAACGGCGCCATGACCCAGAGACACGCACCCAGTAGCGCCAGGAGCAGAATCTGCACCAGCAGGCGATCATTATTGAGCATGGGTTATCCCGAAAAAGAAAACGGAGGTTGTAAGCATAACGGCGAACACCGACAGCGCCAGTGTTCGCCCGATGAGAACAAGGATTTCAGCGAATAAGCTCGACAACCAGGCCCGGCTTGTCAGCACTGCCGGTTTCAAGACGTGCCGCGCGCACGCTTTTGGTGATCAACGCCTGACGCCAAGCTTCGGCATTCGCCCCGGATACCGTGACCCGCACCGTGCTGTCCAGATTGAGCGCACGGGAAATCAAGGTCGTCCAGGTGTCCTGCGGGTCGCCAGTCAGCTTCGGAAACTCCAGTTTCCCGGTGCTTTTCAACTGACGCAGCAAGGTCGCCGAGGTGGGCAGTAGATCACCCAGCGGTGCGGCGGAATCAAACTGTTCGACGTGCAAATAGGCTCGACGATTGCCACGGGTAATGCCATACAACGCCACCAATGTGTCGTTCTTCGGGGCCGCCAGACGAAGCAGCAAATAGGCCTGCTGGTCATCGGCGCCGTACAGTTTGGAGTTACCGAACACTTCGTTGGCCCACAAGCTGCTTTCACCACAGTCCCGAGCCTGGCACCAGAACAACAGCTCGGCGCCCTGCTTTTGCAGCGCTTCCCGAGCGATGGTAAAAGCCTCATCCGAGGTGTGTTCGGTGGGCAGCTCGTAGGTCACAGAAGTGGCGCTGCCTTTGGCGCTGACTTGGCCGTCAAAGCGCAACTGGCCACTGATTTTGCGGATAGAACCTAACGGGTAAATTCGCTCCAGGTCCACCGGCGGGCGGTAGTCGACAATTTCGGCGTCCAACACCCGTGGCACCACATCCAGGTCATGGCTGCCGGGAACATCGGCGGCAAAGAGCAGGGTACTTAGCAACGAACTGCTGATCGACACGCTGAGAACACTCAGTAAACGCATACGTGCTTTCATCGGGTCGCCAAGGTGAGGGCGGGCTGGTTGGGGTTGCAGGTTACGGCGGGACGGTGGTCCATCAAGGTCATCTCCTGTTTCAAGGAGCCCAGCCTCGGCAGTTGCCCGCCGCAAGTCAAGGAACGGCGTAAAAGCGATTGAAACAGTCTGCAACAGAGCGTGCGCCCTCTTCGTCATTCAGGTGCAGGTGATGACCGCCCTCCAGGGTCGTGACTTCAAAAGGCAGTTGCGACAATAACTCCGGATGTTGCGCCAGCATGCCCTGCCCGGCCACCACCAACTGCGTCGGACAACTGACGCGTTTAACGAAGGCCATCGCCTGATCTCGGGTCAAGCGCATGGGTGACGCCAGGGTCAAGCGGCTGTCACTGCGCCAGGTATAACCACCGGCTACCGGCATCAAGCCACGTTGGGCGAGCAATTCAGCCGCTTCACGGCTCACGGCCACCACGCCTTTCATCCGGGCTTCCACTGCACTGTTCAGGTCAGGGTAGACCGGCTTGTGTTTGGCAGACAGGTTCAACTTCGCCTGCAATGCCATGCCCATCCGCTCTGCGGTACTATCCGCTTCGCCAGTGGGCGGAATCACGCCGTCGATCAAGGCCAGACGCGTAACCCGCTCGGGCAGCGCACCGGCCAGCACCACTGAAATAATCGCGCCCAACGAATGCCCCAGCAAAGAAAAGCGCTGCCAGCCCAGTTGTTCAGCCACCTGCAACACGTCATGGGCGTAGTCCCACAAGGTATAACCGGAACCCACTGGGCGATGGTCCGAGTGCCCGTGTCCGGCCAGGTCCAAGGCGACAATCCGTAGCCCTTTAAGTTGTGGCGCCAGGCGCGCGAAGCTGTTGGCGTTGTCCAGCCAACCGTGCAGGGCGATCACCGGTTGACCGTCTTCCGGCCCGAACAGGTGGGCGGCCAATTCGATGTGCGGCAACCTCAGGCGAACTTCTTCGACCGGCATACTCATGCGCTGATTCTCTCGGTGAGCGCCATGTTCCAGCGAGCAAATACCTGCTTGAGCAGGTCGGCGGTTTCTTGCGGACGTTCCAGGGGAAACATGTGACCTCCGGGCATAGATAACGACTCACCCAGCGGCAGGTGTTTTACCGAACGGGCGTGATGACGCATGACCACTCGGCTGTGCTTGCCGCGAACCACGGCCAGCGGTACTTGCAACTGTTGAGCGCGACCGGGGCTGGTGTGCGGAACGCTGCGGTAGATGCTGATTTCCGTGGCCGGGTCGAAGCTCAAGCGCAAGTGCTCTCCGTCTTGCCGCAAACCGTGCAGCAAGTAGGCATCGAAGCATTCTGGATCAAAACGCCGAAACAGGGTTTTGCCGGAAAAGTAGTGGCGGGCGGCGTCCATGTCAGCAAACGCTTCCCGACGTCCCAAGGTGCGGCCCGCCGGGGTAATGCGATCAATAAAGCCAAAGCGCTTGGCCGCGCGGATCATCAGTTGATCGGCCAATGTGAGTACCGGTGAGTCAAGCATCACCACCCCGCGATACAGCTCCGGACAGCGCAGCGCTGCATGAAAATGCAGCACGCCGCCCAACGAGTGCCCCACGCCCCAGACCGGCTCGGGCTGTAGACGCAGGTGATAAATCAGCTCATCGACTAAATTCAGCCAGTTGTCATCCACCGGAAATCGCGGATCATGGGCGTGCTGCTGCAAATGTGAAACGACGAAATCCGGCGCCAAGGCAGCAAACAACTTGCCGTAGGTGGCCGACGGAAAGCCGTTGGCGTGAGCGAAAAACACCTGTTGCGACATACGAGCACGTCCATAACGAAAACCCAGTGGCGATTGTGCGCACCCGCCCAGCGCCGGGCAATGACTGTAACCGCCACTTGAAGTGACACTTAGGACAGGATTGCCTTCACAGGATCAACGAACCGGCGGTTGCTCGCCTATGGGCACGACCGCCATGGTCAGGCGCGAGATACAGCTGGCCTTGCCTTCGTCGCTGGTCAAGCGAATGTCCCACACGTGTGTCGTGCGGCCAATGTGGATTGGGTGGGCGACTGCCGTCACTCGACCGCTGCGCAAACCGCGCAGATGGTTGGCGTTGATTTCCAGACCGACGCAAAAAAACTTGCTTGGATCGATGCACAGGTAGCTGGCCATCGAACCCACGCTTTCTGCCAGCACCACCGAAGCCCCCCCGTGCAACAGCCCATAAGGTTGATGGGTACGGTGGTCGACCACCATGCTCGCGGTAAGGGAGTTGTCATCGAAACTTTCGAAACGTATGTCCAGCAGCTCACCGATGGTGTTCTTCTGCAACCCATTGAGTTGTTCGATATTGGGGGTCGTAAGCCAAAGGCTCATGTTAAATCCCTGGGTTATGGCGCCCGGTTGGCGAGCGCTTAAATTGGAGTCGGTCGCCGCATAGTAGCGTTTTCGAACGCCCGTTTCATTCGGTAAAAAATGATGTGATCACGTCAGATTTTCGGGGTTATGCCCAGCGCGGTGCTGATCTCCACCAAGATCGCCGGATCATCAATGGTAGAAGGCGGCGTAAACACTTCCCCGTCGGCTATTTTGCGCAACACGGCGCGCAGTATTTTGCCGGAGCGAGTTTTGGGCAGTCGCTTGACCACCACTATCCGCTGCAAACAGGCTAACGCGCCGATTTTCTCACGCACCAAAGCAACCATTTCGCTCTGCAGTTGCGCATTGCTTTCTTCGATGCCGTCTTTAAGCACGATCATCCCTAACGGCACTTGGCCTTTGATCTCGTCATGTACGCCAATCACTGCGCACTCGGCGACGGCCGGGTGTTGGCCCACCAGGTCTTCCATCTCGCCGGTGGACAAGCGGTGACCCGCGACATTAATCACGTCGTCGGTGCGGCCCATGATGTAGACGAACCCTTCGTCATCGACATAGCCGCCGTCGCCGGTATGAAAATAACCGGGGAAGCTCTGTAAATAGGCCTCAAGGTAGCGCGAATGGTCGTTCCACAAGGTTTGGCTGCAACCGGGTGGCAACGGCAAGGCAATCACCACCGACCCCTGCTCGCCAGGCCCGACCAGTTGCCCGTGCTCATCCATCACCCGAACGTCGTAACCCGGCACCGCGCGGTTGCTTGAGCCAGGGCCGGGACGGTGACCTTCCAGACCCACGCATGGCGCAGTCACCGGCCAACCGGTTTCGGTCTGCCACCAATGATCGAGGACGGGCTTGCCAGTCAGTTGTTCCAACCACTCGTGGGTGCTGGAATCGAGTTTTTCCCCGGCCAGAAACAGATGACGAATCGAGCTCAGGTCGCGGTGTTTGATCAGTTCGCCGTCGGGGTCCGCCTTGCGAATCGCCCGCATGGCGGTCGGGGCGCAGAACAAGGCATTAATCCGGTACTCCTCGATCATCCGCCAATAGCTTCCTGCATCCGGCGTACGGATCGGTTTGCCTTCGTACAGCACCGTCGTGCAACCGGCCATCAACGGCCCGTAAACAATCAGCGAATGGCCAACGACCCAGCCCACATCGGAAATCCCCCACCAGACATCGCCGGCTTGCATGCCATAAATCGAGGCCATGGTGAAGATCAGCGCCACGGCGTTGCCACCGTTTTCGCGAACGATGCCTTTGGGCCTGCCGGTAGTGCCTGAGGTGTACATGATGTACAGCGGGTCGCTGCTCGCGACGGGCACCGGATCAACCGGTGCAACACCGGCTAACGCAACGTTCCAGTCCAAGTCGCGCCCTGCCTGCAACGGCGCCAGAACTTGGGGGCGCTGCAAAACCAGCACCTGACGCGGCTGATGACGGGCCAGCTCCAGCGCTTTATCGACCAGGGGTTTGTATTCAATCACCCGGTCAAACTCGAGGCCGCAGGAGGCGGTCAGCAATAACGTGGGTTTGGCATCGTCGATCCGCAGCGCCAGTTCGTTGGCCGCAAAACCGCCGAAGACCACCGAGTGAACCGCGCCCAACCGAGCACAAGCCAGCATGGCCATCACCGCTTCGGGAATCATCGGCATGTAAATAATCACGCCGTCGCCTTTTTCCACGCCCAACTGGCGCAACAGTCCGGCCAACCGCGCCACTTCGTCACGCAGTTCGGTGTAGCTGTAACGGACTTTGCTGTAGCTGACCGGCGAGTCGTAGATCAACGCTGCCTGATCGCCGCGCCCTTGCTCGATGTGGTGATCCAGCGCCAGGTAGCTGCTGTTGAGCAGGCCATCGCCGAACCAACGGTGCGTGCCGTCGGCCAAGGTTTCAAGGGTATTGAGGGGCGCGCGATACCAGGCCACGTGCCGCGCCTGTTCGGCCCAAAAAGCCTCGGGGTCGGCGATCGATTGCGCGTGACTCTGGACGTAGTTCATCGGTTGCTGGCTCATCGGTATCCCTGTGATTGTTCTTGTCTGGGCTTGCGAGAAAGGCCTTACACCGATGAACGTAGCAGATGCGCAGCGAAATTCCGCTACGACTTTTGTCGATCGTATCAGCCGCGTTGCAGCCTGCGAGTGTTGGCCAACCGTTGAAGCAACAGCCCGAACAACGCCAAGACCGCGAGAACGATGACCACCAGCCCGTAGACGTTGGCAGTGTTGATCAGGCCGAAGCTGTGCGAAGACAAGCCTGCCACCAACGCAGGCACACAAAATGCCAAGTAACTGAGCACGTAGAACGTCGACATCAACCCTCCCCGTTCATGGGCATGAGCCAGTGGCATTAGCAGCCGCATGGCGCCCAGAAACCCCGAGCCGAAGCCACAACCCGCGATCACCGTGCCAACAAAAAACAACCACAGCCAGCCGCTGTTGACCGCCAGCAAAATCACCGCGACGCCAATGCCCAAGCAGGTCGCGCCGACGAACAAGGCCAGAACCGGCGCGCGCTTGCGCAGGTTAAGAATCGCCAGCACCCCACTCAAGGTAAGCGCAGCCACGGCCAACCCGCCATTCATGACCGAGGTTGAACCGGTTGCTGCGGCCAACAGCGAGGGCGTCAACGACAGGTAGAACCCACCCAGCGCCCATGCCGCAATGTCCACCGGCAGAATCAGCCAGAGCGTGCGCCGCGCTTGCGGCGGTACGCTCAGCGTCGGTTTTAGCGAGGCCCACACACCGGGTTGCGGGCTGACCGTTTCCGGCAAACGCCACAGGTACGCTGCTTGCAGCGCAAAGGCGATCAATAGCACGATAAACGCCAGTGTCAGCGGCATCGGTGCGTAAGCCACCAACACGCTGGTTCCCAGCGCGCCGCCCGCCATGCCCAATAATGGCGCCACGCTATTGACCAGCGGGCCTTGGACCTGATCACAGTCGAGCAACGCTGCGCCCAGTGCGCTGGCGGCCATTCCCGTGGCGAAACCCTGGAGCAACCGCGCCCAGAGCAACCAGGTCACGTCCGTGGCACCGATGAACAACGCCATCGACAGGATCTGCAGCAACAGTGCGGCAAAGATCACCGGACGCCTGCCGAGGTAATCCGACAATGACCCCACGACCAGCAGTGCCACCAACAAGCTCAACGCGTACGCAGCAAAGATCAACGTCAGCATCGCAGCCGAGAAGCCCCAGCTTTGCTGATACAGGTGATAAAGCGGGGTCGGCGTACTGGATGCGGCGAAAAAGCACAGTGTGGTAATGGCCAGAAACCCTACACTGTTACGACCGCGAACCGTCATAGACGGGTTCTGCAAAGGGTGGGACATGGGTACACTCTCCAAACAAAGCAAACCGCTAAAGCCTATATTTAGCTTTTGCGAGTGTGCAACGCGATTTCGCTTAAAGCAAATTCTTTGTGTTAAGGTCTGCCGCATGGCTATTAAAGAAGGTATTCGCACGGGCGGCCGCAGTGCCCGTATTCAGGAATCAATCCACGCGGCCATCCGCGACCTGTTGCTTGAGCATGAGCGCTCGATCCTCAGCGTGCCGATGATCGCTGCACGGGCTGGCGTCACACCGTCCACCATCTACCGGCGCTGGGGCGACCTGACGAGTTTGTTGGCGGATGCGGCAGTAGAACGTTTGCGCCCGGACGTGCCGGTCAATTGCGGCAACCTACGCGATGACCTGCAAAGCTGGACCGAGCAATACCTGGATGACATGAATTCCCTCGCCGGCCGGGAAATGATGCGCGACGTCGTGGGAAGCGCCACCAGTTGCTCAAGCAAATGTGCGTCTATCGTTCGCGATCAACTGCAAATCATTGTCGATCGCGCCATCGCGCGGGGCGAGGCCTCGCCGCCTGCCGAAGAACTGGTGGATGCCATTGTCGCGCCGATGATCTACCGGATTCTTTACGCTGAAGCCGCGCCGAGCCTGGAACGAATGTTTCAGTTAATTGATATCTGCCTGGTCCGGCACCGCTGATGATGATGGGTGCCGATAAACGACCCCACACCCTCGAACGACTCCGCGCAGGCCAACTCGACGGCATCAAACGCCTCGATTTGTCCTGCGCACTGGTTGAGTTTCCAGCGGAAATCTTCGACCTTGCTGACTCGCTTGAAACGCTTAACCTGACCGGTAATGCACTCAGCAGCCTGCCAGCCGACCTCTATCGCTTGAAAAAACTACGGGTCTTGTTCTGTTCGCAGAATCAATTCACCGAGCTGCCGGCGTGTATTGGCCAATGCAGTCAGTTGCAAATTGTCGGGTTCAAGGCCAATCGGATTCAGCACGTTCCGGCCGAGGCACTGCCGCCGCTGCTGCGCTGGTTGATCCTTACCGACAATGGCGTGAAAAGCTTGCCCGAGGCATTGGGCGACTGCGCCCGCTTGCAAAAACTAATGTTGGCCGGCAACCAGCTGCGTTCATTACCAGCGTCCCTTGCTCGCTGTACGCAACTCGAACTGGTGCGCATTTCCGCCAATCATCTGACCTCACTCCCCGACTGGCTGTTGAAACTGCCCGCCCTGGCATGGCTGGCCTACGCGGGTAATCCGCTGCCCACCCATCACGCCGAGACGCCAATTCGGCAAGTTGTCTGGTCGCACCTGGACGTGCAGCATCAATTGGGCGAAGGCGCTTCCGGGGTTATCCAGCAGGCGCTGTGGCAAGCACCGGAACAAATCGAGACCTCGGTGGCGATCAAACTCTATAAAGGCAGCATCACAAGCGACGGCTCGCCGCTGAACGAGATGGCCGCCTGCATAGCGGCAGGGGCGCATCCGAACCTGATCACCGTCGAAGGGCAAATCGCCGACCACCCGCACGACCAGGTCGGTTTGGTCATGCAACTCATTGCCCCGCACTTCGGCAACCTCGCCGGACCGCCAAGCCTTGAGTCGTGTACTCGGGATATCTACCCTGCCAACACTGTGTTCTCTTTAGAAACCGCGTTACGCCTGGCACGCGGCATAGCCTCGGTCGCCGAGCACTTGCACGCCTGCCACCTGAGCCATGGCGACCTGTATGCCCACAACATCTTGTGGAACCAGGACGGAGAATGCCTGCTGGGCGACTTCGGTGCGGCGTCTTTCCATCCCACTGAACACACAGACCAACCGGCGCTGCTTGAGCGGATCGAAGTTCGGGCATTCGGGATCTTGCTCGGCGAACTGCTGGAGCGTTGCGGGGCGCAGGAGGCGGGATTGCTAACGCTGCAGCGTCAGTGCATTCAACCGGACGTGTCGGCACGGCCATCCTTTGTTGAAGTAAATCGAGTGTTGCAGACGTTTTGAACGCGCGACCTCTGTAGATCGGTGTAATTGCCCAACGAAAGCGCGGCTGTCGAAGACGCTGGGGCAGCGTCTCCACAGTCTCTTTTTATGCGTTGCCTGGAATCATCAATCAGGCTGAGCAGCTTACCCTGCCAACCCCACATAGACATTCTGCACATCGTCATGCCCATCAATCGCTTCCAGAAACGCCTCAACATCAGCCATTTCCTCATCACTTAAGCCATCAACCGTGCTTTTAGGCCGATAGCCCAGCTGCGCCGATTGCACGGTAAAACCAAACTCCGGCAGCGCTTTGCACACTGCGTCCAAGTCGGTCAACTCGGTCAAGAACAGCGTAGCGCCCTCTTCACCCGGTTCGAAATCCTGAGCACCGGCTTCGATAGCCGCCAACTCAGCGTCGGCATCGGGCGTAGCGGGCACGGCTTCGATCATCCCAAGATGGTTAAAGTCCCACGACACCGAACCTGCAGCGCCGAGTTGACCCTTGCGAAACAACACGCGAATTTCTGACACCGTGCGATTAATGTTGTCTGTCAGGCACTCGATGATCACCGGAACACGGTGTGGCGCAAAGCCTTCATAGGTCAGGCGCTCAAAGTGCACGCTTTCGCCTAACAGACCCGCCCCTTTCTTGATGGCGCGCTCCAGTGTTTCCTTGGGCATCGAGGCTTTCTTCGCTTGTTCGATGACCAACCGCAAGTGAGAATTCGTGTCTGGATCTGCACCATTGCGCGCGGCAATCATGATTTCCTTGGACAGCTTGCCAAAGATTCGACCCTTGGCGTTCGATGCCGCTTCTTTATGCTTGACCTTCCACTGTGCGCCCATGTTCTTCTCTTGATCGGTGGCTGATAACTGCCGCCGTAGCGGTCAGCAGGCAGCTGACGAAACGGTGGCAAAACGCTGAAATTGGCGGTCATTTTATACGCGATGACGTGAGATGAAACCCCCCGTTGGCCGCCGATGGCAAAACGGATCCTATCTGCAATCAAAATCCGCTTTAGCAACGGGGATACTTACCTTTGACTTGTAGTCCTTTTCCGAATAATCGCGCAGCTCTGACGTTCTGCATCGGCATTCCGTACCCTCTGCCGAGGTTTTTTAGAAGTAAGGAACGAGCCGTTGAGCCAAGACGAGGAAACATGGGTCACCTTGACCGTCGCCAACACCCCGCTGGAATTGCACATCACCCAATTCAGAGGCTATGAAGCACTAAACCGACCGTACCGGTTTGAAATTGATCTGATCAGTCAAACCCCGCATATGGACGTCAGACTGCTGAAATCGCGAGCCGCCTTTCTTTGTTTTGGTGACGTGAACACGGGTATTCATGGCCTGATTGGCAGCATCCTCCCGCTGTACGTTGGCGCAACCCTCAGCCATTTTCGTGTGACCCTTGAACCATGCGTGCAAGCGTTGCAGCAGCGCTATCATCGGCGGCTGTTTCACTGTTTGAGCGTCCCCCAAATCATTGCGCAGCTTCTCGAGGAGCACGGTATTGGCGTTGACCACAGTCGTTTCGAAATGCCAGTGGGGCTGTATCCACCACGGGCAAGCTGTGCCCAGTACGACGAAAATGATCTTCATCTGCTGCAGCGGCTCTGCGCAGAAGAAGGTATTTATTACCGTTTTGAGCATCGCCCCGACCGGCACGTGATTGTTTTTGGCGACGATCCGGCCAGCTTCCCCGAGTTACCGGCACCCACCCGCTACCGAAAAGGCGGCGACAGCGGTGCAAAGGGCCCCACCATCAGCCATATGGCCGAGACCCATGCGTTTAGCGCTCGCCCTAACCGCCACGGGGCTTTTGCCCAGGACTCGCCGCGAACCGCTACGCAGGACAGCGTTCTGATTCCTCGGCACGACCTGGCAGCCAATCAGTCTCGCGATGTCTCTCGCCGCAACGAACATCTGGATGCGACGCAGACCAGGCGCCGCCAGTTGAGCGAACGCACGTTAGAGCGCATGCGCTGCGAGCGGCGACACGTGCACGGTCTTAGTGATCAACCCATGCTGGGCAGCGGCCGAATACTGTGGGTGGCCGCTCATCCCGACGGCGCGTTCAACGACCATTGGTTGCTCACTGAGCTTCACCACGCGGGCAAACAGCCCCAGGTGTTGAAAGGGCTCGACCCGCTAGACAGTGTCGGGATCATTGAACAGGCGTCTTTTGACCATGATCAGTGGCCACGGACCTTGGACCTCGAGTCTGACTTCATGGATGGTCAAGGGATTGCAGCCTTTACTCGCGGCTATCGAAACCACTTTCGGGCTATCCCGTGGGTCATGGCCTATCGCCCGCCACTCACCCCTCATAGGCCAAGAATTGACGGAGATCACACCGCCATATTGATGGGCGCAGACGGCGATCCGGTAACACGTGACGAGCAAGGCCGTGTTCGGGCCACCTTATGCTGGCCACAAACTCAGGCAAATCACGATGCGTCTGTGTGGTTGCCATTGGCCCTCGCAACACCCACCGTCCAGAGACCGGCGGCCTTGCTGGCAGGCACTGAGGTGATGCTGAAACATTTCGACAGTGACCCGGATCGACCGGTCATTTTCAGCACGGTTAAAAACGACGCGACAGCGCTGCAGCGGCCACCGATAAGCATTGATGGTCAAATATTGAACCGCATGGCGCAACACATCCATTTAAGCGCCAGCCAGGCGTTACGCGTTGATGCGCAGTTACCTCTAACCCTGGCCAGTGCGCAAACCCGCATCGAGTTGTATGCCGACTGTATTCGACTGTCTAATCCGAAACGGGTGAATCGCAACGTCTGCGAGGAAGAACCCAGTCCATATGGGACGCTACGGCAATCAGGCCCACTCGATGTCTCGCCCACCCGGCCTGACTTCAGTGCGCTGCTGCACTGGGCGGGCCGGTCTCAACCCGACCCCGAATAATCAATGTCCTTTGAAGAGCGGCTCGCGTTTTTCGATGAACGCAGTCATGCCTTCTTTTTGATCGTCCGTCGCGAAGGCCGCATGGAACACCCGGCGTTCAAAACGGACGCCTTCGGAGAGGCTCACTTCAAAGGCACGGTTAACGCTTTCCTTGACCATCATCGCTACGGGCAGGGATTTCGCAGCGATTTCAGTGGCGACTTTTAACGCCTCTTCCAGCAGTTCATCCACAGGCACCACCCGCGACACCAGCCCGGAACGCTCAGCCTCAGTGGCGTCAATCAGGCGCCCGCTCAAGCACATTTCCATGGCCTTGGCTTTGCCCACCGCGCGGGTCAGGCGCTGGGTGCCGCCCATGCCAGGCAAGACACCCAACTTGATTTCCGGCTGGCCGAATTTGGCGTTATCTGCGGCGAGGATAAAATCGCACATCAGCGCCAGTTCACAGCCCCCGCCCAAGGCAAAACCCGACACAGCGGCGATCATCGGTTTGCGTCGGCTGGCGACGCGATCGCTGTCGGAAAACAAATCATCGAGGTAGATTTGCGGATATGTCAGCTCGGACATCTCCTTGATGTCGGCCCCGGCGGCGAACGCTTTTTTGGAACCGGTCAGGACGATACAACCGATGTCGCGGTTAGCGTCCAGCACGTCAAGCGCCTGGTTCAATTCACTGACCAACTGGGCGTTCAGGGCATTCAAGGCGTGTGGGCGGTTTAACGTAATCAAGCCTACACGACCTCGAATTTCCATCAGAATCGTTTCATAACTCATTGATTTTTATCCATTATAAAATTCATAAAAAATCTGATCAGGTCATACATTCAACGTTAACTAAAGATTACAAGTGACTGATAAACATCATTAAAGACTTCTTGAAATCACTATTCGTTGAATATCGCTGGTGCCTTCATAAATCTGGCAGACCCGCACATCGCGGTATATACGCGCCAAGGGAAAATCATTCAAATAACCGTAGCCACCCAAGGTCTGTAAAGCATTGGAACAGACTTTCTCGGCCATCTCTGACGCAAACAGTTTGGCCATAGACGCTTCTACCAACGCCGGCTTTCCACTGTCACGCAGCGCCGCCGCGTAGTGCACCATTTGCCGGGCAACCGCTATCGAGGTGGCCATGTCCGCCAGGCGAAAGGCTACAGCCTGATGTTCAATCAGCGACTTGCCAAAGGCGGTCCGCTCCTTGGCGTAATCACGCGCTACTTCAAATGCAGCACGGGCCATGCCGATGGATTGAGCCGCTATACCGACGCGCCCTCCTTCGAGGTTGGCCAAGGCAATTTTGTAGCCTTCACCCTCGGCACCCAGGCGCTGATCAATCGGCACTTTGACGTTTTCAAACAGAATCTCGCAGGTGTCGGAGGCGTGCTGGCCCAGCTTCTCTTCCACCTTGGCGACGGTGTAACCCGCAGAGTCGGTCGGCACGATAAACGCGGTGATTCCACGCTTACCGGCGCTGGGGTCGGTTACGGCGAAGACGATCACCACGCCGGCATTTTTCCCGGACGTGATGAACTGCTTGCTGCCGTTCAGTACGTAATGATCACCTTCCAGCCGCGCCCGCGTGCGCAGGTTGCTGGCGTCGGAACCCGCCTGGGCCTCGGTCAAGGCGAAAGCCCCGAGCATCTCGCCACTGGCCAACGGCGTCAGAAACCGCTGCTTCTGTTTTTCGGTACCGAACCTGAGAATTGGCACACAGCCCACTGAGTTGTGCACGCTCATAATGGTCGAACAGGCGCCATCGCCCGCGGCGATCTCTTCCAGGGCCATGGCGTAAGCCAGGTAACCGGTGTCGCAGCCGCCCCATTGCTCAGGGACCAACATGCCAAAGAATCCGAGCTCGGCCATTTCACTGATGGCTTGGCGCGGAAAGGCATGATCGCGGTCCCACTGCGCAGAGAAGGGCCGGAGCCGCTCTTGAGCGAACTGCCGGGCTGCATCGCTAATCTGTTGCTGTTCTTCAGTGGGGAGCATGACCGTTTCCTTGTTTAACGCTTCAGTACAGGCATTCAACCGCGACCGCTGTGGCTTCGCCGCCGCCAATACACACAGCGGCTACGCCGCGTTTAAGACCCTTTTGGCGCAGTGCCGAGATCAGCGTGACCAAAATCCGCGCCCCTGAAGCGCCAATCGGGTGGCCCAACGCACAGGCGCCGCCATGAATATTCAGTTTGCCGTGAGGAATTTCCAGGGTGTTCATCGCGACCAATGCCACCACGGCGAACGCTTCGTTGACCTCAAACAGGTCCACGTCTGCCAGCGACCATTCAACTTTGTTCATCAATTTTTTGATCGCACCGATGGGCGCGGTCGGAAACAAACCCGGCTCATCGGCAAAAGCCGCGTGGCCGTGAATCATTGCCAGAGGCTGCAGCCCACGGTGTTCGGCTTCGGAGCGGCGCATCAACACCAATGCGGCGGCACCATCGGAAATGGAGCTGGAATTGGCAGCGGTCACCGTCCCACCGTCGCGAAACGCCGGTTTCAGGGTCGGAATTTTCTCCAGGCGGGCCTTGGGCGGCTGTTCGTCATCGCTGATCAACCGCTGCTCCTTACCAACGGTGACCTGCACCGGAACAATTTCAGCGGCGAAACTTCCGTTGCTGATGGCCTGTTGCGCACGCACCAGGGACTCCACGGCAAACGCATCTTGCGCTTCGCGGCTGAGACCATTGCGCTCAGCGCAGTCTTCGGCGTAGGTACCCATCAAGCGGCCCTTGTCGTAGGCATCTTCCAGACCGTCGAAAAACATATGGTCAAGCACACGGCCATGGCCCATCCGATAGCCGCTGCGGGCCCGATCAAGCAGATACGGCGCGTTGGACATGCTTTCCATACCACCTGACACCACCACCTTGGCGCTGCCAGCCAACAACGAGTCATGGGCCAAAATGGTGGCCTGCATGCCCGACCCACACATTTTGTTGAGCGTGGTGCAGACCGTCGAATGGCTCAAACCCGCACCCAATGCTGCTTGCCGAGCGGGCGCTTGACCTAAACCAGCCGACAGCACGCAACCGAATAACACTTCGTCGACATCCTGTGGCGCAATGCCTGCACGCTCGACGGCCGCATGAATTGCCGCTGCGCCCAGTTGCGGCGCGGTCAGGCTGGCCAGCGCCCCTTGGAACCCGCCCATGGGTGTACGGGCTGCGCTAACGATGACAATGGGATCTTGAATAGACATTTATGGACTCCTGGTTATGGGTCAGTTACTTGGCGGCCATACGCAAGGCGCCGTCGAGGCGGATGACCTCGCCATTGAGCATGCTGTTTTCGATGATATGCCTGACCAGCGCCGCGTATTCTTGCGGCTTGCCTAGGCGTGGCGGGAACGGCACTCCGGCCGCTAGCGATTCACGCACCTGCTCGGTCATGCCGGCCATCATCGGTGTTTCAAAAATGCCGGGGGCGATGGTCATCACCCGAATACCAAACCGCGCCAGCTCACGCGCTGCGGGCAAGGTCATGCTGACGATAGCGCCTTTGGAGGCTGCATAAGCGGCTTGGCCGATTTGGCCATCGTAGGCCGCCACAGACGCGGTATTAATGATCACGCCTCGTTCGCCCCCCTCATCGGCCTCCGTTTCGGCGATGGCGGCTGCGGCTAATCGCAGCAGGTTAAAGCTGCCGATCAGGTTGATAGTGATCACCCGGCTGAAGCTGTCCAATGCGTGCGGACCGGTTTTACCGAGGATTTTTTCGGCACCCACCACGCCGGCGCAATTCACCAAGCCATGGAGCCCACCGAATGCGGTCACGGCGGCCTCAACGGCAGCCTGCGCCGCCGATTCCTGGCTGACATCGGCTACCGCATAGCGCGCTTGCGCACCCAAGTTTTGCGCCTGAGCGGCGACTGCGGCTTCGTTTATATCCACCAGCATGACCTTGGCGCCCGCGGCCACCAGCATCTGCGCGGTGGCCGCCCCCAAGCCTGAAGCGCCGCCACTCACTAGAAAAACCTTGCCTTCGATCTGCATGAACGTGCCTTCGCTTTTTTGGAATAGCGAAATAGTCGACGTACGGGCAAGCGCGGGCAATGGTCAAAGCGCTCAAGTTGGCTGACTGGTTTGGCCAATGGTCTGCAGAAGCCAGCGTGTTGGCGAGGCGGTGGTTCAGGCTTACGGGCCTCTCGCCACAGTTGGCTCTACAGATTTGTGCATCGCCCGAACCGGTGAGAGCAGGCTCGACTGCGAAGAGGCCCGTCATCGCGCCGCCGATGACGATCTGAACCTGCTGCGCTTGCAATGACGCTTTCGTTGGCAAGCCACCCACAGGGATTAGGGTCTGTGCATCGCCAGTATCTGTGGGACCGAATTCATTCGGGAAAGCGCCGGTCCTGACGCATGCAGCCTCAAACCCCCACGATCAAGCTCCGGTAATGCCCGGGATTGGAGCCGGACCATTTGCGGAAGGCTTTATAGAACGAACTGGTGTCGGCAAACCCCAATCTCGCGGCGATGTCAGCGAAGCTGACGTCAGGATCGGCCAGCCAGACAATCGCCAATTCCTTGCGCACGCTGTCTTTGATGGCTTGGTAGGTCTGGCCTTCTTCCGCCAAGCGCCGGCGCAGGGTTGACGCTGACATGTGCCAGGCCTGGGCCAAGGTCTCGGTCTCCGGCCAGTATTCCGCGGGCTGCGTGCGCAGTTCGTTTTTGATCCGCTGGGCGACGCTTTCCGGGTCGCGGTACTTCACCAGAATATTGCCCGGCGCCCGGGCCAGGAATTGAGTCAACTCCTCGGCGCTGCGCTTGATCGGCAGGTCGAGGCAGTCTGCCGCGAAGATCATTCGAGTACGCGGTCGGTCGAAACGCAGGTTGTCGGAAAACATCACCGCGTAGTCTTCGTAAAAGTCGGGCTTAGCGCAGCGCAACTCGATGGCCAGAATCGGAATCCGTCGCCCCGCGAGCCAACACGCCACCCCGTGAACAATCATCCAATAGGCGAAGTAGGTGAACGCCCGTTGCGGGGGTTGGTCGCGCTCTTCTAGAACGATTTCAGCCAAGGTCTGCTGTCGGAACAGGCTCGCCTGAAAGCCCTCCAGCATCAGCGACAAAAAACTCAAGCCCGACTCAAGCCCTGCCGACACGGTCAACTGGGCCATGGACGAGCGGCAAAGAAACGCCAGGCTGCCCGACTTTAGCCGCCGGGGGTCCATGCCGAAAAACTCATCGTCCAGACGGCGCGCGAGCAAACGCCACAACCGTGCGTAAGCGCTGGCCGTTACCCGCGCATCCGGCTGCGCAAAGGATTCCGGCGCAATACCCACCTTGTTCAACACCTCATCGGTGGCCGCGCCGGGTGTGCAACACTGCAACAACGCCTCGCGCACCAGTTGCATGGAGATGGTGTCTTTTTCCGACATGAATGAGGGCTGCCCTGCTGGCCATATATGTGTGTTTAGGCGTCGCTGGTCATCTTAGGGCGCAAATAGTAAAAAGCCAGTCCCTGCGTTGGAAGCGAACCTATAGTCCCCCGAGGGGTCGCACAGTGGAGCCGCTAAGCGTTCACTTTGCTCAAGGAGACATCGATGCCGCTACGCCCACTTCGCGCCCTACTGGCTTCATTACTGATCATTGCACTTAGCGCCTGCGCGTTATTGCCCAACCGTGACCCACTGAACATCAACGTGGTCGGTATTGAGCCGCTGCAAGGCCAAGGCCTGGAAGTGCGCTTTGCGGTCAAGCTGCGGCTGCAAAACCCCAATGAGACGGCCATCGATTATTCCGGGGTTGCCCTCGACCTTGATGTGAACGGCAAGCTCTTGGCGTCTGGCGTCAGCGATCAACGCGGCACTATCGGACGTTTCTCCGAAGCCGTGCTGGTGGTGCCGGTGACGGTTTCCGCGTTTGCTGCGTTGCGCCAGGCCGTCGGTCTTAGCCAAAGCGAAGGGATCGACAATTTACCCTACGTGCTGCATGGCAAGCTGGCGGGCGGTTTGTTTGGGACGATGCGCTTCAGTGACAGCGGCACCCTCAGCCTGCCCCGCGCCGACGGCAGTTGGTGAGTCTATTTGGTCGCGGCGACTAAACGGTTCACTTCACTGCGCACCATGTTGGCGTATTCCGGTGGGGACATAAGGTCGAGCTCGGAACGGACCCACTCGGACCATTTGCCCTTGCGCTTGGAGCGTTCGCCCATCAGCCTTGCGGCATCGCTCTTGGCTTTGCCCAAGTTGCTCTGCCAAAGGTCGAACAATCTGGATTTTTCATCTTCAAGCGCCGCGCGCTCGGTGATAGGCCGGTTGGCAAGGTTAAAGCTCATACGAATCACCTGTGACTGAAAACGGCTGCATCTTACACTGCCGAGTGAAGTTTCCGAGGCGACATTGTTTGCCGAGTTGAGGGACGAAAGCAAAAAACACTGCAACTTTTCCGCTCACCGGGGCTCCATTGCTCACTGTCGTAATCAACTGGAAGGATGAAATCATGGCGCGCAAAACTGATGCTCAAAACACCGCCGAGCAAATCAAGGATCAAGCATTCAGTGAGTTACAGGCGCTGATCGAGGAATCAGACAAGTTGCTCAAGGACAGCGCCGCGCTGGTCGGTGAGGACGCTGCCACCCTGCGTGAGCAGTTGAGCCAAAAGCTCAAACAAGCGCTGGATTCGGTGTCCAGTGTGCGTGAAAGGACCAAGCCGGCTGTCGACGCCACCGAAACCTACATCGGTGGTCATCCGTGGCAGACCGTTGCGGTATCTGCCGGGTTTGGCTTGGTGATTGGTCTGCTGCTTGGGCGTCGCTCTTAAGTCGTTCGCTGGGGCGGTGTGTCTGACACACCGCTTCGCTAGACCGACGATTCAGGCTGTATGCGCACTGACTCAGACAGGATGCTGAGGCACCAATGTTTGCAGTTGACGCGCAAAATAATCGGCGGTGAATTGATGAGTCGCCGATTCTTTTACCCCGATGCGTCGGGTCATCTGCCACTCGCTGCCGTCGGCATCCAAGGTCAATGACACTTGCTCCTGCGCGTGGACGCTCAGGCCAGTGGCGGCAATCGAAATCAAGCCTTTAGGGCCCATTGCATCGGGCACGAACACAACCTGCCGTCCAGCAAATGACAAGGTCAAACGCTGAGTACGAAACGGTGAGTTCTCGTCTGGATAGCCCTTGCTTTGCGCCTGGTGCGGCTCGTATTCAAACTCCATCTGGCCAGTGCTTTTAAGCGGTGCCATCCAGCTTTCGATCTGCTGGTACAGGCCTGAAATACCGGATTCCCAGCGCGCAAGGTCAGTGTGGAACTGCTGGTGTTTATGCTCTTCGTTGCGTTGATTGGCGCTCAGTAACTCGCCTAACCGTTGTACTTCGTCCATAAATTGCTCCCGCAGTCGCTTGCTTGATAAGGCGCAGGTGTTAACACACCCGTGTTTGAGTGTCGCGTTGCAACTGAATGTGGAGAATCGTATCGAACGCGAGCCGATTACTGGCTACAGCGTGTGGTCGACGATAGACGACTCATAACTCATCTTCAGCGCCAATTGCGCGCGTTTTTCTTCAGCGGCGGCCTTGGAGTTGAATGGGCCGAGCAATACGCGCTCCTTCCCGTCACGAACGGCGACAAAAGACGGAAAACCGTGCTCGACGAGCCTGTCGGTCAAGTCACTGACGGCCTTGGGGTCTTCGACCAAAACGTCCCACTGAGGTACTGAAACCTGAGCCACGGCTGGCGCCTGCACTTTCGCAGGCTTATCCGCTGCCCCCTCGCCACACCCAGCCAACATCAAAACAGCTACCGCCATGAGCAATCCGCGCACGATTCTTCCCTCCCGTGTGAAGTGTCGGGAGTTTATCACTCCCACGCTTCCTACAGGCGCGAACGAAACGGCGACTTTTGGGTGATTTACAAGAGGCAATACAAGGCCGACGTCAATGCGTAAGGCTGTCGATCATCCCCTGACCTATAAGAATGCCGGCGTGATGGGCTTCGTCGTAAGACTCGTAACCGCGGCCGCAAACGTTGATGGCCGGCGAGGCGGCTTGGTGGTTCAACGTCACGGTCACTTGAACGATGAAATCAACAGTGTCGAGAACGCCTGGCGGACAAACAACCAAAACATCGATCACTTGCCCCCGGTAAACGTCCGAGAACGTCCGGCAAGGCATGTCCATACGAGTACTCTTTTAGTCGATTAAGCTGTTTCGACTACGTTATCGACCATTTGTTGCAAAATAGCATCCAATTTGACGATGATCGGTACTCTTGTTTTCCCGACCTTCAGATCAGGGTATCAGCTTGCACGGTAGGCTTGGGCTCAGCCAACACCGCTTCAAGCCGATTATCGTTCATTGCCTGGATCGCCCGCGTGGCCTTGGCTTGATCGAAAGAGCCGTCCCATTTGGCGATGGCAATGGTGCCAATGCCGTTGCCGATCAGGTTAGTCACTGCACGCGCTTCGTTAAGGAAGCGGTCGACGCCCAGCAGCAGGACCAAGCCCACCAGCGGAATCGCGTGGATCACCGACAATGTCGCGGCCAGCGTGACAAACCCTGCACCCGCGACCCCTGCCGACCCTTTGGAGGTCAGCAACAACACACCTAAAACCACCAACTGATCCATCAAACTCAACGGTGTGTTGGTGGCTTGGGCGACGAAGATCGCGGCCATGGTCAGGTAGATACAGGTGCCGTCGGAGTTGAAGGTGTACCCCGTCGGCAATACCAACCCGACCACTGATTTTTCACAACCCAGCGCTTCGAGCTTGACCATCATTCGCGGCAACACAGCTTCGGTCGAACAGGTGCCCAGCGTTACCAGGATCTCGTCCTTGAAATAACGCAAGAACTGCAACAACGGCAACCCCGACCAGCGCGCCACGGTGCCGAGCACGACCACGATGAAAATCAGCGTGGTGACGTACAACGCGATTAACAGTTGCCCCAACGACAACAACGTACCAATCCCGTATTTGCCGATGGTGAACGCCATACCCGCGCCCGCGCCCAAGGGTGCCAGGCGCATCACCATCGCAACGATACGAAACAGGCACTGCAACAGCATGTCGATGACCGAGACCAGCGGCTTAGCGGTTTCGCCCAACTGCACCAAGGCGATACCCATCAGCACCGAGACCAGAATCACCTGAAGCATCGCGCCCTTGGCGAACGCATCGAACAAAGTGGTCGGGATGATATCGAGGAAGAACTGAATGATGCCGCCTTGGGCAGCCGCCGCTTGGGTGTAGCTGGTGATCGCACTGCCGTTGATGGTGCTGATGTCGACGTTCATGCCGACACCCGGCTTGAGTACGTTAACCACGATCAAACCGATGACCAGCGCCAGGGTCGACAGCACTTCAAAGTAGATCAGCGCCTTGGCGCCGATGCGCCCGACCTCCTTGACGCTGCCCATTTTGGCGATGCCGACCACCACCGTCCCGAAAATAATCGGCGCCAGCAGCATTTTGATCAGTTTGATGAAGCCATCGGCAATGGGTTGTAGCTTGGCACCGAGGTCAGGAACGAAGAAGCCAATAGCGCCACCAATGACGATGCCGATCAGTACTTGGATGTAGAGTTGGCCGTACCAGCGGGCCGGAGCATTATCCACGGGGTGTACCTCATGTTTATTTTTATAGTGAGCAAGCATCGAGCCTTCCGGGAAAGCCGTGCGGCTCGACGCCAAAGACCTCGCCGAGCCGCGAACCTCATGACCATTTTGCTATCACGCGCGCTCGCCCAACTCACGCATCACCGCGTACAACGCCGATTTGGCTTCAAAGCCCACGCCTGGAATGTCCGGCAACCCTACGTAACCGTTTTCAACACGAATACCGTCAGCAAAACCGCCAAAAGGCTGGAACACATCGGGGTAGGATTCGTTGCCGCCAAGATGCAAACCGGCCGCGATGTTCAGCGACATTTGGTGGCCGCCATGGGGTACGACGCGACGCGATGACCAGCCCATTTCCTCCATGACTTCGAGGGTCCGCAGGTATTCCACTAAGCCGTAGGACAGCGCGCAGTCAAATTGCAGGAAATCGCGATCCGGGCGCATGCCGCCGTGACGCAGCAAGTTACGTGCATCTTGGTGGGAAAACAGGTTTTCACCGGTGGCCATCGGCAGGTCGTAATGATTGGCCAACTCGGCTTGTAGGGCGTAATCCAGTGGATCGCCTGCTTCTTCGTACCAAAACAAGTTGTACGGCTTGATTGCCTCGGCGTAGGCGATCGCGGTTTTCAAGTCAAAACGGCCGTTGGCATCGACTGCCAGGCGCTGACCATCACCGACCACTTCCAGCACGGCTTCAATCCGACGCAGGTCTTCATCCAGCGACACGGCGCCGATTTTCATTTTCACCACGTCGTAACCGCGGTCCAGGTAGCTGCGCATTTCTGCCTGCAACTTGGTTTGGTCTTTGCCGGGGTAGTAATAACCGCCTGCCGCGTAGACCCAGACTTTGCTGTCTGCTACACCGCCGCGATAACGGTCGGCCAGCACCCGGTACAGCGGTTTGCCTTCAATTTTGGCCACTGCGTCCCACACCGCCATGTCAATGGTGCCCACCGCAACCGAGCGCTCACCGTGGCCGCCGGGTTTTTCGTTGGTCATCAGGGCTTTCCAGATGGCAAACGGGTCAAGGTTGTTGTGTTCTTTATCGATCAGGCTTTCAGGGTCAGCTTCCAGCACACGCGCCAGAAAGCGGTCACGCATCAACGCGCCTTGCCCATAACGACCGTTGGAGTTGAAGCCATAGCCGATCACCGGCTTGCCATCGCGGATTACATCGGTGACGACCGCTACCACCGAACAGGTCATCTTGGAAAAGTCGATGTAGGCGTTGGCAATAGGGGATGCGATAGAAACCGTCTTCTCGCGAATGTCCACGATACGCATGGTGAATCCTCTCTTAGTGATTATGTTCAAGCAGGTCGCCACTCTAAAACTGGACGTTGCAGCGCGGCCAATGCTAAAAACACCGCACTTCATGCAGGAACGGCATTGCGATGGAACTGGTGTGGCTGGAAGATTTCAACGCGCTCGCGGACAGCGGGAATTTCTCCCGTGCAGCCGAGCTGCGACACGTAACCCAACCGGCATTTAGCCGGCGCATACGCGCGCTGGAAACCTGGGTGGGGGTCGATTTGTTCGAGCGCACCACCCAAGGCGCGGCTCTGACCGAGGCGGGCAAACACATGCTGACCAGCGCCCAGGAAATGACTCGGCGCCTGTATCAGATGCGACTGGATGCGCGGGAAGTGGCGGGTAAACAAGTGCGTACGCTGCACTTTGCTGCCACTCATTCGTTATCGTTCACCTTCTTTCCAGGCTGGATCAGAGGCATCGAGCGCGGCGCGCCAATCGAAGCTCTTCGCTTACTTTCGGACAGCATGATGGTCTGCGAGCAAATGCTCTTGCATGGCGAAGTTCAGTTTTTGCTCTGCCATCAACACCCTGACGTTCCCCCCCGCTTTGCCGCAGACCAGTTTCATTCCAAGGCGGTGGGCGGTGATGTGCTGACGCCGTTACGGGCTGCGGATTTTCTGACCGAGGGCGACTCCGCTCCGTTGCAGCATTTGGCCTACACCGCAGAGTCCGGCCTGGGACGGATCGTCGGCGCGCGCTTGCAGGGTGAACAGTCCCCACCCGCGCTGAACACGGTGTTCAGTTCGCACTTGGCCGCTGTTCTGTTGTCAATGGCACTGGAAGGCAAAGGCATCGCCTGGCTGCCCCGGTCCTTGGCGGAACAAGAAGTGAGCAGCGGCAAGCTGGTGCGGGCGCTGGATGAGCGCTGGGACATCCCTGTAGAAATCCGTCTGTTTCGACCTAACGCGGCGTTGAGTGATTTTGCTGAGGACTTCTGGGCTCGGCTTTGATCTGTCCTGACCTGCGATATTTCCCCCGACTGTCTGGAGTCAATGATGCCCAAAGCGCCCTTCTCTCCTTACCAATCGTTGGCCGAAATCCTGTTGACCCAAGCAGGTCAAAGCCAGTCAGACGGCTCCCACGACCTCTCTCATCTGTATCGGGTGTGGAGCAATGCTTGCTCGATTCATCGTGATGAAGGCGGTGATCTTGAAGTGCTATTGGCCGCGACCCTGTTGCATGACTGTGTGTCCGTCGAGAAGAACTCGCCGTTAAGGTCGCAGGCCTCTCGATTGGCCGCCGAAAAAGCGGCTTCCTTGCTCAAGGCGCTGGATTGGCCCCAGGACCGAATCGATGCCGTCGCCCACGCCGTGGAAGCCCACAGCTTCTCGGCCGCTATCACCCCGACCACCCTCGAAGCAAAAATCGTCCAGGACGCCGACCGACTCGACGCCATCGGCATGCTCGGCGTCGCCCGTTGTTTCTACACCGCAGGCCGTATGGGCAGCGCCATGTACGACGCCACCGACGCCAACGCGCAGCACCGCGAGCTTGATGACAAACGCTTCGCCGTTGATCACTTCCATACCAAATTACTGCACGTGGCGGATGGTTTTCAGACAGCGACTGGGGCACGTATTGCAGCGTTGAGGCACGAGCGGCTGAAGCGGTTTTTGGATGAGTTCATGGAAGAGGTTGGGGCTGATTGACCGGGGGTAGCTCCGAAGGCCCTCCGCTAACAAATGGCTCCTACAGATGGCCGCTCGCCCATGGATGTTAGGTACTCACTGATCCAGATCCGCCGAAGTCCCCTGTGGGAGATTGGCTTGCCAACGAAAGCGTCGTTACCGGCGACCCAGGTTTCAAGTCGACATCAGTGGCGCGATTACGGGCCTCTTCGCAGGCAAGCCTGCTCCCACAGAATGCGCGGCGGCGTGAGTCTTTCGGCCGATGAAATCCAAGAGCTGTATCGGCTTCGCAGCCTTCGGCAGCTCCCACAGTTTCAGTGTTTGCTGCGCGACAGTGCGGCGTCGAAGACGTGGCGGACCCTCCCACAGAGACGTGGCCAGTCACGAACTTGGGATTCGATGAGGTCCTTATTTGGCGCACTTATCCAACAGCGCGCAGGCATCAATGAAGTTCATCTTCTTTTTACGCATTGCGTCTTGAACGGTCTGTGTGGCTTTTTGCAGGGCTGCACTGGGTTTGGCCCACTGTTCGGCGGGAATGGGTTGGGACCAACGCTGCACCGCTTCAGGCAGAACGGGCGAGCCGGCTTTATGGCCCCATTCTGCGAGCAGGTAAGGCATTTTCCAGAAGGTCAAAACGCGGCGCACGTACCACCAACGCAGTGGCCAGCGGGTGCGGGGTTCCAAGCCTATTTCGGCTATGTATTCATCGCTGAACGAGCAGTGCAAATCCCCCATATCCTCTTTAACTCTCCGTTCTACATTCCATGTGTGCAGTCCTTCATACGGACGCAATTCGTCTTCGTTTAAATCACGCCCCAGCATTAGTCTCATCCAGTCACCGGTCTGATCCTTGGGTATGCCTTGCTCCATGTACAAGCGGATCGCTTCCCATGTACCGATGGCGTGGGCTTGACTGGGCTTACTGGCCAGGACGAACTGCACGGTGTCGTTCTTTTCATCCTCAAGCCCCATGCCGAACTCGAAAAATTGAACGCTGCCGTATTGACCCATCATTTCAGACTGGGACACCCAAGCGACCACGCTCTCCCATGGCACGATCAACACTTCATGGGTGTCGCTGTCGACAAAACAGACTTCACGGCGTTGGCGGTTAAAACGTATTGGGTATTGTTTGGCGCTTGTGCGGACGCCTTGAAGAGTGGCGTGCCAACATATCCCTAGCAGGGATACTGCCGTCAATACACGCGCTTCAATATGAACCTGAAATCCTAGGCCGACTATTTGCCAGAAATCACGTTCTATATCGACGGGGGAAAAAACCACTACGAACGCTGCCATAAAAAATGGAGATATTACTGTCATGAACAACACAATCCAGATCACGAAAGCCAGCATTTTCCCCTGCTCAACCATGCCATTATTATTCCCTCCTATCTGCAAATATTCTTCGCTCATCTCCGAGAAATTCTGGGTACTAATGGCCGGCTGCCCAGTGAAGACCGGCAGCGGGGACAGGTACAATATTTCTTCCGCACCGCTCTTCCGAATTTCTCCAACGCGGGGTCTATTGTTTTTTATGTCTGGCTTCGCTGCGGACGGCAGTTTTTTTGGATTGCGCCGGTACAGTTTATTGAGCATTTTTTTCCAACAGCGCGCAGGCATCAATGAAGTTCATCTTCTTTTTACGCATCGCGTCTTGAACGGTCTGAGTGGCTTTTTGTAGGGCTGCACTGGGTTTGGCCCACTGTTCGGCGGGAATGGGTTGGGACCAACGCTGCACCGCTTCAGGCAGAACGGGCGAGCCGGCTTTATGGCCCCATTCTGCGAGCAGGTAAGGCATTTTCCAGAAGGTCAAAACGCGGCGCACGTACCACCAACGCAGTGGCCAGCGGGTGCGGGGTTCCAAGCCTATTTCGGCTATGTATTCATCGCTGAACGAGCAGTGCAAATCCCCCATATCCTCTTTAACTCTCCGTTCTACATACCATGTGTGCAGTCCTTCATACGGACGCAATTCGTCTTCGTTTAAATCACGCCCCAGCATTAGTCTCATCCAGTCACCGGTCTGATCCTTGGGTATGCCTTGCTCCATGTACAAGCGGATCGCTTCCCATGTACCGATGGCGTGGGCTTGACTGGGCTTACTGGCCAGGACGAACTGCACGGTGTCGTTCTTTTCGTCCTCAAGCCCCATGCCGAACTCGAAAAATTGAATGCTGCCGTATTGACCCATCATTTCTGACTGGGATACCCAAGCGACAACGCTCTCCCATGGCACGATCAATACTTCATGGGTGTCGCTGTCAACAAAACAGACTTCGCGGCGTTGGCGGTTAAAACGTATTGGGTATTGTTTGGCACTTGTGCGGACGCCCTCAAGCGTAGCGTGCCAACACATGCCTAATAAGCACGCTCCTATAAACATGCGAGCGAAGGGTTCTGTCTGAAATCCAAGGCCGACCACCTGCCAAAAGTCGTATTCGATATGAGCAGGTGAAAAAAAAACACCAACTATCGCCATAAAAAACGGAAATATAATCGTTATGAACAACACAATCCAGATCACGAAAGCCAGCATTTTCCCCTGCTCAACCATGCCATTATTATTCCCTCCTATCTGCAAATATTCTTCGCTCATCTCCGAGAAATTCTGGGTACTAATGGCCGGCTGCCCAGTGAAGACAGGCAGCGGGGACAGGTACAATATTTCTTCCGCACCGCTCTTCCGAACTTCTCCAACGCGGGGCCTGTTGTTTTTTATGTCTGGCTTCGCTACGGACGGCAATTTGTTTGGTTTGCGCCGGTACAGTTTATTGAGCATTTCTTTCCAACAGCGCGCAGGCATCAATGAAGTTCATCTTCTTTTTACGCATTGCGTCTTGAACGGTCTGTGTGGCTTTTTGTAGGGCGGCGCTGGGTTTGGCCCACTGTTCGGCGGGAATGGGTTGTGACCAACGTTGCACGGTTTCAGGCAAAACGGGCGAACCGGCTTTATGGCCCCATTCTGCGAGCAGGTAAGGCATTTTCCAGAAGGTCAAAACGCGGCGCACGTACCACCAACGCAGTGGCCAGCGGGTGCGGGGTTCAAGGCCTATTTCGGCCATGCGTTCATCACTGATCGGCATATGTAAGCTGCCCATGTCTTCTTTGATTCGTCGCTCCACGTTCCATGTATGCAGTCCTTCATACGGACGCAACTCATCTTCTGTTAAATCACGGCCTATCATCCATACCGACAGGTCATCCGCCTGGCTTGGTATGCCTTGTTCCATATACCGGCGAATTGCCTCCCACGTACCAATGGCATGAGCTTGGCTGGGCTTACTGGCCAGGACGAACTGCACGGTGTCGTTCTTTTCATCCTCAAGCCCCATGCCGAACTCGAAAAATTGAATGCTGCCGTATTGACCCATCATTTCTGACTGGGACACCCAAGCGACAACGCTCTCCCATGGCACGATCAACACTTCATGGGTGTCGCTGTCGACAAAACAGACTTCGCGGCGTTGGCGGTTAAAACGTATTGGGTATTGTTTGCCACTTGTGCGGACGCCTTGAAGAGTGGCGTGCCAACATATACCAAGCAAAACAACCCCCGTAAGTATAACCGCTTCGAGATTAGCCCGAATTGCCATCCAAAGAAGCTCCCAAAAAAAGCGCTCGATATCAGGAGGAGAAAACACAACCATCATCGTCGCCGCGATTAGCGGAAATATAAATAACATTATCAATATTATCCAGATTGTCCACGCCAGCAACTTTCCTTGCATCACCATGCCGTTGTTACTTCCCCCCATCTGCAGATAGACATCGTTCATTTCGGAAAAGTTCTGGGTACTAATAGGCTGCTGCCCGGTAAAAACCGGCAGCGGGGCGAGATACAGAATTTCCTCCGGCCCGTTCTTCCGAACTTCTCCAATGCGGGGTCTATTGTTTTTTATGTCTGGCTTCGCTACGAACGGCAGTTTGTTTGGTTTGCGCCGGTACAGTTTATTGAGCATTTTTTTCCAACAGCGCGCAGGCATCAATGAAGTTCATCTTCTTTTTACGCATCGCGTCTTGAACGGTCTGCGTGGCTTTTTCCAGCGCTGCGCTGGGTTTGGCCCACTGCTCGGCGGGAATGGGTTGGGACCAACGTTGCACCGCTTCAGGCAGAACGGGCGAGCCGGCTTTATGGCCCCATTCTGCGAGCATGTAAGGCATTTTCCAGAAGGTCAAAACGCGGCGCACGTACCACCAACGCAGTGGCCAGCGGCTGCGGGGTTCAAGGCCTATTTCGGCCATGCGCTCATCACTGATCGGCATATGTAAGCTGCCCGTGTCTTCTTTGATTCGTCGCTCCACGTTCCACGTATGCAGTCCTTCATACGGACGCAACTCATCTTCTGTTAAATCACGGCCTATCATCCATACCGACAGGTCATCCGCCTCGCTTGGTATGCCTTGTTCCATATACCGGCGAATTGCCTCCCACGTACCAATGGCATGAGCTTGGCTGGGCTTACTGGCCAGGACGAACTGCACGGTGTCGTTCTTTTCATCCTCAAGTCCCATGCCGAACTCGAAAAATTGAACGCTGCCGTATTGACCCATCATTTCAGACTGGGACACCCAGGCGACCACGCTCTCCCATGGCACGATCAACACTTCATGGGTGTCGCTGTCGACAAAACAAACTTCGCGGCGTTGGCGATTGAAACGCAGGGGGTATTGTTTGGCACTTGTGCGGACGCCTTGAAGAGTGGCGTGCCAACACATGCCTAATAAGCACGCTCCTATAAACATGCGAGCGAAGGGTTCTGTCTGAAATCCAAGGCCGACCACCTGCCAAAAGTCGTATTCGATATGAGCAGGTGAAAAAAAAACACCAACTATCGCCATAAAAAACGGAAATATAATCGTTATGAACAACACAATCCAGATCACGAAAGCCAGCATTTTCCCCTGCTCAACCATGCCATTATTATTCCCTCCTATCTGCAAATATTCTTCGCTCATCTCCGAGAAATTCTGGGTACTAATGGCCGGCTGCCCAGTGAAGACCGGTAGCGGGGACAGGTACAATATTTCTTCAGCACCGTTTTTCCGAACCTCCCCCACGCGACGCTTATTATTTTTTATATCAGGATTCGCTACGGGTGGTGCGCTATTTTTTTTGCGCCGAAATAACTTATTCAGCATCATGGCTCCTCAACTCTATAGCTGTTAACGGCCAAGCGTCAGTGGCTTGCAACTTGAAGGGAAGTTCCGTCTCTGGTTTGTATTTAAACACGCCCTTGTGATAAAGGGCCCTACTGTGTACATAGGACTTGTGTATGTCGAGGATAGGAAAAATAGTTCGATGGCGTAAAGGTCGGTGGTCTTCCAGCTTGTAGGCCAGCGCGATAACTAAACCGAACGGGTCGGTCAATTCGTATTTTGAAAACGAAAGGCTTAATACCAACGCTTCATGGTTTTGGCTGACGATGCGAAGCTGGCTCGCAAAATACTCACTGCGCCCCTCCCAGTAAGGCGGGATATGTACCGGGCGACCCCACCCCTTCTGTGATTGCTCCCTCTCACGGCGCTGATGCACTTCGATAGACACCTCACGACTGTCCAATTCTGCAGTGCTGACGCCGGGCAATGCGAAGCGGAACTCGGTCACGTCATCGTCTTGGCGGATCATTTCGCACAAGGGCTGCTGGACGGCGGTCGCCAACGCTATCCAATCGTCTTCCAGACTGCGGTTGAGGTTGTCCAAACCCCAAGCGCTGCGGTGCAGCCATTTTTTTGTATCATCCAAATTAAAATAATTGTAGATACCTTGCCCTGCCATTTGCAGCGCCATACCAATGATACCGATCAGGTTGGCACGGGCAGCAATGCTGACTAAGCGCGGACTTTTTTCAGCCCAGGCCATGGCGCGCAACTCTTTGGGTAAGCGCAGGATGTCCCTGGTGATGATGTAGGAATGGCTAAATCCCCAGCCATTGGCGCCCATCAAAACGACGTCGCCCCCCATCTGTATCGATGTTGCAGCAAGTTTCTTTCCATCGCCCTCCGCTAGTGCTCGCCCCCATTGGTTGGTATGCCTTATTAGATCGAGTCCAGCCGCTGCAAAACCAAAACTAAAGGCGCCAAGTCCTGCGAAAGCCGACCATCTACCTAACCTACTCATAGCATTAAGCTTGCCTGATGCACTTTCCATCGCTGCAATATGGGCTTGTAGTATGCCTATCGCCATGCCTTGGATTGCAGAAAATCCGGCTGCGGACATTCCTATCGATGCATTAAGAAAGGTAAATGATTCGGCTAGGGACATTGATTTATCACTAAACAACCCATCCGCAGCACTAACAAAATTAACCGCCTGAAAATAAAACACAACCACCGCAATCTGATTACCTTTAGCCGTCAATGCACCTGCAATCGGTTTTTTAAACGTGCCCGTACTTCGATAATCCCGAACCGTGCGCTGCATCTCGTCGCTTAGCTCGGCGTCCATGTTGCCCAACACCAATCCAATTTGGCCGGGGCCTTTACCGCCAGGCGTAAGCCCCTGAGTAAGACGATCCTCCACAAGTTCAAGACTATTTTTTAGATTAGCGATCTGGTTATTTAAATGACGCGAGGCTTGATGACGAATTAAAACAAGGTGGCGCTCTCTGTATAACTGCTTCAGTTCTCGTCGCATGTCGATTGCTGTGTTGCGGTCGCGGTTGAAATTCTCTATCTCAAACGGTGTCGCTGCCCGAAGTGTCAGCCCACTGGTGGCATACGCACGGAGCAGCCGCAGCCGTGCAACTGGACCGATGTTACGAATAAAACTGTTGAGATCAACGCGCGAGCCTCTCTCAAAGTCCTGCTTAAAAAGGTCCAATTGATGAGCCGTGGTCATCTGCCGTGCCGGGTCATACGCCCCACCCAACAAGCTATTCAACCCTTCAAACTGACTGGTCAACGCCATGTAATTAGGCAAGCGCTGGCGCATGAGGCTGTTGAACTGGTTGGCCAACGCATCCATTTCCGCGACAGCGGCTGGGGCGTCGGCGATTTTGATTGAGATATTACTGAGGTCCGCGAGTTCTTTTAATGTCGCGTCCTGTTCGGCACTGCCCAGGGTGTCCAGACCTGGCACTTGTACCAGTGGGTTTTTCTCCAAGTAGGTTTCCAGTTGCTGCCAAGCATCCTGGTCGTCGCAGATGGCGGCAACGCAGAGCAGTTCAGTTTCCAAGCGGTGCTTGATCTGTTCGCTTTGTTGAAAGTCGTAATACCAGGCGGCACGGTGAAAATGCCCTTCGACGATCATCTTCAGGCGGTCGGCGCGGATGCGCTTGAGTTGACCTTGCCAGTGCTGCAACAGGGTTTGCTGCTTGAGCACAAAGGTCTGCATGGCTTGGCGCTGGACTAAATCATCAATACCGCGCTCGCCGGGCTCTGCCCCATGAAGCGATTCATAGGTTTGAAGATTAATTTCGGCGATGGTTTGTTCGTGTTTTTGCCAGCGTTCGCCCCCCAAGGCATCGCGCAAGGCCAATATGGATTCGGCGAACGGAATGGTTTTCGCCATCTCGCGCCATTTTAGCTCGTCGCCATACAGCGTAGGCCCTTGGTACTCACGCTTGTTGTGCAGGTAGCTAACCAGTGTTTCCTGCTCTGATTCGTTGATGTCTTTAAGTAATTCGGTGACGCCCGGATTATCGCGGGCCAGGTCCACAAGGCGTTTTTGATTGACGGTGTACAGAGACTGAATGTAAGAGCCGGTCACGTATTGACGCTGAATGATGTCATCGTCGGCCCATTCACCCATCCAATCGGCAACCTTGAGTTGCGCGGCTGCCAGGTCGCGCATGATGCCAATGTCGTCGCGAACGACCAGAAACAAGAAGTCATTTTTGTGCGCGCCACCGACCTGACTGGTCAGCTCCTCAATCCAGGTATGACGAAACAACGGCGCCTGTTCCCAGAGGTAAGCAGTGTTTTCTTCCGGGTTGGCGCCTTCGGGCAGTTGCGCTGTGGGTGCCTTATCAACCGGACCGCGACCGCCCGCCTCGCAACGATTTTCCGCAACTTCTGCCAACCAGGCGCTGGCTTGGCTCTCGGTCAGTAGATGTTTGGCGGTGCGTTCACTGCTTGCTGAAGCGAGATTCACGCGTTGCATGAACCGTTCACGCTCAGTCGCGGACTGGATCACTTGCGAGCATTTATAGGCGGTCCACTGGATTTCCGAGTAGGCGACATAGACCGCATTGTTTCGGGGGACTATCAGCGTACTTTCATTGCCAACGGCATGTTGACGTACATCACTCGCCACCTCCGCTCCGTCCCAAAGCAGCTTGGAAAGGGAACCCTGCTCAATCAAATACTCATGGAGGAACCCGCTGCTGCTGTCGACAACATACAAGTAGCCATCGCGCAGCAATCGAATGCCCATGGCCTTGCTTTGCAAGGTATGGGGCATGGGGAAGTCGGAAGGTGGCATGAGGTGTTCCACCAATCCGTAGCGCAGCGGCAACAACTGAATCGTGGTTTTGGTCAGCGGGCATGCGCCGCCAGCGCTGGCGCTGTCATGGCTGCGTGACTTGGCAATCAAATTGGCCAAGTGTCCACGTGGGGTCATTAGATTTGTCATGGGAAGCATTTCCGCTCGGCCAATGAGGAGATAAGGTGCATGCGCTGTTCGGGAGACGGTTGCTCCGGCGCCAATAATTGGAGGATTTCCGGGTCTTCGCCCATGACCTGATCACCCAGCAACCCGTGAGCGTTGGCGTAAAGCCAGATGTCCGCTTCGCTGTCATGCCCGCAGGCAGCCGCGCGTTTGGCTAACCGGTACAGATGGTCCCAGCGTTCGTGCGCGGTCAGGGTTGATTGGTATTGCGGAAAAAATTCGCTCATGTGCTGATAGAGTTCTGACACCATTTTGCTAAAACTGGCGCTTTCCAGAAGCGACCATTGGTGCTCGCTCAGTTGGTACAGCGCCGAGTGGTCTGCAATGGGCGCCTCGCTGTGGCGGATAAAATGATCCCAGCCATCGCCAATCGGGTTGATCACGACCACCCGTTGGCAAGGCCCGAACAGCGTGGCCGTCGATGTTTGTGTATCGCCTAACAGCGCGCGAGCCACTGCCGGATCGGCGATGCGCAATAGCATGTCGGCCCCTGACGGGTGTTTGATGCTTGCCAGCCAACGCAGGTGAGCGACCATTTCCGCCCATGGCGCAACACTGCAGATGAGATAGCCCCAATGCTCCTGAGCGCGGGCCAGAAACTCGACAAGTACCGGATCACTTGGACTTCTCACCCGCACTAGGCAGGGTGAAACGTCTCGGAGCTGGGCGAAACGGGTTTGCAGGTAAAGGGGCTCTACCTTCACGGTGCAATCCCACGCGAACAGCTTCGGCAGCAAGTTCTCGACTTGTACGGCGTCAAGCAGTAAGCCCACGCTCTGCGTCCAAGGAAGATCATCGGGTATTTTCAGCGGGGTCCGTTTAGTCGTTGTCATGGGTTTGCTCCGTGTTATCCAGTACGCACACCGGGCAGACCAAGGATTTGCTTTTGAGCGCTTTGATCAGCCCCTCAGTGGCCAACGCTACGCCTGCATCCAGAGGCTGGGTGCTGCCAGGTGATAACGGCGCCGCAGGTGTTCCCGGCAGCGGCGCTCCTCCCAACACAATCGGCACACTGCAGAAAATGCCCGCTGGGTTGAGCACCAGATGCTGACCATTGATGGAGAGGGTCAGCGTGATGCCGCCGTCGATAACGATGTTTGCGCCAGAAAGGTGTACTTCTTGCGCCGCGTCTATGACCAGCGCGCCACCGACCCGGGTGTGGCTGGAGCCGGCCACTTGCAGATGATCCCCCGCCGACAACTGCACCTTGCGCGCGCCAGTGACTGTGAGGTGTTGCTCGGCCTTGATAACGGTGGTGCTGTTGCCTTTGATCGTCTCCAGCCGCTGACCGCGCACTTCAAGGCGGCTGTCGTTCTGGATCAATTGCTCCATGTCGCGCTGGGCACGCAGGTAGACCCGTTCAGCGCCATCGCGATCTTCAAAAGAGACTTCGTTGAAGCCCTGGCTTGCCTTGGAGCTGCGGCTGCGGAACACGCTTTTGGTCTTGTTCGCCGGTAACTCATACGGCACCGGATTCAGACTGTTCGGCAAACAGCCCATGATAATCGGCCGGTCTGCATCGCCTTCCAAATAGGAGATCAACACTTCCATACCGACCCGAGGCAAGGTCACCGCGCCATGACTGTTGCCCGCCCAACTCGACGCCACCCGCACCCAGCAACTGGTGGTTTCGTCATTCAGCTCGCGGCGGTCCCAGTGAAACTTGACCTTTACCCGGCCGAATTTATCGCAGTGGATTTCTTCGCCTTCCGGGCCAGTGACTTTGGCGGTTTGGGTGCTGTGGATCAGTGGTTTGGGGTGGCGCAAGGCAGGGCGAAACTGGATCGTTTCGGGGATAGCGGTGAAGGAGTTCCGATAACCCTGAACGATTTTTCCGGCATCAACGGTTGCATCCGCGCCCGATTCCTCCAACACCTGCGGCTGCCGGCCTTCGTGCTTGATCGAAATCAGCACCCACGGATTATTCCATTTCAGCTGCGGATGCTCTTCCAGTTGAATCACCGTCCCGCTGCGCAACACCGGGTGATCGCTGCTGCCGTCGGCCAGTTGGAAATCCGTGCGGTGCCGTTCCAGGTCTCGGTTGGATAATCGTCTGCCGTGATCGTCCTCCAGAAAGCGGCCGGGATAGACGTAATGCTCAAGCTTGGGATCGACATGCAGGGCCTCACCCCTTTGGGCTTGCGCTTGCGTCAGCGAAGGTTGTCTCGAACTTTCCAGCAAATAACCGGCTTTCTGGAAATCGTAATCGCGATGCACCACGTGGCTGGTGCGCGCCGCCAGGCGCACGCCGAAGGTATTTATCGAATACTCGTCGGGCACCATGCCGTTCAGCGGCTTGAACGGCAGCGTCCGCCGCGCCGCATGGGGAAACATTATTTCGTCATCGGCGAAAATCAACCGATGGCCGTCAGCCGAATGCTCAAAACGGTAAAACCAGCCGTCTTCTTCACACAGCCGATTGACGAAGTGCAGGTCGCTTTCGTCGTACTGCACGCAATATTCACGGATCGGAGCGCGGGTCACGCCACTGTCGAATTGCACGTCCAGGCCGTCAAACAGGCCGTGTTCTTTGAGCACTTCAAGAATAATTGCGGGCACGCTCATCTGCTGGAACGAGCGGCGGTGGCTGCTGTGTTCCAAGTACGCGAGAGAGGGTTTGAGCACCGCGACGTAGCGGGTCAGCCGGGCATTGGAATCGCTTTTGTGGATGGAGTGAATCTGCCCGTGAATGCCTTCGCCGTTCGGGCCAAAACCGAGAAAAGCCGCCTTGTGCAGCAGGTCCGACAGCTCAATACCAGACGACCGACTGACCAGTTCGACGGTGATGGCGTACGGCGTGCTGACGGCTTCTGCGCCATCAAACGCGAGCACTTGCAAAGAAGGATTTTCAAGACCTTTCACACTCAGCGTGAAGGTTGGGACGGCGGCCTGGGACATTGGCAGATTCTCCGCATCAAAAGATGCGGCAACTCTGCAGGACTGGGCCTTTAACGACTATCGGGCGGAGCTAACATAGGACGTAGGACGCTTCCCATGATTAAGTAATCCGAGACCTACAGCCACTTCCTTACTCTTTACCCTCATACGCCGACACTCGATTGCGACCGCCTTCCTTCGAGACGTACAGCGCCTGGTCGGCCCATTCGATGAGTTGTTTGTACTCTGGAGCCGGCTTACTCAAGTCGGCGACGCCGAGGCTGATGGTGCAGCGGATCGGTTTTCCGTCATGCACCACTTCCTGCGCTTCCACCGCTTCGCGCAGGCGTTCGGCGAAGACCACGCCACCCGCCTTTGTCGTGCCTGGCAGCAGCACTGCAAATTCTTCGCCGCCGTAACGGCCGGCGATGTCGACGTCGCGGATATGCTCAAGCACGGTTTCAGACACGCACTGGATCACCTTGTCACCCGCTTGGTGGCCGTAGGTGTCGTTGACGCGCTTGAAGTGATCGATGTCAAACATCACCAACGTCATGGGCGTGTCGTAGCGGCAATGGCGGGCGTATTCGAGCTTGAGCGCTTCTTCCCAATGGCCCCGGTTGTACAAGCCGGTGAGTCGGTCGGTGCTGGACAGCAACTGCAGTTGACGGTTGGCGGTTTGCAGTTGGTGAGCATGGGTCGCCACGTCGGTGACGTCGTAGATCACCAGGCAAATGTGGCTGATTTCGCTGTTGGTCGAGCGCAACGGGAACAAGGTGGTGTTCTGGTACATGAAGTCTTCCTGGCCAGTGATTGGCTGGTAACTCTTGAAATGCACCAGGTACGGACGTTGTTCCCAGATGGTGAAGGCCGGTGTGCCGAGGGTTAGCACGCTCTCGATTTTTTTGCGAAACCACGCTTGATTGACCTCGGGAAACAAGTCAAAAAACGATTGATCATGGGCCACGCTCGGCACGACGCCGGAACGGTTTTCCATGAAGGTGTTCCAGACTTGCACCTTAAAATTTCGGTCAAATACCACCACGCCCACGTCGATGCTTTGAGTGATGGTCAGCAGCCAATGAAGTTCTTTAATGTCGATGCGGTCGTTCATGGTCAGCTCATCACGTAGGCGAGTTTTTTAGTGAGCCGCTCTACCGAGTCTTCGGTGAACAACAGCAAAAGATCAAAATGGATATTGTGGCCTTCAAGGCTGTAACTGATTTCCACCGCCAGGGTTTTCTTCCAGCGCCGCTGATTGGTCCGAATCAGCTCCTCAATGCTCCCCAGCACTTGTGGATGACCTTGGGAAAAGACCACGTCAATTTGCTCGGCGATACCGGTCAAACAGGCGCCGATCAAAATCGTCGACAGGTCCAGGAGCATTTCCATGTCGGAATAGTCGGTGGAGTCCTGTTCCATCAACTTGGCCATGTCGGCGAGTTCAGAGCCGTGAAAGATCAACAGCGCCTCACCCGCGATGCCGCCACCAATATAGCCCTGACAAACCGCCGTCAGTTGCTCGCCGCTCTGGGCATCGGCCAGCGCCATGTGCAATTCGCCCACTTCCAGCATGTTGACATTGGGCACAGGCAAATGAACGAACACGCCAAGCACCCGCGCCAACAGCGCAGCGGCACGGCCCATGGCGACGTTGATAACTTCGCGAAACGCATCTTGAAAACTGGTGGCAGACTCGACCACGGACTGCGCAACGGCCACGGACCGGTTCGATTCGCCCAATATCCCGAGGTCTTCGAGCAGACTCTTCAGCTCTTCCGGTTCCACCGGCTTTTTTAGAAAAGCCAGTGCCCCCAACTCTAGAACGCGACGCACCGCTTCAGCCTGTACGTCGCCGGAAACGACGATGACCCGGGTTTTCAGCTGTTCTTCACGAATGGTCGCCAGCACCTGATAGCCGTCCATCTCCGGCATGGTCAGGTCGAGCAACACGACCTCCCCCAACCCGCGGCGAATGGCCTCGACCCCTTCTTTACCATTCGTTGCCAAGGTTACCGAGACATTTAAGTCGTCGGGTAACGCTCGCAGTAACTGCTTGCGCGCCATGTTGGAGTCGTCGCATATCAGCAGGGGTATCGTGGGCATCGTGTTCTTTTCTCACTGCGTAAAGAGTTTAAGACCGAAGCCAGTGTGCCAATGCACCTTTAAGGTGCCCAATGTTCGCCCGTCTAGTGACGAGACCTGATGAAACGCACTTAAAAACCCCATATAAACGCGTGTGCCATCATTATGCAATTTCTGTGCAAGCCGCCGGGCCGTTTTAATACCGCGACCCCAGGATGACTCACGACATTTGCATTCACATTGGGATGAATCGACAGAGCGGCTGCAGCAGTGAGCTTGCCCTTCCCTGATCAGCCTCGCAGCCTGTTAAGACGCGTCCTGCGGATCACGAATTGGCCTGTTTGCTCACGCGTATGGATCGGTTAGAGGTCACGACGGCGAGCTAAAAAGCCGCGCCATTGTAACTGAACTGTTACCTGACGAAACGCCTGCTAAACGCGCGTCACTCTTTGCGCACAATCAGGCGTTTGGTTCAGGTTGATTAGGGCCACGCATTTCGTTGGCAACGCAGAATATACACTTTCAACGTTGCGTCGCCGAAGCTCGACGTAATCCCCGCCGACCCTCGTGATCATCTTGCGTGAAGCAACGTGATACAACGTGTATGCGCTAATGAGCCTGACTGTGCCGCCATACATTTTCCCCACCCTCCACCTCCATGATTCAACGTCTTCATCTTCCATTTATAGGGTCATGCATGCCTGGATTCGATCCACACACCGTCATCTGGATCGCCGCTGCCTTGGCAACCTGTTGCGTGATTTTTCGACCGTTTGGCGTTCCGGAGTGGGTCTGGGCGTTGAGCGCCGCCGCGTTGCTGACCGGCTTCGGGTTGATTCCCTGGCCTTCTGCGTTGGCAGCGATTGCCAAAGGCACTGATGTCTATCTGTTCCTGATCGGCATGATGGTGCTGGCCGAACTGGCACGTCAGGAAGGCCTTTTCGACTGGTTGGCGATGTACGCCGCGCAACATGCACAGGGTTCCGGGCAGCGGTTGTTCGACCTGGTGTTCCTGGTCGGGACGCTGGTCACTGTTTTTCTGTCCAACGACGCGACGGCGGTCGTCCTGACCCCGGCGGTGTATGCCGCCGCCAAAGCAGCCAAGGCCGAGCCACTGCCTTATTTGTTCGTCTGCGCTTTTATCGCCAATGCGGCAAGTTTTGTGCTGCCGATATCCAACCCTGCCAACCTGGTGATTTTCGGCAGCCACATGCCGCCGTTGCTGACGTGGTTGTGGCAATTCAGCCTGCCGTCGATGGCCGCTATTGGCCTGACCTACATTGTCTTGCGCCTCACTCAGCGCAAGCACCTGCGTCAAACCTTGGAAACGGTCATCGCCCTCCAACCCCTGTCCAGCGGGGCGCGGCTGACAGCATTTGGCATCATGCTTACGGCCGCGGTGTTGTTGCTGGCATCGGCCTTCGACCTGCAACTGGGGTTGCCTACGTTTTGTGCTGGATTGGCCACCGCCGGTCTGATTCACCTGCGTCAGCGGATGAGCCCGATGCCTGTACTCAAAGGCGTTTCCTGGGGCGTGTTGCCGCTGGTGGGCGGCCTGTTCGTCCTGGTTGAAGGGCTCGCCCAAACCGGGATCATCAATTCGTTGGCGCATACGTTGGCCTCCCTGGCCGAACATTCCAGCAGCCAGGCAACCTGGGGTGCCGGGCTGGTTGTGGCGATTGCCAGCAATGTCATTAATAACCTGCCAGCGGGTTTGATCGCTGGCTCCGTGGGGCATATTGCTCACCTGCCGACGCCTACTACCAGCGCATTGCTGATTGGCGTCGATCTGGGGCCGAACCTGTCGATTACCGGTTCCCTGGCGACGCTGTTGTGGCTGATCGCCGTGCGTCGCGAAGGTGAGCATGTCAGTGCCGTCGACTTCCTGCGGGTCGGGATTCTGGTGATGCCGCCCGCCTTGATCGGCGCACTGGCGGCGTTATCCCTCAACCCGGGTTAGTCGATCATTTGATACAGCGGATGCGGTAAAGCCCGCCTTCTACCTCGACCCCGTGGGTATCGTGGGTAAACCCTGGGAAGTGCCGGTCGTATTCTTCCAGCGCCTTGAGGTAGCCGAGTATCGGGCCGTCTGCTGCACCCGCGCTTTCGCCAGGCATTAACAGCGGAATACCCGGCGGATACGGCACCACCCCGGTGGCAACGGTACGCCCGGCCATCTGCTCCAACGTCAGCACTTCGATGTTGTCGCGGACTAACTGCTCGTACGCGGCCACCGGACTGAGCCGAGGTTCCGGCAGGGTCGAAAACGCCTGAGACAATGCGTCTGTGGTGCGCAGTTCGGACATTTTTTGGAACATGCTTTCGCACAATGCGCGCAAGCCCATGCCCCGATAGCGCTGCGGATGCGCTGCCAACAACGCGGGTAACACGCTGTCCAGCGGTGCATCGGCATCATAGTCACGCTTGAAATCGAGCAGCGTATTGACCAGCGTGCCCCATTTGCCTTTGGTCACGCCGATGGAAAACAGAAACAGAATCGTGAAATCGGTGGTTTTTTCTACCACTATGCCTTGGCGATCCAGATAAGCGGTGAGCACCACGGCCGGAATGCCCTGTTCGCTCATGCCGCCACCAGGCAAAATTCCCGGCGTGGTGATCGACACTTTGATCGGGTCCAGCATGCAGTAGCCGTCTTCGATGTCACCGAAGCTATGCCACGCCGCGTTCGGTTTAAGCACCCAGCACGCCGGTTCAGTCGCCAGCAATTCCTCGTCAGCGGCAAAAAACGGCAGGACCTGAGCGCTTTTCGGGTGGGTCACGGTGTCCGGCTGCCAGACGTTGAAGAACCATTCGCCCTTGGTCTGGAACTCGCTGTTGAGTCGCGCCAGCATTCGCCGAAACGCAATCGCCTCGCGGATCGAATCACCGGTCAGGGCTTTGCCGCTGGGGCCGTCCATCATCGCCGCACTGACGTCGTTGGAGGCGATGATCGCGTAATTGGGCGAGGTCGAAGCATGCATCATGAACGCTTCGTTGAACCGCGCATGCTCAATCGGCCGCCGACCATCGCGGACATGGATCATCGACGCCTGGGACAGCGCCGCCAGCAGTTTATGGGTCGACTGAGTGGCAAACACCGTCGGCCGGTCAGCGCTGTAATCAGCCGGCTCGCCATGCATCGCGAAGCGCTCGCGGTAGAGGGGGTTGAAGCGTGCGTAACCGAACCAGGCTTCGTCGAAATGCAACCGGTCGACGCTCTGACCCAGCAGCGCTTCGACCCGGGTCACGTTGTAGCAAAGGCCGTCGTAGGTCGAGTTAGTAATGATCGCGTGCATCGGCGTCGGGTCCAGCCCTTCGCGCAACAGCGGGTTGCTTGCTATGGCGCTGTGAATCGCTTCCGGGGTCAATCGCTGCGGCGGAATCGGGCCAATCAAGCCGTAATGATTGCGCGACGGAATCAAGTAGGTCGGAATCGCCCCCGACATGGTCATGGCGTGTTCGACTGACTTGTGGCAGTTGCGATCGCACAACGTGACCTGATCCCGGGTCACGCTGGCCATCAAGATCACCCGATTGGAGGTCGAGGAACCGTTGGTGACGTGGTACGTGCGGTGCGCGCCAAAGACCCTGGCGGCATACACCTCGCTGGCTCCGATCGGGCCGGAATGATCCAGCAGCGAACCCAGCTCACCCACGGAAATCGACAGGTCGGAGCGAAACAGGTTTTCGCCAAAAAAATCAAAAAACGCGCGCCCTACCGTGGACTTCAAAAACGCCGTACCCCCGGTGTGTCCCGGCGTGTGCCAGGAATATTCGTACACCTGGGAAAACCGCACCAGCGCGCCAAACATCGGTGGCAACACCGCCTCACGGTAACGCTGAATCGCGGCGACAATACGGCCACTGATAAAGCGTGTGGTGTCTTCCAGCAGCCAAATGAAATCGTCTGACTTCTGCATCGCTTCTAGGGGAACGGTTGCTGCGCTGCTGCGGTCGGCCAAAAGAAAAATCGGCACGCCTTCGCTACGTTCACGCACGGCGTCCAACACCCGGTTGGCGATGGCATGGCTGTCGTCCAGCGCCAACTCCCAATCGAGCAATACGCATTGCAACATCGGGTCCGAATGAATCAGGACGATGGCGTCTTCTGCCGACTGCGCCAACAGGACTTCTACTTGGCGTTCTTCTAACTCTTCGGCAAGCTGCCGGACGGCGCGACCGGCCGAGCTGTTGGCGGCAAGTTCTTCGTGAATAAGCAGGGCTTTCATGCCCAGACGATGGTGCTGATGAAGGGACATGGCGTCCTCCGAACTCATAGGAATGCGGCTCGACGCGCGCTATGACGCGTCGAGTCCCGACTTTCAGGGGGCTGCGGCTGGCGCGGGGGCAACGGCAGGTTGTTGCAGCTCGCCTGGCAAAGGCACCCGACGCTGCAAGTTGAGGTCGTCACGGCTACCGACGGAGACCCAGAACGTACCGATCAACGCGGCAATGACCATGGCCAACGCCATGTAGCGAACCCAAGTGGGCGAAATGCCGCCGGGGTGCAGATGGCCTTCCTCGATTTCACGACGACGGGTAATAGCGCCGGAGTAAAAGACGATGGTCGCAATAACGAAGATCAGTGCCCAGCGGGTTTGAGCGCCGTCGGAACCGACCATCGCCCAGATGCTGTAGACCGCACCGACCAGGCCGATGAAGGTGTACAGCGCATATTGGTTAGGCGGCATGGCTTTGTAGCCCAGCACCTTGATCGAAATACACGAGTAGA
This sequence comes from Pseudomonas sp. CCI4.2, assembly GCF_034350045.1. Lineage (NCBI taxonomy): Bacteria > Pseudomonadati > Pseudomonadota > Gammaproteobacteria > Pseudomonadales > Pseudomonadaceae > Pseudomonas > Pseudomonas sp. CCI4.2. The sequence continues at coordinate 3,835,493 of NZ_CP133781.1, read as the reverse complement.
TGTACGGCAGCAGCGTCATGATCACGGCAATCGACGCGATCTTGCCGAACTGTTCGCTGGCGGTCGGCGACATGGTCACCAACACCTGAACGCTCATGATCGCCGCAACAATCGCCAGCCCTGCGGCCGGAACGCCCTTGGCATTCACCCGGGAAAACACGTTTTGGAAAAGGCCATCATCCGCCGCGGCTTTGGCGGTCTGTCCAACCAGCAACGTCCAGCCCGCCAGCGATCCGAGGCAACCAATGGCGGCGCACAAGGCGACAATATTGGCGGCGGTGTTGCCCAGTGCCAGCCGTGCAGCATCGGCAAACGGCGCAGAAGACGAGATCAATTCCTTGTTTGGAATCATGCCCATGATCACCGAAGAACTGAGGATATAGCAGACCGCCGCGATGATCACGCCGCCCACCGTGGCGATGGGCACGTTACGGCGCGGGTTACGCACCACTGCCGCCGAGACCGACGCACTTTCCACGCCAATAAATGCCCACAGGGTGAAGTTCAGGGTCATGCCGACCGCAGAGAAATCACTTTTGCCACTCACGTTCCAGCCGGCCATGTACACATCGCCGCTGAACCAGAACCAGCCAAACAAGGCCATGCCGACAATTGGGAACAAGGCAAAGATAGTGGTAACCGACTGCACCCGACCTACCAGTTTTGGCCCGAGGATGTTGCCGTATGTCAGCAGCCAAATGACAAAAATCTGCGCAATGGCGAATACCAACGGCTCTTTCAGCGATGGAAAGAAGTGCGTCAAGTAACCCAAACCAGCCACCGCCAGGCCAACGTTGCCCAGCACATTGGCCAGCCAATACACCAGATTGGTCTGGTAACCCATGTAGTTGCCGAAGGCTTTGCGGGTGTAGGCATAAGGGCCGCCCGCTGCAGGATCGATGGAAGCCAGTTTGGCAAAGGTCAGCGCAAGGGCGACTGAACCGACGATGGTAATCAGCCAACCGTACAACGCGATGCTGCCGATACCGGCGAGGTTGGCCGGGAGCATGAACACCCCCGAGCCCATCATGTTGCCCGCGACCATCAGAATTGCGGGGGTAAGCCCCATTTTGTTGGAGTCATCATCTATAGCTGCCATGAACCAGACATCCTTGATAAGGCATAAAGAGGAAATCACTGCGACCCGCTGGCTGTTTCTCTGCCGCCATAGAGGCACATGACAAGAGCAGCCAAGAGCGTAGTCTAGTTTTTGCGCAGCTCTTATAACAACGAACGCTAATGGCCCTACTGCGCTGGATCAACGAAGCCGTCCGTCAGCTTTTCCAGGCGATCAATCCCACCTCCAGCGGCACCGTCAACCCAGTCGAGTCGTCGGCGATGACTCGCGCCGTGTATTCACTCGCGGGCCGGTCGTCAGCTACTTCAACCCGGTAAAGCAATAGCCCATCCGCTTGGGCCGCCAGGTCGACCTTCAAGTCAACGATGGTAGCGTCCGCTGCGCCCACGCCCTCGACGTACAACTGAACGCGGACTTGAGACGGTGAAAGCCCGCCCAGGTCCATGTGTAATGCCACGGCGTAGCGGCCTGCCCGCCGCTGCATGTCCATTTGCAGAAAACGAATGTCGCCCCAGTGGGTGCGCAACTGTTCATGGTCCTGAGCCAGTTGCAGCGCCAGTCGGCTGCCGTCGGCACCCCGCGCGTGGTAAGCGCTAGCAGCGGGTAGGTAATAGTGTTCGGCGTACTCCCGGACCGCCCGGTCGGCTGAAAATTGAGTGACCAGGCTCCCCATGCTGGCGCGCATACGTCGAATCCATTGCCCGGGGATACCGTCGGCGTCACGTTCATAAAACGCAGGCACGACCTCGCTTTCCAACAGCGTGTAGAGCTGATCGGCATCGGCTGCGTCGTACTCAGCGCCATGTTCGGCACCATCCCCAATGCCCCAGCCCACTTCGTCGGTGCAGGCTTCGGCCCACCAACCATCGAGCTGTGACAAGTTCAAGCCGCCGTTGGCCAAGACTTTCATGCCGCTGGTGCCGCTGGCTTCCCACGGCCGACGCGGGGTGTTGACCCACACGTCGACGCCCTGCACCAGATGGCGCGCCACGCGCATGTCGTAGTCTTCAAGGAACGCCACCCGCCCATTGGTTTCCGGGCGACGAATGAACGCGTGCCAATCAAGAATCATTTGCTGCCCGATGCTATCAGCCGGGTGCGCTTTGCCGGCAATAAGCAACTGCACGGGTCGAGTGGGATGGTTGAGAATGCGCAGCAGACGCTCAGGGTCTTGCAGCAATAAATTGGGTCGTTTGTAGGTAGCAAAGCGACGGGCAAAGCCGAGGGTCAATACTTGCGGGTCGAACGCCACCCCGGCCGATTCGATGGCCTTCAGTGATGCGCCATGAACGGCTTCACTGCGCGCAAGATGGGTGCGCACAAATTCAAATAGCAAGGCCCGCGCCTGCTCGCGCAATTGCCACAAGTCCTGATCATCGACCTGCTTTAACAACTCGTTGACCCTTGCTTCGCGGATGCCGCGCCAGGGCAGATCGTCACCGTGCAGCGCTTGCCAATGGGCTTCGGCCTCCAATGAAACCCAGGTCGGCAGGTGTACGCCGTTGGTGACGTGGCCGATGGGCACAGCGTCATTGGGCCAGCGCGGAAACAGCGGCTGAAAAATATGCCGACTGGTCGCTCCGTGCAAACGGCTCACGGCGTTTACCGCTCCGGCACAATGAGTCGCCAGGAACGCCATGTTGAACAGCTCTTCGGAGTCGTCACCGCGTTGCCGGCCCAAGGCCAAAATGCTTTCCAACGACTGGCCCAGCTCATGCTCAACGTAACGTCCGACGTATTTGCTGATCAACGCGGCGGGAAAACGATCAAACCCGGCTTCAACCGGAGTGTGGGTAGTGAACAGGTTGCCGGCGCGGGTTGCGGTCATGGCCACGTCGAAACTGACCTTGTTGGCCTGCATGTAACTGCGCGCCCGTTCAAGCACCGCAAACGCCGCGTGCCCGTCGTTCAGATGAAGCACATCCGGCGTGTAGCCTGCCGATTCCAGCAAACGCCAACCGCCGATGCCCAACACCATCTCCTGACGCAGGCGCATCTCTACATCACCGCCATATAACTCACCCGTCAGCAACCGAAACGGCGGTGGATTCGCCGGGTCGTTGCTGTCCAGCAGCAATAACCGGTTACGCCCGACCGTCGCCTGCCAACCACGCAACCAAACGGTCAATCCTGGCAGCTGAATAGCTAGGCGCAACAGGCTACCGTCGGGACGGAGCAAGGGTTCAATGGGTAATTGCCGGGTGTCGTTGACTGGGTATAACGCCTGTTGGTGCCCGTCGACGCTGATCTCCTGACGGAAATAACCGTGCTGCCAAAGCATCCCGACGGCCACCACCGGAACCCCCAAGTCACTGGCGGCTTTCAGTTGATCCCCCGCGACATTTCCCAGCCCACCGGAATAGATCGGCAGTGCTTCGCTGAGCATGTACTCCATGGAGAAATAGGCCACCTGGTGCAGTGACGCGTCCGCGTGTTCGCGCTCAAACCAGGTTGTCTGGGCCAATACCGCATGGTGCGCCGCGGCGATCTCGGTGACGCGCCCATGAAAATGGATGTCGGCGAGCAAGACGTTGATCTTTTGCTCGGACACCGCGTTAAGCACGAGACAAGGATTGTGGGTGAGTTCCCACAGCTCGTTGTCCAGTCTGCGCCAGATATCGTCGTTCAAATCGGACCAACGAACGGTTTGATCAAACGCCAGTTGGCGCAAGGTTACGATGTTAGATTCAAGCGGCGTGCGACGAGAAGGCATGAGCTGACCCTGATAAGAAATACCACCACTCTCTGTAGGATTTAATGCGTCACGCATCGGTAAAGGTCTGGCCCCTTGGATGCCCTTTGGCCAGCGGTGGGGGGCCGTCGGGTTCGCTGAAGTCGTCTGTCCAGCGCCAGTTGCGGATCTCGGGCATGTCTTCGAAATGCTCACGGATGTAGGTGTGATGCCGACGCAATTGGCCTTCGAAGTAACTCATGGCGTCGAGGCTGTGGGAGCGCAAACGCGGCACGTGGCTCAAGGCGTCGATGGCGAGCTGGTAGCGGCTCATGTCGTTGAGCACCACCATGTCGAACGGCGTGGTGGTGGTGCCTCGATCCGAGAAGCCCCGCACGTGAAAGCGCGCCTCGTTGGCGCGGCCGTGAACCATGGAATGAATCACCCACGTCGAGCCGTGAAACGCAAACATCACCGGGGCCTCGCGGGTGAACAACGCATCGAACGACACGTTGTCCATGCCGTGCGGCCGGGTTTGCGGGCTGCTGAGGATGCCCAGATCCACCACATTGACCAGCCGCACGCGGATCCCCGGCACGTGTTTTTGCAGCAACCAGGCCGCCGCCACCGCTTCGGTAGTGGGCACGTCACCGGCGCAGGCCAGCACCACGTCCGGATCGTCGCCGTCATCGTTGCTGGCGAAGTTCCAAATTGAGGCCCCTTGGGAGCAGTGTTTCAGTGCTGCGTCGAAATCCAGCCATTGGAAATCCGGTTGCTTTCCGCAGGTGACCACGTTCACGTAATTGCGGCTGCGCAGGCAGTGATCGAACACGTTGACCAGACAGTTTGAGTCTGGTGGGTAATACACCCGCACCACGTCCGAACGGCGTTGCAGCACGTTGTCGACGAAGCCGGTGGATTGATGGCTGAAGCCATTGTGGTCGTTACGCCAGGCGTGACTGGTGAGCAATATGTTGAGCGAGGCCAACGGCCGACGCCAAGGGAACTCGCGGCTTTGCTGCAACCACTTGGCGTGTTGGGTAACCATGGAATCAACGACCTGGGCGAACGCCTCATACGTCGACCACATGCCATGGCGCCCGGTGAGCAAATAGCCCTCAAGCCAGCCTTCGCACAAGTGCTCGCTAAGGACTTCCATCACTCGGCCATCAGCCGCTAGGTGATCGTCAATTTCAAGGATCGGTCCAGCAGCCGTGCGGTTGGTGGCCTCGAACACCGCGTTCAGACGGTTGGAATTGGTTTCATCCGGGCCAAATACCCGGAAATTATGCGGATTAGCGCGAATCACGTCCCGCAGGTATTCACCCAGTTTGCGCGGTGCCTCGGCTATGACTTCCCCCGGCCCGGGGACGTCGAGGCCGTAATCGGCGAAGTTGGGCAAGTCCAGCGCCACCAATACCCGGCCGCCATTGACGTGGGGAACGGCCCCCAAGCGCAGGGCAGACGGTGGGGTCAGGGCGCGCAGTTCGGGCACCAGCGCGCCATTCTCATCGAACAGCGTCTGTGGCGAATAACTGCGCATCCAGCGCTCCAGTTGCGCCAAATGCTCAGTGTTCTGGATGACATTAGCCAGCGGCACTTGGTGCGCGCGAAACGTCCCTTCCACCGGCATGCCGTCGACTACTTTCGGCCCGGTCCAGCCTTTGGGGCTGCGCAAAATGATCATCGGCCAGCGCGAGCGTGTAACCGACCCCTCCTCCCTCGCTCGGTGCTGGATATCCCGAATCCCGGCGTAGCAGGTGTCGAGGGCCGCCGCGAAACGTTGGTGCATGCCGGGCAGGTCATCGCCGGCGACGATGATCGGCTCGTAGCCACGCCCTTGATACAGCGCGATCAGGTCGGCGTCGTCGGTGCGTGCTTCCACCGTGGGGCCGGAAATCTTGTAGCCGTTGAGGTGCAGAATCGGCAGCACCGCACCGTCGTAGACCGGGTTAAGAAACCGAATACTTTTCCAACTGCCTTCCAACGGGCAGGTTTCCGCTTCGCCATCACCGATGACGCAGGCCACCACCACCTGCGGGTTGTCGAACGCGGCGCCGAACGCATGCACCAACGAATAGCCCAGCTCGCCGCCTTCATGCAGGGAGTTGGGCGTGTGCGGACCGCAGTGGCTCGGCACGCCACCGGGGGTGGAGAAACTGCGGAAGAAGCGCAGCATCCCCGATTCATCGGCGGTGATCTCTGGGTGAACGTCGCTGTAAGTGCCTTCCAACCAGGCACACGCATTCAACGTTGGACCGCCGTGACCGGGGCCTGAAATATAGATCATTTGTATATGTTGTTCGCTGATCAGCCGGTTCAAGTGCACATAGATAAAGTTCTGCCCGGCCGAAGTGCCCCAGTGTCCCAATAGCCGAGGCTTAATGTGATCGGCGCTCAACGGTTCACGCAGTAATGGGTTGGCCTTGAGGTAAATCTGGCCGACGCACAGGTAATTGGCGGCGTACCAATAGCGGTTCATCCGCTCCAGCAGTTCAGGCGCCAGCGGGCCATTGTCGACCAAAAGCGGCTCGATAATCGGTGCGCTGGAGGGGTTATCGGCGCTGGACAGCAGTGGGTTGAAGATATACATGGCGACTCCAGTGGAATGGGCGATGTAAAACCCTCGGGCCCAAGCCCGAGTCTCAACTAATGGCTGCTGGTGTCCAGCAACTGCAAGGTATGGCGGGCGATCACGTGGTCTTCATCAGTGGGGATCATCCAGGCAGCGACGCGGCTGCTGGACTGGGACAGGAACGGCCCGTCAACTTCATTGGCCTGCTCGTCGATTCTCATGCCAAGCCAGGCACAACCTTCGATAATCCGTGCACGCACGCTGGCTGCATGCTCACCAATACCGCCTGTGAACACCAGTGCATCAAGGCCGCCCAGAACCGCAGCGAAGGCTCCGATTTCACGGACGATGGTGTGTACATACAGATCAATTGCTTCTTTGGCCGCTGGATCCTCGCTGACAGACAGCTCCCGCATGTCGCTGGAGATGCCACCGGAAACGCCGAGTAAACCACATTCGTGATACAGCAAATGCTCAAGCGCCTCAGCGGTCATGCCACGTTCGCGCAACAGGTACAGGAGTATGCCGGGATCAAGGTGTCCGGGGCGTGTGCCCATGAGAATCCCGTCGAGGGTGGTAAAACCCATGCTGGTGGCGCAACTGCGGCCGCCGCGCAAGGCACACAGGCTCGCGCCATTCCCCAGATGAGCCACGATGGTCCGCCCGGCCGCTGCCCGGCGATCATAAGCGGGCAGGACACTGGCGATGTACTCGAACGACAAACCGTGAAAACCATAACGACGGATACCCTCTTCGCTCAAGGCGCGGGGCAATCCATACAAGGTTTCCATCCGGTCCAACGAATGGTGGAAGGCGGTATCAAAACAGGCCACTTGTTGCAAATGAGGATGTTCACGCGCCAGAAAGCGCACCGGCGCCAGGCACGCTGGCTGATGCAACGGCGCAATAGGAATCAACGCCTCCATTTCCGTCATGACGGAATCGTCGATCAAGGCCGCAACTTGGGTGCGCGTGCCGCCATGAACGATTCGATGACCGGCGGCAGATAGCGTGTCGCCGGTGTGCTGCTCGATCCACTGGATCAGCCGGCCCAAGGTCTCGTCAGTGATCGACTCTTCGGAGTGTGGCCACTGCTCTTCGATATCTTTTTCGCCGCTGGCCTCGCGAAAACACAGCCAATAGTGATCCACGTGTTTTTCCAGGCTGCCGTAGCCCAGGGCAACCGGTTGGCCGTGGCTGTCCAGACTGGCGCGGTAAATCGCGAATTTGATGCTGGACGAACCCGCGTTGACGACCAGCAGCAGACCGGAGGTGGTCTGATCCAGCGCAACGCTTACCGGTTCAACTAACTGCTCAACCATTCGATCTCCCCGATCGCGAATATCAGCGCGAACCGTCCAATGAGACAGCTTCACGTCGGCCATGGCAGTTAGTTATAGCAGGGTGCTTTTTTTCGACCATTGATTTGGATCAAGGGTCATTCGCGGTATCTCGTGACGCTGAAGGCGACGATTTATAACCATCAGGCTCGGCGCCTTTAAGGCGGCCACGAATCAGTGCTTCGGGATGTCGCCCAATGAAATCAGTTAACACCCTTACCGAACGGGCGGTGCGTTTCACTTCTTGCATGGACTGGCTCAATTCCTGGCGCTGCGGTGAGTCCTCGGCGAAGGCTTCGTTGGCCGATGCGAGGGTTTTTCGGGTCTGCACGAGGGTGTCGCGCATCTGCGGCAGAACGGAGCCATTCACTTGCTTCAGGGTTAGCTGAAGTTCGGCCAAGCTGCCGTTAAGGTTGTTGGCAATCTGATCGATGGGCAGTTTGTTGATCAACATGACTGCGGTCTTTACTCAAGGCAATGGCCGTGACTTCGCCGATCACCACGTTCTTGTATTTGACTTGGGTCTTGTTCGCCTGCAGGCCCTCTGCGGTCTGAAAGGTGAGCGTAATCTCGGGGCCGGCCGATATCGCGTTATGGACCAGCATCGATAACCCCACCAGCGCCGCCACGATGGGCACAATCCACACCAGCGATACATTGAAACCTCGATGTTTGATCTCGGCTGCGCCGGGTACCGGGCTGGCCGTGGGCTTCGGGTTTTCAGGCATGGCTTACCTCGGCATCCCAGACGAGTAAGAAGCAAAACGAACCGACTATGGACAGCCTACGCTGGGATCCTGCGCCCATTTGCGCGCCGTCCCGGCGATTATAGTCGCCAACTGCGCGATGACCTGCTGGTGCGCCATGATCACGTCTTGCACTTGCATCCCGGCGGGTTGGCGAAGGGTTGAACTGCAGGTCAAGCTGCGACGCGGTTCGGTATCAAGCCGGCGACTGATGCTCCACACCACGTCGATCAACGCGTACTGACCCGGCACCGAGTCAAAGCGTCGAACGTCGGTTTGCAGTGAAATGACCGGGCGGCCGGGCATTTTGGGCAAGCCCTCAAGGTTTCGCGTACCGAGTCGCAGCTCCATCTGGTTGGCCAAGGCGTCGTGAAACTCATCGGCCAACGGCGCGCTCCAGCGTTCGGTTTCAAGAATCGATAAGGCACCACTGCTGAGTCGCACTACCACTTGGGGCTGATCAACTTGCACCGGTATCAGCACCGGCTGCATTTCGAACTGAAACGCCGGCACGCTGCTGCTCGCTCGCGCATCCTTGGCGGTGGGCACCAGCGTGTAGTAATGCGTGGGCGCCGACACACAAGCGGCCAAACCCAGCGTGGCCAAGAGGGCAAGAAAGCGACTTTTCATGGGGATCATTCCGGATCAATCTCGCGAGAAGACGAAGGTGACGATGTGTAGCCATCGGGTTGGGCGGTTTTCACGCGCCCACGAATCAAGGCTTCAGGGTGCCGGCCGAGGAAGTCGGTCAATACCCGCACCGAGCGAGCGGTGCGTTTCACTTCCTGCATGGCCTGACCCAGCTCCTGACGTTGTGGCGAATCCTCGGAGAAGCTGTCGTTGGCTGACGCCAAGGTTTTTTTGGTTTGCGCCAAGGTGTCGCGCATCTGCGGCAGTACATCGCCATTGACCTGTTTCAAGGTTTTCTGAAGCTCGGTCAAACTGCCGTTGAGGTTGCTGGCAATCTGATCGATGGGCAGTTTGCTGATTTTGTCGACGATCTGTTGTAACTGCTCCTGCAGTTTGTCCAGGCTGCCGGGGATGGTCGGAATGTCCAAGGGTTGCGCGGTTGAGTTGAACGCCACCGGTTTTGCGTTCGGCACAAAATCCAGCGCGATGTACAATTGGCCGGTCAACAAGTTGCCGCTCCGGGCTTGGGCACGCAGCCCTTGTTTAACGAATTCCGCCATCAACTCCTGGGTTCGAAGGTCGTCAGCTTTGTCCGCGCCGGCCTGCTTCAGGAGCGTTTCGTGGGCCTTGCCCAATCTATTGGGGTAAATAACCGCACCGATCATGGTCGGAAAGTCTTTTTTCGTCGCGTCATAGTCAAGATCGACCGACACCACTCTGCCGATGTTCACCCCATGGAATTCGACCGGCGCGTTGACCGACAGCCCGCGCAACGGCTGGTCAAAGCGCATGCGGATGAAGTGCGGATCGCCGTCAGCGGGCGCCATGGCGGTTTGCTGGTCGACGAACAGCGAGAACGTAGCATCCTCCTCCGCCACCACCGGATTCGGGCTGTACTTGGGTTCGACGAAGGCAATACCGCCAGCCAGAATCGAAGAAACCGACTCGGTATCCACCTTCAGGCCGTTAGCATCCAGACTGACATTTACGCCACTGGCATTCCAAAATCGTGTGTCCTTGGTCACGAACTGATCGTTTGGCGAATGAACGAAAATTTGCACATCAACGCCTTTGCCGTCTTCAGACAACTGATAGGCAACCACCTGCCCCACCGCGATGCGGCGGTAGTAAACGTCCGAACCAATATCCAGCGAGCCGAGGGTGTCGGTGTGCAAGGTATAGCGCTTGCCCTTCTCGCCATAGGTCACCGGCGGCGGCGTTTCAAGGCCGACAAAGTCTTTTTTGGTCTGTTCGGATTCGCCGGCATCGGCACCAATAAATGCCCCGGAAAGCAAGGTACCTACCCCAGAAATACCGTTGGCACCGATGCGGGGGCGCACGACCCAGAAGCGCGATCCCTCGGTGGCGAACGACTTGGCGGACGCATCTAGGTCGATGGTCGCATCCACACGATTACGGTCTTCGCTCAAGGCGATGGCGGTGACTTTACCAATCACCACGTTTTTGTATTTGACCTGGGTCTTATTGACCTCAATCCCTTCAGCGGTCTGGAAGCTGACATTGATTTCCGGTCCAGCCGAAAGAATGTTATGCGCCACCATAGACAACCCGACCAACGCCGCGACGATGGGTACGATCCACACCAGTGATACGTTGAAGCTTCGATGCTTGATATTCGGCGCGCCTGGTGAGGGTGGACCCGACGCGGGGTTTAGGGTGGAACGTGGGTGATCAGACATCTTCAACCTCTGTATCCCAGATAAGCCGGGGATCAAAACTAATGGCGGCTAACATGGTCAGGACGACTACCAAACCAAAAAACAAAATACCCATGCGCGGGTCGATGGTGCTCAGCGAGCGAAATTGCACGAGCGCGGCAATCAAGGCCACCACCAGCACGTCCAGCATCGACCAATAACCGACCACCTCTATCAACCGATATAGCCTGGCCCGCTCCCGCCTGGCCCAGTGGCTGCGGCGCTGACAGGTAATCAGCAGCGTGCCCAGTACCAGAAATTTCAAGCACGGTACCGCCACGCTGGCGATGAAAATCAACAATGCGAGGTCCCAGGAACCCTCGCTCCAAAACTCTATGATGCCGCTGAAGATCGTGTTTTCACTGCCGCTGCCAAAGATGTTGGTGTACATCACCGGCATCAGGTTGGCCGGGATATAGCAGATCAGGCTGGCGAGCAAAAATGCCCAGGTGCGGGTCAGGCTGTTCGGTTTGCGTCGATGCACCGCTGAATTGCAACGAGGGCATTGTGCATCGTTCACCGAGCAGGCGTAGCCGCAGGTACGGCACAGGACCAGGTTCATTTCGCTGGCATACGGCGGCTGACTCACGGAATGACACCTTCAAGGTCTTTCCACAGCCGACGGATGCCTTTGCCCGAAATCAGGATGATCAGCACGGTTAGCATGCCCAGTGCCCATAGGCCAACGCCGGGGTGTACATCGAGCATGCCAGCCAATTTGACGATGGACACCAGAATGCCCAGCAAGCAGACCTCGAGCATGCTCCATGGCCGCAGGTGTTCCAGCGTTCGCATGCAGAGCTTAAAACCAGGCGCCGCACGCCTGGCCAAGGCGAAACTGAGCACCCAGCAGAGCAGAATGATTTGCAGAAAAGGCGCAAGAATGATCGTCAGCCCCGCCACGGCTGCCATCGGGCTGATTTGCCCTTGGGCCAGAGCCTGAACCGATTGCCACAAGGTGGCCTGATTGCTCAAGCCTTGCAGGCTGATGGAAATGACGGGGAACGCGTTGGCGAAAATGAAAAGCATTGCGGCGCTGATCGACAGCGCCAACAGTTGTTGAATGCTCAATTGACCGCCGCGCCCAAGAATGGCAGCGCAACGCACACAGCGCGCGGTCTGGCCTCTGGCCAACGCCGTGGACTGATAAACCGAGTCGCAGTGTTCGCAGATAATCCATGCTGGGGACGATGTCATAGGCTCGACTGGTCGTAATGCAAATCCAATCCTTGGAGCCGGGCATTGCCAGCTAGTTCAAGGGGCAAGGTCGCGCAGATGAATAATGTCTGCGGGCGGTGATTATACCGGCCCAGGCATGGCTGCCAACACTAAGCTGTTACGGACACCCCCGGCGGGAGCCAACGTTTTGGCGAACGCTATCACTGCGCTACAGGCACTATCCCGAAGCCACTCACCGAATCACTGACAATTCGAAAATGTTGAGAGCCGCTGCCCTGCAACTGAACCGCCAACTCGCGGTGCAAACGGCCTTTGCTGCACATTGACGTGTCCTGTTCATCGAGGCCGATGCCCACAATCCGAGCACCCGCGGGCACCTGAAAATGCGCTTCTTCACCGATACCGATTCGGGCGGCGACGGTGCGGTCAATCGAAAAGGCCAGGAAACAACCGCCGCCCAGCATCCCGATGTCACGGTTTACGATGATTTGCCCCCCGCCCTCCACCGGCTGTTGGAACGCGAGCAGGCGATCCCCTGGCACTTGGGTCACGTTGTCCGGATCGGCCGTGAATGATGAACAACCCGCCAGCAACAGAGGAATCGCGAAACAGATCAAGCGCATTGAAACTTCCTTAAACAGATGTCAGCACAGGGTTGCTGCAACTGTAGCTGAAGGACGCTCGCCGACAAGTCTGATCCGCTAAGCCCGCGAACCACCTGCATTAGGTGGGTAATGCTGGAGTCGGTCGACTGCTCATTGCCCGCCATGTACTGCTCGATACACAGGCCCGAAAAAAAACCATGATCACCTCGGCAATCGTCGCCGCGTCCATGGTCGGGTTTCGACAACGACGAGGGCGTGCCGACGGCAATGTCAGCCCGCCCCTTGCGGTTAAATGTCTTTCGGATAGTTGAACGGGAACAGCGCCCGTCGCGCTTGCTCGTCCATCTCTTTTTTGAATGCATGGTCTTTGCCGACTGCACGGGCGCGGGCGACGGCCGGGCGAGCATCGATGGCTTGGAACCAGCGCTTGAGGTTAGGGAACGGCGCCAACGGATCTGCCTCGCCTTTGAGTACACGCGGAGCCTTGTCCAGCCAACCCCATGCCGAGATGTCGACGATTGAGTAGGTATCACCGACGATGTAGTCACGTCCCGCCAAACGCTCATCCAACACCTGATAGTGCCGCTCGATTTCACGCCGATAGCGATTGATCGCGTATGAGTTTCCTTCTGGCGCGGCGTATTGGAAATGCACTGCCTGCCCCGAAAAAGGCCCCAAACCTGTACCAATGAAGAACAGCCACGACAGCAGCTCTGGCCGATCAGCGGGCGTGCCCATGAACTGAGCGGTTTTTTCGCCGAGATAAAACAGAATCGCGCTGGAATCGAACACCCGCGTTTCAACGCCGCCCGGTCCATCAGTGTCGACGATGGCTGGCACCTTGCCGTTTGGGTTGATGGCATGAAACTCCGCCGTGTGCTGCTCGCCCTTGCTGGTATCGACCGGCACGAGCTCGTAAGCAAGCCCGGTTTCTTCAAGCATCAGCGCAACTTTCGCCGGATTCGGTGTCGGGTGGAAATAGAAACGGATCATGGCGTCACCTTTGTATTCTAGAACGATTGATTTAGAATAGTGGGTAACGGAAAAGGGGGCAACCGCTTCCTTCCCCGATGGGAGGAAATACCTAATGGCTCGGCCAAGAGAGTTCGACGAAGCAGCGGCATTAGACGCAGCGATTTTGTGCTTTTGGGCGCGTGGCTACGAGGCCACGTCCATTCGTAACCTTACCCAAAGCATGGGGATTACCGGCGCCAGTCTCTATAACGCGTTTGGCGACAAGCGCTCACTCTATGAGCGCGCGCTGGATCATTACATCGAGCGCGGCTCGTTGGACCGGATCAAGCGACTCGAAGCGCACTTGCCACCGCGTCAGGCGATTACTGCGTTCTTCGAAGAAATCATCGAGCGCTCGCTGAGCGATCCGCAACGTAAAGGTTGCTTGCTGGTCAACGCAGCGGTTGAGGTCGCACCGCATGACCCAGGTTTCCAACAAATTGTTGCGGATGTTCTGGTTCAGATTGAAGCGTTCTTTCGCCGTTGCGTCGCCACGGGTCAACGTACCGGCAGCATTTCCATCGCCCAACCTGCGGAGGATCTGGCCCGCCTGCTATTGGGTCTGTTGTTGGGCATTCGCGTGCTGGCCCGCGCTCGGCCTGAGCGAGATTTATTGGAAGGTATGGTGCGCCCAGCCTTTGCGTTACTTGACTGTCATTTCATTGCACAGGAAATCTCCGCCCATGATTGAACTCTATTACTGGCCAACCCCCAACGGCCAAAAAATCACGATGTTTCTTGAAGAAGCGGGTGTGGCGTACAACCTTCATCCCGTGGATATTAGCGCTGGCGATCAGTTCAAGCCGGAATTCCTGGCGTTTTCGCCGAACAACAGAATGCCAGCCATAATCGACACCGAACCGGCTGACGGCGGCGAGCCTATTACTGTGTTCGAGTCTGGCGCAATTTTGCTGTACTTGGCCGAGAAGACCGGACAGTTTCTGCCCAGCGACCTGCGCGAACGCAAGACCGTGATGGAGTGGTTGTTCTGGCAAATGGGTGGGCTGGGGCCTATGGCCGGACAAAACCACCACTTCGGAATCTATGCACCGGAAAAGCTTCCGTACGCGATCAATCGCTACGTCAACGAAACCAATCGCTTGTACGGCGTGCTTGATCGTCGATTAGCAGGCCGTGAGTTCATTGGCGGCGATCACTACAGCATTGCGGACATAGCCGCTTACCCGTGGATCGTGCCCTGGAAAAACCAGCAGCAGAACCTGGATGACTTCCCTGACCTGCGCCGTTGGTTCGATGCCATCCACACGAGGCCGGCAACCGTTCGCGCGTATGCCAACGCCGAACCCTTCTCCAGTCGCCCGACAGTGACCGAAGAAGGCAAAAAAATCTTGTTCGGCCAAACCTCAGCCCCACGCCCGTAATTTGCGGATGCCCCGGGAACCGTGGGACCGCATTTATTCGGAATGGATTTTACGTCCAACATCGTCAGCGCCTGACACGACGCCTTCCCGAATAAATTCGGTCCCACGGATTTTGGCGATGCACCTATTTCGGTTCTGCAATGCCATCGCTGAGTTCGTGCGGACCCAAATCACCCCGTGGGAGTTGGCTTGCCAACGAAAACGTCACTGCAGGCGCCCCAGGTTTCGGGTCAACATCAGCGGCGTGACTACTGGCCCCTTCGCAGGCAAGCCTGCTCCCACAGTAATGCGGCTGCTTGCTATTGACCGTGTTAAAACCCCAGAGCCGTCCCGGCTTCGCAGCTCTCGGCAGTGCCTTCAGTTGCCCGGCGTTTGCTGCGACAACGTGTTGACGGACAACCTCAGGGCATGAATGAATTCGGTCCCTCAGTGACGGAATTCTGTAGGAGCCAACCTGTTGGCGAGGCGGTATGTCAGGCAAACCGCATCAAGCCCCTTCGCCAACAAGTTGGTATCTACAGGCGTGGATACCCGAGAATTTAGCGGGCTTCTGGCATGACCTGGAACGGGGCTTCTTTATCCGTTCGCTCTTTACTGCCCCATGCCGCTACACCGACCTTGATCGCGTAGAACAGGATGGCGAATACCACGAACAGGAACAGCGCTGTCAACGTGGCGTTGGTGTAGGCGTTGAAGATCACATGCTGCATCTGGTCGATGGTCTTGGCCGGGGCCAGTACCTGACCCGCGTCCAGCGCCGTTTTGTATTTGCTCGCCAAGGCGAGGAAACCCAGTACCGGGCTTGGGTCGAACAGCTTGATGTAGCCGGCTGTGGTGGTGCAAATCAGCAACCAAACCGCTGGTAACAAGGGCACCCAAATGTAGCGCTGACGCTTCATTTTGATCAGGACCACGGTGGCGAGCATCAGCGCGATGCCGGCGAGCATCTGGTTCGAGATACCGAACAACGGCCACAAGGTGTTGATCCCACCCAATGGATCGATCACGCCTTGGTACAGCAAATAACCCCACATCGCGACGCAACCGCCGGTGGCGATCAAGTTGGCCGTCCACGATTCCGTCCGCTTGAGCGCCGGAACAAAAGTGCCGAGCAAATCCTGAAGCATGAAGCGACCCGCACGGGTGCCTGCATCCACCGCCGTCAAAATAAACAAGGCTTCAAACAGAATCGCGAAGTGGTACCAGAACGCCATGGTGTCCTTGCCAGGCAGCACCTGGTGCAGGATCTGCGCGATGCCAACGGCTAACGTGGGTGCGCCGCCCGCTCGGGCCAGCACCGTGGTTTCGCCAATGTCTTTCGCCACAGCGATCAGCGCGTCCGGGGTAATGGCAAAACCCCAACTGCTGACGGTTTGTGCCACGGTTACCACGTCACCGCCGACAATCGCTGCCGGGCTGTTCATGGCGAAGTACACGCCCGGATCAATTACGGAAGCCGCAACCATGGCCATGATGGCCACGAACGATTCCATAAGCATGGCGCCGTAGCCGATGTAACGAGAGTTGGCTTCGCTGTCCAGCAGCTTGGGCGTGGTACCCGACGCGATCAACGCATGGAAGCCAGACACCGCACCACAGGCGATGGTGATAAACAGGAACGGGAACAAGCCCCCCTTCCACACCGGACCAGTGCCGTCAGTGAACTGCGTCAACGCCGGCATTTTCAGTTCAGGAGCCAGAACCAGAATACCAATGGCCAACGCGAGGATGGTGCCGATTTTCAAGAATGTAGACAGGTAGTCCCGAGGCGCCAGCAGCAGCCAAACCGGCAATACTGCGGCAACGAAGCCGTAACCGACCAACATCCAGGTGATTTGGATGCCTGTGAAGGTGAACGCCTTGGCCCACACCGGATCGGCAGCAACGTGGCCGCCCGCCCAGATCGACGCCAGCAGCAGAACCACGCCGATCACCGAAATCTCACCAATTCGCCCGGGACGGATGTAGCGCATGTACACGCCCATGAACATGGCCAGGGGAATGGTTGCCATGACCGTGAACATGCCCCACGGACTGTCAGCCAAAGCTTTGACCACGATCAGCGCCAGCACCGCGAGGATGATGATCATGATCAGGAAGCAACCGAACAGTGCGATGGAACCTGGGACTTTGCCCATTTCCTCACGGACCATCTCGCCCAGTGAGCGACCGTTACGGCGAGTGGACAGGAACAGAATCATGAAATCCTGCACCGCACCGGCGAATACCACGCCGGCAATCAGCCACAGGGTGCCAGGCAAGTAACCCATCTGCGCGGCCAATACCGGGCCGACCAAGGGGCCAGCGCCAGCGATGGCGGCAAAGTGGTGACCGAACAGGATGTGTTTGTTGGTCGGCACGTAGTCCAGACCATCGTTATTGAGGACTGCGGGGGTGGCGCGGTTGGGGTCCAGCTGCATCACTTTAGTGGCAATGAACTTGCTGTAATAGCGATAGGCAACCAGATAGATTGCGACTGCGGCAACCACGATCCAGAGGGCATTGACGGCTTCACCGCGACGCAGCGCGACGACACCCAGTGCGAATGCCCCCAAGCAGGCAACGGCGAACCAAGCAAGATGTTTGGTCAGTCGGGTCATTGTGGGTCTCCTGCCGAGGACCGTAACCCTGCGGCGATAATTGTTATTGTGTGCCCTGTGAAATGAGCCACGCTACTATCCGCGCACCGCGCCCGCATAGACATCCGCAGTACTACCGGGGCGCCTGCGTAGTACTACGCAGGTAAATGCCGCCTGATGCGATTACCCTGTGCCACTTAACGGCCTTCCATCCGGATTTCATCTGCCATGCAGCTCAAACATAAAATCGTCGCGCTTGGGATTTTGCCGCTGATACTCGCGGTGGCGATCATCAGCGCGCTGGTGATTTCCCAGAACCAGCGGCTGGGCGAACAGCAGGCGCAATTGATCGAGGACAGCATTCTCGCCAGCAAACGCGCGGAGCTTAAGAACTACGTGGAAATGGCCATGAGCTCGCTGGCGCCGCTGTATAAAAGTGGCCGCGACGACGAACACACCAAGCAACAAGTGCTCAACGAGTTGGCGAAGCTGAGTTTCGGGATCAACGGCTATTTCTTCGTATACGACCACAACGGCCGCAGTCTGATGCACCCTCGGCAAGCCGACCTGGTAGGCCGCGACCTATGGAACATGACCGATCCCCATGGGTTGCTGGTGATTCAGGCACTACTGAAAAGTGCACAAAGCGGTGACGGGTTTCAGCCTTATGCCTGGGAAAAACCTTCTACCGGCCAAGTCACCGACAAGCTCGCCTACGTGGTCATGCTCGACCGCTGGGGCTGGATGCTCGGCACCGGAATTTACTTGGAAGACGTCGAGCACGCCACCCATCAAGCACGGGAAGAAGTGGCTCGCGGCATCCACACCACCATGCTGGCCATCGGTATCGTGGCGCTGATCGCGGTGCTGCTGGTGTTTGCCTGCGGCCTGACTTTGAACGCCAGCGAACATCGCCTGGCGGACAAAAAGCTCCAGGGCCTGACCCAACGGATCGTCAGTCTGCAGGAAGAAGAACGCTCCAGACTTTCCCGAGAGTTGCACGACGGCATCAGTCAGGTGCTGGTGTCGATCAAATTTCAATTCGAATTGGCAGGCCTTGAATTGGAAGCGCAAAGCGGTAAAGGCCCGGATATCTTGCGCCAAGGCATCGACCGGCTGGCCGACGCGATTGGTGAGGTCCGAAGTATTTCCCATGACCTGCGCCCTTCCCTCTTGGACACCCTGGGGCTTGCCGCCGCCATTGCGCAGCTGGTCACCGAGTTCGAGGCCCGCAGCGGTTTGACAGTGCACTACCAAAACAACCTCGGCGACTTCCAATTGGTGGAGGGCGCGCCCGTGGCCATGTTCCGAATTCTTCAGGAAGCCCTGACCAACATCGAACGCCATGCTCAGGCCAAAAACGTTTACATCGACCTTGAAGGTGACTCGGTCCACGTGAAGTTGTCGGTCTGCGACGACGGCGTTGGCTTCAAGATCAACCGGCTGGAGTCGATACAGGGAGGTATCGGTTTGAGTAACATTCGCGAACGGGTTGACCATTTCGACGGCCAATTCAGCCTGACGTCTGTGCCTGGCAGAAGCGAATTGAGCGTAACCCTGCCCACCCGACCCCGTTCATTCCTTAACCCAACCCGAGTCTATTCATGACCCCTGCACGCCCGATTCGCATTGCCCTGGTGGACGATCACGCGTTAGTACGTGACGGCGTACGCGCGTTGCTAGCCGTCAGGCCTTCGTTTGACGTGGTGGGCGAAGCGGAAGATGGGCCCGAAGCCATTAATCTCTGCAGCCAGGTGTCGCCGGATATTTTGCTGATCGATATCGGTTTGAAGGACATGAATGGACTGGAACTGACAAGGCTGCTGCGCGCGCAGTACCCGACCATCAAAATCCTGATCTTGAGCATGTACGACAATCAGGAATACATCGCCACCTCGATCCGAGCCGGCGCCAGCGGTTATGTGCTGAAAAACGCACCGTCCCGGGAAATCGTCGCGGCCATTGAAGCGATTGCCGCCGGTGGAACGTTTTACAGCGCCGAAGTCGCACTAAAGCTGGCGAGTAAAAAGTCAGACGAAACCGAACTTACACCGAGGGAAAGTCAGGTGTTAGTGGGATTGGCGCAGGGTTTGGACAACAAGACCATCGCCCGGGAACTGGCGATCAGCGTACGCACCGTCGAAACCCACCGCCTGAGTATCCGACGCAAACTAAACGTCGATAAGCCAGCAGGATTGGTCAAATACGCCATGGAGCATGGGCTGCTTTCTCGTTAAAGCAGGCGTTGACCGGCCAAAGACCTCGTTGTGAACATCGCGTCGCGGCCTTCCCAAATAAATTCGGTCCCACCGGTTTCTCTGGCGATTTACAAAAAACCTGTAGGAGATCGCGGACGATATCACCGCACGCCCGCTACCGGTGCAACCGCCACGCTGGCAAGTTCACCGGTATTCCAACCGCCGCCCAGGGCTTTGATCAGGGCCACGTTGGCACTCAGTTGTCGGGTCTGTAAATCCAACACGCTACGCTGGGCGTCAAGTGCAACGGTTTGCGCTTCGACGACATCCAGATAACCCACCGCGCCCTGGCGATACCGCGCTAGCGCCAAGTCTTCTGAATACTGCGCGGCATCTGCGGCATCGTGTTGATCTTTCAGCGCTTCGCCTAGCCCGGAGATAAGCGTCAGGTTGTCTTCCACCTGCTGAAACGCTCCCAAGACCACGCTGCGATAGCGGGCGCCGGCTTCATCGGTTTGCGCCTTGGCAATATCAACCCCGGCTTGCCGTGCACCGGCGTCGAATAACGTCGTGACCAATGAAGGTCCGATTGCCCAAAACAAGTTGGGTGCAGCAAGCAGACCGGCGTATTCGTCGCTTTGATAACCGGCCTGCGCGCTAAGGGTGATAGTCGGGAAGAACGCTGCACGGGCTACGCCGATTTTCGCGTTGGCTTCGGCGATCCGCCGTTCAGAGGCCGCGATGTCAGGCCGGCGTTGCAACAGCGCCGATGGCACTCCGGTTGGCACCACCGGCAAGGCAATGTCTTGGGTGTTAGCGTTGACGCGAAACTCAGAGGCAGAAGCACCCACCAACGACGCGATGGCATGCTCCATCAGCGCCCGCTGGGCGAGGTTTTGCTTAAGTTGCGACTTGGCCGACGACAACTGCGTCTTCGCCCGAGAGACGTCCAGCCCGGAAACAATACCGCCGCCGTGCAGGCCTTCGGTCAAGTTCACCGCTTTGGCATACGCCTCAGTGCTCTCGTTCAGCAATTGCGTCTGCTGGTCCAAACCGCGCAAGCGAATGTAGCTGTCGGCCAACTGGGTTTGCAGGCTCAGGCGCGCATTGGCCAGATCGGCTTTGCTCGCTTGCGCCTCATCGGTACCGGCGGCAACCGAGTCACGCACTCGGCCCCACAGATCGACCTCGTAATCGACCTCGGCACCCACGGTAAACGAGTTGTACTCCGGCCCCGCCGTTGCCGACCGCAGCGGACGGGTGTCAGATTGCCGATCACGCTGACCGTTGGCGTTGCCTTTGATGCTGGGGAACAACCCCGATTGCACCTGCGTCACAAACGCTTGAGCCTGAGCGTAGTGCGCCAGGGCGGCCGCAAGGTCTGGGTTATTGGTTAGCAGACGCTGCTGCAAATCGTTGAGCTGTGGGTCGTTATAGATACGCCACCAGCCATCGCGGCTTAACTGATCGCAAGGTTGCGCGGCGCGCCAAGGACCGTCGGTACGGTATTGCGCAGCCATCGGGATCGCAGGCACCTGGTACTCCGGCGCCAGATGACACGCGCCCAAGCCCAAGAATGTCATCAGCAATGCGCTTATTTTAAACGCCGGGTGCGGATTAACCATGAGCTTTGGCCACCGCTTCGTTGGGCTTGTTGGTGTCGTTGGGTTTGGCGATTTGTACCGTGTCGCCATCAAGCAGACCATCGGGTGGCGTGTTGATGACCTTATCGGTGGGCAACAGGCCCGAGCCAATTTCCACTGCATCGCCGAAGTCACGGGCAATGGTCACGGTCTTGAACAGCACATGGTTGTCCTCGCCAAGGGTCGCCACGCGCAAACCATGGTCGTCGAACACCAGCGCGCTGGACGGCAAACGCAAGGCATTGGCCTGCACCGGAAGCTTGAATTGGACGTTAGTAAAGGCGCCGGGCATCAAGCGACGACCCCGATTTTCCACCAACAATTGCACCAAGGTGGTTCCCGACGCGGCATTAACCGCATCGGCCGAGGCAATCACTTTCGCGGTGAACTGCTCTTGCTGATATTCCGGCACCGTTAAGCTGGCGATGGCTCCTGCTCGGACCAGTGGTGAAAAGCTCTGTGGCACTTGCACGTAAACCCGTAGGCGACTGACGTCCGATACTGCAAACAACTCTTGCGCGGTGCCGCCACCCGCGTTGATCAATTGACCAACGTCGGTGTTACGCGCAGTGACCACGCCATCAAACGGCGCGACCAGACGCTGGAAGCCTTTGGTAGCCACCAGCCGCTCAACGTTGGCTTTCGCCGCCGCCACATCGGCCTGTTTGGCCGCTTGATCACTGACGCGCTCATCGACTTCCTGACGCGACACTGAATCAGAGGCCAGCATCGCCTGCCAACGTTTAGCCGTGGTGCCCGCCAAGGACGAATTGGCCTGCGCCGTAGCCAATACCGCACGGGCCTGAACCAGTTGCTGATCCAGCTACGGTGTGTCGATTTCAGCCAATAACTGCCCGGCTTTGACCGGGGCACCAATGTCCACTTTCCACGATTTCAGATAACCCCCTACCCGCGCCGAAATCGACGCCCGGGAGTAGGCTTCCAACCGGCCTGGCAAGTTCAGCACCGGTCCTTGTGGCGAAGGGTTCGGCGTGATCAGCACCACGCTGGGCGTCGCTTGAGTATCGGTCCAGACTTTCAGGTCTTTGGATTCGCTGGCCCGGATCGAAATACCGGCCACGACCACGATGACCACGACAATCAGCGCAATCACGATGCGTACCAGGCCGCCACGCCGACGAGGGGGTGATGTGTTGTTTGATGAAGAAGTATCAGTTGACATGTCAAGACCCTTGAATGGCGTTTGCCGGGATGGACGCTTGCTCGCGGCGTGCGTGAAGAATGCTGAAGATCACCGGGACCAGAAACAATGTTGCAATGGTGGCAAACGCCAAGCCGCCAATAACGGCTCGTCCCAAGGGTGCGTTTTGTTCGCCGCCTTCACCCAGGCTCAGGGCCATGGGCGCCATACCAATGATCATCGACAACGCCGTCATCAGCACCGGACGGAAACGCGTAAAACCGGCTTCAAGCGCTGCCTTGATCGGGTCGCCGTGCTCGGCCAGCTGTTCTCGACAGAAGCTGACCACCAGAATGGCGTTTGCGGTCGCCACCCCCATGCACATGATGGCCCCGGTCAACGCCGGCACTGACAACGTGGTGTGCGTCACGAACAAGGTCCAGACAATGCCCGCCAGCGCCGCCGGCAAGGCGGTAATGATCACGAACGGGTCGGTCCAGGACTGGAAGTTGACCACGATCAGCAGGTAAATCAGCACCACTGCGCCGAGTATCCCGAACAGCATCCCGTTGAACGCGTTGTTCATGGTTTGCACCTGCCCCTGGAACATGACTTTTGATCCTTTGGGCACGTCATTGGTGCTGTCGGCAATCAGTTTTTGAATGTCTGACGCGACAGCGCCCAGGTCGCGGTCTTGGGTCGAGGCGAAGATTTCCACCACCGACTGGATGTCCGATTGGCTTACCACCGAGTTGCTGTGGGTCCGCTCAATGGTCGCCAGTCCACCGAGAATTTGCCCACCAACACCCGGTCCCGATGAACTGAGCGGCAGGTTATGCAGCGCCGCTAACGTATCGAGGCTGTATTGCGGGGTTTGCATCACGATGGGGTATGACACCCCGTTCGCGCTGTTCAACCAATAGGTGGGAGCGACCTGGCTGGAGCCGGCAAAGTTGACCACCAAGCTGTTGGTGATGTCGCGCTCGGTGATGCCCACCAACTGCGCACGGGTCCGGTCAACATTGACTTTGAACGTCGGCAATTGCTGCGATTGTTGAAGCCGCGCATCGACGACCCCAGGCACTTTGCGAATATCACGCAGCAGCTTGTTGGCGTAGGCAAAGTTACCCGCCAAATTGTTGCCCTGCACCTGCACGTCGATGGGCGCCGCCGCACCGAAGTTAAGAATCTGCCCCACAATGTCCGCCGGCGGATACGAGAACACCACACCCGGAAACTCTCGCGGCAAGCGCTCGCGCATCTCACGGATGTATTCAGCGGTGGGGCGGTGACCGTCGTTAAGCTTGACCTGAATGTCGCTGTCCTGTGAACCCACCGTACCGGTGTTGTTGTAGGCGGTATTGATACCGCTGATCGACAAGCCGATGTTATCCACCACGGTGCCCAGTTCCTGAGCAGGGATAATCCGTCGGATGGCGTTTTCCACGTCAAAAACCACCTGCGCCGTGGTTTCAACGCGCATTCCGACCGGTGCTCGGACGTGCATCAGGATCTGCCCTGAATCCACCGCAGGGAAGAAGTTGCGCCCCAGGAATGGCACCAGACCGAACGACAGCACAACAAATCCAAGGAAGCAGGCAACGAACAAACCCCGGTGGTGCAACGCCGTTTCCAACATGGCGTGGTAGCTGTCGCGGACATTCTCGAAGCGCTTCTCAAACCCACGCTGAAAGCGCACCAATGGATTCGAAGAAGGCTTGGTGTGTTCTTCCTCTTCTTCTTTGGTGTGCGGGCTGAGCAGGAAGTTGGCCATGGTCGGCACCAAGGTACGCGACAAGATGAACGAGGCGATCATGGCGAAAATGACTGCTTCGGCCATGGGCACAAAGAGGAATCGCGCCACACCATCAAGGAAGAACATCGGTACGAACACGATGCAAATACACAGCAGCGAAACGAACGCCGGGGTCACGATTTGCGCGGCACCGTCGAGAATCGCCTCTTTGACTTGCTTGCCTTGTTCGAGGTGCCAGTTGATGTTCTCGATGGTCACCGTAGCATCGTCCACAAGAATACCAACGGCCAGCGCCAGCCCTCCCAGGGTCATGATGTTCAGGGTCTCGCCCAGCGCCGACAGCATCGCAATCGAAGACAGGATCGCCAACGGAATCGACACCGCAATGATCACCGTTGAACGCCAACTGCCAAGGAACAACAGAATCATCAGACTGGTCAGCGCAGCGGCGATAACGCCCTCCCGCGCGACGCCTTCGATGGCGGCACGAACGAACAGCGACTGGTCACTAATAAAATCGATCTTCAGGTTTTCAGGCAATGCTGCCTTCGACGCCTCAAGCTTCTCCCTGATCCCGGCAATGACCCCCAGGGTCGACGCCGAGCCGGTTTTCAGCACAGTGATCAATACCGAACGGCTGCCGTTAACGTGGACAATGTTCTGTTGCGGTGGGTTGCCATCGCGCACGCTGGCCACGTCACGCATCAATACCGTCGTGCCGTTAGCGGTCTTGATGGGCAAGTCCTCCAAGTCGGCAATCGCCGACGGCGCGTTGTTCAACTGCAGCATGTACTCGTAGCCACCGATTTTTTCCGTACCGATGGGCGTGATCAGGTTTTGCGTGGCCAGGGCATTGGCCACGTCCTGGCCCGATAAACCCCGTGCTTGCATGGCCGCAGAATCAAGGTCGATCTGCACCTGCCGGCTTTTACCACCAAACGGATACGGCATGGCCGCGCCGGCAACCGTGGTCAGCATCAGCCGCACGGTGTTCAGCCCCAAGTCACCCAGTTGCTGCTCGCTCAGGCCTTTGCCCGATAGCGCGAGCTGCACGATGGGCACCGTTGAGGCGCTGTAATTGAGGATCAGCGGTGGCGTGGTACCGGGCGGCAACTGTTTAAGGATCGCCTGAGACACCGACGTCAGTTGCGCGTTGGCAGTACTGATGTTCACGTTGGGCTGAAAATAGACTTTGATGATGCCGAAGCCGTTCAGCGATTGCGCTTCAATGTGCCTAACATCGTTGACCGTGGTGGTCAGCACCCGCTCGAACGGTGAGGTAATCCGACCCGCCATTTGGTCTGGGGACAGACCGGTGTACTGCCAGATAACGGCAATAACTGGGATACGAATTTCAGGAAAGATATCGGTCGGCGTGCGCAGGGCCGCCAGCGGACCGATGATCATGATGAATATCGCCAGCACGACGAAAGTATACGGTCGGCTTAAAGCTATACGTACGAGGCCTTGCATTGTTGTTATCCGGACTGGGAACCGAGCAGAGACCAGCGCACCTCAACGCAGACTACAGGCGCTGTAAATTGCGCTGCATCTCCATGGTTACGTAAAAGGCCGCGATGAGCTGCGGAACTCGAACAGGACATTCGATTGATCCGCAGGCTGAGCGCACAGTTCAAATGCTGATACCCAAAGGGTACAAATCAGCCAAAACCACCGGTTTTTCCGTGACGGTCATGCCAACTGACGCGCCAACAGCATTCAATCTTCATCACCATATTCCTGCAACAAGCCCCACGAGCGGGGGCATGCGCCACAATATCGATATTAGGGGTATATGCCAACAAATATCTACGCGAAGACTACGTGCGTATTACGGCCCGAACCTACTTTGCTCCTTCCAAGAATAAAAACGCTAGCCATAGGCCGTCCTAACCGACCAATTAAAGCCTTGCCCTTTCAAAATGCCCGACCATAATCGAGGCATATACCGCTATGACAGTGAGTCAAATGACCAAGACTGCCGTTTTGCTCAGCCCTGCCATCCCTTCCGGTAGTGGCTGTTCCAATGGTGCCATCCGCCGTGCAGCACGGCGCATGGGCCAAATTTACGATGATGCGTTCGCTCCCAGCGGGCTTAAAGGCACCCAGTATTCGTTGTTGTCACAAATCACGCGCTTGCAAGGACCGACCATGCGCACCGTGGCTCAGGAATTAGTCATGGACCTCTCGGCCCTGGGCCATACCTTGAAACCCTTGGTGCGAGATGGGTTTGTCGAGCTCAATGTCGACCTAGATGATCGCCGATGCCGGCGGGTAACCCTTACCGAAAAAGGCGTGAAAAAATATCAGGAAGCACGGGAAATCTGGACCCGCGTCAGGCGTGTGTTTGATGAGATCTATGGCGCCGAAGAGGCCGTTCGACTGCGCGCGACCCTTGATTACATAGCTTCGGAATCGTTTGCTGCGGCCATGGCGCTGAAGCTTGCCGCCCGTTGATGTTTTCAGACCTGTTGCTCGAATGGGGTATCCGGCGTCATCACCGTTCGTCGTCATCTCACGCACTTATTGGATCACGCGGCACCCAACTCATGTAACGACTCTATAACCCCGGAGACGAATCATGACCCTGAAATATGTCACGACCCTTGCATTCGCTACCCTGCTGTCGGCCGCTTCGATGGTCGCGATGGCACAAACCACCGGCACTAGCGACCCGATGAATAAAACGCCTTCAACCACCGGAATGGGCGCTGACCCCACCAATGATGAGGGCACGGTTCCGTCGAACAGAACCCTCAATCCGCCGAGCAAGGCGAACCAGAACTCTTCTCACGTTCCGGGCACCAAAGGCTCCAACAACAATGGCGCCGATCAGTCGACCTCCACCGGTGTGGGCAAAGGCAGCGGCGCGGACGGTGACACTACCAACGAAATCAAATAAGCCATATATAGCAAAGCGCCACATCATTGAATGTGGCGCTTGTCCGGCGCTCTGACATTCACTCTGAGCGATCGGTTTCACTGGACGCCGCGTCATGCGCGCTAACCACTGATTTTTCGTGTTTTGAGCGCTCAACCCCTTGAGCTTCTTCCTGCTGATGCTGCTGCATCACCGCTTCGTTATGCGCCAACATCAGCGCCATAGTCCGGTCGCCGCCGCCTTCGGCCATTGCGCTTACAGAAGTGCCCAGCAAAGCGATGATGAATAATGTTTTCAACGTGTTCATAAGGTTTTCCAAATAGGGTCTGCCGGCACCTATTGCCGACAGAAGCGTTAAGCTCGAGCCCATTTTGGGGGGATAGGGCTTTCAGCCCGATCCCCACCACATGAATTTTTTGACAGGTTTTAAATTAATTCACCCAACCGCCGCCACGCCAGTGCCAGCCATCAGGACGGTGTTCCCAATGCGGGTGCACATAGCGATAGCCTGGACGCGCTGGTTCCCAATGTCCGCCAACGGCCACATAACGCCCGCCGTCCCAGCGCCAATAGCCATGGGCCCAGATAAAGCCGTCACGACGACCCGGCTCCACTTCAACGATACGTTCAGGGGGAGGTTGTGGAGCGACGACTTCAACGTACTGAGTCTGAACCGGACGCTCGCGAACGACGCGTTCATGGACCCGCTCAACACACCCACTGGTCATAGCGACCACAGCGATTACTGCCACGCAGCGTAAAAACATAGCTTTCCCTCGGTTAAACTTTCGACAATTTCAGACACATTTTGAAACCTACATCACTCTGCTCATCAGTAACAGCAGCTTTACCGGACCATTACATTCAGCTGAAAGCCACGTCCCGTGGGCGCAGTCGCCCGCTTGCCGGTCCTAGGATATGCGGCCACTATGGTTCCAGATGCGCCCCTGATCGTCAGTTCGACGGCATGGAAAACTCATCTCGGAAACCTTTCAAATGCCCGCATCCAGCATCGCTTTACGGCCTTTGTGTGTGTCGGTTTGCTTGTTGTTGCTCGCGCCGTCTCACGCCATGGCAAGCGCTCCCGTCCCTTTGAATACTGCGGACATTGCTTGGCTGCGGCGCGACGGGTTCGACCTCGATGCGGCCAGCGTGACGCGTTTGCGCTCGATGGGCCGCGCGGGTCTGCTGGAAGCGCAACTGACCGACCGCATTCCCGACCTATTGCCGCCGGCCATCAACACCTTGTTGCATGGCTATCCGGCCCTGACCTCTTCGCTTGAATCATCGTTGATTGCCCGCAAGCAAGAGCAAGAACAGCTTAACGCCATGCCCGACGGCGATGACAAAATAGCGGCCAAAAAAGCGGCGCAACAAGCCGCTAACGAATACGGACAGCAAGCGCAGGAAATCGTGATGCTGCGGGCGGTGTATGGACCCAATCAGTTGAAGGAGCAGTTGATCAGCTTTTGGCTTAACCACTTCAGCATCTACATGGGCAAGGGCCGCGTGCGCTGGATGGCGGCGGATTATGAAGAGCAAGTCATCCGCCCCCATGCACTGGGCAAGTTCAAGGACTTGGTAATGGCGACGCTCAAAAGTCCGGCGATGTTGGAGTTTTTGGACAACGCCCAAAACGCACAAGGTAAAGTTAATGAAAATTATGCCCGCGAGCTGATGGAGTTGCATACGCTCGGTGTAGGTTCAGGGTACACCCAGCAAGACGTGCAACAGCTGGCGCTGATACTGACCGGCGCCGGCCTTGCCCCGCTGGATGGCAAGCAACAACGGTTTCCGCCCGCACTGGCGCCGTTCGTGGTCCAGGAAGGCGTGTTCGAGTTCAATCCCAAGCGTCACGATTTCAGTGACAAGGTCCTGTTGGGGCAGCCCATCAGGGGTTCAGGTTTTGATGAAATCGCCCAGGCCGTTGAGCTGATCACTCGCCAGAAAGCCTGCGCAGTATTTATCTCGCATCAATTAGCCCAGTACTTTGTGGCCGACAACCCACCACAGGCACTGGTCGACCGCATGGCCGCGACCTTCCAGCGCACCGATGGCGATATTGCCCAAGTGATGCGTACGTTGTTTCAATCTAAGGAGTTGCAGCAGAGCGCCGGGACGAAGTTCAAGGACCCGATCCAGTTTGTTGCTTCATCAGTCCGACTGGCCTACGACGGTAAAACCTTGGCCAATGCCAGGCCGATGGTCAATTGGCTGAACCAACTGGGCGAGCCGGTGTTTGGTCGCGTCACCCCAGACGGTTGGCCGCTGGATTCCAGCGGTTGGACCAGCTCGGGACAGTTGTCCAAACGGTTTGAAATTGCACGCATTATCGGCAGGGGCGACAACCGGTTGTTCACCCCCGAAGGCAGCCCGAAGGAAGGTATCGGGTTTCCGATGATTACCACCCGACTTTTTTATGATGCGGTGGCTCCGGGCTTGAGTGCTGCGACCCGAGGGGCGCTTGACCAAGCAGCCTCGCAACAGGAATGGAATACGTACTTGTTGTCGTCGCCTGACTTCAACAGCCGATGACAATGCGAGTTACGTGAGCAAGGCCAGGGCCGGCTGAATCGTTGAATGTCTACCATGATCCATTGCGTCATGAGGTGCCTGATGAACCGTCGAGAATTCCTGTTAGCAACCGCTGCTGCCGCAGCGTTGCCAAGCCTGTCGTTTTCCGGGAAATTATTTGCCGCGCCACCTTCCGCGCCCCGATTCCTGTTTGTGTTCTTGCGCGGCGGCTATGACTGCAACAACTTGTTGGTGCCTTACAACAGCGACTTTTACTACGATTCGCGGCCTACCCTGGCCATCGCCAGACCCGATCAGGGCAACCTCGACAGTGCCATCGCACTTGATTCCAATTGGGGGCTGAACCCGGTGCTGCGCGACTCGATCTACCCGCTGTGGCAACGCAAACAAATCGCCTTCGTCCCGTTCGCAGGCACCGACGACCTGTCGCGCAGCCACTTCGAAACTCAGGACAACATCGAATCCGGCGAGCCGAGCCAGCAGCGCAACGGGTACGGCTCGGGCTTCCTCGCCCGCTTGGCGCTAGCTGCCCCCGACAGCGCGCCCATTGCATTCACTGACGCATTGCCGCTGAGTTTTCAAGGCGGTAAAGACATTCCTAACCTGTCGTTGCGTGGGGTTTCGAAACCGGCGTTCGATAATCGGCAATCGTCGATCCTCGCCAGCATGTACAAGGGTACCCCGCTTGCCGCGTCTGCGTCTGACGGCCTTGAGCTGCGCCAGCATGTCTCGAAAGACCTGGAGGAAGAGATGATGCGCGCCAATCGCGGCGCGGCTACGGCGAAGAACTTTGCTGCCGAAACCCAACGTATCGCCACGTTAATGCGCGACCAGTACCGGTTGGGGTTCGTCGATGTGGGCGGTTGGGACACCCACGTCAATCAAGGCAGTACCACGGGCAATCTCGCTAACAACCTGGCCAACCTCGGTCAAGGCTTGGCAGCGTATGCCCAAGCACTCGGTGACGAGTGGAACACCACCACGGTGGTGGTGGTGTCTGAATTCGGCCGCACATTTCGCGAGAACGGCGACCGTGGCACCGATCATGGCCATGGCACGGTGTACTGGGTGCTTGGCGGCAACGTTCGGGGTGGGCGCATCGTCGGCGAGCAAGTCGCGGTGAACCAGAACACACTGCTGCAAAACCGCGATTACCCCGTGCTTAACAATTACCGCGACCTGCTCGGCGGATTGCTCGGGCGTACGTGGGGCTTGTCCACTTCACAGCTTCAAGCCGTGTTCCCCGGCGCGCGACCCAATGCGCTGCAATTGGTTTGACGGTACATATGCCGCCGCCTCGCCAACCAGTTGGCTCTACAGGGCGCAGCAAAAAGCCCGGATAACCGGGCTTTTTTAAGCGTTTAGTCGATCAATAGCGCTGATACTGCGAACCGAATTCTTTGCGGTTTTCAGCAACGATGACGTTGCCGTGCAGGTCGCTGCTCAGACGATCAAAGGTCTTGGCCGAGTTGTCCGCGACGCGAACGTGAGTCGCTTCAGCGACTACTGGCTTGGCAACCGAAGTGGTGGTCTGAGGGCTGGCGAAAGCTGAGGTTGCGGCCAGAACCGAAAGGGCGAAGCCGAAAGCAAGGGTACGTTTCATGGTTAAGCTCCAATAGGTAGTTCAAAGGAAGGTGGGTTTCGAGTAAGTGGCGCTAAGTTACCCCCTGCCCCCGCCAATGAAAAACCACGAGCATAGATACCCACTATCGACAGCGGTGATCTGATACTAAAGTCGGTAAGCGCCGACGTGTTGGCGCGGCGTCTACATCAGAAATCAGCACCCTTCAAAACAAACCCATTTGCCCGCCAACCAATGTGCTGAAGTCGTCATTCACAAACGGCAGAATCGCGTCTGCCACGGGTTGCAGTTGGCGGGTGACGTAGTGGTCGTAGTCGATGGGCGCCGTTTGGGTCTCCAGCGGCTCAGGCCCGGCGGTGGTCATCAAGTAACTGATCCAACCGCCGCTCTGGTATTGCCGTGGCCGACCCTGCTGGTCGTTGTACTCATCAGCCATTCGCGCCGCGCGGACGTGGGGTGGCACGTTGCGTTGGTAATCGTCCAGTTTGCGCCGCAGCCGCTTGCGGTAAATCAACAGATCATCAAGCTCGCCTTTCAAGGTCTTGCGAACGTAATCGCGTACGTAGTCTTGGTACGGTTGCCGGTTGAAGATTCGTTCATACAGTTCCTGCTGAAACTGTTGCGCCAACGGTGACCAATCGGTGCGCACGGTCTCCAGCCCTTTGTAGACCATCTCGTCGCGACCGTCCGCCCGGGTGACGAGGCCGGCGTAACGTTTCTTGCTGCCCTCCTCGGCACCCCGCAGGGTCGGCATCAAAAAACGCCGGAAGTGCGTCTCCAATTGCAGTTCAAGCACGCTGTCCAGTCCAAACGTCTGTTGCAGATACCCACGCCACCATTGGTTGACGTGCAACACCAACGCGCGCCCGATACGCGCGGCGTCTTCCTCGGTATGCGTGCGACGGAGCCAGACAAAGGTGGAGTCGGTATCGCCGTAGATCACCGCGTGACCTTCAGCCTCGATCAGTTCGCGGGTTTTGCGCATGATCTCGTGACCGCGCAAGGTGATGGACGACGCCAGACGCGGATCGAAGAAGCGGCAGCCGCTGGACCCCAACACGCCATAAAACGCATTCATGATGATTTTCAGAGCCTGAGACAACGGCGCGTTACGTTCACGTTTCGCCACTTCGCGGCCTTCGGACACACGAGAAATGATCGCAGGCAAACAATGCCGGGTGCGGGAGAATCGTGCGCCACGAAAACCCGGCACCGACTCTGCATCGCCGGGCTGGCGTATGCCTTCGACCAGTCCCACCGGGTCAATCAGGAAAGTGCGGATAATCGACGGGTACAGGCTCTTGTAATCCAGCACCAATACCGACTCATACAAACCCGGTTTCGAGTCCATGACAAAACCACCAGGGCTGGCCTCGGGCGGGCGCTCGCCGAGGTTTGGCGCCACAAAGCCTTGGCGGTGCATCAGCGGCATGTACAGATTACTGAAGGCGGCGACTGATCCACCGCTGCTGTCAGCAGGCAACCCCGTCACCGAGGCCCGCTCCAGCAAAAACGTCAGCAGTTCGGTTTTGGCAAATATTCGCGTCACCAGCTCGCAGTCTTTGAGGTTGTAGCGGGCCAGCGCCGGCTTGTCCTCGGCAAACATGCGGTTGATTTCGTCCATTTTTTGGTATGCGTTGTTGATCGCTTTACCTTCACCCAACAAGGTTTGCGCGACGTTCTCCAGGCTGAACGAAGGAAAGCTCCAAGTCGCCGAACGCAACGCTTCGATGCCGTCAATGATCAAACGCCCGGCCGCCGACGCGAAATAATGATTATTGCGCGTACTGTGCTGACGCCAACCCATCTCCTCGCCGCCGCGTCCGAGGCGTAACGGCACGTTCAGGCGCTGCGCGTGTTCGTGCAGCACGCGCAGATCGAATTGCACCAGGTTCCAGCCGATGATTGCATCAGGGTCGTGGCGGACCAGCCATTCGTTGAGTTTTTCCAGCAACTGCGCACGGCTGTCGCAGTACTCAAACAGAAAATCGACCTCATCCTCCACGCCATTCGGCGGCCCGAGCATATAAACCTGACGCTGGCCACACCCCTCCAGCGCGATGGAATACAGCTCGCCTTGCGCCGTGGTTTCGATGTCCAGCGAGACCAGCTTCAATGACGGTCGGTACTCTGGCGCCGGCTTCATCTGGGCATCAAGCAGCAGGCCGTTGGCGCCCGGCTTTCCACTGAACGTCACGGGTGCGGTGATAAAACGCTCCATCATGTAGCGTTCCGGTGGCCGAACATCCGCCTCGTAGACATCGACCCCAAAGGCGCGCAATTGCTTGTCGACATTCATCAGTTGCCGATGCTGCTGGCAATAAAGGCCTAGCACCGGGCGGTGACGGAAATCGCACAGGTCCAACGGCCGAAGTTCGACGTTACGTTCGCTGCGCAGTAATGACTTGGCTCGCTCCTGCTGCTCGACCGGGATAAACGCCACTGAGGGTTGGTGCGGCAGCCGAATGTGCCGAGGGCCGTTATCGGTGGCCAGCCAAAACTCGACTTCGGTACCCAAGGCGCTGTCGCGCCAATGTCGGGTCAGGACAAAACCCTGCTGTAAATCCACCGTTGCAACCTCGATCACTTGAATCCGCGACGTTTCTCATGCGCTTGAGCCGTTAGCGTCATTAACGGCCACACTATAAAGATTCGTTACGGTTCTGACCGGGTTTTGTTTACTGTGGTGCCTTGGCGAACCCTTGCAGCCAAACACGTCCCGCAGCTTACCCACCGATGCGTAACTTTAATCCTGAGGCCCCGCTACCCACCATGAACGCCCTGCCCCTTGAAATCCACCTGACCGGGTTGACCGTCGAACTTCAACCGCTGCAACTGAGGCATACCCCACAACTGCTGGACGCCGCCGCTGACGGGCAATTATGGAGCATGACACTCACCGTGGTGCCGGGGCCGGACACGGTCGAGCAGTATGTTTCGACGGCGCTGGAGGGAAGACAGGCAGGCACAGTGATGCCGTTCGCGATCATTCAGCGCGAAACCGGCAAGCTGGTGGGAAGTACACGTTTTTGGAAGATTGACCGCAAGAATCGAAAGCTGGAAATTGGTCACACTTGGTTGAGCGAGTCAGTGCAGCGCTCGGGGATCAATACCGAAGTGAAGCACCTGCTGCTGATGTACGCCTTCGAGGTCATGCACTGCGTGCGGGTGCAATTTACCACCGACGAACTGAATGAAAAATCCCGCGCAGCCATCTTGCGGATTGGCGCGACGCAGGAAGGGATTGTCCGTCATGAACGAATCATGCCCGACGGCCGCAAACGCAACTCCGTGCGCTTCAGCATCATCGATTCGGAATGGCCGAACGTGAAAGCGTTGCTGGAAGCGAAGATGCGTCGTTAAGCGAAAGGCAGCAAACCGGGTGGCACGCTGTGTGGGTTGGGGTAGCAGCGCGTCAGGACTGAAGCCTTCCCGAATAAATTCGGTCCCACAGATCTCGGCGCTGCAAAGGCTGTGAACAGATTTTCAGTGCCTACTATTCCGTGTCCGTCTCTGTGGGAGATTCTATGTTTCAGGTCAACATCAGCGGCGCGACTACCGGCCTCTTCGCAGGCAAGCCTGCTCCCACAGTATCTACGGCTCCTACAATAGTCCGGTGTTTGCTGCGGCAACGCGTTGACGGACCAGGGCATGAATAAATTCGGTCCCTGCGAACAGTCCGGAGCACCTTCGCCCACTTGTTGGCGAGGCGCCGTCGCTTACATCACCCTCAAGTCGTCAAGCTATAAGCCGGTCGTTCGCCACGGAAGTTCTGCTCCAGACTGACCACGACGATTTCGCCCATGCGGGTGCGTGTCTCAACCGTTGCGCTGGCACGGTGCGGCTGCAGCACGACGTTTTCCATGCTCCACAGCGCTTCAGGCACATGCGGCTCGTCGACGAACACATCCAGACCGGCACCGGCGATACGGCCTTCGGTCAGCGCAGCAACCAGGTCGGTTTCGTTGACCAATTTGCCACGGGCGACGTTGATCAGGTAGCCGTCTTTGCCCAGTGCGTTGAGCACTTCAGCGTTAATGATGCCTTCTACTTTATCCGCAGCTGCCGCAACGATCAGCGCATCGCACTGCTTGGCCAATTCGGCGAGGTTGTCGACAAAATCATAAGGCACGTCGCTGATGGTCTGGAGATCGGTGTAGCTGATATTGCAGTTGAACGCTGCGGCACGGGCTGCGACTGCACGCCCTACCCGGCCCATACCGACGATGCCGACGTGCATGCCGCTGAATTGGCGAGCCAAAGGCAATGGCACCAACGGCGTGGCGCTCTTGCCCCACTTGCCGTCACGTACATAACGGTCGCCGGTGTTGATCCCACGACAGACCGCGATCAGCAGGCC
This sequence comes from Pseudomonas sp. CCI4.2, assembly GCF_034350045.1. Taxonomy (NCBI): domain Bacteria; kingdom Pseudomonadati; phylum Pseudomonadota; class Gammaproteobacteria; order Pseudomonadales; family Pseudomonadaceae; genus Pseudomonas; species Pseudomonas sp. CCI4.2. The sequence continues at coordinate 3,799,880 of NZ_CP133781.1, read as the reverse complement.
AATCGCCAAGTCAGCCACGTCATCGGTCAATGCGCCGATGGTTGCAGTGACGTGAATACCCCGTTCCCGGGCGTAGGCCATGTCCACGGCATCAGTGCCGACGCCATTGACCGCCACCACTTCCAGCGCTGGCAAACGCTCCATCATTGCCCGGGTAATCCCGGTATGACCACCGGAAATAACGCCGCGAATATTGGCCGCGTGTTCTTGCAAAAAGGCTTCTTTATCGGCCTGAGCCTGCTGAAAGTACGGACGAATCGTAAACAGCTCATTCAACTTTTCGTTGATCGACGGGATCAACACAGGACTCAACTGCAAAATTTCGGGTTTCATGGGATTCGACTCATGGCGTTAAAAGGGTCGCCGGGCCGACAACGGTTATCGAAACCGCCATCAACCCGAGGGAATACGCAAGACTATTAGCCCCGGCCAACGAACGGCATGTTGGTTGCCATCACAGTCATGTTCAGCACGTTGGCTGACAGCGGCAAAGCCGCAATGTAACGCACGGCGTCAGCGATGTGTTTGACATCAACCATCGGTTCGATTGCTGTTTGCCCGTTAGCCTGACGAACACCTTTGGTCATGCGCACCGACAGGTCGGTCAACGCGTTACCGATGTCGATCTGGCTGCACGCGATGTTGTATTCGCGGCCATCCAGCGCCAAAGCTTTGGTCAAACCCAGCACCGCGTGCTTGCTGGCGGTGTAAGGCCCGGTGAAAGGACGCGGCGTATGGGCAGAAATAGAGCCGTTGTTAATGATGCGACCGCCCTGTGGGCTTTGCTTTCTCATCAAACCGAACGCGCCGCGAGCGCAAAGGAACACGCCGGTGACGTTGGTGTTGATCACGTTCAGCCACAGGTCGACGTCAAGCTCGTCCACTGGAATAGCCGGCGCGTTAATGCCGGCGTTGTTGAAGGCAACGTCCAGGCGACCGTAAACCGCTTCGATTTTTGCAAACAGCGCGTCAACGCTGGCAGGGTCACGAACGTCGGTAGAGACCCCAATGGCGCTTTGGCCCGCGGCTTTGGCAATCTCGACCAATTCGTCCAGCGGTTCTTGGCGACGACCCGCCAGGACCACACTGAAACCATCAGCCAACAGTGCTTGAGCAACAGCGCGACCGATGCCGCTGCCTGCGCCCGTTACCAGTGCAACTTTCAAAGTGGACGTGTTGGACATTGTTATTTCCTTCTTCAAATTAGTGTTTGATCGATACCGACAGATGGCCGATACCGTCAATGCCTGCGGTCACGGTGTCACCGCGCTGGATGCCTTCCACGCCAGGTGGAGTGCCGGTCATGATCAAGTCGCCGGGGTTGAGCTGGACGGAGCGAGAGATGTGACTGATCACCTCGGCCACCGACCATATCTGATTCGCCAGGTCTGACCGTTGGCGGTCAACATCATTGACCTTCAGCCATACCGCGCCTTGGCTCGGGTGGCCGATGGTGCTCACCGGCACAATAGCGCTTATCGGCGCGGAGCCGTCGAACGCCTTGGAACCTTCCCACGGCCTGCCCTGCTGTTTCGCGACCATTTGTAAGTCACGCCGCGTCAAATCCAACCCGGCGCCGTAACCCCACACATGGTCGAGGGCATCGGCGATAGCGATATCTTTACCCGACTTGCCGATAGCGATTACCAGCTCGATCTCAGGGCAAAACTCCCCGGTCAACGACGGATAATCCAGCTCACCTTGTGCATCGATAACAGCCTGAGACGGCTTCATGAAGAAAAACGGCAGTTCACGCTCTGGTGCTGTTTCAGTCGATGCATCAGGCCACCAGTAGTTACGGCCGAGACAAAAGACCCTGGCCACCGCAAAGCGTTTGGTGTCACCGACTACGGGCAAACTTGGCTGGGACGACGGGGGGAAAACATAGTGGCTCATACAGATCCTTGCTCAACGACTTGACGACTTACCCGGCAACCAGTGTACGCAGCGTCGTCCTGTTCAATCAGGACGAAACTGCGCATTATTTGGACAAAACACACAACCTGCGGGTGTGTATTAACGCGCAACCAGAACGATGCGGTGCAACTTGCCCAGCAACAGTGAGTAGGACAACGCGCCCATCAAGGCCACCGCACCAATGAAATAGAAGGCCAATGTAAAGGAGTGAGTGACGTTCAAGATCGCGCCAATCACGATAGGGGTGATGATGCCGCCAATGTTTGCCGCAAGGCTGGTGACACCGCCGGTCAAGCCGATCAATTCCTTCGGTGCGATTTCCGCGACTGCTGCCCATGAAGCGGAAGCAATACCTTGAGCGAAGAAAGCGATGGTCAAGATCGCGATACACAGCACGTTGGAGTCAGTGAAGTTAACCAACACGATGGACATCCCAAGCATCGACCCCACTACCAACGGTAACTTGCGAGCAAACGACATGGTGTGGCCGCGACGGATCAAGACGTCTGACACCAGCCCTGCCAACAACACACCGACGGTTGCGCCAATGAACGGCAGCACGGCGAAGATGCCGACTTTGATCATGGTCAGGTGACGCTCTTCAATCAGATAGGTAGGGAACCACGTCAAAAAGAAGTACAAGGCCGACGTGCTGGCAAACTTGCCGATGCAAATCGCCCAGATCTGCCGATAGCGGAACAATTCGGCCACTTGGCGCCAGTTGAACTTAGTGCGCTCCTGGCTACTTTTGACCAGACCACCACCGTCTTCGATGTACTGCAATTCTTCCTTGCTGACTTTCTTGCAGGTCAAAGGATCGCGGTACAGGTACATCCAAGCGATACCGAAAATCACACCCACAATGCCGGTAGTGAAGAAGATGTAGCGCCAGCTGTAGGTCGTCGCCAGCCACAACAGGCCGCCGGTAAACAACGCTGTGCCCAAGTACTGTCCGCTGACATAGATGCTGCTGGCCAAACCGCGCTCACGAATGGGGAACCAAATGGCTACTGCCCGAGTGTTTGCTGGGAACGCCGGGGCTTCTAATGCACCCACGCCCAACCGAAGCCCGAACAATGAGGCGAAACCACCTGCGGCACCCTGTGCCACGGTAGCGATTGACCAGGTGATCAGTGAAATACCATAGGTCAGCCGTGAGCCGAAGCGGTCTGAAATGAAACCTGCCGGTACTAACGCAAACGCATAAGTCCAAGCGAACGCCGAGAAGATCAATCCCATCTCAAACTTGTCCAGCCCAAGGTCTTTGGCCATGAACGGTGCGGCGATGGAGATGTTGACCCGGTCCGCATAGTTGATAATCGTCGCGATCAACAACAAGAAAAGCATGAAGTAGCGACGCCGTGTCGGTAACCGGGTGGCCACCTCGGCAGGTATGGCTTGCGCAGCGTTAGTAGTCATCGAGAGGCCCTCATTATTTTTATAAACCAAACAGGAACAGCGACTGCTTTTGCGATCCAACTGAGTCGAGCAACAACGGTTAAAGCGACTGCGGACCCTGCTTGTCCATCAACGCAGCGAGCATTTCAAACTCTTCTGCGGTGAGGTCAGTCAGTGGCGTGCGGACTGGGCCTGCGTCGTAACCAGCGATTTTTGCGCCGGCTTTAACGATGCTGACCGCGTAACCCGATTTGCGGTTACGGATGTCCAGGTACGGCAGGAAGAAGTCGTCGATCAGCTTGCCAACAGTGGCGTGATCGTCACGGGCAATGGCGTGGTAGAAGTCCATGGCCATTTTTGGCAGGAAGTTGAACACCGCCGACGAATACACCGGAACGCCCAGCGCTTTATAAGCAGCGGCGTAGACTTCGGCAGTCGGCAGGCCGCCCAGGTAGCTGAAGCGATCGCCAAGGCGATGACGAATGGAGACCATCAGTTCGATGTCGCCCAGGCCGTCTTTGTAGCCGATCAGGTTCGGCCAGACGTTCCAGCAGCGGAGCGGTCAGGCGGCAGACGTTACGGTTGTAAACGATCACGCCGATCTTGACCGACTTGCACACGGCTTCAACGTGGGCGGCAACGCCGTCCTGGCTGGCTTCGGTCAAGTAGTGCGGCAACAGCAAGATGCCTTTGGCGCCCAGGCGCTCGGCTTCTTGTGCGTATTCGATGGCTTGGCGGGTCGAGCCACCGACACCGGCCAGAATCGGCACGCTATTAGCGCAGGTATCGACCGCAGTCTTGATGACTTCGGAATATTCGCTGGCGGCGAGGGAGAAAAACTCACCGGTGCCGCCGGCAGCGAACAATGCGGTAGCGCCGTACGGGGCGAGCCATTCAAGGCGCTTGATGTAGCCGGCCTTGTGGAAGTCGCCCTGAGCGTTGAAATCGGTAACAGGAAATGAGAGCAGACCGGACGAAACTGTAGCTTTGAGTTCTTGTGGGGTCATTTTAAAATCACTTTCTTATGGTTGTTGTGGTGATGCACGCTCAGACACGACGTACGTTATCGTACATCTATATTAATACAAGCCATATTTTTTGCTGACTCACTCATAAGGATGGAATCATGGCTGCCTCCAATCGCTCGCCAATGTGGCAAATAAGAGCGGCTAATCGTTAATAATCAACTATATATGATTTAGAGCTCATGCAAACGGTAACTGCGAGCAGTCATAGGACATCTGATGACCGGAAATACGCTTAACGATAATGGGTACAGGGATCTACGTACTTAAGGCGGCTGGGTGCTGCGTCCATACCTAAAACTGAACAACCCCTCCCACCGTAGGTCTGACCCTTGGTGACTGAAACTGCCCTTACACAGGAATTCCCATGATCATCGTCCATCACCTGAACAACTCGCGCTCACAGCGGATCCTTTGGCTATTGGAAGAGCTGGCCATCCCCTACGAACTCAAGTGCTATCAGCGCGACCCAACGACAAATCTCGCACCGCCTGAGCTCAAAGCGATTAACCGGCTGGGCAAGTCGCCGGTCATCGAAGACGGTTCCAATGTCCTGATCGAATCCGGGGCAATCGTTGACTACCTGATTCGACGCCACGGCCACGGGCAGCTGCAACCAGACCCGTCCACGTCGGCGTATGACGAGTACGTGCAATGGCTGCACTTCGCCGAAGGCTCGGCCATGTTGCCGTTGATGCTGAACTTGTACGTCGCTCGTTTAGGGGAAGCCGGCAATGCGCTGCATCCTCGGATTGATTCGGAAGTGACCAACTACTTGAGCTATATCGACGAGGCGTTGAGCCATTCCGACTACCTGCTCGGCGATGAGCTGACCGGCGCAGACATTCAATTGAGCTTCATCGGCGATGTCGCCAAACAGTTCGGCAAACTGGGCGCTTACCCTCACCTCGCCGCGTGGGTAGACCGCACCCAAGCACGCCCTGCCTATCAAGCGGCGCTGGAGAAAGGCGGCGAATACATTTTTGCGCGGCATTGAGCAGTCGCTGAATAACCGCTGAGTCACTGCAACATGAGTTCCGGCGCCCCGGATTTGACGTGGGTGACCGGATTCCCCAAGCTAATGCCCTCGAATTTCACCAGGAACGCATCGTGTGATTGATTTTTTCTGCCGCTGGCGCCGGTTTTTGTTTTGCGTCGCGCCACTCTTCGCCCTTCTGGCCGCCTGCGACAACGGCGTGCCCAAGGCCACGCCGCCGACTGTGACCACCTACGTCAGCGTCAAGTGGGAGGACCTGCCGGTGACCAGCGATGAAGACCTCCTCGCAGGCTTCAACACCTGGTATTCCGCGTGCACTCGGATGGCCAACGATAAAATCTGGAAAACCACCTGCAGCGCTGCCGCTCAAGTCCAACCAAACGCCCCGGCGATTCGTGAATTTCTTAAGTCAAACCTGCAGGTGTATAGCCTGCGCTCGGCAGACAAAGGCGCCAAGGGATTGATCACCGGTTATTTCGAGCCCATCTACAAAGGCAGCCTTGAGCGCAGCGATACGACCACTGTCCCGGTGTATGGCGTGCCGGATGACTTGGTGGTGGTCGCGTTGGATAGCATCTACCCCGAACTCAAGGGCAAACGCCTGCGTGGCCGGCTTGAGGGTCGCACGCTCAAGCCCTATGACGATGCCGCTACCATTGGCCGCCAAGGCGCAAACGCTCCGGTACTGGCATGGCTAAGCAACCCGATGGACCTGCAATTTCTGCAAATCCAGGGTTCTGGCCGCATCCAGTTAGACAGTGGGAAACAGGTACGCATTGGCTATGCCGACCAGAATGGTCATCCCTACAGACCCGTTGGACGCTGGTTGGTCGATCATGATCAGCTCAAGAAAGAAGAATTGAGCATGAGCCGAATTCGCGATTGGGCAACGGCCAACCCGGATCAGGTTCCGGAGTTATTGGCGAGCAATCCAAGTTATGTGTTCTTCGGTATCCGCCCAGAAAGCAACGAAGGCCCACGCGGTTCGCTCAACGTGCCACTGACGGCGGGTTACAGCGTGGCGATTGATCGCAAGGTCATTCCGCTGGGCAGCTTGCTATGGCTCTCCACCACCCGCCCAAACGGCGGGGCCATCGTCCGTCCAGTCGCCGCACAGGATACCGGTGGTGCAATTGCCGGCGAAGTTCGCGCGGACCTATTCACCGGTACCGGTGTGGAGGCTGGCGAACTGGCGGGAAACATGAAACAGTCGGGGCAAATCTGGTTGTTGTGGCCTAAAGATACGGCGATGCCGACGGTTCAGTGAGGGCTGCGCAAGGCTGAGGCGAAGGTTCAGTGCTTACTATTCTAGGTCTGCCTAGGTCTGTGTGAGTTGGCTTGCCAACGAAAGCGTCAATGCAGGCGACCCAGGTTTCAGGTCCACATCAGCGGCGCGATTGCCAGCCTCTTCGCAGGCAAGCCTGCTCCCACAGATTCGGTTCTGCTATGCCATCGCTGAGCTCGTGCGGACTCAAATCACCCTGTGGGAGTTGGCTTGCCAACGAAAGCGTCAGTGCAGGCGCCGTAGGTTTCGGGTCAACATCAGCGGCGCGATTGCCGGCCTCTTCGCAGGCAAGCCTGCTCCCACACATTCGGTTCTGCGATGCCATCGCTGAGTTCGTGCGGACCCAAATCACCCTGTGGGGTGGCTTGCCAACGAAAGCATCAGTGCAGGCGCCCCAAGTTTCGGGTCGACATCAACAAGTTGGCTCCCACAGAAAGACCGTGCTGATTGCCCGTTCCTGTTACTGCCCTTCTGGAAAATCCGCACCTAGCGTGGTGCTTTCCCACGTATCGAAATCATGACGTAACGATTCGATTTTCTTGCGGGCCAGTTCTAGCGCAGCTTTGCCCAGGAGCAAGCGCAGTGGCGGATTTTTCGAGCTGGCAGCGTCGATGATCGCTTGGGCGGCGCGTACCGGATCACCTGCTTGGTTGCCACTGCGTTGGGAGGTCTGGCGGCGACGTTCGCCGGCGGTGGCGTCGTAATCATCAATCACCGTAGCCGACGCTTTGATCGATGGACCAGCCCAATTGGTGCGGAATGGGCCTGGCTCGACGATCAATACATCGATTCCCAACGGTTTGACTTCAATCGCCAGCGACTCGGAAATACCCTCAACCGCGTATTTGGTACCGTGGTAGTAACCAGTGGCGCCAAAGCTGGCAAGGCCGCCGATGGAGGATACGTTGATGATGATCCCACTGCGTTGCTTACGCAGGGTCGGCAACACCGCTTTTGTCATGTCGACCAAGCCAAACACATTGGCTTCGAACATGGCCCGCACTGCGTCGTCTTCACCCTCTTCAATTGCCGCCAAGTAACCATAACCGGCGTTGTTGACTAACGCATCGATACGGCCAAAACGCGCATTAGCTTGACTTACAGCGTCGTGGATTTGCTGAGGGTTAGTAACGTCGAGCGCCAGCGCCAGTGAGGAGTCTTCATGGCCTTTGACAATATCGGCGAGCGTTGACGGATCACGGGCGGTCACCACCGCACGCCAGCCACGTGCCAACACCAACTTCGCCAGTTCGCGACCAAAGCCTGTAGAGCAGCCAGTGATCAGCCATACGGGTTTATCTTGAGTCATCATCTATCAGGTTCCTTTGGGATTTGCGCGGCACACAAAACAGAAAACCGGGCATTTACAGAAGTGCTTCGGAGACCGTGACGTGCGTCGACACCGTAAGTAGAGCTTGATCGCAGCTCCCCCCCACAAGTTCCCTCAAAATTCGCGCGGCACATTAAATTTCTTGCGCAGCACGTACACCCGCCACATCGCGTACAGCGGTAGAAAATCCAGGCGCTTCTCAATTTCGAAGCCGGCTTGAACGAACTCGGCTTCTGCTGTTTTCACCGGAATCACGAAGCGGTTTTGATAGCCGCTTTGCTTTCCATCCGCCAGACGCAGTTGCTCTTGGCGCTTGCGCTTCCACGCCTTGAAGTTGCCGTCCACCCACAACGAGATAATCACCGTGTCACGGGTAACACGGTTCAATTGCTTAAGTAACGACATTCTATGGTTAGGGTCACCAATGTGATGTAGCAAGCGCATGCAAAAAATGCAGTCCACCGCGTTCTCAGGCAATTCGATATCGAAGGCTGAGGTTTGCAACGTTCGCACGCGCTTTACGACCGCAGGCGACTGGGATTCACACGCGGTCTGCAACATTGCTGCCGAGTTGTCCGCCGCAATAATAACCCGATTGGCTTTCTCTGCCAGCAGCGGCCAAAATCTGCCCGCCCCGCAGGGAAGGTCTAGCACGGTGGTTGGCTCACCCGCTAACGCCAAGGCTTTACGTGCTAATTGTTCATCTCGCCAGTGCGACAGCCGGCGGGCTGAACCGTCCTGATGCTTGAGAAAATAGCGCTGCGCATGGGCTTCATCGTATTTCTCGGAAAACTTGAGCTTGATGGGATTAGTCATCTTCTACTCCACTAATTAATGAGAAAATATTATTCAGTGGCGCGTCGCAACGAAGTTACCCCGTTGTGAAAATTCCGTTTAAATTCGCTCAACAATTGCAAGATATGACAAGAACACGCTTAACTAAGCAACACTAAGCAGATGTATGAATCCTGTACCCGACCCCATGATAGTTATGCAGTAAAGGAATATCAAAACCCTTATCCACGACTTTACGTAATAGATAAATATTGCTTCTTAGGCTGTCACTGTCCGGCAAATCAGTACCCCAGACCGCTTCTTCCAACTCCTGCCGACGCACGATGGCCGGACTTTTCAGCATGAGCACCGCCAATAACGTCAGGTTTATCGGGTTAAGTTTTAACGGCTTTCCCGCACGCGTGACCTCAAGCGCATCCAGGTCGTAGACCAAATCATGAATCTGGATAATGCGCTTTTGCAGGCCCTTTTTACGGCGTGCAATGGCTTCGATCCGCGCCAACAATTCTGACAGCGCAAAGGGTTTAACGATGTAATCGTCGGCCCCGGATTTGAACCCTTTCAAGCGATCCGGCAAATCGTCCCGGGCGGTCAACATCAAAATCGGCGTGTCTAGTCGCGCATGTTCGCGCAGATTCTTACACAGCTGATTTCCATCCATCCCCGGCAACATGACGTCGAGGATAATCGCGTCAAACGTCTCTGTTGCCGCCAGATGCAGACCGGTCAAGCCGTCCGCTGCCCCCACTACTTCACAGCCCTTCAGCACCATGTACTCGGAGATGCTATCTAAAATATCTTTATGGTCTTCGACTACCAGAATACGCATGGTTTTTTCCTACACTGCTCGTTATGCAAGCCACCTTGACGCTTAGTGTTCCGGGTGGCTAATGAAAATAACGTCAAAACTCTCCTTATTTTTAGTAATAAAATCGCTGTAACACGCCGCTCATGCGCTCTAAATCAGCGGTTATGAAGCAACAGTGAGTTCGGCGGCAACGGCACGACGGGTGCGCAAGCGATCAAACCATAGGTAAACAACCGGCGTGGTGTACAGCGTCAGTACTTGGGAAACCAGCAAGCCGCCGACTATAGCGATGCCCAGCGGCTGGCGTAATTCCGAACCGGCACCATGCCCCAATGCCAGCGGAACCGCGCCCAACAATGCTGCCAACGAGGTCATGAGGATCGGCCGCAATCGTAACAAGCACCCTTCACGCACGGCGTCTGCCGGAGACATTCCCTGCTTTTCCGCCGCCAGGGTGAAGTCAACGATCATGATGGCGTTCTTCTTGACGATACCGATCAACAAGATAATCCCGATCATCCCCAGCACCGACAGGTCCTGACCGCAAATAATCAACGCCAACAGCGCGCCAAATCCGGCCGACGGCAGGGTTGAGATGATAGTCAGCGGATGGATGGCGCTTTCATACAGCACGCCCAACACGATGTAGACGGTCAAAATGGCCGCGAGAATCAGCCACGGTTGAGACTTCAGAGAATCCTGAAACGCTTGGGCCGTGCCTTGGAAACTACCGCGAACATTGTCCGGCAGCGCCACCGCCAATGAGGCTTTCTGGATTGCATCGACCGCTTCGCTTAACGCATGCCCCGGCGCCAAATCGAACGACAGGGTAATCGCCGGAAAGATGCCCTGGTGGTTGATGATGATCGGCACCAATTCATTCTTGAGGTTGGTCATCAAACTTAACGGCACTAGCGCGCCACTGCTCGAGCGCACGTACAAATGGCCTAGGGTTTCTAGCGACAATTGCCACTTCGGATCGAGTTCCAGGATGACGTGATTCTGGTCCAGCGCCGTGAACATGGTGGCGATCTGGCGTTGACCGAACGCGTCATACAGCACGTCGTCGATGGCTTGCACAGTGACGCCCATCCGCGACGCAGTAGCGCGGTCGATGACCAAGGTTGCCTGGGTGGTGGCGCGTTGCTGGTCGGACGTCACGTGTTGCAACTGCGGCAAGGTCTTGAGTTTGGCCAGTAACACGCCGCTCCAATGGTCCAACTCGGTACTGTCAGGGTCTTGCAGGGTGTATTGGTATTGAGTTTTGCTGGCTCGACCGCCGATCTGAATGTCTTGGTTGGCCTGCATGTACATCTTGATGCCAGGGATCTTGTCCAGCTGTGGCTGCAACCGCGCAATCACTTGTTGCGCAGAGGCCGTACGCTGAGCAAATGGCTTGAGGTTAATCATCACCTTGCCCTGGCTGATGGTCGGGTTGGGGCCAATCCAGAAGTAGACTTTGGCCACCGCCGGATCAGCACCGACGATATCTGACAGCAGCGCCACTTGGTCACGCATGGCTTTGGGCGAGATATCCGGTGCGGCCTCGGCGATCCCTTGGATCAAGCCATTGTCCTGTTGCGGAAAAAAGCCTTTGGGGATGTAAACGTACAGTGCGGCGGTCGCCAGAAAAGTCGCCATTGCCACGGCCAAGGTCAGTCGCTGGTGGGCCAGCACCCAATCAAGGCTGCGACTGTAGCCAGTGTGAATGCTGTTGAACGCGTTTTCACAAATCCGTGAAAAACGCCCCGGCTCAGGTTCTTCCTCGTGGTGTTTGAGCAGCCACGCGCAGAGCATCGGCGTAACCGTCAAGGACACGATGCACGACATCAAAATCGCCACGCTGACGGTTACTGCGAACTCACGCATCAGCCGGCCAACAATGCCGCCCATCAACAGAATCGGCAGGAACACAGCGATCAGCGAGATGGTCATCGAGACGATCGTGAAGCCCACTTCCCGCAGCCCTTCTACTGCGGCCTGTATTTTTGTTTTGCCCATTTCCAAGTGACGGACGATGTTTTCCATGACCACGATGGCGTCATCCACCACGAACCCGACGGCAATCGCCAAGCCCATGATCGACAGGTTATCGAGGCTGTAACCGAGCACATACATCACCGCAAACGTTGCCACCAGTGACAGCGGAATGGTCAGCGTTGGAATCAAGGTCGCCGTGGCTTTGCGCAGGAATACAAAAATAACCACCACCACCAAGGCAATCGACAGTAACAGCGTGAACTGCACGTCGTTGACCGAGGCTTCGATGGTTTGCGTGCGGTCGCCCACCACCTGGACATTAACGTCTTTGGGCAACTGCGCCGTTAATACTGGCAGTCTGGCTTTGATGGCGGCGATGGTCGACAGGACGTTGAAGCCGGGCTGCTTGTGGATGTCAACGATGATGCCCGGCTCGCCTTCAATGGCCGCGGCTTGTTGCGTGTCTTCTGCGCCATCAATGACCTTACCCAAGTCACCCAGCTTGATTGGCACGCCGTTTTTATAGGCGACCACTTGTTCGCGATAGCCTTTGGGATCGAGCAACTGGTCGGTTGCACCCAGCGTGATCGAGCGGTATTCGCCATCCAGGCTGCCCTTGGGTTGGTCGAGGGTGCTGACACCGATGATGCTTCGCACGTCTTCCAGGGTCAGACCGCGAGCTGCCAATGCATCAGGGTCGATTTGCACCCGCACCGCTGGTTTTTGTTCGCCATGAAAGTCGATCAACCCCACGCCAGGCATTTGCGACAGCTGCTGTGCGAGGTAGTTATCGGCGTACAAATCCAGCTGGTGCAGGGTTTTGGTCGGCGAGGTCAGGGCCAACGACAAGACCGTGAACTCAGCTGGGTTGACCTTGTTGAAGGTCGGGGTGCTGGTCATGGTTTTCGGCAGGTTCGGGGTGGCAGTGTTAATCGCCGTCTGAACGTCTTGCGCTGCGCCATCGATGTCGCGGTTCAAGTCGAACTGCAACACAATCTGGGTTTTGCCAGCGGCGCTGGTCGAGGTCATCGAGGTGACTTGCGGTACCGCTGAAAACGCCCGCTCCAGGGGTGTCGCCACCGAGGTCGCCATGGTGTCAGCGCTGGCACCGGATAATTTGGCCGTGACCTGAATAGTGGGGAAATCCACCGTTGGCAATGGCGCGACTGGCAATTGGAAGTAGGCGTAACCGCCAAGCAACATGATCCCAATGGCCAACAGGCACAGGCCCACGCGGCGTTGAATCAAACCGGCTAACGCGTTCATCGACTGGCCTCCGCATTCACCGGGGGCTGGAGGGACGTCACGTCAGTCTGGACTGCCGAAACTTTTACCCCTGAGGCGATTCTTGACTGCCCCTGGACCACCACGGTTTCACCCGGCGACAGGCCTTTGCGAATCCATTGCTGCCCGCCGACCACCGAAGAGGCATCCACCAAGCGCGGTTCTACCCGCTGATCGGCGTTGACCACGTACACGAACGAACCCTTTTGCCCTTGTTGCACCGCATTAACGGACACCACCGTGGCATCGCGCTGGGTGTGCAGCAGAACCCGCGCGCTGACCAACTCACCCGGCCACAGTTGCGACTTATCGTTGCTGAACTCGGCCTTTAACTGGATCTGGCCGCTGCCCGCAGCGACTTGGCTGTCGATAAAACTGAGCTTACCGGTGGCGATTTCCTGCTTGCCATCCCGGCTCATTGCAACGACTTGCAAGGGCTGACGGGCGTTTTCTTCGAGAATTTCAGCCAGGACATCCTGGTTTACCGAGAACGCCACCGAAATGGGGTTCATCTGGGTGATGGTGACCAACCCGGTCGCGTCAACGCCGTGAGCGATGGAACCGACGTCAAGCAAACGCTGGCCAGTGCGGCCGGTTAGCGGCGCGGTGATTTGGGTAAAGCTCAACTGTAATTTGGCGTTATCCAGCGCAGCTTGGTCGGCCTGAACCGTGGCTTGTTGCGCCGCCAGCTGTGCACGGAACGTGTCGACATCCTGAGTCGGCCCGGCCTTCGCGGCGGCCAGCTTACTGGCTCGGTCCAGATTGACACGCAGATCGGCAACCTGTGCCTGGTCTTTGGCGACCATCGCCTGCGCTTGCGCCACTTGAGCCTGATAAACCCGTGGGTCAATTTTCGCGAGTTCGTCGCCAGCCTTGACCATTTGGCCTTCGTTGAACAGCACTTTCTGCAATTCACCATCGACCCGCACACGTACGTTGACGGTGTTGAGCGCCTGGACATTACCAATGGCATCCAGCCAGATTGGCAAGTCTTGTTGCTGCACCTGTTGCTGGGTGACCGGAACCGCTGCATCAGCGGCCACGCTCGGCACAACGTGCACCCGGCCCGGCCAGAATTGGCGCACCAGCACCGCGATGATTACCGCGACGACCAGTGCAATGAGTCGAAATCGACGACGAGAAGAAACAGGTTGCATCGAAGTCATGGGCGGGAGGCCTGAAGAGAGGAAGAAGATGTGGATGGCAGGACGTTGCTGGCAACGCTGGCGGGGCTGAAATCACCGCCCAATGCCCGGAACAAGCCAACCGCAGCTTGCAGGTGTTGAAGTCGTACTTGCAGCAACGTGTCTTCGGCTTGGTATTGGGTGCGTTCGACGATCAGCAAGGTTTGAAAATCAGTTGAGCCCAGCCGGTAGCGTACTTGCGCCAATCGTGCGGCCTCACGGGCGGAGGTCACGGCCGCCGCATTCAAGGTGTAACTCTGGTCGAGTTGGTGCGCGGCGCTCAGTTGGGTTTGTACGTCCTGCAGGGCCTCGATCACCGACTCGCGATAGCTGGCGGTTAATTCCTGGACGTGGGCCTGGTCGAAGTGCAATTGGCCGTTTAGCTGTCCGCCAGCAAACACCGGCTGGCCCAAGGTGCCGAGCATGCTCCAGATATTGCTGCCGGTCAGGGTGTCGATACCGCCTTGAAGGTCAAGAGATAGGTTGGGTAAAAACGCGGCCCGTGCGACGCCGACATCAAAGTTGGCTGATTTCAAGCGTGCTTCCGCCGCCTGAATATCTGGGCGCTGACGCAACAGCCCGATCGGCAGACCGGCGCGAGGAATCGGCACGGCCAAATCGTTGAGACCCTCTTGGTTAACCTTGAAACCCTGAGGCGCAACCCCGACTAAAACCGCAAGCTGATACAGCGCCATGTCTCTCTGTTGGCGCAGCGGTGGGACTGCGGCCTGGAAGGTCTGGAGCGCGTTACGCTGCTGCGCAACTTCCAAGTTGGAAACGGCGCCTTGGGCCGCTTGGACGTTCACCAAGTCAAGCACCTGTTGCGCATCGCCGGCAATCGATTGAGCCAGACGCAGTCGGTCATCCAGTGACAACACCTGAAAATAGGTGTTGGCGATGGTCGCCCCGAGGGTCATGCGCAACGTTTGGGCATCGAACGCACTGGCGTGGGCCAATGCCGTGGAGGAATCGGCGGCGGCGCGTTGCTTGCCCCAAAAATCCACCTCGTAGGAAGCGTCGGCAAACACACTGCGCTTTTGCGTGGTGCCGTAGTCGTTCTGGCGCTGAAAGCTGCCGCCCAGCGACAGCAATGGGTATTGCGCGGCGCCGGTCACCTGGGCCAAGGCTTGCGCTTCATCGATCCGACTCACCGCTGCCTTAAGCGTGTAATTGTCCGCCAGCCCTTTAGCGACCAAGCCGTTGAGTTCGTCGCTGTGAAACTCTTCCCACCAAGGGCCACCTGACGCTGCCGATACCCCTTGCGCGCCGTCCCACGCTGGAGCGACTGGCACTTCAGGCTGATTGTAGGAAGGCACTAACGAACAGCCCGCGAGCAATAGCCCTGCGACGAACGCCAGTGATCTATAAGCTCGCCCTGGCGCTAAACGCTTTACAACTCTTGACGGTAGTGATGCGCCTGACATGTGCTGCCCATTCCCATAACCCAGTGGGACGTCCCACGAAAGGTTGGAAGATAACCAGCCGCGACTCTCACTGCGGTCCTCTGGACTTAAACAATTGTTTAATAAGCCTGGGAGGCTAGTGGCCGCGCAGAAAACACAGGACATCCTTAGAAGCGCGCTTGCCAGCGATCAGCTGCGCAGCAGTCGTAAAAACAGGCAGCTCAGTTCTTCCCGTTGGAACAGGGGCGACCTGTTGGGAGCGCTTCGCGCGGAATCGCGGGCAAGCGCGCTCATACAATTTAGGTATCGTTCATTCAACGGTTATGCGGTGTTTGATGTGCTCACTCATCACTCGACTCAAACACATACCCCGCCCCCGCCACTGTCCGAATCAGGGAGCGGTCGAAGCCTTCGTCCAGCTTGCGACGCAGGCGGTGAATATGTTTATCGATAACGTTGTCATTGGGGTCAAACGCGTAGTCCCAAGCACTTTCCAACAGCATGTCACGGGTCACCACTTGGCCGGCATGGCGCATGAGTTTGGCCAGTATCAATGACTCCCGGTGTTGCAGAACCACCACCCGCCCCTGTCGCGTCACCGAGCGTATGGCGCAGTCAAGTTGCACCTCGCCAACGGTCACGACTTGTGAGTTCCCGGCAGGCTGATCAGCCGTTCGCAGCAACGCATCAAGCCGCGCCAACACCTCAACGAAGGCGTAAGGCTTGGTCACGTAATCGTCGCATCCGGCACACAAACCTTCGACCCGGTGTTGCGTCGAGGCCAGCGCGCTGAGCATCAAAATCGGTGTACGCAGACCCCGATCACGTAACGTGCGCACCAGCACCAAACCATCCATGCCTGGCAGACGCCGATCAACGATCAAGGCGTCATAAATACCTTCGAGCGCCATGGCCAAGCCGCTGTGCCCTTCGTCGGCGGCATCGGCAACGTGCCCACTCTCGTTCAAACCCCGCACCAAATACGCGGCGGTGCGGGCGTCATCCTCAATTACCAGTATCCGCAAAATAACCTCGATGGAACTGCAGCTAAACTTTTGTTCATGTTGGCGCGAACTTCCCGTTCACTGCGCATTGGCACACTATGCCACCACTGACGAGGACTGTACCCGGTCCTTGGCTCTCATTCAT
Source organism: Pseudomonas sp. CCI4.2 (assembly GCF_034350045.1). Classification (NCBI taxonomy): domain Bacteria; kingdom Pseudomonadati; phylum Pseudomonadota; class Gammaproteobacteria; order Pseudomonadales; family Pseudomonadaceae; genus Pseudomonas; species Pseudomonas sp. CCI4.2. The sequence goes on along the minus strand of NZ_CP133781.1, from coordinate 3,783,325 downwards.
CGAGGACGGCATCGCCCCATGACCCACGTACTCATCGTCGAGGATGACGCGCCCACTGCCAATGAAATCAAAGCCGCGCTGCAAGACCACGGTTTCGAGGTGACCTGCGTTGACAACGGTCGTGACGGACTAATGAACGCGTTTAGCGGCGATTTCGACATCATTGTGCTGGACCGAATGTTGCCTGGCGCGGTGGATGGGCTGGGCGTGCTAACCGCCTTGCGCGCCGCTGGCATTGCCACACCGGTGTTGATCTTGAGCGCCTTGAGCGCGCTCGATGAACGTGTGAGAGGGTTGCGGGCGGGCGGCGATGATTACCTGACCAAGCCTTTCGAGTTCATCGAACTCACCGCGCGCCTCGATGCGCTGATCCGCCGTCGGGTCTCGCCGCCAAGCCAGGAACGGGAAAGCCGGTTGAAGGTCGGTCAGCTTGACGTCGACCTGTTAGCCCGCACCGTACGGCGTGGCGAGCGAACCATCGACCTGCTGCCGCGCGAGTATGCGTTGCTTGAACACCTGATGCGTCACGCCGGCCAGGTCATCACCCGCACCATGCTGTTCGAGGCGGTGTGGAATTACAGTTACGACGAACGCACCAATGTCATCGAAGTGCACATCGGTCGTTTGCGTCGCAAAGTCGATGGCGAGGGCGAAGACCCGATGATTCACACCGTACGTGGAGCCGGCTATGTTCTCCGTTCACCTGAGTGAAATCCCACGCACCATCAGCTTTCGCACTGGGCTGATGTTCCTCGGCTTATTCGGCTTTTCGTTCCTCGCGCTGTTTGGCTATATCTATTGGCAAACAGCGGTTTATCTCAAGGCCGAAGCGGACACTGCCCTGCAACGTCAGGTTGATAATCGCAGTCACCAGACACCCGAATTGCGCGAGCAGGAAATCCGCAAACACGACCTGCAGGACGTTGACGGGCGGCTCCCCCACTCGCTGTTCGATGAGCATGGCAAGCTCATCGTTGGCCCCATCGACACACTGCCCGCGTTCAAAGCCTACGACCAGCCTGACGAATTTCGCTGGGAAAATCCCAACGGCCGCACGCGCCCCATCCGCTTCATGGTGCACAAACTGGACGACGGCAATACGTTGCTGGTCGCTCAGGACATGCATGACATTCATGAGTTCGACGAGTTGCTGGTCAATGCGCTGGTGTCCGGTGGCTGCCTGTTACTGGTGGTGGGTTTGATCGGCTCAATAGGACTGGGGTATTTGGCCCGACGCAGGCTCGACACCTTGAGCACCTCGATCAAACAGATCGTCGAAGGCGACCTCAGCCGACGCTTGCCGACACGGGGCAATCGCGACGACATCGACCGTCTGGCCAATGTGGTCAACGGCATGCTGGACGAACTTGAACGACTCATGAGCGAGGTCAAGGGTGTCTGCGATGACATCGCCCATGACCTGCGCACGCCCCTGACCCGGCTGATTGCGGGCCTGGAACGCGCACAACGACGCGGCCTGCTGGAAGAAGATTACGCCCTGACCGTGGACTCGGCACTTAACGAGGCTCGAGGCTTGCTGCTGACCTTCCGCGCGTTGCTGCGAATTTCTGAAATTGAAGACAGCGCACGCCGCAGTAGTTTCGCCGAGGTCGATCTAAACCGCATCGGTGCTGATGCAGCCGAGTTCTTTGAGCCTTTGGCCGAAGAGCGTGGCATGACCCTGACCTTCGAGCCCGCGCCGACGCCTGCGATTCTGGCGGGGGACGCGCAACTGCTGTTCGATGCGGCGTGTAATTTGTTGGACAACGCCATCAAGTTTTCACCGGACAACAGCCGCATTCGGGTCACGGTGGCCGGTGGCGCGGACGGTCCGTGCTTGATGGTCAGCGACAACGGTCCCGGCATTCCGGAAATCGAACGCGAAGCCGTTTTTCGACGGTTGTACCGTTCTGAATCCAGCCGACATACGCCGGGCAATGGTTTGGGGCTGAGCATGGTGGCGGCCGTGGCCCGCCTGCACGATATGACCTTGGAAGTGTGTGACGCTGAACCGGGGTGTCAGATCGTATTGAGGAGCGCCAGTCGTTAACGCGTTTCGCTCACGCCGTTTTTTTCACTTGCTCTCTACATATTTTTGACAAAGACTAAGGGATAGTTGCGCGCACGATTAATAGCTGGGCTGTCTTTTTCATTCGCATATTCCGCGTGAAGGCTCTAGTCCGAGTATCTCCTGACAATTTACTGGGCCAAATGGCTTGTTGATTGACGATGGACGTTCGCAAGAAATCGTTAGGCTGATTTCTATCCACTCCGCACCACCCTTTTTATGTCATCGAATTACATCAAGCTGACGCTGCACCCATAAAACGTCCCCTTCGAATTGCTTATTCGAAACACCCCTGACGTTGCACACCATCAACGCCATGCGTAAGGAAATAATAATGCGTGCTCCTCAAACAGCGCCCGTTCGCTATCTACTTTTATTGACCGGTACCTGGTTCGCGATTTTTTTAATCACCCGCGCTGTGCTCTTGGCCACGCATTTACACGAAGCAGGCCATGGGTTTTTGTCCATTTTCGGGATCGGCGCTATTTATGACATAGCGTTCCTGATATACGCCGCGTTGCCCTTGGCCTTCTACGTGCTGTTCTGCCCGCCAGCCCTTTGGCGCACGCGCGGCCACCGTTGGTTTTTGCACGGGGTCATGACGGTCAGTATTTTCATCATGCTGTTTGTGTCCGTCGCTGAATGGTTGTTCTGGGATGAGTTCGGCGTGCGCTTCAACTTCATCGCCGTGGACTATCTGGTCTATTCCAAAGAAGTACTGAACAACATCCTTGAGTCTTACCCTATTGGAGCCTTGCTGGGCATTTTGGCCGTGGCCGCCATCGGCCTGAGTGTTGTGCTGTACAAGCCGGTCAAGTCTGCGGTAAATGCGCCCTTGCCCAAAGCACGGCTGCGACTGATCAGCTTTGCCGTATTGCTGGTACTCGCCGGGCTGGACATGCAGTTCATCGATCAAGAAACCCCACGGGGAGAAGGTGGCAACGCGTACCAGCATGAGTTGGGCACTAACGGACCGTTTCAGTTCTTCGCGGCGTTCAGGAATAACGAACTCGATTACAAGCAGTTCTTTGCCAGCCTGCCGAACGAAGAAGTCGCCCATCAATTGCGTGCGGAATTGGCCGAGCCCAATGCCACGTTCGTCGGCAAAGACCCGCAGGACGTTCGTCGCAACATTGCGAACCCCGGCACACCCCGGACCCCAAACATTATCTTGGTCACCATCGAAAGCCTTAGCGCCAAGTACATGGGCAGCAACGGCGACCCACACAACTTGACCCCCAATCTCGACGAACTGCGCAAGCACAGCCTTTACTTCAACAACTTCTACGCCACCGGCACTCGCACGGATCGCGGGTTGGAGGCCATCACCTTGTCGATTCCGCCGACGCCGGGGCGCTCAATCGTCAAGCGTATTGGTCGTGAAAGTGGTTACGGTAGCCTGGGCCAACAATTGAACGCCGTGGGATACGACAGCGTGTTCATGTATGGAGGCCGTGGTTACTTCGACAATATGAACGCTTTTTTTAGCGGCAACGGTTATCGCATTGTTGACCAGAGCAGCATCAAGGAAGCAGACATCCACTTCAAAAATGCCTGGGGCATTGCCGACGAAGATCTTTTCCAGCAATCACTGAATGAGGCGGATGCCGTCTTCGCCAAACACACACCGTTTTTCTTACAATTGATGACCACTTCAAACCACCGTCCTTACACCTACCCCGAAGGTCGGATCGACATTAAATCGGGTGATGGCCGCAACGGTTCGGTGAAGTACACGGATTGGGCCATCGGTAAATTCCTCAACGACGCACGACAGAAACCTTGGTTCAGCAACACGATCTTTGTGTTTGTGGCCGACCACACGGCGGGGAGCGCAGGCCGAGAAGACTTGCCGATTACCAACTATCAAATTCCGTTGTTTATCTATGCGCCGACCCTGATTGAAGCGCGGGAGTCATCCCAACTGGCGAGCCAGATCGACTTGGCTCCGACGCTGCTTGGACTGTTAAACCAGAGTTATCAGTCAACGTTTTTTGGCCGTAACTTGTTACAGGACAATCCGCTGCCCCCTCGCGTACTGGTGGGTAACTATCAGCACTTGGGGTTGTTCGACGGCACCAACCTGGCCATTCTCAGCCCGCAAAAATTGCTGCGCCGTCATGACCAGGCACTGGGTGAGAGCCGTGAGTCACGGGTTAACGACACCGACCCATTGATTATTCGCGCCATCAGCTATTACCAGGGCGCCAGCTACGACTACAAGCAGCGTTTGCTGAACTGGGTACCCGGTAACACCGCTCAGTAATACCTAGAATGCCGACGCCACTAATAAACCCGTGGCGTCGGCTTTTTTTCATCTTGTCTGCAGCCATTAACCCAATAGATGCTTGGCTGACTGATCGGTCTTCGCTAAATTTTCACATCTTTTTTACCGTCAAACTACGCCCCCTCCCTTACTATCAACTGTATAACGATTGCACACCACTTCCTCTTAAAGCTGACTAGCAAGCTTTTAAGGTTGCGGGAATCGCGCATCGAAAATTCGTCATCTCGGAGCACTAAGCAGGTGAAAACCTCAACTGACGTTTCAACACCGTCATTAAAAACGCCAAACGCGAACACCCTTAAAAAAGCTGTGTTCGCAACAGTGCTGGTGCTTTGCATCGTGTTAGTCATGGGGTTTGTATGGTGGCCAAAGTCGCTGACAGACTTGGGCAAACACGAAAACATGATCACTGCAGGTGTCTATAGCCACTGGCAACAAGGTGACATTGTTGCCCTCGTGCGGCACGCCGAACGCTGTGATCGGTCGAGCAATCCGTGCCTGGGTCCGGCAGACGGTATCACCCAGGCAGGCAGCGACACCGCGGTTCTAGTGGGCAAGGCGTTCAACAGACTGGGCATGAGTAACACCGACGTCATGAGCAGCCCCCTTCATCGTACCGCGCAAACCTCGTTCGCCATGTTTGGCAAAGCCAGCCCTAATCAAGAGTGGCTGGTCAACTGCGAGCACGCCATGCTCGACAACGTACTGACCCACAAGACCGCTCATCGCAACATGGTGTTAGTCACCCACAGTGGGTGCATGAGTGCCTTGGAAAAAGAGCTGGGATTTCCCCATGCCAAAACCAGCGAATACGCCAGCACGTTCCTTGTTTCCATTGGCGCTGACGGCCGCCCGAAAGTGCTGGGTTTCATTAACTACCAGGACTGGGCATCGACCCTGGACAAGAAACCGTAAGTCTCCATTGATCACTATTGAGCACGACGAATGCCAAACCTTATGGCGAAACCTTGGGCCCTGCTGTTTTTGTTACTGGCCTTTGTTATTTTTTATTTGCTGCCCCTAACCACTCATGGCCTCTGGGTTCCAGACGAAACCCGCTACGCGCAGGTCAGTCAGGAGATGCTGCTAACCGGTAAGTGGGCCGCCCCTCATTTGATGGGCCTGCGTTACTTCGAAAAGCCTGCGCTTGGCTACTGGATGATTGCCCTCGGCCAAGCCCTGTTTGGCGACAACCTGTTCGGCGTTCGCATTGCTTCGGCGCTGAGCTTGGGACTGAGCACTGTGCTCGCCTACCTGATCGCCCGGCGATTGTGGAATTCGCCGCGCAGAAGCCTGGCGTGTGCGACGGTTTACATGAGTTTTGGCCTGATCATCGGCCAGGCTGGCTATGCCAACCTCGATCCGCAATTTACCTTATGGGTCAACCTGAGCATCGTTGCGCTGTGGTATGCCGTCGACAGTACGACACACCGAGCAAAAGTCATCGCGTGGGCCGTTTTGGGATTGGCCTGTGGCATGGGTTTCATGACCAAGGGGTTTCTTGCGCTGTTGTTGCCGGTACTCATCGCCCTGCCCTACATGATCTGGCAGCGGCGCTTCAAAGAACTGGTGCGGTACGGCGGTATCGCAGTGCTGGTTGCCACCTTGATCTCGCTGCCGTGGGTATTGACCATTCAGGTGCGCGAGCCCGACTTTTGGCGATTCTTTTTCTGGCATGAACACATTCGCCGTTTCGCCGGCGATGACGCACAGCATGCTGAGCCCTGGTGGTTCTATTTGCCGTTGCTGATCGGCTCCAGCGTGCCGTGGGCGCTGTTGTTGCCAACTGCGTTGAAGCATGCCTGGCAAAACCGCAAACAACAGAACACTGCTTTTCTGCTGCTGTGGCTGTGCCTGCCGCTGGCTTTTTTTAGCCTGAGCAAAGGCAAACTTCCCCCCTACATACTTCCGTGCATGTTGCCATTGGCGCTGTTGCTAGGCGATGCGTTGATCAATCGGCTCGAACAGGCCAAGACCTTGGCCATCCGCAGTAATGCCGCCTTCAATATCGTGGCCGGCGCCGTTGGACTGATGGCGGTGATTTACCTGCAAATCAAGCATCCCATCTTCGACCATGAACCGCTGCATATGGCCTTGTTGATCGTCGCCCTGGCAAGTTGGATTTTGGCCAATGCGTTGCAGCTCAGCAAACCGCAGATGTTCTACCTCGCCCCGGCCTTGGGTATGTGGCTGATGGTGGCGCTATTGCCTGCGGCGTTGCCGGACAACGTAGTCGAAAACAAGACGCCTGGCAGGTTTATAGCCGAGCATGCCCAGGCACTTCGCCAAAGCCATGCATTGATGAGCAACGATCTGGCGGTTGCGTCGGCACTGGCGTGGAAGACAGCGAACCCTGAAGTAACCCTCTACAACACCGTAGGCGAGGCCAAATATGGGCTCGCCTACCCGGACGTCACGGACCGAACCGTCAAGACCGCCAATGTTCAGCAATGGCTGGCCCAGGCACGCCGTGAGGGGTCGGTGGGCGTGGTGATGCGGGTCAAGAGTGACGATGAACGGCGTGAGCTTGAACAGTTGCCCACTGACGCAACGCGGTATGACCGTGGCAGCGAGGTGATCTTGCTCTACACGCAAACTGAACCCAATCACATCTCCATAAAGTAATACGCTCGGTCGCCCACAATGATTTTCTTCAAGACTTTGAGTGGCGCGACCGGGTCAGTCTGACGCTCCATCACCGCAACGTTGGTGGGCGATTCACTGAGGAAGCTGTTTAGCTGTTCCTCGGATTGAAGGGCCACCAACAAGCTTTGGGTGTAGAACACTCCCGCTCCGGCGAGTCGTTCGCTGGGCGTGAACAACACAACCCGTTGGCCGTTTTGCTGTAACGCGCGAATCTGTTCGGTAAGCGGGGTAAAAGCTTGTTGGCGGTCTTCCCTCGGAATGACCCAGATCGCCACCGCCAAGTAGCTGATTACGAACAGGCCCACCACACCGAAGATCGATGCTCGTTGGTGACGAACGAGCCTCTGCGCCCACACCGACGTGGCTGATCGCTCACGCAGGCGCTCCAGCAGCAGCGCCCCGTACTCGGCGGCGATGACCGCAGCAGCCGGGGTCATCGACATCAGGTAGACCATGCGTTTGCTGGACGCAAGCGTCAACAAGGTCAGTTGCGCCAACAACCACAGGCTGAAAAAAAGTAGGTACGGACTGGCGCGCAGTTTTTTGCAAAAATGCCACAGGCCGACATAAACCAGAATATTCCAAGGTAAAAACGCCTGCGGCAACTTCGCCAGGTAATAGTAAAACGGCTCGAAATGCCCGGCCTCTGAGAAGCCACCGCTGAAACGCCCTACGCTGTTGGCCCACAGCACCTCGTTAATCGCGGACCCACCGCCTGCCTGATACAGAAACCCGAGCCACACTGCCAATGGCAGCAAAGCGACCAAGGTCAGCGCCGCCGGCCACACCCAATCGGCTAGCACAAAGCGTTTTTCGATCAGGCTTTGCGCAATCAGAAACGCAAAAATCACCGCCCCCGGCAGTGCCAACCCCAGCACGCCTTTACTCAGGGTGGCGATGACGATACCCAGGGCAAACATCGACCAGAGCCCGACCGAACGACGACGCTGCAACACCCAATGCTGGCTGGCGAGAAAGAACCCCAGCAGCGCCAAGGTTACGCCCAACGAGAGTAACGAATCTTCCCCGACCTGCCGAACGTTGCTCCAGTAACTGGCCGTAGTCGCCAGGAACACCGCTGCTGCGACCGCGATCATCACCGGACGTCCCAATTTACGCAGGGCACCATATAGCGTCAGCATGCTCAACAACCCGGCCAGCGCAGAGGCCAACCTGACTGACCAAGTGTTCGCGCCAAATACCCTTATGGCGCCCGCGTCCAGCCATAAACTCAAGGGTGGTTTTTCCAGAAAGGGTTGGCCGTTGAGCTTGGGCGTCACCCAGTCGTTATCCAAGTGCATCTCCATGGCGATCCCAGCCACGCGGGGCTCAGTGGAACCTTGCAATTGGTGGTTACCCAATCCGACGAAGAACAATAGACAACCGAGTACGAACAACAGGAAGACGGGACGAGTTGACATAAGCGTGTGCGACTCACAAGGGTAATCAGCGACGGAAAGGCGGCAAGCGTAACGCAGAGTAGACAGATCAAGGCGACATCATTGACCCCACAAGGCAACCTTTCGCCATCCAGGGGCACGCCCGATTCCATTCATAGCGCGCAGCCGCGCCTGAGCTTTCGGTGTAGTAGGCCAGTTTAAGTTGGGTAGAGGTGAAGTCGAGTTTGGCGAAACCAGCTTCAGACTTAGCAAAATTGACCGGGGAATGTTTCGCCGATATCGCAGACAGCGTTTTTCCGCCGCCACCGGAGATGACCCAGGCCGGCTCGCCTTCATTGAGGATCAGTTGTTGGTTGTGGTCATGCCCGGACAAATAAAGGTCCACTTTAAGACGCTTGAGAACCGGCAGCAACTCGGTTACCAAAAGGGAGTTTTGATTGTGCTCTCCCACATTCCGTACCGGGTGATGAGCCGCCACCACACGCCAGATAGGCTCGGGACCGGGCTGCATAAACGCCTGCTCTAAAATCGCGATTTGCGCCGACAGTTGACTGTCGGGCACCGACGTGTCGATGAACACCATGCGCACCAGCGGACGGCCCTCATCGCTGCCGAAGTCTCGGGTGTAGGTGTGGTCGGGCATTTGCCAGCGGCCCGAGCCTTTATGCCGGCGGCTGTATTCAATTTCCACCCGTTGCGAGTCGGGATAATCGTGATTACCCAGCACTGCATAAAACGGCACGTGGCTTAACCAGCGGCCCCAATAAACACTCTCAAACCTGGTCCGCCAGCTCAGGTCAGCGGTGCCGGTCAGCGACTTGCCGTAGAAGTTGTCGCCCAACAACACCACCATGTCCAGTCGGCCATCTTTCTCCGCGACTTTTTCCATGGCATAGGCGACGGCCCACTGCTGGAAGTTTCCGCTGCCTTGGTCGCCCATTGCAATGAGCGACACATGGGTCGGATTCAGACCGGTCATGGGCGTATAAGGCGTCGGTGGTAAATAAATAAAACCCATTACTGTTAATGCGCAAAACAGCAGAATGGCCAATCCGACCAGTGTCCAGCGCCGGGTGCGTCGTGAAAAGTGGGGGGGGCAGGATTTTTAAGCGATGCAGTGCCAGGCATTTATAGGTGTCATCCGATATCGCGCAATGGAAACTTATCGCGTGACAAGTAATACGGAAGGACTCTCCAACCTTCCGTAAACAGCACTTGTGTGTGCAGATCAATCAGCATGTGGGTACGTACAATTCTATCCTAGGGACGCCTGTGTGAAAAACAGGTGAAGGCCATGTGAAGGCCGCTGATCAAGTGGCTTACGCCTCAAGTCGCATTACCCCGTTTTCGTCAACCCGGACAACGGTTCGCTGGTAATCCATGATCGACGCGTGCGACGTGTCCATCGGATCAACATGGGTGGCGGTCACCACCATCACAGCGGCGCCCGCCGCTTCGCCCGCAAGAATGCCGACGGGCGCATCTTCGAAGACCAAACAATCAGACGCGTTCACCCCCAACTGTTGCGCCGCCAGTAGGTAGCAATCGGGGTTCGGTTTGCCATGGCTGACGTCTTCGGAGGTTATGAACACAGCAGGAAGGGGAATTCCCGCGACCTCCAGGCGCCGGATGGCCAACTCTTTTGGCGCCGAGGTGACGATGGCCCATTTGTTTGCCGGAAGCGATTTAACAAACGCAGCAGCGCCGGCCACTTCGACAATTCCGGCGAGGTCAGCTATTTCAGCTTCAGTAATGGCCAGCGCCTCGAGTTCTGGATCTACCCCGACAAGCCCCAATCGCTTGATCGTATCGACAGCGCGCGCACCGTGTATGGTCGGCAGGAAGGTATCGACTTCAACTCCGTGCGCCCTCGCCCACGTCGCCCAAATACGTTCGGCCGCCGCGATGGAATTAATCAGGGTGCCGTCCATGTCGAATAGAAACCCATTGTAATGACCGTTAAACACTGATGAGCGAGCAGACAAGGTTCAGTTCCTTCCAGCGAGCGTTGGGCCGATTCGGGGATCGCGCCAATAAACCTTAAGGCCCGTCATTTGTCTAGCATCGAGCGTCGCTAGGCATTTGAAAGTCAGAACGACATCCGACTGCCATATAAACGTCCAATCAGATTTTTCTATCCCCTATGCATTCGTTTCGACCTTGCCCAATTGGCCATACTCTACGACTCTGTAGGGGCAATTAGGGCGATTCGCGCTCGCCCCTTAGAATCCTGCCTGGAGAGACCCTAATGAAGACCGTCGCACAACTACTCAATACAAAAGCCGATGACCACCGGCAGGTCCATACCATCGCTCCCGACCAGACAGTATTGACGGCGCTTAGCCTGATGGCAGAGAAAAACGTCGGCGCGTTGCCGGTCGTCGAGAATGGCCACGTGATTGGGGTCATCAGCGAGCGAGACTATGCGCGCAAGGTCGCGCTGAAGGGCCGCTCGTCTGCGGACACACTGGTTAGCACCATCATGAGCGAGCGCATTATCACGGTGAGCCCCAGCGAAAGCGTCGAAAAATGCATGAGCATCATGACCGACAGCCATCTGCGCCATTTGCCGGTGGTCAAAGACGGGCAACTGATGGGGTTGTTGTCGATTGGTGACTTGGTGAAAGAAGCCATTGCCGAACAGGCTGATTTGATTCGGCAGTTGGAACAATACATTCGGGGTGAGTAGGACGTTCTTGTTCAAAATCTGTAGGAGCAAACTTGTTCGCGAAGCGGCGTGCGCGACATACCGCATCAAACCTTCACCGACAAGTTGGCTCCAGAGTGGCCCCGTCCATACGATGCGAAGCGGCGCGGTCATCGTCGTGCGTCTGTTGGTTAACGCGCTTTATCCATTCTGCTGGCGGCACGCCGATGATGCTCATGAAGGTCCGCGAAAACGAGGCCTGGGAGCTGTAGCCCACTGAGGCGGCAATGATTTTGATCTGAACCCCGTCGCGGAGCATGTCTTGCGCTACCCGCATGCGCCAATGGGTCAGGTAGACGATGGGCGACACGTTCATGATTCTCGAAAAATAGGCGGAAAACTTCGACCGCGACATGTTCGCCAACGCCGCCAGTTGTTCCACGCTCCAGTCGGCTTCCGGCTCGCGATGAATGGTGCGCAATACCTCCCCGAGGCGTCCATCTTGCAGGGCGAACAGCAAACCGCTGGTGATTTTCTTTTGTTGCACCGCTTGGCGCACCAGCAAAATAAACACGTATTCGAATAACAGATTCAGTGCTTTACCCCTGCCCGGTGCGTCATCGCGAAATTCTCTGGTCAGCGATGAAATGGCGGGGACAATGTGCTCAAAAGCTTCCAACGGAAAGACCAGGGTTTCGGTCAATCCCAGCGGCAAAACGTAGCGCGCTTGCTGGCCAAACTGAAACGACGCGCAAATGATATCGGCCCCTGGCGAAGCCGTTGAACGCAGCTGATATTGGCAACTGCTCGGACAAAACAACACGCTGGGTTCATCGATGGCGATCTTCGGCACGCCGGGTCTGACCAGATCGATGCCACCATTTTCAATCACATGGACAAACGCCATGCCAGGCGGTTTGTCCAACACCAGCGTGCCGTCCACCCGGCCAGCAAAAAACAGCCGCCCTTGCAGGTGGGTTCGCTCAAAAAACTCGGAAAGAATGTCCATTGGGGATAACCGGTCAAAGGTTGCGTACGCCCAGGGAAAAGCGCAAAAAATTTCGGCCTAGGATGAAGTCTTCGCTGGGCACAATACACCGGTCGACCGGAATGCCCAGGCGGGAATGAACCCTTAGCCGTTGGAGGCCTTTTACCATGAGCCCCGAGACAACCCGTCCCTCTGCAAACCCTTACGCCGACACGGACACACCTGCGCTGCCGGGCTCGGTCATGAAGCTCGACCTGAGCAAAACCGCGTTGGTGATCATTGATCCGCAAAACGACTTCCTCAGCCCCGAAGGCGTGAGCTGGGCGTTGGTGGGCAAGAGCGTGACTGAGAACGATACGGTCAAGCACATCGGCCAATTGTTCGCCGCCGCAAAACAGGCCGGGATTACTGTCGCCGTGTCTGCGCACTACTATTATCCATGTGACCACGGCTGGCACTTCGGCGGCCCACTGGAACATGTGATGCACGACATCGGCATGTTCGACCGCAAGGGTCCATTGACCCTGGAAGGCTTCGAAAACTCTGGTGCTGACCCTGCCTGAGTACAAGCAGTACATTCTTGACGGCAAAACCATCATTGCGTCACCACACAAAGTCTACGGGCCGGAGAGTAACGACCTGGCCCTGCAGCTGCGCAAACACGGTGTGTCGCAGATCATTCTGGCGGGCATGGCGGCGAATCTTTGCGTTGAATCTCACCTGCGTGAGTTGCTGGAGCAAGGCTTCGAAGTGGCCGTCGTACGTGACGCCACCGCCGCGCCGATTATTCCCGATGGCGACGGCTATCTGGCCGCACTGATCAACTTCCGTTTCCTCGCCAATGCGTTGTGGACCACCCAAGAGACGGTCGCACGCCTTGGCGCGGTGGACTGATCTTCGCGAAACAAAAATCACGCGGGTTCAACCCCGCGTGATTTTTTTTGCTTAAATCACCGCAGCAGGCCGTCGCAATGCCCGCCAATGGGTCCAGGTCGCCAGCACCGAAACTACCAACAGCACGGCAAGATACCCCTGCGCGGTTTGCAGAAGGCCAAACGGCGCAATCAAAAACCCCGCCACAACCGGCGCAAGGCTCAACGACAAATACGAGGCCACGAAGATCGCCGCGAACAGCTCGGCGCGCTCGTGCTCATCCGCCAATGGCGCGAGGGTTTGCACCAGCGCTGAGAATGCGGCGCCCGATCCTATGCCGGCTATCGCTGCGCCAATGAAAAACAGCTCAACCGAGTGCGTCGCCAACGACAGCAGAAGAATCAACAACCCTAGCGAAATGCTCGCCATCCCCAGCACTGCCGTTACTGCTGGCCGCCATGACCTGAGCAACGGCGGAGTCGCCGCGCCAAAGCCACATAACACCGCAACTGGTTCTACACGTCGCTGGAATTTACCGAGGACCCAACGCAGACGCCCCGGCCGATGTGATCGGCCGGGGCGCTGAGAAATTCAGTCAGTTTCAGGCAGGGGTTTTCACGCTTGGACGTTCGCCGACTTTGGCATTCCAGGCGATCAGGGCCGTGCATTCTTCCGGCACTTTGATCTGCGCGTAACCGGCGAAGATCAAGCCCGCCCAGACAGTGATGTCCGCCATGGAGAACTGTTCGCCAGCCACGTAGGGCTGGGTTTTCAGCACCGAATCAAAGTACTTCATGCCTTTGATGGCCTTGTCACGGTGCATTTCGCCCCAGACAGTGCGATCAGTCCACTCAGGACTTTTGTACGGTTTTAAACCAGCGCCAAGGCCGTCGGTGGCGTGATGGAAGTAGATGCCGATGGCGTCGATGAGTTGGTCATCCGCGCGCTTCTGCATCATGTGAATGATACCCTTCTCTTTCGGCGTGGTGCCGGTGAGCGTTGGCTTGCCATCCAGGTTGTCGAGGTATTCAGTGATGGCGGTGCATTCCGACAGGTAGAAACCGTCGTCAAGTTCAAGTACTGGGACAGTACCGGCCGGATTCATCGCCAAGAAAGCCGGCTGCTTATGTTCAGCGCCCGGCAGATCGATGTTGATGAATTCGACCTGCGAAGCCAGACCTTTTTCGGCCAAGACAACACGGATACGCAAAGGACTAGGGAAGCCAGGGATATCATAAATCTTCATGTGAGCACCAGTTGTTGTCTACCTATCGAGTGATAGATACTAGAGAGCGTCACATACCCCTGTCAACGATTATCTATCACTAGGTAGGTTTTTCTATCAGTGGTCATCCGGGACGGTTTTAACCTTCACCCCGTAAAAGGCGCCAATAGCGAAGCCCTGCACCAGGGCTTCGCTCACGGACTCAATAACCGAGAGAAAGCCCGGTATTACGACGCGGGTCATTTGCGCCATAGAAGCGATTGTCACCCACCGGTTTGCCGCCAAGGGAAGGCGCTCCGACTAAAATTGCAGCCAAGTGGTTAGAGGGCTGTGCGCCGGCAAATTTCTGCCCCCAACTTTCGAGGATCTTCTGGGTGTCCGGGCTGATCGCGAATTTCTCCAGGTTGGTTGTTTCAGGCAACCACTGCTGATGGAACCGGGGGGCATCGACGGCTTCCTGAATGTTCATCCCGTAGTCGATCACGTTGAGCATTGTTTCCAGCGTCGCCGTGATAATCCGGCTGCCGCCCGGCGTACCGACCACCATGACCGTTTTGCCGTCTTTGGTGACAATGGTTGGGCTCATCGAAGACAGCGGGGTTTTCCCTGGGGCAATGGCGTTGGCTTCTCCCTGCACCAGACCGTACATGTTGGGAACACCGATCTTGGAAGTGAAATCGTCCATTTCGTCGTTCAGCATGACCCCGGTCCGGCTGGCCATCACCCCGGCCCCAAACCAGTCGTTCAGCGTGTAGGTCACCGAGACGGCGTTGCCCCACTTGTCCACGATGGAATAGTGAGTGGTGTTGTTGCCTTCGTGCGGCGCAACGCCAGGCTTGATGTCCCGGGAAACACCGGCTTTGTGCGGGTCGATGGCGGCCCGAATTTTCGCTGCGTAGTCTTTATCGAGCAAATGAGCCACCGGGTTCTTGACGAAATCCGGGTCACCCAAATAGCTGTTGCGATCGACATACGCATGACGCATGGCTTCGATCTGATACTGCATGCCTTGGGCTGAGCGGAAACCCAGATCCGGCATTGGATAGCCTTCGAGGATGTTCATGATCTCGCAGATGACGACCCCGCCCGAGCTTGGAGGCGGCGCCGAGACCACGTGATAGCCGCGGTAATCGCACTCAATCGGCGCGAGTTCACGGGTCTGGTATTTATCCAGGTCTGCCTGAGTAATCAGGCCTCTACCGGCGTAGCTTGAAGACACAATGGAGTTCGCCACCCAGCCTTTATAGAAGCCATCGGTGCCTTTGCTGGAGATTTCCCGCAGCGTCCTGGCCAGGTCTTTTTGCACCAGCTTTTGACCTACCTTCAGCGGTTCTCCTTTGTCCAGGAAGATGGCGCCCGAGTCATGCATGTCTTTTTTGAATTCGGCGGTCGCCGTATCCAGCAGGTCGACATCACCCTGTTCGAGAATGAAACCTTCATCGGCGTACTTGATGGCGGGCGCGATAACCTGTTCGCGCTTCATGGTGCCGTATTTCTTCAGGGCCAACTCCATGCCGGACACCGTGCCGGGAACCCCAACGGCCAAGTAACCCTTGGTGCTCAAATCAGGGATCACGTTGCCGTCTTTATCGAGGTACATGTCGGCGGTGGCCGCCAACGGCGCTTTTTCACGGAAATCCAAAAATGTCTTGCGGCCATCGGCCAGCTGTACGGTCATGAACCCGCCGCCACCAAGGTTACCTGCTGCGGGATAAACCACCGCCAGCGCATAACCAACCGCCACTGCGGCATCAATTGCGTTGCCACCGTCCTTCAGCACATCAACCCCTACATGGGTCGCCAAGTGCTGGGCCGTGACCACCATGCCATTTTCAGCGGCAACCGGGGCTTGCGAGGCTGCTTGCGCGCAGGTGTAACAAACAGCGAGTGCCGTCGCGATAAGGGATTTGGCAAAGGGCTCAAATTTCATGAAGTCGATTCTCTTGTTTTGAAAGGAGTAGTCGTGCGGGCAGTTCATGACGTGCGATGAAAGGTGCCTACGGCACCCACTTCAAAGTAGCGGCTCTTCGACGTTGAAGACAGTCCCCATTCGGAGAACTGACCGATTTCAGCGATCCGTAAGCACGGGCAGGTAGGAGACCGCCCGCGATCGGCTGCGAAGCAGTCGTAAATCAACGACTCAGTTCTTTTCAGTTGAACCGAGTGAGTCCATTGGACCGCTTCGCGTTACATCGCGGGCAAGCGCGCTCCTACAATTTCTTTCGACAGCGCCTACAAGCCCTCAATTCGCTGGCCGAAAGCCCGGCGATCGTAAACCGTGCACACAATAATTCTCCCTATCAGTAGATAGTCGTTGACAGCATCCACTACCGGAACCTAATCTGCGCCTATCGGTAGGTAGGCAGAGCATCGCAGGTCAGTTAAACCGCCCGAGCACTGGATCTCAATCCCACTTTTGTAGCCTTTGAACTTGGAGCATCACCATGAGTCGTTCCCCCCTGCAATCAGCGTTTCGGCAGGCATTGCTCGTCGCCGCTTTTGCCACAGCGTTTACAGCCCTGCCTGCCACTGCCGCGGTTAAAGCGCCAACGTCCATCAGCGCCGTCACCTTTACCACCGCTAAAACCCGGTTCATCGAAGTCGATGGCGATCGTTTGGCTTATCGTCGGTTCGGTAAACATGAAGGGATTCCCTTGGTGTTCTTCCAGCACTTCGTTGGCAACCTCGACAGCTGGGACCCTAAAGTCATCGACGGATTTGCACACCACCGTGTGGTGATTCTGTTCGACAACGCTGGCGTTGCTGGCTCGGGCGGCGAAGTGCCTACCAACATCGAAGGCATGGCCAAATACGCCATTGATCTGCTGAAAGCATTAAACATCAGCAAGGCAGATTTGCTCGGCTTCTCCATGGGCAGTCTGGTCGCACAAGAGGTTACCTTCGAGCGTCCTGACCTGGTTCGTCGCTTGGTCTTGGTAGGCAGCGCGCCCCGCGCAGCAGTCGGCATGACCCCGCTGACTCCAGAGTTTCAAGCGGTGATCGCGAAGAAACGTGAAGTGCCGGAAACCTTGCTGCTGGATGCATTCTTCACCGCATCCCCTGCCAGTCAAAAAGCCGGACACGCCTTTCTTGAACGCCTGCATGCCCGCACTGTAGACCGCGATGTCAACATCAACGAAAAAGTCGCACCGGCTCAGATCGCAGCGTTTGCTGCCTGGGGCAAGCCAAGTCCTGACGCACTTCCCTACCTGAAATCGATCAAACAACCGGTGTTGGTCGTCAGCGGCAGCAACGACATCATTCACTACCCGGTTAACTCGTTCACCCTGCAACAGAATCTGCCGAACGCCGAACTGATCATCTACCCTGATTCCAACCACGGTTCGCTGTACCAGTACCCGGAACTGTTTTTGGCAAACGTCACCACGTTCCTGAACCAGTCCAACTAACGGCAGCAGGACACCCGTTCCGCAACCGCCCTGCTGCCATTAATCAATGACAGCAGGTTTTTGTTTTTGATCAAGGAAATCCAATGAAGAGCTTTGTTTTCCGCGCCACCGGTGAACCGTCCGAAGTCCTTGCGCTTGAAGAGGTTCCGCTTGCGCTTCCGGGGCCCGGCGAGGTTCGGGTACGCGTGCATTTGGCGCCGGTTCATCCCGGCGATTTGCATGTGTTGCGAGGTAAGTTCGGACGCCAACCCGTGCTTCCTGCGAGTCCAGGGCTGGAATGCATGGGCACTGTTGACGCCCTCGGCGCCGGTGTTGTTAGCCCAGCAATCGGTACTCGGGTGATACCGCTCAACGTGCCTGGCACGTGGCAAGTATTCATCGTCGTACCGGCGGATCGGCTTGTGGTTGTGCCCGACACGATTTCGGACAACGACGCGGCGCAGGCCATGATCAATCCCTTTACTGCGCTGGCATTGACTCGGCATTTACGCGGTCTGAAGGCCAACGATTGGCTGGTGCAAACCGCTGCGGGCTCCACCGTGGGACGCCTGATTTTACAACTGGCGCGCAGCGAAGGTTTTCGTACCATCAACCTAGTCCGACGCGAAGAGCAAATGGCCGAAATAATTGCGCTGGGCGGCGACGTGGTGATTTGTACCGATGACGACAATTGGCCACAGCAATTGCTAGCGGCTACCGACGGCAAAGGCGCTTCATTCGCGATCGACTCCGTGGCCGGATCGGTCGGTGCAACCATCGCCCGCAACATGGCGGCAGGCGGTCATATGCTGGTCTACGGTGCACTGTCATCGCACCGGCAGACTGAGCCCAGCGCCTTTCAATTACCGCTCTTCACGCCGCAACTCATCTACAAGAGCATCACGGTTGAAGGCTGGTATCTGTTCCATTGGTTGGCGGTCGCGCCCCTCGAAGACACCCGCTCACTGCTTGAAGACGTGCTCAATCGAATGGCCACCGGTCGTCTTGAACTGCCAGCGGCGAAACGTCACTCGATCAACGACATCCGCCAGGCATTGATTGACGCCGGAAGCAGCGCCCGGGAAGGCAAACCACTGTTGGAATTTTTCAATTCAGGTTACCAACCCGCGCCGCGCGAAAACTCATAGCCCACCAACCCCGTTCGGCGAGGGGGCGTCTAGCTCGGCCTCCTGGCCGCTCACCGACTGATTGTAAAATTATGTAGTGCCTTTAAAAAAACACTACATAACGGTTGACGCCCCCTATTCGTCCCGGCATGATGGCCCTGTCTCCCCGATCGGGAGCGCCGGCAAAGGTATTCCAAACACACTCGACGAGCCGTCGAGTCGTTAGCGGATGTGTACTGCCCACAAGGCAGATTGATGAAGTTGACTGGCAGGATCGTTCCGCAAGGACGAGAAAGCTGGCGAAACGTTCTCATGATGCTTGTGGTTGACCGCATTAACGTCGCCCTTCGTATTTTTGATCCGTTCGCTTGTCCTCCTACCCTCATCAAACCCCTGCCTGATGTGCATTCGATCGACCATTGGGTCCATTGAACTAACCACTAAACAGATCAACGAATGGTCTAGGGGAATACCGATGAACTTGAACAATCAGCCTACTGTTGACCAACTTGCCCGACTGTTCGCTTCACAAAAGGACAGTCTCGACAGCCACATCCTCTGGGTGGGCGAAGCCGGAGACGTTCACATCGACCGGCTGTCGAGCAACGCAGGGGAAGGCGAATTCGAGCAATGCAACCCGAGCATGCGGGCCAGGCTGAAGATGTACCGCAGGGGCCAGGGTTATGTTGGTAAGAAAGCCGCCGCTGACGAGAACTTCATGGGTCAGGTACTGCAAACCCTGACACGTGAATGGCAGTCCCTCGGTAAAACCGCAGAAGTTCGTGTTGTAGACAGCTACTGCTAATGCTTTAACCGCGTCGCCGGTAAGCGCCCCAAGCGCTTACCGGCGACGTTTTTTTTTGGTTTTGATACCCCGCCTGAAATAACACTACATCCCCGATTTCAAGCTCGCGCTCAAGCGCTGGCCTGCATTTGGGCAGCCGGTCCGCAGTGTTGAACCGCCGTGGACAACGCCGGTCAGGTTGATTAAGTCCCCGAGCCAATAGCCAAGAATCCAAGAGCGCAGGCTGCGGACCGAATTACGCCTCTGCCCTAATCTGACCGGAGAAACCTGATGACAACGCTTCTTAACGTTCAGCCGTTACCGTTTGAACCTTCTTTTGAGCAAATACCGGAAGACGAATCACAGACCAGCCAAGCGTTGGCCGAAACCATGCGCTCCATTCTGGAAACCACTTATCACGACTACGGCCACGCCGTGCGCGGCGTGCATGCCAAAGCCCATGGGTTGTTGTATGGGGAAATTCAGATTCTCGACGGCTTGCCTGCAGCACTGGCCCAAGGCGCATTTGCCAACCCCGTCAAACTGCCGGTGGTTTTGCGTTTCTCAACCAATCCCGGCGATATTCTCGATGACAAAGTATCGGCGCCCCGTGGCCTGGCGATCAAAATGATCGGCGTAGAAGGCAGCCGTCTGCCCGACAGCGAGGGTGATATTACTCAGGACTTTGTGCTGCAAAACGCCAAGGCCTTCACCGCCGCTGACCCCAAGGCATTCCTGAGAACCTTGAAAATGTTGGCCGCAACCACCGACAAGGCACCGGAGTCAAAAAAGGCCTTTTCCGCCTTGCTCAGGGGCGTGGAAAGTATCGTCGAAGCGGTAGGTGGTGAGAGCGGCACACTCAAAAGCTTGGGCGGTCACCCCATTACCAATCTCTTGGGCGAAACGTATTACAGCGTGGTGCCGTTTTTGTACGGTGCGTATTACGCAAAATTAAGCATCGTTCCGGTATCGCCCGAGCTGACTGCATTGACCGACAAAGAAGTCGACGTCGCAGACAAGCCCGATGGCCTGCGCGAAGCGGTTCAGGATTTCTTTTCGAGCAACGGAGGAACCTGGGAAGTACGGATTCAGTTGGCCACGAATTTAGAGAAGATGCCGATTGAAGACGCGTCAGTCCAATGGCCAGAAGACGTCAGTCCGTTTATAGCCGTCGCTCGAATCGACGTTCCGAAACAACAGTCATGGTCTAAACGTCGTGAAGCGGACATAGATGAAGGCATGGCCTTCAGCCCATGGCATGGTTTGGAGGCTCATCGTCCATTGGGCGGCATCATGCGGGCGCGCAAACCGTCGTATGAATTGTCATCGCGTTTTCGGAGTCAACGCAACGGCTGCCCCATTCATGAACCCCGTGAACTCAACGAAAATTGATTCAATTTCGTGAGGTTTTCTATAGACAATAAAAAACCCGCCGAAGCGGGTTTTTCCAAGACCATTCCAACACCCTGTCGGTGGCCATCCGGGCCATGGTCGATCATCCTTGATCCGCTGGCGCTCCAAGCGCCTGCGTTGATGGATCAAGAATATCGCTGACAGCAGCCCCCCGCATAGAGCGAAGTTACCCTTCGTCGTGTAAGCCTTTCGCTATAGCCGGCTCTACAAAAATTTGCCAGTTCCGGAAGTGGTCAACCTGAGCCCGACGCACATTCAGCGGCGTACAAGCGCGGCGACATCGATGGTGCGCTCACCGGATCGAGCGCCCTGACCGGTGGCATTGAACGGAGTTGAACATTTATTGAGATTCAAATCACCAATGGTTAACGGGCCCGAAAAGTTGGGCGAAACAATGGACTAGCACACCGTGACCGATCTTCATGACCTCCAGCCTGCGCAGTTAAGGCGCCTCAACGCTTTGGCCCAGTTTGGTGAACTTGCGCTGAAATCACCGAGCCTTGACGAGATCCTGCAACAGGCCTGCGCACTGGTGCGCGAGGCGTTGGGTACTGACTTTGCGAAAATCATGATGCTGTGCGACGACGGTCGCTTCCTGAAGGTTCGCAGCGGGGTGGGATGGCAACCAAACGTGGTCGACAACGTGACAGTACCGATCAAAAAGGACGTCTCGGAGGGCTACGCCTTTGGCTCGAAATACCCGGTCATCTCCACCGACGTCAGCCTGGAAAAACGCTTTCGTTATGCGCCGTTTTTGCTCGATCACGGCGTTCAGGCACTGGTCAATGTCCCGATCTTGGGGGTGGAAGGAAAGTCCCCGTTCGGGATTTTCGAAGTCGACAGCAAAAAGCCCAGAAATTTTACGGATCGCGATATCGACCTGTTGCGCACCTACGCGAATTTTATCGCGGGTGCCGTGGAGCGTTTTAGATCGCTGGATGAAATCAGAGCCTCCGAACGTGCGCTGCGCAGCAGCGAAGAACACTTCCGCGTGGCCGTGGAACTCAATCCGCAAATTATCTGGACCGCCGACGCGGAAGGTCGCGTGACCTCGTTTGATCAACGTTGGCTGAAACTGACCGGCCTCAGTCAGGAGCAGGCGCTGGATCAAGGCTGGCTGCAGGTTTGCCACCACGACCACGAGCAGAAGATTGCCGACGCCTGGGCCTACTCGATACGCACCAAAGTGCCCTATGACGTCAGCGCCACGTTGCGCAAAACCGGGGGCGATTATGGCTGGTTTCGGATGCGCGCCTTTCCGCAGCTCGATAGCCAAGGCGCCTGCCTTCAGTGGTACGGAACCATCGAAGACATCGAGGAGCGCGTTCGACTCGAATCGGCCCTGCGTGACTGGAATGAAACCCTGGAAGAGCGGGTGGCTGAGCGCACGCTCGCGTTGGTCAAGGAGCAGGGCGAGCGTGAAGCCACCGAAGAGAAACTTCGGCAGAGCCAAAAAATGGAGGCTGTCGGGCAATTGACCGGGGGCTTGGCCCATGACTTCAACAACATGCTGGCCGGCGCCTTGGGCAGTCTTGAGCTAATGCAGCTCAGGCTCGCACAAGGCAAGGTCGACAAGCTGCCTTCCTACATCGATTTGGCCAAGTCGACGGTGCAACGTGCGGCGGCATTGACCCATCGGTTGTTGGCGTTTTCCAGGCAGCAAACGCTTGAACCCAAAGTCATCCACCCGAATAAACTCGTCGCCGGCCTCGAAGACTTGCTGCGAAGGACCGTAGGCCCCGGCATTGATCTCGAAACCACCTTGGCCGCCAACAGCGCGATCCGGTGTGATCCAAACCAACTTGAAAACGCAATCCTGAATTTGGCGATCAACGCTCGGGATGCCATGCCCAACGGGGGATCACTGTCGATAAGAACCGGTCGAACTCCAGCCGAGCGGCCGGTGGTCCAAGGTCGGGATTTCGCCGTCAACGATTACGTGACTATCACGGTGACGGATTCTGGCACCGGCATGACACCCGAGGTCATGGAGCGGGCCTTCGATCCATTTTTCACCACCAAGCAATCGGGGGAAGGCACCGGATTGGGTCTGTCGATGATTTACGGCTTCGTCCAGCAATCCGGTGGGCATACGCAGATCAGCAGCGAGATGGGCCACGGCACCTCGATCGCGCTTAGCTTTCCGCTGCACAGCGAAGTGGTCGACGAGTCCAGCTTGATGACCAGTGCCGTCAAGGCGTTGCCGAGGGCGTCGGGTGAAACCGTTCTGTTGGTGGACGATGAAATGGTGGTTCGCCACGTGATGATCGAATTGCTGACCGATTTGGGATACACCGTGCCTGAAGCGATTGACGGCCGGTCAGCACTCAGTCGCGCAGAAAAGCTCGAACATATCGATTTGTTGGTCACCGACATCGGTCTGCCAGGCGGGCTGGACGGGCAGCAACTCGCCGCCCTCCTGCGGGTTCAGCACCCGCAGCTAAAAGTGCTGTTCATCACCGGGTTTGCGAAAAACCTGCAGATCGATGAAAACGCCAAACCGGCCACCCGGGTTTTGGCCAAGCCGTTCAGCATCAGCGATTTTAGTGAGCGCATCCGCTTAATTCTTGGCGAAGACTAAGCGGTCTCAGGCCAGGGGCCTTGGAATCAAGGCAAATCCTATCGACTGGCCACGATAAATAATCGTGGAAACGGCAACAGCACTTTGCCGTGCGCTGATACCGGGTAGGCTTCTTTCATGGCTGCCAGGTATTGCGCAAGGAACGCCGCTTTTTCGGCATCGTCTAGCGGACCGAGGTACGGGCGTAATGCCGATCCCTTGAACCATTCGACTACCGCTTGCGCACCACCCGCCAATGGGTGGTAATACGTGGTTCGCCACACATCAACCTTGCTGCAATGATGGCTCAGCAGGTCGTAATAATAGTCAGCGCTATGGCGCGGCGGATGCAGTTGGCCGCCGATTTTATTGGCCCACGGCCCGTTCGCGGCAATCTTACGCGCCATCCGGTGAGCCGGCTCTTCCAGGTTATCAGGGGTCTGGATCGCGAGACTGCCACCCGGTGCAAGCTGCTTCACTAAAAACGGGTACAACCGTTCATGGTCCGGCACCCACTGCAACGAGGCGTTCGCCAGGATCACGTCGTACTGCTTGGTCGGCTTCCAGCCAGCGATGTCGCTGACCTCAAACTGCATGGAGGGCAGTCGTTTATTGGCAGCGGCAACCATGTCTTCAGAGCTGTCGATGCCACTCACGACGGCATCGGGGTAGCGCTCGGCAAGGACTTCAGTGGAGTTCCCCGGACCGCAGCCCAAGTCGATGGCAACGCGTACTTCATGCTGCGCAATGGCGCCAACAAGATCCCGCACGGGGCGGGTACGTTCGTTTTCAAAGGCAGAATATTGCTTGGCTGACCACGTCATCATGATGTCCTTATGTGCGGATGATTGCCGGCAAGGGTACCCTTAATTGCGCATCAATCATGAGGCATGAATATATGTCTGAATAATTCATCTGAGGCGCCTCGTTGCCAGCCAATCAGCTGCGAATCGACCTCGCGTGCTCGTCGTCCTGGCGAACCATCAACATCAACGCATCGCGTTTTTCCAGCAAGTGATGGCGCAGGATCGCGCTCAAACGCTTGCCGTCACGGGCTTCCAGCGCTTCGATCATTTGCTCATGATCATGCACCGCCCGGTCCCATTTCGGGGCCTGAAAATTTGACCGAAACCGCAGCGCCTGCAACCTGAAGTTAAGCGATTGATAGGCCTGACACAGCGCCGAATTGCGCGCGGCCTGATTGATCAGATCGTGAATGGCGCGGTTGCGCTGGTAGTAACCGGGCAAGTCGTTTTGGTTCTTGCACACGACCATGGCGTAATGCAGCGCCCTGATTTGCGCCAGTTCCTCGTCAGTGATTCGCTCGCAGGCCAGCTCTCCGGAAAACCCTTCCAAACCGCTCATCAATTCGAAGGCTTCGCGGATTTCCAGCTCAGACATGCGTGCGACGCTGGCGCCGCGATTGGGCGATATTTCAATCAAGCCTTCCGCTGCCAATACCTTCAATGCTTCCCGCAACGGCGTTCTGGAAATGCCGAGGGTTTCGCACAGTTCTCGCTCGTTCAGTTTCCTGCCAGCTTCCAGCACACCTTCGATAATGAAGCTGCGCAGGTGCTCAACGACGGTGTCATGCAAACGTTGGCGTTCTACTTTGGGTAATTGTCGAACGGCGTCCTTTTCCGTAATGAAATCTGAATCTTGCATACAAAGTCCTCAAATGGCTGAAAGGATCTTAATTCATTTTCAGCGTTTAAGCCCAATGGATAGGGGCTAAACAACAATTTTATTCAGGTTGACGTGGCGCGGAGTCCTGCTATGGTATTTTGAATTCAAAATACAACAACAAGGAAAACGACCATGGTAAAGCTCGATTTTCACCCAGCCGGCCGCCACTTTTTACAGATTCCCGGCCCAAGCCCGGTTCCCGACCGCATCCTCCGTGCCATGAGTTACCCGACCATTGATCACCGAGGTCCTGAGTTCGCAGAACTCGGTTTGAAGGTGATTGACGGCATCAAGCAAATTTTCAAAACCAACCAACCGGTGATCATTTACCCAGCCTCAGGCACCGGCGCCTGGGAAGCCGCGTTGTGCAATACCCTGAGTTCCGGCGACAGCGTGTTGATGTTTGAAACCGGTCATTTCGCCACTCTCTGGAAAAAAATGGCCGAAAGCCTTGGCCTGAAACCTGAGTTCATCGGCTTGCCCGGTGTTGAAGGATGGCGTCAGGGACTCAAGCCCGAGATGATCGAAGCGCGTCTGCGCCAAGACTCAAACCACAGCATCAAAGCCGTCTGTGTTGTACATAATGAAACCAGTACCGGCGTTACCTCAGACATCGCCGCCGTGCGTAAAGCTATCGACGCTGCCGGCCACCCTGCCCTGTTGCTGGTCGATACTATTTCCGGCCTGGCCTCAGCCGATTATCGCCACGATGAATGGGGCGTGGACGTCACTATTTCCGGTTCGCAGAAAGGCTTAATGCTGCCACCCGGCATCAGCTTTAACGCGGTCTCGCCCAAGGCCATCGCCGCCAGCAAAACCGCCGGTTTACCACGCAGTTTCTGGGCGTGGGACGAAATTATCGAAATGAACAAGACCGGTTACTGGCCGTACACGCCAAGCACCAATTTGCTGTATGGCCTTAGCGAAGCATTGGACATGATTCTCGGCGAAGGCCTGGACCACGTGTTTGCCCGACACAATCGCCTGGCCGAGGCCTGCCGAATCGCTGTCACCGCGTGGGGCCTGAATATCCAGTGCGCCGACCCGAGCGTCTACAGCCCGGTATTGACCGGTGTCATGACCCCTGATGGCGTCGATGCCGATCAGGTGCGCAAGATCATCTACGAACGCTTCGACATGTCGCTGGGTACCGGCCTGGGCAAAATGAAAGGCCGTATGTTCCGCATTGGCCACTTGGGCGATTGCAACGACCTGACGCTGATGGCAACCCTGACCGGCTGCGAGATGGGCCTGAAAATGGCGGGTGTGAAGCTCAACGGCAGCGGTGTAGTTGCGGCGATGGACTTCCTCGGCGCCCAGGATGTCCCGCTGCGCCGGTAATGAAACCCACCAAAAACCTGTAGGAGCCAACGTGCTGGCGAGAGGTCTGTTATCAATTGCCTGATTGATCGCCTCGCCAACACGTTGGCTCCTACAGGATGTTAATTCCCGTAATCAGTAGAACAATAAAGATCTATCCCGACCTATCGTGCGTCGTTGCACGAACAATAAGAAACTGGAGATAGCGTCATGAAACGGTTCCGCTTACGCCCAACGAGCATGGTGTTGCTCATGCTCTGCGTCATGTACTTCATCACCTACCTTGACCGCGTTAACGTCAGCACGGCGGCCTCGGGTTTCGGTGCCGAATTCGGCCTGTCAAACACCCAAATCGGTCTGGTTTTTTCTGCCTTCGCTTACCCTTACCTGGTGTTTCAGGTCATCGGCGGGTGGATCAGCGACAAATATGGCGCTCGGCGCACGCTGATTTTCTGCGGAGCGTTGTGGGGCGTAGCGACCATTCTTACCGGTTTTGCTGGCGGCCTGTATTCCATGCTCGCCGCGCGCTTGCTATTGGGTCTGGGCGAAGGTGCAACCTTCCCTGCCGCTACCGCCGCGATGTCGCGCTGGGTGGCTAAAGAAAAACGCGGTTTTGCTCAAGGCATTACCCATTCGGCAGCCCGTATTGGCAACGCGGTTGCACCAACGGTCATCGTTGCCGTGATGGCCACGTATAACTGGCGCATGGCGTTCTATGTGTGTGGCGCCATCAGCTTGATCTGGGTAGTGGTCTGGGCTTTCGTATTTACCGAACACCCTAAAGATCACCCACTGATCACCCAAGCAGAACTGGCAGTGCTGCCAGCACCAAAAGGCCCTGCACCTAAAGTGCCGTGGAAAGCCCTGTTTAAACGCATGGCACCGGTGACCATTGTTTACTTCTGCTATGGCTGGACGCTCTGGTTATTTCTGTCGTGGATCCCTCAGTACTTTTTGCACAGCTACAACATGGACTTGAAGAAATCGGCGGTGTTTGCATCGGCAGTATTCTTCGCCGGTGTGATCGGCGATACGGTGGGTGGCGTCATTACGGACAAGCTGTTGATCAAAACCGGGTCGCTGAAGAAGTCCCGCAGTTGGATGGTTGCGATCTGCATGTTCCTGACGTTGGCGTGCCTGATGCCCGTGATGTTCAACCACAACATGTACATCTCAATGGCCTGCCTGGCGGGTGGTTTCTTCTTCGCCGAAATGATGATTGGTCCAATGTGGGCGATCCCGATGGACATCGCGCCGGAGTTCAGCGGCACCGCGAGCGGCATCATGAGCACCGGCTCTGCCGCCGCCGCAATCCTTTCACCAGTGGTTTCCGGCTATTTGATCGACCGCTATGGCAGCTGGGATTTGCCCTTTGTCGGCAGCATGCTGCTGATGGCCATCGGCGTTATTCTGGCGTTTCGCATGAAGCCCGAGAACAAGTTCGAATGCGTGACTAACCTGCCTTCCGAGGTAGACGAGCAGCACCCGCAACGGCCTTCGGTTATTGTCGGCAAATGATCTCGATTGCTTCATTCCCCGCGCAGCCATTGACTGAACCGGCGCGGGTTTCACCTTCAAAATATTCAAAGGAACTGCCCCATGACTGACACCGCTCACACGTCCAACATCGCCCAACTGATTGTCGACGCCGGACGTCATCGCCAGCCCATCGCGCAGTTATCGGCAGACCAGGTGCCGGTCGACGCCGCTGGGGCCTATGCGTTACAGCAAGACATTCTGCGGCTACGGGGTTGCACCGTCGGCGGCTGGAAAATCGGTTCAAAGTCCCACACCGGCCCGGTTCAGGGCGCCCCGCTCCCCACTGAATGCTTGTTGCCCAGCGGCGCCAACCTCGAACGAGCCGCGTATTTTCCGCCGGGCCTGGAGTTGGAAATCGCCTTTCGTTTCAACCGCGACTTCGCACCCCGCGCCGACGCCTACTCGGATGAAGAAGTACGCCAGGGCATCGGTTATATGGCGGCGACTATCGAACTGGTTGCCAGCCGATTTGCGGTCTGGCCAAAGGTCGAGCCGCTGTTGCAACTGGGCGACTTGCTGAACCACGGTGCGTTGATCGTGGGCGAATTTGTCGAGTACAGGGAGAATTTCCCGTTTGCCGAACCCGAGATGACCTTCACCTACGCCGGCCAAAACATCGTGCCGGGTAAAGCCGCCAATCCAGCCGGGGATCCCCGTCGGTTGCTGGCCTGGCTGGTCAACCACCACACCGGCCAGGGATTGACGCTGAGCAAGGACACCGTGATCACTGCAGGTTCCTTTACCGGTATGTATATCGTCAAAGGCCCAGGTTTGGCCTGCGGTGAAATCACAGGTTTACCTGCTGTGTCGCTGAGTCTTTTCTGAAACATCGGGCGGTTCGCGAGCGCTCCGCGAACCGCCGCCGCCGCCGCCGCCGCCGATCAGGATTGGACCCAGTAATTCGGGCGATTATAGACCTCCTTCAAGAACGCAATAAAAAACCGGACTTTGGCGGGCAGATAATGCTGTTGCGGGTAAACCCCTTGGATGTCGTAACTGGGCAACGCGAAGGTATCCAGAACCGTCACCAGTTCGCCGCTTTCCAGCGCGCTTTGGATTTCCCAGACCGAGCGCCAGCTGACGCCAAGACCGCGCTTGGCCCAGTCAAACAACAGCTCACCGTCGTTGCAGTACAGATTGCCCGCGACCTTGACCGCGACCTGTCGCCCGTCACGCTGAAAGGTCCAGCCCCGGTGCTGTCCGCCCTGCAGGTTGAACGTCAAACAGTTGTGCTTCGCCAGGTCTTCCAAGGTGTGCGGGTAGCCATGGGTCTCAAAGTATTGCGGCGCACCGCACACCACCCGTTGGTTGGAAAACAATTTGATCGCCACGTAATTGGGGTCCAGCACCTCGCCAATGCGAATCGACAAGTCGTAGCCCTCACGGACCAGATCGATCACGTTGTCGGTCAAATCAAACGACAAATTAAGCTCTGGGAACCGCGCCTGAAATTCCGGCGCGTGAGGCGCTACGTGGCGTCTGCCAAAACCAGCGGGTGCCGACACCATCAGATGGCCGCGTACCGCACTTTGGTTCTCGCTGACGCTGGCGTCGAGTTCTTCGAACGTACGCAACAGCGCTTTGGCGCTCTCCAGGTAGGACTCACCCAATTCGGTCAAGGTCAGGCCCCGGGTGGAACGATGGATCAGCTTAATGCCCAGTCGGTCCTCAAGTGCAGTGAGACGGCGACCCATGATGACCGGCGTCACCCCTTCAACCAGCGCCGCCGCCGCGAAGCTGCCTTTGGCGGCGACCAGCACATAACTGTGCAATTCGGTGTAGCGGTCCATTCGATACTCCTGATACCGATAGAAAGGATTAAAGCAGCAATTCTCAACGTTATCTTGAAGAAGCAGGATAGTCAGGTACTCAAACTATCGACTTCAGGAGACTACCAAATGACTGTCATGCGCGCTATCGAAGCGGCCGTTCTGGTGATGCAACGTGAGGGAATCGACACCGCGTTCGGGATTCCCGGTGCAGCCATCAATCCGTTGTACGCAGCCCTGAAGAAGCTCGGCGGCATTGATCACGTGCTGGCACGTCACGTCGAAGGCGCTTCGCACATGGCAGAGGGTTACACCCGCGCGGTCGCAGGCAATATTGGGGTGTGCATCGGCACCTCAGGCCCGGCCGGCACCGACATGATCACCGGCCTGTACTCAGCCTCGGCAGATTCGATTCCGATCTTGTGCATCACCGGACAAGCGCCCCGCGCCCGCCTGCACAAAGAAGACTTCCAGGCAGTAGACATCGCCAGCATCGCGGCACCGGTGTGCAAATGGGCGACGACGGTAATGGAACCGGGGCAGGTGCCGTATGTGTTTCAGAAAGCGTTTCAACTGATGCGCAGCGGACGGCCTGGTCCTGTGCTCATCGACCTGCCGTTCGACGTGCAAATGGCCGACATCGAATTTGACATCGACGCCTACGAACCGCTGCCCATCGTCAAACCCAAGGCCAGCCGCAAGCAGGTAGAAAAAGCCTTGGCGATGCTCAATCAGTCCGAGCGCCCGCTGATTGTGGCCGGTGGCGGCATCATCAACGCCGACGCTTCGGCAGCTTTGGTTGAGTTCGCCGAGCTGACCGGTATTCCGGTGATTCCAACGCTGATGGGCTGGGGCACTATTCCTGACGATCACCCCCAAATGGCGGGCATGGTCGGGCTGCAAACGTCCCACCGATACGGCAACGCCACGATGCTTGAATCGGACCTGGTGCTGGGGATCGGCAATCGTTGGGCCAACCGCCACACCGGCACTGTTTCGGTGTACAGCGAAGGCCGTAAATTCATCCATATCGACATTGAACCGACGCAGATAGGTCGGGTGTTGATGCCAGACTTGGGCATCGTCTCCGATGCGGGCGCTGCTTTGGAGATGTTCCTCGAAGTCGCTAGGGAAATGCACGTCGCCGGAACGCTCAAAAACCGCAGCGCCTGGCTGCACAGTTGCCAGGAGCGCAAACGCACCCTGCAACGTAAAACCCATTTCGACAACGTGCCGGTCAAGCCGCAACGGGTGTACGAAGAAATGAATCGTTACTTTGGCAAGGACACCTGCTACGTCACCACCATCGGGCTGTCGCAAATTGCCGGGGCGCAATTCCTGCACGTTTACAAACCACGCCACTGGATCAATTGCGGCCAGGCCGGGCCGCTGGGCTGGACAATTCCAGCAGCACTGGGTGTGGCCAAAGCTGATCCTGGCCGCCAGGTTGTTGCGCTGTCCGGGGACTATGATTTCCAGTTCATGATCGAAGAATTGGCCGTGGGTGCGCAGTTCAAACTGCCCTATATTCACGTCGTAGTGAACAACTCGTACTTGGGCTTGATACGTCAGGCGCAGCGCGGTTTTGACATGGACTTCTGCGTGCAATTGGCCTTCGACAACATCAATGCACCGGAACTGGAAGGGTATGGGGTGGACCACGTCGCGGTGGCTGAGGGCTTGGGCTGCAAAGCGATTCGCGTCACCGATCCGGCCCACCTGCAGGCAGCGTTCGCTGAAGCCAGCTCCCTGATGCAGCAATACCGCGTTCCGGTGGTCGTCGAAGTGATTCTGGAACGAGTGACTAACATTTCCATGGGTACAGAGATCAACGCCATTAATGAATTCGAAGCGCTGGCAGAGTCCCGCGCCGACGCCCCTACATCTGTCAGCTTGATGGACTAAACCTGATTGACTGACAACCGTTTCGACTGAGGAGCCCACCATGCCACGCTTATGCGCCAACCTGTCCATGCTGTTCACCGAACATGACTTTCTGCACCGCTTCGACGCCGCCGCGGCGGCGGGTTTCACCGGGGTTGAATACCTGTTCCCTTACGAGTTCAACTCGGCGCAAATCAAGGAGCGGCTGGATGCGAACGGGCTGACCCAGGTGCTGTTCAATCTACCTGCGGGCGACTGGGCCAACGGCGAACGCGGCATCGCCTGTCACCCGGACCGCGTCGAAGAGTTTCGCGGCGGGGTCGATCTGGCCATCGCCTACGCCCAGGTTTTGGGCAACACGCAAATCAACTGCCTAGCGGGGATTCGTCCGGCTGAGGGCAGCGATGAGCTGATCGAAAACACCTTCATTGCCAACCTCAAATACGCCGCCGACAAACTTGAAGCCGTGGGTATTCGGTTGATCATGGAAATGATCAACACCTTGGACATTCCAGGCTTTTACTTGAACACCACTCGCCAGGCACTGGACATTCGCGACAAGGTCGGCAGCAAAAACCTGGCGCTGCAATACGACATCTACCACATGCAAATCATGGAAGGTGACCTGGCTCGCACGCTAGAGACCCACCTGCAGGTGATCCAGCACGTGCAGTTGGCCGATAACCCTGGCCGCCATGAGCCCGGCACCGGGGAGATCAACTATCACTTTCTGTTCGAACACCTGGACCGCATCGGCTACCAGGGCTGGGTCGGCTGCGAATACAAACCGCTGACCAGCACCGAAGCAGGATTGGGCTGGCTGAAAACGTATAACGTGATTTAACAACTTGCCTGTGAACCAGGCAACTCGGTTCATCAGATAAACCGCAGTGCAGCGTTCGCAGGCAAGCCTGCTCCCACAGAATTCCCATTCGCCTGAATGCGTTCGTTGAATTCAGGCAACCGACTACAAAAGGATCACAACCATGGCAACAATCGGATTTATCGGAACCGGCATCATGGGTCTGCCCATGGCTCAAAACCTGCTCAAGGCAGGCCATACGCTGATTCTGTCAGACCATCACAGCACCCCACCCGGCTCGCTGTCCGAGGGCGGCGCACAGGTGTTGCACAGCCCGAAAGCCGTCGCAGAAGCCTCAGAGTTCATCATCGTTATGCTGCCCGACACCCCGTACGTCGACGCCGTGCTGTTTGGCGAAAACGGCATCGCCGAGGGTGTATCAGAGGGCAAGGTCGTTATCGACATGAGTTCGATCTCCCCGTCTGCCACCAAAGTCTTTGCCGAGAAAATCAACGCCACCGGCGCGCAATACCTTGACGCGCCGGTGTCTGGTGGTGAGGTCGGCGCCAAAGCAGCCACGTTGAGCATCATGGTCGGCGGCAACCAGGCCACCTTCGACCGCGCCCTGCCGCTGCTGCAAACCATGGGTAAAAACATCACTCTCGTGGGTGGCAATGGCGACGGTCAAACCGCGAAAGTCGCTAACCAGATCATCGTCGCCCTGAACATTCAGGCGGTGGCTGAAGCGCTGCTGTTCGCCGCTAAAAACGGTGCTGATCCCGCTAAGGTCCGTGAGGCACTCATGGGCGGTTTTGCAGGCTCGAAAATCCTCGAAGTACACGGTGAGCGGATGATCAAAGGCACGTTCAACCCCGGCTTCCGTATCGCGCTGCACCAGAAAGACCTGAACCTGGCACTCGAAGGCGCTCGCGAACTGAACCTCAACCTGCCCAACACCGCCAATGCCCAGCAAGTGTTCAGCACCTGCGCCGCCATCGGTGGCAGCCAGTGGGACCACTCAGCGCTGATCAAAGGCCTTGAACACATGGCGAATTTTTCTATACGTGGTGCAGAACCTAAAGCATGAGGCCATAACCTTTACGCAAATCGGTAGGAGCCAACGTATTGGCGAAGGTCCTTCGGACCTTATCGCAGCCTTCGGCAGCTTGCGCCTACAGAAAACTCTGTCGCTGTTGGGCGTATGCTGCGTTCATGCGCTTTCGCTCGCTGACGCAGGATTATTATCAATGTCACAAGCTCCGCTGATAACGCTCAATGATGGTGTGCAAATTCCTCAGTTAGGGTTGGGCGTCTGGCAGCTCACCGATGAGCAAGCCTTCGACTCATCTACGGCCGCGCTTGCCGCTGGCTACCGGCATATCGACACTGCAATGATCTATGGCAATGAGGCCGGTGTGGGTCGCGCCGTGGCTGAGAGTGACGTGCCGCGTGAGGATATCTTCATCACCACCAAACTATGGAACGCCGACCACGGCTTCGACAAGACGCTGCGGGCGTACGACGCTAGCCTCAAGCTGCTCGGGCTGGAAAAGGTTGATTTGTACCTGATCCACTGGCCGCTGCCGGCCAAAAATGCGTACGCCGCCAGTTGGCGTGCCTTGGTACAACTGCAAAAAGAAGGCCGTATTCGCTCGATTGGGGTGTCCCATTTCAACGCGGATCATCTTGAAAGAATCATCGGTGATACCGGTGTAAAACCGTCGGTCAACCAAATTGAGATCCATCCGGATTTCGTGCAACAGGAGTTACTCCAGTTTTGCCAATCCCAAGGCATTCATACTGAATCCTGGAGCCCGCTGGGCCAAGGTGGTGAGTTGCTCAACCAGCCGGTATTAAAAGGTATCGCTGCCGGCCACGGCCGCACCGCGGCGCAAGTGATTCTGCGCTGGCACTTACAGACCGGACGCATTGTCATACCGCGCTCCAGCAACCCAGGGCGAATTGTCCAAAATTTCAGCGTGTTTGATTTTGAATTGAGTGCTCAAGACATGGCCGCGATAGCCAGCATTGAGCAGGCCAAACGCCTGGGCCCTGACCCGGCCACATTTAATTTGGGGGCTTAATGTCACCTGATAGCCCAAGCACCACTCAAACGAGGTAGTAAGCGCTTTCTCAGGTAGTATGCATCGCACAGGCGTGTACTACCCTGAACCGAACACGGCAAGCGAGCCGCACCCTCCGGCCCGCTCCACTCTAAGCGCCTATATTTCCGGTAATTCACCCGATGCCCCGCACCAACAATAATCTTAATGAGTGCGATCGCGAACCGATCCATCGGCTTGCCCGGGTTCAGACATTTGGGTTTCTAATCGGGGTGTCCCATGACTGGCTGATAACGCACGTCTCCGCCAATCTCAGCAACTTCCTGCCCTTTTCTGCGGAATCGGTGATCGGAAAACCGTTGGGCGACATTGTTCCGTTGCCAACCCTTCACGCACTGCGCAACGGACTGCAGTTCATGGCCTCTGCAGACTCGGTAGAACGGGTCTTCGGTGAGCCGTTGTTGCCCGATCAACTGTTTGACTTCGCCATTCATTACAGCGGCTCAAGCATTGTGATTGAAGCCGAACCCGCAGCAACGGTTCACCGAGCAGACTCGGCGCCCACGCTTCGCGCCATGATCATGCGGCTACAGCGACCAGGAGACTTACTGACGCTGTGCAAAGAAGCCGTTCGCCAGATAAGGGCGTTGACCGGTTATGACCGGGTGATGGTGTACCGATTCGAGCAGGACGGGACCGGAGAAGTCATTGCCGAGAAGGCGGCCACGGGGATGACGGCGTTTCTGGGCCTGCGCTACCCCGCTGGCGATATTCCGCAACAAGCCCGCGCGCTGTATGTGCGCAACAGCCTGCGTATCATCGCGGACGTCAGTGATTGGGGTGCAATCATCCTGCAAGACCCCGTAAACCCTACGCTCGACCTGTCACTCAGCGTCCTGCGCTCAGTCTCGCCCGTTCATTTGGAATACCTGAGCAACATGGGTGTCGCAGCCTCATTATCGATTTCGATTATTCACCAGGGACAACTGTGGGGCCTTATCGCCTGCCATCACGGTGTATCGGGCCCGCTGTCATTGGAAATTCGTACGACGGCCGAGTTATTCGGGCAGATGTTTTCCCTGATGCTTGAAAGCCGCGAGCGGGATACCGAACTTAAACAATCGCTCTACAAGCGCGCATTACATGATCAGTTAATCGCAAGACTGAGTACGGTCACGCCGATATTTAAAGGTCTTGGCAACGCCCTCGACGATTTCGCCGGGCTGATTGATTGCGATGGCGTTGGGTTGTGTATCGACGGCAGGGTTCGCATCAGCGGCTATACACCTGACGAACAGGCGTTTTACGCCATGACCGGCTTCCTCAACCATGCCGCAACCGCTGACGGGTTTTCTACTTGCGCACTGGCAAGTGTTTACCCCGTAGGCGATAAGTTCGTCGAGGCTGCCGCCGGGGTGCTGGCGATCCCGCTGTCGCTCACCCCTGGCGATTACCTGGTCTTTTTCCGTCGCCAATGGCGCCATTCAGTGAATTGGGCGGGTAACCCCGACAAGAGCGTCGTGGCGACAGATGACGGCGAACGACTGACACCGCGCAAAAGTTTTGCAGTGTGGAGCGAACAGGTCGAGGGACAGAGCCGCCCGTGGACCGACGGTGATCATGCAGTCGCCCGGCACCTGCGCACCGCGCTTTTGGAAGTTATTCTGCGAGTAAAAGACCCCAGCAGCATCGAGCGTCAACAAGCCGATGAAAAACGGGAATTGCTGGTGGCCGAACTCAACCATCGGGTGCGCAACATCTTGACCCTGATTCGAGCCGTTGTGGGCCAAAGCCGAGACACCGAAACGACACTTGAACAATTTATTCAATCAGTCAGCGGACGGATCCAGGCACTGTCCCTGGCCCACGATCAAATCACCGCCGATCAGTGGAGTGCCGCGCCCCTGCGCGCCCTCATCGACGCCGAAGGCAAAGCCTACCTGTCTCAAGGTCATGAACGACTCAAGATTGATGGCCCCGATGTGCTACTGGACCCCCAGGCATTTTCCACGGTTGCGCTGGTGGTTCATGAACTGATGACCAACTCGACCAAGCATGGCGCGCTGTCAAACGCCCAAGGGGGAATCAACATTGACTGGCGCCTTGACCTGGCCGGGCGGCTGACGCTGTCCTGGAAAGAGCATGGGGGGCCGGCAGTCACGCCGCCCAGCCGTCGCGGCTTTGGTAGCACCATCGTCGAGCGCTCGATACCCTTTGATCTAAAAGGCACTGCCGAGGTGCTTTATGCGCGGCATGGTCTTGAAGCGAGCTTTGTCATTCCGTCGGCCTTTGTAAAACTGGCCAGCACCCGACCGTTAGCAAAAGCAGCGGCTCAAACAGCCTGGCCGTCCACGTATCATGGACGGGTGTTGGTTCTCGAAGACAACATCATTATTGCGCTTGAGGCCGAGGATATTCTGCTCAAGCTCGGCGCGCAGGAGGTCGACATTACGTCCAGGGTGATTGATGCGCTGCGCATCATTGACCAAACGCCACCGAGCTTCGCGTTGCTCGATTTTAACTTGGGAAGCGAAACCAGCTTGCCGGTAGCGCTGAGTCTCAAGCAGAAAAAAATTCCCTTTGCGTTTGCTACAGGCTATGGAAATGAGCTTCGTGTGCCGGCCGAACTCGCTGGCGTCGCCATCATCAAAAAGCCCTACGGCGTGGAATCTTTTCTGGTTTCAAAGCCCTCCGTTGAGTAAATCAGCTGCGATTTTCGGATGTCCGCACCGGCCCGCCGTGCTCTGACAGCAGCGTAATGCTGTAAATCGGTTTGCCCGCGACTACGTTGACGAACTCGAACGTCGCGCATATCGCAAGCCCAAGCACTTGGAATTCGGGATAAAAGAATGAGTCCGATATCTTGCATGGCAGTGGACGCCCGTATGACCTGACGGTGATGGAATCTATAGGAGCTGCCTAAGTCTCTGTGGGCGTTGGCTTGCCAACGACGTCGACAACATTCCCCATTGAGCGTTTGGGTTCAATGAGGAAAAGCTTACCGTCAGAACGATACGACTCAAATGTCAAAGACACCACTTTTCAGGACATAGTAACGGTTATTAGAATTCGCTTAGACGCGAGCTTTGACGGCATTGATCCACGCAGGGTCAAATCGAGCCTGATCGGTGTCGATCCCTAGCTGGGTCATCCGCACCCGGTGTTGATCTATTTCTTGGATCATTTGCAGGTGAGCACTGGAGTTGGCATCCAGCTGATGCATTTCGCTAATGCCCAGATGGTAAAAGCGCAGCAACTTCATGGCCGTTGGATCGTTAACCTCCACACCAGCGGTCACGTAATGCATCACGTTGGTAACTTTCATCAAGTTACGTTTTAGCTGCCAACCGTACACAGCGGGTGCCATCCAGCCTTGTGACCAAAATTTAAACCGCACCAACGCGACCGTCAGTAACAGGCCAATCACAACGCCGGCTGCATTCAACCAAAAATTATCCCCGCCTGCTTCGCCAAACAGCTTGACCGCGACGCCGGACAACACGACCGCCAACACCGCGAACGTCAGGGCAATAATCAACGTACTGCGCCGGGTTTGTCGGCGATAGGTTTCAGGATTCAGGTGTTTTATCTCGAACATGACTGCTGCCGAACTCCAAGGGTGAGTTGATTACAAAATGACAGGGCATTATCGCCCGTAGAAAGGGTCACACACACAGTTAATCAGTTTTCCGGGGCATGCCATTTGATCTGAGTGCCGGAGTAAGATACGAAAACCACTCGCTTTCCACTGTTTATTGGCTCATAGATCTTTAACTGCCGCTCTCTGCTGCGCCGCGAGACAGCTCGCCACCGATGGTCCCCACACACCATTTGCATTCGTGCCCGGTCGCCGGAGAAAATGCCCGCCGCGCGATCATCTGCGGCGCTCACTTATTTTGAGGCAACTGCTCCCCTTCTGGCGTGGTTGCCTCGTTTTCAGGAATTCAGAATGGCTTTAAGACACGTAATTAACGCTTCGGTCAGCCCAAAGGGCAGCCTTGAAACATTGTCCCAACGCGAAGTTCAACAATTGAGCGAAGCCGGGTCAGGCAGTATTTATAAATTATTCCGCCAATGCGCCCTGGCAATCCTCAACACCGGCGCCCACGTTGATAACGCCAAGACCATTCTTGAGGCGTATGAAAGCTTTGAAGTTCGCATCCATCAGCAAGACCGTGGTGTGCGCCTGGAATTGCTCAACGCCCCGGCCGACGCCTTCGTCGACGGAGAGATGATCGCCAGCACCCGCGAAATGTTGTTCTGCGCCCTGCGCGATATCGTCTACACCGAAAACGAGTTGGACAGCCCACGTATAGACCTCGAAAGCTCTCAAGGCATCACCGATTACGTGTTCCATCTATTGCGCAACGCCCGCACCTTGCGTCCTGCGGTAGAGCCGAAGATCGTCGTGTGCTGGGGCGGTCACTCGATCAACACTGAAGAATACAAATACACCAAAAAAGTCGGCCACGAACTGGGCCTGCGCAGCCTGGACATCTGCACCGGCTGTGGCCCTGGCGTCATGAAAGGTCCGATGAAGGGCGCAACCATTGCCCACGCCAAACAACGCATCAGCGGCGGCCGCTACCTGGGCCTGACTGAGCCGGGCATCATTGCGGCCGAAGCGCCGAACCCCATCGTAAACGAGCTGGTGATTCTGCCGGACATCGAGAAACGTCTGGAAGCCTTCGTCCGGGTTGGCCACGGGATCATTATCTTCCCAGGTGGCGCAGGCACCGCCGAAGAGTTCCTTTATCTGCTCGGCATCTTGATGCACCCGGACAACCAGAACTTACCGTTCCCGGTGATTCTGACCGGGCCGAAACATGCGGCGCCGTACCTGCAACAACTGCACAACTTCGTCGGCGCCACCCTGGGCGAAGCTGCACAGCGTCGCTACCAGATCATCATCGACGATCCGGTTCAGGTCGCACGGGAAATGAGCGCCGGGCTCAAAGAGGTCAAACAGTTCCGTCGCGAGCGCAACGACGCGTTTCACTTCAACTGGCTGCTAAGAATCGACGAAGGTTTTCAGCGTCCGTTTGATCCGACACACGAGAACATGGCTAATTTAAAATTGAGCCGCGACCTGCCACCTCACGAACTGGCGGCTAATCTGCGCCGGGCGTTCTCTGGGATCGTGGCGGGCAATGTCAAAGACAAGGGCATTCGCCTGATCGAAGAACATGGCCCGTATGAAATTCACGGTGACGCTGCCGTGATGGAACCGCTGGACCACTTACTGCAAGCCTTTGTCGCGCAACACCGGATGAAACTTCCCGGCGGCGCGGCGTATGTGCCGTGTTATCGCGTGGTGACGTAAGAGGCTTCATATTTCCTGCCGGACACTCGTGTCCGGCATTAAAACCATCGCGTTTTGTAGGAGACGCAGCGCTGTCGCGCAGCAAAAACGAGGAAATTAAATGGATTACGCGGTGTTTGATGAGAGGGTTGCAAAGTAACCACCCGCGGCTAGGCTAAGTTCAAATAAAACGACTGCCAACACGGGCAGGACATGCCATGGGCAAACTAGACTCGAAAGATCCTATCAAGTCTGCGCAGTCCGATATTGAACTGCACCGTATTACGGAGCGACGCAAAGCTCTCGATATCGATCAGCGACCCGATCATCCGCGCCATTGGGGTATTGCGTTATCCGGCGGAGGTATTCGTAGCGCGACGTTCGCCCTTGGCGTGTTGCAAGCGATGGCACGGGCACCGGCCCTGCCGATCAAACCTTGCCGCAAGCCATCGCAGCAAAGCGATTACTTATTACCCCATTTCGATTACTTGTCCACGGTCAGCGGCGGCGGCTATATAGGTTCGTTCTTCATTAGTTTGTTTGTACCGGGCCGACTTACCGGCAACCCATCACCTTCGTCGTCTCCGTCTCTTGAGGGACACTTTGCCGCAGCTGAAAATGCCTACGCGGCACTTCGCTTGGAGCCCCCTGGGCGCATTCATACCACACGCGATTACAGTGAAAACCGCGGCGAAGCGGCCATGGCGTGGCTTCGAGAAAACGGCCGCTACTTACTGCCGTCCGGTTCTGGAGACTTTTTCTATGCGATGGCGCTGACGCTGCGAAATCTGCTGTCGGTGCAGTTTGTGATCGGTATGCCGGTGCTACTGATTCTTTCGTTACTGGCAATGGTGCGGCTTTATGTCAATGCGCTGTATTGTGCACCCGGCATCGTCGACCCTGAAAGTGGAGTGGGGATGCTGCTTTGCACATCGCTCTGGTGGCTACCCCTGTTGTGGTTAGTCGCGGCCGGAGGGCCACTGGTGCTCGCGTTCTGGATGGTCTATTCAGTCAATAGCCAAGATGAAAAGGTGGAGGCGATCAGTTGGTGTAGCGTCATCATGAGCATTGTGGGTATCGCGTTTGCTGGCGCCGCATTGAAGATGGCCCTACCAGCAAACTTGACCGCCATCTTTTTGTTGGGGGCGTTCGAAATCGGAACCATGCTGTTGGTGTTCCTGACCCTCATTTTTTTTATGTACCTCAACAGCACAAGCACCACCTTCACCGGCCCATTTAACAGCGTGCGCAATTACCGAGTTCTCATCACGCGGTTACTTTCTCAACAGTTGATTGCCGTCATTGCCATGGTATTCATTGCAATCGTTACCAGTCTGACCGAGTGGGTATATGGCCAGTTGCACGAACACCCTTGGTCCAGTATCGCCGTTGCCACCCCGCCCGCTCTCATCGCACTGGTACGTCTATTTTCAAAGTTTCTGGATGATAAATCGGTACCGGGCTGGCTCAGCAAACTGCCGACAGACATTCTGGCCGGTATTGTCGGGTTTTCGATCCTGCTCTCTATCACCGTGCTGTGGGGTTTGCTCGTAGCGTGGGTGCGCGACGATGTGTCACTCATCAGCCTAACGAACAGTTCCGCCTACTATGGGTTAGTGATCTTGTCAGCAGCGGCGCTGGGGCTGACGTTATCATCCGGTCAGTTCATCGGCTTTATCAACCTCTCCTCGTTACAAGCCTTTTACTCTAGCCGCCTCGCCCGAGCCTACCTCGGCGCCTCAAACGGTCAGCGCTTTACGTTTGATACTAATATCCAGTCTCAACGGTCGCGCTTAAGCGTTGCTGATGCGATGGCAGGCGACGACCTCCAACTAGGGGACTATTACGCAAGCGTCTGCGCGCCCATTCATTTGATCAACGTGACCATGAACCTGACCGTGGACCCTGCTGAACAACTGGTTCAGCGGGATCGCAAAGGCAAGCCGCTGTGTATTGCCCCTGGCGATGCTAAAAGCTCAAGCAAAGTCAGCTTCATACTTGATGGAGAATTACGCGCGCAGCAGAACAAATGCTCGCGCAAAAGCGAGATTAACCAGCCGCTGTCCGTGTCCTACTGGATTGCGACTTCTGGTGCGGCCTTGACCACCGGTCTAGGCCGCGCAACCTCCTTGGGAACGTCCATGGCGCTCGGTCTGGCTAACGTGCGTTTAGGGACGTGGTGGCCGTGCAACTTTGATTCAAAAAGTCTAACCCAGTCCATCTACCAAAAAGTCTTCCCCATTCAGGCCTATCTGCTCTACGAATTGACGGCTCGCTTCCACGGGTTGCGGCGCGAATTTCAGTACCTCTCTGACGGAGGGCACTTCGAGAACACTGCCGCTTACGAGTTGATCCGCAAGGAACGTGATATTGAACTCATTGTGTTATGTGACAGCGGTTGCGATGTTAACTATGAGTTTGACGACTTAGCCAATCTCACTCGCCTTGCCAGGATTGATCAATCGCTGGAAATAGAAGTCGATACCGAGATTCTGAAGCACCCCATCCTTGGCTCTATTTTCGGCGACGTCGGCGATTTCAGCCCCCAGAAAGAAGCCGACCAGCGCTGCGCCTTATTGCTCAATGTCTTCAAAAAAGACTGCCAACGCGACTTACAAAGCCGGATCCTAGTCTTAAAACCGCGAGTGATCGTTGGCGTGTCTGCGGACGTATCAAACTACGCCGTACAGAATCCGAAATTCCCCAACGAAAGCACCGCAGATCAGTTTTTCAACGAGGCACAGTTTGAGAGCTATCGCCAGCTAGGATTGACCATTGGCCAATTGCTGTTCGGTCATGCCGAGTCTGGTAAATCGAAAGTGGCGCAAGCCCTCTGGTCCTATTTATGGTCTGAGCAAAGCGATATCACCGGTTGAAGAAAACAGTGCCCTGCTCAACAGGCACAAAATCCGGAGTCTTTATCAAACTTGTGCCTGTGGGCTCAGCGGGTCGTCTATAAGGTTCAGGATTTCGCTTTGT
Source organism: Pseudomonas sp. CCI4.2 (assembly GCF_034350045.1). NCBI lineage: Bacteria > Pseudomonadati > Pseudomonadota > Gammaproteobacteria > Pseudomonadales > Pseudomonadaceae > Pseudomonas > Pseudomonas sp. CCI4.2. The sequence goes on along the minus strand of NZ_CP133781.1, from coordinate 3,740,574 downwards.
AGCATATTAAGGATGCTGCTGCGTTGCGGTTCTCCAGCGCCAGGCTGACGTCCCGGGCCTTGATACTAACGCGCACGCGTTGGCCCAACGGCAGTTCGCTCAACGGCAAAAATAGCCAACCGCCCGGCACGCATACACGACTCAGGCGGAAGATTTCGTCATGGGCGTCGAGCACGCCTTCCAGCGCGGTTTCAGCTTCATCCAGATGTGCCAACGGCAGATCGGCACGGGTCAACAGTTGGTTCCGCGGTCCGGCGGCGCGCAGTTGGCCGTTTTCCACGTAGAGCATGTGGTCTGCCAAGCGGCTGACTTCCTCCAACGAGTGACTGACGTAATGCACCATCGCTCCTACAGAGAGTGTCGCAAAATCAATACGCCTTTGCCGCAACCTTGCCGTTGCTGACGATGGAAATCCCGGAACTGGTGCCAAGGCGAGTGGCGCCTGCGTCGAGCATCGCTTGGGCGGTTGCTGCATCCCTTACGCCACCCGACGCCTTGACGCCGATATTCGGTCCGACCACTCGGCGCATCAGCAGCACGTCATCCAAGGTTGCGCCGCCATGCCCGAAGCCGGTGGAGGTTTTGACGAAGCCGACGTTCAAGTCGCGACAGATTTCGCAAGCGTGAATTTTCTCCGCGTCGTTAAGCAAACCGGTTTCAAGAATCACCTTAAGCGTGGTCCCTTGGCAGGCGCTCAACACCTGAGCGATGTCGTCACGCACTTGGTCCAGTAGACCGTCCTTGAGCCAACCAATATTGAGCACCATGTCGATTTCGCCGGCGCCGGCCTCAATGGCCGCACGGGCTTCAAACGCTTTGGCGACACTCAACCCCGCCCCTAACGGAAACCCGATCACCGCGCACACCAATGGCGATGCATCGCGCAAGCACTGAGCGGCCAGTGGCACGTTGGCGCTGTTGACACACACCGATTTGAAACCATGCTCGATGGCTTCTTCGCACAGGCGCCGAATGGCGGCTTGCGAGGCGTCAGCGGCAAGCAGCGTGTGGTCGATGTAGGCAGCAAAAACTGAGGCGGAGGCTGGCATGACGATGTCCTTTCCAAGGGCGCAGCGAGGCGGCTGCTGAATGTTACCTTTCGATCATTAAATGTTAATATTTTCACATTGTAAATATTTTTTTCACCCCCCCGCTTCGCCTAGTATCTAGACCACCAAGGTGCGGTAATTTTTTCTCATTTTGTTAGAACTATAACAAAATCGCCTTGACACATGACGACTTGGGGTCCAGATTTTCAAATGTGATGACTCATCACATTTGTGAGCGACACCCCAATGAGGGCGGCGCTTGACTCCAACAACAATAAAAATAGGAATCGCCATGTTGCAGATAGCCCGCACACCTGTTCATGCTTTTTCCCTGGCCCTTGCCATCAGCGCTGCCGTGCTGACCGGCATGCCCGCCTACGCCAACGACCTGAAAATTGGCTTCAGCCAAGTCACCCTGCAATCGCCTTTCTACGTGCAACTGCGCGACGGTGCCAAAGAAGCGGCCGCCAAAGACGGCGACACGCTGATCTTCCTGGATGCCAACGGCGACATCAGCAAACAAAACAACGACATTCAAGACTTGCTGACGCAGAAGGTCGATGTGCTGATTATCAACCCGGTCAACCCTGACTCCGTCGGTGCGGCGCTAGACGCGGCCAAGGCCGCCAAGGTGCCGGTGATTGCCGTGGACAGAGCGATCAACGGCGAGGTCGCGGCCAGCATCGGGCGCAATAACCAGAAGATGGGTGAACTGTCCGGCAGTGCGTTGCTTGCCGCCCTGAAAGCCAAAGGCGTGACCAAAGGCAAAGTCATCGAGATTCAGGGCGATGCCGGCGGCACGGTAATGAAGCAGCGCCGTGCCGGCTTCCACGCTGCTTTTAAAGGTAGCGATTTCAAAATCATCGATGGCCCCTACAGCGAATACATCCGCGCCAACGCCGTAACCGCCATGCAGGATTTGCTGCAAGCCAACCCTGACGTCAAAGCCGTGTTCGCCCACAACGACGACATGGCCATGGGTGCGTTGCAGGTTCTTAAAGAGCGCGGTTTGACGACGGTGCTGGTGGCCGGCGTCGACGGCTTGTCCGAAGCCATTAGCGCCATCGAAAACGGTGACCAGTACGTGGCCACCGCGTTGAACGACCCGCGCTATTTGGGCGAAATCGCCATCGACGCCGCACGCAAATTGGCCACCGGCAAAACCGTGGATACGTTTGTCGACGCCGGTACCGAGGCCGTGACCAAGGCCAACGCGGCTCAGGTCAAGCACGACGCGACCTTCGGTGAGTACCGCCCCGGCGCGCAATAAGCCTTATTTGATTCATGAACGTTTTGGGCGCCTCTCACGAGAAGTCTGCCCCTGCACGTCATTCACCAAGAGGATGTCATCGTGAAAGCAGCCGTCATGTACAAACCGGGGGATATCCGGGTCGAGGAAGTCGAAAAACCTACGGTCAAAGCCGGCCATGCTTTGGTACGTGTTGCCGCGTGCGGGGTATGCGGTTCGGATATTCCGCGCATGCTGAGCAAAGGCGCGCACCGCATGCCGCTGATTTGCGGCCATGAGTTTGCCGGTTTCATTGAAGAGATTGGCGACGGCGTAGAAGGCTATGCCCTCGGCGAGCTGGTCACCGTGCCGCCGATGATTCCCGACGTCAGCAGCGACCAATACCAGCGTGGTTTCCCATCGCGTTCGGAAAACTATGACTACTTTGGCAGCCGCCGCGATGGCGCGTATGCCGAGTTCGTCAACGTGCCGCTCACTAACCTGATCAAAGTCCCGGCGGGCATGGACCCGATTGCCGCCTCTCTGGTCGACCCGGCGGCGATTGCCCTACACGCCATCTGGAAAGCCGATTTCAAGGCGGGCCAAACCGGCGCGGTGGTGGGTTGCGGCCCCATTGGTTTGTTCGCCATCCAGTGGCTGAAATTGATGGGCGCCAAAGACATCGTCGCCATCGACATCGCCGAAGAAAAACTCGCTATGGCCCGTGAAGCCGGCGCCACCCAGACCCTGCTCAGTGGCGCACCTGATGCCGAACTGCCGCGCTGCCAACTGGTGATCGAAGCCGCTGGCCACCCGAGCTCTATCAACCAGGCGGTGCAACTGGCCAAAGCCGGCGGGCACGTGGTGTTCATCGGCATTCCGGTGAACGACGTCCCGATCAGCACCGCAACCTTCTCGCATTTTTTGCGTCAGGAAATCTCCCTGCACGGCGCTTGGAATTCGTTTTCCGCGCCTTTCCCTGGCGACGAATGGACCGCCGCCATCGACAAATTGGCCAGCGGCGAATTGCAGTGGAAGTTCATGATTACCCATGACCTGCCACTGTCGGACTTACCGGACATGTTCAAGCGCTATGCAGAACGCAAGGAGATCGCAGCGAAAGTGATCTTCCGGCCCTGAGCGCGTGACGTGGCTGGCGACCTAAACCGCTGGCCACCGGTCAGATGCAACGCAAACCAATAAAACAAGAAGCGTCGCCAGAGACGCAGGAGAACAACAATGACCCTGTTGCTGGGACTGGATTTCGGAACGGGTGGTGTCCGGGCCGGCTTATATGACCTCCACAGCCACAAGCTGGTGCAGGTCGCCGAGGCGCCTTACGCCACTGACTATCCGCAGTTGGGCTGGGCCGAGCAATCGCCGCTGGAATGGTGGTCGGCATTGGGCAGCGCGTGCCGAACCTTGATGATCCAGGCCGGGCACCCGCATGTAGCCGCCGTGTGCGTGGCGACCACCGCCTCCACGGTGGTCGCAGCCCGCAGCAATGGTGAGCCGTTACGCCCGGCGTTGTTATGGATGGACTGCCGCGCCACCGAACAATCCGCCCACACCGCCCGCGTGACGCACCCGATGATGAACGCCGGTGGCGATGCCGTGGAATGGCTGATCCCCAAAGCCATGTGGCTGGCGCACCACGAACCTCAGGTCTATGCCCAAGCGGATCGCATTTGCGAAGCGGTGGACTGGATCAATTATCAACTGACCGGTCGCTGGGTCGCCTCGCAATTGAACGCCAGCTGCAAATGGAACTACGACACCCTGAATCAATGTTTTCCGGTGGATTTGTATGCAGAACTCGGGGTGCCAGAACTGGCCGAAAAGCTCCCCCGTGAGGTGATCCCGGTAGGTGGTCGCATCGGTCAACTAAGCGCCAACGCCGCCAACCATTTAGGACTGAGCCGCGACACGCTGGTGGCCCAAGGCGGAATCGATGCGCACATGGCGATGCTCAGCGCCGGGACGACCGGGGCCGGAGAATTGCTGTTTATTGGCGGCACATCGGTGGTGCAGTTGATGCACACCCCGCAACGCATCGACGTACCCGGCATCTGGGGCCCCTACCCCGGCGCGCTGCTTGAAGGCCAATGGTTGATGGAAGGCGGCCAGGTCTCAGCCGGTTCGATTCTCAACTGGTTGGCGCAAAAGATATTTGGCCTCAACGCCGCCGAACATCAGCAGATGATTCAAAAAGCGGCCCAGCTACAACCGGGTTCCACCGGCTTGCTGGTGCTCGATTACTGGATGGGCAACCGCACGCCGTATCGCTCGCCGGATATGCGCGGGGCGATTCTGGGTTTATCCCTCAATCATGACCGGCACGATTTATACCGCGCCTCGGTGGAAGCGATTGCCCTCGGCTCGGCGAATATTTTTCACACCTGGCGCTCCCAAGGCATCGAGATCACGCGGGTGGTGGCGGCCGGTGGTTTTCAGAAAAATCCGTTGTGGCTGCAAGCAACCATTGATGCCACCGGCGTGCCGTTCGAAATGGTTGCCCATGATAATTTGACCCTGATTGGCACCGCCGCCGCTGCCGCCTGCGCACTGGGCGAGTTCGGCCATCTGCAGGAAGCGGCCGACAACTTCACCACCCGTGGCACCCTCATCGAACCGGACGCCCAAGCCCACGAGCAATACGTTGAGCTGTTAGGCCGCTATCGCGCCGCCACCGACAGCGTGGCGCCCATCAGTTGCAAACCTGCACTCGCCCCCTTGAGCGGCGTAAGGCCCATCGCATGAGCAACCTGACCGATTCAAAGATCCCGGAAACCTTGCCCGCCCGGCTGTCTTCCGATGCCCAGCGCGAGGATTTAATGGTCCAAGTGGCCAAGCTGTATTACGACCTGGAAAAGACCCAAAGCGATATTTCCAAAGAAACCGGGCTGACCCGCTGGCAAGTCAGCCGTTTGTTGCGTGAAGCCCGTGAAACCGGTGTGGTCAGAATCGAAATCATCCCGCGCTCCTCGCGCTTGCCCGAGTTGGAGGCTGCGTTACAGCGGCGTTTCGGCCTGCGCGAAGCCTTGGTGCTGGGCGTAGTCGGCGATGACAGCGGGCTGAATGCGGTGACTCAAGCTGCGGCGCGCTATGTGTGTAGCCTGCAACCGGCACCGGATTTGATCGGCGTGTCGTGGGGCCGAACCCTGACCAAAATGGCCCAGTGGTTGGTGCCGCGCTGGAACGAGTCGGTCAACGTGGTGTTGCTCAATGGCGCCATCAATACCCGCTCAGTGGGCGAGCCCAGCCATAACGTCGCCGAGCGTTTCGCCCATGCAGCACGCGGCCAAGCCACTTTATTGCCAGTGCCGGCGATTCTCGGCAATGCACGAACCCGCGAGGCGCTGGAACAGGACCCGATCATCGCGGCCGTATTGCGCTTGGGTGAACAGGCTTCCGTTGCGTGCTTCAGCCTCGGTGAACTAACCGCGCATTCGGTGCTGATGGAATCCGGTTATATAGACGCCGCACTGTTGGCCGAGCTGGAGCGGCGCGGCGCAGTGGGCGACATTATGGGCCGCTTCATTGGCGCCGATGGCCAAGTGGTGATGCCGGAACTGGATGACCGAACCCTGGGCCTGCGCCCTCAGGCACTGCGCGACAAAGCCTGGTCGATTGCCGTCTGTGTCGGCACGCACAAGCACCAGATCGCCAAAGCCTGTGTCCGCGCCGGGTACGTCAACGTACTCGCCACTGACGAAGCCACCGCCCGTTTCTTGTTGGAGCAGGACCATGAATGAATTGGCGCTCGAGATTCGTCACCTCGCTAAACGCTTTCCGCCTAACGTCATCGCGCTGACCGACGCGTCACTGACTGTGCGCCCCGGTGAAGTCCATTGTTTGCTCGGCGCGAATGGCGCCGGAAAAAGTACGTTATTGAAAATCGTCGCTGGCGCCCATCGGCCCGACGGCGGCGAAATGCTCGTCGGTGGTCGGCAGGTCGAGCTGAAAAGTCCGCAGCAAGCCCGTGAAGCCGGGATCGTAATGATCTATCAGGAACTGGACCTGATCGGGCAAATGACCGTCGAAGAAAACCTGATGCTCGGCTACACCCCCAGCCGCTTCGGGGTCATTTCCCGGGCCAAACGCAGCGCCCGGGCAGCGCTAGCCTTGAAACGGGTCGGCGCCCACTTCAGCGCCACGGCGCGGGTCGAAACCCTGTCTATCGCCAATCAACAACTGACGGCCATCGCCAGGGCATTGACTTGCGACGCCAAGCTGGTGGTGATGGATGAACCGTCTGCCGCGCTCAATGAAACTGAGTTGAAACGGGTGTTCCAGGTGATCCGTGAAATCACCGCCGCGGGCGTCGCCGTTTTGTACGTCAGCCACCGCTTGCACGAGATTCGCGAAATTGGCCATCGGGTGACGGTGCTGCGTGGCGGCTGCACGTTGGAAACCCGTGAATTGAGTGACGTCGACGACCAAGCCTTGATCAACGCTGTGGTCGGCGAACACCGGGCGTTGCTGGAACGCAGCGCCCGCACCCCGCCCCGCGCCGAGCTGGCGCTGAAGGTCGATAATTTGCACGGTGCCCAAGGGCTGGACGTTCATGGCCTTGAAGTGCGTCAGGGCGAAATCGTCGGCCTGGCCGGGCTCAACGGCGCCGGGCGCAGCAGCCTGCTTAAAGCCTTGTTCGGCTCCGGGCGATTCACCGGCAACATCCAACTGTTCGGGCACGCCTATAAACCCAACACCCCACGCGATGCCATTCGCCTGGGGGTGGGTCTGGTCCCGGAAAGTCGCAAAACCGAGGGCTTGATGCTGGATGCGCCGATCTACCGCAACGCCACGCTGGTGCACACCCATCGCTTGACCTGGTTTTCTCATTGGCAGGCCAAGCAGCGCACGGAGCCGGTACTCAAACGCCTGCAAACCAAGTTCGACAACCTGGACCAGCCGGTGCGGCAATTGTCCGGCGGCAATCAACAGAAAGTGGTCATGGCCAAGTGGGTCATCGAAGGCACGCGCTTGTTGCTGTTGGACGAACCGAGCCGTGGCCTTGATGTGGGCGCCAAGGCCGACTTGTACGCCTTGGCCCGCAGCCTGGCGCAGGAAGGCTCGGCAGTGCTGGTCGCCAGCAGCGAACTGGATGAGTTGTATGTCAACTGCGACCGCATCTGGGTGATGCATGAAGGCCGCAATGCGGAGTGTTTCGATCCATTGACCACTCCTCGCGATCACATCGAGCACGCCATCCTGACCGGTAAACGAGTGCACACATCATGACGACGACTAGCAACCCACTGCCTGCTTTCGAAAAAGTGTCTGTCTGCGGTCCCCCGCGCAGAAGCGCAGCCCTCGACTGGGTCATGCGTTATAACTTCGTGTTCATTTTTCTGTTGGCGGTGGTGGTCGCTACGTTTCTGTCCGATGACTTCCTGACCTTCGGCAACATCGCCAACCTGTTTCAACAAGGCGCCATCGTCGGCATCGTTGCCATCGGCATGACCTTCGTGATCCTGACAGCCAACATTGATCTGTCGGTGGGCAGTGTCTGCGCCTTCGGCGGGATCGTGGTCTCGGTGATGCTGCAACAACAGATCGGCAGTTGGCTCGCGGTACCGGCGACTTTAGTCGTCGGCGTGCTTATCGGCACCTTTATGGGCGGCATCACCGTGTTCGGCAAAGTCCCGAGTTTCATCGTGACGTTGGCGGGATTAGTGTCGCTGCGGGGCGCAACCTTTTTAGCGTCGGACGGCGCGCCCATCGGTAACTTGCCCGCAGGTTTTACCCGGATTGGCTCAGCGATGATCGACATCCTGCCCAGCCAAGGCATTGTGTTTCCGGTATTGGGTTTGATCTTCATTGTGATCACCGCCGTCGCCTGGTTGGTGCTGCGTTACACCGTGTTCGGTGAATACGTACTGGCCACGGGCGGCAATCTGGAAGCTGCGCGCTTATCCGGAGTTCCGGTGCGCACCGTGACCATTGCGGTGTTTGCCATTTGCGGCGGGCTCGCGGCCTTCGCCGGCATGCTCCTGACCTCGCGCTTACACGTGGGCCAACCCACGGCCGCCCAAGGGTTGGAACTGGATGCGATTGCCGCCGTGGTATTGGGCGGCACCAGCCTGTTCGGCGGACGCGGCAGCGTGGTAGGTACGGCAGTGGCCGTAATGCTGCTGCAAGTGCTGCGCAATATTTTCAACTTGCTGGGGCTGGGTTCGTTTTATCAAATGGCGATTACCGGGGTGATCATCGTCCTGGCCATTCTGTTGAATCGCCTGATCGACCACTACGCGGGCCGCACGTGAGCCGCCACGCGATGGCCGCAGTGATCTTCGACATGGACGGCTTGCTGCTGGACGCCTTCGGCACCTCTTATAAAACTACTTTTTAATCTGTTAAAAGCAATGGGTTGGCGCTGAGTTTTGTGTGTACATCCAGCATTTGTGGGGGGATGAAATTATGGTTTCGCTTTTACAGCGAGGCACCTTTTTCAAACGTCGGAACGCCGAACCGCAAAAAGGTCCCCCAAAACGCTTGCCCCACCATGCAGAACCTCGCTTAGGCTCGGTCTTCCCTCACTCCGGCGTCGCTTGCTTCATCGCCAACACGCCGGCTACCGGCGCTTTGGCCATTCCAAGGTAAGACCGTATGTCGCCGCAGAACTGCCTGTCGCTGTCCGTTTGTCGTCCAACACACCAAAGTCAAAAACTTCCACTCATAATCAAGCCTTCGAGCGATTCGGTCGGTGGCGGACAATAGTCTGAACCGAGGCCATTCGAGGGTCGCCGAAGTGTCCCTTTGTAGTTTCCCTGAACGCGACGTTCGTTCGCGAAGGGAGTACCGCAGTCATCGGCTGTCTATGCCGCATTACGCATAGTTGATGTAATAAACATGCAGCTTGTGCTCCCGAGCATGGCTTGGGCGGTAGCATTGTTTTTTTCCTTCTCGCACCCTGCCAACAGTCGTCGTGATTGCACGCGCAGTCCGCCGCGTTGCCCTGAAGACTTTCACGGGCACTGACCGGCATAAAACCTTCATGGATGTTTACCACCGACACGTTCCAGGTTGTTCTGGAGGGGGTTGAGCCGAGTATTTTTTACCACGCTGCTTCTATCGCACTGCGAGAAAGGATCCTTGATGAATGACAGGCAACGTTTGTTGACGTTACTCGTACTTGTGCCTTTCCCGATGATCGCTATGGCGGATGAACCGCAAAGTGTGGAACTGGGTGGCTTTGATTTCACGCCGACGCTGAAAATCGGCGAGCGTTATGACGATAACTTCCGAACATTGCCCAATCAGGTTGAATCCTCCTGGATTACATCCGTGCGTCCAACGTTTGTGTTGGAAACGCAAACCCGCACCAGTGGCTATCAACTTGAGTACGACGTCGACAGCCTGACGTACCAAGACCATGCCGACGCCGACCATGTTGATCAGCACGTCATGGCCAAAAGCATCGTAGAGTTTGATTCGCGTAATCGTCTGAACTGGGAGCTGGGCTATCGCCGCGCCGAAAACACAGTGCAAACCGCCCAGCCGCGGGAGAACGACAAGTACACCTTGAAGAACGCTGATTTGGGCTACAGTTTCGGCGTGCTCAGTGGCATGAACCAAATTGATCTGTTGGCCGAATATCAACAGCTACGTTACCGCAACAGCGATGGAATCAATGATGACAAGGAACACAACACCACCATCCTCGTCGCGACTTGGTTTCACCGCCTCGGCGGTAGCACCCGCGCGTTGGTTGAAGTGCGCCACAGTGATTTTGATTATTTGCTCCACGACAGCACCCGAAACAGTACCGGCGATGCTGCGTTAGTCGGCGTTACACGGGACGTCAGCGCCAAAGTCAGTGGCAGCGTGCGGGTAGGTTATGAACGCAAAGACTTCGAGGGCGTGGCCAATGATTACAGCAGCCCAACGTGGGAAGTCGGCGTGGACTGGAAGCCGCGCACCTATTCCACGTTCTCTCTGAATGCAAGCAAAAAATACGAAGAAGGCGACGACGGTTCCTACACCGTCCACGACACCAGCACCCGTCTGGGTTGGCGACATACCTGGTCGCCGTGGATCGCGTCGGAGATCGATTACCGTTATGCAGACCTTCAATACCTGGGTATCGGGCGCGACGACAAACTCAACACCTACGGCGCTTCACTGATTTACTCAGCCACCCGCTGGGCTGACATCACCCTGGGCTACCAGCGTTGGGAAAACGACTCGAACTTCAGCGACCAGACCTACACCCGCAACGTATTTATGTTGAGTATTGCGTTGAGTCTTTGATTTAGCTGGGCGCCAGAACACGTCCCCGTCTTCGACGCCGTGCTGTCGCGCAGCAACACCGGGCAATTGTTAAATATTCAATTCAACAGGTTACGCGGTGCTTGATAAGAGGTATCCCTTATGTTCATCCGTCAATTCGTTATCGCGGCGTTGCTGATGGTGTGCAGCCTGCCGATTTTTGCGGCGGCTCAGTATCAGCTCAGTTCCGGCGATGTGATCAATATCAACGTCTTCGGCGAATCCGACCTCAGTTTCAAAGAGATCCGACTAACCGACGCCGGGACGTTTTCCTATCCGTTCATTGGCGAAATCAACGCCAAGGGCTTAACCCCCACCGAGGTGGAAAAGCTGATCACCGACAAACTCAAGGACGGCTATTTAGTCGCCCCGCGGGTTTCAGTCAGCGTGCTCACGTATCGACAGTTTTACATCAGCGGTGAGGTCAAGTTACCGGGTGGCTATCCGTTCCAGCCGGGGTTGACCCTGGACCGCGCCATCGCAGTAGCCGGTGGGCTGACAGAGCGTGCGTCGGATAAGCGCATCAGTATTGTGCGCGGCACTGACCCGACCCGTAGAAGCCTCAAAGCGAGCTTGAACACGTTGGTCGAACCGGGTGACACCATCACCATTGAACAGGGGTTCTTTTGACATGGGCCAGATCAGCATCAGCAGACGTGACGTGCCAAAGCGTTACATGGCGCCGCTGGAAGATGACAGGGACTTCATCGACTCGCGCAAAATCGGGCATACGCTGTGGGGCCGCAAGTGGAGCATTCTGGCCCTCGCTATCTTGGCCACGATGCTGGCGGCGGTCCTTATGCAATCGATCACGCCGGATTATCGCGCTGTGGCGTCGCTGGTCATCGAACCCAAGGGCGCGATGCTTATTTCATTCCAGCAAACCGCCGACCCGAATAATCCAACCAACGATTACCTGCAAACCCAGATCAGCCTGATCCAGAGCCGGGCCGTGGCCGAGCGCGCGGTGCGCCAGTTGAACCTTACCGAGCACCCTGAGTTCGACCCGCGTCAACGGCTGTACCTTATGCCGCGCATTAAAATGCTGATGGCGCGTATACAACCCGAATGGTTCCCACCCAGCTGGAGCCAGAACCCGCCGCTGACGCCGACTGAAGTGTTCGATGGTACCGTGCTGGAATTGATGGAACACACTTCGGTGTCATCCGTGGGTAAAAGCCAGGTGGTGACTATCGGCGTGACGCTCAACGACAAAGAGACCGCTGCGCTTGCCGCCAACGCCTTGGCCCAAGGCTATCTGGACAGCCGCCTCGACGCGCAAATTAGCGACTCGTTGACCGCCAGCCGTTGGATGAACACACGTTTGGTTGAGTTGCGCACCCAGTTGCAACAGTCCGAAAACAAACTGCAAAGCTACCGCGATGCTGAAGGACTCGTGGACGTTGACGGCGTGGTGACCATCAGCGCCAACGAGCTGTCGAAAAACAGCGATAACATGGTCGCGGCGAGGCGCGAGCGGGCTGAGGCGCAGAGCCAATACCAACAAGTGCAGGGCATGGGCTCTAAAGGCTCGGATCAGATGTCGAGCATCCCGGCAGTGATCAACAACCCGGTCATTCAGCAGTTCCAGGCCGACGAAGCGCGGGCCCAAGCCAAGGTCGATGAGCTGTCGCGGCGCTATGGCGACCGCCACCCGAAAATGCTCGCGGCACGCTCTGATCTTGCGGCCGCTCAGGCGAGCATGCGCATCCAGGTCAACCAAGTGGTGGCCGGGCTCAAGCGTAATTATCAGTTGGCCCAGGCCAACGAGGACTCATTGCGCGCGTCGGTCAATAGCAGCCGCGCGCAAATTCAAGACATTTCGCGTAAAGAGTTCAAGCTGCGTGAATTGCAGCGCGATGTAGAAAGCAATCGCTCGTTGTACGACACCTTTCTCACCCGCCTGCGCGAGACCACGGCGACCGCCGATATCGGGCTAAGCAACGCCCGCATTGTCGACGAAGCCATCGTGCCGCAGCAGCCCAATACACCGCGTAAATCCTTGATGCTGTCGATTGTGGCGGTATTGGCATTAGGCGTCGGCTGCGCCTTGGCGCTACTGCGCGACGCCATGAAAAACACCTTCAAATCCAGCGATGAGGTTGAGAAGAAACTGCGCTTGCCGGTGCTGGGTGTGGTGCCGTTGCTGCAAAAGAAAAACCGCGCACGCATTGCTCGTCAATTCGAGCGCAACGACAACGCGGGCTTCAATGAGGCGATTCGAACCTTGCGAACGGGTGTGATGCTCAGCGACATCGAAAACCGACGCCGGGTGGTGGTGGTTACTTCTTCGGTGCCCGGCGAAGGTAAAAGCGCAGTCGCCGTTAATCTTGCCTGCGCGTTGGGACGCCTGGAACGGGTGCTGTTGATTGAAGCCGATTTACGGCGGCCGACCCTGGCCCGAAACGTTGGTCTGAATAATGAGAAAGTGGGCTTGGCGGACTTGATCAGCGGCAGTGCCCGCAGTGAAGAGTGTATTAAGCGGGTCAGTGGTATCGACGTTCTGCCCGCTGGAGAGGTGCCGTCCAATCCGCTGGAGCTGCTTGCATCGCCACGCTTCAGCAGTTTTCTGGAATGGGCCAAACAACGTTATGACCGAATTATCATCGACTCTCCCGCCAGTCAGTCCGTCAGTGACGCGGCACTGTTATGTGCAATGGCGGATGCCGTGCTTTACGTCGTCAAATCCGACAGCACCTCTGCGCCACAGGTCCAGCGCGGGGTGGGTGAGTTGTTGCGCAATGGGGCGCCCGTGACTGGCGTGGTGCTCAACCAAGTCTCTGCGACCAACGCTCGGTATGGCCATCAAGGGTATTACGGCTATTTGCCCGGCGAGACAACTTAGACCGTTACCGCAATCAATAGCACCGGCCTGGGCGGGGATTTACAGGCATGCGGCGATCACTGGGAGCTACGAGCATGATTGCTCGACGCCTACACCCTTCGGTCAATCGGCGCGGCCTGACGTTCTGGAGCCAGTGGTTTTGCGCAACGGGAGCGTCCAGCCTCGCCTTTTGCCTCTTGGTGTTCTTCACGTTTGGCTATATCCCCCCGTCCTACCGGGTGCTGGTGGTACTCGGCGTGCTGTGTTCGGTGCCGATCTACAGCGCGTTGCACGTGTACCACAAGCGCTTCGGCTATGGCTCGGGGCTGTTGCGGTTGCTGATTGGCTGGGCGGTACTGATGGTCGCTTTGATTGGAATGTTACGGTTGTGCAAGGTCTACACCGGCCTTGACTACCGGTTGCTGGCGAAAGCCGCGTTACTGGGTTTTTTGGCGCAGGCCTTCACGTTTGTGCCGCTGCACTGCCTGATGAACCTGCACGCGCGGCGGCTACGTTTCGAGCGCACGTCGGTGATCATTGGCACCAGTGTGCTGGCGTATACCCTGGCCAAAAGGCTGCGCAAGCGCGTTCCAATTGTGGGACTAGTATCGACCGACGCCCATGCCGAGGACGTGCAGCTCGACGCTAATTTGCCCATTCTGGTTGGATTGCCAACGCTGACCGATTTGGTCAAAAGCGGTAAGGTTCGGCGGGTGTATATCGCCCTCTCACTGAGTGAGTCAGCTCGAATCGAGGCGCTGTACCGCGAGCTGCTCGACCTGAACGTCGATGTCGTCTGGGTGCCGGACTTCAGCGGCATGACACTGCTTAATCCCTCCTTCTCGCAGATAGAACAATTCCCCGCCATTTACCTCAATGAAACGCCACTTAGTTCTCATCCGGCGTCAGCCTTCGGCAAAGAATTATTTGATCGCGTGGTGGCCTTGATCACGCTGATTATCTTGTTCCCGGTGCTGCTGGCCGTAGCGATTGCCGTGAAACTGTCGTCCCCCGGCCCGGTGTTTTTCCGCCAGCCGCGTCATGGCTGCAACGGCACCGTGATTCAAGTGTGGAAGTTTCGCTCCATGCGCCAGCACGATGACGAGGCCGTCAAACAGGCGACCCAAGGCGATCCACGCGTTACCCGTGTCGGCGCGTTTTTGCGGCGCAGCTCAATGGACGAACTGCCGCAACTGATCAACGTACTGCGCGGCGAAATGGCGCTGGTAGGTCCACGCCCGCATGCGATCACCCACAACAACTATTACGGCGACAAAATTCTGGCCTACATGGCCCGGCACCGGATCAAACCCGGCATCACCGGATTGGCGCAAGTCAACGGCTATCGAGGTGAGACCGAGACCCTGGAAAAAATGCAACGCCGGGTCGAACAGGACTTGGCATATATCAATCACTGGTCGCTTTGGCTGGACATCAAAATTCTGCTCAAAACGCCGTTCACCTTGTTCTCGCGGAATATCTATTAAACGGTATCTGTAAAAGCCTGTAGGAGCGAACACGGTGTTTATTGCGCACCCGCGCGGAGTAGTTTTGAAGCGTTTGACCGGCGCGGAGAAGGTAATGATAGACCCCCAATTAAGCGCCTCGGCACCGCAATCACGCAGGGTAGGATGGCGCGCCGGGCTGCAGCAGTTTTACCGGGGCCGCCTGGTGCGCAACATTCTGACGACCATTTCCGGCAGCGCGGGAGCCCAAGCAATCAACTTGGCGCTGATTCCCGTGATCATGCGCATCTATGGTCCGGACGCATTCGGGGTAGTCGGGACCTTCCAGAGCCTGATCATTATTCTGATTCCGTGGTGCGCATTGACTTACCCCATGGCAATTGTGCTTCCCGTACGCGACGACGATGCCCGAGGATTAATCCGGTTGTCGCTGCTGATAGCGGCCACGGTTTGCGCGGCGTCGGCTCTGTTGCTTTATGGCTACGGCGCGCAGTTCGCCGCGTCACTGGGCATCGACATCCTGACCCCGTACCTGATGCTGCTTCCCATCGTCATGTTCAGTTCCGCGGTGCTGGAGATCACGCAACAGTGGCTTTACCGAACCCAGCGTTTCAGCCTGACAGCCCGAGCTGCGACCCTTCATGCCCTGCTCTACAACGCTACCCGCAGCCTCGCGGGCTTGATCCAGTCGTCGGCCCCGGTGCTGGTGGTGACCAGCGCGCTTTACTACGTCATTCACAGTTCTCTGTTACTGATCGGCATCCGTTTGGGTGGCGATCAGATCCCTTTGTCAAATGCCCACCCGTCGGACGTCGGACAGCGCAAAAGCCTGCGGCAACTGGCATTGGACTACCGAGACTTCCCGGTTTACCGCGCGCCACAAGTATTGATCAATGCGCTGTCGGTGCACATGCCGACGCTGGTCCTGGCGTCTGCTTTCGGCGCAGTGCCCGCAGGCTTCTTTGCGTTGTGCCTGCAAGTGCTGGCGATGCCGAGTAATTTTATTGGCAAGGCCGTGGGCAGCGTTTATTACCCGCGCATCACTCAGGCGACCCACGCCCACGAACCGGTGACCCGCTTGTTGGCACGAGGAGTGGCAGGCATGGCGCTGGCCGGGTTGGTGCCCTTCGCCACCTTGGCTATCGCCGGGCCGTGGCTGTTTGGCTTGGCGTTTGGTGCGCAATGGGAACCCGCCGGCGAGTACGCGCGTTGGCTGGCGCTGTCCGAATTTGCAGGGTTTATCGGTGGTCCTTGTCAGGTAGCCATTCCCGCGTTGTCGTTGCAGAAGCGCTTTTTGGTGTTCGAGATCGTCAGCACCAGCCTTCGAATTTCAGCGGTGTTTACCGGCGCGTTGTTCTTTAAAGAAGCGCTGGCGGTGGTCATGGCGTTTGCCGCCGCGAACGTCGTCATCAACCTGTCGATGATCGCCATTGTGCTGTTTGAGGGGCATCGCGGGTATCGCCGCCAAATCGCCTGAACACTCGTATTTCCGCATCGGCGGTGTGTCGATCCCCTCGGTGTTCGACACGTTATCAGTTCCCCTCAACACGTGACTGAGCAGGTATTAATGACATGGAAAGAAAGCGCGCATTGATCACGGGCATCACCGGTCAGGACGGCTCTTACCTGGCTGAGTTGTTGTTAGAGAAAGACTACGAGGTGCATGGCATCAAGCGCCGCACCTCGTTCTCCAACATTCAGCGCATTGATCACTTGCATCGAAATCCGGAGTTGGTTGATCGGTTTTTCCTGCACGACGGCGACCTCAGCGACACGTCCAGTGTGATTCGAATCATGAACCACGTGCAGCCCGACGAGGTGTATAACCTTGCCGCCCAGTCGCACGTTGGCGTCAGTTTCGAATTGCCGGAATACACCTCCGATATCGACGGCATGGGCACGATGCGACTGTTGACGGCGATCCGCGAGCTAGGGCTTGAACACACAACCCGCTTCTATCAAGCGTCCACTTCCGAACTGTACGGCTTGGCGCAGCAAGTGCCGCAAACTGAGTCCACCCCGTTCCATCCACGTTCGCCCTACGCCGTGGCCAAGCTTTATGGCTACTGGATCACGATCAATTACCGCGAATCCTATGGCATGTATGCGTGCAACGGAATTTTGTTCAATCACGAGTCCCCCCGGCGCGGAGAGACCTTCGTCACCCGGAAAATCACCCTTGGCCTGGCCAATATTGCGTTCGGCCTGCAAGCCTGCCTGACCTTGGGCAACCTGAATTCAATGCGTGACTGGGGGCATGCCAAGGACTACGTGCGCATGCAGTGGATGATGCTGCAGCAGGAGCAACCGGAAGATTTCGTGATCGCCACTGGCGTGCAGCATTCGGTTCGCGAATTCATTACTTGGTCGGCTGCGGCTATGGGTGTTCGTCTGCGCTTTGAGGGCGAAGGCGTGGACGAACACGCCATCGTGGTAACGATTGAGGGCGACCTGGCGCCGGCGATAGACGTCGGCGATGTGATCGTACGCGTTGATGCACGGTATTTCCGTCCGGCCGAAGTCGAGTCGTTATTGGGCGACGCAACAAAAGCCGCAATCAAGTTGGGTTGGGTTCCAGAGATCAGCGCTCAAGAAATGTGCGCCGAGATGATGCATGAGGACCTCAATGCCGCCAGGCGTACTGTCATGCTCAAGAACTCCGGTCTTTGAGGCATTCACCATGAACATTAACACCGTGTGCGCTATTGTTCTCAACTGGAACGGCGCTGAGCAGACCCTAAGGTGCGTCCAGTCTCTAGAGGCCTGCAGTTCGATTCCCATCGTCATCATCGACAACGATTCGCAGCCCGAAGACTATCAAAAGCTGGTGGCCTATATGACCGGGCAAGATCCTCAACGGGCGCTGATTACCACTCAAGAAGAAATCAAACACCTCGACCGCACCTATTCACGCTGCCTGATCAAGAACAACCGTAACGCGGGGTATGCAGGCGGCAATAACGTTGGCATTGATTACGCGTATCGAGCCGGTTATGACTACTTCTGGGTCTTGAACAACGACGTCACGGTAGAAGCAGGCGCACTTGAAGCGCTGCTTGAGACGATGAAAAGTAACCCGTCGTGTGGGTTTAGTGCTTCGGTGTTGGTCTATGCCGACAACCCGAACAGTGTTCAATGTGTGGGCGGGGGAACGGTGTATCCGTGGTTGGGCAAGACTAAGTTGATCGGTAAGAATTTGGATCGCTCGCGACTGGAACAGGCCTTATTACCCACGCCGGACTATTTAATGGGGGCGTCGATGATGGTCGCGCGCGAGGTTGTTCAGCGCGTGGGGCTCATGGACGAGCGTTATTTCATGTATAGCGAAGAAGTCGACTGGCAACGCCGGGCAGCGGTAGAAGGCATTGGTTGTCAGGTGTCACTGCGCAGTTTTGCGCGTCACGCAGACAGTGGTAGCACTCAGGGTAAGAGCCACCTTTTTCACTTTTATCGAAACCGCGCCGCGATTATGTATAACCGCAAATTCCATTCCATGACCTGTTGCATTGTGTCATCGCTGGCGCTGGCATCAATCACGGTGCTGCAAAACCGTGGAAGCCTGAAAAATATTCACTATGGCCTAAAGGGCATCAGCGAAGGACTGACTTTTTCCTGGCGCTGATGATGAATACCCGGCCCCTCCCCCACGGGTTTATCCACGAAGGTATAAGGCTGTGATCCGGACGCTGTTCTCCTACCGAACCCTCTTATTCATGCTGCTGTTTCTGAACTCGGCGTGTTTGTTTTTGACCGAGAACAAGAAAGCCGGGGTGCCCTATTTGCGTGAGGTATTTATCGTCGCCATTGTGGCGTCCGCCTTTATCCTGCTCGTGATCTGGAAACGCGCACAACAGTCGCGGGCCAGTTTATGGGTGTTGTGTTTCGGATTGCTGTTACCGGCCTTATCGGCACTGCTGGCCAACATCAAGTTCGGGCAGCCCCTGATCTTTGGCTTACTCGAAGAGCGTCGCAGTTTTCTCTACCTGCTGTTCTTCCCGGCCTTGTATTTGATGATCAAGGCCCGGCCTACTCAGGAAGAACTGGAACGGTTCTTTTTGTGCTGCGGGTTGGCGTGTGTCGTCGTCGGTTATCTGTATTACGTCGGTGTGATTCCAGAGAATAACGACTTTGCCTTTACGGTCGACGAGAAAGACTATGGGCTTGATCCTCTGCGGCCCAATCGGTTCGGCATCGGCGCGCCTTACGTCAGCGCCTGTGCCTTTATGTTGATGTACCGCCTCAAACGCCGCTTCTCGCTGATGACGGTGTTGTTACTGCTGCTGTTTGTCTCTTACTTGTGGTTGGTTATTCAGACTCGCAACACCATGGTGATTTGGGCGTTGGCGGGGGTGTGGATTTTCCGAAGCCAGTGGGGCGTGCTGCTCAAAGTGGGCATCGCAGTGATCGGGATTTTACTGGTGGCCTATTTGATCCTGCCGGAGGCCTTTTTTACCGAACAATATGCCAAATTCAACGCGCTGTTAGCGGAAGCAACCAGTGACGGCGGCGTGCGCAGCACCACGGCGCACATCGTGCTTGGGGAAGTAGCTCAGAACTTTTACATGGGCATGGGCGCCTTGTCGTTGCAATGGCAGAACGGCTTTGCACGGATCTACAGCTCGTACTTCTACCTGTCCGATGTGGGCCTGTTGGGTGTGTACTACCGCTATGGTTTCCTCGCACCGATCATTGCGTTGATTTACTACATCGGCTATTGGCGAATCATGCGTCAATGCCGCAACAAAGCTGATCTATTGAGTGCATTGCAACTGGACTTCGCGTTCAACTGCATTAACTTCTTTCTCTCGGCATCGATCATGTATGGCGGCGAGATGGCGGGGTTGGCGATTGCCGGTTTCGTTTACTTTGCCCAGGTATCCGTGGCGCAGGAGCGGGTAGAGACTTCTCCTGCGTGGCAACCTATAAGCCCATGAAGTCGGTTCCCTGTGGGACCGAATCTACAGAGGGTTTGGGGCAGGACCGTAATCAGTACACTTCGGGGCTTCAAGGTATTTGGCGAGCACCGGCCATTGCGGGCGGTCGCGGCCATTTATTGGCTCGACGGCCAGCCTGTATTCACCCCATGCCTCGCCCGCTGACCAATAGGCCACTGGCACGCACTGGCTACGCAGGAAGCCGAGCAAGCGATCCGTCGCCTCGAGCCAGCGCGGGTCATCGTCGGGAATGCCCATTTCGCCAATCTGGCCACGACGGCCATTCTTTTGCAGCCACGCAATAAAGGGTTTGACCCGCTTGACCCCGACATCGGGGTCGATGTGCGGGTCTTTGCGCTTTTTGTAGTCACCGCCTGCGTCTTCGTCCATGTACAAATGCGCCGAGAACACTAGGTGATTGGCCGGGTCTTTCAGTGCCAGTAATTCATCGTTGTATTGCGGCCAGCGTGAGGCGCTGGACCATGATCGGCCTTCAACAATGATCAATCGCCGTGGGTCCACCGTGCGAATAGCATCAATGCCCGCCTGCGCCGCTTCAGGCCAAATCGCGTCGGACTCATCGTGGGGCTCGTTCATCAGGTCATACGCATACAGCGCCGGATTGGAATGCCAGCGCTGGGCGATGTGCTGCATCAATTGTCGATAGTGGTCGACAGTGACCACGGGCCCACCGATGACCTGGTTTTTGTAACGCGCGGAATTATGCACATCAAGAATGACGTCCACGCCCTGCTGGCCGGCCTGGTCAAGCATTCGGTCAATCAAACTGGCATAAGTGCCGTCCAACTCGCCGCCCAGAGTAGGTTGCAGGCGCTCCCATTTCACCGGGAAGCGCACCCTGCGAATGCCCTTGGCTTTCCAATGGGCGAAGAACCCCTCAGAAGGGAAAGAATAGTTGGTGCCGTTTTTTCCAGGCCACACCCCGTCCGCAAACTCGGCCCCCGAAACATTGATTAACACCATGGGCAGCGAGGCCGTCTCGGCACGCGCAAGCGCCCCGTGAACAAGAGTCCACATCAGCGCAAAAGCCGTTACAGCGCCCATCGTCGGCGATGAATGACGGTGTGCCTGACTTTTCATTAAGGAGCCATCCTATGAACGTGTTTGGAATTGAGTTCTATCACGGACAACGGCAACAACTCATCGAAGAGCTAATCATCCTGAGTCGCGCACCTTTCAGTTATATGGTGACCGCCAACGTCAACCACATCGTGCTGCTCGATCATGACGAGCGGTTTCGCGATGCGTACCAGCATGCCAGGCATCGAATCTGTGACAGCCGCGTTTTGTTTCCGTTATTGCGACGTTTCAAAGCTGAAGTTGCCGAGCCGATCCCCGGCAGCACACTCACCCGATCGATGATGTCCATCGCGCAGGATCGACGTTGGACGGTCACGGTGCTCGGCTGCGAAGACGACGTTATTGCGACACTGAAAATCAAGTACCCGTCGATCACGTTTTATCACTTCAACCCGCCCATGGGCTTTATTGATGATCCGCTCGAAGTCGAGCGCTGCGTGGCCTTCATCCGACACCACGAAGCGCATATGACGGTGTTGTCCGTTGGCTCGCCTCGCCAGGAAATAGTTGCCGCTGAAGTGCTGGCGCGGGGCGGTGCCATGGGCTTTGGATTGTGCGTGGGTGCGTCGCTGACGTTCTTGTCTGGCAAAGTCAAACGTGCACCGAATTGGGTACAACGGTTGTCGTTGGAATGGTTGCATCGGATGTGCACCGAGCCCAAGCGTTTGGCCGGACGTTACGCAGTCGATGCCTACCGGATACTGCCGATCATCGCGCGGCAGTTGCGAAAGCATCATTGGGATAGGTAAGGCTGAGTGTAGAACGGCTACTGGTTTTTGCACGGAAAGCTGTCGATAACGCGGAACGATTTCGCCTTGGTTCACGTGCAAAAACAGCATAAGTGCCCAGTTAAATTACGGGGTTAGCGGTTTCTTCAGTCAGCATTTTAGGTGCAGCAATTTTCGGCTGATCGTTGCGTTCATGAACATGACGATGAGACGTGCGATCAATGTTCAGGCTTAACATTTGCGGACGGCTGTAGTGACCGCGACTATCCATCTGGCGTTTGCGTTTTCAATTTCAAAAAAGTCGATGTCCGCGATCACCTCACCTTCGCCCTCGGTTATCGAACCGACAACTTCGCCTTGTGGGTCGATGATCGTGGTGTAGCAACACCCGGAGATTGGACCGATGGCGCAACCGGATGCTGACTTCCATTTGACGGGTGAACAGGTCGCCGGCGAACGATCATCCGTAGGGGCGGACGGCACGACTACGGCTTGGTCCAGCAACCTGTAGTGCTCAGAGCCTATTTCAAACGGCGTCTGCACGAAAGAGAAGTACGGGTAGTACGCAACGATGGTTTCCGGGAAAACGGCGAACTGAACGCCCTTTTCACCGAGTTCAAGAATCTTGGCGACGACCTTTACAACAGTGCCTTTGTTGATCCCTGGCGCACAACACAATAGGATTTAGATCAACATACAAAAAAAGGAACAGTCGATGAATCGTCGTTACGTGACCGCAGATGTATTTACGGATACGCGGTTCCATGGCAATCCACTCGCAGTGGTGTTGGACGCTGAGGGGTTGTCCACGCGCCAAATGCAAACCGTTGCTGCCGAATTCAACTACGCGGAAACCACTTTTGTGCTGCCGCCTACAGCCGCAAAAAATACGGCGCGTATCAGAATTTTCACCCCGGTTCGGGAAATGCCCTTCGCGGGCCATCCGAATATAGGCACCGCGTATGTGCTGGCACATCAGGCGGAAAAAGAGGGGCGTTCGTTGCCGGACAGCATCACTCTTGAACAAATCGCAGGTGAAGTGCCCCTTAGGTTTCTCAGACAAGGCAACAACGTCGTCGGGGCTGAGCTTGTCACTCCGACGCCATTCATATCGCTTTCAACCGTATCTGCACAAAATGCCGCGCTGTGCTTGTCGCTCAGCGTGAACGATGTCCTGACTCACATCCACACCCCTCAAATCGCGTCAGTCGGCATGCCGTTCTTGATCATGGAACTGATGTCGAGAAATGCGTTGCGAGCCTGTGTACCCAACCTGAGTGCGTTCAAATCGCTGTTCCCCTTAGATGGCGCTACTGCTGTTTATGCCTACACGCGAGCAGTTCAGGACTCGGCGTCAGCCTGCGAAATAGAAGCCCGGATGTTTACCATTCGAATGACAGAGGACCCCGCAACTGGGGGCGCAGCAGCCGCACTCGCCGCATTGCTGTCCAAGGTTCAAGGCGTGGACGATCTGGAGTTGATGATTGCCCAAGGTACAGATATTGGCCGACCCAGCCTGCTGCGCACGGCGGTCCAAACAACCGCGAAAGGCGCGTTCGTCAGGCTTGGAGGGGAATGTGTGAGGATGATGGAGGGGGTGTTTTTTTTGGAGGGTGAATAGGAAAATTGCGAAGGAGAAGGCTTTAGAAGTCGACGGATGACGCAATACTCACGCACATGAAAAAGCCCAATGCTGTGAACATTGAGCTAAGTCATTGAAAAATATGGTCGGGACGGAGTGATTCGAACACTCGACCCCTAGCACCCCATGCTAGTGCGCTACCGGACTGCGCTACGCCCCGACTAGGCGTGAATCTTTTATTCGCGTCTGCGAAAGAGGATCAGGAATATAGCCTAAGCGTTTGAATTAATAAAGTATGGGCTGACCAATTACTTGCGCAGCACACCCAGTACGTCTTCCAGCTCTGAAATCATCTGGCGGATCATTTGTTTGTACTGGGTCGTGTCGTCCTTGGCCTCATCACTGGACATACGCAAGCGCGCACCGCCAATGGTGAAACCTTGGTCGTAGAGCAAGGCGCGGATCTGCCGGATCATCAGCACGTCTTGTCGCTGATAATACCGGCGATTTCCACGCCGTTTGACCGGATTGAGCTGAGGAAATTCCTGTTCCCAATAACGCAAGACATGCGGTTTGACCGCACAGAGCTCGCTGACTTCACCAATAGTGAAGTAGCGTTTGCCTGGAATGGGCGGTAGCTCGTCGTTATGACTTGGTTCCAGCATAAGCCTCAACTCGGGCCTTCAACTTCTGCCCTGGACGAAAGGTGACCACACGGCGAGCCGTAATCGGGATTTCTTCTCCCGTCTTTGGATTTCGACCAGGCCGCTGGCGTTTATCGCGCAGATCGAAATTGCCGAAACCGGACAATTTAACCTGCTCGTTGTCTTCCAACGCGTGCCTGATTTCCTCAAAGAACAGCTCAACCAGTTCCTTGGCTTCCCGTTTGTTCAGGCCTAGCTCTTCATACAAGCGTTCGGCCATCTCAGCTTTAGTCAGAGCCCCCATACGCTACTTCCTTAACGTGGCGTTTAACCTTTCCTCGAGAGAGGTGAGGATATTATGCGTTGTCGCATTCACCTCATCGTCATTAAGAGTGCGTGATGGATGCTGCCAGGTCAAGCCGACTGCAAGACTTTTTCTATGTGGATCAACACCTTTACCCTGATAGACGTCAAATAGCCTGAGGTCTGTGAGCCATTCGCCTGCATTTTCACGGATTACATCCAATACTGCGCTGGCAGCGACGTCGCTATCAGCAACTAACGCGAGATCACGACGCACTTCCGGGAAGCGTGAAAGCTCCTGGAATTTCGGCAGATGACCCAAGGCGACTTCAGCCAGCAGCAATTCGAAGACAAACACGGTGCGATCAAGACCCAAAGCTTTCGTCAACTCAGGGTGCAGCGCGCCGATAAACCCGACTTCGCGACCGTCACGTTCAATCCGGGCGGTCTGCCCAGGATGCAGCGCAGGGTGCTGACCTGATGTGAAAGTGAAGGCGTCAAGGGCACCAGCAAAGCCGAGCACTGCTTCAACATCCGCTTTAATGTCGAAGAAATCGACGGTATCCCGACCTTGCGCCCAGCCTTCAGGCAGGCGGCTGCCGCAGATGACGCCAGCAAGCATGGGTTCTTGCTTCAAACCGTCCAACTGACCGACAAACCGCAGGCCGCTTTCGAACATGCGCACGCGGTCTTGCTGACGGTTGAGGTTGTGCTGCAAGGCTTTGACCAGACCTGGCCACAACGAGGACCGCATGGCAGCCATGTCGACCGAAATCGGGTTGGCCAGCAACAAGGGTTCGACGCCAGGGTTGAACAGCTCGAACCACTTGGGATCGATGAAGCTGTAAGTGATCGCTTCCTGATAACCACGTGCGACCAATAAACGACGCAAAAGCGGCAGATCCGCCTGCGCTTCAGCTTTGGCTTGTGGCGCCAAACGCGCCTGCGGATAACGAACCGGCAGACGGTTGTAACCATACAAACGGGCCAACTCTTCGATCAGGTCCACTTCCAGACTGATGTCGAAGCGGTGACTAGGAACCTTAACGAGCCATTGACCCGCGATGCAGGGGGACACGCTCAGGTCCAGGCCGACGAGCAAACGCTCGACTTCAACCGGGTCCATTTCCATACCGAGCATCTGGGTAATACGGTCGGCACGTAGGACAACAGGGGCGATCGATGGCAGGTCTTTCTCGCTGACCGCCTCAATGATCGGGCCTGGCTCACCGCCAACGATTTCCAGCAACAGGCCTGTTGCGCGCTCCATTGCCTCGCGGGCCAATTGCCAGTCAACGCCACGCTCGTAGCGGTGCGAAGCATCGGTGTGCAGGCCGTAGGAACGAGCTTTGCCCGCGACCATGATCGGATCGAAAAACGCAGCTTCCAGGAATACATCTTTTGTCTTGGCACTGACACCGCTGTGCTCGCCGCCCATGATGCCGGCAATGGCCAAGGCGCGGTCGTGGTCGGCAATGACCAGTGTGTCTGCCCGCAAGCTGACTTCCTGACCATCCAGCAGAACCAGCTTCTCGCCCTCTTCGGCCATTCGCACACGAATGCCGCCGTTAATTTCGGCGAGGTCGAATGCGTGCAACGGCTGACCCAGCTCAAGCATCACATAGTTAGTGATATCGACTGCGGCATCGATGCTGCGCACGTCTGATCGGCGCAGGCGCTCGACCATCCACAACGGCGTTGGGCGCGACAGATCGACATTACGTACTACTCGCCCCAAGTAACGAGGGCACGCGGCAGTGGCCAACACTTCTATTGGACGCACTTCATCGTTTACAGCAGGCACCGCAGCCACTATTGGGCGCTTGACCTCAGCGGCATACAATGCGCCAACTTCACGCGCCAAACCCGCCACCGACAGGCAATCGCCACGGTTAGGGGTGAGGTCAACTTCAATGCTCGCATCGTCCAGTTCAAGGTAGACGCGGACGTCCTGCCCTACTGGCGCATCGGCGGGCAGCTCCATCAAACCATCGTTGCCCTCGCCTACTTGCAGCTCGGCAGCGGAACACAACATGCCGTTGGACTCCACGCCCCGCAGCTTGGCCTTTTTGATTTTGAAGTCGCCGGGCAGTTCAGCCCCAATCATGGCGAACGGAATTTTCAAGCCAGGGCGCACGTTCGGCGCGCCACACACGATTTGAAAGGTTTCGGCGCCATTGCTGACTTGGCACACGCGCAATTTGTCGGCATCCGGGTGCGGCTCGGTGCTCAACACCTCGCCGACTACCACGCCGGTAAACTCGCCGGCGGCCAACGTAACGCTGTCGACCTCAAGACCGGCCATCGATAGACGCGCAACCAGTTCGTCGCGGGATACTTGCGGGCTTACCCAGCCACGCAGCCATTGTTCACTGAATTTCATCCTGCTCTCCTGAAAGATTCGTTACGAACGTGCGACCTAGCGAAATTGCGCGAGGAACCGCAAGTCGTTGTCGAAGAACAGACGCAAGTCATTCACGCCGTAACGCAGCATGGCCAAACGCTCAACGCCCATGCCGAATGCAAAGCCCTGAAACTCTTCGGGATCAATGCCGGACATCCGCAGTACGTTCGGATGGACCATGCCGCAACCCAAAACTTCCAGCCAGCCGGTTTGCTTGCACACACGGCAACCTTTGCCGCTGCACATCACGCATTGAATATCGACTTCTGCCGACGGTTCAGTGAATGGGAAAAACGAGGGGCGAAAACGCACCGCCAGTTCTTTTTCGAAGAACACCCGCAGGAATTCCTCGATGGTGCCTTTCAGGTCCGCGAAATTGATATCGCGGTCAATCAGCAACCCTTCAACCTGGTGGAACATCGGCGAATGGGTGATATCCGAATCGCAGCGATAAACCCGACCTGGGCAAACGATGCGAATAGGCGGTTGCTGCGTTTCCATGGTCCGCACTTGCACCGGGGAGGTGTGGGTGCGCAAGAGCATGTTCGCATTGAAATAGAAGGTGTCATGCATTGCCCGCGCCGGGTGGTGGCCGGGGATGTTGAGCGCCTCGAAATTGTGGTGATCGTCTTCGACCTCAGGACCTTCAGCAATGCCGTAGCCAATATGAGTGAAGAATTGCTCGATCCGCTCCAGCGTTCGGGTAATTGGGTGCAAACCTCCAGAGGTTTGGCCGCGGCCCGGCAGGGTCACATCAATGCACTCAGCCGCGAGCTTGGCGGACAGTTCCGCTTGCTCCAACGACGCTTTACGCGCATTGAGAACCTCTGTAACGCGCTCCTTGGCGACGTTGATCAACGCACCGAATTGTGGACGCTCTTCAGCCGGCAAATTCCCCAGGGTCTTCATCACCTGAGTCAACTCGCCTTTCTTGCCAAGGAACTGAACCCGAATTAGCTCCAGGGCATTAATGTCTTCAGCGTGTTGCACGGCCTCAAGTGCTTGAGAGACCAGCGCATCCAGGTTTTCCATGTACAGACTCCAGATACGAAATAGGGGAAGAGCTTAAAAGGCTCTTCCCCTATTTATGACGTTCAACACCGAGCTCGAAAACCGAGCCCAGTGATTGTCGGGGACTTAGGCCAAAGTGGCTTTAGCTTTCTCGACAATCGCAGCAAACGCAGCTTTTTCGTTCACAGCCAGATCAGCCAGAACCTTACGGTCGATCTCGATGAAAGCTTTTTTCAGACCGGCAATGAAACGGCTGTAGGACAGACCGTTAACACGAGCACCAGCGTTGATACGAGCGATCCACAGAGCGCGGAACTGACGTTTTTTCTGACGACGGTCACGGTAGGCGTATTGACCTGCCTTGATTACCGCTTGTTTGGCAACACGGAATACGCGTGAGCGCGCGCCGTAGTAGCCTTTAGCAAGTTTCAGAATCTTTTTGTGACGTTTACGGGCGACAACGCCACGCTTTACACGAGCCATGAGTTACTTCCTCTATTCTTGACCAGGATTAGCAAAGACGCAGCATGCGCTTCACTTTCGCGACGTCGGACGGATGCAGCAAGCTGCTACCGCGCAATTGACGTTTACGCTTAGTGGACATCTTGGTCAGAATGTGGCTCTTAAAAGCGTGTTTGTGCTTGATGCCATTAGCAGTTTTCAAAAACCGCTTAGCTGCACCACTTTTCGTTTTCATCTTTGGCATGTTCGGTACTCCGCATTCAGTTGATAAACATAACCGTAAGGCCTGCCGTGCCCTGGTGGTTACTTCTTCTTTTTCGGGGCGATGACCATAATCAGTTGGCGTCCTTCCATCTTAGGATGCTGTTCGACCGAACCGTATTCAAGCAAGTCACCTTCAACCCGCTTCAACAATTCCATCCCCAGCTCCTGGTGGGCCATCTCACGACCACGGAATCTTAACGACACCTTGGCCCTGTCCCCATCACTCAGGAAACGTACCAGGTTGCGCAGTTTTACCTGGTAATCCCCTTCCTCCGTCCCTGGACGAAACTTGATTTCTTTTACCTGAACCTGCTTCTGGTTCTTCTTCGCTGCAGCAACCTGCTTCTTCTTTTCAAAGATCGATTTGCCGTAATCCATCACGCGGCAAACTGGAGGTACTGCGTCGGCAGAAATCTCTACCAGATCGAGCTTGGCTTCTTCAGCAATACGAAGCGCTTCATCAATCGAGACGATGCCAATCTGCTCGCCGTCAGCGCCAATTAACCGAACCTCGCGTGCCGAGATATTCTCGTTGATCGGGGCCTTCGGTGCAGCTCGTTTATCTTGTCTCATTTCACGCTTAATAATAATTACTCCGAATCATGGCGACCACGCCGGGAAACCGCTTGAGCGAGAAATTCAGCGAATTGCGCGACCGGCATTGAACCCAGGTCTACGCCTTCACGTGTCCGCACAGCGACAGTTTGCATTTCGACTTCCCGATCTCCAATAACCAAGAGATAAGGAACCTTGAGCAAAGTATGCTCGCGGATTTTAAAGCCGATCTTTTCATTTCTCAAGTCAGACTTGGCACGAAACCCGCTTTCAGACAGGGTTTTTTCTACTTCAAGGGCAAAATCTGCCTGTTTATCAGTGATATTGAGGATCACTGCCTGAGTAGGTGCCAACCAGGCCGGGAAAGCGCCTTCGTAGTGCTCGATCAAAATACCGATGAAACGCTCGAAGGAACCGAGAATCGCACGGTGCAGCATGACCGGGTGCTTGCGGCTGTTATCTTCCGAAACATACTCGGCGCCCAAGCGGATTGGCAGGTTGAAATCGAGCTGCAATGTGCCGCATTGCCAGACCCGACCCAGACAATCCTTCAACGAAAATTCAATCTTGGGGCCGTAAAAGGCTCCCTCGCCGGGTTGCAGATCATACGGCAAACCAGCGATGTCGAGTGCAGCTGCCAATGCATTTTCTGCACGATCCCACAAATCATCCGAACCAACGCGCTTTTCAGGGCGAGTCGACAGCTTCAGTTCGATATCCTTGAAGCCGAAGTCAGCGTAGACATCCAGCGTCAATTTGATGAACGCGGCGGACTCAGCCTGCATTTGCTCTTCAGTACAGAAGATGTGCGCATCGTCCTGTGTGAAACCACGTACGCGCATGATGCCGTGCAACGCACCTGACGGCTCATTGCGGTGGCAAGCACCAAACTCAGCCAGACGCATTGGCAGTTCGCGGTAGCTTTTCAGGCCTTGATTGAACACCTGCACATGGCACGGGCAGTTCATCGGCTTGATGGCATAGTCGCGGTTCTCGGACTGCGTGGTAAACATGTTTTCGGCGTAGTTAGCCCAGTGACCAGACTTTTCCCAAAGGGAACGATCGACCACCTGTGGCGTTTTAATCTCCAGATAACCGTTTTCGCGCTGTACTTTACGCATGTACTGCTCAAGCACTTGGTACAGGGTCCAGCCATTCGGGTGCCAGAAGACCATGCCCGGCGCTTCTTCCTGGGTGTGAAACAACCCAAGACGCTTGCCAATCTTGCGGTGATCGCGCTTTTCAGCTTCTTCGATCCGCAGGATATAAGCAGCCAATTGTTTCTTGTCTGCCCACGCAGTGCCGTAAATCCGTTGCAGCTGTTCGTTCTTCGCGTCACCACGCCAGTAGGCGCCAGACAGCTTGGTCAACTTGAACGACTTGAGAAAGCGTGTGTTCGGCACGTGGGGGCCGCGACACATGTCGACGTATTCTTCGTGGTAATACAGGCCCATGGTCTGTTGCTCGGGCATGTCTTCAACCAAGCGCAGCTTATAGTCTTCATGGCGAGCCGTGAAAACCTCGATGACTTCTGCTCGCGGCGTAACCTTCTTGATGACGTCGTAATCTTTTTCGATCAGCTGCTGCATACGCAATTCGATTGCAGCCATATCGTCTGGCGTGAACGGACGCTCGTACGCGATATCGTAATAGAAGCCGTCATCGATCACGGGGCCGATAACCATTTTGGCCGTCGGATACAGTTGCTTGACTGCGTGCCCTACCAAGTGAGCGCAAGAGTGGCGAATGATCTCCAGCCCCTCTTGATCCTTGGGCGTGATGATTTGCAGGCTGACATCGCCCTCGATGAGATCGCTGGCGTCGACCAGTTGACCGTTGACCTTGCCGGCCACGGTGGCTTTGGCCAGGCCGGCACCGATCGACAGTGCTACCTCGGCTACGGAAACCGGATGATCGAACGAACGCTGACTGCCGTCGGGAAGAGTAATGGTGGGCATGGCGCCTCCTCTCCTAGTGGTGACCCCTACCAAAGGTCACGTGGGTTGGGATGAGCCAGTACAAGATCCGGCGGTATGCCTGCCTCACAGTGGCAGGAGCCCGAAGGCCAACCGTTTAACCGAACCAGAGTGACTGGAGTGGAACAAACAGGTGTGCAGCAAATAAAGCGATTACAACGACCAACTGAGCAGTTGCTCGGCCACCCGCGGATATTCAGGCGCGCATGCTACCACACATGTTCACGAAGGACGCCGCGACATGACTCAAATCCGCAAAGACAACCAAAAAAGAGCCTTACACTGAACTAGAAGAAAGAAACGACCCTCAGATGTTGGGTGAACGTTGTGACACAAACCCCTCATCACAAGGAGTATTCAAGCATGCGTGTTTATCGCTTATTCACTCTCGCCGCTTCCCTCGCGATGCTGCTGCCTTTCGGCGCACAGGCTGCTCAAGCCGTTTGGCCAGGTGGTGGACGCGCTGAGTTCGTCAACGACTGCGTGAGCATCGCCAGCAAGAATCTTGGTCAGGCGTCGGCTCAGGCGCATTGTGATTGCGGTGCGGATACCGCAGAGAAAAAACTCAGCCCCGCCGAAATGAAGGTGCTTGATGACCAAACGGACATCGGCCGAGCTGCACGTGCGAAGTTACTCAAAGAAGTCGATACTGCATGCCCGAGAAAATAGATTATTCAATCGGTGAATGGGGCATTACTCGCCCGAACTTCAGCTTTTTCCACTTTTTTTACGATAAAAGTGGATTTTTTTAAACAGTCTAAATTGAGCGAAGGCCCCGTAGAACGGGGCTTTTAACCATCTAACCACGTACCTGAGGTGTATTGCGTGTGTAAACAGTGCTGCGAAAGCGCTCTACATCCAAACATTTCGACTATGATAGCTCGGTGTGCCCAGTTGGCCTGAGCAGCACAGTACTACTGAAAAATTATGTTCTTGGAGATACACCATGTCTAATCGCCAAACCGGCACCGTAAAATGGTTCAACGATGAAAAAGGCTTCGGCTTTATCACTCCTCAGGGTGGCGGTGACGACCTGTTCGTACACTTCAAAGCTATCGAAAGCGACGGTTTCAAAAGCCTGAAAGAAGGCCAGACTGTTTCGTTCGTGGCTGAGAAAGGCCAGAAGGGCATGCAAGCTGCTCAGGTTCGCAGCGAGTAATTTCCCCTCGAACTAAAAAAACCCCGTCCACGTGACGGGGTTTTTTATGGGCGAACAAAAGCGCCCTGCCCGCCATTAGCCGCAATTGACGCGAGTGATCGTCGCCGAATCATCCGCATTAACATTCAGGCGATCTGAACGGTATTCGAGCGTCACGATAGTATCGGGCTTAAGCAGTCGAACGCTCCAGGCGCCGGCCTTGATCCGAGCTTGCTCCAACAGTTCGGGTGATGCTTTCTTACCCACGGCGAAATTAGCGGCGGCAGCGTTGCAACTGCTGCGCCCCTCCTCCGTGACTCCCGGGTCCTGGGCGGGCATTGGTTTCGTGCCACACCCAGCCAGTAAGGCTGCTGCGACCACAACACCAAACGATGCAAACTTCCAAGGCATACAACCTCCTTTCAAATAACGGTATCGAGCCGTCCTGCGACAGCGTCCAAAAGGTTCTGCTGCAAAGGCTGTCACTGCTGAGCTCCGCCTTCGAAGCCGGGAAGTCTGCCTCAGCCGGTAATCGGGCGCGCAGCCCAATCGTGTCAAAACGTGTTCAGTACACATCCACATAATCAAATCGCGGATTAGCCCAGTTATCCTTTAGCGCATTGAATATCTGCATGACCCACACCGCATCACTGGCTGGAATAGGCCCTACACAGCCGGAACCTGCAGACCAGGTTTCGAGACGAAACAGCAAGCCGTCGATGTCGACCCCGCCCACTGCCGACGACGAGATATAAGCGTTACCGGCCGTGGTCACGCGCAATTGGTTATGTACCTCATCGTTGCCCGAGGCAATGAGTTGGCGCACGGCATCTAACGTGAAACTAGCAGCGTTGTTCAAATCAATGTGCACGGCGGCATCCTCGTAAATGTATCGACAAGTTTGGCATGAGCCTCTCGTCATGCCTAAGTCTGAGTGCCAAATGCTGGCCAAGATGGTTTACTGACCCGCTTTAGCGCGCAGGGTTGCAGCGAAGTAGAGGCACCCGGGCCTTTTTTTGGACCAGATGAGATCGAAATGGCAATTGTATCAATTGACGCGGACATTAAGGCCAAGTGGCCTCAGGGACAGTGCTCGTATAGCCCGGGCAGCGCTGAAGAAATGGCGATTATCGGCATAGACTTGCTGGTTAAAGAGTTGGGCACCGAAGGCGCCCAAGCGTTTGTCAGCCAGGTTTTCGAGAAATACCCTACGGGACAGGCCGGCGAGTAACGCAGCACCCAATAAGGGTTTCGTAGGGCGTATGACCGAGTTACTTCAAGCGACCCAGCCGCGCGGTCAGCAGGTCAAAGAACCCTTGGGCATCGCCGTTTTCAACCCAGAATACGTTCTTGTCTTGCTTGAGCGTGTCGTACCAATCAACCACGGTCTGGCCGAAAGTAATGCCCTCGCGAGTGTCTATCGCCAGGTTGACTTGCTTGCCGGAAAACAGCTCTGGTTTAAGTAAGTAAGCAATGACGCTGGCGTCATGTACCGGGCCACCCGGCAGACCGTAATGCACCATGTCGGCCTTGACGTATTCGTTAAGAATATCGCCGACCAACTTACCCGCTTGATTGTTTAGCGCCTCAATCTGTTTGAGTCGCGCCTCGCTGGTTAGGATTTTATGAGTAACGTCCAATGGGATGTACGTCAGTTTCACGCCGCTGGCCAGCACCACCTGCGCGGCGTGCGGGTCGGCAAACATGTTGAATTCCGCGACGGGCGTGATATTGCCACCGTTGAAGTGCGCGCCGCCCATGACGATGACTTCTTTAATGCCCTGAGTGATGTGCGGCGCTTGTATCAGCGCCAGTGCCAGATTGGTCTCTGGGCCGAGTAACGCTAGGGTAATACTGTGCGGCGGCGCTTTGCTCAAGGTTTCAATCAGGTAATCCACCGCATTACCTTTGGCCAACCCCACTTTGGGCTCATGCACCGCGACACCGGGCAGGCCTTCTTGACCATGGATGTTTTCGGCGTAAATCGGCGTGCGCACTAAAGGTTTGGGTGCGCCTGCGTAGACAGGCACTTCTTCGCGCCCCGCCCATTCCCGGGCCAACCGGGCATTGCGTGAGGTCTTATCCAACCGCACATTACCGGCCACGGTGGTGATGGCCAGCACATTCAACTCTTCAGGCGACGCCAATGCCAACAGCAGCGCCACCACATCGTCTGCGCCCGGATCGGTATCGATGATCAGGTCGCGTTTTTCGGCGGCCTGCACAGCGCTAACACTGAGTAAGGACAAAAGCAGGACACTCCGAACAAGTTGTTGCAGGTAGTGGGTATAGCGTGACATGTGAAGTTCCCTATTCAAACGCGCTTACTACTTGAGCATCGCCTTTTAGAAGGTGACGCCTGCGACAAGAGCGATATTGGTATACGGCTGGCATTCACCCGTGCGCACGATGGCTCGTGCCGAACGGCTCAGTTTTTTTAGCTCATCATGACTGACCGAACACTGCCGGCCCAAGCCACCCTGGAGGTGCAGGCCTTCAACGACAACCAATGCCGGAGGTTGTTTATCAAACATCTCCTCGGCAATCACATGGCTCTCGACCTGCATTTCTGTCAGGACGATCCGCAACACGCTGGCGAAATCGGGAATGCCTGGGGTCAGCGCCAAATCGATAAGCTCGACACCCGGCGGCACCGGCATCCCGGCATCGACGATCATCAAGATGTCGCCATGGCCCAACGAAGCGATAACCCGCGACAAAGCGATATTGAGCAGCGGTGTCTTTTTCATGGTTGATGAAAACTCTGAACGTCATTGAAGTGGGGGATGGAAGGTTGTGCTCCCGCCCGCGTGACCGACAAGGCCGCAGCAATCTGACCAAACTGGATGGCCTGAGCCTCGCTCTTGCCCTGCGCCAATGCCGCGGCAAAACCACCGACGAAGGTGTCGCCCGCCGCAGTGGTGTCAACCGGCTGGACCTTGGGCGCCGGAAAATGCTGAACACCTTGACCGTCGGCGAACAGCGACCCCTGAGCGCCCAAGGTGATGATGACTTTTGCGACGCCCGCTTCGAGCAGCTTGTTCGCGGCTTTTTCGGCGGATGCCAGAGAGTCCACCGCCAGCCCGCTCAATGCAGCGGCCTCGCTTTCATTAGGAATCAAATAATCGATCATCGGCAACCAGGCGCTCGGCAATGGACCCGTGGCCGGTGCCGGGTTAAGGATGACAACCTTGCCCAATTCACGACCGCGCTTGAGGGTGTACGCG
Organism: Pseudomonas sp. CCI4.2; assembly: GCF_034350045.1. Taxonomy (NCBI): domain Bacteria; kingdom Pseudomonadati; phylum Pseudomonadota; class Gammaproteobacteria; order Pseudomonadales; family Pseudomonadaceae; genus Pseudomonas; species Pseudomonas sp. CCI4.2. Next base: position 3,705,404 of record NZ_CP133781.1, on the reverse strand, counting down.
ACGGTGTCCATCGGGACTTCAAGCTGGCAGATGATCACGTCGGCCTGAGCCAGTTTGGTGTCAAAGCCTGCTAATACCTCAGGGGTTAACCGCCGGTTGCCACCCGCCACGATGACAATCGCGTTCTGGCTGCTGGCATCCACCACGATGAGCGCGACGCCGCTGGAAACACCTGTCGCGATGGTCACCGCCTCACAATCAATCTGTTCAGTCAACAATGCGGCACGCAGCTGTTCACCATACGCGTCGTCCCCGACGCAACCCACCATCGCGACGTGGGCGCCCAGCCGTGCCGCAGCCACCGCTTGATTGGCACCTTTACCGCCCGGCACGGTGGTAAACGATTCACCGGCCAAGGTTTCACCTGCACGCGGCAGGCGTTGCGCCCGAGTGACCAAATCCATGTTTAAGCTGCCCACTACCACTACGTTTGCTTGCATGCGTCAGCACTCTTTGATCCGTCTTAACGGCTATCTGTTTACGGCTATCTGTTTCAACGAAAGGCGTTGAAAACAGTGGTTGGCGGCGCCGTGGACTCCCGGATAACGATACTCGGCGCCACGATGCGCTGCTCAATGGCGGTGTCGGTTGGGGCAGAGATGCGCCGAAGCAGCACCTCAGCAGCCATTTCACCTAGTTGCAAAATTGACTGGCCGACCGTGGTCAGCGCCGGGTAAACAAAGCGGCTCATTTGGATGTCATCAAAACCAATCACCGACAGGTCGCCGGGCACCCGCACATTGCGCTCGGCAGCCGCCCGTAATACGCCGATACCTATCATGTCGTTACCGGCAAAGATGGCCGTTGGCGGGTTGTGGTCTAACAAGCCAACCGCCGCCTGGTAGCCGCCCGGACTGGTAAAATCGCTCTCCACCACCCACTCTTCCGGCACGACCACCTTAGCTTCAAACATGGCCCGGCGATAACCGGCCAGACGCATCTGCGCGACACTGGTTTTGGCAGGCCCGCAGATGCAGGCTATATGCCTATGCCCCAGCTCCAGCAGATGACAGGTGGCCAGATAAGCCCCCAATTCGTGGTCGATTCGCACCAGATCAGCAACGATGCCCTCCAGATCACGGTCGACCACCACCATGGGCGTACGCACCGCTGACAGGCCTTCGTCCATGCCGATGCCGCCGCCCACAGAGGAGACGATCAAACCGTCGACGCGTTTTTCCAGCAGTACGCGCAAGTAACTGCGTTGCTTGTCTGGGTTATCGTCGGCGTTGCACAAAATCACGCAAAACCCGTTGCGCTCGCAATAGTCCTCAATGCCCCGCGCTAGTTCAGCGAAATACGGGTTGCTGCCATTGGGAATCAGCAAGCCAATGGTCGAGGTCGCCTTGGCCTTGAGCGACCGGGCGACGGCGCTGGGTACGTAGTCGAGGGTAATGATGGCCGCCTCGACCTTGATCCTTACTTCGTCACTAACGGGCCTGGTTTTGTTCAGAACGTGGGACACCGTTGTGTAGGAAATCCCCGCCAGCGCAGCTACATCCTTGATGGTCGACATATCAAGCCTGCCGACGTGCGCGGTTGCTGCGGTAGGTATCCAGCACCACCGCGACGACAATCACCGCGCCGGTAATAATGCGTTTGGTCGGTTCAGTTGCGCCGATTTGCGCCAACCCGGCGGCCAGCACCGAGATAATCAAGACACCGAAGAACGTGCTGATCACCGATCCACGGCCACCCATCAAACTGGTGCCCCCGATGACAACGGCGGCAATCACTTGCAACTCTAAGCCAGACCCCGCGTTTGGATCGGCGGCTTCCAGGCGTGAAATCTGGAACAGCGCCGCAACGCCGGCTAGCAGGCCCATCAGCGAAAACACCAGAATCTTGTAGGGTTTTGGATTAATCCCCGCCAGACGCACCGCCTCTTCGTTGGTACCGATTCCGATCAGATACCGGCCAAAAACGGTACGGGTCAGCACGGCCTGGGCAATGAAGATCACGGCCAGCGCAATGATGAACGAAGGCGAAATCCCAAACGCAATCGGGTTCGACAGCCAGGCGAACGCATCGCCGATATACGCAGTACGCGAGCCAGTCATCTGGTAGGCGACGCCACGGGCCATCTCCAGAACACCGAGGGACACGATAAACGACGGAATTTTCCAGGCCACGGTGATCGAGCCGGTAATCGTCCCGGCAATTGCAGCGCAAACCATTCCCAACAACGCGGCAGGCACAACGCCCCAGCCCCATCCAAGGATGGCAACGCTAACGGCGGACGCGGCCAAGGCCAGGACTGAGCCGATCGACAAGTCGATGCCGCCGATGATCAGGACGAATGTCATGCCCACCGCCAGCACCATCAAGTCGGGGATCTGGTTGGCCAAGGTGCTGAATGTTTCGTACGACAAGAAGTGATCGCTGAGTGCGGAAAACAGCACAATCATCGCGGCCAATGCGCCCGCCAGGCCCAAGTAAGTGCCAAGGCCATAATAGTTACCGCTGCGTTTTCCGGGCGATGGCACGGCCTGGTTTGACGGGGTCGTGGTGGTAGAGGGTTTCATAAGTCGTTCCTGGGCGCGGCTTCAGTCAGCAGCGCATCACGTTTTTGATAGCCGGCAAACGCGGCGGCAAGCAGTTCGTCCTGGGTCCAGGTCTCCCGTTCGAAGGTATCGATCAGGCGGCCAGCGGACAGCACGCCGATACGATCACAGATCAGCATCAACTCACGCAGATCACTGGAGACCACGACCAGCGCCCTGCCCTGGCGGGTCAATTCGCCCAATAGCGCATAGATATCAAACTTGGCGCCGACATCGATACCACGAGTCGGCTCGTCGAACAGCATCACTGTACTCTCGCGCTCCAACCAACGACCGATCACGACCTTCTGTTGATTGCCACCCGACAGCTCGGAGACTAATTGGGTCGGGCTGGAACTGCGGATGCGCATGGCATCGACTTGACGTTGGGCCAGTTGCATTTCATCGCGGCCGTTAACCACACCGCCTTTGGAGATCGACGGCATGTTACCCAGCGCGATGTTGGCGCTGATCGATTGCGTCAGCAACAAGCCTTCACCCTTGCGGTCTTCGGTGATCAACGCGATGCCCTCTTTAACCGCGTCGACCGGAGAGCGAATGGTTACCGGCCGTGAAGGAAACCCCAACGCAATAGTGCCGGTGTCCGCGATGTCAGCACCATAAATCAACCGTAACAGCTCAGTGCGACCGGCGCCGATCAACCCGGAAATGCCGAAAATCTCGCCACTTCGGACCTCGAACGACACGTCCATCACCTTGTTCGAGCGGCCCAGTCCTTTGACCGACAAGGCCACCTCGCCTATCTGGCGCGGGCCCAGGTCAATATGCTCACCCAGCTCGCGCCCGACCATCAACGTGACCAGTTGCTCACTGTTGTAATCGGCCATTGGCTCGACGCAGACCAACTGACCGTCACGCAGCACCGCAATCCGTTGTGCGACACGGGCCAGCTCTTCCAGCCGGTGGGAAATATAAATGATCGACACGCCGCGTGCTTGCAGGCGGGTGATCTGTTCAAAAAGCATTTCGACTTCACGGGACGTCAGCATCGCCGTCGGTTCGTCGAGAATCAGTACATGGCAATCGCCAATCAAGTTGCGGGCTATCTCGACCATCTGTTGATGGCCTATCCCCAACTCGCTGACCAAGGTGTCTGGATCGATAGCATCCAGTCCGACCTGAGCCATGGCCTGAATGGCGTCAGCGCGCAATTGCTTGCGATTGATCCAGCCGCCACGATTGGGCAAGTTATCGAGGAACAGGTTTTCCGCCACAGATAACGTTGGCAGCAGGTTCAGCTCTTGCATGACCATGCGGATCCCGAGCTGCTCGGCCTGGGTTCGACTGGTGGGCGCGTAAGCTTGACCCTGAAACTTCATCTGCCCCGTGGTTGGCGTAACCAGCCCACCAATAATTTTCGACAGCGTACTTTTACCGGCACCATTTTCACCGGTCAAAGCCAACACTTCACCGCGCGATAGCGTCAGGTCGATGTTGCCGAGCACAGGTTGAGCGTAGGTTTTGCCGATACCGCTGACCGATAGAACCGTCGCCTGAGCAGACGCTGACATGAGAATCTCCAGGCGCCCGCCGCGATAGCGGGCGCTCTTATTGCAGAAGAACGACTATTGCCGAGTATTACGGTTTAGTAACCAGCTCGACGGGCGTTTCAATCCGGTCGCTGGCGCTGTCGGCCTTACCGTCTTTGATGATTTTCAGCGCGGCTTCGATACCGAACACCGCTTGCTTGGCAGCGAACTGATCGGCAGTCGCCAGCACTCGGCCGTCTTTGAGCATCGGCTTGATCGCGTTGATGTTGTCATAGCCGACCACTTGCACTTTGCCAGCCTTGCCCGCAGCGCGCACGGCCGATACAGCGCCCAATGCCATGCTGTCGTTACCGGCCAAGAGTGCCTTGACGTTCGGGTACTCGTTGAGGATGGCCGACGCTACAGCGTTGCCTTTATCGATTTCCCAATTACCCGACTGCGTGGAGACGATTTTCATCCCGGCAGCGTCCATGGCGTCTTTAAAACCGGCGGTACGTTGCTGAGCATTGGTGGTGGTTGACACCCCTTCGATGATTCCAACCTCATCGCCAGACTTCAACTGCTTGGCCAAGTAGTCACCTACAATACGCGCGCCTTTGCGGTTGTCAGGGCCTACGAATGGCACACTCATGCCCTTGCTTTTCAGCACGTCCGGGTCAAGTTGGTTGTCGATGTTGATGACCGTGATACCGGCGTCTTGAGCCTTCTTGATCACCGCCACCAATGCTTTAGAGTCGGCGGGGGCAATGACCAGTGCGTTGACTTTCTGCACGATCATTTGGTTGACGATGGAGATTTGCGCAGTGGTGTCGGACTCGTCCTTGATGCCGTTAGAGATCAAGTCGAAATCAGCCGAATGTTCTTTTTGGTAGGCCTTGGCGCCGTCTTCCATGGTCAGGAAAAACTCATTGGCCAGTGACTTCATCACCAACGCAACTTTTGGTTTTTCAGGGGTCTGAGCATGCGCTGCGGACAGCGGAAGGATGGCCGAGGCGGCGGTGAGCATAGCGACAGCGAGAAGACGAGCAGCGAATGGCAGCTTCATGGGTTCACTCCGATCTTATGATTATTTTTAGCATCGAATGCGAGGAGGCGCAAACGTTTGCGTGAAGGGGACTATAGAACGACGCAATGATTTGTCAACTCTCCACTCACGCCTCCTGACGAGCAACGCGGTGACTTATTGAGTTTGCTTAACGGCGCCATCACGTCGGTCCTAGAATTTGATCAATCCGTCGGTTGCGAAAATTCCCACAGTGAAATACTGTATGCACATACAGCAAACCAAGGATTCCTCCGTGGCAAAGACGACTGCAGCGACACCCAAGGCCCCTAGTTCCTACGAACTACTTGGCGTGCGGATTCAAAAGATCATCAATTCCACTCACGCACAGAAATCGAGAACCGCGCTGATTATGCGTCTTCCAGAAGAGCTGGAAGATGAGTGGAATCAACTACTGGGCGAAATAGCAGAAAACGATAACGTCACCCTCGCCTACCGTGACGACGGCGGCGTGCAGATTTTCTGGACCGTACCGAAGGAAGATTGAGGCAGTGTTTGTACGAATAATCGCCTTGCTAGCATTGAGCTTTTCCATCACTGCCCATGCTGATGCACCCCGCACCTTCAGTGAAGCCAAAAAAATCGCGTGGGGTCTCTATGCGCCGCAATCGACCGAGTTTTATTGCGGCTGCAAATACAGCGGACACCGGGTCGATATCGCCGGATGCGGGTATGTCCCACGCAAAAGTGCCAGCCGCGCCCAGCGCATTGAATGGGAGCACATCATGCCGGCCTGGCAGATCGGCCATTTGCGCCAATGTTGGCAAAACGGTGGACGTAAGAACTGCACCAAGAACGATTCGATGTACCAGCACGCCGAAGCCGACTTGCACAATCTGGTGCCGAGTATTGGGGAGGTCAACGGTGACCGAAGCAACTTCAGTTTTGGCTGGCTTCCCGTCCGGTCAGGGCAATACGGTTCTTGCCTGACTCAAGTCGATTTCAAAGCCAAGAAGGTCATGCCACGCCCATCGATTCGCGGAATGATCGCCCGGACCTATTTTTATATGAGCAAGCAATACGCCCTGCCCCTGTCGAAACAAGACCGCCAGTTGTACGAAGCCTGGAACAAGACGTACCCGGTAGAGCCGTGGGAAAGTCAACGCAATCAGCGGGTGGCCTGCGTGATGGGTCGAGGCAATGAGTTTGTCGGCCCGGTGAATCTTAAGTCCTGCAGCTGACTAGCGAAACAATCGACGCAAAAAAGCCCGACACTTGCGAAAGTGCCGGGCTTTTTGATGAAGCCGGACGACGTCTTATGACGCGTCGGCTGCATCCTCTTCAGCCTGGATACGCAGGGAGCGCTGGATCATCAACTCCGACGCGTAATCAGCGGCCAATTCGGCAGCGTCGACGGGCTCGATCGCGCCGCGGCCGATCAAACCGGTCAAGGCCGAGGCTGCAAACATATCCCAAATGTCTTGTTCATCATCTAGCAGTGACATGCGTACTTCCTCGTCTAAATAGAGACGGCACTGTAACACCGGACGTCGCCGGACGTTGTAAGTCAGTTCCGAAAACAGGCCAATTCTTGAAGCGCGCCCTTTACAATTTTTGCGTGTTTCCACTCATCGGAAGATCGTCCAATGTCGTTCAAAAAGGTGCAATTTCTTCGACAGTGAGAAGTCCGAAAGAGAGGCTTTGTAGAAACGTTTTTTCGAGCGACAGCTCTTGCGCCGTAGCTGCTTGAAGTGATCGACATGCCGCATTTTTACGTTAACTGGCGGAGGCGCATTGATGGACCAGCAAATAGGATTTGAAATTTGTTATCAGTTCAACGGAGAGCAGCGTCACTTTGCTCATAACGCCGCTCATTTGTGTGAAAGTGAAGCGCTGCACATGGCCACCCTTCACGCAGGGATTGTGAGCACCCATGCGCAGGTGGCCGCAGGCCCGCTTCGATTGGCACTCCAGCAAGCCGAAGGGCTCGGCATTACTGAAGTGCAGTGGAAACGATCGAGTTAAAGCTTCTTAGATGGCGGGGTACTCACCCGTACCTTCCGGCCAAGGCGTCAAGAGTTCAAAGCCGGTAGCGGTGACCGCTACCATGTGCTCCCACTGAGCAGACAGGGATTGATCGCGGGTCAGAACCGTCCAGCCATCGGGTAATACCTTGGTGCCGGGTTTCCCCGCGTTGATCATCGGCTCAATGGTGAACACCATGCCGATTTTCAATTTCATTCCCTGCCCGGCACTGCCGTAATGCAGCACTTGCGGGTCTTCGTGGTAGGCGCGGCCGATGCCGTGCCCACAGTATTCGCGCACCACGCTAAAGCCTTCGCGATGGGCAACGCTCTGAATGGCATAACCGATATCGCCCAGCGTTGCCCCGGGGCGAACGGCGAGGATGCCGGCGCGGGTGGCTTCATACGTGGTCTCCACCAGGCGCCGTGCCAATGGGCTGACTTCACCCACAAAATACATGCGGCTAGTGTCGCCAAACCAACCGTCTTTGATCACTGCCACATCGATGTTGATGATGTCACCATCCCTGAGGATGTCTGTTGGCGACGGAATACCGTGGCACACCACCGTGTTCGGAGAGATACAGGTGGTTTTTGTAAAACCGTGATAGCCCACGTTGGCCGGAATGACTTTCAGCTCGTTCACGATGTAATCGTTGCAGATATCGTCCAGCGCTTCGGTGCTGATCCCGGCTTTTACATGAGGACCTATCATCGCCAGTACATCTGCGGCCAATCTGCCGGCGATTCGCAGTTGAACCAGATCGGCTTCGGTCTTGATACTGATGCTCGGGCTCATTGCAACGCTTCCTGGGATTGGCCAGTCTGAGCCGATAGGTCAAATGGAGTCGCCGATAAGACACTGCCACCCGCGTGTTCGGCACGAATGAGCAGTTGGCAGATGTCGCTGTAATTCAACGCAGGATGCAGTTCCGCCATCATCCCGACCTTCATCCAATGCTCGGCTTGTGCATTGATAGAACGACTCAGCGCCGCGCTAGCAGCGCGCGCATTGGCATGCATTTGTTCCGATATTTTTACCAGCCCCATCTCTAACACCTCGCAATCAATATACGAAGCATATACGTTTCATTTATAAATGATCAACAGGGAGGGATGGAATTGAAGCGGATAATCAAGAAAGCGCAGAAATCAGGGTGGTGGGGTATCGCATTAATCAGTCAGACATTCTGAAAGCGACAGCGCGAGCTGACCGATCGCGTCTTGATCGACTCCCGTGAGCGCGCGGTAATGAAGGATGACGATTCGTTCGGCCTCGGTCAGACTTTCGATACGCAGCGGCGTTCGATGGCCAGACAGCAAATAAAGCACGTCAACGCCCTTGAAACTCAAGGCCGCCAGGTAATCGGAGCGCGGCGTGCGCTGGCCACTTTCATATTTACCCTGCGCGTTGGCTTCGACGCCGCCGATCGCGGCGAAATCATGTTGAGAGAGCCCCAGCGTCTTGCGCTCTTCTTTCAACCGCGAACCGAGATGATTCATTTGGGTTTACCTAAAGAGTAATATCACTCATAACCATACGCGCACTTTGCTTACGGGGTTGAACAATCAAATCAGCGTCTGGATAAGGTGGCGGTTTGAGTTGTCAAATCGCCGCGCGGCGCTGGGCAAACGGCTCCACAGGCCTTATGTATGGGGCTTAATGGCATCGATTGGCGCATTTATTTCAACGAAAATTTAATTGCACGGTCTGACCGAAGGAACCCCATCCGCCGACCGTTTAGGACAAAACACACAACAAAAAGCCGAGGCATGAGCCTCGGCGATCGGTGACGTCAGATGATCGGACCTAAACAGTCATTTCCTGTGCGCGAAAGAATGAGTAATCCGTGTAGCCGATTTCCGTCCCGCCAAAAAAACTCGGGCGGTCGTAAAGGTTCAATGGTTGCTTGTTACGAATGCGCTCAGGCGGGTCCGGGTTGGCGATGAAGTCGCGCCCGAAAGCCACCATGTCTGCATCGCCAGCGTTGATGATGGCTTGGGCTGTGTCGCCCTTGAAGCCACCCGCCGCGATAATGATGCCCTTGTAGTGCTTGCGAATCAGTTGTGCAGCTACCGGGTTTTGATCCTTGGTGTCGTCATCGACGTTGCCTAAAATACGCGGCTCAATCAGGTGGATATACGCAAGGTAGCGGTATAAGCCACGCCGCCGTGAGGGACTGCAGACGGACCTACAGGTTGAACACCCTGCGGTTGAACGTCGGCATGGGATTGGCGACCGGCGTGATAAAGCGCGGAGCGAGCACCACGCGATGGGAAAACGAGTAGGGGCCGACGTTAACGGCGGACATGAGTTTGGACATAATGACCTCGACGTAATGGGTTAAAAGCGCAGAGCGCTAAAGACGTTTGAATTTTTCGGCAGATTCAGATTTCGTTTCATTTGCCTAGGTGGGCAGTACAAACGAATTTGACTCAAAGAAAAATGATCCACGTCGGCACACACATCGGACATCTTGTCGTTAATCGCGGGCTATCTCGAGCGAAAAGCAACCCCTCCGCGCCGCTCATACAACGTTAATTTTTGCATCAATAGGCTATGGGTTGTTAGGGGAAGTGAAGCTACGAAATCACCAAATGACTGTCCGAGCTATCAATCAAAGGAGAGTGATCACCCTTGACCTCCCCACGTTGGTGGCTAAGCAACCTACGCGACTTCTCGACGTTGAAGGCCTGCCCTTTGGCTTTCATCTCGGCAAACAGTGCGCCGCTGACTCGAAAATGCCCACACTCCGGGCAATCAAGCTCAACCCAATCACCCATGGTTTTGATGCGCTGCGCTGCGGCATTACAAATCAAGCAATTCATACCCCAATCCTTAATTTATGACACCTGAACTGTAGTCAGCAATTTAACTGAATAGGACCTGCCATTCAGAGCGACTTCCCCTCTAACGCCTACACCGTGATCGCAACCGGCTCCAACGTCGCAAGGTCCACCAGCGTGAAATACCCGCTGCCATCCGAACGCCAGCCGCCAGTGTCGATATACAAGACATTACCCAGCCACTCAGCCTTACGTAAAGGACTATGTCCAACCAGCAAAGCACGAATATCTGGAATGCCGGCCGAATTTCTATCCTGAAGACGCTCACGTGACCATTGGCAGTATTGCTCGACCTGCTGTTGACCCGAAAACTGTCCGCTCAATGTTTCCCTGAGCCGTTGCCATGTCGGTGACGGACAATCCGCATGGACGATTCCGACAAGCCCCGCTGACGTTTCCACCTCAATCGCAATCGGCATGTCTGCGAAGCGAGCTGCGAATTGCCGCTGATAGCCGGGTGAAAGCTTTAGAAACCAAGTGCCTCCGCTGGCGCGATACATCTGATAGTCGAGACTTTGCTGCCGCACATGCTGAATGGCCAGCGCCTCATGGTTACCCTGAACCGCAAAAAACCACGGTTGCGCCAACCATTCAAGCGAATCCTTACTTTCTGGCCCCCGATCGACAATATCACCGACGCTAAACAAGCGATCCACTGCCGAATCAAAACTAATAGCGTTCAATGCGCCGCGCAGCCGGGTGAAGTGTCCATGAATGTCACCGACAGCAAAGTCGCGGCCATTCATATTTCGTTCACAGTGCTGGAACTTGCTCACGACCAATCTCCTTGCGCGCCGAACACCCCCATCGTGGCACAGACCACCCGGCGCGCGCGAGTTGTGAGGTTTGATTCACACCGGCGGATCAAAGAGGATCGGGTTCGCCATCCAGCACGGCAGTGTCCGTTTGTTCACGGGTACGCTCGGGGTCGACGCCGCTATCGTCATCCGGCTCAAAAGCCCCCTCGCCCTCAACGTCCGATAGCGGTTCTATACCCTCCTCATCGTCCGGATTAACCGTCGCCAGACCTGGGCTCAGAGGATTAGTCGGCGATGGCAACGGGTATTCCGGGGTCTCGTCGTCTGGCGAGCTGATTTCGTTATTCATGGCGAACCTCCAGTCAGGCTTGGAAACCAAGCACTAACTATTGGAGGGTCAGCAACGACTTGCGGTTCGGTAGCGGAGACGATTGGTGCTTTTAACTGGCCAATTGATGAATTTTTCCGACGGTCACTGTCAGATAAAATACTAATCACTCACCACGAGGTGTAATTTTAACCTCGAACGGATTTAAAAAAATTCCTGCGGAGCTCAAATGAATGGTATCGGTACTCGTTTAAAGGAAGAACGCAAACGGCTCGGTCTATCGCAGACAAAGCTGGGGGCGATTGGTGGAATTGAGCCCAATTCTCAAGGGATGTATGAACGAGGCCAACGCTTTCCCAATGCCACCTACCTTTCGTCAATCGCTGATTCCGGGGTCGACATTCTGTATGTCATTACTGGCGTGAAAAAAGTGCAGGCTTCTGACGGGATATCGGCCATAGAAACCAAGGTCTTGCGCGAACTGGACAGCCTGCCAAAAGATGTTCAGACAGACATCAAGCAACTGATTACTACACTGTTTAAATCTGACTGAGGCGCAAAGCGCGACTAAATTATCCGGAGCTGCCGTGACCCTCGAAGAAATGAACATCCCCACAGAAATCAAACGCGCCGCCGCCGACATCATCGAGCGCATCGAAGACGCCACAGGAATGCTCGATGCGACCATGGCCGGAGGGGTCGCTGAAGGGTTTGTGCTCGGGCTGGACTGTTTAAAGGCCGTGAGTCCTCAGCACCTTGATGAGCTAGAAAGATTGTTTGGTAAGGCGACTGATCGGAAGATGGCGTTGTTGAGGTAGGGGGTTGCCGTTTTTCTCTCAAACAACGCGTCTAGAAGACTATTCCAGCAAACAGCTCAACCCAGTGAAATTACTCTAACGAAAGCCATGCAAGACGTTGGATCTGGACCATAGCTAATGAAAATAGCGGAGGGCGATGTAAAATCGGCCCTATCGCCTCGGATGTTACCGTTGTGTTCAATATCGCGCCAGCAACAAAAAAACAGGCAACTTCACGATTGATTAACTGTTCCCACTGCTGTTACTGGCACGGCGAAAGCGGGGGGCAGATTAACGTCCGAGTCCGACTCCCAACGCGGAAACACCGTAACTATAAAATTCGTGAATCTAGTCCATTCCAATGGATGCTCAGGCATATTAGGGACGCTTGGCTGACATAACCACAGTGGTGTCTGGACCAAAACCACTCAATTACGCCCTACTCAAATAGAATCAATATAAAAGACCTGTCGCCTTTGGAGTGACAATCACTTTCAAGAACGATTGGACATAAAGTAGCTAAAGAAATGACAACAGAAACCCGGCTCAATTACCGGGTTCCTCAACACAGCATTTGTAGCGAGTCAGGAGGCTTCATCCGACACCGAATTGTTGACCTCGACATCCGACATATCCTCATCGACGGATGCTTCGTCGTCGCGAGCCAGAGGCATTTCACTTTCGTTACCGGTCAGCACCTCGCGGCCTCGCTCTTGCCGCTCACGCAATTCGTCCTCGTCTAGCGACGACTTGGCTTCATCCGACCTAGGGTCAAATCCTGTTTCGTTATCTGTACCGCTCGTTACGCCCCTTTGAGATATGTTCCCTGGCGCATTTTCATTGATGTCCATAATGGGTCTCCGTTAAAGCCCGGGATATCCGTGCTTTAATTTGAGAGATGGCGATGTAGCAAGTGCCCATAGTTGGACGGACGGCAAAAGTTCCCAGACGAATACATCTAAGCGTTACTGGGAAATGGTCGACGTACTGACTCCCGTCAGCCGTCTGACCTCTGGCAATTTGATGAGCTCAATTGAGCCGTCATAAATTTAATGCTTGGCCGACAGCGGTTGCATAGGGGTGGCGATGTGCCCTAGTCTGGAGCGCTATGCATTTAGCCATCGCCTGGCGAAGACGTGTTGTTTGGCGTGGCCGTAGCGTTGGCTAGCAGATCAGACGTGGCGGATATCTGTAACGTTTAGATGGAGGCAGTTATGGGCCTTAAAAACCGAATCAAGAGTTGCGGCGCAACCTGAAAAATGTTTCGTTAAACCCTGAGCAGACGGCGATTGACGCTCTGAGACTGACTTCTCGGGCTGACGCAGAGCATGCCGTCGCAATTTTTTTCCACTTGGTGAATCGCCGTGATGAGGATATTGATTGTCTAGCTACTTATGCGGACGAGGTTAAGGCGGGAAGGATTGCGCGGGGAAGGCTGAATAACTCGCGATACTAGCCCAAGTATTTTGGCGGACGACGCACTCGTGCTAAAAATTGAAAGACAAAGCAATACCCTGCAGAAGGGTAACTGAATGCCGAAGAAACAACCGGAAAGTAAAGTTGCAGCGACTGCTGCTGAAATTGAGCGCTCTATCCAGACCCTGAACAAAATGGCGGAACGCCTTTGGGGAGAGGGTCGAGAGGCTGAGGCGAAAGCTCTCCTCAATGCCTTGGACGCGTTAAACCGGGCGCTTGATCGAATCAGAATTGGAGAGAGTCGAAGAATTCTCCATTGAAGGTACAAATTAGCTGGCGGCTGAAGGGTTATGAGGTGAGGTGCGGGCTGGGAGGATTGTGCGAGCCAAGGCTGAGTAGGTGGCGTGGCCGGAATTTGTAGGGTGTTTTTGTAAGCATTCTCTTACGAGAAGTGTGTGACCAAATCTACAAAATACGGGCGCCGGGCCACCCAAGCGGAGATTTGAAATGTGCGGAAGACTGACCCAGTACCGGGGCATTCACGATTTCGTTGCAGCCCTGAGCATGCCGAACCCGATGATCAACACAACGGGCGATCTGCCGTTTGAGCGTTACAACGTGGCACCGGCCACTCAAGTGGCCTTGCTCCATATGGACGGCGAGACATTGAGAGCGGATCGCGTGCGCTGGGGATGGCGTCCGTTCTGGGCGAAGGATCGTGCGGCACCGATCAATGCCCGCGTCGAGAAAGTCGCCCACGGGCCTTTCTTCCGCAATGTCTGGCCGTACCGAGCCATTACGCCAATCGACAGCTGGTTCGAGTGGGTCGACGAAGGTGGGCCGAAGAAGCAGCCGTATTTGATCCAGCGCAGGGATGGGGCACCGATCTTCTGCGCATCTATCGGGCAATTTCCCGCAGAGGAGGCGCGCGACGATGATGGGTTTGTGATTATTACAGCCGACAGCGAAGGGGGAATGGTGGATGTGCATGACCGTAGACCGGTTGTGATGTCGCCAGAACTGGCAAGGGAATGGCTTGACCCGGCCACGCCGAAAGAGCGCGCGGAACAGATGGCCTTGTTGAAGGGCGAGCCGACAGAAACGTTTGAGTGGTTCCGGGTGTCGGCTGCTATTGGGAATGTGCGGAGTCAGGGGGTGGAGCTAATCGAAAACATTGAATTGGCTCGCAACTGAAGGCAACGGAATGCATTAAGTCGCCGATCCGGTCGCCCTACCTAATCCACTACAAGCCCCGAGTCGAAAGAAATTCAGTACGTCGAGGTGGGTGCCAATTTGGCATTTTGAGGCGGGGTGACTTGCAAACGTTTTGCAAACCGCAAACAACAAAAAAGGGGCCCACCTTTCGGTGAACCCCTTCTAGACCGCCCAGCAGGGAGCGGATTTTATGTGGTAGGCGCGACTGGACTCGAACCAGCGACCCCCACCATGTCAAGGTGGTGCTCTAACCAACTGAGCTACGCGCCTGCTGTGGGTCGGCATTCTACGGAAATCCAAATGTGTGTCAACCTCTTTTTTACGCTAACTCCCTGAATATGCGTATTTTTTTTAACCGCCTCTACGAAGCTGATTTCACCCCTCGCTGGTGACGGTTTTTCTTCTGAGGTAGGATCTGGTCATCCGTAAAAAATATAAAACAGAGGTTGCAGGATGACGAACACTCCTTATCCACAGTCTTACTACGCCGCGTCGGCAAACGACGCCCCAGTGCGCCCTCGATTGGAGGGTGATGTCGAAACGGATGTTTGCATCATCGGCGCCGGGTACACCGGGCTTTCCAGTGCGTTGTTTTTGCTGGAGCACGGTTTTCGGGTCACTGTGCTGGAGGCCGCGAAAGTCGGCTTCGGTGCATCGGGGCGCAACGGCGGTCAGATAGTTAACAGCTACAGCCGTGACATCGATGTGATTGAGCGCACAGTAGGCCCAAAGCAGGCTCAGTTGCTCGGGCGCATGGCGTTTGAGGGCGGCGCGATTATTCGTGAGCGGGTGGCCAAGTACCAGATTGATTGCGATCTAAAAGACGGCAGTGTCTTTGCGGCGGTCACGGCTAAGCAAATGGTGCATTTGGAAGGGCAACAAAAACTCTGGGAGCGCTACGGGCATACCCAGCTGAAATTGATGGACAAGCGTCGTATCGGTCAGGTTATTGGTAGCGAGTTGTACGTCGGCGGTTTGCTTGATATGAGCGGCGGGCATATTCACCCACTCAACCTGGCCCTTGGTGAAGCGGCGGCGGTTGAGTCATTGGGGGGTGTCATTCACGAACAATCCGCGGCGATTCGGATCGAACGCGGCTCGCAGCCTGTGGTTCACACGGAACACGGCAGGGTTCGGGCAAGCTTTATCATCGTCGCCGGCAACGCTTATTTGGGCAATCTGGTGCCGGAGCTGGCGGCCAAATCGATGCCGTGCGGCAGCCAAGTGATCACTACCGAGCCGCTGAGTGACGAGCTGGCGCACAGTTTGTTGCCGCAGGACTACTGCGTCGAAGACTGTAATTACCTGCTGGACTATTACCGCCTCTCGGCCGACAAGCGCCTGATTTTCGGCGGCGGTGTGGTCTATGGCGCCAAGGACCCAGCGGATATTGAAGCGGTTATCCGGCCGAAAATGTTGAAAGCCTTTGCGCAGCTCAAGAACGTAAAGATCGATTACACATGGACCGGAAACTTCCTGCTCACCCTGTCTCGCCTACCCCAAGTCGGGCGGCTGGGCGACAACATTTACTATTCTCAGGGCTGTAGCGGTCACGGGGTGACGTACACCCATCTGGCTGGCAAGGTATTGGCCGAAGCATTGCGCGGTCAAGCAGAACGGTTCGATGCGTTTGCCGGCCTGCCCCACTATCCGTTTCCCGGCGGCCAATTGTTGCGCACGCCGCTTACAGCCTTAGGTGCGTTGTATTACTCACTGCGGGATAAATTGGGGGTCTGATCAGGTACAAAAAAACGGCGCCCAGTGCGCCGTTTTCTCTTTCAGCGAGAAACACTATTGCGCCTTCAACGCCTTGGTCGCTTCGCCTGCTGCCTGTTCTTGTCCGGCCTGAGCCAACTCCTTAGCCGCATTCAACCAGCGTTGCTGATCGACTTGCGCTGGAAGCTGCCGTGGCCCTTGAATCAGCACCGCCCAGTGGCCAGCGTCTTTCCAGGCCGAGGTGAAGCTGCTGAAGCTCATCAACACTCGACGGTCCATGCCCGCGTGCAGCAAAACCGTCTGTTTGTTGCGGTTATAGCCAATCAGCAGGGCGTACCGAGGCTTGGACCACCATGCGGAACCCTCGGTGATACGCAGCATGACAGGGAATCCAGCGGAGACCTGAGTCAACAGCGCGTCCAACTCGCCGTCCAGCGGATAGACCATAAAGCCGTATTCACGCGCCAGGTTTTGCATGTTTTGTTCGAGGTTGGCTTCCCTACCCGGTAATTGCAGCGGTTTGTCCAACAGGCCAGGGGTAATGATCACACCCTGCTGCGACAGCATGGCGGCCAAGGTTCCCGGCCCGCTTTGATAAACGTTGCCCCTAAAGAACGGCACCGAATTGAGTTCGACCCTGTCTGGCAAGCGCTTCATCGCCGGCGTCACGCCGCTAGCACAGGCTGTCAGGGACAGAATAAACGCCAACACCAAACCGATTCGCCTGGATTGAACGGAATGAAATAGTGGTAAGGCCAGCAGCATGTTCACTCGCTTAAAAGACTAGCGCCGGGCAACCCGCGACCCCGCTTGAACGCAGATCATAGGATGCTGCCCGTCTGCGGTATAGCTCCATTTACGCCAGTTTTCAGCTCTGAATAGAGCAAATCTGTCATACGCCTTAGACCATTGGTCAACAGACGGAAACATAGCGTGGTCTAGACTGTCGATTAGTAAGACGCAGACCGTCACCACATCGGGGGGGATGTATGAACCTGGGACTGACAATCGTAATGCTAGTTTCGGCTTGGTTAGCCGTAGCATCAGCCATGCTATGGGGAGTCATGCGCGTTTCTCGCCACCATCATCTGCACGCACAACCCACGCCTACGGAACAAACCTCAGCCGGACATAATCGCCCCGTCGCTTCGCATTAATTCACGGTTCTATGCCGCTTCGCCTTGCGCGACAGCATGTTCAAGCATTCGATCGCTGCCGAGAACGTCATGGCGGCATAGATGTAGCCTTTGGGTATGTGCACGCCAAAACCATCGGCGATCAACGTCATACCAATCATGATCAAGAAACCCAACGCCAGCATCACGATGGTCGGGTTGTCGTTGATGAATTTCGCCAGGGGTTCTGCCGCCACCAACATCACCACCACGGCGGCGATCACAGCAATCATCATGATCGGTAAATGCTCGGTCATGCCGACGGCGGTGATGATGCTGTCGATGGAAAACACCATGTCCAGCAATAGAATCTGGCCGATGGCCGCAGCGAACCCAAGGGACACACCCGACGTGGTGACTGTTTCTTCCTCTGTTTTGCGGGCGACACTGTGGTGAATCTCCGTCGTGGCTTTCCATAACAGGAACAAACCGCCCGCGATCAGGATCATGTCTTTCCAGGAAAATACCTGGCCGAACACGTCAATCACCGGCTCAGTCAACCGCACGATGTACGCCGCAGTGCTGAGCAAGGCCAGCCGCAGAATCAGCGCCATGCTGATCCCGATACGCCGCGTTCTGGCGCGCTGATGCTCGGGTAATTTGTTGGTCAGAATCGAGATAAAAATCAGGTTGTCGATACCCAGTACGATTTCCATCACCACCAGTGTCGCCAACGCAATCCACGCGGTGGGGCTGGCAGCCAGTTGTAAAAGATATTCCATGTGTGAGAACCCTGATTCAGCGTGAAGCATTTAAGTGAGTGCCTGGACATAAGGCGTAACAACAGCGCGCATTCTAGGCAGACCGACACATCAGGAAAATTCGTATTTTCACCGTGTATACTTCGGTTTTTACGAATCGGCGATTCTCATGCTCAATTATCGACAACTGCACTACTTCTGGGTGGTGGCGAAAACCGGCAGCGTGGCGCGCGCGTCGGAACAGTTAAACCTGACGCCGCAGACCATCAGCGGACAGATCAGCCTGCTGGAACAGACTTATGGCATGGATTTGTTTCGCCGGGTGGGTCGGCAGTTGGAGTTGACCGAAGCCGGGCGCCTTGCCCTGCCCTACGCCGAACAAATGTTTCAGCTAGGCGGCGAGCTGGAAGCCCTGCTCCGCGCGCAGCCAGATGAACAACAGCTTCTGTTTCGCATCGGCGTTGCAGACGTCGTACCTAAATCCATCGTGTACCGGCTGATTGCACCCACCATGGAGTTGGCCGAGCCGATTCGCATTACCTGCCGCGAAGACACACTGGAGCGCTTGCTGGCTGACTTGGCGATCCAGCGACTCGATCTGGTGATTTCCGACAGTCCCATGCCTTCGCACCTAGACATAAAAGGCTACAGCCAGAAGCTGGGCCAATGTGGCATCAGCTTTTTCGCGACCAAAGCGCTGGCCGAGCGCTACGGCGCTGACTTTCCCGCCGGTTTGCAAGGCGCGCCGCTGTTGGTGCCGGGGCAAGACACGGTAGTGCGCAGTCGTCTGATGCGCTGGTTCGCTGAGCACAATATTCGGCCGCGCATCGTGGGCGAGTTCGATGACAGTGCACTGATGAAAGCATTCGGCAAATCCGGCAGCGGAATTTTCATTGCGCCCAGCGTGATCGCAGACGAAGTGCAGTCCCAATACGGCGTGCAGTTGATCGGCCACACCGACGCAGTCACCGAGTCTTTCTACGCGATTTCCGTTGAGCGCAAGGTGAAACACCCCGGCATTGTCGCCATCACCGAAGGCGCTAGACGCGAGTTATTCACGGTGCCCGATTAAGTGCAAACCGGCACCGGCTTGAAAAACATCATCCACAGTGCCAACAGAATCGACAGCACGATGATACCGGCGGCGGCAAACCCCAGACTGCCCAGCCCGAGATGGTCAATCACACGGCCGCCGATAATCGCCCCCACGCCGATGCCCAAATTGGCGCCAGCGATGTTCAACGACGCCGCAAAGGCTGGCGCGTGGGGCGCGGCCTTCATCAGTCTTACGTGACTGACCAAAAACAGCGCCGCTTGAGTAATACCCCACACCCCCAAGGCCAACGCCAGGCCCAACGCTGAATGCATGCTCGGCACAACCGCCACCATTCCGGTGACCATGAACACGCTAAACACCAGGCTGGCAATCAACGGGTGATGATCCACCATGCGCCCGCCCAACGAATTACCCAGCAAGCCGACAGCGCCGAAGCCCATCAAACACCAGCCCACCAAGGTGCCGTTGAAGCCAGCCAAGCGTTCGAGCATGTCCGCCAAGTAGGTGTAGGCCGTGAACATGCCGCTGAACACCAGCACCGACAGCAACACATGCCCAAGCATCAAAGAACTGCGCAGAATCTTGAACTGAGTCCAAAAGGACGCTGGCGCAACATGCTTGTGAGTCACCGGCAGGTAAATCCATAGCAATAGCGCCTTGGCAAACGCCACGACCGCCAGGATCGCAAAGGCGCTGCGCCAGCCAAATGCATCGGAGATCAAGGTGCCGACCGGAATGCCAAACACCGTCGCGCAGACAATACCGAAACCGATTTTGGCAATAGCCCGTCCGGCGTACTCCGGGCCGACAATATCGACCGCCGTTTCACTGGCCAGCGCCCAGAACACCGGCAACCCCAACGCAGGAAGCAACCGGGCACAGGCCATCACCTCGATGTTGGGCGCCAGTGCTGCCAGCACGTTGGACAGGCCGAACATGATCAGAATGGTGACGAACAGACGCTTGCGCTCAAAACGCGAAAAGTAAGCAGTCAGAAATGGCCCGAATGTCGCTACGGTGAACGCGAACAACGTCACCAGCAGGCCCGCTTGCGACACGCTGACCTCCAGGTCACGGGCGATGGCAGGCAATAGACCGACGATGACGAACTCTGTGGTCAGTACGGTAAAACCGGCAGCCGACAACAGCAAAATGGGGAACAACATGAAAACTCCAGAACGACGACACGGATCAATCCACAGGAAAGATCTGTAGGGGAATACGCAGGGGAAAATGAATAGTAACAGACTGTCGCAAGGCTAAAGCGCGCAAAAAAACCGCTGCCTGAAAACGGCTCAGGCAGCGGTTGGGTGTCAATGATGCAGCGTGATCAATGCATCAGTACGAGGTGAATCAATACGAGCCCATGAAATCGCGCTTGCCGACTTCAACACCGTTGTGGCGAAGGATCGCGTAGGCCGTGGTGACGTGGAAGAAAAACTGCGGCAGGCCATACCCCAGCAAGTAGGTCTGAGCGTCGAAGCGCTTTTCTTTTGGCGTGCCCGGACGGGTGATGATTTCGCGATCTTCCTGGCCGTTAATCTGCTCGGGTTGAATAGTGGCGATGAACGCCAGGGTCTTGGCGATCAAAGCGTGCAGCTCGGCAAAGGTTTTTTCCGAGTCGTCGTACTTCGGTGCATCAATGCCGGCCAAGCGAGACGAGACGCCTTTGGCGAAATCAACAGCGATTTGCACTTGGCGAACCAGCTGGAACATGTCCGGGAACAGGCGCGCTTGCAGCAGTGCGTCAGGCTCAATAGATTTGGCAGTGGCATGCGCGTCGGCCTTGGCCAGAACGTCGCTCAACGCGGAGAGCATTTGCTTGAAAACCGGAATGGAGGTGGCGTACAGGGAGATAGTCATGGCAGGTCCTGGGTTTAAGGTGAGTGATTATAGTCATGGCGGGCAGCGAAGCGGCTTGTCTTTTATGTCGCCGAGCCCCTAGGCTAGTGGCCTTTGAACGCCTAGGGAACGCACTATGTCTACTGAGCCCGTGTCCACCGACTCTGCCGATAAACTGCAACTCAACAGTGCGGAAATCCGCATCCTGGGCTGCCTTATCGAAAAGAAGGCCACCAACCCCGAGACCTATCCCCTCACGCTCAATGCGTTGGTCACTGCCTGTAATCAGAAAACCAGCCGCGAACCGGTGATGAGCCTGACCCAAGGCCAAGTCGGCCAAAGCCTTCGCGCACTTGAAGGTCAAGGCTTGACCCGGTTAGTCATGGGCAGCCGAGCCGACCGCTGGGAGCACCGCGTCGACCGAGCGCTAGAGTTGGTCCCGGCTCAGGTGATCCTGAGCGGATTGTTGTTCTTGCGCGGGCCGCAAACCGTCAATGAACTGCTGACCCGCAGCAACCGCATGCATGAGTTCGAAGACGTTGAGCAAGTCGTTCATCAATTGGAACGCTTGATCGCTCGGGGACTGGCGGTGCTGTTGCCGCGTCAACCCGGTCAGCGGGAAGATCGCTATGTACATTCGCTGGGAGACCCTGGCGATATCGATTTGATTCTTGCGGCGCGAAGCACTCAGCCTGAACGCACGGGAGGCGTAGCCAACGCCGCGTCCGCCGAACGTTTTGATGAGCTGGAAGCCAGGATTGCCGCCTTGGAAGAGCGATTGGCGAAGCTGGAATAAGTCTTGTGGGTAAGCGGCTGGTCCGCTTCCCATTGCTTACGCCACTGGGTGGGCGATAATGGTGCCCTGAGTGCCCAGACACACTTACACAATATTTACTCACGCGTTTCGCAGATTGCTGCAAAACCGCTGTCTTAGAAGTATCCCGTGGCAGTGCTTGAGAGTAACGCAAGCTCGCGACA
This sequence comes from Pseudomonas sp. CCI4.2, assembly GCF_034350045.1. Taxonomy (NCBI): domain Bacteria; kingdom Pseudomonadati; phylum Pseudomonadota; class Gammaproteobacteria; order Pseudomonadales; family Pseudomonadaceae; genus Pseudomonas; species Pseudomonas sp. CCI4.2. The sequence continues at coordinate 3,683,493 of NZ_CP133781.1, read as the reverse complement.
ACGGGATTGAAAGTCGAGGAATAGTCATGATTCGTCAAATCCCCAAGGTTGCCCTTTTAATAGGTGCCCTAGCTATCGCAACCCAGGCGTCAGCCCACGGTGGCGGAGGTTGGGGTCCGGGTCTTGCGGTAGGCGCTGTTGTCGGTGCTGTTGTCGGTAGCGTTGTAGCCTCTCAACCGCGGACTGTGTATGTCCAACCACAACCGGTATATGCGCCGCAGCCGGTTTATTACCAAGCTCCACCGCCTCCGGTTTATTACCAACCGGTGGTTGTAGCGCCTGGCCCTGGTTACTATCGCCCGGGGTATTACGGCCCGCCCCGCGGCTATTATGGTCACCCGCATGGTTATTACGGCGGTGGTTACGGCCACTACTAACAGCCCCGACTCTGGCCTCGCCCCTGAAAAGGGCGGGGCTTTTTTTTGTGTACATATTAGTGTGCTGGAGGTCGCTGGCAAGACAGCGTTTTTTAGCGGAGTCAGGCATCATTTCTAATCGCGCAATGAATTGTTAACCGATCAAAACAGTCACAACGTCACAGCCAAACATTGGCTCGTTAATACCGATCAACTTTTTCACCTCCCTAACAATAAGGACGTCCCCAATGCCAACTCAACACCCCTACCGCGCGGCGGGCTTGTGCACATCGAACAAAGTGTATTGCGCACTCACCGAACTCAAGAGCCTGGAAGGTCATCGCAGCGCAAAATTTCTATCGTTGCTTGCGCAAAACCTGGTTGAGAAAGGGATCATCAGCGACCACGAAGTCATGAACATGCTTGACCAAGTGGTTGATTGATCGACTGCGGCAGTACAGTCGTTCTCGATCAAGAATCTCGCTACCGTCAATGTCCACTATCGAGAGGGGTGATTATCCCTGCCTCCCCTGGCGCCGTAGAGTAGCGCCATAGATTGATGGAGGCACTTATGAACCAGGTCCAAGTTATGTCGGTCATTGGTAGCGCAGTCCCAGCCCCGCTCAGAGCGTCAGGTTTGTTGGCTTGCTGGTACTTGGTACAAAACGGCGAGCCAGTCTGCGGCCCCTTTACATCACTGCCAGCAGCGCAAGCGCTGTCAGCAACGTTTGAGGCGCACCGATTGAGCGCCTGAACAGTTTTCGCGTTTAAGCCCAGTTTTTAACGATCATGCTTGACCCAGTATCGTGCGTTGCTCCGCACATCCCTTACCCGCATCCCTGATGCGGGTTTTTTTTGCGCCGCAGAAAGCACGTGGGATCAGAGACGCTCAGCCATCGTCGCGTTGACTTGAGTCTTGTGCACCAGCTTCTGCAAACGCTTGTCCAGGTTCATCAACACGCCGCGGTCCGATCGACCGCTTTCAAGTTCATCGACCAGTTCGTTCACCACTTGCCGCAGTTCATGGGCAATTACAACGCGATCATCGTTCAAGTCTTGCTTGTGAGATTCAAACAAACGATGCAGATAGTCTTGAAGGTTGTGTTGCAAGCGGTGCCGATCCGTAGCACGCAGGTGGACCAGATTGGCATTGATCTTTGTCAGTAACTCGGTCAACTCGGCACACAGGTACTGCATTCGGCGTGAAAAGCCTATTTCCCGCTCACGTAGTTGGGTGTGCTGGGTGCCCGCATGCTGCTTTTTCTGAATCGCCGGGATTGAGATCGCCATCATCAAACCGACGATTAAACCGATGGCCTGAATCCAGCCAGCCCAGTCTGCGGGCTTCTGAAACGCGCCAATCCCAAGTAAAAGCACCGCAACCAGAACCGCAACGGTCACCAGTACGACGTAATCCTTGCTGATAAAACCCTTGGGCATTGTTTGACTCCTCAATTGTTGAGAGCGTGTTGGTATCAATGGCGAAGGATGCTAATCGCTGCGCTCTTCAGACACCACGGATATTGCTAATCTGCTCGGCAATTGTGGCTTTTTCGTCCATAAAAGCGCATAGCTGCGTTTAACCATGATTCAACTCACAACACATATCGACAGCGCAAGGAGCTGCTAATAAACTGCAACAGATTTCATAGAAAACCCCGTGCTAAACGGCATATCCATTATTAGTGAGCCTCGCTCGTGAAAATTCGTCATTCCCTTCTGAGCCTATTATTTGTATGTACAGGCGCCGCACTGACCGACAGTGCTTCAGCAAACGAACCCGCTCCGTTTAATCGCGACCCTTCACAACTTCACCTGGCCTCCGGCAGCGCCATGGTGGTTGACCTGAAAACCAACAACGTGCTGTTTGCCAACAATCCAGATGTCGTCGTACCCATCGCTTCAGTTACCAAGTTGATGACGGCAATAGTAGTGCTTGATGCCAAGCTGCCAATGAATGAAATGATTCCGGTGTCCATTGTCGACACCAAGGAAATGAAAGGTGTGTTTTCCCGCGTCAAAATCGGCAGCGAGCTAGATCGCAAAACCATGCTGCAGATTGCCCTGATGTCGTCTGAAAACCGTGCCGCCGCGAGCCTGGCCCACAGCTACCCGGGCGGCTATAGCGCTTTTATCATCGCGATGAACGCCAAAGCCAAATCGCTGGGCATGAAGCACACGGTATATGTAGAGCCTACCGGCTTGTCGGTCTACAACGTTTCCACCGCCCGCGACCTGAGCAAGCTGGCACTCGCGGCGCGCCAATACCCGATGTTGAGCGAACTGAGCACCACCCCCGATAAAACCGTCACCTTTCACAAACCGACCTACAGCTTGGTATTCAACAACACCGATCACCTGATCAAAAAATCCAACTGGGACATCAAACTCACCAAAACCGGATTCACCAATCAGGCCGGTCACTGCTTGGTGCTGCTGACCACCATGGCTAACCGGCAGGTATCGGTAGTGATTCTGGACGCCTTCGGCAAATACACGCACTTCGCCGATGCAGGCCGCCTGCGCAATTGGATGGAAACCGGTAAAAGCGGCCCGGCTCCACAGGTTGCAGTGCTGTACAAGAACGAGAAAAACATGACCATGCAGCAGATCGGGATCCAGGCCAAGGAATAGTTGCCTGACCACCTGACAAGCCCTGCTTTATAAGCCCTGGGCGATGCGTTCCGCGCACCGTCCTAGGCCTTATTGGGCCTCTGTACTTGATCGGCCCTGACGGTGCTTACGCATCGGATGAACTTTCAAACGGTTTGATTAGTCATCCAACTGTGTCGAAAAATTAACGCTTTGTGAGACCTGACTCAGGCAAAACTCACACGGTGAGCTAATACTCAGTTATCCGCCAGTCGGTGGGTGATGTGCTTTTCGTTAATGAATGGAGATGAAAAACCATGTACTTCAAATGGTTCCTGGCAACATTGCATCTCTTGGCATATGGGGTTGCACTCGGGGCAGTGTTGAGTCGTGGGCGGTCTCTACGGCGGTTGAACAGAACCAACCCTTCCAAACTTCGGGACGTCTTCGTCGCCGATAACTTCTGGGGCATTGCTGCCGCCGTACTACTTGTAACCGGGGCTATGCGCGCGTTCGGAGGATTTGAAAAAGGCACGTTCTATTATCTTCATCAACCGCTGTTTCATCTGAAGATGGCCGCGTTTGTCGCAATCATCCTGCTGGAAATCGCACCGATGGTGACGCTGATTAAATGGCGTAACGCGTTCAAGGTGGGCGCACCCATCGACACCCATCGTGCCCTGCTCTACTCAAGGATCAGCCACATTCAGGTAGGGCTGATCATTGTCATCCTGGTCGCCGCGTCCGGCATGGCACGTGGGATGTTTATCAGTTAGCCATCGCAGGCAAAAGAGAAGAAAATAGCGACCTTCTCTTTTATACGGCTCTCACATGAAAATCTGCGGTATCGAAATCAAGGGCAGCGAAGCCATTTTCGCTGTCGCTACACTGCGCGACCACACCCTCGAACACCTGCCGTTGCCCATCAAAAAAATTGCCCTTGAGGACGATGACGAGTCATCGAACGTCAAAGCGTTCGCGGCGCTTATCGAGGCCTTCGTCCGTGACAATGGCATCGAGCATCTGGCAATCAAGAAGCGCAGCAAAAAAGGTGAATTCGCGGGCGGGCCCACCACGTTCAAAATCGAAGGCGTTCTGCAATTGCTCAACCAGTGCAGCGTGACCTTGGTGTCGCCGCAGACAGTCAGTGCCCAGCACAAGAAGCACGACTTCACACTGGCTGCGTCATTGAACAAGTACCAGCACGAAGCCTATAAAACCGCCTGTTCAGCGTTGATGAAAGCGTCCTGAATGCGCGTTCAGACGTTACCGTCGTGCGCCTGGGAAAGCGGCCGAGCCACTGACTCCAACGACTGGCGCTCCGCTGCAACGCCCCACAGCGCCTGAACAATGGCGGCCAGCAGCATCAACCCGGCGCCGATCAGATAACCGATGAGCACATTGCTGCGGTTATGGGTTTCGATCAGATGGCCAAACAACGTCGGCCCGACAATACCTCCCAACCCGGTGCCAAACGCGTAGAACACAGCGATGGCCAATGCCCGGATTTCCAGCGGGAAGGTTTCTGCGATGGTCAGGTACGCAGAACTGGCCGCTGCCGAGGCGAAAAAGAAAATGACCATCCAGGCCACGGCCTGCTGCGTGACCGTGAACAAGCCCTGCTGAAACAGATAGCCACTGATGGCCAGCAGCACCCCTGACACCCCATACGTCAGGCTGATCATCACCCGGCGACCGATCACATCGAATAAGCGTCCCAACAGCAACGGACCACAGAAATTGCCCAACGCCAATGGCAGTACATACCAACCGATACGCTCATAGGGCACGTCGTAAAAGTCGGTGAGCACCAGCGCATAGGTTAAGAAGATCGCGTTATAAAAGAACGCCTGGGCACTGAGCAACGTCAGTCCCACCAGGGCGCGACGACGATAGGTCACGAACAACGTCTCGAAGACTTCCCGCAACGGCGTGTGATCACGGGACAGCAAGCGCAACGGCGGCGCCGTAGACGGTTGCAACTCGCGCCCTTGTTCGCGAAAGCGCGCTTCGATGGTTTCGACAATCCTTTTCGCTTCCTCCGGCTGATTGTGGATCAGCAACCACCGAGGGCTCTCGGGCACCCACAAGCGCATGAGCAATATCACCAGCCCCAGTAACGCACCGATCCCAAAGCACAAACGCCAGCCAAGATCGCCACCGACGATATTCGGATTGAGCAAGACGATGGAGCCACCCGCGCCCAGCGCAGCACCCAGCCAGAAGGTGCCGTTGATGGTCAAATCAACCCAGCCGCGGAACCTCGCTGGGGTGAATTCCTGAATCGTTGAATTGATCGCCGTGTACTCGCCACCGATGCCCATCCCGGTCAGAAAGCGGAACAGCACGAAGCTCCACAGGCTGAAGGAAAACGCCGTGGCGGCGGTTGCACTGACGTAAATGAACAGCGTGATGAAAAATAGTTTTCGACGCCCTAAACGGTCGGTTAACCATCCGAAGAACAGCGCCCCCACCACCGCACCGGTCAGATACGCCCCGCCGGCCAAGCCAATATCGCTGTTGGACAAATGCAACAACGGGCTGTTTTTCAAGGCCCCTGACACCGAGCCCGCTAATGTCACTTCCAAGCCGTCCAACAGCCAAGTGATGCCCAGAGCTATTACCAGCAAGGTATGAAACCGCCCCCACGGCAATCGATCCAAACGCGCAGGCAGATCGGTTTGGTAAAGGCGCGACTGCTGATTAGCTGCTGTCATACGATGCCCCGCAGGAATTTAAAAATCCACGCGTGTAGAAAGTTCCGCGCGTGCATAGCTGTGGGAGCGCGCTCCTACCCTTTAATAGTAAAAGTTTATGCATTGGCGGACACACGGATTGTGAGTCCCCTCAGCACCGATGAGTTCAGCCCCTGCAAAAAACGCCCGCCTCCAATAATCGGTATAAGCTCAGGCCTCAAGAAAAATCCTAGTCCCAGCAAAGGAAATTACCGACATGAATTTCATTTTCGGCACGCGCCTGCGCAACCGCGTATTGGCCTCGACAATTGTCGCGGCAACGCTCATGACCGCAGGCTTCGTACAGGCTCAAGATGCGGTGCCGGCGCCACGAATCGGCGTACGTGGTGCGATCACAGCGCTCGACGGTGACGCCATGAAAGTCCACGCCACCCGTGGTGAAGACTTAGTCATCAACTTGACCAAAGACACCCAAGTACGCGGCGTGACCTTGGCGAAAATATCCGACATTAAACCCGGCAGCTACGTGGGCACCGCCGCGGTCCCGTTGCCGGATGGAACCTTGAAAGCCCTCGAAGTACACGTTTTCCCGCCATCAATGGCAGGTACCGGGGACGGGCACCGCGCTTTTGATCTGACCAAAGACAGCACCATGACCAATGGCAGCGTCGGTGATTTGGTCACCAGCAACGGCCGCACCATGACCGTGAAATACAAAGGCGGTGAAAAGACCGTGGTCGTACCGGATGACGTCCCTATCGTCAACCTGGTGCCCGGCGACCGTAGCTTGCTCAAACCCGGCGTCAAAATCGTTTTGTTCGCGCAAAAGGCGGCCGATAACAGCATGACCGCGTTGTCGGTTTCAGCTGGAGAAAACGGTATTACGCCACCGATGTAACGAGTGTTTGCACAGGGATTGGCCGTGCAGGACGTTCGGCACCTAAAAAAAGCTGAACCGCTTTTCTGTACCGTTCTTGAAAAAGCACCGTGAACAAAACGAAAGGAGCTGCGAGAATCGCGCCACTCTTTTTGTCGACCTCGGTGGGTTCATGCTCAAGCGCGTCAGTTCTACACGGTTAGTCATCCTGTTTTCGTTGGCGCTGGTGGTGTTTTACAACCTTGCCACCTGGAAGGCGTTGATCAGCCTTACCCAGTTGCAGGGCCTCAAGGCGCTGCTGTTCGAGCTGTCGTTCGGATTTTTTCTGTGGGCCGCCTTCACCCTCCTATTACTACCGTTCTCGTTCAAACCGACGCTCAAACCGATATTGAGCCTGATCGCCCTCTGCTCGGCGTCTGCGGCTTATTTCATGAACGACTACGGCATCTCCATCGACACGGTGATGATCCAAAACGTCGTGGAAACCAACCCCGCCGAAGCCACTGCGCTGGTGAGCGCCAAGCTGTTCGTGTACCTGGCCGTGCTCGGGCTGCTGCCGATTATCGTGATCTGGCGGGTACCGGTCGTTTACCGCAAAGTGCTGCCAGGGCTGCTGAACAAGATTCTCGCCATGATCGGTTGCGTGATCATAATCGCAGTCTCGGTGGGCGCGTTCTATTCCACCTACGCACCGATCTTCCGTAAACAAGACGAGCTGACCCACTTCATCAACCCGACTAACTACGTGTACGCGGTTGGCAAGTTGACCAAAGACCGCTTTGCAATCAAACAAAATTTAAAAATCCAGACCGTGGGTGAAGACGCGACCTTAAGCACCGCCGCCCAGCAACGTAGCAAAAAGAGCCTGATGATTTTCGTTGTCGGTGAAACCGCCCGCGCCGACCACTTTTCGCTCAATGGCTATCCACGCGACACCAATCCAGAACTGTCGAAGCTCGACATTCTCAACTTCACCCAAGTCAGCTCGTGCGGCACCTCGACCGCGGTGTCGGTGCCGTGCATGTTCTCGATGTTCCCGCGCACTGATTACAGCGATAAAAAGGGTAAAACCTACGAAGGAATGCTCGATATCCTGCAACGTGCAGGCGTGCAAGTCTTGTGGCTGGACAACAACAGCGACTGCAAAGGCACTTGCCTGCGCGTGCCGCACAAGGACATTCCAAAGAATCAGCCCAGCCCGTTTTGCGACGGTAACACCTGCCTGGATGAATCCCTGCTGGTCGGACTTCAAGACTACATTGACAGCCTCAAGGGCAACGCAATCATCGTGCTCCATGCCGACGGCAGTCATGGCCCGGAATATTACGAGCGCTACCCGAAAAGCCTTGAGCGCTTCGCCCCGGTTTGCCACACCAACCAGTTGGGCAGTTGCAGCTCGGACGAGCTGATCAATGTCTACGACAACACCATCCTTTACACCGACCACTTCCTCGCCAAAGTGGTCGATTTGCTGGGCAAAAATCAGGACAAATACGACACCTCAATGATCTACGTGTCGGACCACGGCGAATCGCTGGGCGAGAACGGCGTGTACCTGCACGCCGCCCCTTACGCCATCGCCCCGGTCGCGCAAACCCACATCCCGATGGTCATGTGGTTCGGCAACAGCACCCTCAGCGACGCCGCCGTCGACCGCAAATGCCTGGCCGCCAAGCGTGACAATACGGACTTGAGCCACGACAACATGTTCCATTCGGTACTGGGTATGTTCGGCGTACAGACCGGCGTTTATAAACCCGCACTGGACATTTTCCACAGCTGCCACTCCGGCACCTAAGTCATCGTTATCGATTTGTGTAGGCGCTGCCGAAGGCTGCGATAGGCGTTCGGTGCCTACTATTCTGGATCTGCCCAAGTTCTGTGGTAGATGGCTTGCCAACGAAAGCATCAGTGCCTGCGACCCAGGTTTCTGCTCAAAATCAGCGGGGGGGGGCATTGGCCTCTTCGCAGGCAAGCCTGCTCCCACACTATCTAATGAAATCGGAGCGCCAGACCATCGGTATCCTCAGGCCCTTGAGCGATCCCTCGGGACCTTGTACTGTACATAAAACCAGTATAAGAGCCGACCATGCAACTCATCGAAAAGCTGAGCATCCTTGCTGACGCTGCCAAGTACGACGCTTCTTGCGCCAGCAGCGGCGCGCCCAAGCGCAGTTCGCAAGGTAAGACCGGGCTTGGGGCCACCGATGGCATGGGCATTTGCCACAGCTACACGCCCGATGGCCGCTGCGTCTCACTGCTGAAAATCCTGCTGACCAACTTCTGCTTGTACGACTGCCAATACTGCGTCAACCGCCGCTCCAGCGACGTGCCCCGCGCGCGCTTTACGCCGGAGGAAGTGGTGACGTTGACCCTGGACTTTTATCGGCGCAATTGCGTGAGCGGTTTGTTCCTGAGCTCCGGGATCATTCGTTCAGCGGACTACACCATGGAACAGCTGATTCGGGTCGCAAAACTCCTGCGCGAAGAACACGAATTTCGCGGCTACATTCATCTAAAGACCATCCCCGACGCCGACCCATTATTGATCGAAGAAGCCGGGCGCTATGCAGACCGGCTAAGCGTCAACATCGAGTTACCCACTGACCTCGGCCTCAAGACCCTTGCGCCGGAAAAAGACGTCGCGTCGATCAAACGTGCCATGCAGACGATCTACACCGGCGAACAAACCATGCGTAACGAACCGCGCGCGCCACGTTTCGCTCCCGCCGGGCAAAGCACGCAGATGATAGTCGGCGCCGATGACACCGACGACAGCACCATCCTGCACACTGCTGAATCGCTGTACGGTCATTTCCGCTTGCGTCGCGTCTATTACTCAGCTTTCAGCCCGATACCCAACAGCCCAAAAAGCGTGCCCTTGGCCGCCCCGCCGCTGATGCGCGAACACCGCTTATATCAAGCTGACTTTCTGCTGCGTGCGTACGGTTTCACTGCCGGCGAACTGTTTCAAGGCCCCGGCGATCTGGCGCTGGACATGGACCCGAAACTGGCTTGGGCACTGGCGAACCGCGAGGTCTTTCCGTTGGACTTGAACCGCGCCGAACCCGCATTGATCGCGCGCATCCCCGGCATCGGCATCCGCACCACCAAACGCTTGGTAGAACTGCGTCGCCAACGGCGCATTCGTTACGAAGACCTGACCCGCTTGCGCTGTGTGTTAGCCAAAGCCAAGCCATTCTTCATTACTTGCGATTACCACCCTCGGCAAGCAGACAGCAGCAGCCAGTCGTTGCGTCAGCAATTGCAGGATCGGCCACAACCGCAACAAATGGGCTTATGGGGATGATCAGCCTCGATTGCGACGATCTGTTCAGCACCTGGCGACAGCAAGCCCGTTGGCTACTCAGCCATCAGATCGACCCCGCCCGCGTGAGCTGGTCGCGGCACAGTGCGGCCGACCTGTTTGCCACCGACGAACCGATTTCCGAGCACCAAGGACCGTTCCAGGCGCGTATTCCCCTGACGTTGCTGGCCCTCATGGAAAACGCCGCGCGCTACCGTGGTGATCAGCGCTGGAGTTTGCTGTATGAAGTGTTATGGCGGGTCAGTCATGGTGACCGCACCGCCATGCTGGCCGGCGACAAGCTGGGCAGCGAGTTGCACCGCCGGATCAAAACAGTGGAGCGAGAAGCGCATCATCTGCACGCGTTTGTGCGTTTTGTCGCGGTGCCATATCAGATTTCGGACGACAAACACCCCGCGACCGACAAACCTATCCAATCCGCCGAACTGCCTCAGTACGTTGCCTGGCACGAACCGGCGCACGACATTTTGCACAGCGCCAGCGCCCACTTCATCGGTCGCATGGGGCAACAGCGCTGGATGATAGCCACGCCGCAGGACGGGGTTTATTACGACGGCCAGCAGTTGATTCATCACCGCCACTGCCCCCTCAACTGGCAGCATTTGGCGCAAAACATTGACGATCCGTGCGGCGATTTATGGCTGACGTATTACAGCCACATCTTCAACCCGGCGCGCTTGAACCCCAAAGTCATGCAAGGGCACCTGCCTGCGCGCTTCTGGAAGAATTTACCTGAAGGCATGTTGATTCCCGCGCTGATCAGCGAGGCCCGTACCGGCAAGCAAAGGGATGGGCAAGCCAGCAAAATCGCCTCAAAACCGGGAAAACGTATTTCCCTTACCCTTGAAAAGCGCGACCCGCTGCAACGCTAGGTGCGCGCTTACTCTTTAAACCGACGGCCATCGCGGCGTCAAAGAATGGGTTTACCGCCCGTAACACCGATCCTCGATCCAGAGATGTAGCTGGATTCGTCTGACGCCAGTAACACGTAAAGCGGCGCCAGCTCTGCGGGTTGGCCAGGCCGACCCAACGGCGTCTGCGATCCGAACGAAGTGATGTCCTCGGAGGTCATGGTCGAGACAATCAGCGGCGTCCAAATCGGGCCCGGCGCCACACTGTTGACCCTAATGCCTCTCTGGCCCAACAATTCGGCGAGCCCGGCGCTGAAATTGGCGATGGCGCCTTTGGTCGCAGCATAGGCGAGTAAGGTTGGCTTCGGCATGTCGGAATTGACCGAGCTGGTGTTGATGATCGAGCTGCCCTTGTCCATGTATTTAAGCGCCGCCTGAGTGATGCGAAACATGGCGGTGATGTTCACATCAAAGGTCCGCACCCACTCCTCGTCCGGAATCTCTTCGAGGCTTTGATAGGTCATTTGAAAGGCGGCGTTATTGACCAAAATGTCGATACGCCCGAAACGTTCCACCGTCTGATCGACAATGCTCAGGCACTGCGAGCGTTGGGCAAGGTCGCCGGGCATCAGCAAGCATTGACGGCCCGCCTGTTCGATCAGTTGCGCAGTGGCTTGGGCGTCTTCGTGTTCATCCAGATAAGAAAGGGCAATGTCTGCGCCTTCACGGGCAAACGCGATCGCCACCGCCCGACCAATACCGCTGTCTGCGCCGGTGATCAGCGCAACTTTGTTGGCCAAACGCCCTGAACCTTTGTAGCTCTCCTCGCCACAGTCAGGCACTGGGTTCATCCGTTGTTGATCACCTGGAACGCTCTGATGTTGATCGGCAAATGGCGGCCGTGGGTACGATTTCATGGGTAACTCTCCGATTCGATAAGCGGACATTTCGCCCATCAAAAACGTCGATTCACTGCTAAGACGCTTCCGGCAGGCGTGCTTATTTTTCCGACCCAGTGAGTGTGTGCAGGTTCACAGCAATTGCTGACTGGTGTTTTGAGGACGCCAAACAAAATGGTCGCCGTATAAAAAACACCGTAAAACTCTAAAAGCCGAGAAAGAAAAGCAAAGGATTCGAAATGACTGAACTAACAATCTCTAAAAGGCTCATCTTTCGGCGCCCGGAAATCAGCGATTTAACGACGTTCTTCACGATATTTGGTGACCCCAGGACCCAACAATTCAACCCCGCCGGCCCGATCCTGGATGAAGCGGCGGCCTACCAGGCACTGAGTAAGCTGATTGGTCATTGGGATGAACATGGGTTTGGGCAGTGGGCGATTCTTTCTAGGGACGAACCGGACGTGCCGCTGGGGTTTGGAGGGCTTACCTTTCATCCCTACAACGAAACAACCAGGCTGAATGTAGGGTACCGATTAGCTTTTGAGGCGTGGGGCAAAGGGTTCGCAACCGAGATTGCGCTGACAGCCCTGCAGCAAGCCGCCCTCATCCACCCCGGCGAGTATGTGTTTGGCTTAGTCAGGCCGAGCAATCTGGCGTCGATACATGTTCTCCAAAAAAGTGGCATGCAGTTGTACGGAACGTTAGACGACGTTCCGGGTAAAGAAAGCAGCCTGGTTTATCGGACCTCCGGTATTGCCTGAATCAAGATCCCTGACTGCAGGTTATATCAGCGGCGAGTCATTAACCGGTTCGCGTCAGCAAAGCTTATAGCGCTGCCTGCAAAACTAAACGTGCCGTTGTTTTTTACCTCTTCGGCGGCGCGGATAAACGCCCCCAGCGCAGCCCTTGCGAGCGAGCTGCCAAGACTTATTCTCTGGACCCCAGCGTGAGCGAGTTCATCGACAGTAAATGCACAACCGCTCAACCCCATCACAACATTGACGGGTTTTTCCAACGCATCGCAGACAAGTCGAATGGTTTCCAAATCAGGTAACCCAGGTGCGAACAAAACATCGGCACCCGCCTCTTGAAAAGCGATTAGCCGGCGAAGCGTATCGTCCAGGTCAGGCCGACCACAGATGTAATTTTCGGCGCGCGCCACGAAGACGAAAGGAAACGGAAGACTTCGTGCTGCCTCGACGCCCGCGGCAACGCGCTCTACGGCATGATTGAAATCATAGAGGGGACGGTTCAACTGACCGGTTGCATCTTCGATTGAACCCCCAACAAGCCCGACTTTCGCAGCGGCATGGATGGTGTAAGCCACCTCTTCGGGCGAGTCCCCAAATCCATTTTCTAGGTCTGCGCTTACCGGCAAATCAGTTGCTTCAACTATGCACCGTGCATTCTCAAGCACCTCATCACGCGATAGAGCTCCTTCAGCATCTTTTTTCCCCAAGCTGAAGGCCAAGCCCGCGCTGGTGGTGGCCAACGCTTCAAACCCAAGCGCCGCCAGTACCTTAGCGCTGCCTGCATCCCAAGGATTGGGAACAATTAACGGCTGGTTCCGTCTGTGACAACGCTGGAATATCAGTGCTTTTTCGGTGGTAGACATATGCCATCCTGTTTTTTCAAAAGTTCTGCCACGGCTGTTGCAGCATGCCTGCATCCAATTTCGCTTCCCCAACACCCGTAAGTTACAGGTCTGGCCGCTGCGCAATGATCAGCAGGAGATTGATCTGCAACTGCCGATCTCCATGGTCTGCAACACTCTCGAAGCCGCGAAGGGTTGGACTGCGGCAAGCGGGTCCGAATCCTTCCCGGCTGTTCTGCATCCGGCACCTTCAAGATCATGTGGCCCCCGGACAAGCACCCTGCTCTCAAGTTGCGGGTGTTCATAGACTTCAAAGCTTACAAGCGATCGGCCAGAAACATGTCGGTGATAGGGCGCAGATACTGTGGGATCACCCGAATTTCACGTTCATGGTGATTTTCGCCGTAAACACTTTGACCCCGTCCTCATCGAAGATGTCCACGGGAACGATTTTGTCCCCTGCTGTCGCCCAGTCGATGGCACTGCCGTCCGCTACGGCGCGAATGTTGGTTTTGGCTTTCGCCAGGTATTCGACGGTCATGCCCTTGGGAATCCAGCGTGCGCCTTCCGGGATCGATACGTCGGTCATCGTGCCGCCGGCCAGCTCGGCGGCGTTGCACAGTGCTATCGCATGCACCGTGCCCAAATGGTTGGTAATTTCCTTGCGGAACGGCGCTGTCACCACCGAATAACCCGGCCGGAGCTCGGTGATTTCGGGGGTAATGGAGCTGAAATAGGGGGCCATTGTGCAGGCCATGTTGCTGAATGCAGCAGGGCCGACGCTGTTGTAAAGACTAAGGGTTTGGCTCATAGCGCACCTCGATGTGGGAGTGGAATAATTACAGAATATTATTCCGTAAAGGAACAATATTCCGTAAACTCCACACCTGTCAATCCGGCGCATTCCCCCGCTGCCGTGATCTGCCTTACTATCGCAACCTTTGGCCTGGCAAACAGCATGGAAACCCTAGACTTGCTCGACCGCTGCTATCCCGGCAGAAGAGCCGAGCTGAAACGCTCGATTCTTAAAACAGCCCTGTCACTGTTCAATGAGCACGGGATAGAGGCCACGACCATCGACACCCTTCGGGTCGCGTGCGAGACCAGCGTCGGCGCAATTTATCATCACTTTGGCAACAAAGATGGGGTAGTCGCCGCGCTGTTTCTTACCGCCATTGAGGACCAGACGCGCTTGCGTGACAGCTTTCTGGCCGAAGCTACAACCTCTAGGGAATGGGTGCACGCGCTGGTCTACAGCTACGTCGACTGGGTGGAAAGCCAACCCGACTGGGCAAGGTTTCAGTACCACGCGCGGCATGCGGTGACCAAAGGTCCTTTCAATGAGCAACTGGTGCTGGCCAATAAGTCGCGTCATTCAAAACTGTCCGTTTGGTTAAAAGACCCTCTCCACAGTCGCGAACTAAAAGCACTGCCCATGGAGTTGGTGCCGTCTTTGATCATTGGTCAGGCCGAAAATTACTGCCGGGCCTGGCTGTCCGGACGCGTGAAACACAGCCCCATGACCTACCGGGAAGAACTCGCTGAAGCCGCCTGGAGTTCGGTGGGGTTGAGTGAAGTAAGTCGGGCTACGGTATGACGGAAACACCGCGTCGCATTCCCCCCGATACGAATGAATTCGGTCCTACGGATTCTGGCGACACATAAATTTCTGTAGGCGCTAAGGCTGCGATCCGATTTTCAGTGCCTACTACTTCGTGTCTGCCGATGTCTCTGTGGGAGATTGGCTTGCCAACGAAAACATCATTGCAAGCGACCCAGGTTTCAGCTCGACATCAGCGGCGCGATTACACGGCCCCTTCGCAGGCAAGCCTGCTCCCACAGTATCCACGGCTGCTCGCTATCAACCGTGTCAACGAAACCCCAGAGCCGTGCCGACCTCGCAGCCTTCGGCAGCGCCTATAGAACCCACACGGAATCTCGGATTATCTGTGCAGGCCGTGTGAAAACGCCTGTTTTTAACGCAGTAATGCCGAGCGCAGTAGTTTTCACACAGCCTGTGTGAGACCGAATTCATTCGAGAGGCCTTTGTATTTGACACACCGCATGAGTTGCTAACTCAAGCCACCCACTCAATCAACTGTTGCCGCTGCGCCTCGGTCAGCACCGGCGTTTTCGGCCATGTAGCGCGGCGGGGGGACGAATCGAAGATTAAAACCGCAGAAGCACCGGCAGCCAGTGTCAGTATTTTCCGTCGGGTGAAAACAGTCGGGTGCGTCATGGAATTCCCCCTGTAGACCGTTTAACGTTGAGCGCATCCTCAAACAGACACCTTAAGACCAACCGATACGGTGCGGAAAATGAGATTAACGCTTCTGTTCATGCTGATAACGTCAGCCGCTTTCAGCAACGCGCAGGCTGGAGATTTGAACGTCCTGACCGCAGGCGCGTTCAAGCCAATCCTTGTAGCGATGGCGCCGAGGCTCAAAACATCAGCCCATATCAACCTGATTATTTCCAACGCAACGGCTGGCGAGTTGAGCAAACGGATCGACGCGGGAGAGTCCTTCGACGTAGCGATCCTGACGGACACCCTGGCGTCGACATTAGAACGCTCCGGCAAACTGGCGCAGGGCTCAGTTAGAAACGTGGCCAAGGTGGGCATTGGGGTCGCCGTGCCCTTAGGCGCGCCGAAACCCGATATATCAACTGTAGACCGGTTCAAAAACACCCTGCTCTCGCAGCAACGGGTGGCGTATATCAGTCCTTCATCAGGGGGTTCATCGGGAGTTTATCTTTCTGCGCTGTTTAGCCGACTGGGGATTGCGGATGACATCGCGAACAAAGCAGTACTGGTCAACGGCGGTTTAGTGGGCACCACGCTGGTGGATGGCAAAGCAACCTTGGCGATCCATCAAATCAGCGAGCTGTTCGCAGTTAAAAACATCCAGTACGTCGGGCCGTTGCCGAAGGCAATACAGAGCTACACCCGTTATGCCGCCGGTATCGCCAACGACTCCAGCCACGCTGCTGATGCCGCGATCCTGATGAAAGCGCTCGCTGATAAACAGACGTTGCGCCTTCTTCAAAAAAAAGGAATGGGTTCACCTGACCCGCTGTAAACCTTACTTCGCCTTGCCGTCGTGAGGTTTGTAGAACAGGAACGTGTCGGTCTCAGTGGTCTTGATGTATTCCTTTGCCCAACTGGGGTTCACTTTTTTGTCGTGAAAATACATGGCGCCACCGGTTCGATCCTTGAGTTGTTGGTTGAGGGCTTTGCGCGCTATTTCCTTGGCAGCCGTGTAACGGTCGTCCTCGTCTACCTGATCGGAACGCCCGTCACACCACCATGAGAACTGACATACCTTCTTTTCAGCCCCTTGCTTGACCACTTCACAAATCGTACCCGGAAAGCCGTCGTGGCCGATCCGATTCAAGATCACATTGGCGACATCTTCCATGTCAGTCGATGTTCCGCCCTTGGCTTCCCAGTAAATCGTCCGAGACAAGCACGTGATCGCATCGTCCACCGGCGCTGCGCCTGCGGGGTCAACCGCCTGAATTTCAGATTTGGTGATGGTCGCGGCCTGAGGCAAAGGCGCAATGCTTTCCTTGTCGGCCGCTTTCTGCTCAAGGACCTGCGCTTTGACCACCGCGACTTCCGTGCTGGGATCTTTCTGCGCCCCGCTCGCCTGCCCCCCGAAAACAACAATTGCCCAGCACGTTGCTATCCAAATGAGGCGCATGGTCGACCCTGATGATTGAGGCAAAATTGATCCTGCAATCACGCCATGATTAACCTACGGATTAAGGCCAGTCAGTCATGGGGTGAAAGAGACATTCGCACTAAAATCTGGCGGTAAAGAGTCGACACGCCACTGTTCAAATCATTCCAACAGTCTGCGAAATTCTGCGCATCAAGCGCCGGTAATCCTGTGCGGTTAAACGATAGGCTTGACCGAAATCACTTCGAAATACTTGAACTTCTTCTTTTTCGCTTCATTCTTCGCTTCTTGCTCGGCGACGAAAGTGCTCAAAGTGTTCGCATCATAAATAAACACTTCTTCCTCGCCTTCGAACTCATTCGTGACGTGCAACGTCACCCTAAGCTTGGGCGAAAGCGGTTTTGAAACCGAACGGGCTTTCGGGCTAGGCTTGGGTTTTATGACAATTTCCGGCTCGGGTATCACCGCTGGCGGCTCGGGATCAGGCGTGTTCGAAGGGCCGAATAGCGCTTCGCGCATCTCTTCCTCACTCAGTTCTGCGCTCATGGACTTCTCGTTACTCAGATAAGAGCCGGGATCTTCACCACGTCGAGGCCATTTGGCAAGCCCTGATGGCCCGCAAACCTTCGTTCGGCGTGCTTACCCGCCGTCAACTCGCACCCATGATTCGATGAACCTTCGGGTTGGCCACCCGGTCGATAGTTGCCACTTGGCAAGTTTTTCCAGTTTCCTTTGGACGGTGGTAACTTGCATGCTTAACTTTCTGGAGAGCGATGCGGTGATATCTAGTTTAAGCATTGCCAGGCTCAAAGCATGGGGCGCCCATGGTTTTACCGCGACGGGCGTAGTCACGGCGTTTTTGGCGACGATTGCGTTATTCGACGGTCAGCCCAAAGCCTGCCTACTGTGGTTGGGGGTTGCTCTGATCGTGGATGGACTGGACGGAGCGCTGGCACGCAAGGTCAATGTTTCATCGGTATTGCCCAATTTCGACGGGTCGATTCTGGACTTGGTTATCGACTACTTGACCTATGTATTCATCCCGGCGCTGTTCATCTATCGCTATATTCCGTTGCCGGCTTACACGCTGCTGCTGACGGTGTCTTTGATTCTGGTCTCGTCGCTGTTCTGCTTTTGCAACGTGAACATGAAGAGCAAGGACAACTATTTCCAGGGTTTTCCGGCCGCGTGGAACGTCGTTGCGCTGTGCATTTACATCATCTCCCCGCCGTCTTGGTTAACGCTGGTCACTGTTGTCGGCTTTTCACTGCTGACCGTGACCCGGATAAAGTTTCTTCACCCCTTCCGCGTCCGTCAGTTCATGCCGATCAATATTGCGGTTACGTCCGTGTGGCTGCTGTGCAGTCTGTCGCTGGTGGTCAACCATCCCGACATCAATCCCATGGTGATGGGCCTGTGGCTGTTGATGTCGGCGTATTTTCTGGGCATCTGCGCATGGCGCACACTGGCCGACCGCCTTGATCGATCGCGGGCCTAATGTACCGATTTCTGTAGGAGCCAACGTGTTGGCGAAGCGGTTTACCTGACATACCCTTCGCCAACACGTTGGCTCACACAGGTCAATTGTTCGCATGGCGGCTTACGTCCACACCTTTACCCTGATATTCACGGGGTGTGCAGCCGAATTCGCGTTTGAACACGGTGTGCAGGTATTGCGCTGATTTGAAGCCGCAATCTCGGGCGATGTCGGCGATGCCCACGGTGGTGGTGTCCAAACGGGTCGCGGCCGCCGCCAGTTTGAATCGGAGGATTTCGTCATGGACGCTGCGGCCCAATTCGCTGCGAAAGTGAGCTTCCAAGGACGAGCGCGAGACGCCGACGTAGTTCGCTACCTGCGCCGTTTTGATCCCTTGGCATGCGTACTGACGAATAAAATGCAGGCCTTGCATGACGTAGGTATCACCCAATGGCTGGTGCAGGCTTGAGGTCTGCACGTTGATTGCTTCGGGTGGCACCAGAATCTGGCTGCCGGTCGATGGCATGCCGTGCAGCATCTGATGCAACAACCGCGCGGCGGTGCGCCCCATGCTTTCAGTGCCCTGGATTACCGAGCTAAGTGGCACCCGGGTCAGGGTTCGGGTCAGCGGGTCGTTGTCGATGCCAATCAACGCCACCTGTTCTGGCACCGCAATGCCGGCGGTCAGGCAGGCTTGCAGCAATTGTCGGGCACGCGCGTCGCTGACCGCGATGATGCCGATGGGTTTGGGCAGGCTGTGTAGCCAGGCAATTTGCTGTTCCACGGCGCTGTCCCAGAGCGGCGCGCTGGTTTCCAGGCCCCGATAAATCTCCACCGTTACGCCATCGCGCTGGAGCAGTCGGCGAAAGGCTTTTTCCCGCTCTTGGGCCCAGCGATTAATCTGCGCTTGGGGCAAACTGAAACAGGCAAAGCGTGTCAGACCGGCGTCGATCAAGTGTTCATAGGCCAGTTTGATCAGTGCGAAATTGTCGGTGGCCACGTAAGGAATATTGCGCGGGTAAGCGCCCTCATCCTCGTACGAGCCGCCCACCGCCACCACTGGCAAATCAATCCCCGCCAGCGCCGCGCCCATGGTCGGGTCGTCGAAATCCGCGATGATGCCGTCGCCGTGCCAGCGCTCGATGCCTTTGAGCCGGCAGAGAAAGTCCTCTTCAAGAAACAGGTCCCAGGACGCTCGGGTGCTGCTCAAGTAGTTACCAATCCCGCTGATGATGCCACGGTCGTAAATCTTGTTGCCGTTGAACAAAAGAGCAATGCGGTGCACGGGCGGGACGGTCTTCACGGTGCTTCCTCCGATCCAATCGCCACAGACTATGCCCACCCGCAGCCCGCCTCAATAACTAAAATCGAACCCCGGTTTGGTGATTTTCATAATCATCAGGCGCGGGGAGGTTGCTACGCTCGAAGTACGGTCATCTTCCTTCTAAAAACAACTAAGGAAATCGCAATGCCCTACTTTCCGGCGGTCGAAAAAATTCATTACGAAGGCCCAAATAGCGACTCCCCCCTCGCTTTTCGTCATTACGATGCCAACAAAATCGTCCTCGGCAAACCCATGCGCGAGCACCTGCGGATGGCGGCCTGCTACTGGCACAGCTTCGTCTGGCCCGGCAGCGACATGTTCGGCGTCGGCACCTTCAAACGCCCGTGGCAACAACCCGCCGACCCGATGCACATGGCCCGCGCCAAGTCCGAAGCGGCGTTCGAATTCTTCTCCAAGTTGGGCATCGATTACTACAGCTTTCACGACACCGACGTCGCCCCCGAAGGTGCAAGCCTGAAAGAGTACCGCGAGAACTTCGCGCAGATGGTCGACCAGCTCGAACGTCATCAAGAAGAAACCGGCATTCAGTTGCTGTGGGGCACCGCCAACTGTTTCAGCAACCCACGCTTTGCCGCAGGTGCAGCGAGCAACCCAAACCCCGAAGTCTTTGCGTACGCGGCGGCCCAAGTGTTTAGCGCGATGAACGCCACGCTGCGACTCAAGGGCGCCAACTACGTGTTGTGGGGCGGTCGTGAAGGCTACGAGACCCTGCTCAACACCGACCTCAAGCGCGAGCGCGAGCAACTCGGGCGTTTCATGCGGATGGTGGTCGAGCATAAATACCAGATTGGTTTCACCGGCGACCTGCTGATCGAACCCAAACCGCAAGAGCCCACCAAGCATCAGTACGATTACGACAGCGCCACGGTGTTTGGCTTCCTTCATGAGTTCGGGCTGGAAAAAGAGATCAAGCTCAATATCGAGGCCAATCATGCAACCCTGGCCGGCCACAGTTTTCAGCACGAAATTGCCACAGCGGCATCCCTCGGCATCTTCGGCAGCATCGACGCCAACCGAGGCGATCCGCAGAACGGCTGGGACACCGACCAATTTCCAAACAGCGTTGAAGAAATGACCCTGGCCACCTACGAGATTCTCAAGGCCGGCGGATTCACCCGCGGTGGCTTCAACTTCGATTCCAAGCTGCGCCGCCAGAGCCTGGAAGAAGTCGATCTGTTTCACGGTCATGTCGCCGCAATGGATGTGCTCGCCCTAGCGTTAGAGCGTGCAGCGTCTATGATCCAGAACGACTTGATCGAACAATTCAAAACTCAACGCTACGCGGGCTGGAGTCAGCCGTTCGGTCGTGCCGTGCTTGCCGGGGATTTCAGCCTGGAAACCCTCGCTCAGCACGCGTTTAACAACGACCTGAACCCGCAACCGGTCAGCGGCCGCCAAGAGATGCTTGAAGGCGTCGTGAATCGTTTTATTTACCCTTAAATCAGCCGTTATCGGAGGACCTCGTTCCCGGTCTTGAAGTGCGTCTAAACAACAATAAGAGGACTCACCATGAAAAATCTTAAACCCGTCGTACTTGCCAGCGTTCTGGCCCTGCTCGCCAACTCGGCCATGGCCGACGCGGCCCACCCGAAAATCGGTTTCTCCATTGATGACTTGCGCCTTGAGCGCTGGGCGCGGGACCGTGACTACTTCACCGCAGCGGCCGAGCAGTTAGGCGCCAAGGTCTACGTGCAGTCTGCCGACGCCAACGAGCAACGGCAGATTTCCCAGATCGAAAACCTGATTTCGCGCGGCGTCGACGTGATCGTTATCGTGCCGTTCAATGCGACGGTGTTGAACAACGTGGTGGCCGAAGCGAAGAAGGCCGGGGTCAAGGTGCTGTCGTACGACCGGCTGATTCTGAACGCCGATATCGACGCCTATATTTCCTTCGATAACGAGAAGGTCGGCGAGATGCAGGCCAGTGGCGTGTTGAATGCTCAACCCAAAGGCAATTACTTCCTGCTCGGCGGCGCGCCTACCGATAACAACGCGAAAATCTTGCGCGAAGGCCAGATGAAAATCCTGCAACCGGCCATCGACAGGGGCGACATCAAGATTGTCGGGCAGCAATGGGTGAAAGAATGGAACCCGACGGAGGCGCTAAGCATCATCGAGAACGCCTTGACCGCCAATAACAACAAAATTGACGGCATCGTCGCCTCCAACGACGCCACCGCTGGCGGCGCTATTCAAGCCCTCGCCGCGCAGAAACTGGCCGGTAAAGTGCCGATCTCGGGTCAAGACGCCGACTTGGCCGCGATCAAACGGGTTGTCGCCGGGACCCAGACCATGACCGTCTACAAACCCCTGAAACTGCTCGCCTCCGAAGCCGCCAAACTCTCGGTGCAATTGGTGCGCAACGAGAAGCCCACCTACAACTCGCAATACGATAACGGCAGCAAAAAGGTCGACAGCATCCTCCTCAAACCGACCCCGCTGACCAAGGACAACATCAACGTGCTGATAGACGACGGGTTCTATACCAAAGCGCAGATCGCCGGGAGTTAAGCTGTTTGCGATAGAAATCTGTAGGACCAAATTCATTCGGGAAGGGTCAAGCGCAGCCATACATTTGTGTCGGATGTACCGGCCTTTTCCCGAATGAATTCGGTCCCCTAGGGGTCCGGCAGATTTGGTTGCCTTTTCGCTGCGCAATGAGTGCTCGCAATGTCCGACTATCTGCTGGAAATGAATGGCATCGTCAAAGCCTTCGGTGGCGTCCGGGCGCTGAATGGCATCGACATCAAGGTCAAGCCCGGCGAATGCGTGGGATTGTGCGGCGAAAACGGCGCGGGTAAATCGACGCTGATGAAAGTGTTGTCGGCGGTCTACCCCTACGGCAGCTGGGAAGGTGAAATCATCTGGGACGGCAAGCCGCTGACGGCGCACTCCATTGCCGAAACCGAAGCCGCCGGGATCGTCATCATCCACCAAGAGTTGACCCTGGTTCCCGACCTCTCGGTCGCGGAAAACATCTTCATGGGCCATGAACTGACCCTGCCGGGCGGACGAATGAACTACCCGGCCATGATGCACCGCGCTGAAGCCCTGATGCGTGAGCTGAAAGTGCCGGACATGAACGTCGCCCTGCCGGTCTCGCAATACGGCGGCGGTTATCAGCAACTGGTGGAAATCGCCAAAGCGCTGAACAAGAAGGCTCGGTTGCTGATCCTCGACGAACCCTCGTCTTCGTTGACCCGTTCGGAGATCGACGTGCTGCTGGACATCATCCGTGGCCTCAAAGCCAAGGGCGTCGCTTGCGTTTACATCTCGCACAAGCTCGACGAAGTGTCGGCGATCTGCGACACCGTTTCAGTGATTCGCGACGGCAAACACATCGCTACCACGTCCATGGCCGACATGGACGTCACCCGGATCATCACGCAAATGGTCGGCCGCGAAATCAGCAACCTCTACCCCACCGAGCCGCACGCAGTCGGCGAGGTGTTGTTCGAAGCCCGACACATCACCTGTTACGACGTGGACAACCCCAGGCGCAAACGGGTTGACGATATATCGTTCTCCCTGCGCCGTGGGGAAATCCTCGGCATCGCCGGATTGGTCGGAGCAGGCCGCACGGAATTGGTCTCCGCATTGTTCGGCTCCTATCCCGGTCGATTTGAAGGCGAGGTCTGGCTGGACGGCAAGAGAATCGACACCCGCACCCCGCAAAAGTCGATTCACGCCGGCCTGGGCATGGTGCCTGAAGACCGCAAGCGTCAAGGCATCGTGCCAGACCTGGCCGTCGGGCAAAACATCACGCTGGCGGTGCTGGACACCTTCTCCCGGCTGACCCGAATCGACGCCGAGGCCGAGCTGGGCAGCGTCCATCAGGAAATCGCCCGCATGCACCTGAAAACCGCCAACCCTTTTCTGCCGATCACCAGCCTGTCGGGCGGCAATCAACAAAAAGCGGTACTGGCCAAAATGCTGCTGACCAAGCCCCGAGTGCTAATTCTCGACGAACCCACGCGCGGGGTCGATGTGGGTGCCAAATACGAGATCTACAAATTGATGGGGGTGCTGGCGGCCGAAGGGGTGTCGATCATCATGGTCTCGTCGGAGTTGGCCGAAGTGCTGGGCGTGTCCGACCGCGTGTTGGTGATTGGCGACGGCCAGTTGCGTGGCGACTTCATCAACCAGGAATTGACTCAGGAGCGGGTGCTCGCTGCCGCGCTCAGCCAGCCGATCGGCACGCCACTATTGAGCGGAAATCCGTCTAAATGAATCAGCTCAAACAGCTGTTTACCCGCTACAAAATGCTCGCCCTATTGATCGCTGTGGTGATTATCTGGCTGTTCTTCAGTTGGCAGACCGAAGGCGGTTTCATCACGCCACGCAACCTGTCGAACCTGCTTCGGCAAATGTCCATCACCGGGATACTCGCCTGCGGCATGGTGCTGGTGATCATCAGTGGCGAGATCGATTTGTCGGTGGGTTCGATGCTGGGCCTGCTCGGCGGCGTGGCAGCGATTCTCGATGTGGTTTATCACCTGCCGCTACCGCTTAACCTCGCCATCGTTGCGGTCTGCGGGCTGTTGATCGGCCTTGGCAATGGCTACATGACCGCGTACCTGCGCATCCCCTCCTTCATCGTCGGGCTGGGCGGCATGCTGGCGTTTCGTGGTGTGCTGCTGGGGATCACCGGCGGTACTACGATTGCACCGGTCTCGGCCGATTTGGTCTACATCGGCCAAGGCTATCTGCCGCCGCTGGTCGGGGTGGTTCTCGGCGTGCTGCTGTTCGGCCTGACGTTGTTCCTGACCTGGCGCCAACGCCACAACCGCGCGCTGCACGGGTTGTCGGTGCCCTCCATGCTGCGCGACACCCTGCGCGTGGTGCTGATCGGCGCGGTGTTGGCAGGTTTTGTCTACACCCTCAACAGCTACGACGGCATTCCGGTTCCGGTGCTGCTCCTGCTGACCTTGCTCGGCGTGTTCAGCTATGTGACCAGCCAGACGGTGTTCGGGCGGCGGATCTATTCGGTCGGCAGCAACATGGAAGCCACGCGGCTGTCCGGCATCAACGTGCAAGCCATCAAGCTCTGGATTTTCGGGATCATGGGGGTGATGTGCGCCCTCGCCGGCCTGGTTAACACTGCACGGCTGGCGGCGGGCTCACCCTCCGCTGGCAACATGGGCGAACTGGACGCCATCGCCGCGTGCTTCATCGGCGGCACCTCCATGCGCGGCGGTTCAGGCACGGTGTACGGCGCCCTGCTCGGCGCCCTGGTCATCACCAGCCTCGACAACGGCATGTCGATGCTCGATGTCGACAGCTACTGGCAGATGATCGTCAAAGGCAGCATTCTGGTGCTGGCGGTGTGGGTGGACGTGAGTACGCGTGGGAGTCGGCGTTAGGTGACGATTCGGCGCGTGCACCGGCAAACTCTGGGCCACGGCAAATACCAATTCCATGACGGTGAACGCCAGGATCAACACGCTTGCACCTTGGCTTACGGCATACAGTTGCCACAGCGCAAAAAGCCCCCTCGCGCAGGCATCGTAGCGTCCAACCCGCTGACTGGCGTGGCGCAATCGCCACATCGACCAGACCACCACGATGCTGCCGAGCAAATTGGCAAACAACATCGCAGTGCTGTCGATTACTGGAATCGCTCGTTCCAATCCCAATTGAGCTGACAAGCCCGTGAGCCCACCCAACAGCAAGGTGGCCGTCCAGGGGGTCATAAAACCCGCCGTGGCAACCAGGTCATACCCAGCGCTGGCCCGCACAATTTTCAGATTCAGTCTTGAGTCGATCATCGCGTTCCCTCATTGTCAGAGCCATCAGCCTAAAGCCTTGACCTAGGTCCAGAGTCAAGCGCAGCAACGCGAATTCTCTGTAGGAGATGCCGCCGCTATTGTAGGGGCGCGCTTGACCGCGATCGGCTGCGCAGCCGTCGTAAAACCAGGCCGCTGGGTTGTTGCAGTTGGCTGGGCATTTGGGACCGCTTCGGTCGAGCGCGACCCCGGGCCCATCGCGGGCAAGCGCGCTCCTACAATTTAATATCTACAATTCAACAGGTTATGCGGTGTTTGATGAAAGCATTTCCATGAGAGAAACGATGAAAATAGGCGAAGTGGCAAAACTCACCGGTGTCAGCCCGGACGCTCTGCGATTTTACGAAGACAAGGGCCTTATCCAATCGACACGCAGTGCCAACGGTTATCGCTGCTACACCGCAGAGGCGGTGCAATTGGTCGACTACATAAAACTGGCGCAGCAACTGGGTTTTTCTCTCGCTGAAATTGGCGAAAACCTACCTGAACTCTGGTCTTCAACCACCGCATCGGCTGAACTGTTGGCCGCTATTTTTGTGGAAAAAATTCAGATCATTGATCAGCGAATCATTCAGATGCAGGTGCTTAGAGCGGCCTTGGCTGAACGAGCAAAACAGGTATGTCCGTTGCTGCGGCTGCCATAGCTCTGGCAGCACTCGAGTGATATCGCGCATGATGGCCGCAGTCATATCAAGGGAGAGTTTTATGCGCGTCGTATTGTCCGTTATCCATCTTGTTGTGTTGTCGTTAGGCCTTTTTTCTGCCGCTTCGGCGATGGCGACCGAGGAAATCCAACTGGTTGACTCCATCAACGCCTACCGCAGCCAACCGCAGCGTTGCGCTGAAGGGGTGTCCCACGAGTTGCCACCGTTGACGGCGGATCCGCGTCTGATCCTTCCCGCCACAGGTAATACGGACTTGAAACAAGCGATGGCAAGTGCGGCGTACCCCATGGTCCACGTGCAGGCCATCACGTTGTCTGGGCCGCGCGATGCACAGGCGGCTCTGCAGATGGTGCAAGAGAGCTTCTGCAAAGTGGTGTTGGACCCACAATACGTTGATATCGGTGTCAGCCGAGAGGGACGTGATTGGCGCATTGTGCTGGCGCGTCCGCTGTTGACTGCCCGCCTAGGCACTTCCCAAGCGGAAGGCCAGAAACTCCTCGTCATGCTCAATGCTGCCCGCGCCCAGCCGCGCCAATGCGGCACGCAGTCCTTTGTCGCCACGGCGCCGCTGACCTGGAACGCCATGCTGGCCACCGCGACGGATACCCACTCCCGAGACATGGCCAACAACAACTACTTCGGTCACAAAGACCGCGATGACCACACACCGGGTGATCGAGCCGAACTGGCAGGCTACATCGGCCGTGAAATCGGCGAAAACATTGCCGCTGGGCAAGACTCCGGTCGCAAAGTGGTGGATGGCTGGCTCACCAGTCCAGGCCACTGCGCCAACGTAATGAACCCACAATTTCGTGAGCTGGGCGCAGCCTATGCAGTAGATCCAAAGAGCGATGCGGGGATTTACTGGACCGCGATGTTTGGGGTGCAGTAAATCTGTGGAGCCAACTTGTTGGCGAGAAGTGTGGAAGCCTGAAACGCCGCCTCGCCAACAAGTTGGCTCCTACAAAGTTCGAGGTTGCAGCGTGTCAGGGCTGACGCCTTCCCGAATAAATTCGGTCCCACAGATGTTGGCGCTGCACAGATTTTTGTAGGATCTGCCGAAGGCTGCGATAAGGTCTAAAGGACCTTCGCCAACAAGTTGGCTCAGATTTCATTGATACAGTTGATAGCAAGCAGCCGTAGAGATGAACTGTGGGAGCAGGCTTGCCTGCGAAGAAGCCGGTCATCGCGCCGCTGATGTCGACTTGAAACTTGGGTCGCCTGTATTGCTGCTTTCGTTGGCAAGCGAACTCCCACAGAGGCTTTGGCAGACCGGAATAGTAGGCACTGAACATCTGATCGTGCTTCAGAAATACGCGCTGTCTACCAAATGCCAACAAGTTGGCTCTCAGATTGGGGGATAGCGACTTCAACCATCATTCCCATCGATGAACACCATGGACACAGACACTTTCTGGTTTGAAGCCTCGCCAGTAACAATGGCGCCATCCAAACCTGACCGGGACTACGACCATGATCTTCCACGCCATCAATGTTGTATTGCTCAGCGCCATGACGCTTTACGTCGTTAACGCCGTCTACAAGATGATTGACCTGGTTCGCGCTGCGACAGTTGATACTGATTTCGGCGTTTGAATGGCCTCAAAAACCACAACGCCTCCACACGGGAGGCGTTGCAGGTTTTCAGAGGCAACGGTCCAACGCAGGTTTCACGCTAGATCGAAGCGGTCCAGGTTCATCACTTTGGTCCAGGCGGCTACGAAGTCCTTAACAAACTTCTCTTGCGCATCCGCGCTGGCATAGACCTCAGCCAAGGCCCGCAGTTGGGCGTGTGAACCGAAGACCAGATCGACCCGAGTACCGGTCCACTTGACCGCGCCGGTCTTTCGATCGCGTGCTTCGAACGTATCCTTGGCGTCCGAGACCGCGTTCCACGCCACGCCCATGTCGAGCAGATTGACGAAGAAGTCGTTGGTCAACGTCTCCGGCCGCTGGGTAAAAACCCCGTGCCGAGTTTGGCCGACGTTGGTGTTCAACACACGCAGGCCGCCGACGAGCACCGTCATTTCTGGTGCCGTCAGGGTCAGTAACTGCGCCTTGTCAACCAACAACGCCTCAGCCGATACATTGTATTTACCCTTAGCGTAGTTACGGAAACCATCAGCGATAGGCTCCAGAAAAGCCGAAGACTCCACGTCCGTCTGCTCCTGCGAAGCATCCATGCGTCCCGGCGCAAAAGGCACTGTGACGGCGTGACCGGCATTTTTCGCGGCTTGTTCGATCCCAGCACCACCGGCCAACACAATCAGGTCGGCCAGCGAGATCTTCTTACCCCCCGCCTGCGCACTGTTGAACTCGCCCTGGATACCTTCGAGGATATTGAGCACGTTCGCCAACTGCTCCGGTTGGTTGGCCTGCCAATACTTCTGCGGAACCAGACGCAGGCGTCCGCCGTTGGCGCCACCCCGTTTGTCAGAACCACGAAAGGTCGAAGCTGCTGCCCAAGCGGTCGAGACCAGTTGCGAGACCGACAGGCCCGAGGCCAGGACTTTGCTCTTGAGCGCCGCGATGTCAGCTTCTTCTACCAGCGGATGATCGACCTCTGGAATCGGGTCTTGCCAGAGCAACTCTTCAGCCGGCATTTCCGGGCCGAGGTAACGCGCGAGCGGCCCCATGTCACGGTGGGTCAGCTTGAACCACGCGCGGGCGAAGGCATCCGTTAGCTGCTCAGGATTCTCCAGAAAGCGCCGTGAGATTTTTTCATAAGCCGGGTCGAAGCGCAGGGCGAGGTCCGAGGTCAACATGGACGGGGCGCGACGCATGGACCGGTCGTGGGCATCGGGAACAGTGTTGGCACCACCGCCATCTTTAGGCGTCCACTGATGGGCGCCCGCCGGGCTTTTCGTCAGCTCCCATTCGAAGCCGAACAGGTTCTCCAGGTACTGATTGCTCCACTTGGTGGGCGTGGAGGTCCAGGTCACTTCCAGACCGCTGGTGATCGTGTCACCACCTTTGCCGGTGCCGAAGCTGTTCTTCCAGCCAAAGCCTTGGTCTTCAAGGTCAGCGGCTTCGGGCTCAGCCCCTACGTTGGTGGCAGGCCCGGCGCCGTGGGTCTTGCCGAAGGCGTGGCCGCCAGCGATCAGGGCCACGGTTTCCTCGTCGTTCATCGCCATGCGACCGAACGTCTCGCGAATGTCCTTCCCTGACGCGACCGGGTCCGGGTTGCCCTCGGGACCTTCCGGGTTCACATAGATCAGGCCCATCTGCACGGCGGCGAGCGGGTTTTCCAAGTTGCGACCTTGGCTGTCGGTCCGGCTTTCTTCAACAGGATGCATCTCCGGCTCGGCAACCAATACCCCTTCGCCCGGCTCCTGCATTGCCTTGGTATTGCCGTAGCGACTGTCACCGCCCAACCAGGTGGTTTCAGAACCCCAGTACACGTCTTCTTCCGGCTCCCAGACATCCTCGCGCCCACCGGAGTAACCGAAGGTTTTGAAGTCCATGGACTCCAGGGCGACGTTGCCCGTGAGAATGATCAGGTCAGCCCAGGAAATTTTACGGCCATATTTTTGCTTGATCGGCCAAATCAGCCGACGCGCTTTGTCGAGGCTGACGTTATCTGGCCAGCTATTGAGCGGCGCAAAACGCTGCTGGCCAGCACCCGCGCCACCACGGCCATCAGCCGTGCGGTAAGTCCCGGCACTGTGCCAGGCCATGCGAATGAAAAAAGGTCCGTAGTGACCAAAGTCAGCAGGCCACCATTCTTGAGAGTCGGTCATCAGCGCTCGCAGGTCATTCTTGACCGCGGCCAAGTCGAGGCTCTTGAATTCTTCGGCGTAGTTGAAGCCCTCCCCCATGGGATCAGACAAGGACGAATGCTGGTGCAGGATCTTCAAATTGAGTTGGTTAGGCCACCAGTCCCGATTCGTGGTGCCACCACCGGCGGCTTGGTTGAATGGGCATTTCGATTCAGTTGACATGTTTGATCTACCTTTGTCGTTTTCATCGGCTCACGAAGCGTTGAGCATCTCCCTATCAGGTTTCAGCGGGCCGGCTTACGCCGACGCTAGGTCAAGACTAGACCCCTTCCGGGAGAGTTCTAATAGAGAGAGCATAGGCGCTCGATAGGTATTCTCTGTTACCAACGAAGAAACGCGCGTCCAAAAACTGCATAACTTATTGAATGACAAAGATTACCTGCAGGAGCGTGCTTGCCCACGATGAACCGAGAAGCGGTCCCAATAGCCGCTCGACAATTCGACCTCAGAGATCAGGCATCATTCCCTACAAAAAACCAAGCAACCCTATGCCGACGGCGCTCGTGATCAACTATTTTCAAACGTACCCGATGAAAACCAAGGTGACAGCCATGACCAAAACCGACCTTCCCAACCTGTACCGCGGCTACATCGCCTGCCTGAACGAGCAAAACTGGCCAGCGCTCGACACCTTTGTGCATGAGGACGTGTACTACAACGATCGCCGTATCGGACTCATCGGCTACCGCGAAATGCTGGAAAGAGACTTCGATCAAATCCCGGACCTGCATTTCAACATCCAGCTGCTGATTGCCGAATCGGACTACATAGCCGCTCGCCTAAACTTCGTGTGTACCCCAAAAGCTCTATTTCTCGGCCTGCCGGTGAACGGAAAGAAAGTGTTCTTCACCGAAAACGTCTTCTACCGATTCAACGGCGAAAAGATCGAACAGGTCTGGTCGGTCATCGACAAAGCGGCTATCGAAGCGCAGCTAGTGGGTAACAACGATTATTCCCGCTGACCTGCGGCGCGCTCAAGGGATCTGCTAGGCTGCCGAGCCCGACCGCCGACAAAGCCAGGCTCAAACCATGTTCACGCTGCGCGTCATGACCCTAGACGATTACGACTCGGTCATCGCCCTCATGCGCTCCACTCCGGGCGTCACCTTCCGCGATGCCGACTCCCGTGAATCGACCTCACGCTATCTAGAACGGAACCCCGGAATGAGCTTCATCGCCGAAGACGGAACGGTCCTCTGCGGCTGCATCATGTCCGGCCACGATGGCCGCCGAGGGTATTTGCAGCACTTGGTCGTCTCACCCGAATATCGGCGGCAAGGCATCGCCAATGCGTTGGTGGACCGCTGCCTTTCCACGCTTGAGGAACACGGAATACTTAAATGCCATCTCGACGTGATCAAGACCAATACGGCAGCGGCGGATTATTGGAACAGTCAGGGTTGGCAGTTAAGGACTGATATTGACCGGTATTCGTTTTCGCGGTTGGGGGGTGGGAATGTTTGAGTGGGCTGTTGTTGTTTCGCGCTGTAAATGCACATTGTTATCGACGAACCTAGCTTTCACTTGAAGTGGTCTGTATCGCCGCTAGCACATTGTCTGGACAGCAGCCAAAAGCCGCCTCGATGCCTCCATTTCGACGCTCCCTTCGTCATTGCCTTCACTGAACACTGAACAGGTGGCTGTGCTTGTTCCATTTGAACAGTGATACACCGCAATAACCCCGCCCGGCCCCGCGCCGGTATGCCCGATAAGAGTCTGTCCGGTACTCACGCCGCCAATCATAAGACCGAGACCATAGCCTGGAGTAATCCAGGGCCGTCCTGGCATCGGTCCGCCGAGCACGATTGCATCTAGCATCTCGTTCTGCAAAAAAGATGAGAGGAATGACCCATTCAGCAGTTGGTCCAGCAGAACAGTCGTTTGATTAAGTGGGCCGACCAACAGACCGTGATAGACCCAACCGGGGTGATAAGTCGACGCAGAGCCGAGATAGACACCCAGCAAATCCTCTGGCGTTTTTGCTAGTCGTACGTTGGACAAACCGAAGGGCGAAAACACGCGCTCAACTAAGGCATCGCCAAGGCTAAGCCCCGTCACCCGCTCAATCAGTCTTCCCACGAACATATAACCCACGTTGGAATACCGCCAGCCAGCGCCCGGCGCGCAACGCAACTTGGAAGCATCGAGACGCTGCATCATTTCTTTCGTTGACCATGGGACGTCGCCTCCGGCAACCGCCGCGTGGTATTCCTTCAGCTCTCCATAGTCAGCCAGCCCCGCTTGGTGCTTGAGCAGTTGCCGCAGAGTAAATTGACCCTCCGACAAAGACGCATCCAGCTCAATCAAACCGTCTCGAACCAATGAAAGCGCCGCTAATGCGAGCACTGTTTTGGTAAAGCTCCACCAAGGGACGATGACCTCGGATTGATCAGACTCCAGCGGCTTACCGTTTAATAGTGTGGAAAAAAGCATTTTGGGGATGCTCTGTATGAGGCTGAAAGACCAGCGCTGGAGTAGGCCGGATGATGGGGCGGCAGGCAAGGGTTGCCTTTTGGGATAGGGCAGTTTTCGGCCAGAAGCGGACATTTTGTCTACTGCGCACCGAGACCAGAACGCTTAGGGCTTGCGTACGTTTGGACACTTCGTTGGTTGTTCATTGGCAGAATTTGCGCGTTGGTAAGGGCCACTTCGAACACGAGAAGTCTAGAATCAGAAGACGGCTCCGTGGGCTACTGCAAACACTTGCCAAGTAGCGGAAAGTATTCTCGCCAGTGCGTCATATAAACCAATGATGCTGCTCGGTTGCAGTCGCCGCCAGATTATCGAGCAGGACCCGTCAATGCCTGCCGCAGCGGAGATGATCGCTGAAAAGTTGCCTGAATTTAGGCTCCACCCGCTTGAGTGTTTATTAAACGGACAGTAATACTGTTGTCAGGCTTGGCTATCCAACAGGCGGAAAAAACTGTTGCGAACCACTTGGCTGTCGCTGTGGCCGACGTTGAAACGCATGTAACGCCAAGCGTCGGCCTGTGTACTTAGCAAAGCGCCTGGGGCCAAGACCAATTCGTGCTGCAACCCCTGCCGAGCCAAGGCTTGCGCGTCGACTCCGGTAGGCAACTGGGTCCAAAGGAAAAGGCCCTCGCCCTGCTTAGATGCGACTTCGCACCCAGATTCGCGCAGCCAACTGGCCACCCTAGCGCTCGATTCGCAGAGCCGGTCAACAATACGTCGGGTATGACGCTCATAGCTGCCTTCACTCAGCATCCGGTGAATGATCTGTTCGGTCAGCTCAGAGGTTACGCCCCCGCTTGTCATCTTCAGTGACGTCATGCGACCAGCTAGTTCAGCATTGAGTACCGCATAACTGACTCGGCTGTTAGCCGTTAGAGTTTTTGAGAAGCCGGAAATGTAGCTCACCGACTTCAGACCGCCAGCGGCGGCCAGGCGAGGCGTGCGCTTGTGCTGGATGTCGCAGTACAGATCGTCCTCAATGATGTGCACGCCGTAACGATGGCACAACTCCAGCAAACGATAGACCTGCGCCGCTGAGAACGAATGGCCGGTGGGGTTGTGCAGGGCGCTGTTGGTCAGATACACCTTGGGTCGTTGGGTGATCAACAGGTGTTCTAAGGCGTCGAAATCAACGCCATCGACACTGCGGGCCACGGCCACTGGGGTAGCACCGTGGTAGGCCAGGTTCGCCCGAAAATTGAAGTAACAAGGGTCGTCTACCAGCACCCGGTCGCCGCGCGCCAGTAACATGCGCAGCAACATGTCTATCCCATGCACGGTATTGGCAGTGGTGACAATTTGCTCCACTGGCACATCGATGCCTAAGGTATTGAGCTTGACCCGCAACCACTGGCGCAACGGCAGATAACCGGCTGCAGCGCCATATTCTCCCATGCGCAACGAAGTCGCGCGAAGAGTGCCCCGCATGGCCTTCATTAGGTCGTCTGTGGGTAACCACGAAGAGGGCAGAAATCCGCAACCGGGTCGCAGAGAACCGTTGTCCAATAGCAAGGCGTGGCGTAATACGCTCAGCGTGTCTTGGGGTAACAGGTCCCGTGCTACATGGATTTGTGTGGCCAGTGCATCACGCGTTACATAGTGCCCCGCCCCTTGCCTTGAGGCGACAAGTCCTGCAGCACGCAGGCGATCCAGCGCATCGACCACGGTCGACTTCCCCACGCTCAGTAAACTGGTCAATTCACGAATGGGCGGCAGCCGCGTACCCGGCTGTAAGTGGCCCAAGCCGATGACCTGAGTAAAGTGGTCGGCAATCTGCTGTACCAGTGGCTGACCGGGCTGGAACTCGATGGCGGCAATGACCGCACGCTGTCGTTGCATTGTACTGGTGGCTCCAGCAATAAAGTTCAGAGGTTTTAAAGCTTGGTTGCTCTGACCAAACCGTCATCGCCTATCTACTATGCATGAGCATCCTATTTTCGCCAAGACTGCATCGCCAGTCACATGTCGCTCGCCTTTAGGGTGTGCTACGTAATCAGAAGAGAGCCACTATGAGCCTTGACCTTTCTGCCACCCAGGCCGCAAAACCTGCTGTTAATGTCCGCCTGTTCTTGATCCGGATCATCACGGCCGTGTCGTTGTTCGCCGTGCTGGGTAAAGCCAACGTTTGGCTGGACACCGCCACCAACAGCATTCTGGCACTGGGCTACCGGGCACTGTTATTACTATTGCCGCTGACCCTGCTGTTTTTCGGCCGCAAGGCACTCAGTGCAAGCTTATTGTGCGCGGCAGCGGGCTTGGCATTGCTGGCGCTGAGTAAGCAGGCCACCTTGGGCATGCTTGCCGCGATGCTCTTCGCTTATGGCATCGCCATTGCTGGTTACCTCATTAAAAGCGAGGCCGCACAAACCAAGGAAGGCGCCGCGTACAACCGTGTCGCGATGAACACGGGAAGCCTGATCGCGGGACTTATCCTGCTGACACCCGAGTTGACGCCGACTGTCTTTTTCACGGGCGCCGCATTGTTCGTATTGCTCTGCCTGCCCATTGCCATGGGCGTTAAGCACGAGGCATTACCTTCCATACCCAAATCGTCAGCCTCTGCGCAGTGGCGTAATCAGCTGCCATGGGTGATTGCCGGTACCATCATGGGTATCAAGCTATTCGGGGTTTTTTCGATTCTGCCTCAGGCCATCCTGCTTGAGTCGGGCGCATTGCCCTACTGGTACGGGGGAATGTTGATCCTCAACAGCGCAGTGGTGGTTTTCATGCAAGTGCCCATCATGCGTCTGATCGAAAAAACCGGAAGCCTCAAGATATTTACCGTAATCGGCATCATTGCCGCGGGGTTCGTGGTACTGGCAATACCCGCAGCTTTCCATGTGCAAACCCTTGTAGGGGCTCTGGTATGGGTAGCGTTGCTGTCCTTGGCTGAGTGTGCATTCAGCTACCTGGACTATTTCTCAGTCAAGCAAAACGGCATGTTCGCTAAGGAAGTCGCCCTAGGCGTCGGCGCTGGACTGACCGTGCTAGTGATGCGTGTAGTGCCTCCGTCCTACAACGCTCTGTTTCTAGGCTGTCTGGGCATCGTTGGAATAGTGACTTGGTACCTGATGAACCGCAAACACTCGGCAGCCATGGCTCAATAGGCCAGCGTCCATTCTTGCTGCGAGGCACGGAGCACTCATGAACAAACTCAAAAGCATCATCGTGGTGGGCTACAACGGCAGCCGAGTCATGGACATTGCAAAACTGCGCAGCATTGCCTCAGCGCGCTATGACGCCCAGTTGATCCTGCTGGTTGAAACCCTGAGCCACCGCGATCATCTGGTGGCTGACCAAGTTGTGCAGATATCATTCGCGCCCTCGGAGCTGGATAGCGCCGTTAAGCAAATGCAGGAACATCTGTCCGATGGCCCTCAGATCATCGGCGTATTGCCGTTCTCTGACCGAGGCGTCTTGCTGGGTGCGGCGCTTGCAACCCTCTTTAGCCTCCCCGGCATCACACCGGCTGAAGCGCGGGCCGGGCTCGACAAGCAGGTTCTCAGAAGTCTCGAAATTAGCCATGCTGAGGCACCTGCTACCTATGATTCGGTGCTTTCCTATCCCGTAGATAACCTAGAAAATCTGATTCAGCGCGTAAAAGGGATGGGCGGGCGCGCTTTTATAAAACCGACTTGCGAAGGCGCAAGCCGCGGTTGCCAGGTGATCGAAAGGGTAGAGCGGTGCGCTAGCGCCTGGAACGCTCTTGAGCCCTATCACGCCAGTGGGATTATCGTAGAAACTTTAGTAACCGATGCTCGCGAGTACAGCTGGGACTATGTTGCGGGACGCAGCTGGATCACCGAAAAAACCACCACTGAAGGCGCGTATCGGGCAGAGATTCAACAGATAGTACCGGCCCCCCTTGCGCGCAGTGATGCCCAGCGTGTCGAGGTGGCAGGCGAGCATATCCGTTGCATAGTCGCTCCATGCAACGGTGCCTACCACAACGAGATTTTCTTCAAAGACGACCGTCGTACTAGTGCAGTGGAAACAAATATGCGACCTGCTGGAATGCATATCTGGGATCTGGCACGACATGCCTTCACTGACTTTGACCCTTGGCAGACCTGGGTCCGATGGGCAGTGGAAGGCTATCGGGATCATCGACCACTGATTGCCCGGGGCTACTGCGGAATAAGGCTGCTCAGCGCGACCGAAGATGGTGTGCTGATTTCCTTGCCGAACATCGCCCACTTGGCACATGCGTTGGATATCGAAATTATAGATTCGGCCTACACCAAAGAGCCGGGTGACAGCGTTTCTACCGTGGTGGTCGACAACATGGGCTTCATCGGCCATGTCATCGTGTTTGATACCGACGCCAAGCGCTTGCAGACGCAGCTTCTGCAATTGGCGGAAAGCGTCCAGGCCAACATAAGTATTGGCCAGCAGTTTCTTGCGAGGGAGGCTTGATGAAGGAGATAAACATGTCCCGTGAACAACGATTTGCAGCAGCTCTTAAGCAACTGGGCTGTTCATTTAACTCCGGTCTGAAATTGGGCGGGGACTATGCCCCGGCCGTACAACACGGGAGTCACCTCTACATCAGTGGGCAGGTGCCTCGTGTAGACGAACAGGTGGTTTATCCTGGCCGAGTGGGCGCGCAGGTCAGCCTTGCTGAAGCGCAGCACGCCGCCCAAATCAGCGCGCTGCGCTGCCTTGCGCTGATACGGCAAAAAATCGGGTCGCTGGACGGCATCGAGGCCATATTGCGAATGACCGTTTTCGTCAATTCAGCCGACGGCTTCACCCAACAGAGTGAGGTAGCTAACGGCGCATCACACATCTTACACAGCGTACTGGGAGAGGCTGGTCTTCATACCCGCACTTCGGTGGGCGTTTATCAGCTGCCTAAGAACGCGCCCGTCGAAATAGACCTGATTGCGGCGGTGGTTTAACGCACGATCATTATTTTTCGGTATGACTCAAGAGGAACTCTGTGATCGCTATTCAAGGCGCGTTTTTCAACTACCAGCATTTTCGCGAAAGCCTCAAACAGAGCCCAACCCCTGCACGGGTATGGAATGCCACAGCCATGGGCCAGACACGTGATCAATTGATGGAGACTGTGGTGTCGACATCGTGGCGCTTGCTTCCGAGCAAAGGTTGGATGGCTGTGAACTGATCCCGGCCATGGTGGTTTCAATGCAATGGCTCAAGCCCGGCGACACCGTCAAAGGTCACAGTCACTCTTGGTGGCACTGTTCATCATTCAGAAAGGCTGCGGTCAGGTCGTGATCGGTGATCGGTGATTAGCAGGCGGTCCAGATCAATCCTGGCAACTCAGGCTGGATGGACCTAGGGGTGGAGGGTTCGGAGCATGTCCCTGGCACAACGTCCGCCCGCGACGTCTTCGCGGCGACCCATAAGGCCGCTACAGCGTAGGTCCGCGGGTCTGCGGACGGATACGGCTTTCGGAACGTATTCTTTCAAACTCATCATCTAAGGTCGGACAAATGTCTAAAATCTCTTGGCGCCAAGTCTTACCCTTGGCTCTCGCCGCTTTCTTCGTGGTGGGTTTGCTTAGCAACATCTTCGCCCTGGGATCTATCTACGAGGAATACCTTAAATGGGGGTACTCTGCTGGTTCCATTATGTGACCGGATCCCTGGAACTCGCTGCTGCTATTTTGCTTTTCCGGGCCCCGAGTCGCCTGTTAGGCTCGGCTCTGGGCTGCACTGTCATGTTTGCCGCCCTCGCGACCGTCATCATCCACGGCGAATAGGGGCACGCTATGCCACCGCTCGTTGTGGCGACATGGTCATGTGTGATCGGCTGGATAAATTGGCGCAAACGGATGGCGTTAGCCGAACCGAGTTGACGCCGGGATCGAACTTTCACGCACTGTCGCCAGCCTTCAAATCAAGTCTTCAACGGCTGTTGTCGGGTAACTTGGTGGGCATTCCGACCGCCAGGTTTTGGCCGATTTGTGCCCGTTACCGCCAGCATCGCTAAGTGACTCCCAGCCGGTAATGGCCGGTAAGGCGCATGTCTTTCTCTTATGCGTATATGCGTACTCGCCACATAGGTGGTGACCATGGTTTTGCTGTGACTAGCTCAAGCCTAGTCTCGATGCTTGAGGCCGATCAAAGCGTGACAGTTTCGGGATTCGATACTTCCCTGCTTATAGGGCCAGCACGCACGCTCTTTCATACTGGGCGATTGCCTGACGATGGTTAGCTTTACTTTCTTTGAGAACTCTTTCCGTGGGAAAGCATCATCGCCAACGCGAAGGGTAACTACGTTGTCAGCACCTTTGGAAATGAAGTTCTGATCGTTAAAGACGGTTTGCCGAGTCGTGTTGGCTGGCAGAAGTATGTTCGATGATGCTTGAGGCCGCGAGGAGTCGAGATCTTGCCGCGGCGGTATCTCACTTGCGCTAATCAGCCCCTCTTTTCCCCCGGTTGAACTCATCGACCTTTTGTATGCTGAGTTGATGCTAGGGGCTCGGCTTATAAACTGCAGTGCAGCTATCGTGGCTATGCTTCCAATCGCCAGACTGAGGACTATGTAGAAAACGCTACTTTTGTGACGTCTTCCGATGACTCGTTCGGGAGCATCGCTGATATCAGCTTTCATCCATTCTCCGGCTTGCCCTTGAGGAGCAAAAGCGTCCCTCTCCTACGGACTCAGCCCGCACAGTGGCAGGCTAAAGGATACAGCGGATTTATTGACCGGAGATGAAGCATATCAGAGCGATGCGAAATGACCGCTCCTGGCCGATCTCTGCCCGTCACCACCGTCATCTTCGGGTCGATTTCAACCACCACCAACCCACAATCGCCCAAAAGCCCACCACCCCCTAATACCCGCCTACCACAAACCTCTCTACCGTTTCCGCTCCAACACCTCATTCAATTTCTCGTCATTCTCCATCAATACTTCCACCTCTTTAATCCGCTTAGCGTAGTCAGCCGCTGCGGCTTGGAGGACGGCTTCTTGCCGTTGAGACGTATATGACGTTGATGCATTGAGCGAGTCAACGCTACACGGTGTCTGCTGAAAAATGCTTTTGCCGTCTGGATTCGTGCATTTATAGACAGCACCGGCGCTCGCAGTGCTTGCACCTGCCAAGAGCATTGCACACACGATGATTGGGGAAAGGAGGTTAGTTTTACTCACGCTGTACCTGTCGGTGGCTTAGGGCGTTTCAAAAATATCGCCGTGAACTCCATCCGCAGTGTAATCCAAGCCGGCGGGTTGAATGGTCTCCGATACCCTGTGGGGTCCAGGAAACTGTTAGGGTGAAATGCGACCTGACAACAGCATTCATAAAACCTGAGAGAAAGAGATTGAGTGATGCGTATCACCTGCCTACACACGGCTGAGAGCAACATAGCGGTCTTTGACTTGGCCGCAAAGGAGCTGGGTATCGGGCCCGATGTTTTGCGGCATGAAGTTCGAGCGGACCTCTTGGCTGCGGCCGAGCGTGCCGGTGGACTGACGGCTGACCTATCGAATGCAACGCAACTAGTGCTGTTTTCACTCGCTCAGCACGCTGACGCCGTTGTGCTTACCTGTTCGACCTTGGGCCCCGCTATCGAAGGCATTGTAAATGCTCAGTCGCCGATTTTGAGAGTCGATGAAGCGCTGGCCTCGGCTGCCGTTCATGCCGGTTCTGCGGGTGGCAAAATCGTAGTCTTGTGCGCGGTCGAAACCACACTCGACCCCACCTCTCGTCTGTTCCTTCATGCTGCGCAGGGATCAAACGCATTGGTCGAGGTGCAGCTTGTTTCCGGCGCTTGGGCATTGTTCAAGTCTGGCGACCTTGGGGGATACTTAGCGGCCATTGCGAAAGCGGCAGACGCTGCCTATATCGACGGCGCGTCAGTAGTTGCACTGGCACAAGCATCAATGAGTGGGGCCGCTTCGCTTGTGACCGCTGGCCCACCCCCACTCACCAGCGCAACGGCAGGTTTGAGGGCCGCACTGGAAGTCGAAAAAAAGGACCGCAGTTGAACGAACACACTTTGTCCATGCGCCTGGAGCGTGTGGCGGCGAATGTGCCAGCGGGTGCACGGCTGGCGGATATTGGCTCGGATCACGGCTATTTGCCGGTGGCGTTAATGCGCCGTGGCGCGATCTCGACGGCGGTGGCCGGTGAGGTGGCGTTGACGCCGTTCCGCTCGGCCGAACGCACGGTGCGCGAGAGTGATCTGGAGCAGCGGATCACCGTGCGGTTGGCCAGTGGCCTGGAGGCGATTGAGCCGGAAGACGGGATCACGGCGATCAGTATGTGCGGCATGGGCGGCGAGACGATTCGCGACATTCTTGACAGCGGCAAGGCGCGCTTGAGCGGCCAAGAGCGGCTGATTCTGCAGCCCAACGGCGGTGAGCAGCCTTTGCGCCAATGGCTGATGGACAATGGCTACCAAATTCTCTGCGAGGAAGTGCTGCGGGAAAACCGCTTCGACTATGAAATTATCGTGGCTGAACGCGCCGGTCCGGTGATGTATACCGCCGAGGAGTTGTACTTCGGCCCGCTGCAGATGCAGACGCGTAGCCCGGCGTTTTTGCTCAAGTGGCAGCGCATACTGCGTCAGAAGCAGAAGACCTTGATCCACTTTGCCAAGGCGCGGCAGGCTTTGTCCGAAGACAAGGTGCAGGACGTCGCCCAACAGGCCCGGTGGATAACCGAACTGCTGGCTTGTTGAACGGTGCCGAGCGGCTATCCGAGCGCGCGTCGGAGCCTGACAAGCATCGGGGCAATAGTTAAGCTGATACCCTTCAAGCACTTACACGCTGAGCAGAACACTATGAATCGTCAAAAAAAACTACAGCAGTTATTCAAGGCCAAAGCTAAAAAGGCCAGTTCCAAATTGGCACCGTCAAATCGGTCTACCTACGTCAGTAAAGCTGACCGATTGAAATTGGCGGCTGAATCCAGTCTTGAGCCAATCATTGCCGCTGAGAGCTGATCTGTCTCTCTAGCACTAACGGCATTTATCGTGGGCTCATTGTTTTATCGTCGCCAATAGTTGGAGCACCTGTTGTTTCAACAGGGTGTTCAAACTCTCGAGGATATGGGGATTTGGCTCATTGGCCCTGGTCATCATGTACAAGGTTACTGGCAAGGGCGGTACCAGCTTGCGAATGGTTTTACGCTCTGGAGAGCCTTCCAACGCGGTAAATGGGTCGACGATTGCCAATCCCGCGCCAGACTCTACCAACGCACGCGCCAGGGAGTAGGTCTGAACCCTGATGGCGGTGCGCGGGGGTGGGTTGATGCCGGCGAGGTACAGGTCCAACTGGGCGAACAACGGGTCTGTGTGCGACAGCCCGATCAGGGGGGCATCGGCCAGCGCGTCAATCATCAATGGACGGTCGATTTCAGGCGATGGCCAGTAGTCCTTTGGGGCTAAAACCACCAAAAAGCTCTGGGCCACGGGGCGAACTTCGAGCCCTGGATGTTCCGGGTGCTGGAATGTCAGCGCAACATCGATCTCGCGCATGAATAAATTTTGCACCAGCTCATGGCTGTGCAGGCTGGCCAGTTCACACGACGTATCAGGAAAACGACGACACCACTCCCCTATCAGTGCGGGCAGCAGTGAAGAGGCCAAGGTCGGTGTCGCACCGATGCGCAATGTCTGCCCAGGCTCGCGACGCAAGCTCTCGGCCAATCGCCTCACGCCGTCAAGACTGACCGTGACCTTGCTTACCTCACGCTCCAGCGCCAAGGCTTCGGGGGTGATGACCAGTTTGCCTTTGATCCGCTGGAACAGCGCAAACCCCAACTGTGCTTCGGCGTGCTGAAGCACTTTGGTGACCGAAGGCTGGCTGACATGCAACAGCTGTGCAGCGCCACTGATGGAGCCGGCCTGGCGAATGGCTTGGAAAATTTCAATGTGTCTAAGTCGCATAACCAGCCCATAACCTTTGTCTATACCCGACCGATCTTTATTCATTATCGCTGCGCTGTCATCCCCATTACTTTAACGACAGTTTCAACACATCAGGATCGTTAAAAAATGGCTCGACGTGTAAGCATCATCGGCGCTGGAGTAATCGGTCTGACAACAGCCTACGCCCTTGTGCGCGAAGGATTTGAGGTAGACCTGATTGATGCCCATGCGGAGCTGGCCAGTCAGGCCAGTTTTGCCAACGGCGGACAATTGTCCTACCGCTACGTGTCGCCGCTTGCCGATGCCGGTGTTCCGGTTCAAGCGTTGGCATGGATGTTACGGGGCGACTCCCCGCTTAAGCTCCGGCCAACATTGGATATTCGCCAATGGCGTTGGATTAGCGCCTTCCTCTGGGCTTGCCGGGGTTCGGTTAACCGGCGCAATGCTGAAAAGCTTTTACGCTTGGCAATGCACAGCCGCGACACCCTCGAAAAGTGGCGCGAAAGCGACAGGTTGGACGATTTCGGCTGGCGGCGTAACGGCAAACTGGTCACCTTCCGCTCCGCCTCAAGCTTCAATCGAAGTCGGAGT
This sequence comes from Pseudomonas sp. CCI4.2, assembly GCF_034350045.1. Taxonomy (NCBI): domain Bacteria; kingdom Pseudomonadati; phylum Pseudomonadota; class Gammaproteobacteria; order Pseudomonadales; family Pseudomonadaceae; genus Pseudomonas; species Pseudomonas sp. CCI4.2. The sequence continues at coordinate 3,640,651 of NZ_CP133781.1, read as the reverse complement.
TACCTTTGCGACCCGAAAACGCAACAGGTCCTCGGCGCCACAGAACTGGTGACTGTCGAGCCAACGTTGGCGGGGTCCTCGTTTGTGGGCGCCATCTTCACCCCGGACGAAGAAGTCGGCGATTGCCACCGTTTTTGTCTTTCTTTGGCTTCCAGGCTACGTGCATCCGGACGCTGCAATTTCATGCTCGGCCGCCCGGTCACCCGAATTAACCAGTCCAATGGCGTCGTGCAGTCCGTGGAGCTGGGCGGCGACGTTTATGCGGTCGATCATCTGGTGCTTTGCGCAGGCTACCGGAGCGTGTCATTGACACTTCCCGGCCTGCACCTGCCGATCTACCCGCTGAAGGGCTACAGCCTGACCGTGCCGATTGAAGCCGGTCATCTCCCCCCAGACATCAGCATCACCGACTACGACCGCAAGGTGGTGTATGCACGCCTGGGCGAGCAACTGCGAATAGCCGCCATGGTCGACATCGTGGGCTTTGATACGTCAATCGACCAGCGTCGCATCACTTCAATGCGTGAAGCCGCGCAAGCGCTGTTCCCCAACGGTGGCGATTATCAAAACGCCGTCGAGTGGGCAGGCATGAGGCCGGCAACTCCCACCGGCGTTCCAATCATTGGCGCGACGCCTTACCAAAACTTATGGATTAACGGCGGGCACGGCGCGCTGGGGTTTACCTTGGCGTGCGCCAGCGCCGACCTGCTGTCCCAAGAGATCGCCGGCCGAATTCCGACGATAAACCTACAGGGGTTCGCTCCTCGAGCAGCCTGAACTGACGCTATTTTTTAAGGAACACTTATGACTATCGAGCGCTTGCACACCAATGAACGACTGAGCGCAGCCGTCCTGTTTGACTCGCTGATTTTCCTCTCAGGCCAAGTGCCGGGGGACGCAACCGACATCGAATCCCAAACCCGACAAGTGCTGGAAAAAATCGACGCATTGCTACTCGAAACCGGCGCACATAAAGACTCGATACTGAGCGCCACTCTCTACCTCAAAAACATAGAACGTGATTTCGACGCCATGAACCGCGTGTGGTCAGCTTGGCTTTCGCCTGGAAAAGCACCCGCGCGCACGGCATTGCAGGCCGAGTTGGCACGTCCGACGGTGCTCGTCGAAATTACCGTGATCGCCGTTAGACCTTGAGTCTGTAATGGGCTCTGCCCATCGTTTTTTAGATTACTGCCTCTCAACAATAACGTTTAAAAAGAGAGAACCGTCAATGACAAGCGTCGCGCAAACACGAAGTAGAGCCCAGAAGACAATCTGTCTATCCGCACTGTTTCTGGCGTGGGCAGTGGGTTATGCGGACCGGATCGTGATGAGTACGGCGATCATCCCCATCGGCAAGGAGTTCGCTCTCGATGCACAGCAGGCAGGGATGGTGTTGAGCGCCTTTTATGTCAGCTACGCAATCATGCAGCTGTTGGGTGGTTTGATGTCCGACCGCTATGGGTCGCGAGTTGTGGTGGTGGCGTGTGTCGTCGCCTGGTCTATTTTCACGGCACTGACCAGCGTCGCGTGGTCGTTCACCTCCCTGTTGGTCATCCGTTTTCTGTTTGGCGTGGGCGAAGGCTGTTTCTCGCCCGCAAGCTCGGTGACAGTGGCCGAAGTGTTCCCCAAGCAAGAGCGCGCCCGAGCCAAGGCGTTCCTGATTTCCACGGTTTTCCTGGGCAACGCTGTCGGTTCAGGCTTGGTGGCGTTGACTGTGGTGTATCTCGGCTGGCGCGGCGCTTTTCACATTCTGGCGGTGGTTGGACTGTTGGTTTCAGCGGTCCTTTGGTATGCGCTTAGAAGCGGTATAGCCCAACAAAGAGTTCGCACAGAGCCGCGTGAGAGTAATCAGTTAGGCGCGCTGATTCGAGACCCCGCAGCCCTGAAACTCACGGCTATTTGGTTCTGCTCCAGCATCTTGTACATCGGGATGATCTCTTGGATGCCGTCCTACCTGATGAAGCACTATCAGGTTGATCTGCTGCACATCGGTTTGGCCTCGGCGATTCCCTACCTCATCGCGTTTCTGGGCACTAACGGGGTGGGCTGGCTGTTGGACAAGGTCGGTCAGGACCGCGAAAAGCATTTCTTGATGGGCGGTTCCCTAGGCTGCGCCGCGTTCCTGTCATTGATGATTACCACCACCTCAATCACCTTGCTGGTGGTGTATTGGACCTTGTGTCTGTTGTCCTTCAATTTCATTTACGCCACGGTTTTTTCAGTTCCGCTCAAACGCTTTCGGTCAAATCTGATCGGCAGTGCAACGGGACTGATGAACTTCGGCGGACAAATAGCCGGGGCTGTGGCACCCGTCGTCATGGGCTCTTTGATTGTCGCGTTCGGCGGCTCTTACCTTTCAGCGTTCTGGTTTCTCGTCGGCGCTGCACTGGCGGCATTCCTCCTGTCATTAACCTGGCGAAACCCTGTTCCACCCCTCCAACAACAAGGACCAGCACATGCATAACCACTTGGCGTTCGACATCATCATTGAAGGGGGCACGGTCATAGACGGCAGTAAGGCCCCGCGTTTCATGGCCGATGTGGGCATCCGCGAAGGGAAAATCGGTGCGATTGGCGATTTATCCGCTTGCGATGCCGCTCAACGTATCAACGCCCACGGCAAGGTCGTGGCGCCGGGATTCATCGACTCCCACACCCACGACGACCAAGCTGTGCTGTCCAAACCGGACATGACCTTCAAGATTTCACAGGGTGTCACCACGGTAGTCACGGGAAACTGCGGCATCAGCATTGCGCCATTACGCCCCGACAGCGACCTACCCTCCCCGCTTAATCTGCTGGAGGACACGCAGAACCCGCGTTTCTCCACCTTCAAAGACTATTTGGATGCGTTGCGCCAGTCGCCGTCGGCGGTCAATGTCGCGGCGATGGTGGGCCATTCGACACTGCGCGTAATGACCATGAGTTCATTAGAGCGAGCAGCAGACCCTGCTGAAATTATCGCCATGTCGCGGTTGCTCGACGAGGCACTGGCCGCCGGTGCTATCGGTATTTCCACCGGCACCTATTACCCACCCGCCGCCCACGCCCCGACTCAAGAAATCATTGATGTCTGTCAGCCACTCAAAGGCAGCGGCGCCTTGTACGTCACCCACATGCGTGACGAGGCGGACAACACCTTGACCTCGCTTGAAGAAACTTTCTTTATCGGTAGAGAGCTGAACAGTCCGGTGGTCATATCGCACCACAAACTCATGCGCCCACAGAACTTCGGCAAGTCGGCCATCACCTTGCCGATCATTCAAAAAGCCATGAAATGCCAATGTATTTCGCTGGACTGTTACCCCTATAACGCCAGCTCAACCATGCTGCATACCGATCCCAATCGCTTACAAGGCCGCATATTGATTTCATCCAGCGAGCCCCATCCCGAACAAGCCGGACGCGACCTGGATGACATCGCGGCCGAATGGGCCATCGACAAGGTAGACGCCGCAAGACGTTTACAACCGGCCAGTGCGATTTATTTCGGTATGGACGAAGCCGACGTGCAAAACATCTTGGCGTTCGACGAAACCATGATTGGCTCTGACGGTATCCCCTCGGGTGAAAAGCCTCATCCCCGCCTTTGGGGCACGTTCCCTAGAGTCCTAGGCCATTACAGCCGAGACCTGAAGCTGTTTCCCCTGGAGACCGCCGTATGGAAGATGACCGGGCTGACGGCGCGCAACTTCAACCTCCCCCAACGAGGGACGCTGGTGATCGGCAACTACGCCGACATCGTGATTTTCGATCCGTTGACGGTACGCGACGCGGCCGACTACGAGAACTCGACCGCCCCCGCCAAAGGCATAGAAGTGGTCATTGTGAACGGTGAAGTTAGTTGGCTTCACGGCACGCATTTGGGCACCCGAGCCGGCCAAGTCATAACCCGCGCAATGAACGGATAAAGGACCGGTTTACCCCCTTACTTTAGCAACATCCTTTTAACAACTATCAAGGTCCCGAACCGGAACTTGAGGCATTCGTTCGTTCGAAAACGAAGCTGGAGCTTTCTATGAAATTAATATTAACCACGGCATTGGCGTTGGCCAGTATCGGTTTACCCTACGCAGTCCGGGCTGACGACAGCACATTCACGTTGCTGCCTGTGAAACCTAAAATCACCAGCACCCAGTCTAACGCCGGGGGATTTATCGAGGGACAAAGCCTGAGCGGCTTTACCCGTAATTGGTATTCTAGCGAACGTGCAACGAGTGGCCCGCTGTGGAGTTACTACAAAGACGATGGACGTAAAGTTGCGACTTCAAACCGAACCAACTGGGTGCAGGCAACCGTCATTGACTACACGTCGGGCTTTACTAAAGGTGCCCTCGGTTTGGGTATCGAAATCGCCGCCTATGACACCGTCGCCCTAGAGCAAGGTAAGGCCGCCGTTGCCGGTCCCAACAACCGGACGCTGACTGACAGCCGAGGCAACGTAGAGGCGCAATGGAGCAAGTTGGGTTTGGCAAATCTTAAAGCCAGGATCTCGGATACCACGATCACCGCTGGACGCCAGGCATTCAATACCCCAGTGCTGGCGGTGTATAACAACCGCGCCCTGCCCTCAAGTTTCGAGGGTGTCGGACTTGTCAGTGAAGAACTCAGCACCCTCAGTTTCAAAGCGGGAGCGTTTGACCGTGTGTCCCCTCGTACCGAACAAAGCGAGACGCACTTTCAAGCGAAGTATGCGTCCAAGGCGTTCGAGTCCGATAATGTAAGCCTTGGCGGCGTCGACTTTCAGCCAATGAAAGGCGTAAAAACCTCGGCCTATGTGTCCTCAGTAAAAGATTTCTGGACCCAGTACTACCTGGGTTCCGTCATCGATTGGGGTAACCCAAACGAACTTGCCTTTAATACAGCCTTTAACTACTACAACACTCAGGACACTGGCAGTCGGAAACTGGGTGAAATAGATAACCAGGCCTACAGCCTGGCGCTCACCGCCACTTACAACATCCATGCGGTGGCAATCGCCTGGCAACAGGTAAACGGCAATGAATACTTTGATTACCTTAATGAGTCGGGCGCCAACTACTTGGCCAACGCCCTGTATTCAGACTTCAACGGCCCCAATGAGAAATCCTTTCGCGTGGGCTACAACGTCGATATGGCGGGCTACGGTGTTCCGGGTCTGAAGCTCAACACCTACACCGCACGAGGCTGGGGCATCGACGGCAGCCACTATCAAGGCACGGCGTATAACGTGCGCAACCTGCAAGACGCCAGTCATAACGAATATGGTCTAGGGGTCTCTTATGTCGTGCAAAGCGGCGCGCTGAGGAAAACTTCTCTCAGGGCGACCTATACCCTTCACCGCGCCAGTGTCGGCCAGATTGATGGAAACGTTGACGAGCTAAGAGTCGTTAGCACTGTGCCGTTCAATGTGTTCTGAGAAAGGTTAAACCGTCGAAAGGCTTGGCGAGAGCATGGGTAAGCAGGACAGTTCGACTGTCCTGCTGGCTATAACCGGCGGCATTAGGATGGCGAAAAAATCACCTACGCCGGTGTCGACTGCATTAGATAAATTCCCAGCTGTAACGCCCCTCAGCCTCAGTAACACGTCCCACTGAGGACTCGTTGAAGTGGCTGGTGAACACCGTTGTACGGTCTATGCACGCCTGATCCAGCAACCGTTTACGCGATTGACGCGCGACCAACTGCTCCCCGCAAAACATCGAATTCCAATCAGGAAATGCCACTTGCAAGGGGCTGTGCATAACGTCTCCACAGAACAAGGCGATCTCATTGCCTGATTCGATGCTGATGCTCATGTGCCCAGCGCTATGCCCCGGCGTGGGATGAAATTTAATCCCGGGCAAGTATTCTCCACCCTGATCATCGATCACCTCTAACTGACCTGCATCACGCACCGGGCGAACACTGTCCTCAAAAATCATCATGCGAGATGCAGCCGCCGGCGACTCGTAAAATTCCATTTCCGCGTTGGAGCACACGTAAGTCGCATTAACGAACGTAGGCACCCAGAGGTCACCGCTTCGAACGGTATTCCAGCCAACATGATCAACGTGCAAATGCGTGTGCAGGACATAATCAATCTCGGACGGACGAACACCTGCCAAGGTCAGGTTTTCCATCCATGGGCTGTTTAAGTGATGAAACAGGTTGCTGAAGGGGCGTTCTTTGCCATTGCCCGTAGCGGTATCGATCAACAGTCGGTAGTGCGGCGTTTCCACCAGCCAACTGTGAACGCTCATTTCAACCGCACTGTATTGTGTCACCTCAGCGACACCGGTTAACGACTTTAACAACGCCGCAGTGGCATCTGGATAAAGTTGACGGGCCGTTAGCGTGCGAATTATTTGTTCGGTGATTTTCGTTATTCGAAGATCACCAACGCGATAAACATTAGTATTTTTCATGGCACCTTCCTGTTCATAGCAACGTCATAAGGCGGTTTAACGGGATGGGACGGCGTTCGGTTTCATCGCCCCAGGCCGAGAAACGGCTAACGTCGCGTAGCTATAAAGGATCGCAGCGAGAACCGCCGAAACGCTCCCGACAATAGCCAACGCTATTCCCAGGCCGTTTTGCTCGTCAGCCAATGATTGGCTGATGTAACCCACCGCGAATGGCCCGATCCCGCCGCCGATCACGTTGGTCATGAACACGAGAAGGGCGATAGAACGTCCGCGCATTCGATTTGGAATAGCGATTTGCAGTGGCATGGGCGCTAACGCCATTACGATGCTCGCGGCAAAAGCACACAAGCCGTAAAACGTGACGGCGATACTGAAAGGGGCCAACGGTGCAATTATCGCTAAAGGGATCAACAGGGTGCAGGCGTACGCCGCCACCTTGAGTGCCATGCCTAACGCTTGTGCATCCTTCGCTCGCCGAACTAATAGTCCGGAGGTCAGTACACCAAGTACTCCGCCAAGCATGTAAAGGGGACCGGTGACTTTCCCGACGTAACTCGGCTCCAGGGCAAAATGCCGGATTAATACCGTGGGAAACCAGGCCGTAAATGAGTAAAACAACATGATCAGACAGGCGTAACCAAAAAAGTACGGCAGGCAGAACCTGTTTCGAACAAACAGCTCCTTCAGTACTTCATTGAAGGGAGGCGCCACTTCGCAATCAACGGCATAGACGTCTCCAGCGGCATCACGCCGTGGAGGTTCTTAGCGTGAAGAACACCAGCGCCGCCAATATAAAACCGGGCAAACCCACGCAGAGAAAAACCACCTGCCAGGCCTGCAAAGACGTACTGCTAAGAACGTCATTACCCGGTTGATTCAGCCACCCGAGTAACGCCCCTCCGCCCATCAGCGCAGCTCCGCTTCCGATATAGGGGCCGAGCATGAAAATACCGGTGGCACGGCTCAATCGACGTGGCGCGTACAGATCAGCGAACAACGACAAGACCGCCGGGCTAAGCGCTGCTTCCGCAATCGCGGTACCCCCTCGGTACACCAACAGTTCGGTAAAGCTGCCAGCTGTGGCGCAAAGTGCCGTTGAACACGCCCAAATCGCCACACAGATGGCAATGATGTTCACCCTGTTTGACCGATCCACCAACCGCGCGACAACCACGCCAGCGGTCGCATAACACAGGGTGAATGAGAAACCTTGCAGCATCCCGATTTGGCTATCCGTCAAGTTCAGCGTTGCTTTAAGCGGCTGCACCAGAATGCTGACGATCTGTCGGTCCAGGTAAGAAAAAGCAAAACAGAGCAGAAACAAACCCACGCTGTAGGCCGAGCCTCGATTGTCTTCGCAAGCAGTCCCCGCAGAACGGAATACGTTCATAACACACACTCCAGAGGTGGACAGGCATTCACTGCCAAGTAGCCGGACAAGCCAATACGGCAATGCAATCGCCGGCAGCTACGTGGGCAAAGGTGCGCTGGACCATCACTTCCCCCTCTTTTGCAAAGTGCAATTCTTCGGCGGGTTTCCAAGGGGCATCGATGTCAAATAAGCGCCCCGCCAATTGCCCTTTAGTGACCCGATCGCCTAAGGAAAAACACGGTTCAAACACCCCGCGAGCGGTGGCGAACAGGTAATGGCCTGAATCCTCGACTTTAACCAGACGGGTCTTTTGCACGGGCGTAGGGGGGACTTCGTTGAGAACACCAAGGCTGTGCAAAACCCGGTGCAACCCGTCCTCAACAATCTTCAGGTTGCCGGGACTGCACGATGCCCCGCCTCCAAATTCCCCGCACAAAAACAGCTTTCCTTGCCGCTCGGCGGCCGCGCCGTAGGTACGATCCTCCCCCAGCAGATTCATGACCATGGTTGTCGGCGCAGCGAACGCATAGACAAGCCGCAAATAGTCATCGTGCTGTTCTCGATTAGCGGGCAACGAGGCCAGCAACGCTGGCGCGTGCTGGAACGAGGCTCCGCCCGCATGCAAATCGAGTATCACGTCCGAAATGGGGAATAGCTCGGTATTGACGTAGTGGGCAATCATCTCAGTCAGGCTTCCACTGCGATTGCCAGGGAAAAGACGGTTCAGATTTCCTTTGTCGATGGGAGACGTGCGGGTGCCGTTTTCAAACGCAGGAAAATTCAGCCCTGGAATGACGATCAAGCGTCCGTTGATTTCAAGAGAACTCATGCGCTGTATGAGCTTCATTAGCGCGATGGGGCCTTCAAGCTCATCGCCATGATTGCCCCCGGTAAGAAGAACCGTCGGACCTACGCCCTTCTTCAGGACGACGACGGGTATGGGGATGCGGCCGTAGGCCGAGCGGTCTTGGGAATAAGGCAGCATCAGTGCGCCCTTTTGAAATCCTTCCTGTGAGAAATCGACGGTACACGCAATGAGTGATGCTTGGTTGTTGTTATTCATACGACACTCCTGAAACTGAGACGTGGGCGAAATAGCCAACGTCCCCCACTATCCTTCAGGGTGTTAAGCAAGAAAATTGCCGTTTTATGAGGTCAGTGATGCTTAGGAGGCATCGCTCTACTTATTTCCGTGCAGGGTATCAGTGAGTGCTTCTACAAACCTTAAAAGCATCGGGCTGTCGTTGTCGCTTCGGTAAGCAAAAACCAGCGGCATGGCCAGCGACAAGTCCGCGAGCTTGAGGAACCTGACAGACGCTGGCGGTCGGCCCAGGTTTGCCGAGTTCACCAACGCGGCACCTATGCCTGACCCCACCAGCGCAAGAATGGCCGACTCGGTTTGCTCCTCTTGCACCACATTAAGGGTGATCCCGCGCTCGACACAGGCCGCCATCAGGTGGTCGTAGTAGACCGGATACACCCAACGCGGGAATGTGATGAAGGGACGCTCGGCGACCTCTTTTAGCGTGATGTGATCACCGCTGAGATTCCAATCAACGGGGATGGCTAACAACAGATCGTGTTGGTCCAATCGGAGCGTGCTCAACCCCTCAGAAAACGGCCGGTATTGGTAAACAAACCCGCCGTCGATCAGCCCATCTTCGATTCGCTGGATCTGCTCAGGCGTATTAAGCGGGCTAAGCTCCAGACTGGCACTCGGCGTCGCGACCTGAAAGTTTCTCAGTGCTTTAGGAACGATGCCATCCCAACTGCTGTTTTCTACGAACCCGAGTCGCAACCTGCCTGCCCACCCCGTAGAAATTTGCTTTGCCTTGCGCGCTGCAGCCTCCAAATCCGTCATCAGCTTGCGGACATCAACCAAGAAGGACTGGCCCGCAGTAGTCAGCGTCAAACCACGAGGATGCCGGTCGAACAGTGCTAGCCCAAGCTCTTTCTCAAGATCATGGATCTGACGCGAAACAGCGGGCTGCGTGACGTGAATACGCTCCGAGGCGAGCCGAATACTCTTATGCTCCGCAACGGCAATAAAATAACGCAGGTGACGCAGTTCCATTATTTTTCCTTTGTTAGATGACTCACCCAACGTATTGCCCACAACTCACCACGGAATCACTTACCAAGGAACCACTTACCAAGGAACCACTCACCAAGGAACGATCCGCCCAAGATAGTCCAAATAATGCAAACCGGAACGCCCTTCATGAGCCTCAATCGTATTCACCAAGTTCGGGATACTTTCTCCAATACTCAAACGCGCTTCAGGCCCACCCATGTCTGTGCGAACCCATCCTGGCGCCATGAGTAACAAGGTTTTTGCGTCCTCTTGGTGGCGCGCGGCAAAGCTGCGCATGAACATGTTAAGTGCGGCTTTACTGCCCCGGTAGACCTCATAATTTCCGTTAGTGTTATTGGTCAGGCTGCCCTGCCCGGACGACATGACGCCGAGGGTTCCGGTTGGCTGAACAAGGTCCTGGAGCGCCTCGATGACTCTCATCGGGCTCAGTGAGTTGGTCACCATGACGCGCACAAATTCCTCGGTGGAGACGTCCGCGATGGTTTCGCGGTCGTCGTTTTTGACGCCCGCGTTTACGAAGAGCACATCCAGTCGCCGAGCGTCGAGACGAACCCGTAGCGCAGCAATTTGCGACTCAATGGTGATGTCGACTGTTTCGACATCGAGCGCGCCGTCGGCGGTTTTGGCCAACTGAATAAGTTTTTCCGTCGCGCCCTCTCTCCCGGTAGCGATCACCTGCCAGCCGCGTTTGAGGTATTCCTCGACCATGGCGAAACCAAGGCCACGGGATGCACCGATGAGGAGGATGGTTTTTTTCACATTTGGGTTTTGCATTGATGGCTTCCTTTATGTGAAACCTGATTGAGCGTGGGCGCGGTTGTAACTCCGCCCGACACATCGAGCGGAATTACAGATCAAGACAACAACCCTACTCCACCCGAAGCAACCCCGCAGGCACCACCGTATCAATTCGTCCGGTAGCCACGTCGTAAACAAGCCCTGTCACGGTAATTCCACCCGGCAAATTCGGGTTGGCCTTCAGTGCGGCGACGTCTATCTCGACCGCTTTATACGGATCGTCGATCTGCAGCGCCTCAAGCTGGTGTTCTTCGACGCCCATGTATTTCGCCAACAACTCAGGGGCGTGGTGATAGCAACCGGATATGCCGCAGTCGGTGTGGTGCAAGACGATCAGGTTCCAGCCATGACCCACCTGCGCGCCAGCAACCCGCGAGACGGTGCCAAGAATGGCCATCGTTCCGAACAGCGCCGGGTTCACGCGGCCGCCCACGTTGCGGATAACGGCGGCCTCGCCGGGCGCGAGTTTGAGCACGTCCATGGGGTCGACCCGAGGGTCGACGCAGCCGATGATCATGGTTTTGCGTGAAGGAATAATCTTGAGGTCAGCAGAGTAACCGGTCTCTGCGAATTCAGTATTGCGTTGGGTCAACGTCTGAAGAAAGTCCATGATGGCCTCGTCGTTAAGTCAGTTAGGTAATCAAACGCGCTGGGGAAGTTTGGTCGACATCATTGCCTGCACCTTTTTCGGGTCGGCAGTGAATGCATCGTGAATGCCACGCGACTGGGCGCCGGCGATAACTTCATCGTTGGTGCCCGCTTCAAGGGCGTCCAGCGTGTCAGTGACCACTTCAACTCGGCTGAGATATCCTCACGTTGCGGCTTTATACCCGCGTGGCCCGCCTTGGGAGTTTCTCGACAGCCGCCCGCGAGAGCGGGCTTGCGCAGTCTCAGGTCTCCCGGATGATTGCGGAGCTGGAAGCGGGCCTTGGTGCGCGGCTGCTTTCACGCACCACCCGAACCGTGGTTCCGACCGAAGCGGGCATCGAATTTCTGACGCGCATGGAACCGATTCTTGCGGCCGTCGATGACGCGGAGAACAGCGTGCGGGAAACCGGAGAGCTGCGTGGCCTGCTCCGCATCGGGATGCCGTCAACAATGGGTATCCGCGTCGTGCTGCCCAAGTTGTCTGCATTTACTGAACGTCATCCGCTGCTGCACATCGAGCTGCTGCTTGAAGATCAGTGGCAGGACATGGTCAAGGAAGCTGTCGACGTCGGCATCCGCGTGGGCAACTTGCCGGACTTGGCCGGTACCGCCCGGCAGATTGGAACGATGCGTCGTGTGATCGTGGCCTCTCCCGGCTACCTCGCGCGCCACGGCACACCGGACACCCCAGCCGACATCGAGCACCATCGAATCATCGGCGGCCCGGCCGGTGCACAAATCTCTTCGTGGCAATTTGAGCGCGACGGCAAGGTTTCATCTATCACGCTTAACCCCCAACTCTCGATCAATGACACCGCAGGGGCGCTAGCGGCAGCAACAGGAGGCTTGGGGATTACATCCACCACGTCGTGGGCCTGCGCATTGGAGTTAGAAAGCGGAGCCTTGGTGCACCTATTTCCAGAATGGAAAATGGCCGAACTGCCCGTCCACGCGTACTTTCCGATGGGTCGGACCACGCGCCTGGCAGCGCGCGCGTTTGCTGACTTTCTGGCCACCACCCTCGCCAGCGATACCCGGCATTTTGTAAGTCTGTAGGAGGGGCCGCCTCGGCTTCGACGCCGCGCTGTCGCGCAGCAAACTGGGTGGCACGTTGTGCTGGTTAAGATTTGCAGCGTGTCAGGACGCACGCCTTCGCGAATAAATTCGGTCCCACCGTTTTTGGCGTTGAACAGATGTTTGTTGGGAGTCCAGTGGGACCGAATTTATTCGGGAATGGATTTCAGAGCCATAGTTGACGACCAAACCGGGTAGGCTCTCTAATCGCCAAAAGAAACCACGAGGTTCGTCTCATGAGCAAAGCGTCCTATGTTCCGCCGAAGGTCTGGAAAGATGATGCTCCGTCTGGCGGCCAGTTCGCCAGCATCAACCGCCCGGTTGCAGGACCGACCCACGACAAGGTGTTGCCCGTTGGCAAACACCCATTGCAGCTCTATTCACTGGCCACGCCCAATGGGGTGAAGGTGACGATCCTGCTGGAAGAGCTACTGGCGCTTGGGCACACCGACGCCGAGTACGATGCGTGGCTGATCCGTATTAACGACGGCGACCAGTTCTCCAGCGGTTTTGTCGCCATCAACCCCAACTCAAAAATCCCGGCCTTGCTGGATCACAGCGTGGAGCCGGCGATTCGAGTCTTTGAGTCTGGGTCGATTTTGCTTTACCTGGCGGAAAAATTCGGTGCCTTCCTGCCCACCGATGTGGCCGGGCGCACGGAAACCCTGAACTGGCTTTTCTGGCAAATGGGCGCAGCCCCATACCTGGGCGGCGGCTTTGGGCATTTCTACGCGTATGCGCCGGAAAAGCTCGAGTACCCCATCAACCGTTTCAGCATGGAGACCAAGCGTCAGTTGGATGTCCTCGACCGCCGCCTTGGCGAGAGCCCCTACCTGGCGGGTGATGCCTACACCATCGCCGATATCGCGGTCTGGTCCTGGTACGGACAATTGGTGCGGGGCAATTTGTACTCGGCGGCCGAGTTTCTATCTGTGCAGGCGTACACCCATCTGCAACGCTGGGCAGAAGAAATCGCCAACCGGCCTGCGGTTATCCGTGGCTGTCGAGTCAACCGGCCGTGGGGCGATGAAGCAAGCCAAGTGCCAGAGCGGCATCAGGCTGAAGATTTGGGCTGATGCCGATCTTCCAGGCAGGAACATGGTTTGGGGGAACAGAGTCGCGTTAGCTTGAGCCCGGGGGACAATTTATGCCATTTGACGGTGGTGCCCCCCTCTTTAGTACCCTATCGCCGATTTGATTCAAACCGTGTGTTAGCCTGATCGCAATTAAGCCAGCAGGTGCATCAATGAAACATATATTTGCACCGTTGCGCGGACGTTTTACGTCTGCCCGTTGGCGAACTCGATTGACGCTTTGGACCGCCGCCACGATAGCCGGCTTGTCGGTGGTTCTCTTCGCCAAGCTTGCAGATCAGGCGTTGGCTCTCTTTGCCACCGTTACCACTGGTCGCAGTTGGCTTCCCTTTCTGCTGACACCTCTACTCGGCATGTTGGTGGTATTTCTCACTCAACGCTTTTTTCCGGGCAGCCAAGGCAGCGGTATTCCTCAGGTGATCGCGGCAACGCGTTTGGTAGCAAACGGAAAACCGATCAACAAACTGATTTCGTTGCGTATCGCCCTGGGCAAGATTGGTCTTGGTACGTTGGCGCTGACGGGGGGATTTTCGGCCGGCCGAGAAGGCCCCTCGGTGCAGGTGGCCGCCTCCATCATGCACGCGGCGCACCGCTTCTTGCCTCACTCTCGGGTGATCAGGGTCCAAGACTTGATTCTCGCCGGGGGTGCAGCGGGCATTGCTGCCGCATTCAACACGCCATTGGCGGGTATCGCCTTTGCGGTGGAAGAGTTGGGCCGCAAGCTGGAAACACGCACCAGTGGGGTGCTTCTAAGCACGATTATCCTGTCCGGGATGATCGCCATTGGCTTGCAGGGGAACTACAACTATTTTGGCCGATTGGATGTCGACGCCGTAACGCGACAGATCATCGTGCCGGTACTGGGCTTGGGGGTGCTCTGCGGTTTATTAGGAGGGCTGTTCAGTCGCTTGTTGCTGCTGCCTCAGCGAATGCCAAACAACGCGGTCTGGAGATGGAGAACCCTGCACCCTATCTGGTTCGCAGGTGCTTGCGGCCTGGTGGTTGCGTCACTGGGATGGGCCAGTGGAGGCCTTTCTTTCGGCAGCGGTTATGGCGTCGCTACTCAGATCATTAACCATGGACAAAGCATTCCCTGGTACGCCGCTGTTACTCGGTTTTTGGCCACCCTGGCCACCTATTTTTCCGGTATTCCTGGCGGCATCTTTGCACCGTCTCTCGCAGTAGGGGCTTCGTTGGGAGCAAACGTTGCCGAGCTTTTCAAGCTGGCCCCACAACCCATTATTGCGTTGTGCATGGCTGGGTTCCTTGCCGCCGTCACTCAATCGCCCATCACCTCGGCGATCATTGTGATGGAAATGATCGACAGTCACGGCATGGTCATCAGCCTGATGGGCATCGCACTTATTTCCAGGGCCGTCAGCTCGCGGTTTGGCCCAGAGTTGTATCAGCAACTAGCATTAGGCTTCCTGCAAGCCTCTCAACGTGAAAATGCGGCACCGAAGGTCAATGCCGCTCACGAGGGTACCCTTAGGTAGCCCTTAAGGACCTCCAGGCGAAGGGTCAATCACTGCGATCACAACACCGGTGAGGAATCGCGCGCTAAAACACTGTGTAGAAAGCTGCGGGTGCGGGCCTCCTTGGGTGCGGTGAATAACGCCGCCGGCGGGCCTGCTTCGACGATTGCGCCTTCGTCCATTACCACCACGATGTCGGCCACTTCCCGGGCAAAACCCATTTCATGGGTCACGATGATCATCGTCATGCCCTCTGCGGCCAGGGTTTTTATGACCTGCAATACCTCGCCCACCAGCTCGGGGTCGAGGGCCGAGGTCGGCTCGTCGAACAGCATCACTTTCGGGTCCATGGCCAAGGCTCGGGCAATCGCCACGCGCTGCTTCTGCCCACCAGACAACGTGCCGGGGAAGACCTTGGCCTTATGCTGTAGGCCGACCTTTTCAAGCAGGCGCAAGCCTTGCTCCTCAGCCTCTTTGCGCGGGGTGCTGCGTAACGCCATGGGCGCCAGGGTGATGTTGTCCAAAACCGTGAGGTGGGGGAACAGGTTGAACGACTGAAAGACCATGCCGACTTCGCTGCGCAGCGCGTCAAGCTTTGCTTCGGACATCATGCGGCCTTGTTCGACCACGGTGTGACCACAGACATGCAGCGTGCCGCCTTCTGCGGTTTCCAGGCCATTCATGCAACGCAAAAACGTACTCTTGCCGGAACCACTGGGGCCGATGACCACCACCACCTGGCTGGTTTCCACGCTGAAGTCGATGTTGTGCAGCACTTGGTGAGTGCCGAAGGATTTGCTCAGATTCTTGATGTCGATAATGGTCGTAGTCATCACACTCTCCCGTCCGCGCGCAGCATTTTTTCGGTTCGGCGCAGGATCAATGTCGTGGTAGTGGTCAGTACCAGGTAGATGAACGCAATGGCCAAGTACACTTCCAGCGAGCGATAGGACACGCTGATGATCTTCTCGCCCTCGTGCATCACGTCGGCGATGGTCAGCAGGGACACCAGTGCGGAGTTCTTGATCAGGGCAATAAACTCATTACCCAATGCTGGAATCATGCGCACGAAGGCTTGGGGCAGGATGACCTTGCGCATCGCCATCTTGTACGGCAGACCCAACGAGCGGGCGGCTTCCATCTGGCCTTTTTCCACCGACTGAATCGACCCGCGTACGACTTCCGAGACGTAGGCCGCGCTGTAAATGCCCAAGCCAAAGATACCGCACACGTAAGCGGGCAACTGAATACCAAAGTGCGGCAGGCCAAAGAATAGGATAAACAACTGCACCAGCAGCGGCGTGCCCCGCACTAAGGTCAGGTAAGTGGTGCAAAAACCATAGATCAGCCTGCGTTTAGGGTTCAAGCGGCCCATTCCGATCAACAACCCCAGCGCACAACTCAATACCAGCGCGGCGAGTGTGATTTCGAGGGTGACCAGGGTGCCGGACGCGAGGTCGCGCCAGCCGTCCCAGACCGGGGAAAAATCGAGGTCCATGGTGTACTCCGCAGAGGTAGACGGCTAAAGGCAATCGGCAAACAGTGTCCGGCACACAGGCGCCGGACACCTATCGGCTGATTATTCTACGGTGGTGCCAAACCATTTTTGCGTCAGTGCAGCGTACTCGCCGTTGCTGCGCAGGGTTTGCAGCGCCTGGTTCATTTGCTTCTGCAGTTCGCCCTCATCTTTGCGGACGGCGAAACCATAAAGTTCGGTGGTCAGGCCTTGATCGAGCACCCGGACTTTGGGCTGGGACTTGGCGAATTCCACCGCCGCCGGGCGACCGGTAACCGCCGCATTGACTCGGCCAATCGTGAGCAGGTCGAACATCGCCTGGTTTTTCTCCACCTCAACGACCTCGACCGCCGGGTAGTTGGTCTTCAGAAACTCGATGGACTTGGTGCCCACCTGCGCCGAGACTTTTTTGCCGGCCACTAGATCAGCGGGAACCTTGATGCTGGTGTCATCCTTAAGCACCAGCACCGCCAAGCCTCCACGGTAGTAAGAGTCGGTGAAGTTGACGACCTTGCGGCGCTCTTCGGTCATGTAGATCGCCGAGGCGGCCACGTCGAATCGATTGGCAATAAGGCCCGGGATCAGGCCTTTGAAACCAATGTCGACCCATTCCACTTTCTTGCCCAACTGCTTGCCGATGGCTTCGATCAACTCGACGTCAAAGCCCGTACGTTTATCGTCCTTAACGAACTCCATGGGTGGGAAAGTGGCATCAGTGCCCACACGGATCACATCATCGGCGGCCTGGACCGGCGCGCAGATCAACGTGACCAGCGCGAATGCCGCAACAAGTGGACTAAACAACTTCAACGCTTTCATCACAAATTCCTTCGGCGAGAGTGAGTCCTGATCTGTTCAGAGCAGGTGGTTAACCGGCAGGTTAGAAGCGGTTGCAGATACGGCTGGCTGCTTTTCTGGTGAGGCTGATCAACTCCGCCTCCCGTGGGCCAACGCGCAGTGAGGGCGCCATTAAGGTGATGGTGCCTTCAAGGGTTTCATCCTGTGAAATCAACGGGACACTGACGCCCCATACACCCAGGTCTACCTCGCTGTCGCTGGTAGCAAAACCGTTAGTGCGGATCTCGGCAATTTCTTTTTCAAGCGTCTCGCTCTGGGGAGAATCGCCCAACTGCTTGGCAATAATCCGCCGTCGGGTCTGCTCGGGCAGGAACGCCAACAGGCTCTTGGCTGACGCACCTTGCATCATGGAATGGGCGCGGCCTTTGGTGAACGAACACCGCAGGGAGTTGCTGCTTTCTTCCATGGCGATGCAGACCATTTGCCCATTGCTATGCACCAGCAGCCCGACGCTCTCGCCCGTGCGCTCCACCAACGCGCTGATTTCATCGCGGCTCTGGTTAACCAGGTTCGACGTCTGGTCGAAACCCCAGGCCAGTTGCACCCCGGTCGCGCCGGGTTCATAAAGGCCGGTGGTCATGTGTTCCTGTAACAAGCCCCACTTTTTCAGCGCGGCCAAGTGTCGATACACCGTACTCAGCGGTATCCCGACGTGGGCGGCGATACGCTTTGCGCCAATCGGCTGCCCGGCCTTGGCCACACAGGCCAATACCTGGAGAACACGGTCGGCGAGGCTTTTGGTTACGGAATCGTTCATGCCTGCACTATAAGAGACAATTCTCGATTTGGGAGGCTGATTCTCATGGGGTGAGAAAATAGGGAACATTAGAAAGTCGTCGATTTTACCGTATCGCCGCTACCTGTTAAGACCGGGTGGCCGATGGCAGGCAACCCAGCCCTTGGAGCGTCGCTTCAATGGCCTGATCCAGAGGCGTATGGGGTTCTTCGCCCAGGGTCGCTTGAAGGTGCGCGTTGTTCATTCGAACCGGAGTGCGCCACAGGTAGCGCATCTCAAGCACCTCGCGAAACGTCTCCTTGAACGGTGAGATCAGCATGATCATCCACCAAGGGAATGGCTGCAATGTAGGCGGCTTACTGCCTCGGGCTGCGACGATGCGTTGGATCGCCCCGGCCATTTGCAGGCCATCGTTATCCCAATGGCCGTTCATGTGAAACACCGCAAAGGGCGCCAGTGTTGCTCGCCGTTCTATCAGACTGACCATCGTCCGTGCCACGTCGGGTATATAAGACCATTGGTGACCCACCCCCGGAGCGCCGGGTAGATTCACTTTCGTCACCGCCGTGCCCGGTTTGACCAAGCCTTGGGAGAACCAACTACTGCCCGCTGCGGGACCGAAAAAGTCACCCGCCCGCACGATAATCACACGGCTTCCCTGGGTGCTTGCAGCTCGCAGGCGTCGTTCCATTTCAACGCGGATTTTGCCTTTTCCGGTAGCAGGATCTTGGGGCGAATCTTCTCGAATTATTGGAAATGCGTCGGGGCCAAAGTTGTACACCGTGCCCGGCAGCACGATGGTCGCTTGGTGCGCTTTTGCCGCTGCAATCGTGTTGTCGAGCATCGGCAAAACCAGCGTCGCCCAGCGTCGGTATCCCGCAGGATTGACCGCATGAACGATCACCGAGCACCCCTGGGCAGCAGCCATTACATCGTCATGATTCGACGCATCCCCTTCTATCCAAGTGATGCCATCTTTCAATCCCGGTGCTAGGTGGTTACCGCGTCGAAGCGCGTGAACGGTCCACCCTTCATCACGCAGCTGCCGCGCCACTTCGCCACCGATACCGCCAGTAGCACCTAAAACCAACACCGTGTTATTAGCCGCCATCTCAACTCCCCTTAGTGATGACGAAAGTCTGACGTGGCCAACGACTAAATAAAACGCCCTTAATTTCTGCATCCGCTATACATTTATGCATGACCTACACCATCAGCTGGGAACTCTACCGCTCATACCTCAGCGTCCTGCAACACGGATCCTTGTCCGGCGCAGCGCGTTCAATGGGGGTGGCACAACCGACGGTCGGGCGGCATATTGCCATGCTCGAAGAACAGCTCGGCATGAAGCTGTTTACCCGTTCACAGTTAGGACTGCTGCCCACCGACGCCGCGCTGGCGCTGAGGCCCTATGCTGAATCGATGAGGGCCAGTGCCGCCGCCATGGCCCGGGCAGCCGAAAGCCAGGGGCACGGCATTAAAGGCGTGGTGCGTATCACGGCCAGCGAAATCATCGGAGCCGAGGTGCTGCCGCCCATCATTACGCGATTGCAGCGCCAATGGCCTGAGTTGAGAGTCGAACTGGCGCTGTCCAACCAGGTGCAGGACTTACTGGTCAGGGAAGCCGATATTGCGGTTCGCATGACACCGCCCAAGCAAGAATCACTTATCGCGCGAAACGTGGGGAATATCGAACTTGGCTTCCATGCGCATCAAGCCTATCTGCAAGACCGTGGCACACCCCGTACCTTGGCCGACCTGGCTGATCACGCGCTGATCGGTTTCGATGAAGAAACACCCTTCCTGCGCGCGGCCAGCAAGGCATTGCCGGCATGGGGTCGAGACAATTTCGCGCTTCGAAGCGACAGCGATCTCGCACAACTTGCAATGATCCGCGCCGGTGCCGGTATCGGTATTTGCCAGATCACACTGGCCAAGCGTGACCCGAATCTGGTGCACCTGCTTGCCGAACACTTTGTGTTCAAGTTGGATACCTGGCTGGCCATGCACGAGGACCTAAGGCATAGCCCGCGCTGTAAGGTTACTTTTGATGCGCTTCTGGAAGGGCTTCAGCACTATGTTTCTTGAAGCGTGGGAAGGGAGGACGCTTCTACCGTACGCTGAACAGACCCACCCCTCATTTCAGCCAACGACTGACCACGACGTTCACATTTTTTGTACACAATCGACCAGCGGTCGAATCCCCCGCTCATTCGCCGGTATCCTGCGTAGCTCTAGCTCGCGGTTCTTATCAGGCTACCGGCCACATCGATTAGACACCACCGACTCCACTCCTCAGTAAACCCAAGGAGGGAGGCATGCGTCATGTTCGCTACTACGTGCTCATTGCCAGCACCGTGTTCATTTGCCAGACCGTCTCGGCGCAGGTCATCGACCGAGAACTCGGCGATTTCAGCCTCAAGCTCGGAACCACGCCCAGCCGCAGTATGGCTCAAGGCCTAGTCACGTCCACCAGCGACGGTTCAACTTTCCATGGCGGTCTGGACCTGACGCATAACAGCGGCTTTTACGTGGGTCAGTGGTCACCCGATGCGGGCATCGCAGCTGACAGTACGCTCGAAGTCGATTCCTACATGGGTTTTAGAAAGCCGTTCGACAAGACACTGGGTTACGAATTGGGCGTCATCCGCTACAGCTACGCCAACGCTGACCAGATCGATAGCCACGAACTGTATGCCGGCTTCCGGATTTTCGATTCCCGCATCGGTACTGCGTTCAGCAACGACGCTGGACGCCAGGACAGTACGCTGTTTCTCGATCTGGGTGGCATCGTTCCGCTGGGAGTCGATGTGCGCATGCAGTACGCGGATCACCAGCTCGACACACCCACTTTGATTGAAGGCGGCAGCATGGTCAGCGCCTACAAAGACTGGTCGTTTAATGTCTCGCGCCCCTTTATGGGCATGGACATGAATCTGATGTACAGCGGCTCAAGCCTCACCGGGACCGATTGCAGTGCGTACAGCGGCCACAACAGCGAGTGCGAAACCACCGTCACGCTCAAGGTAGTGCGCGCGTTTTTTTGATGAGCTGCCTGGGTTCCCATTGTTGAGCGTGCCTGGAGCGCTGCATGAAAGTTGGTGTGATTTCCGATACCCATGGCCTGCTCCGCGCCGAAGCCATTGCTGCTTTGCAGGGTTGTGAACAGATCATTCACGCGGGTGACATCGGCAGTCCCCAGATCCTTGATCAACTGGCGTCGATTGCCCCGCTGCACGTCGTCCGCGGGAACAATGATCTAAACGCCCCGTGGGCTGAGCATATCGCTGACCGTTTGTGTTTTGACCTCAACGGATGGCAGACCCTACTGGTGCACGACATCGCCGATGTTCCAGCGGTGCTTGATGCAGGCATAAAACTGGTGATCACCGGCCATTCCCACAAGCCACGCATCGAATGGCACGGCGAGCAGCTGTACCTCAATCCCGGCAGCGCGGGCCGTCGGCGTTTCAAACTGCCGGTGACGCTGGCTTTGATTGAAGTGCTGTCGAGCTCGATTGAGCCACGTTTGATTTCGTTGCTGGTTTGAGATTGAAGCGTGTCAGGACTGAAGCTTTCCCGAATGAATTCGGTCCCACGCAGGTGAACTGACCTCAAAAGTTGGACATCCACCTGACTTTTGGGGGTCAGTTCACAGGCTGCACGGCTCAATGACCGATTAAGCGCACCCTCACCTAAAAGGAGCCAACACGTTGGCGCCTACAGAGGCCGACCTGCGTGGCGTTCCAACACAAACGCTTTCGCCTGACGGGTCATCTGATCAAGGTGCCGGTCACGTTTCTTTTCGGCGTCTTGCATCGCTTTTTTCCCGTGTTGCTTAAGCAGATACAGGTGAATCTGCCGCACTTCCAGCGAGCTATAAATCGGGGCGACGTCCAGTACCGCTAGCAATCCGTCCGTGCCGTGATCACGCGTATTCATCACGACCTGGGGACCGCGCGCGCTTAATACCTGGAAACCCATCGACTCAAAAAACGGCACTTTGGCAACAGTGCAGGCCAATTCGGCATGGGGGTATCGACCCCGCATTTGCTGGAGCATCGCCCGAGCGATGCCTTGACGCCGATGGGTCGCGCGCACCGCCATGTAGGGCACAGAGCAGGCGTCGGGATCGTCTTTCACCGGCAGATACAGCAAAAACCCTACCACCGTAGAATCATCTTCGGCATCCAGCGCCACGATCAATTCGACGGGGATGCCTTTAGAGCCATCCATCGCGTCCAGGTAAAGATGGACCTCGAAGCCGATGCCGTATTGATACAGGTTGTACAGCGGATTGCTCGGAGCGATGGCCACCATGCTGATGTCGGTCAGGTAATCGACGACCATCTGCAGGATCTGGCTTTTGATCAGTTCTGGCGGCGGGGTTTGAAACAGGGTGATCGTGGACATCAAGTCTCTGGCTCCGAGAAAAAAACGCCCCACGGCTTAGGGGTCAGCGTTGGGCGGCGCCATCATAACGCTTCTTGGCGCTGCGCCACCTCGGTGTAGTGGGTCAGATGAGCCAACGCATGGCCCTGCTCGTCGAACAGATGGCAACGTGCGCCGGTCACTCCAATCGCCAAACTTTGTCCGGTCTTGACCTGCGAATGCCCTTCGCCTTTGACCATCACGTCATGGCCGTCCGTCGTTTGCGCGTGGGTGAAGGTTTCGCCTCCCAAATGTTCAACCAGCAACGCTGTTGCCAGTATCCGCGCCTCACCCTGCCCGCGCTCCGACACGTGTTCCGGCCGCAGGCCCAATGTCAGCGTCGAGCCCGCAGCCACACCTGCGGCGTTGACCGGGACCCACAGCGATTCGCCGCCCGGCAGGCTGATCTGCACCCCTTCGGCGCTGACCGCCAAGGCCTGGACCGAGACGAAACTCATCTGCGGCGAGCCAATAAAGCCGGCGACGAAGCGGTTGCGCGGGTGGTGGTACAACTCCAGCGGCGAACCCACCTGCTCGATTCGGCCCTTGTTCAGCACCACAATCTTGTCGGCCAGGGTCATGGCTTCGACCTGATCGTGGGTGACGTAAATCATCGTCGCTTGCAGTTCTGCATGCAGCTTGGCGATCTCAATGCGCATCTGTACCCGAAGCGACGCGTCAAGGTTGGAGAGTGGTTCGTCGAACAGGAAGACTTCCGGCTCATGGACGATGGCGCGGCCAATTGCGACCCGCTGTCGTTGACCGCCCGACAGGGCTTTGGGCTTGCGGTCGAGCAAGGCGTCGAGTTGCAGAATGCGCGCGGCATTGCGGACCTTGGCCTCGATCTCGGCCTTGGGCAGTTTTTGCATTTTCAGGCCGAAGGCGATGTTGTCGTAGACCGACATGTGCGGGTACAGCGCGTAGGACTGAAACACCATCGCCACGCCGCGATCGGCCGGTTCCAGGTAGGTCACGTCACGGGAGCCGATACGAATTTGCCCTTGGGTGATGCTTTCCAGCCCGGCAATGGAGCGCAGCAGGGTCGATTTGCCACAACCCGAAGGCCCGACGAACACCACGAACTCGCGGCTTTCGATGTCCAGTTCGATGTCATGCAGGACTTTGATGTCGCCATAGGCCTTTTCGACGCCGCGCAATTTGAGCTCAGTCAAAATCGTTCCCCTTGATTATTGTTGTGGGTGACGAGTGAAGCAAAGCAGGAATTCGGACGCTTGACAGTCAGAATTTTCCTTCTACGATCATTTGTAATTCAACAATTACAAATGTCAAGGTGGAGGTTGTATGCGGGCTGCCTATATCCACGGCATCCACGACGTGCGCATCGGCGACAAACCGATGCCGACGCCCGTGGGCGATGAGGTTCTGCTGCGTGTTAGCGCGGTTGGGGTCTGCGGCAGTGACCTGCACTACTACAAAGAAGGGGCTATCGGGCATGCCCGAATCACCAAACCGTTCATCGCTGGGCATGAGTTCGCTGGCTACGTGGTCGACAACCATCCCGCGCTGGGCCTGACTGCCGGACAGTTGGTGGCGGTGGATCCGGCCAAACCCTGCGGCCACTGTGAATGGTGCCGGCGCGGCCACGTTAACCTCTGCCCGCACGTGGTATTCCTCGGGTCGCCGCCTGATACCCACGGCGCCATGACTGAATTTATTTCGGTGTCTCCTAGCCAGATCTATCCGGTACCCAGCGGTTTCACCCCGGTGCAGGCGGTGATGCTCGAACCCCTTGGCGTGGCGATCCATGCCATGGACCTTGCCGGGTCAAAAAGGGTGTTTGAAAGCGTCGCGATTATCGGCTGCGGCCCCATCGGCCTGTGCCTGCTGCAATTAGCACGGCTTATGTGCAAAGACGTGGTTTACGCCATCGACCCGATTGCCTACCGCACCGACATGGCCCTGCAACTGGGCGCCGACAAGGTCTCCAATGACCATGCGTCCATCGCCGAATGGACGTACGGTCGCGGCGTGGACCTGGTGCTTGAAGCCACCAACTCTCCACAGGGATTTCAGATCGCTGCGCAAACGGCGCGCATTGGCGGTCGGGTGGTGTTAGTGGGCATTCCCGACGGCGATCAATACGCGCCACTGAGTGCCTCGTTGTTACGCCGTAAAGGCCTGGACGTTCGCATGTCCCGGCGCATGGGGCATGTCTATGATCGCGCGATCAAGCTGGTTGCCCAGGGGCTGGTGGACGTCGAGTGTCTGGTAACCCATCGCTTCGACCTCAGCCAAGCCTCCCATGCGTTCAGTTACCCCGCTGAGTTCATCGACGGTGCCTTGAAGACGGTGATTTTGCCTAGCCCGTAAAAGGAGCCCTTAAGCGAAACCCCTAAAACCCGGCGCGCAACTGCGCGCCTAAAACGACGTACTCCTCACCAACAACAAAAAATGAGGTCACGTAATGAAAACGCTGGTATGGAATGCTATTGCACTGTCAGTTGCCCTCGCCTCCGGGGCTGCGCACGCTTGGACTCTGGAGGAAGCCGCCGCGCCCTACAAAGGCACGACGATCAAGGCGATCTTCCTCGACCGCCCCGGTTACGCCGCCGCCATCAAGCTACTGCCCGACTTCGAAAAAAGAACCGGGATCAAGGTCAGCTACGAAACCGTTCCCTATGAAAACAGCCGTGAACGCCAAGTGCTGGATTTCACCGCGGGCAACGAAAACGATGTGGTGCTGACCGACGTGGTGTGGATCGGCGAGTTCGCTGGCAACGGCTGGCTCGAACCGGTCAAGACCTTCACCGACGACAAGAAACTGGCTGACCCGGACCTGAAACTCGCAGGGTTCTTCCCGATCCTGTTGGAATCGTTCGGCACCTGGGACAAGCAAGTCTACGGACTGCCGTTCGATAACTATTCGGGCCTGCTGTATTACAACAAATGCATGCTCAAAGACGCCGGTTTCGACAAACCGCCAGCGACTTGGGATGACCTGCTCAAGGTTTACGCACCGAAACTGACGGCCAACGGTAAATACGCTTATGCACTGCAATCACGGCGCGGCGAAACCCAGTCGGCGGACAGTTTCATGCGTTTTCTGTGGCCGTTTGGTGGCTCGCTGTTGGACGCTAAATTCAAGTCCAACCTGAACTCGAAAGAATCCCAGACCGGCTTGCAGTTCCGTCAGGATTTGATGAAGTTCATGCCACCGGGCATCGTCGACTATGACCACAACGAAGCGGTCAACGCACTGGCCCAAGGCAACGTGGCGATGATCACTGAATGGTCGGCGTTCTACAGCACCTTGGCCGACCCGAGCAAATCCAAGATCACCGATTGCCTGGCCGTGGCGACCGAGCCCAAGGGTCCAGCGGGGCTGAAACCGGCCTTGGGTGGTTTCTCCCTCGGGGTGAACGCCAATGCTCCGGCTGAGAAGAAAGCCGCCGCCTGGCTGTTCATTCAGTGGGTCACCTCCGAAGCCATGGCCAAGCCGTATATCGAAGCCGGTGGCGTCAGCGGACGCAGCGCGGTTTACAAAGACCCGGACATTCAGAAGCGCTACCCGTTTGTGCAGCCCATGGTGACCTCGTGGGAAGGCGGCGTGCCGGACTTCCGCCCACGCTTTGCCGAATGGCCTGAGATTTCCGAAATCGTTGGCGAGAACGGCACGGCCATCATGCTCGGCAAGGTCAGCGTCGCGGACGGGGCCAAGACCATTGGCACGCGGGTTGAAGAGATACTAGGCAAAGCCGGTTACTACGACGGTAAAAAACCACTGTTGAAATGACCGACTCGGGTGCCGTGCAGACTTGTTTTTGGCACGGCAGCCGCCTCTTGAACGTGCGTTGCCCCGAGGAGTGTCTTGCCCATGTCGAGGGATAAAAAGCCGGCGGTCTTTCCGACCCTCTGGAACAACACCCGGGCGGCCCTGGCCTTCCTCGCGCCCGCCACCGTGGCCTTGGCACTGATCGGGATATTCCCGACGGTGTTCGCCTTGGTTAACTCGTTCCGTCAGTACAACCTGTCACGCCCGCGCGACCCGACGCCGTTCATTGGGTTTGATAACTACGTCAGCGTGTTCCATGACCCGTCGTTCTGGGCCGCGTTGGGCCGCACCTTCGTGTTTCTGGCCGCTGTGGTGCCGATTCAATTGGCGCTGGGGTTGATCATTGCCCTGCTGCTGCACAAACCGGGGTTATCCGGTTTCAAACTACTGGCGCGCATGAGCTTGGTGATTCCGTTGGCCACCGCCCCCGCCGTGGCCGGTTTGATTGGCCGTTTGATTTTCAACCGTGACTTCGGTGTCGCCAACGCCTTGCTCGCCATGGTGAATGCCGGCCCGGTGGAATGGTTGGGCGACACCACCAACGCATTCATCGCCGTGGCGCTGATGGATGTTTGGCAATGGACGCCGTTCTGCGCGCTGGTGCTGCTCGCGGGCCTGACCATGGTTCCCACCGAAATTGAAGAAGCCGCAAGGCTGGAAACCCGCAGCCGCTGGCAAATCATCCGCCACGTGCAACTGCCGTTTTTGCTGCCCAGCGTGACGGTGATCCTGATCCTGCGAACCGCCGACGTGCTGAAGATGTTCGACACGGTGTTCACCATGACCCGCGGCGGACCGGGGGCCGCCACCGAATTGGTCAGCGTCTACATCCAGCGAATCGGCTTTCGCGTGTTCGACCAAGGCGTGGCGTCGGCCCAAGCGATTTTGCTGCTGATTCTGACCATCGTGCTGGCGCGCCTGTACATCAAATTCGTTTACCAGGAGATCTGACATGGACACGTTGAGCGCTACCGCCGTCGCGGCTCCGGCCATCGCAAAACCGAGCAGGCGAGTTAACGGTTGGCATTTGGTCGGGCTGCTGGCGATCTTTCTGTTCGCCATCTTTCCGTTCTATTGGATGGTGGCGACCAGCATGAAAACCCAAGCCGAAGCCCTATCTTCCCCGCCGATCTGGCTGTTCACCCCGCGCCTGGACAACTACGTTCAGGTTCTGTTTCACCGCGACGTACTGTCAAGCCTGGCCAATTCGCTGATCGTTGCCGTCAGCACCACCGCATTGGCCGTCGGACTGGGTACACCGGCCGCGTATGCGTTGGCGCGGTTTGAATTCAAGGGCAAGGAAGACCTGTGGTTCTGGTTCATCACCAACCGCATGCTCAGCCCCATCGTCGTAGCACTGCCGATTTTCCTGATGGGCCGCACCTTGGGGTTGATCGACACACGGTTGGTACTGATCTTGGTGTATTTGACGTTCAACCTGCCGATTGTGGTGTGGATCTGCACCGACCAGTTTCGCGGCGTACCGAAAGACCTTGATGAAGCAGCGCGACTTTCCGGGGCTTCGCGATTCACGATCTTTTGGCGAATTGCCCTGCCGTTGGCGATGCCAGGGGTCGCGGTGTCGGCGATTTTCTCGTTCATCTTTTCCTGGAACGAACTGCTGTATGCCTTGGTGCTTACCCGCAACGTCGCGCGCACGGCCCCGGTGACGGCGACCAGTTTCATGAGCGGTTACGACTTACCGTGGGGAGAAATCATGGCCACTGGCACCTTGATCGTGTTTCCGGTGATTATTTTTGCGTTGATGGTTTCCAAGCATCTGGTACAAGGACTGACCATGGGCGCCGTGAAGTAGGCGCCGCACACCTCAACGAATGAGAAGGGAAAAGGCCGTGCAAGACCCCCATCCAGACTTTGATCTCGACGCTGAACGGGTCAACGCCGAGCACCAGTTGATCATCCGTATCGCCTGGTACTACTACGTCAACAACATGACCCAGCAGCAAATCGCCGACCGATTCGGCATCACACGGGTTCGGGTCAACAAAGCGTTGGCCAGCAGCCGCGAGACCGGCGTGGTGCAAATCCGCATCAACTCGAAACTCGCCTCCTGCATTGAGCTGGAGTACGGCCTGCAAGAACTGTTCGGCCTGGACCGGGTGACGGTGGTCCCGACCCCGGAAGACCCGCGCATGATTTTTCGGGTGCTGGGTGTCGGTGTTGCACCGACGATCAATGAGCAGCTGTTTGATGGCTGCACCGTCGCCGTCGGCTGGGGCCGCACCCTGCACCAAGCGGTGCTGGAGACCCAAAGTCGGGCGCTGCAAGGCATGACCGTGGTGTCACTGCTGGGTGGCCTGCATTACGGCTCGGCCAACAACACCGTGGAGATCGCGTCCAGTTTCGCCGGGCTATTCGGCGGCTCCCATTTCTATTTGGCGGCGCCGGTCTACGCGCCGTCGGCCCAATACCGCGACATGATCCTGGCCGAAGCCTCGGTGCAAGACGTGCTTGGGAAAGCCAAAAATGCCGACTTGGCGCTGGTCACGGTGGGCGACCTGACCGAGCGATCATTGATGTTCGAACTCGGCATGGTCAGCCCCGACAACGCCCGAACCTTGCAAGCCGCCGGTGCGGTGGGCGACCTGCTGGGGCGCTGGCTCGACCGCGACGGCGTAGAGGTCAACCATCCGCTGAATCGGCGGGCGATTTCCCTTGAGTTGGAAGACCTCAAACGCATCAAAAAAGTGGTGCTGGTTTCTGGCGGCCCTTACAAATCCGACATCATCCGCGCCGTGCTGCTGCGCAACTTCGTGCATGAATTGGTCATCGACGAGACCACCGCACAGCAGTTGCTTGAGCGGGGTATCTGAGATCGTTTCCCGAGTGAATTCGGTCCCACGGATGTTGGCGATGCACACATTTCTGTAGGACCTGCCGAAGGCTGCGATCAGATGTTCAGCGCCTACTATTCCGTGTCTGCCAAAGCCTCTGTGGGGCTTGCCAACGAAAGCGTCAGTGCAAGCGACCCGGGTTTCAGGTCGACATCAGCGGATGTGATTACCTGCCTCTTCGCAGGATGAAATCCCAGAGCAGCACCTCAGGGCATGAATGAGTTTGATCCCACAGGGAATCGCATTTCAACTGTGGGACCGAATTCATTCGGGAAGGCGTTAGTCCTGACACCCCCTAAAGCGAGGCTGACCTTAACGACGATTTAGTTTTGCTAGCCGTGGGTATAAATCCCGTAGGCGCGGATAAAGGTCGACATACAACTCAAACAATTCATGGTGAAACTCGCGGTGTTCAGGGGCCGGCAGCAAGGTCTCGCCACCTTGGGTCATGGCGCTGGCGGCGTCAGCAAAATTCGCATACCACCCTGCGCCCACTGCCGCTGCGATGCCCGCGCCTAAACTCGATGCTTCTTGGGTGATCGCCCGCACCACCGGGCGATCAGTAATGTCGGCAATGATCTGGCACCACAGCCGACTGGAAGCCCCGCCGCCGATGGCGATGAAGGCGGTGACTGGCTCGCCGGTGGCCTCGACCATTCGCTGCGTGGCGAGGGCCTGTTCCAGTGCGAGGCCTTCCAATAAAGCGCGATAAATTTTAGCCCGGCCATGATCCGGCGACAAGCCCAGTACACAACCGCGCGCGTCCTGATCCCAGTACGGATTCATCACCCCGTTCCAGTACGGCAATAGCAGCAGCCCGGCACTGCCGTGGGCGACACTAGAGGCTTGGGCGTCGAGTTGGATCAAACACTCAGGCTGGGTGACCGGATCCATGCCGAAGAACTGTCGCACCAGGCTGTTGATCAGCAGCGTGCCGGAACGCAATGAGGTTTCAAGCACATAGCCTTGGCGGTCAAGCGCACACATCGTGCGAAACGCCATGTTCACCCTGGGCTCACGGGCATAAACCCCCGAGACAAGCGCCGTCCCGAGGTTCAGATACGCCGCGCCAGCGCTGACCACCCCCACCCCGAGCCCGCCCGCTTGACCATCTCCACCCCCCGCAACCACCGGAATCCCCACCGGCAGCCCGGTCAACTCCGCTGCCCCCTGCGTGACACGACCGATCACGCTGCCCGGCGCCGCCGCCTCGGGAAAACACGCGGCGTCCAGTGTCAACGGCAACGCGTGGAGCACCTCGTCGGACCAACAATGATGAGTGATGTCGAACGCGCCAAACGGATCGGCGCTGGCCCAACTGGTGGCGAATTCCCCCGTCAGCTTGCGCACCAACCAAGCGTGAGGGTCGTACACATGGCGGATGCGGCGGAACAGTTCCGGCTCGGCCCTCGCCATCCACGCCAAGCTATAAATGGCCGGCGACCAATCGCGCGGCTTGCCGGTGATCGCGTGCAGGCGTTCGCTGCCAATATGCTCGGTAAGCGCCTCGACCTCGTTTTTGCGCCGCTCATCCAGCCAAAGAATCGCCGGCCGCAACAGACGATTTTCTGCGTCAGTCACTGTCAGCGTTTCACGCTGACTCACTATCGCCACCGCTGCGATGGCCTGCCCGGCAATCTGCGGCGCCAAGGCTTTCAATGCTGCCTGAGCCGCCGTCCACCATTGCTCGGGATCTTGCTCATAGGCATTCGGACCCGGTCGCTCAAGGCTAAGCGCCGCCCTGCCCTGGGCCACCAAGGTTCCATCCGACGCCCAGGCAATCGCCTTGCACGTCGTGGTACTCAGATCAATGCCAATGACGAGTGTCTTCATCATTCACCTCCCCACTCTGCGAGTCAGCTGGGGTTGGGTGCAAGGTTAGTCGAAATCTCCAGGGCTGAATTCATTCCCAGGGAGGACGTCTCGCCAACCAGTTGGCTCTAAAGGCAAGGCGATCAATGCGGTGTGTCATCAGGTGCTCTCCCGCACGACCAATTCAAACCCCAAATCCACTTGGGTTTCTTGGGCGATGCCTTCGATCAATCCCAACAGCAACTGCGCCGCGCGTTGGCCGACGGCCTCTCTTGGGGTGCGAATCGACGTCAGGCGCGGGACCATGTGTGCCGAACCCGGCAGATCATTGAAACCAATCAGCGAGACTTGCTGCGGAATTTTGATACCCCGCCTCAGCGCCTCCAGCGTTGCGCCCTGGGCCAGGTCGTCGTTGCAGAAGAACACCGCATCCACGTCCGGGTGCTCTTCCAGCAATTTCGCGAATAACTCTCCCCCTAACCCAATGGACGACGGCAGCGGCGATCTCACCTCCAGCGCCGGGTCGTACAAGCCCGCGTCAAGCAGCACACGACGAAAACCTTCGCCTCGCTGCAACACCCGTGGGTCGAGTTGCGCCGACATATAGGCCAATCGACGGCGACCGCGCGCCAGTAAATGCCGAGCGGCTTCGGCCCCCGCCTGCTCTTGGGAAAACCCCACGCAATACGCGCCGCGCACGGTGTCCAGTTCCATCATGTGTACGCACGGCACGCCGCTGGCCGCGAGCAGTTCACGTACGGCTGGGGTGTGGTCGAAACCGGTCAGCAATAGCCCACGCGGGCGGTTCGCCAAATAGTTGCGCAGCAAGCCCTCTTCTTCGATAGGCGAGTAGTGATAGTTACCGATCACCACTTCCAGCCCCCGCGTGCGCAGTACACCTTGAATCGCTTCGAGGGTTTCGATGAACAGCTGGTTAGACAACGACGGTACCAGCACCACCACCGTCTGACTTTGCGACGACGCCAGTGCCCGCGCCGCCGGGTTGGCGACATAGCCCAGGTTCAGCGCCGCAGCACGGACTTTTTCTACCAGCTCGGGCGCCACCGTGGTCACGCCCCGCAATGCTCGCGAGGCGGTAATGGGCGAAACGGCGGCCAGCCGAGCGACCTCATTGAGGGTCGGACGGCCGGTGGAACGGGAACCAATGCGTGTCATGCGCTGCCAATAATTCAGAGGGGTTGCAAAATGTTACCAAGGGGCTCTAAGGTAGCGCTGTCTCGCGAACCCTCGCAATGTTTTCCTCGCTACTTATTCGCACCGAAACGGGTACGAGCAATGTATGCAGCGCCTGACGATCAATTTGATCTACCCAAAACAATGACAAGAACTGGAAGCAGCCTGGCCAGGCTTTTATTCAAGCCGCCAAAGATAGCGCTGTCTTCAGCTGAGGTGATTATGAATACTGCTATTTCCGCCCTCGTGGTGATGGGTGTTTCCGGCTGCGGCAAAAGCGTGGTCGGTGCCGCTATTGCCGCACGCAGCGGCGGCCGCCTGATTGAAGGCGATGCCTTTCACCCTGCCGCTAACATCGAAAAGATGAGCGCCGGCATCCCCCTCAATGACGAAGACCGTGCCGGGTGGCTGACCCGTTTGGGCCAAGAGCTGGCGACTGCCGTGCAGAACGGCGAACTCCCGGTGCTGACCTGCTCCGCACTCAAACACAGTTACCGTGAAACCCTGCGCCATGCGGTACCGGCGCTGGGCTTCGTGTTTCTTGAGTTGACCAAGGAAGTCGCGATTGAACGATGCGAACACCGCCCTGGTCACTTCATGCCTGCGAGTCTGGTCGACAGCCAGTTCGCGACCCTTGAGCCGCCTAATGGCGAACCCCTGACCCTGGCCGTTGACGCTACGCTTCCCATCGATACATTGGGCGAACAAGCTGCGGCCTGGTGGAAAGCCTCGCGGCAGCCATAACGCCGCCATAAAAACAAAGACAATTGGAGAGGCACCCCATGTTCGGTATGACCCAAGAGACGTACTTGCTCGTCGATGCACTGGTGACCATCATCGCCCTTGTGCTGTTGATCACCCGGTTTAAAGTCCACCCATTCGTTGCACTGACCCTCGCTTCGGGCTTCCTTGGGTTGACCTCGGGCATGCCGGTGGACAAGGTGATGAAGTCCTTCCAGGACGGCTTCGGTGGCGTGCTCGGCTTCGTCGGCATCTTACTGGCGCTGGGCACAATGCTCGGCAAGCTGATGGCTGACTCCGGCGGCGCCGATCAAATCGCGCAAACCCTGGTTCGGGTGTTCGGCAAGAATCGTGTGCATTGGGCGATGATGTTTTCCGCGTTTCTGGTGGGCATCCCGCTGTTCTTCGAAATCGGCTTTGTGCTGCTGATCCCGCTGGTGTTCATCGTTGCACGGCGCACCGGCCTGTCCATCGTCAAAATCGGCATTCCGTTGCTCGCTGGCCTGTCTGCCGTGCACGGTTTGGTACCGCCGCATCCTGGCCCGTTGTTGGCAATTGGGGTGTACAACGCCGACATCGGCAAAACCATTTTCTATGGCCTGATCGTGGCATTGCCGACCGCAATGATCGCCGGTCCGATCTACGGCACATGGATTTCCAAGTACGTGCCAGGAACGCCAAACCAAGCGTTGATGGACCAGATTGCACAAGAGTCGAAATCTGAAAACCTGCCGAGTTTCACCATCACCGTGGTAACGATTCTGTTGCCGGTGTTTTTGATGCTGCTCAAAACGCTGTCCGACATCACCTTGGCAGACAACAGCTCGATCCGCGTGTGGATGGACTTGATCGGTCACCCGATCACCGCCCTGCTGGCCGCCCTGCTGCTGGCGTTTTACACCTTCGGCGCGGCGCGCGGTTTCTCCCGTCAGGAAATCTTGAAGCTATTGGACCAGAGCTTGGCACCGGTTGCTGCCATCGTGATGATCGTGGGTGCCGGTGGTGGTTTCAAACAAATGCTGGTGGCCAGCGGTGTCGGTGATGTGATCGGCCACATGGCCGTTCGCGCTGAAATCTCGCCGATTCTATTGGCGTGGCTGGTGGCAGCAGTGGTACGAGTTGCCACAGGCTCTGCCACCGTCGCGATCATTACCGGCGCCGGTATTGCTGCACCGGTGGTGGGCTTGGTTCCTGGGGTTAACCGCGAACTGCTGGTATTGGCCACTGGCGCCGGTTCGTTGATTTTGTCGCACGTTAACGATGCAGGTTTCTGGTTGGTGAAGCAGTACTTCAACATGACCGTCGCTGAAACCTTCAAAACCTGGACCGCGATGGAAACCATTCTGTCGGTGGTCGCGCTGGGGTTCATTTTGCTCTTGTCCCACTTCGTCTGACGCACCTGATCGATCGTGCCTGCGCCCCTAGGCACGATCGTCAGCCTCGCTTCAACCCGAGCCGTTTACGCATGTCTGCGGTGATGGTTTGCCGGGTATTCCAATACTCGGCCCACGGGTATTGCTCCTGATCAGCCATGCGCTCCATGAAGTGATGGATATTCCAGCCATCGGCGCCCTTGCGTTCAGCGACCTCATCGCGGTACACCGGCACTGAAATCGGCAATCCCTCGCGGGTGCGTGCCGAGCGCCGACAACGCCGCTCGCCGCTGTTCCACCGGCACGTCGCGCACGTCCATGCCGTTCAAGTACGGCATGTCGAACAGGTAAAACAGGTAAAACAGGTAAAACAGCGTCCCGTCGATTTCCAAGCGAAAGTCATAATGCAGACGGGTGGCATCATGCTTTTGGATACAGAACTGTAAGGCGTGAGCTATTTTTTTACGTGGGCCTGAACGTTTTCCACGGGGCGCGCCGGACGGTTCCGGGGGTCGCTTCGAAATCACGCTCGCGCTGGTAGTGGTCGAGGGAAGTGCTCATGGATAGTCCGATTCCGAGGTGTTAAGACCCTGCACTAATAGAGCAAAAGTTGGCGGAATTAGTTCAGAGCGTTAGCACCTGCCGTCACTAACCTGACAATTACCTGACAATTAACGGGATAAGCGAACGCCGAGGTT
Organism: Pseudomonas sp. CCI4.2; assembly: GCF_034350045.1. Taxonomy (NCBI): domain Bacteria; kingdom Pseudomonadati; phylum Pseudomonadota; class Gammaproteobacteria; order Pseudomonadales; family Pseudomonadaceae; genus Pseudomonas; species Pseudomonas sp. CCI4.2. The sequence goes on along the minus strand of NZ_CP133781.1, from coordinate 3,605,699 downwards.
CAAAAAAAAGTCTGACCTGCGTAAGCTTCTTTAAGCACCGAAACCACGACTTGATGGCAGATAAAGCGTTCAAAGGAATTAAATATGCCCTTATGACGTCTTATTGATGGACTCATTTGGACGTACTCGGCAACAATCACCCCCGCACGGCACACGCCAGCCTTTTGGTAGAGGCGCTTCAAGAGGCCATCAAGGAAAAGATTATGTTGATACTCACCCGAAAAGTAGGCGAAAGCATAAACATTGGTGACGAGATCACCGTCACGATTCTTGGCGTTCAGGGCCTTCAGGTCCGGCTAGGCATCAACGCACCTAAAAATGTTTCTGTGCATCGCGAAGAGATTTATAAACGTATCCAGGCCGAGATTGCTCCACAGCAAGATCCACAATGAATTCGTAACTGCGTACACCCCCTTCTGAGCTGTCTGACGCTGTGTGAGATAGGCAATCCGGCGTCTTGATGACGCCGTTTTTTTTGCCTCGTTTTTCTCCCTCGGTTTCGCCATCGTTTTGCCACGCAATACCATTTGTCTGCCGCCTCGAACTCCGCCGGAAATCCCTCAGTCCACCTTTTGTAAGCCAGAAGACGCGCTGCTCGAAGTTACTGTGAGCGGAACGTTCTCCTTTACTTTTAAGGGCATAAACGACGGTGAATGACGATGGCCACGACCTACGAGAACTCAACCAGCGGTAGCGACCAAGGCGATAAGCCGGGCGCTGCGGAGCACTTGCAGACGTTGCAAGACGACGCAAAAGCCGCGCTTCAGGGCGCCAAGGAACACGGTGCAGCTCAGTTCGAGCAGTACCGGGATACGGCGGCCGACCAAATCAATAATTTGGCGCAAACCGCCAAATCGGCAGCGGAACAATTTCAAGAAAACGACACGTTGGGCTTGTCCCATTACGTCACTGATATCGCCCAAGGCATGACTAGCCTGGCGGACAATTTGCGCGGTAAAAGTGCCGATGAACTGTTACGCCAGGCCGGTCAACTGGCCCGAGACAATCCAGCGTTGTTCCTGACCGGCAGCGTCGCCGTCGGGTTTGGCCTGTCGCGGTTTTTGAAAGCCTCAAGCTCGGGCGCTTCATCGGGGATGGGAGCCTCGAAAACACCGTCTCCAACCGCTGATACGCACAGCAGATCCGGCTACAAAACCGAGCCGTCTTCCTCTGGCATGGCTCAGGGTTCTCCAACCCCACCGCCGAACACCGACGACGTTTACCACAGCGCACGGCCTGGGGTGCCTGACAGCTTTTCACCGCCGCCGCTCAGCGAGAAAGCCTTTGGCCCCGGGCACTCATCTGAAGACCTGCCCAGCGACGGTCTGTCCAAAGGAGAGGTGTGATGGCCATCAGTCCACAGACGCCGCCGAGCGGCATACCTGAAAACGAAACGTCGATCATCGGCCTGATTCGCCAGTTGGCCCACGAAGTACCGGCGCTGGTCACCAAAGAGCTGGCCTTGGCCAAAGCCGAAATCAACGAATCGATCAACTCCACCAAGGCTGGCATCGCCGCCGTTGCGGGGGGCGCCATGGTGCTGTTCGCCGGGCTGATCATCTTGCTGATGTCAGCGGTGTATGCGCTGGCAATGCTGATGGCCCCGTGGCTAGCCGCGCTGATTGTCGGCGTGGTGGTCATGGTCATCGGCGTAATCATGCTGCAAGCCGGCAAAAAATCGTTCGATGCCACCCGCTTCACGCCCGAGCGCACGGTGAACTCCTTGCAAAAGGATAAGGAAGCCATTCAGAGGAAAGTCTCATGAGTACTGACAGCAGTTTTGAAGACAATCGGTATGACAACACCGGTTACCAAACCAGCCCTCCGGGTGCCAGCAGTCTGGACGTCGAGTCCCAGAAAAGCCCGGAATCCCTGGAGCGAGAAATCGACGCGCAACGGTCGAGTATCGGCAGCATTGTCGACGCCCTGGAAAGCAAACTGTCTCCCGGCCAGTTGGTTGACCAAGTGATGTCGTTCACGCGCGGTAATGGCGGTGAGTTTTTCAACAATCTCGGTAAAACCATTAAGGCCAATCCGGTGCCGACGCTGCTCACGTCGATCGGCGTACTGTGGTTGATGATGGGTTCCAATAAAAGCCCGAACTACTCCACCGGGTCGTCGGGTCCGTCGATGTTCGACAGCTTGGGTAACCGCATCAGCGACATGGCCGACAAGGTCTCTGACACCTTGGGCAACGTCAAAGCGAAAGTGCAGGACAAGGCTCATGACCTCCAGGATGGCGCGAGCCGCCTCAAGGACAAGGCCGGCCACCTGACTGACAGTGTCACGGATAAAATGTCCTCGACCGGGCAGCAGATGAACAGGGGTTCGCACGACGCGACCCACGCCCTGCGCCAACAGTCCGAGAAAGTGAAATCCAGCTTCAACTACTTGCTCAATGAGCAACCCTTGGCACTGGCGGCCATTGGTATTGCACTGGGCGCGATGGCCGGTGCTGCATTGCCCATCACTGATAAGGAAAATCAGATGATGGGCCACGCCAGCGATTCGCTGACGGACAAGGCGAAACAAATGGCCAGCGAAGGCTACGACAAGGCCACCGAAATCGGTAAGGACATGGCCAATGAAGTGAAGAAGCCCCTCGCCGATGCGGACAAGGATACGCCGCACAATGGCGCATCTTCAGACCATCAAGCCTTTAGCGGGCAGCCACCAGAGGGCGGGCAATCGAGCAACGCGCCGAGCAACCCAGGCTCAACTCATGGGCTGGGGTAGTCAGTTGCACTGATGCATAGCGCGGCACATGAAAGGCCCTGTGAACGACAGGGCCTTTTTTATCGTCGCGGTTCACACCTGGTAAATCACAAGCGCTAGGGGCTCTCGAAACGAACCAAGCGTTCGCCGAGTTTTTCCTTGGCCCAGCTGATAAAGGCCCGTGAACAAATCGACACCCGCCGCGCCGGCAGGTACACCAACGATACCGGCAACGGCTCAGGCTGGTAATCGATCAGCAGCCGTTGCAGCGCTCCATCGTCAAGCAATGCCTGAACCTGATAAGACAGGAAAAACCCCACGCCGACACCGGACAGGCACGCCGAGATAGCTGCGTCCGCATTGTTAGTGGTCATCTTGATGTTGCTCATTTTCACCGTCAGCGGTTTGCCGTGTTCCTGGAGCGTCAACTGCGCGCCAGGCACCCCACCACCCATGCGAATAAACGGGGCGCAGCCAAGGTCAGCCGGGGTCTTGATGGTTTTTAGCACCGCCAGCAAGGCCGGGCTTGCACACAGGTAACGGCGCACTTGGCCCACTTTCGCGACGACCAGATCCGGTGCCGTGACATGACCGATGCGCACCGCGATGTCTATCCCCTCCTCCAGCAAATCGGTCACCCGATCAATCAGGTTCAGGGTCACGGTGACGTTGGGGAAACGGGTCATAAAACCGTTCAGCATGGGCGCCACATGCAGGCGGCCGAACAATACCGGGGCCGTAATGTTCAACGCCCCGCTGGGCTCACTTTCCTTTTCGTGAAACACATCCTCGATGTGCCCAATCTCACGAATCACCGTGCGGCAAACCTCGGCGTACAAGCGCCCTTCTTCGGTAAGTCGTACCTGTCGGGTGGTGCGCTCGAACAGGCGCACGCCCAAATGGTGTTCGATGGACGCCAATACCCTGACCACCGTAGGCAGCGATACCTCAAGTTTTTCTGCCGCAGCTGTGAGGCTGCCATGATCGACAATCCCAAGCACAACCCGCATTGACTGGATAGAGTCCATGATTACTCCCTTATCACTACGATTCACATCGTCCATTTCCGTAGTGATTCAACTGGCTTGGGGCGTTGCAATGGTAGGAACTGCCGAAGGCTGCAATCTGTCTGGGAACCGTTCACCCGCAGCCTATAGCAGCCTCTAGCAGCGCCTAAACAGGTTGCGAGTAATCAGTCGGAGAGGGTCAGGCGCTGGACGATTTTGTCCTTTACCGACAGGCGTTTTTCCTTGAGCTTTTTAAGTTGATCATCGGTGATATTTCCCGATGATCCCGACTCGGCCTCAACCACCTCGGCGTCCGCGACGCCGTAGGAATCAAGCAATTGGCTGAGCCTTTCATCTTTGCTACTAAGCGCGGCGATTTCTTCCTTTGTGACGTTTAGATCCTTGAACAAATCGTGTTTAACCGGCATGTCTTCACCTCTTCTGAACCTGTGGCAAGTCGTAAGAATATGAGACAGGTTCTTGGGAAGAGTTAGGCGTCAACGCACACCTTTTCCTGCTCACCGAGAACCAGACCCTCTGCAGATTGTAGTGCGCAGGAGGCGTTGCGCTAGTTAGCGCGGGAGGGAAGCAGCAGTTGAACGATCAAATCAGCGTTTTTCCTCAGCCGTTCCACGTCTTGGTAAATGCGCTCCAGCACGACAATCCCCCGGGTGAACGTCACGATCACCCGGGCCGCGTCTACCGGCGCGATGGCCAATTTTGACCGCGCCTCCTCGGCCTCGAACCGGGCAGTCAGTAGGCCCTCCATTTCATTAAGAAAACCCTGCAAAGCGGAGCGCACCGTGTCGAGATCAGCGTTGTGTTCGTCAACCGCCGTTTTGGTCGACAGGCAACCCCGCGTAGGCGAGCCCTGGGTCATTGAGCTAATGCTGAACGCCAGAAAATTTCGCAACGCCACGTCGATTGAAGGGTGGTTGAGGGAAGCGCCCATGTCGCCGAGCATCTTGGCTTTGTAGCCATCGAACACCCGCAGAAACAAGCATTCCTTGCTCTGATAAGCGTTATACAACGACCCACGTTGCACGCCGGTCGCTTGCGCCAAATCCTGCATCGACGTAGCACCTAGTCCTTTTTGCCAGAAAACCCCTAACGCCACGTCAAGGGTTTTGTCTTCATCGAACTGCCTGATACCCGCCATGATTCAAGCCCTCCAAGGGCCCGCGAAAAAGTGTCTGAACAAAACTGATAAGAGAGTGGACATCATTCTTGTCAGTACTGTCAATATTGACTACCCTGTCAAACATGACACCACTGTCAAAGATCACTCAGAGTGCACGACCATGCAGACCGAATTGACGGCTTCACCCCGTGCGACGCCCGCTACGTCGATGCCTTGGCACGCCATCATTGCCGGCATGTGCGCCAACCTTGTCGGAATTGGCCTGGCTCGCTTTGCCTACACCCCCCTTATCCCGTCACTTATTCAAGCGCATTGGTTCGCCACCTCCGACATCGTTTACCTCAGCGCCGCCAACCTGGCAGGGTATTTCGTCGGCGCATTGGTGGGTCGGCCAATTGCAAGGCAGTTAAGTAACCGCAACACCCTGCGTCTGATGATGCTGATGGTCACCCTGTCGTTTGCGGCCTGTGCGTTGCCCTTATCGTTCAGTTGGTTTTTCGGCTGGCGGTTGGTCTCCGGCGTCGCGGGTGGCGCCATCATGGTCGTCGTCGCCTCCACCGTACTGCCGCATATTCCGAGCGCACGTAAGGGATTTGCCACCGGCGCAATATTTTTAGGGCTGGGGTTGGGCATCGCGGCGTCCGGCACCTTAATTCCGATCTTGCTCGAGCAGGGTTTACGCCAGACCTGGATTGGCCTAAGCGTATTCTCTGCGCTCTTGACCGCCATCAGTTGGCTGGGCTGGCCGGCAGCGTTGCCAGTGTCCGTCACGGCTCAAGCGCCGGTGCCGGCAAGCCATCGCGCTAAAGGTCACTCACTGCTTTTGAAGTCGATTTATGTGCAGTTTGGGTTTATGGCAGTGGCGCTGGTGCCCTTGATGGTGTTTTTGGTGGATTTCGTTGCCCGTGGCTTGGGCAAAGGCGCTCACATTGGCGCGCTGTACTGGATTTTATACGGTGTAGGCGCGTTGATCGGCCCGATACTTTATAGCGCGCTGGCCGATTACCTGGGCCCGGTGCGGGGTATTCGTTGGGTCTTGCTGGTACAAGCGGCGGTAGTTGCGACGTTGTATACATCGCACAACGCCATTCTGATCGGTGCGCTGACCGTCGTGATCGGCACCTTTCCACCCGGCATCGTGCCGTTGATGATGGCGCGTATCCATCAACTGCTACCCAATGACCCCCTCGCCCAAGGCGCCGCCTGGACCCGCGCCACCACGGCATTCGCCTTGTTTCAGGCGTTGTCCGGGTATGGGTATTCAATGCTGTTCAACGCCAGCGGCGGAAATCATCGGCTATTGTTTTTGATCAGTGTTGGGGCATTGGGTGTGGCTATGCTGATTGAAGTGCTGGTGCTGGGGTATTTCCGAGTGTTGGAGCGGCGGGAGCGAACATAATATTTATGTTTATAAACAATGGGTTGACGCTTGTTTCGTATGTATATCCGGCCTTTGTGGTAGCTGATCTTATGGTTTCGCTTTTACAGCGAGGAACCTTTTTCAAACGTCGGGGCGCCGAACCGCAAAAAGGTCCCGCCAAAAGGGCTTGCCCCACCATGCGGGGCCTCTTTCGGTAATTTGATATTCAATTCACCGGCGATCTATAGGCGGGCGACTATCTGGAGCCAACTTGTTGGCGAGGCGATTGATGCATCGTGTCAGATCAGTCACCTCTGTGGGACCGAATTCATTCGGGAAGACTTCAATGCGGTTCATGAATATTTATATCTACCCCCGCAAACGCCGTGCCTCGTACGCTTTCAGGTGGGTATACGCAAACCCCAGCACCGACAAGTCAGCCGTTCCAAGTGCTTCTGCATCCCGACGCGCCACGAGATCACCCAACACATGTTCAACCTCGATCGCCGCGCCGCGCTCTACATCACGCAGCATTGAAGCGGTCATTTTGGAGCCCGGCAGGGTCAGCATTTTCACGAAGCGTTGGTGCACCTCGGGGCGTATCGGATATCCCGCTTTGTCGGCGACCTGCGCGCACTCCTCCAACAATCTAAGAATCAAACACTCCCCCCCGGCGATCAGCACATCGCCGATGGCCGAGCGCATGGAGCCGGTGATGCCCGCGCCCGTCGCGATGAAGCACCACTTTTCCCACATTTCCTGAACAATGCTCAAGCTGAGCTTGGCCTCAAACCCGGCGCCGCTCAGCGCGCTCGCGATTTGCTGGGCCCGGGCTGTTGATTGACCGTCCAACTCACCAAAGGTCAGTTGATGGGTGTCGTTCAGGTGCACGATGGTGCCCGACGCGTCGCGATCCACAGAGATCAGGCATTGACCGCCCAACACATTGACCTTGCTGAAACGTGCAGCCAAGCGATCAACATGCGCCATGCCATTGAGCAGCGGCAGGATGGCGGTGTCGGGGCCCACCGCTGCGGCGAATGAATCCATTGCTGCATCAAGATCGTAGGCTTTGCAGCTCAGGAGGATCAGGTCATAGGGACCGTTCAGCTCTTGGCTCGCAATATGAGGGGGCGCGGGATAGTCGATATTGCCCAATGGACTGCGCACCACCAAGCCATCACGGTCGAGTTCTTGAGCGCGGCCGGGCCTGACCAAGAACGTCACGTCCCGCGCGGCCTCCAACAACCGCCCACCGAAATAACCACCTATCGCACCGGCTCCAACAATCAAAATACGCATCGCTGCCGACCTCCTACTGAACGACTGAAAGGCTTCGCCTGAGCGCAAGCGAAATGATCTGAGCCGAGAGAATAGAGGACGCAAACACGCTATTCAACGTTAAATGAACCTCATCATCTTTTAACGGAATGACGCAAAAAAAACAAAAAAAATCCCGAGCAGTCTGGGCCACTCGGGATTTTGATAGCGTTACGCTCGATGCCGCTTAGAACTTCGCAGAGGCCATGCTCGGCCAGAAAAACGGACGATCATCTTGCACCCGCGCCTGGCGTCGACGATCAGGCACCACTGTTTCAGCGACGGCTACGCTGAGTCGCGCCGAAACCGACTCTATCGCGACGCGGCTAGCATCGTTATGGAATTGCCAGACCCCATAGATCCGTCCATCAAACGATGGCTCGCTGCCCAAGCGCGGGTCTATACCCAGACCCGAGCCCAGCCCAAATAGATACAAGCCGTGCATGCGCTGACCGATGGAATCCAGCGGGCAGCCGGACGGGTCCGAATCAAGCCCGCCCTTCACCTCACGCAGTTTAATCGGGCTGCCATCGGCATATTTCATCGCAGGAAGCCGCGGTTGATAGCCCGTGCATTGCACCACGACACTTGAGTCGGCCAAGGCCTGGCTGGCGAGCCCGTACTGTTGGCCCACACCGGGACCGGATTGCAACAAACGAACACGCACGCCATTTGGACTGATACGGCCGTATTGGAGAATATTGCGACCGACCTCCAGCGCACTGTAACGCAAGCCGCCAGAGCGATTCACCCGGCCCGACACCGGGCATACATCGTTTACCGGGTCGAACACATAACCGCTAGCCAGTGCCTGTTCAACACTTTCATAGAACAAGCGGATCTGAGACCGATGTACCAGGGTCAACTCTTCAAGCCCCACGCTTTGCAAGGCTGTGCCGAGGTTTTCGAGCATTGAGAAGGCGCTGTGTGATCCACCCACCACCGTCAGACGTCCGCCCTTGGCAAGCGTCGGCGCGAAATGAGCACGCAAATCCTGGGCACTCATGCGCAACAGCGTGTCAGCGCTCTGCACGCTGGTGGCTGGCGGTAATGCCAGCCCTTGATCAGCCAACGCCTTGAGCAAATGCTGAGGATCCTGATGACCGCCCAGATTAAGCACTAACGAGCGGCAGCGAATCACTTGGGAGCGACCCTTGTGCTCAACCCACACTTGATATTCATCTGCGCTGCTGACGACTTCGGAAATCGTCGTGCTGCTCCATACTTCTACGGCGAAATGTTCGACAAGATGGTCCAGCACCAACTTAGACGCTTCGGCTAATAACTCACCGACGTCCGACAATAACGGCGCAACAAACGCCTGGTTGCGAATGCGCCAATACGCCGGGCTGCGCTCCAGCGGTTCGAACACATCCCGCAACGCCGGGTCACGCAGGCAATCGAGAAAAACATCGCCGACCGAGTTCGCCGTAATTCGGTAGTCCCCAAGTCGCCCGATACCTGGAAGTGGACTGGCGTCGACAATGATCAGGCCATGCCGAGCCATCTCCGGCAGACTGCCGCTTTTCAACGCGTTAAATATCAACCCCATACCCGCAGGGCCCGCGCCACCTATTACACAACCGCACAGCGTTTCCAGTTGGTTTCCTAACATGATGTCGTGCTCCGCATTGAAAGGGGCTGATAGTCTTGATTTTTTTGTTATCGACAACGCACGTTGGTTCACAGCAAAAGACTGCCGGAGAGCATTTTGATGTCAGGCTAAAGTTATAAACAGGGGCACTTAAAGCAACGTAAAGGTAAATAACCACGAGGGGATTAAGTACTGCCCAATTTCAGGCATGGCTACCGCATCAAGCCTAACGTCAGCATTGACGCTGTTAACGGCGGCGACCATTAAACCAAACTCGCCTCACGCTTATTAACGCCAACGCTACCGCACGGTTCCGAACGGATACCCTGTTAAATAGTTAACATGAAGCGTAACTGAGAATGAATCGCCGCCCGATCCGAATCGGATCGAATGAGGGCAGCGCCAGCACCCGCTCACCAGAAAGCATTGGACGAAGTGATACCAACTGCCAGCAATGGATTGATAATTTCAAAGTTAACGAAAAGTGTCAAATTTTCGAGAAATGCCATAATCAAACATAAAAAATCGCTAATCTATTGATAATTATCATGTAATTTTTTTGACGTCGAAAAATAAACGCTCGCCAACGATAAGTTTATTTTTAATAATCGATTTGAAGAACGTGTTCGGCTGTACTAGCAAACCGGTATGGACACGGGCATGTAAAAAAAGTGGACACGTGCAAGCAGCGGCAACTGCCAACCCAGCACCCACTTAAACGTTCAATCATAAAACTTACTGTTTTAGCCGCACTTCAATTCATCTCTAATCGCAATAAAAATGCTATCAGGACTGTTGCTGCGAATAAACGAAGCCGCGTTGGCGATGTCTTCACCCAAGGGCCGGTCATCGGCATACACCGCTATCTCCCTGCGCAGCGCCCGATACAGTGCGGCTGTTCGGCGGGCTGGATTCAATGTGCTGTTCAATAGATCGTAACTTTGGCTAGCGGCCAGCAGTTCGATACCGAACACATGTTCCAGATTGTCGAGAATCAATTGGGCTTTAAGGGCAGCGGGCGTTGCGTGACAGAGAATGTCTTCCTGCAAACCTGAAGTCACGCCACCGTCGAGACTTGCCGGTGCCGCCAGACGCCGGTTATGCGCCACCAACGACACGGCGGTGTATTGGGCAATCATGAAGCCCGACTCCACCCCACTTTCCCCGGCGAGAAAAGCCGGCAGGTTGTTGACCAACGGGTTGACCATGCGATCAATCCTTCGCTCGGAGATTGACCCCAGCTGCGCCATGGCGATACCCAATTGATCCATGGCCAAACCAATGCCAGCGCTGACCGCATGGGCTTGAGAGTAAATTTCCGGCGCCTGAGGGGTGCCGCATACCACCGGGTTATCGGTGACGCTGGCCAACTCTTGATCAATCACCACCGCAACCTGAGCCCAGGCATCGCGAACCGCGCCGTGGACGTGGGGAATACTGCGCAAACTCAGGGCGTCTTGAGTTTGTCGCCCGGCAGCAGCGGCCAGAATTTGCGAACCGTCAAGCCAATGGTTCAAACGCTCAGCCACGTACCTTTGCCCCGGCGACGCTCGCAGCGCCATGGGTGCCGAATGGACTGCGCGGATCTGACAGCGCTGGGTCTCAAAACTCATGGCTGAAATAGCATCGGCCCAGTTCATCAACTGCAGGGAACGGTCCAACAACAGGCAGCCAAGACCGGTAACACACGGCGAACCATTGACCAGGCACAAGCCTTCTTTGGCCTGCAAAACAAACGGCTCGAGCCGGAGCCGGTGTAACGCGGCGGCGGCGGTTAAGCGCTCATTGCCGAGCCGGCAATAACCCTGACCAATCATCACCAGGCCGATATGTGCCATGTGGCTGATGTAACCCACCGATCCCTGATGCGGGACTTCCGGCGTACACCGGGCATTTAGCAGCGCGACGAGACGCTCCACCAATTGCAGGCGCAGCCCGGAATACCCGTGAGCAAAGTTATTGATAGCGCAGACCATGATTGCTCGGGTTTCGTGTACCGATAACGGCGTGCCCAACCCCACCGCGTGGCTCATCAAGATATTGCGCGACAGCGCACTTTGCTGCGCGGGCGCGACCACGGTATTGGAAAGCGCGCCAACCCCGGTATTGACGCCATAGGCGCGAATATTCTTTTCCACCACCGTGCGCACGATGGTATTGGCCGCTCCAATCCGTGCTTTAGCGGATGAGGACAACTCCAGGAAAGCGTCTTCCTTCGCAACGTCAACTACCTGTGCCCAAAGCAACGACTGATCGAGGATTACGCGCTTCATACAACTACTCCAGATGAATTCAAGGTTCGTGGCCCACAACGGTGTCTTCAGCACTCACGAAGCCAGGGGCATCCATGCGTGAGAGGGTTTTATGGAAGCGAGACGAATTACGTTAAGCTCGCTGTACTCAGGAGTAAACGCGGTGAATTCTCATGCAATCCATGCCTACAGCTCATGTATCGGACAACCCGGATTTTCAATCGCGACTGCCACCGCTGCGGGGCCTGGAAGTGTTCGCCGCGGCGGCGCGTTACGGCACATTTAGCCGTGCCGCCAAGGCGTTATTTGTCACCCAGAGCGCGATCAGCCGACAGATTCAACAGTTGGAAGAGCACCTGGGGGTAATCCTGTTTATCCGCCACAAAACCGGCCTGCGGATGACACCGGAAGCGGAGGCGTTACTGCCGGTGGTCGATGACGCTTTCGCACGCCTGACTAACATGTGCAACAACCTGCGCACCGCCAGCCAGGTATTGACCTTGCGCATGCCGCCCACCTTGGCCACCCGCTGGTTTCTGCCACTGCTGCCTAGCCTTCGGGTGTTAATGCCCGACGTGGACGTGCGCGTCACCACCTACGATGCGTGGGAGCCGCGCTTCGAGGACAGCGACATTGATGCGGCAATTATTCACGGCCGCGGCGATTGGAAAGGCGTCGACGCGATTCCGTTGATGGCCGAGCGACTCACGCCAGTGTGCTCGCCGGAAATGGCCAAGCGCCTGACACAACCCGCCGACCTGAAGTCGATGCCGCTGCTGCATTGCATACCGGCCAATGGCTGGCGCCGCTGGCTGGAAGCGGCCGGGGTCGCAAGCATCGCCTCCCATCGCGGACAGACGTTCGACACCCTGGACCTGGCGTTGTCGGCTGCAACCCGTGGACAGGGAATTGCCTTGGGCGACCTGAACCTGGTGCGAGAAAGTTTGAAAGACGGGGTGTTAGTGGCGCCGTTTAAAACGGAGCTTAATCAAGGCATTGGTTATTACCTGATCTACCCGGCTTCACGGGCGCAATTGCCAAAGATACGGGCGCTGCGGGAGTGGTTGTTGGATGCTGTTTCTTCCCCCCTGTAGAGCCAACTTGTTGGCGAAGGGCTTTCACGCGGTGTATCAGTCAGGCTGTTTGGCTCGCTGAAGGGTCGTCTCGTCCAACTCGGCAATAAGGAAATCCGCAAACGTTCGGGCTGATGGTTTGGCTGCCCGACCGGCCGCAAACACTGCATGTACGTCAATCATGCCCATGTTCCATTCCGGGAGCATCTGCACCAACGTACCTGAGTGGATTTCATTCCAGCAGCCGCCCTGGATCATTGAGATCCCCAACCCAACGACCGCTGCTGCGGTTGATACTTCATTCACCTTCACCGTCCGTTGCGCGTCCACCCGCACTGAGACCGCTTTACCTTTTCAGCCGAGCAAGAAATTCTGCCCCCGCTTCGGTCAGGCTGACGGCACGGGTGGTGCGAATCAGCAGCGCCGCGCCCACCTTCTTTTTCCAAGGCGGATACCAGACGCGAGACGGTGGGCTGCGGAATATTCAGGTCGCGCCCCGCCGCCGAAAAGCTGCCTTTGCGTGCGACGCGGACGAACAATCGCAGAGAAAACAGATGATCACTCATGGCAGATTTGAATAACTGATACTCAGGTTTAGGGTCTAGTTCGGATTTTTTGCATGGGCGATAGTTGACCCATCCACTCCCCAGTGCAAGGAAATCAGCATGACGCTTCAAGCCAAACTCGATGCCCGAGGTCAACACTGACTACACGCTGCGCCCAGAGCCATCGGAAGTATTTGCGACCCTGGAACTGCTGCGCAGCAAGGTCAGTTGATTGCCCTGTCCCTCTTCTAATTAACGCATAACACATTGTAGGAGCGCGCTTGCCCGCGATGGAGCGCGAAGCGGTCCCTACGGCTCTTCCAGTTCCAATTGGGAGAGTCGAGCTGCTTGATTTCGACTGCTGCGCAGCCGATCGCGGGCAAGCGCGCTCCTACATGTCCCATGTCATCGCAGCCAGTGCGAAATCCACCCTCAGGAATTCTGAACATGTCAGCTCTCTTCCAGCCGTTCACCCTTAAAAGCGTGACGCTGCGCAATCGCATCATTGTGTCGCCGATGTGCCAATACTCAGCCATCGACGGCGTGACCCAAGAATGGCACCACGTTCATTACGCAGGCTTGGCCCGAGGCGGCGCCGCGCTGGTGACCGTTGAAGGAACCTCAGTTTCGCCCGAAGCGCGGATCAGCATAGGTGACGTCGGTCTATGGAATGACGAACAAGCCCAAGCGCTGCGGCCCATCGTTGAGTCGATCAAACAGGCCGGCGCCGTGCCGGGGATCCAACTGGGTCACGCCGGCCGTAAAGCCAGCGCCAACCGGCCTTGGGAAGGTGACGACCACATGGCTGAAGACGATCCGCGCAGCTGGCAACCCCTGTCGGCCTCGGCCATCGCCCTCGGCGGCGGACTGCGAAGAGTGCCTCGGGCCATGACCCTCGACGACATCGCCAAGGTGAAAGCAGACCACGTGGCGGCAGCCATACGTGCCCGTGATGTCGGTTTCGAATGGCTTGAACTGCACTTCGCCCACGGTTATCTGGCGATGGGTTTCCTGTCGAAACACTCTAACCAGCGCATCGACGAATACGGCGGCAGCTTCGAAAACCGCACGCGATTCATGCTCGAAACCCTCGCCGCCGTCCGGGAAGTCTGGCCGCAGCACTTGCCGCTTGCCGTTCGTTTGGGCGTCATTGAATACGACGGACAGGACGAAGAGCACCTGTTGGAGTCCATCGAACTGGCCAAGCAGCTCAAGGCGATTGGGGTTGATTTACTCGACGTCAGCATGGGCTTCTCTACCGCCACTCCCGACGTACCTTGGGGCACGCCAGCGTTTCTTGCGCCTATTGCCCAACGTTTGCGTCGCGAAGTCGGTTTGCCAGTCACCGCGTCTTGGGGCATCGGCACGCCAGAGCTGGCAGAAAGCGCCCTCGCTGAAGGCCAGCTCGATCTGGTGAGCTTCGGCCGCGCCATGCTCGACAACCCGCACTGGCCGCTGCATGCAGCCCGTAAGTTAGGCGTCGAAAACCCGTCCTGGGTCTTGCCTGCGCCGTACGCCCATTGGTTGGAGCGTTACAGCGTCGCGTGATCGATAACGGGGTAAGCAAGGAAGCATCCGCAGTGGCGGATGCCTCCTTTTTTTGCGTTGAGCCCTGAGAAAGGCCCTCGGCGTTCAGGCCATTGCGCTTAAACTGCGCGCTCATGAATGACCGACCTTTTTCGCTATGAATTCAGATGCATTGTCTCTGCTGCACGCCCACTTGCTCGATGCCTTGAGCAGTCCCCCCGACGAAGCACGGCGCCTGTTCCATGGCCGGGGCCGACGTTGGCAGGGCCTGGAACAGGTGACCATCGACTGGTTGAACGGTGCAGTGCTGGTGTCGCTGTTCAAAGAGCCCGACGCGACCGAAATGACTGGATTGCGCGAAATACTTGAGGCACTGAGCCAATCGCCGACGTGGCTCAACTCCGGTGCGCACGCGCTGTTGCTGCAGCACCGCTACCTGCAAGACAGCAGCACCGAGTGGTTGTTGGGCGAGCCGGTTGATAACGGCGTTATCACCGAGCACGGCCTGCACTACAAGCTGGATTTTGGCCGCAATCAAAACACCGGTTTGTTCCTCGACATGCGTTATGGGCGCAACTGGGTTAAGGCCCACTCCCAAGGCAAGCGGGTGCTTAATCTGTTCGCCTACACCTGCGGTTTTTCCGTGGCCGCGATTGCCGGTGACGCGGGACAGGTGGTCAACCTCGACATGTCCAAAGCCGCCCTTAATCGTGGGCGAGAAAACCATCGGCTCAACCAGCACGACCTGAGCCGCGTCAGCTTCCTGGGGCACGACCTGTTCAAATCCTGGGCTCGGGTCAAACGGGACGGCCCTTACGACCTGATCATCATCGACCCGCCGTCGTTCCAGAAAGGCAGCTTTGTGTTGACCAAGGATTACCAAAAAATCCTCCGCCGCCTACCCGACCTGCTCAACCCCCAGGGCACTGTACTGGCGTGCCACAACGACCCGAGCATCGGCGCCGAATTCCTCATCGATAACATGGCCATCGAAGCGTCCCGCCTGAGTTTTCAATACCGCCTGGAAAACCCGCCTGAGTTCGCCGATGAACAGGCTGGAGGTGGATTGAAGGCGTTGATTTTTTTGCTGGATACACCGAGTCTCATGGGCGAAGACAGTACCGCTCCACGCGAGCAGTAACTAACGCGAACAACTACGCTGTGGGTTAAGGTCCGCACTACCCGGAGGGCATGTGATGGCGACCCCCCATTTTGATGTTCTGATCATCGGCGCTGGGCTGTCGGGGATTGGTGCGGCGTATCGGTTGCAGACACGCTGCCCCGGCAAGCGTTACGCCATTCTGGAGGGCCGCGCCGAAAGTGGCGGCACTTGGGATTTATTTCGCTATCCAGGCATGCGTTCGGACTCGGACATGTTTACCTTGAGCTACCCCTTCCGACCCTGGAAAGGCACTCACGCCATTGCCGATGGCGCGGCGATTTTGCAATACCTGCGCGACACGGCCCATGCGTTTGGTATTGATCAGCACATCCGCTTCGGGCATCAGGTGCGGTCTGCACAATGGTCTTCTGAAGATTCCCAATGGACCGTCGACACGGTGAACACGGGCACGCAAGAAACGCTGCCATACCGCTGCAACTTTTTGTACGTGTGCAGCGGCTACTACGATTACGCCGGGGGCTACAGCCCTGAGTTTCCGGGCAGCGAGGGGTTCACCGGTAGGCTGATCCATCCTCAACGCTGGCCGGAGGGCCTCGACTACGCGGGCAAACAAATCGTCGTGATTGGCAGTGGCGCCACTGCCGTCACCCTGGTACCGGCGCTGGCAGCCAAGGCAGGGCATGTGACCTTGTTGCAGCGCTCGCCAAGTTATGTCGCCTCGTTACCAAACACTGATCCCATTGCCGACTTTTTAAGGCGCACCTTGCCGGAACACGCAGCCCACCGGATTGCACGTTGGAAAAACATCCTCCTCGCCCTCGGTCTTTACCAGTTTTGTCGAGGCATGCCGGTGCTGGCCAGAAAACTCCTGAGACTTGGGGTGATGAGCAAGCTGCCCAAGGGGTTTGCCGTGGATAAGCATTTCAAGCCACGCTATCAACCTTGGGATCAACGGTTGTGCCTGGTGCCCAATGCGGATTTGTTCAACGCCCTGTCTTGCGGCACTGCCTCAATGGTCACCGATGAAATTGATACGTTTACTGCCAGCGGCATCAGGCTCAAGTCCGGTCGGGAGTTGGCGGCGGACATCGTGGTGACCGCCACCGGCTTGAAACTGCAAGCCTGCGGCGGGATGCGGCTCGTCATGGATGGGCAAAACGTTGAACTGGCCGACACCTTTGTCTACAAAGGCGCACTGCTGAGCGGTATTCCGAATTTCGCCCTGTGCGTGGGCTACACCAACGCTTCGTGGACACTGCGCGCGGATTTGTCGTCGATGTATGTGTGTCGGCTGATTAATCACATGGACAAATATGGCTTCAAGACCGCCATGCCGGTGTGCGACGACAGCAGCGTTGAGGCTCGTCCGTTGCTGAACATCTCCTCCGGCTATGTCCTTCGTGCGACCAACGCACTGCCGAAACAGGGCTCTAAGAAACCTTGGCATTTGCCACAGAATTACCTGAAAGACCTGGTGGCGCTCAGGTATGGCCGGGTGGAGGACGGGGTTATCCGGTTTCTGTCTGAAACATCGCGGCGCGACCTTCCCGAATGAATTCGGTCCCACTGATCTCCGGTTTTTCGCATCACACGAGAAACCGGTGGGACCGAATTTATTCGGGAAGCGTTCTACCTGATACTCCCCATCAGTCGCCTCGCCAAACGGAGGGCTCCGGCTTGACATAAAACCTCAAAAGCAGACTATCGTTACCCACCTGCCCAGCCCCCCCCGGCGCCTTGCAACGGAGCTTCCCCGATGATCGACAGCCTGACCCGCGACGGCGTGGAGACTTTGTGCCAGTTAATGGACGAACGGCCGTTTCTAGTGCTGACCGGGGCCGGGATCAGCACGTCCTCCGGGATTCCGGACTACCGGGATAAAGACGGAGTTCGCCGGGGCAAAGCGCCGATGATGTATCAGGACTTTATCAATGCGCCCACCGCACGCCAGCGCTACTGGGCACGGGCGATGCTCGGCTGGCCACGTATTCGCCTGGCCCGACCCAATGCGGCGCATGATGCTTTGGCGGAGTTACAGGCGCGGCAATTGATCAACGGGGTCATCACGCAAAACGTCGACACGCTGCACGACCAAGCCGGCAGCCGCGATGTCATTGAACTCCACGGCAGCCTGCACCGGGTGGTCTGTCTCGACTGCGGGCAGCGCACCGATCGCGATGCAGTCCAAGTGATCCTGGAAACCCAAAACCCCTACTTATCGGGAGTCGATGCGGTACAGGCACCCGACGGCGATACGTTGCTTGATCCGGCGTTCGAAGCGCGTTTCCAAGTGCCGCACTGCCCGCACTGTCAGGGCGATCGCTTGAAACCGGACGTGGTTTTTTTCGGCGAAAACGTTGCCCAGGTCACTGCCGTCAAAGCCATGCACAGCGTTGAGCAGGCCCAAGGGCTGTTGGTGGTGGGTTCATCGCTGATGGCATTTTCTGCGTTCCGTTTGTGCCGAGCCATGGCCGATCAAAAAAAACCGCTGATCGCCATCAACTTCGGCAAAACCCGCGCGGATGAATTTCTCGATTTGAAAATCGAAGCTTCCTGTGAGCTGCTGCTGCCGTTGATCGCTGAGCGGCTGGGCACCTTCGAGTAAACCTCTCGGCGCTGATGCGACAAGGCAGCGCACCCCCCAAGAAAACTGATCAATCTCTGCTTTTGCGTGTCAGATTGAGTAGCTCGGCATCATCTCGGGCACCGTTGTGCACACACAGGGGCTGGACATGTACGAATACCTTGTAGATCGAATGACCATTGCGGATTTGATTAACGGCTGGATTTATCGAGATCTGGCGCAATGGGACAGTCTGCGCGAATTGTTTCACCCCGAGGGCACCATTGAGGTGACCTGGTTTGAAGGCCTGTTCAGTGAGTTCGTCGACGCGTCGATGCATATGGGCAGCTCGGATTTACGCACCAAGCACTTTATTGCCGCGCCCATGGTCACGTTCAACGCGTGCCGGGCCATCGTTGAAACCAACGCGATCATCGTCGGCGAAAACGTCACCCTAGGGCTGGGATGCAGCGTTCACAATCGTTTTTATGACTGGGTTGAGCAACGCAACGGTGTCTGGAAAATCATCAAACGCCAGAGCATCTACGACATGGGGTCGTTCACCTTTCCTCAGGGGTTGGTCGACATCGACGCCGAGTCCCTGCAGCGTTATCCCCGGGAATACGCGCCGCTGGCCTACGTGCTGGAAAAAAGCGGCTTCCCGGTGACACGGGTGTTCGCCACCAAAGGCAGCCAGATGGAAACCGACATGAAAACCGCCGGGCTGGCGTGGCTGGCTCGCTGACACCCGTTCGCAAAGGGGCTGCCAGAGGGCAACCCCATACGTGCTATTTTTCCCACTCAGCCTTGGCAATTTCCAAGCCGTGCAAGCCTTTATAGGCCGCGCGTTCCGGTTGTTTCCAGCCTTCCAGCAGGCTGTCATCGAGTTGATAAATTTCCACCCCCAGCGGCCGGCAAACGGTCAATGGGTCTTGCGCGTCAGGCCCCCACATGGCCAAGGACAAGTCACCTCCCGGACAGGTCGACAGCGCGCACAACACGTCGATTTCCGCGAAAAACTCAAGGTAATCGCCCTTCTTCGCCGGACAGGCTTTCATGAAGTACATGTCGTCGTGGTTCAGGCCGGTGCATTGAAAGATGTTCAACACATCATGCACATCGAATTCGGTCAGCCCGTGAGGCAATACCGCGCGCGTCAGGTTTGAGTGGCAGTGATGATGGAAGTCTTCGCCGGTCAGCATCTTGTTCACATAGGGATCGCAACGGGTGCCGAGCAGATCGTGCAGACGGCCGCCATGTTCATCGATACCGTAACCGGCCAGGCTGTCGTCGGTGATGGTCGCCATTGGCCGCAGAAACGGTAGGTTCGACCAGAGCCGATCATAGGTGCTGACGTGGGCGCCCTGGAGTTGCCGGGTGCGTGCGGCCCACATCCGTTCGCGGGGGTCGTGGGCGTTCCAGATATTGAAATCCCCCACCTGCGGGCCGACCGGGGTTGTGACTCGAAACACCTGCCCCGCCGAGACTTTCCAGGCGCGCCCGGTGCGGATCGGCACTTCGAACTGCTCAACCAGGGTGCGGGCGCCCGTCTGTTCGCGGATGCGTTGATAAAAGGCTTTATCGACGTTGAGCGCCGAGCCTTTACTGACCTGATAAGCCGCAGGGTAATCTTTGTACATGGGGCAATGGCCTCTCGCTGGAAAAAGGGCTGACACATTCGGCCGAATGAATGTAACAATTTATCGCACAAAAAACGCACCTTCTGCCCTTGGATTTGGAAAGCCCGCATGTCCACGCCCTCCCCCGCCGCCACCCCCGACAGTGCCACTATTACCGATGGCGTCGACCCGATTCGCGCCGCCTTTATTTCGGCGCGCATCGACCGGCTACCCACGGTCGCAACGTTATGGCGGCTGGTGGCCTTGCTGTCGATTGGCGGATTTTTCGAGCTGTATGACTTGTTTCAGACTGCCTACATCAGCCCAGGGCTGATCCGTGACGGGATTTTCGCCACCGGCAATCTGGGGGTGTTTGGCTTCTCCGACCAGGCGGCTTTTGCCTCAGCAACTTTTCTTGGGTTGTTTCTCGGCGCCAGCCTGCTCAGCCCGATTGCCGACCGGTTTGGGCGGCGTGCGATCTTTACCGTGGCGTTGATCTGGTACACAGTCGCGACCGTGCTGATGGGCGTACAAAGTTCGGCGCTGGGCATCATCGGCATGCGCTTTCTGGTTGGCATCGGGCTCGGTGTGGAGCTGGTCACGATTGACGCCTACCTGTCGGAGTTGGTGCCCAAACGCATGCGCAGCTCGGCCTTCGCCTTTGCGTTCTTCGTGCAGTTCTTGTCGGTGCCGGCGGTGGCGTTAATGTCCTGGTGGCTAGTGCCCCAAGACCCGTTCGGGGTCTCCGGCTGGCGCTGGGTGGTACTCGCCAGTGCTGGGTTCGCGTTGTTCATCTGGTGGTTGCGTTCGCGTTTACCGGAGTCGCCGCGCTGGCTAGCGCAGCAAGGTCGGTTCGAAGAAGCCGAGCAGATCATGGACAACCTTGAAGCGCGCTGCCTAAGCGATCATGGCAAAGCGTTGGAGCAGCCGGAGCCAAAGACAGTTGCGGTTGAGGGTGTAGGACGCTTTGCCGACATGTGGCAACCGCCTTACCGCAGGCGTTCACTGATGCTGATCGTGTTTCATGTATTCCAGGCCATCGGTTTTTTCGGTTTCGGCAATTGGTTGCCTGCGTTGCTGTCCGGCCAAGGTGTCAGTGTCACTCACAGTTTGATGTACGCCTTTGTTATTACCCTCGCTTATCCGCTCGGGCCGTTGCTGTTCGTCAAGTTTGCCAACCGGTTCGAAAACAAATGGCAAATTGTCGGTTCGGCGCTGGGAAGCATGATCTTTGGAACACTGTTCGCACTGCAAACATCCGCAGTGGGGCTGATGGTGTGCGGCATCATGATTACCTTCTGCAACGCTTGGCTAAGTTTCGCGTACCACTCTTATCAAAGCGAACTGTTCCCGACCAATATTCGCGCGCGGGCGGTGGGGTTCTGTTATTCGTTCAGCCGTTTATCGACCGTCTTCAGCAGTCTATTGATAGGGGTCTTTCTCGATCACTTCGGCACACCCGGCGTGTTGGCATTTATCGTTAGCAGCATGTTGATCGTAATGATCACCATCGGTCGTTTCGGGCCACGCACGCGCAACCTGGCACTGGAGAACATTGCCCACTAGCCGTCAGCCCTGTGCCCACTCAACGTCCGTAATGCCGAAATGTTCGGCGTACGGGCGCGACACCCGAGGCACTCTTTCCAGCCGGTACTTAGGAATCCGGCCAATGCCCGCATCGACACTTGCGTGGTGCCATGCTTCGGTGTTGTCCATGAATTCAGCGCTGATATAGAACGATTTGAAACTGCCATTAAGCAAGTAATCGATTCTGTAATGTTTGGAATGGTTCATCTACTGGCGGCCTCATCAACTCAATCCTAGAGAATCAGATGACACGCCGCTATTAAGAAAAATTCCGTGCTTAGTTCCGAGCGGTATAACAACAACGCAAGCGGATACAGTTGGTTACAGAGTGCAATCAAATGGATGAATAAAACATGCCAGTTTGCCAGCACCTACCCCTCAACGGATACCCAGGCGCTTCGCCAGACGACTCAAGTTAGCGCGATCTACTCCTAACTCCCGGGCTACGTCGACCCATTTCCCCTGATGACGGGACAATGCATCTTTGATCAACGTGTGTTGATAAGCATCCACAGCCTCTTTTAAACCCTCGCCTTGATTGAGTCGGGTTACTTCGCTCGTGGCCTCGGGTTCTGCTCGCGATGCTTGTTCGTCCATCCCAAGGTGCTGCGCCTCAATGGTTAGAATACGCGGCCGCTCGGCATGGCTCGCAAGCGCTTTGAGGGTGGCGCGACTGATCAGGTGTTCCAGCTCACGAACGTTGCCGGGCCACGCATAACCCACCAGCAACTTTTGCGCGTCCGGGTTTAAACGCAAACTGCGCAGGCCCATTCGCGCACGATTTTCTTCAAGGAAAAAACCAGCCAGCAGCAACACATCTCGGCCGCGCTCACGCAACGGCGGTACGCGCAGCGGGTAGACGCTCAATCGATGGTAAAGGTCCGGCCGAAAACGCCCGGCGCGCACCTCTTCGGCGAGGTCGCGGTTGGTTGCTGCGATGATCCGTACATCGACATGGTGTTCCTGGTCGGATCCCACCCGTTGCAATTGGCCGCTTTGCAATACCCGCAACAGTTTCGCCTGAACCGCCAGCGGCATCTCACCGACCTCATCGAGAAAAATCGTACCGCCGTCGGCCAGTTCAAACTTGCCGCTGCGTCCGCTCACTGCGCCGGAGAACGCGCCTTTGACGTGGCCGAAAAGCTCGCTCTCTACCAGTAGCTCCGGCAACGCGGCGCAATTAAGGCTGATCAGCGGTTTCTGCGCCCGCGGTGATTGAAGGTGCAGCGCTTCGGCGACCAATTCTTTGCCAACACCGGTTTCGCCGGTGATCAACACCGATAACGCGCTATTGCCGACCAGTTCAATTTCTTGTTGCAGGCGTTTGTGAATGGGGCTCTGACCCATCAACTCTCGCGGCCCGCGCCCGCCCGCTGCGCGCTTATACACCTCGGCCAGTTGGCGTTGATCCTCAACGTTGCGCGCCAGCTGGTTGATGCGTTCGCTGGCCATTACCGTGGCGGCGGCCAGACTGACGAACGCTTCAAGGGTGTCGAGATCGACCCGGCCAAAGGTTGAGGGATCCAGCGCGTCGAGGGTGATCAGGCCCCAGGGCTTGTCCTGTAAATACAAAGGGCAGCCGAGGCAGTCGTGAACTTCAAGGTGCCCGTGGTGGCCTTCGACCAAGCCATCGTAGGGGTCGGGCAATGCGCAATCCATTGAGAACCGAGTCGGGCTGCGGTTTTCCAGAAGGATTTTTAGACGGGGATGCTCTTCGACCTTAAAGCGTCGGCCCAGGGTATCTGGACTCAGCCCTTCTACCGACAACGGAATCAGCACATCGCCCTCAAGCTTGAGCAACGCCACCGCATCGCATGGTAACAACTGACGCAGCGCATGCAGCAGCCGTCGATAGCGCTCATCATCCGGTAATTCCCGTGACAAATCGGCCACCAAAGGCACCAGCGCGAGCAGCAGAGGGTTAGTCATTGTGACTCCATGAATGCGGTCATCAGGACCGCATCGCATTATCAAAATGACTCGTACAAATTGCAACAAAGCTGTGGGAGACGTGGCTTGAGGTTGCAGAGTGCCAGGACGGACGCCTTCCCGAATACATTCGGTCCCACAGACTGGCGATGCACACATTTCCGTAGGCGCTGCGAAGGCTGCGATCAGATTTCAGTGCCGACTACTCCGTGTTTGTCAAAAGTCGCTGTGGGAATTGGCTTGCCAACGAAAGCGTCATTGCAAGCGACCCAGGTTCAGGTCCACATCAGCGGCGCGATGGCGGGCCTCTTCGCAGGCAAGCCTACTCCCACAGGATTTGTGGCTGCTTGCTATTAACCGTGTCAATGCAACCGCAGAGCCGTATCGGCCTCGCAGCTTCGGCACGCCTACAGAACCTTGGCGTTTGCTGCTTCAACGCGTTGAGGCCTATGTTTCTGTGGGAGTCGGCTTGCCAACGAAAGCGTCATTGCAAGCGACCCAGGTTTCAAGTCGATATCAGCGGCGCGATTATCGGCCTCTTCGCAGGCAAGCCTACTCCCACAGGATTTGTGGCTGCTTGCTATTAACCGTGTCAATGCAACCGCAGAGCCGTATCGGCCTCGCAGCCTTCGGCACCTCCTACAGAACCTTGGTGTTTGCTGCTACAACGCGCTGAAGGACCACCTCAGGGCATGAATGGATTCGGTCCCACCGATTCAGGTGGTGCACAGACTTCTGTAGGTGTCGAAGGCTGCGATAGGGTCCGAAGGACCTTCGCCAACACGGGCTCCACAGATGGCTGCCCGCCCGGATACACACACGAGCCCCACCGTCCCAATCAACTATTCGCCACCCGCTCTAACGCTTCTTCTTTGTGCATCGCCAGGTGCCCGGTCTTGTCACTTTTCACTTCGTATTGCGGTTGTTCTTCAGTGGCATGCCGGGTTTTGCCCATGAATTCAACTTCTTGCACATGCACTTTGGTGACTTTGCCGATGATATGTCCGGCCTCTGAATTCCAGCGAACGTGATCACCCACTTTGAAAACATGGCTCATGACACACTCCTTTTTATGTTGTTAATAGGACCGCTCAGGGCTGCCACTGCGTGTCGTCATGGTCCAGTTTTCGGTCAAGGAAGCTGGCTGCGCTGATCAACGCCAAGTGGCTCAACGCTTGGGGGGTATTGCCCAGATGGCGACCGTGGGTGTCGAACTCTTCGGCGTATAGTCCCAACGGATTCGCGTAGCGCAGCAACTGTTCAAACTCCAGATGGGCTTGGTCCACTCGGCCAGCGCGGGACAGGCATTCGACGTACCAGAACGAACACGCGGTGAAGGCGCCTTCATCCCCTTCCAACCCATCACCGTTGGCATCGTCGTTGCGGTAACGGTAGACCATGCCATCGCGAACCAAGTGACGTTCAATGGCCTCCAGGGTCGACAGCCAACGGGGGTCGCTGGCCCCGACAAAGCGCACCAACGGCATTAACAACATGGAGGCATCTAAATTACGGCTGCCGATGTGCTGCACAAAATGCCCGAGGTCCTTGTCCCAAAAGTGGCTCCAGATATCGTCGTGAATCGCTTGGCGCTCTTTGTCCCAACGATCAAACGGTGCAGGCAGCGAACGCTTGAAAGCCAGGCGCAAGGCGCGGTCCAAAGCCACCCAGCACATCAGCCGCGAATGCAAAAAGTGCTGATCCTGACCGCGCATTTCCCAGATCCCGACATCCTTGTCTCGCCATTTCTCACACACTTGGTCCACCAAGCGCGTCGCGTGTTTCCAGCCGTCGTAGGAAATCGCCTCGCCGTACTTGTTGGCCAAATACACCGCGTCCATCAGTTCGCCGTAAATGTCCAACTGGGTCTGCTGATACGCCTCGTTGCCAATGCGTACCGGGCTGGCACCGCCGAAACCGGACAGGTGCGAGAGTTCTTCTTCGGGCAGCTCTTCGCGACCGTCCAACGCGTAAAGAATCCCGAGGTTTTGCGAGTCATCACAGCAATCGCCCATGCGGCCCCGCACCCAGCGCATGAACGCGTTGGCTTCGTCGATATGGCCCAAACGCATGAACGCGTAGACGGTAAACGAGGCGTCGCGGATCCAGGTGTATCGATAATCCCAATTGCGGGTACCCGCTGTGGCCTCCGGCAAGCCGAAGGTGGCGGCGGCGATGATTGCGCCGTGCTTGCGTGACGTTAATAGCTTCAAGGCCAACGCCGAGCGATGGACCGTCTCGCGCCAGCGGCCACGGTAGTTGGACTTGGCGCTCCAGGTACGCCAAAAGCTCAGGGTTTCATCCATGTAGCGTTGGCATTTACCAGCGTCGACTTGCGAATCGTCGACTGCGCCCAAAATGAATTCGACGAATTCCCCCTGCTTCAGCTCAAACTCGGCCGTGGCGGCCTGACCGTCAAGCTGCAGCGGCTGGGTGCCGGACAACCGCATGCCCGGTTGGCCGGGCGCGGAAAAGCACACGTCTTCGCCGTCCATCTGCGCTTGGGTGTTCGCGCGGCTGTAGTCCAGACGTACAGCGCAGCGCATATGAATCATGGCGCGGCCATAGCGAACATTGACCCGACGGACGATTCTCGGCAAATCATCTTCGCTGTGGGTGATGGGCATCAGGTCCGTGACTTCGATCACCGCCTCTTCAGCAATCCAGCGGGTTTGCAGGATATTGGTGTTGGGCAGGTAGATTTGCTGGCGACGGGCATCAGGGAGGTCCGGTGCCAGTTGAAAGATACCTGCCTGCGGTGTGTCGAGCAGCGCGGTAAAAATCGACGGGCTGTCGAAGTCCGGCCAGCAGCAAAAGTCGATGCTGCCGGTGTCGGCCACCAGAGCAGCGCCGCGCATGTCGCCGATGATGCCGTGGTTCTCGATAGGGTTTTGCGCTTCGTGTCGATCAACCATTGTCGCGAAACTCCGGGTACAAGCTCATGCCACCGTCGATGAACAGCGTGGTGCCGTGGACATAATCAGAGGCGTCCGAAGCCAGCCACACCACCGCATTGGCCACATCCTCGGCGTCACCGATTCGGCCATAAGGGATCAGCTTAAGCAGTTTTTCCGCCGCCGCGCCGTGGGTCGCGGCCTCATTGATCGCGGTACGTATGGCGCCCGGCGCAATGCTGTTGACCCGAATTCGCTGCTGCCCGACCTCTTGCGCAATGGTGCGCATCAGCATATCCACTCCGCCTTTAGAGGCGGCGTAATTGGCATGCCCGGCCCAAGGGATAAGCTGGTGCACCGAACTCATGTGAATAATTTTACCCGCCGCGCGGGAGACGCCAGTCCGGTCTCCTTGTTTGGCAAATTGGCGTAAAGCCGCCCGTGCGCAGAGAAACTGACCCGTCAGGTTGACCTCTATCACCGTGTTCCAGTCCGCCAGGCTCATTTCGGCAATAGGTGAATCCTTCTGCAAACCGGAATTGGCCACCAAAATATCGATATAACCAAAGGCTTTGATCGCCTCGGCAAACAGGTGCTCGACCTGGTCTTCCTTCGACACATCCGCACCGATGGCGATGGCCTGGCCTCCGGCGGCGCGAATTTCATTGGCCAATTGCTCGGCCGGTTCGGGATGCGAATTGTAGTTGATCACCACCGCCGCACCCGCAGCCGCAAGGGCCCGCGCTGCTCCTGCCCCGAGCCCGGAACTGGCACCCGTGACCAAAGCGACTTGCTGTTTCAGTGAGATATACATGGGAATTCAGCCTCTCGGTTAGCCTGTAAAAACTGACTGGTGCAGATACCCCTAAGTTCATTTCCTGCTATTACTTGAGGGATACCGGACTAAAGCCGAGGTAGACGGTAGGACAACCAGCTTCCTAAACTGTCGGCTGTTTTCGCGCGCGCGTGTTTTTGGCCGTTCGGCCATATGTGGATGTACAGGGGACGGCAACAGATGAATCGCAACGAATTGCGCAAAGCTGACATCAATTTGATGGTGGTTTTCGAAACACTCATGCAAGAGCGCAACGTAACCCGTGCCGCCGAAAAGCTGTTCCTCGGCCAGCCCACTATCAGCGCTGCATTAAACCGCCTGCGCACGCTTCTCAATGACCCATTGTTTGTTCGAGTCGGTCACCGAATGGAGCCGACCGCCAGGGCCTTGGAAATCATCCAGCACCTGTCGCCTGCGCTGGACGCGATGTCCACGGCGCTGAGCCTGACGCGTGACTTTATCCCCGCCGACAGCAACATGACGTTCCGCATCGGGTTGTCCGACGACGTTGAATACGGCCTGTTGCCTGCGTTATTACGCGCGATCCGCATAGAAGCACCGATGATCGTGATCGTGGTCAAGCACGTTGATCATTGGAATATGTCGGAACTGCTGATGTCCGGTGAAATCACCGTGGGCATTAGCCGCACTGAAGACTTGCCGGCCAACGCCAAGCGTAAAACCCTCAGAAACATGTACCCGAACGTGCTGCGAGCCGATGCCTCCTCGACACCGCTGACCCTTGACGAGTACTGCTCACGCCCCCACGTGGTGGTCTCGCACACAGCCAACGTCAGTAGCTTCTCGGACGAGTGGCTGCGGGCAATCGGTCGTAAACGCCATGTGGTGCTGTCGATTCCACAATACAGCACGTTGCCGGCGCTGATGGCCGGCACCGACCTGCTGGCGAGCTTGCCCGATTACACGGCGATTGCCATGGCCGCAGCATCTAGAACACTGACCGCCGAACCCCTACCCTTCGTCACACCCACCATGGAGCTGTCGATGGTTTGGCTCAGCCTCAGTGACACCGACCCTGCTGAGCGCTGGCTGCGCGGCAGGCTCGAAGCATTCATGAGCGACCGGCCGCAGGACCCCACCCCCGTTGTCGAGACGAAGGTGAATACCGCGCTTAGCCGAATCGCCCTGTGATGTAGTCTTCGGTCTGGGTTTTACTCGGTTTGGTAAAAATGGTATCGGTGTCGCCATGTTCGATCAGTTCACCCATGAACATGAACGCGGTGTAATCCGAGACCCGTGCCGCTTGTTGCATGTTGTGGGTGACGATGATCACCGTGAACTGCTCTTTGAGGTCGGTGATCAATTGCTCGATGCGGCCGGTGGAAATCGGGTCGAGGGCCGAGGTTGGTTCGTCGAGCAGCAACACTTGTGGGCGTAAGGCGATGGTCCGGGCAATACACAGGCGTTGTTGTTGGCCACCGGACAGGCTTTGCGCGCTGTGCTTGAGTTTGTCTTTGACCTCATCCCACAACGCGGCGCCATGCAGCGCTTGCTCTACGCGGTCTTCCATCTCCCGACGCGAGAGTTTTTCATGGTGCCGTACGGCGTAAGCAATGTTGTCGAAAATCGACATCGGGAACGGCACCGGCTTCTGGAAGACCATGCCGACGTGGCTGCGCAGCCGGTTCATCGAATAGCCCGGCGCCAAAATATTTTCGCCATTGAGCAACACTTCACCCTTGGCTTCCTGCTTGGGGTACATCGCGTAAATACGGTTGAACACCCGCAGCAGCGTTGACTTCCCACAGCCCGAAGGCCCGATGATTGCAGTGATGCGCTTTTCAGGAATGTCCATATTGATGGACTTCAGCGAGCGTTGGTCGTTGTAGAAGAACTCCAGGTCGCGCACGCGAATTTTGGTTCTTTCATTGGCTAGGGCGAGGTTATTCATCAGGTCAACCTATTGCGCAAAAGGATCAAACGGGACAGCAAGCTGAGGATCAGCACGAACAGCGTCAGGATCAACGCGCCCGCCCAAGCCAAGGAATGCCAGTCGTCAAAGGGGCTCATGGCGTACTGGAAGATCACCACCGGTACGCTGGCAATCGGCTTGAGCAGGTTGCTGCTCCAGAACTGATTACCAAATGCAGTAAACAATAACGGCGCGGTTTCGCCGGTAATCCGCGCCAGGGCCAGCAGCACACCCGTGACAACTCCGGCCTTGGCCGCACGCAGAACGATTTGCAGGGTCAACTTCCATTGCGGTACGCCCAGGGCCAAGGCGGCTTCGCGCATGGTCGAGGGTTGCAACTGAAGCATTTCATCGGTGGTACGCACCACCACCGGGATCACCAACAGGGCCAGGGCCAAGGCGCCGGCAAGGGCCGAAAAGCTGACTTGATGGTTAGTCAGCAGGTTCAGCGGCAGGATGACCCCGGTGTAGATGAACAGGCCCAGCACGATAGACGGCGCCGACAGCAAGATGTCGTTGATGAAACGAATGGTGGTGCCCAGTCGGGTATACCGCGCAAATTCCGCCAGCCAGATGCCAGCCATCAAACCAATCGGCGTACCGATCACCAGCGCGATGCCAGACATCAACGCGCTGCCGTAAAACGCGTTGGCCAAACCGCCTTCAGTACCCGGCGGGGGGGTCATCTCAGTGAACAACCGCAGGTTCAGCGCCTGGAATCCGTTGATAACGGTAGTGAGCAGAATCCAGACCAACCACAACAATCCGAACAAGGTGGCGCCACAGCTCAAGCTCATGGCCAGCCAGTTCTTTATATTGCGACGCCGGTAAAGGCGCTCGTTGCTGACTTTATGAGAATCAGTTGCATCTGTCATAGCCCCTCCTTACGCGAAAGGCGCATCAACATCAGTCGCGCCAAGGCCAGCACGATGAAGGTCACAACGAACAGCAAGAAGCCCAGGGCAATCAACGCCGAGCGGTGCAGGTCGGTGTATGCCTCGCTGAACTCGTTGGCGATCACCGAGGCGATCGAGCTGCTGGGCATCAGCAATGACGCCGAAAACTGTTGGGCGTTGCCCAACACGAATGTTACCGCCATGGTTTCACCAAGTGCCCGGCCCAACCCCAAAAAAACACCGCCGACGACGGCTGATCGGGTGTAGGGCAGAACGATGTCCCAGACCACTTCCCAAGTCGTGCTGCCAAGGGCATACGCGGACTCTTTGAGCGTGGTGGGTACGCTGCGGAACACTTCATGCATTACCGAGGTAATGAACGGCATGATCATGATCGCCAGGACGATGCCCGCGGTCAGCATGCCAATCCCCAGTGGCGGTCCCTGGAACAACGAACCAATCAACGGCAATGCACCGAGGTAGTCATTGATCCAGGGCGACAGGTACTGCGCCATGAACGGGCCGAACACAAACAGCCCCCACATGCCGTAAATAATCGAGGGAATCCCGGCCAGCAGTTCGACGGCCGAAGCAATCGGCATCCGCAGCCAAGGGGGTGCAACTTCCGTCAGGAAAATAGCGATACCGAAGCTAACGGGCACCGCGATCAGCAACGCCAGAAACGAGGTAACCAGCGTGCCGTAGATCGGTACCACGGCACCGAAGTGACCGTTTACCGCATCCCATTCGGTGCTGGTCAGGAAATCCAGGCCGAACGTTCTAAACGCCAGACTACCGCCCCACAAGGTGGACCCGGCAATGCTGATCAGCAAAAACAGGACCAGCAGTGCAGCGCCCATCATCGAACGTCGAAACCACAGATCGTGACGTTGATCCCGAGCAGCGCGTTTGTCGCCAAGACTGTCGACGCTGGAGTGTGTCGTGGACAGGGTTTGGGTGTGTTCAGTCATCAAGGTCCACTCGCAAGAATGCTCCCTGTCATCCCACCTTAATGGCGGGACGAGAGGGAGCCAAAGGCTTCAAATCAATGGTTGAAGTCAGATTTCCAGTAGCCTTCAATCCGTTGAACCAACGAGCCTGGCAGCGCAACGTAATCCAGAGCAGCGGCTTGTTGTTGGCCGTGCTCCAGAGACCATTTGAAGAAGTCGAACGCCGCTTTGCTTTGCTCGGCGTTCTTCGCTTTTTTGTACATGATGATCCAGGTGGTCGCAGTGATCGGCCACGCGTTTTCGCCCGGTGCGTTGGTCATGATCAGGTTGAAGTCTTTGGCACTGGCCCAATCGGCAGTGTCAGCAGCGGCCTGGAATGCCTTTGCGTTAGGCTCAACAAACTTGCCTGCGGCGTTTTTCAACTGAGCGGCGTTCATTTTGTTGGTCAATGCGTAAGCGTATTCAACGTAACCGATAGAACCTTTGATCTGCTTCACGTAGGCAGCAACACCCTCGTTACCCTTGCCGCCCACACCGACCGGCCATGGCACTGCAGTGCCGAAACCTGGGCCGGCTTTCCACTCAGGGCTGACTTTGGCCAGGTAGTTGGTGAAGTTGAACGAAGTGCCCGAGCCGTCCGAACGGTGTACCACGGTGATGGCAGCGGCCGGGAGCGTCAGACCTGTGTTCAACGCAGCAATGGCTGGGTCATTCCAGGTTTTAACGGTACCCATGAAGATCTTGGCCAACGTTTCGCCGTCAAGCTTGAGCTTGCCAGCGTCGATGCCTTCAACGTTGAACACCGGCACGATGCCGCCGATCACGCTTGGAAATTGACCAAGGCCAGCAGCCTGAAGGTCTTCGGCAGACAACGGTGCATCGGAAGCACCGAAATCAACGGTTGCTGCTTTGATCTGAGCAATGCCGCCGCCCGAACCAATCGACTGGTAGTTGATGCGATCCGGGGAAGTTTTACCGTAGTCCTGGGACCACTTCGCCAGCACTGGGAATACAAAACTCGAGCCTGCACCGGTTACATCAGTCGCGTGTGCCATGCCGCTCAGGCACAACGTGGCCAGCAAAAGCGACAGACGGTTTTTAGTCAGCAACATCACGGCAACACCTCAGAAAGGGGGATTTTGTGGTTAGCCCACAAGGAAGTAGCCGTGACGATTTAATGCTTTAAATATTTCCGCTTGATGACAGTAATTCGGGATATTGCGAAATACCTGTAGGACCCTGCCTACGCCATCGACAACCATTTGTCGGCCTACCGGCACCTATCAATTGGGGGGAAGGACCAACGTTTTGTATCGACCTATCCCCCAGGAGATGTTCAATCATGATCACTACAAAAATGACCGTTCTGGCCTTGGCAGCGCTGCTCTCCACCGCCGCAGTGGCTGCCACCAGCTCTTCCACCGGCACTACCGACCCCGAAGACAACGCACCTCGAACCCCGGCGTCGATGGAAAACGGCAACATGCCCAACGGTACGTCCGGTGGCGCAAACGCCAACGGGGCCGGAACCATGAAAGGCAACGGCGGCGGAGCCGAGGGCGGCGGCGCAAGTAACGGCAGCGGCATGGGTGGCAGCGGAGGCGGTGGCGCCGGTGCGGGTGGCGGCGCGGGCGGTGCAGGCGGCAGCGGGAGCAAGTGATTGTCCTGATTTTGAAATATATTCACTGGATCTGTAGGAGGGTCCGCCACGTCTTCGACGCCGTGCTGTCGCGAAGCAAACTGTCTGGCACTTTGTGTGGTTTGAGGTTGCAGGGTGTCAGGACTGAAGCCTTCCTGAATAAATTCGGTCCCACAGATGTTGGCGATGTACAGGTTCTGTAGGAGCTGCCGAAGGCTGCGATAGGTCCTAAGGACCTTCGCCAACACGTTGGCTCCTACAGATAGTCGCCCGCCTATAGATCGCCGGTGAATTGACTATCAAATTACGCAAAGAGGCCCCGCGAAACCATGCGGCCGGAGTGAGGGAAGACCGAGCCTAAGCGAGGTTCCGCATGGTGGGGCAAGACACACCGCGTCGCCGCTACATCGCGAACACGTTGGTTCCTAGACTCGTAGAGGGTGTTTTTACACGCCGTCAACTGCTTGCTGCAACGCGTTCAGATCAAGTTTTTTCATCTCCATAATGGCGCTCATGACCCTGTCTGTGACCTGCGGATCGGTTTGATTGATCATCTCAGCCAGCAACTCCGGCACCACTTGCCACGACAGCCCGAATTTATCTTTTAGCCAACCACACTGCTGGGCGCTAACATCTGCGCCAACCGTTAGCGCGTTCCAGTAATGATCAATTTCAGCTTGGGTCTTGCAGTAGATTTGCAGCGAAACCGCCTCAGTGAACGTGAACAACGGGCCGCCGTTGAGGGCGGTGAAGCGCTGCCCTTCCAGCTCAAACATAATCGACATCACTGAACCAGCAGGCCGGTGATGCATCTCAAATCCCACCTTGCTGTAACGCGTAAGACCAAGGATGCGCGAGTCCTTGAAGATGCCGGTATAAAATTCGACCGCCTCCTCAGCCTCCTCAGCAAACCACAAACATGGGGATAGTTTCTGGATGACGTGCATGGCGTATCTCCTGAGTGGATTCGCGGCCAGATCCGGCCACGATTACCCTTAGTCGATTGCGCCACACAAAATTCGACAGCTGTCGGCTGGTGCAGCTTCAACTACCTAAAATCAGCAGTAGCCCGTATAACGTCGACCTCATCTACCGCACCGACACCCCGCCAGGGCCCTTTGCCAGCTGGCTGATCCAACGGTTTATCGGGCACGTGGATTAAGAGGCCTCACCTATGGAACTGCACGTTGTAATCAAAGGGCGCAAGGACTTGGCGAGCCAGCTCTATCAGCAGCTACGTGAGGCAATTGAGTCCGGCAGATTGGCCACTGGCGCCCGACTCCCCCCCAGCCGTTTGCTGGCGGAACAACTGGGTATTTCACGCAAAACCGTTTCCGACACCTACTCCCTACTGACGTACGAAAACTACCTGGTGGGTAAAATCGGCAGCGGTACCTTTGTCAACGCTCGCCTAGCGACAAAACGCCCCAAGCAAAGCCGATCGGATTTCGCCAGCGCCGAACTGATTCAACACTGGCAAGACCTGCAATCCCCGATCCGCCACCCGGCGATGATGGGCACCTCCCGTTGCGATTTCATTGGTGGGGCAACGAACAGACTCCAGTTCCCCGAACAAGAGTGGCGCCGCTGCACGCAATACGCCCTGCGGCAGATTGCTCGTTCACCGGGCTTTTATAGCCAGCCCGAAGGCTTGCCGGCGTTGCGCGAAGCTATTGCCCAGCACGTTTCGTTTTCCCGCGGCGTTGTCTGCGTCGATAACGATATCGTGGTGTGCAACGGCGCCCAACAAGCGCTGGACCTGATTTCACGGGTGTTGATTCAGCCCGGCAATATCGTCGCCATGGAAGACCCCGGTTACACACCGGCACGCCTGTTGTTTTCAGCCCAGGGCGCAAACGTAGTGGGGATACCCGTGGACAGCGAGGGCATCTGTGTCGAGCTGATTCCTGACGGCACACGGCTGATTTATGTCACGCCTTCGCATCAGTTCCCGCTGGGCATGCCCATGAGTCAGGCACGCCGGGAAGCCCTGTTGGAACGCGCGCGCGAACTGGGTGCGGTGATCATAGAGGACGACTACGACAGCGAATTCCGTTACGAGGGGCGCCCGACCGATTCCCTGCAGAGCATGGACGAACTCGGAATCGTGGCGTATGTCGGAACCTTCTCGAAAACCCTGCTGCCCCAGTTGCGCCTTGGCTATGCGGTGCTGCCTCCGGCGATTATCGAAGCGGTCATCATTGCCAAACAGCTCACCGACTGGCACACCTCGACGTTGCCTCAGTGGGCGTTGGCCAAGTTCATTTCAGACGGCTACCTGCTCAAGCACATACGCCGTTGTCATGGAATTTATGCGGGGCGCCGCGAACGCCTTCTGTCCCGCGTCCATAGCGACCTGGCGCCTTGGTTTGTAGCCGTGCCCTCCATGGCAGGGTTTCACATGGCGCTGCTGTGCAAGGTGCCAATAGACATTGCGCGGCTGATTGAGCGAGCGAAGAAGGCCGACATCGGCCTGTATTCCTTGGCGCCGTTCTTCTACGCCACCGAAGAAAAACCCGGCTTGCTAATGGGTTTCGGCGCCATTGAAACCCTGGACATCGACCCCTCCCTGGACCGGCTAAAGTCGTTGCTGGAGGCCATGGCCTGAGTCGAGACTGGCCTACTGACCTTGGCCGGATTCACGCCGCTGGGCAAATGACTGGCAGCTCCGCCGACCACTGCACGTAACACACCACCACTGGCATGCCGTGCTCGGCGCAAAAATCCAGCCAGCGCAATTGGTTGTCCTGTAGACGGTCGCCGGGGCCTTTGACTTCGATCATTCGATAGCGCTGCTCGGCTGGGTAAAACTGGATCAGGTCGGGCATGCCGCTGCGATTGGCCTTGATGTCCAACAACAGCCGGCGAAACCAGTGGCGCAGGTGATCGGCGGGCAAGCAGTGCAGCGCATGCTCCAATAACTCCTCGGTCAATGTGCCCCAAAAGACAAACGGCGATTGCAGGCCTTGTTTGGTTTTAAAGTGCTGGCGAACAGTGGTTTGGTACGCCTGGGAATCCAGCTGTTGCAGACAATCATCAAATAAAGCCGCTCGACGCTGATAGAAGTCCGGGCTGTAAAGGTCGCTGGGGGCGCTGTGAAATGGGTGAAAAAAAGCCCCCGGCAGCGGCGCAAAAATCGCCGGCCAACAGAGCAAACCGAACAGTGAGTTGATCAGCGTATTTTCGACGTAGTAAACCGGTCCGACGTCATCGGCCAAATGCCGCTGAATCATCTGCTCCACGCTCAGGTCCAGGGCTTGGGAAACTGTTATATCGAGGCGACTGAGGACGTTGGCACTGCGCCGACGCTCGGCCGGCAAACCCAGTTTGCGTTGCAGACGCGGCAAGATGCGCATCAAGCCTTGGGCTTCGGCGGCATTTTCAGGCGCCGTTTGCGCACTTTCGAGCAAGACCATGGCCGCTGAGTAGTCAGCGCTGCGCTCCAACACCCGAATCCGCCGCAAGCGCGCACCGGGGTACTCGCCCTGCTCATACACCGCCAGCGCTAAAGACCACTCCTGCAACCGTTCAGCCTGTTGACCGATCTGAAACAGCAGCTTGGCTCGACGCATGTTCAGCCACGGACTGCGACTCTCGACCACAAGCGCTTGCTGCGCCAATGCCGTCAGTGCTTGGAGCGTGTTTGGCAGCTCCAACGCTTGCCGACAACGGTGCAGCTGCAAACAGGTGTCGATGTCCGCGCGCTCATTGATACCGCGAGACTCGGCAGTAAATTCGACCTTTTCGTAGCGGTAGACGCCCAAATCTGCGAGCACAAACTCGGACCATTCTTGATGCAGGTTGCCGAAATACAGCAGCCGCAACCGCTCGCAAAGAGCCATGACGGTAAGGCCATACACCGGTTCATCGAATCCACGGTGCCACTGATCGATGGGCTGCGGCTCGGGGTAAAGCGCGTGCAACCGTTCAAACATCGCGGTCTTTTTATCCGCGATTTTAATTCCATGGGATGTGAAACACGTAACGACCTCGGCCTTGCGCAGCAGCCCGAATAGCTCGTCCAGGCTGATTGCTGGTCGTGGGTCCACCCAGCCTTTTTTCAGCAACGGTTGGACCGCTGATGCCGGATCGCCTATTTCCGCGTAGCTCAATTTGCTGGCGCGAAACAACGTGCCCTTGCGCATGACCATACGTACCAGCAGGCCTTGAGCGGTCTGGGGCAGGTCAATAAAGTCATTGATGAACTGACGCTCAGTGCGGTCGAGCACATCGGTATAACGCTCGGCAATCCACTCCAGCACATGCTGGAAATTAACGAGGTAATAAAACGGGTTGTCGAGGGGACTGCTGTTCACAGATTTTATTCACATAAGCTGATGGCACATTGATGAGCACTGGTTATCCGTACAGATACCAGCGCAGGTTCACACAGGCAAGCTAGAATCGACGCATGGCAAAAACCAAGGGAACTTACTATGAAAAAATTCTCTGCACCGCAGGTTTATTTGGCAGGTTTCGACGTTTTTCGGCCGGACGCCATTGAGCACGGCCGCTACCTCAAGGCGCTGTGCGCGGACCATGGGCTTGAAGGTTTGTATCCGTTCGACAACGACGTCACCGAAGATCGAACGCCAGAAGCGACGGCGCAACAGATCTGCGCAATGAACATCGTCATGCTCCGGCGCTGCACCGGGGTGTTGGCTAATTTGAATGTGTTTCGTGGCCTGGAACCGGACTCTGGCACGGTGTTCGAAGTCGGCATGGCCGTGGCGTTGGGCAAACCAGTGTGGGCTTATTTCGACCCAATCGGTTCGCTGCGCGAATTGGTGAGTCATGATCAAGAAGGGTTTGATGCGAATGGGCTCATGGTGGAAGACTTCGGCCTGCCGCGTAATTTGATGCTGGCCTGTAGCTGGGCAGGCGCAAGCGCAACGGCCGAAGAAGCGGTGGTTGAAATGGCGCGGTATTTGGCTGCTGAGGGTGGCGCCCAACCCTTGTAATATCTGGGACCTCATTGACGCAGACGAACGCAAACAGCCGAAAATCCTGTGGGAGCAGCCGCGCAAGCGCCGGGCTTGTAGGCGCTGCCGAAGGGTGTCAAGACCCATGGCTTCAGCTCAGTGAAGAAGACCCGACGTCGCCGCCATGGGTGGAGTCGAGTTTGTCTGAGTCGCTGAACTCTTCAAGCCTCAGGTCTTCCAGATCGATATCGACGTCACCGCCGTAGCCGCCATAAGTGTCGTCTTCATCGGCGTCGGAATCGTTGAGCGGCGATTGATCGCCGCCAAACATAAAAGGTAACGCCTGAGTGTGCGTGCTCAAGTAGGTGTTTGTATTCATCAGGTGTGTCTCCCTGGCTCACAGAGGTTTGACTACAGGTTAACCCCATCAGTCGGCGTTAAAAAAGTGCCCATTGCTGTCGCGCAGCATCTGAACCATGGAGTGCGCCGCCGGTGACAAATAGCCGCCAAGGCGCAATGTCAGGCCAATGGTGCGTTTCATCGTGGTTTGCGCCAGCGGTACTTCGCGTAAATGCTTCATGCCCGCACCGAATTCCAGCGTCTCCCGTGCGATGAAACTCAACAGATTGGTTTGAGCGATCAGCCGTGGCAGCAGCGAAATCGAATTAGTTTCAACCTGGACCGACGGCACCGGCAGCTGATTAGCGCGAAACGCCGCGTCCACCCACTGCCGTGACGACACGCTCATAGGCGGCAATATCCATCGGTAATTGCACAAATCGCTCATCTGAATCTGGGTCGCGAAAATCGGATGGTTGTGACTGGCCACTACTACTGCTTCATCTTCCAATACCGGAAAACTGACGAATTGTTCGTCGCGGGTGATCAACGGACAAATGATCATGTCCAGTTGCCCGGAGCGAAGCAGGTCACTTAACAAGTCATCTTGGCCAATCACCAGTTTCAGCGTGATGTCCGGAGCACGCTGCAACAGCGTCGCCGTCAGTTCAGGCAGCAGGTATTCGGCCATGGTCGCCGCGCAACCCAGGCGAATGTTACCTACAACGCCGCTGGCGAAATCGCGCACTTCGCGTTGGGTCTCGGCGATGCTTTGTTGCAACTGTTTGCCCCGCGCCTGGAGCAACTCCCCCACCGGCGTCAGCTTGATCCGTCGACCATCGCGCTGGAACAGTTTGGTGCCGAACGATTCTTCCAATCGCTGAATGCTTTTGGTCAGTGCCGGTTGGCTGCGGTTGAGCTTCTGCGCCGCGCGTC
This sequence comes from Pseudomonas sp. CCI4.2, assembly GCF_034350045.1. NCBI lineage: Bacteria > Pseudomonadati > Pseudomonadota > Gammaproteobacteria > Pseudomonadales > Pseudomonadaceae > Pseudomonas > Pseudomonas sp. CCI4.2. The sequence goes on along the minus strand of NZ_CP133781.1, from coordinate 3,567,000 downwards.
CCAAGTGCCCCAACTCGGCAATGGTTTCAAAATACGTGAGGTCTCGCAGGTCCATATTGATCAACCAAAGTTATCGATTCATGACTATTAGAAAATAGACTTGATCGGTTGAGCTGTCGATACTGCATGCGCTGCGTTGGTAAATATTCCACGAGGAAAACCGATGCTCTGGAGAAACTCTGTGTCTCGCGTGTCAGATTTTTCGCTGCATACCCAACCGATTTACGTTCAGTGGCTTGGTTTGATCTCACTGGCTGGCGCTTCTGGCCAACTCCTCAAATATTGGAATATCCCCGCCGCGCTATTTCTCGGGCCCATGCTGGTTGCCATCGCGTTCGGTGTTTGTGGCGCGTCCATCCGTCTTCATAAGCAGGCATTTCGCATAGGCCAAGGCTTCGTGGGCATGCTGGTGGCGCATGCCATGACCGTTTCGGTACTGGCGACCGTCGCTCACTCGTGGCACTTCATGCTATTTGCCACGGTGCTAACGATTCTGCTGAGTAGCGTCGTCGGTTTGGTTTTGGTGCGTTATGCAGGCTTCGACGGTAGCACCGCCGCCTGGGGTACATCGCCTGGCGCGGCGTCGGCGATGGTCGCCATGTCCGAAGAGTCCGGCGCTGATTCCCGGGTGGTCGCGACCATGCAGTACGTGCGAGTGGTGTGCGTGGTGATGCTGGGCGCATTGGTCAGCCACTTGATCGGTGCAGACACTGGCGTCGCAGTGGCGCAGGCCAGCGCGGCGGTCTCCCACGGTTCCGACTGGCTCAGTATTGCCCTTAGCGTGCTGGCGATTGTGGTCGGTGTCGGGCTGAGTTCCAGAATCCCGGCGGGGGCGCTGCTGCTGCCGCTGTTGATCGGCAGCGCGCTGCAGCTCAGCGGATTGCTGCAAATCAACTTGCCGCATTGGCTGCTCGCCTTTGCTTACGGCGCCATTGGTTGCTACATCGGCCTGCGGTTTGACCGGCCCGCCGTGCTGTATGTGTGGCGACGTTTACCCGCGATGATTCTCGGCTCGCTGCTGTTGATCCTGCTGTGTTCGCTGTCGGCCTGGCTGCTTGCCGAATGGATGAACAAAGACTTTCTCTCGGTTTACCTCGCCACCAGCCCCGGTGGTCTGGACTCTATGGCGATCATCGCCATGGACACCCACTCGGACGTTGGTTTTGTGCTGGCGATGCAAACCTTGCGGCTGTTTGGGGTTATCGTCAGCGGCGGCTTCTTTGCCCGGCAGATCATTCGGCTGACGGAAAAAAAGACCGCCGCGGTCAGCGTGACACATTGAATCTCTCGCGGCGGTGCCCCTCAAATCACTGAGATCCGCCCACTGAGACGCCGCCAATGAATCTGCTCAAGATTGCTACGTTTAATATCAACGGCATTCGCGCACGGCTGCCCATTCTATTGGCGTGGCTGGCGCGTGAAGCACCAGACGTGGTGTGTTTGCAGGAACTGAAGGCGACCGATTTGGCCTTCCCCATTGATGACATTCGTGAAGCGGGTTACGGGGCGATTTGGCACGGGCAATCATCGTGGAATGGCGTGGCGATCCTGGCCAAAGGCATGGACCCGCTGGAGATTCGTCGCGGGTTGCCGGGCAATGAAAAAGACACCCACAGCCGGTATCTGGAAGCCACCGTGCATGGGGTCATCGTGGGTTGTTTGTATCTGCCCAACGGCAATCCGCAGCCGGGGCCGAAATTCGAGTACAAACTGGCATGGTTTGAAAAGTTGATCGAGCACGCTGCGGGCTTGTATGACAGCGGCCACCCGGTAGTGCTGGCCGGTGACTACAACGTGATTCCCACCGACGAAGATATTTACAACACCCGTTCATGGCTGAAAGACGCGCTGTTACAGCCCGAAAGCCGCGAGTGCTTTCAGCGCCTGCTGGCTCAGGGCTGGACCGACGCTTTGCGCGCCCGCTACCCGGATGAGCGGATCTATACCTTCTGGGATTACTTTCGCAAGCACTGGGAGACCAACTCTGGCCTGCGCATCGACCATCTGCTGCTCAACGCCGAACTTGCGCCCCGCTTGAAAAACGCCGGCGTCGACCGCTGGCCCCGCGACCTGCCCCACGCCAGCGACCATGCGCCGACGTGGGTTGAATTGGCGATTGAGTGAGCACTGGCGGATGTTCTGTAGGAGGGTCCGCCACGTCGTCGACGCTGCGCTGTCGCGCAGCAAACTGGTTGGCACTTTGTGTGGTTTGAGGTTGCAGCGTGTCACGACTGAAGCCTTCCCGAATAAATTCGGTCCCACGGTTTTTGGCGCTGCACAGATTTCTGTAGGAGGTGCCGAAGGCTGCGATGGATCGCGAAGCGGTCCCAACGGGCTGATTCGATTTCACTGAAACAACCGAGTTGCCTGATTTACGACCGCTGCGCAGTCGATCGCGGGCAAGCGCGCGCCTACAGTTGTTTGCTGTGCGACAGCGCGGCCGTCGATCTCAGGTCTCACCCCAACCGAGCAAGCCCCGTGGCCAAACTCGGCGCCAACGGCAACAACGGCAAAAGCGTCGCTTGGTAGGCGTGATACAGGTCCGGTTTGCCGGGCCAGATATCGGCGCTGGGCTGGTTTTGTGGGTTTAGCTCGTGACGCCAGCTGCCGTGAATGCGGTCGATGAAGTAGGTTTCGTTGAATTCCCAAAACAACCGATACCAGTCCTCGTACTGCTTTTCGCCGGTGCGTTGCAACAACGCCGCTGACGACGCGCAGGCTTCGGCGTGGGTCCAGTGCAGACGGTGACCGACCACCGGACGGTTTTGCCAGTCCAGCGTGTAGACAATTCCAGGGGCGTTATCGACGTTCCAGCCATACCGACAGGCGCCGTCGAACAATAATGTGGCGTCTTCCAGTAACCAATCCGGTGTGGGCAGTTGCGCCTGGCGGCGTGCCGCTTCGAGGTGCAGCAGCAACCGCGACCATTCGAAGGCATGGCCCGGCGTGGTGCCAAAAGGTCGAAAGCCGTCCGCAGGATTGTCTTGGTTGTAGTCCGGCAAGGCCTGCCAATCCAGGCTGAAATGCTCCACCACCTGAAAGCCATTGGTGGCGGCATGGGTATGAATCACCCGCTCGACAATGCTCAGCGCGCGGTCCAGCCATTTGCTGTCGCCGGTGACATCCGCCAGTGCCAGAAAGGCTTCGGTGCCGTGCATGTTGCTGTTGGCGCCGCGATAGGCTTCCTCATGACTCCAGTCCCGGGCGAAGGATTCGCGCAACGCGCCTTCTTCGGCGCTCCAGAAATGGGTTTCCAGAACGTCGATGGCGTCCGCCAATAACTCGCTTGCACCGGGTCGGTCGGCAACAACCGCTGAACTGGCTGCCAGTGCGACGAAGGCATGCAGGTAGGCAGCTTTCCCGTCGTCAGTGCCTTGCGCCAGCGCCGTGGCAAACCAGCCGCCATGCTCGGCGTCGCGTAACGGACCACGGAGCGCCGCAATCCCATGATCGATCAGCGCCGAACAGCCCGGAATACCGGCGATGTGCGCCAAGGCAAAACTGTGGGTCATGCGCGCAGTGTTCATGGTTTCAGCTCGAGCGTGCTCGGGCAGATGCCCTTCATCGTCCAGATTGCCGAAGCCTTGGGGTAATTTTGCGGCCTTGGCGAACGCCAACAATCGAATGCCTTCCTGCGCCAACCACGCCGCATGCCCCGGGGCCTGCAACCAACTGCTAAAACCGTGATTTACCTCTTCCATCGACGACAGAGCCTCCGTGACAAACCGATTCGGCCGCTGACCGTGACGCCGTCAGCAAAGGCCAGATCATGCGTGCTGAGGCTTGCCGGGTGCAAGCACAGGAATGTCACCCAGCGTCACCGGTCAGACGTGGAAGCGTGTTACCACTTGATTCAGTTCGGCAGCCAAACGCGACAGCTCGTTACCGGCAACGCTGATCTGATGTGCACCCGTAGCGGACTGCATCGACAGGTCGCGAATATTGACGATGTTGCGGTCCACTTCCCGAGCCACTTGCGCCTGCTCTTCGGCGGCACTGGCGATCACCATATTTCGCTCGGAGATCTGGTTGATGGAGTGGGTGATGTCAGTCAGCGATTCCCCCGCGCCTTTTGCCAGTTGCAAGGTTGACCCGGCCCGCTCGCGGCTGGTGTGCATCGACTCCAACGCCTGCGCCGAACCGCTGCGCATGGCGGTGACCATTTTGTCGATCTCAAGGGTTGATTGCTGGGTGCGGTGCGCCAAGGCCCGCACTTCATCGGCCACCACCGCGAAACCACGACCCGATTCACCCGCCCGCGCTGCTTCAATGGCCGCATTCAAGGCCAGCAAGTTGGTCTGGTCGGCAATCGAGCGGATGACGTCGAGGACTTTGCCGATGTCCTGGGATTGATCGGCCAGGCTCTGCACCAGCGTCGAGGTGTTTTCTACGTTGCTGGCCAGGGCTTCGATGGCCTGCACCGTGTCGAGGACCCGCGCTTGCCCGGCCATGGCCGAGTTGTTGGACTGGGTGGAGGCTTCGGAGGTCGAGACGGCGTTGCGCGCCACCTCTTCAACCGCCGAGGTCATCTGGTTGACCGCCGTCGCCGCCTGTTCGATTTCAGCATTTTGCTGCTGTAGGCCACGGTTGCTGTTCTCGGTCACCGAGTTCAGTTCAGTGGAGGCCGACGCCAACTGCGTGGCTGAATTGCCGATCTGACGCAGCGTCGTGCGTAAATTGCTTTGCATCTGCTCCAGCGCCTGCAATAACCGGGTTACCTCGTCTTTACCGACGATGCGAATGCGCTGGGTCAGGTCGCCTTTGGGCACGTGCTCGGCGGCGATAACCGCCTCTTCCAGCGGCCCGACGATGCTGCGGGTCAGCAACCAAGCCAATACAATCGTGCCCAACGCAACGCCAACCACAAAAATCAGCACTACGTTGCTTGAATGGCTGTATTGCGCCTGAGCGTTAACGCCTTCCAGATCGACCTGTTTGGCGTAGAAGTCACTCAAGTCGCTGAGCTGTTTGCCGGAGCCATCGACGATTTGCTTCATGTCGACCAACAGCAACTTGATCAGCGCCGGTGGATTATTTTGTTGGGCCAAGGCAAAAGACTGAGCAATGCCGCGCTGATAATCGGCCAACGTCAGCTTGAATTGATCCGTCAGTTGCCGCTCTTGCGGAGCGCTGACGAAGGCCGCGAAGGTGTCGAGTTTTTTTGCCAGGTCCTGATTGCGCACGTCCATTTGGCTGCGGTATTCGCTGAGGTGACCAGGGTCAGGGTCTAACGCCATGCGCAGAGAAATAGTCCGAATGCGCAGCATCAATTCACGGATGTCATTCACCACCCGGATGCTCGGCATCCATTTGCTTTCAACCGCGACTTCACTCTGACGAATCGTCGACATTTGCATCAACGCAAACCAACCAAGCAGCGCAACCAGCAGGGAAATCAAAGCGAAACCAAGGCCCGCGCGGCGGGCGATGGTCAAATTGCGAAGGTTCATGACCGTAGACTCTTTGTTTTTGGGAGGTAGGACGCTGACCTAGGATGTCGTACGACAGCTAACGAGCTATCGACTGAGCTCAATGCATCTTTAGGGGAAATCCGTGAATACCTGACCCTAAAACCCCTTGAGATCAGGTACGCCTTGGCTTCCCTCCAAACGAATGTGGCACTTCTCCGACGAACGTAGCCAAGTTGCAGGCCGGCAGCGCTCATTTGCACTGAACCTCACTAAACACGCTGACTCATAAGGGAAATAGCCTGTCTGGAGAACGTCCATGGCCATACATCCAGTCGCCCGTTTCGCCGACCTGCGTCATGACCGGGGCACCCAGGTTGAAATTGGCGAGCAAACATTTCTGTTGCTGAGGATGGGCAACCAGGTCCGTGCTTATCAAGCGAGCTGCCCCCACGCTGGCGCGCCGCTCGCTGATGGCGCGGTGTGCAACGGCAGGCTGATTTGCCCGTGGCATAAAGGCGCGTTTTCGATTGAGGACGGCACGTTGTGCGAACCGCCCGCGCTGGATAACCTGTTGCGCTACCCGGCGTACGTCGTGGACGGCGAAGTGCGAATAGACGACCGGCCCCTGCCCACGTCCGCTGCCGTGGTGAACGATGAGCGTTGCTTTGCGATCATCGGTGCCGGAGCTGCCGGAACTGCAGCCGCTGCCGCGTTACGGGCTAAAGGCTTTGGGGGTCGTCTACTGTTGATCGACCGTGAGTTCCAGCCCGGTTACGACCGTACCGCGCTGAGCAAATTTGTCATCGCCGGCGACATGAAACCGGACAAAATCCCTCCACTGCGCGATGAAGCGTTTTACCGCCAGCAGCGTATCGAGCGAATTCACGGCGAGGTCACGCGGCTGGAAGTTTCAGCCAAACGCCTGACCGTGCGTGTCAACGAGGCTGACGAGCAGCCTATCGAGTACCACGCGGCGCTACTGGTCACCGGCGGAAAACCCCATTCGCTGGACGTGCCCGGCGCCGATTTGCCAGAAGTGTTGTTGCTGCGCACCCGGCAAGACGCCGAGTGGATTCTGCAAGCGGCGCCGCCCTCCGCTCAAGCGGTGATTATCGGCGACAGCTTTATAGGGCTCGAAGCCGCCTCGGCGTTGCGCAAACGCGGAATGTCGGTGACGGTGCTGGCGCGCCATGAAGCGCCGTTCATTGCGCAGTTTGGCGACCGCATCGGCCGCGCTATTCGTCACCTGCACGAGCAAAACGGCGTGCTGTTTCGCAGCCATGTTGATGTGGCGCGTTTTGAAGGCACCGGGAATCTTGAGACGGTGGTGCTGAATACCGGCGAGCGGCTTGACGCTGAATTAGCGTTGATTGGCATCGGTGTCAGCCCGGCAATCGAATGGGTCGAGGGCGTCAACCGCGAGCACGACGGCTCATTGCGGGTGGACGCGGGCATGCAGGTTGCCGAGGGCTTATGGGCGGCGGGCGACATCGTTACCTTTCCGTTGTCGGGCAAACCGCATCGCATCGAACATTGGCGGCTGGCCCAACAACAGGCCCGGGTCGCAGCGCACAACATGCTCGGGGCGCATGAACAATACGCTGACGTGCCGTTCTTCTGGACTTACCACTTTGGCAAACGCTTTGATTACCTGGGCCACGCTGAAACCTGGGACAACATCGTTTTTGAAGGCTCGCCAGAACACTACAATTTCATTGCCCTGTTGAGTCAAAACGGCATGGTCGCCGCCATCGTCGCCTGCCAATACCAACGGGCGATGGCGTTATTTGCAGAACGAATGAAGCAGCCGCTGGCGGTAGACGAAGCTCGGCGGTTGATTCGCTCCATCAGCCAGTGATTAATCGAGGAGACATTCACCATGACTCAAAACACCACACGCAGTGACGCTGCTCAAACGCCTAAAGAAGTCGGTGATGTGGGCGAGCGCAATAAAAAACTCAACCAAGAGGGCGAAAAACCGCGCCCCACCACCCCACCCGATCCCAAGGATCTTTCGTAATAATGCGGGTTTGGTGCGAAATATGCCGACGTCTCAAGATCCAAACGCCATCGCCGAATCCTGCCGCGATTGGGCCAGGCAGATCGCAATTCTCAATCAGGCGCTGGAAGCCACGGGGGGTTACATCACGGGCGAGCAATTTTCCCTGGCCGACATCCTGCTGGGGTTGTCGGTGAATCGCTGGTACGAAACCCCATTGCAACACGCGGAATTTCCGGCGGTTCGTGCGTATTACGAACGTTTGAGTCAACGGCCGGCGTTCATGACCTATGGCCGGAATGGGATGGCGTGAGGGTGTATATCCGGCCTTTGTGGTTGCTGAACTTATGGTTTCGCTTTCCGCAATTTGATACTCAATTCGCAGGAGATTGATGGGCGGGCAACTATCTGTAGGAGCCAACTTGTTGGCGAAGGTCCTTCGGACCTTATCGCAGCCTTCGGCAGCTCTTACAGAATCTGTGCAGCACCAAAACTGTGGGACCGAATTTATTCGGGAAGGCTTCCGTCCTGACACGCTGCAACCTCGACCCACACAAAAACATCCCCTACAGCCCTCGAACCCCGTGAGCCTCACCATCGCCCGCACTTGTCTCAACCACCCCTTTAACCCCTAACCACCAGGCATGCCCGCGGGTGGGGTAGTCCAGGTAGAACGGTTGGCCCATCTGCGGCGTGCTGATAGCGATATTCTTTTCCCAAGCCAGTGCGAGAATACGATCGAAAGGTTCGTGCCAGGCATGCATGGCCAAGTCGAAGGTGCCGTTATGGATCGGCAATAGCCAGCGGCCGCGCAGGTCGATGTGTGCTTGCAGGGTATGCTCGGGCTGCATGTGCACGTCAGGCCAATCGACGTTGTACGCGCCGGTTTCCATCAGCGTCAGGTCGAACGGCCCAAAGCGGTCACCGATCTGTTTGAAACCTTTGAAATACCCGCTGTCGCCACTGAAGAAAATTTTCTGACCGTTATCAATCATCACCCACGACGCCCACAGCGTCTTGTTGCCGTCGAGTAACGTACGCCCGGAAAAGTGCTGCGACGGTGTAGCGACAAAGGTTAAACCGCCAATTTCAGTGGACTGCCACCAGTCCAGCTGCCGTACTTTTTCTGCCGGCACGCCCCATTCGATCAAGGTGTCCCCCACCCCAGTGGGCGCCAGAAAATGTTCGGTCTTGTGGATCAACGCCTTGATCGCCATGTGATCGAGGTGGTCGTAATGGTTGTGCGAAAGAATCACGGCTTTGATCGGCGGCAGTTCCTCGAGGCTGATGGGCGGCTGATGGAATCGCTGCGGCCCGGCCCATTGCACCGGAGAGGCGCGCTCGGCAAACACCGGGTCGGTCAACCAAAATTGATCGCGCAGTTTGAGCAATATGGTCGAGTGCCCCAAGCGGAATACGCTGTTATTGGGCGCCGCGAGCAACTGCTGACGGGACAGCGGCTGCACCGGGATGTCGCCTGCTGGACGGGTGTGTGCGGGCTTGCCGAAGAACGCCATCCAGAACACGCGCAAGGTTTTTAGAAACCCCAGTCGGTGCGTCGGTGCGTGATTGCGGTAGCGCCCTTCTTGCTGCAAAGAATCCATCACCGGAGCGGCGGCTTTAGCGGAATGCAATGTATTAGTCATGAAAAGCTGACTCCAAGGAGCAGGATGAGGTTCCTGGATCTTGATGAACGAGGATGACCGGTAGAACGTTTCAGGTGCAGAACTACACTACACAGTGTAGTTTTAAGCTTGCGACATCTCTGGTGACAAGTAAACTACCAAGTGTAATTTTTTCAATCCGCCCGTCTGAAGCGAATTTTTATGAAAGCGCCCCTACGCCTGACCGACCGAAAACGCGAAGCCATTGTTCAGGCGGCCATTGCCGAATTTCGCGTCAATGGGTTTGAAGTCACCAGCATGGACAAAATCGCCGCGTTAGCGGAGGTGTCCAAACGTACGGTGTACAACCACTTTCCAAGCAAAGAGGAATTGTTTTCCGAAATCCTTCAGCAGTTGTGGACCAGCAGCACTGAGCTGCAAGACATGACTTACCACCCTGAGCTCCCTCTGCGCGATCAGCTTAAGGCCCTGCTGGAGTCGAAAATGCGGACGCTGGCTGACAGCAACTTCATCGACCTGGCCCGGGTGGCCATTGCCGCCACGATTCACTCCCCGGAGCGCGCGCAGAACATGGTCTCGCGGTTAAATGAGCGCGAAGAAAGCTTCAACGCCTGGATTCGCGCCGCGCAACTGGACGGCCGTTTCAAAGCAGTTGATCCCAGTTTCGCCGCGACTCAGATTCACGCGTTGATGAAAGCGTTCGCGTTTTGGCCGCAGATCACCCTGGGCGCCGAAACGTTGGTTCCAGGGGTTCAGGGCTCGGTGATTGAATCCACCCTGGACCTGTTCCTGGGCTGGTACGAAATCCCGACAGCCGCCTAAAAATAGGCATAAACGCTCAGGCATCCTGCGCGTGCTCGCGAAACAATACCTCCAGCCATTGCATGAACACCCTGAGCCGCTCCGGTATGTGCTGTTGCCGGGCGTAGAGCAGCGACACCTCCATTGGCGCGGGCACGTAATCAGGTAATACCGACACGAATTCGCCGCTGGCCAGAAACTCACGCGCGCCCATCCGTGGAACCTGCACCAGACCAAGGCCCGCACGGCAGGCAGATTCGTAGGTCTCGGTGTTATTGACCGTGATACAGCCCGCCATCGGCACTCGCCGCACCTTGCCGTTGTGCAGGTATTCAAATCCATCTGAGCGGGCGCCCAAGACCCCCACGTAATGCACCAAGCGATGCCGGGCCAAGTCGTCGAGGGTGTGCGGCACCCCATACCTACGCAAATAGCTTGGGCTCGCGCAATTGATCATCGTGACCCGCCCAATCGACCGTGCGATAACCGATTGATCCGGTTGTGCACCCACTCTCAACACACAATCAAACCCTTCCCGCACCAGATCAACCCGCCGATCGGTGCTGCTGATTTCCAAATCGATTTGCGGATGACGGGCAACGAACTCAGGCAGCCGCGGCATAAATAATTTGCGCGCCAATGAGCTGGGCATGTCCACCCGCAAACGTCCGGCCAATACCGCGCCCTCCTGCCGAAATAAACCTTCGAGTTCGTCCATGCTCGACAGCAAACTTTTGCTACGGTCATACAATACCAAGCCGTCTTGGGTGACCTGCACTTTGCGGGTGGTGCGGTGCAATAACTGCGTGCCCATCAAGACTTCCAGCGCTTGCACGTGTTCGGAAACCGTTGATCGCGGCAGGCCAAGGCTTTCCCCCGCTTGAGTAAAACTCGACAGCTCGGTGACCCTGACGAATGTTTTCAATAACTCAAGTTTGTTCATCGCCAGCCCTTGGATTGTTCGAATTATCCGATCAGTGATTCCGATCTAGCCCTGTTTATCATGCAGCGGCGGACAAATACACTACGTCCACCGCATCACCCTTCAGCAAAAGGAACGCACAATGACCCGTAAAATCGCACTCATCACCGGCGCCAGCCGCGGCCTGGGCAAAAGCACCGCCCTGCACCTCGCCGCCCAAGGCATCGACATCATTGGCACATTTCACAGCAACAGCGCCGAATCCCAAGCCGTCGCCAGCGAAATCGAGGGCCTCGGCAGCCGCGCCGTCATGCTGCAACTGGACGTCGGCGACAGCAGTTCGTTTGCCGCGTTTGGCTCATCGGTCAGCAATGCACTGAAGAACAGCTTTTCCCGGGATTCATTCGACTTTTTGGTTAACAACGCCGGCACCGGCATGGACGCCAGCTTTGCCGAGACCAGTGAAGAGCAGTTCGACCAGATGATGAACATTCACCTCAAAGGTCCGTTTTTCCTGACCCAACGTCTGCTGCCGCTGATTGCTGATCAGGGCCGGATTGTGAATATTTCCTCAGGCCTGACCCGCTTTTCCATGATCGGTAAAGCGGCCTACGCAATGATGAAAGGCGGCATCGAAGTGCTGACCCGCTATCAGGCGCAAGAACTGGGGCCACGGGGTATTCGGGTCAACACCTTGGCGCCGGGCGCTATCGCCACCGATTTCGGCGGCGGGCTGGTGCGTGACAACCCACAGGTCAATCAACACATCGCTTCCGGCACCGCGTTAGGCCGGGTGGGTTTACCCGACGATATTGGCGGTGCGATTTCCATGCTATTGGCCGATGGCAACGGCTGGGTCAATGGTCAGCGCATCGAAGCCTCCGGTGGCGTTTTCCTTTAATTGAGTGTTCTTGAGCCCGGCAGCGCCTGAAGGCTCAGGCGCTGTGCAGTCTGGCAGCAACCCGCACTATCAACTGCTGACGGTTGGCCAGCGACGCCGCACCGCGTTTGACGGCCAACGCTAGTACCTCAGCGGGCGCCGTCTCGGGATGCCCTGCATTAAACGGCGGCGCAGGCGCATATTCGAGTTGCAATTGAGTGGCTTGGGCTTCCAGCGCACCGAACAATTCCCCGGCCAAGGTCAGCGCGAAATCAATCCCCGCCGTGACCCTTCCGCCTGTCATCAGGTTGCCATCGCGAACCACCCGCGCCTGCACCGGAATCGCCCCGAGCGCTTCGAGCAATCCGTGTGACGCCCAATGCGTGGTCGCGCGCCGGCCCCGCAACAAACCCGCCGCTCCCAACACCAATGCGCCAGTGCAGACCGAGGTCACAAAGCGCGCACCCTGCGCCTGACGTTGAATGAACGCCAGCGTCTCGGCGTCCTCCATCAACGCATCGACACCCTTCCCCCCAGGAATACAAATCACGTCCAGAGGCGGACAGCTTTCAAAAACAGTATCGGGCGTGAGGGTCAGTCCGGTGCTGGAGCGAATCGGCGCAAGCGTCTTCCAAACCAGATGCACGGTCACCTCAGGCAACGAGGCGAACACTTCATAAGGCCCAGTCAGGTCCAGCTGTTGCACGTTGGGAAATACCAGTAAACCAATGTGAAGCGCCATGCGATGCCTCCTTCTCTGAGTACGCCGTGGTGTGGGCGATGGACGAAATCAATATAGTCCGCTAGCCTTTGGCAGATACGCCAGATACCCCACATTTTCCGCCAATATGCTTCGCAAGCGCAGAGCCGGCCCATGACCACCCCACTTAAAACCGTGCATCTATTGGCCTTTCCCGACGTGCAATTGCTGGACATTTCCGGCCCGCTGCAAGTATTTGCCACGGCCAACGATTTAATGCGCAAGCAAGGCCGTGGGGTGGTTTACGCGCCTCAGGTGATCGCCGCCGAACCGAATTCGGTGGTTTCATCGGCAGGCTTGGGATTGCTGACCGCGCCGTTACCTGGTGCTGACGACCCCTCCGATACATTGATCATTGCGGGCGGTCGGGGCGTTAATGCGGCGGCTGAAAACGTTGAGTTGCTGAGCTGGTTACGTGGGCAAGCGACAACGGCAAGGCGACTGGCGTCGGTGTGCAGCGGTGCGTTTTTGCTGGCGGCGGGCGGAATGCTGGATGGACGGCGGGTGGTGACGCATTGGAGCCGTTGCGAGGAACTGGCACTGCGCTATCCAACGCTGCGGGTAGAGCCCGATCCTATTTTCATCAACGACGGCGCGGTCTGGACCTCAGCAGGGGTGACGGCAGGTATCGATCTGGCGTTGGCGCTGGTGGAAGAGGACCTGGGCCATGAACTGGCATTGGCGATCGCTCGCCATTTGGTGGTATTCCTCAAACGTTCCGGTGGGCAATCACAGTTCAGCGCGACCCTCGCTTTACAGAAAAGCGCCGGGCGCTTCGCCGAACTGCATGCCTGGATCGCTGACAACCTCAGCGTGGATTTATCGGTTGCCGTGCTTGCCGAGCGGGTCGGCATGAGTGAGCGCAGTTTCGTCCGTCACTACCGCGCTGAAACCGCAAGCACCCCAGCGCGGGCTATTGAACACCTTCGCGTGGAAGCGGCACGACGGCTGTTGGGTGACACCACTCTGCCCATCAAGCGCGTCGCAAGCCGCTGTGGTTTTGGCACGGAAGAAACCTTGCGCCGCAGCTTTTTAAGGGCCATCGCGGTGACACCGCAGGCGTATCGTGAACGGTTTTCGACCACAGAGAGACTGACATGCTCTATGACTTATTGATCCGCAACGCCCTGATCATCGACGGCAGCAACCGCCCGGCCTACCCTGCTGATGTGGCTGTCCATCAAGGTCGAATCCAACGGATCGGCAAGCTTGATGACGTGTCGGCCAGCGAAGAAGTCGATGCCAAGGGCCGGGTGTTGGCGCCAGGTTTTATCGACGTCCACACCCACGACGACACCGTGGTCATTCGCACACCCGAAATGCTGCCGAAAATCAGCCAGGGCGTAACCACGGTGATCGTCGGCAACTGCGGAATCAGTGCTTCGCCCGTGAGCTTGTTGGCCGAGCCACCGGACCCGATGAACCTGCTGGGCACTGCCGCTGCGTTTGTTTACCCGCGCTTCAACGATTACCGCGCGGCAGTAGACGCCGCCCGCCCCGCCGTTAACGTCGCGGCGCTGATCGGTCATACCGCCTTGCGCAGCAACCATCTGGATGATCTGCACCGCACCGCCACCCCGGCGCAAATCGCTGCCATGCGTACCCAGTTGCGCGAAAGCCTTGAGGCCGGTGCGTTGGGGCTTTCTACTGGATTGGCCTACGCCTCGGCGTTTTCAGCCAACACCGACGAAGTGCTGCAACTGGCCGAAGAACTGACGGCGTTTGGTGCGCTGTATACCACCCATTTACGCAGTGAATTCGAGCCGGTGTTGGAGGCGATGGACGAAGCGTTCCGCATTGCGCGTCACGCCCAAGCACCGGTGGTGATCTCCCACCTGAAATGCGCTGGCGCCGGCAATTGGGGCCGCAGCCCGCAACTGCTCGCGGCGTTGGAAAGCGCTGCGCACACCCATCCGGTGGGCTGCGATTGTTACCCGTATGCCGCCAGTTCCTCGACACTTGACCTCAAGCAAGTCACCGACGCGTTCCGCATTACCATTACTTGGTCGACGCCGCATCCTGATCAAGGCGGTCGGGACTTGATCGACATCGCCGCTGAGTGGGGGCTGTCATTGTTGGACACCGCACGCGCATTACAGCCTGCGGGCGCGGTGTATTACGGCATGGACGAAAGCGACGTGCAGCGGATTCTGGCACATCCGTTATCGATGATCGGCTCTGACGGTTTGCCGGAAGACCCGTTTCCGCATCCGCGTTTGTGGGGTGCATTTCCAAGGGTGTTGGGGCACTTTAGCCGCGACCTTGGCCTGTTCCCGTTGCACACCGCCGTGCACAAAATGACCGGGCTTTCAGCGGCGCGTTTTGGTTTGCATGAACGCGGGGAAATTCGCGAAGGGTACTGGGCGGATCTGACGCTGTTTGACCCAGCGCGCATCCGTGACGTCGCCGACTTCAACGACCCACAACGCGCCGCCGAGGGCATTGACGGCGTGTGGGTCAACGGGCAATTGAGCTATGCCGACGGGCAAGTCCAAGGCAATCGGCATGGGCGCTTTTTGCCGCGCAGCGGGTCGTTGAAGGATGGGTTTAACCGCGAATTTTGATCTACCTGCTCGGCCCCTTCGCAGGCAAGCCTGCTCCCACAGGATTACTGGTTGCCGACGGTTTTTGTTTGGAACACTTTCTCTGCGGGAGCAGGCTTGCCTGCTCACACAGGATTACTGGTTGCCGACGGTTTTTGTTTGGAACACTTTCTCTGCGGGAGCAAGCTTGCCTGCTCCCACAGGATTACTGGTTGCCGACGATTTTTGTTTGGAACACTTCCTCTGTGGAAGCAAGCTTGCCTGCTCCCACAGGATTACTGGTTGCCGACGGTTTTTGTTTGGAACACTTTCTCTGCGGGAGCAAGCTTGCCTGCTCCCACAGGATTACTCGTTGCCGACGGTTTTTGTTTGGAACACTTTCTCTGTGGGAGCAGGCTTGCCTGCGAAAACGGTTTCGAACGGCACCAAAATCAAGCGCCAAGCACGACACCTCTGCATTCGCCAAACCCAATCGAGGCATAGCCTTCACGCTGGCAGCGAGCGCGAAAGATCACTTCATCACCGGTTTCCAGGAAGCGTCGCGATTCGCCATTGGGCAGTGTCAGCGCAGTTTTTCCGCCGTCACTGATTTCCAACAAGCTACCAAATTGCCCCGTGTGCGGTCCGGACAAGGTCCCGGTACCCAACAAATCTCCCGGCTGTAATTTGCAGCCATTGACGCTGTGGTGGGCGACCATTTGCGCGACGGTCCAGTACATGTTTTGCGTGTTGCTCAACGCCAGACGCTGCGGCGCCATACCCTGCCCTTTCATCGTCTGCGTGAGCAGCAGCACTTCCAGTTCTATATCCAACGCACCGCCTTGTTGATCGCCGGCATCGAACAGATACGGCAAGGGTTGCGGGTCGCCCACTGGCCGTAACGGTTGCGCCATGCGAAACGGCGCCAAGGCTTCGGCCGTCACGACCCAGGCGGAAATGCTGGTGGCAAAGCTCTTGGACAAGAACGGCCCCAATGGCTGGTATTCCCACGCCTGTAAATCCCGCGCGGACCAATCATTGAGCAGACAAAAACCGGCAATGTGTTCGGCCGCGTCGCCGATGGCAATCGCCTCGCCCATGGCGTTACCCGGACCAATCCACACGCCCATTTCCAGTTCGTAATCCAGGCGTTTAGTCGGACCAAACTCGGGAACCGTAGCGCCGGGGGCCAAGGTCTGGCCGTTAGGACGTTTGACCGGCGTGTCGGAAATACAAATGGTCGAGGCACGACCGTGGTAGCCGATGGGCACATATTTGTAGTTGGGCAGCAACGGGTTATCCGGGCGAAACAGCTTGCCGACGTTCATCGCATGATGGATCCCGACGTAAAAATCGGTGTAATCACCGATGCGCGCTGGCACATGCATCACGCAGTCGGCCATGGGGTGCAGCAGGGTTTCAGCTAAGGGCTGCAAACGTGAAAGCTGCGGGCTCGCATGATCCAGCAAGTGCAACAGCTCAGTGCGCAACGCCCGCCGAGCAGGCGAGCCCAAGGCGAAGAAGTCATTCAACTGATCACGACTGGCCGCTTCGGCAGCGTCACGCGCAGCACCGTTGAAAAACCCCGCCTCCAGCGCCGCCCGCAGGTCGAAAATCATCTCGCCGATGGCCACGCCGCCGCGCTTGGTTAACCCGTTTCGGCTGAACACACCCACCGGCAAGTTGTGCAACGGGAAATCGCTGTGACCGTTGGCGCTGGTGACCCAGCTAAGGGTATTCAATGAAGGCGTCATGCTTGGGTTCCCGAATCAAAGGTTTTGGCCATGCCTGACCAGCAGGCATCGTAATCAGTTTGCAGTTGTGGGCAGTCGAGGGCATGGCGGCTGGGGCGCAGCACTTTGCCGGTCTCAAACATGAACGCCATGGTGTTGTCGATTTTCTGCGGTTTCAACTCGGCGGCGATGGCTTTTTCTGCCGTGGCATTGTCCGGCCCATGAGCGCTCATGCAAGTGTGCAACGACACGCCACCGGGCACGAAGCCCTCGGCCTTGGCATCGTAAGCACCGTCGATCAACCCCATGAACTCGTTCATCACATTGCGATGAAACCACGGTGGCCGGAAGGTCTTTTCGGCTACCATCCAACGCGGCGGAAAAATCACGAAGTCGACATTGGCCTGGCCTTGAACCGCACCGGGCGCAGTCAACACGGTAAAAATCGACGGGTCCGGGTGGTCGAAACTCACTGAACCCACGGTATTGAAACGACGCAAATCGTATTTATACGGCACGTTATTGCCGTGCCACGCCACCACATCGAATGGCGAGTGATCAAGCCGTGTGGACCACAGTTCACCGAGAAATTTCTGTACCAACTGCACCGGCTCATCCCGGTCTTCGAAGTAAGCAACTGGCGTCAAAAAATCCCGAGGGTTGGCCAACCCGTTACTGCCAATCGGCCCCAAATCCGGCAGGCGCAAGGCGCAGCCATGGTTCTCGCAGACATAACCGCGGGCGCTGGCGTCCAGCAATTGAACGCTGAATTTCAGCCCACGTGGTAGCACGAGGATTTCTTGCGGCTCGATGTCCAACACGCCTAACTCAGTGATCACGCGTAATCGGCCCGATTGGGGGACGATCAGCCACTCACCGTCGGCGTTGAAAAATGCCCGGTCCATCGAGCGGTTGGCGCAGTAGACGTACACACTGACGCCCTCCGCCTGATCCGCAGCGGCCGTGCTGGCAAGGTTGATTAAGCCGTCGAGGAAATCAGTGGGCGTTGATGGAATATCAAACGCATCCCAGCGCAACCGGTTGGGCGTAATCGGGCCAATCTCTTGCCCCACGATCTGCCGCGACAACCGCTCGAAACGAGGGTGCGCCGCCGACGGCTTTATTCGGTACAACCAAGTGCGACGGGCCTCGGCACGCGGCACGGTGAACGCCGTACCAGAAAATTGCTCGGTGTACAGGCCATGGGAATGTTGCTGCGGCGAGTTCTGCCCAAGGGGCAACGCACCCGGCACGGCTTCGCTGCTGAACTCGTTACCGAAGCCATTTTGGTAGGCCAAGGAATCAATAGAGTGGGCTGTGAACATCTCGACCTCTGTTTGAATTCTGTAGGAGCCAACGTGTTGGCGAAGCGCCCGATGCAGAGCAACCCGTAAGCAGCCTCGCCAACACGTTGGCTCCTACAGGCATTTCGTAATCTGATTACGCATAACGTAATTTGAGTTTGTGACGAGGTCAAGCTATAAAGCAGCCTTCCCAGACCGGCGCACACTTGTTCATGACAGCGGAAATCGAAAGCCCAGCAGGCGCACGTCAGCAAAAAGTCCAGGCGGCTGAAGTCGGGGTTGGCATTCTCAAAGCACTGGCTGAGCTGGCGCCGGCGACCTCGTTGTCGAAATTGGCTGAGCATGTGGGCATGCCGGCCAGCAAGGTTCACCGCTACCTGCAAGCGTTGGTCGCCAGTGGTTTCGCCGAACAAAACGTCGTCACCAATCACTATGGCTTGGGGCGTGAAGCCTTACTGGTGGGGCTTGCGGCCCTCGGACAACTGGACGTCTTGAAAACCGCTGCGCCGCACCTGTCTGCGCTGCGTGACGACCTTAACGAGACCTGTTTTCTCGCGGTGTGGGGCAATAAAGGACCGACCGTGGTCTACGTCGAACAATCCATCGGTGCGGTGACGCTGGTGACGCAGATCGGCTCGGTGCTGCCACTGCTCAGCTCTTCCACCGGGTTGGTGTTCAACAGTTTTCTACCGGCCAATGAAACAGCGGCGTTGCGTGAGCTGGAGTCAGCCCAACTGAACGCCCGGCAATTGAAAGACGTTGAGAAACACCTCAAGGACATCCGCAGCACTGGGGTGCATCAGATTCACGGGATGTTGATGGCGGGGGTGAATGCCGTGTCGTCACCAGTTTTCGCCATGGGCAATAGGCTGGCGGGGGTGGTAACGGTGGTGGGATCGGCGTCGGGGTTCAACGGCGAGGCACAAGATCAGGCCGCGCAGAAACTGCTGAAAACCGCCCAGGATATAAGCCTGAGGATGGGCGGCAGTTTTCAGCGTTTAAATCTGTAGAGCCAACTTGTTGGCGAGGTTTGAAGAACGCTTCGCCAACACGGTGGCTCCTACAGGTTTTTTAGCAGGCTCAATCAGCCGTCAACACCCCACGCCGCACCTGATCGCGCTCAATGGATTCAAACAACGCCTTGAAGTTGCCTTCGCCGAAACCATCATCGCCCTTGCGCTGGATGAATTCGAAGAACACCGGCCCCATGAGGGTTTCCGAGAATATCTGCAACAGCAATCGGCGCTCACTGCCGTCTGACGAGCCGTCCAGCAGTATCCCTCGGGCTTGCAGTTCGTCCTGCGGCTCGCCGTGATTCGGTAAACGCCCTTCGAGCATCTCGTAATAGGTGGCCGGCGGCGCGGTCATGAAGCGCATACCCATGGTTTTCAGCGCGTCCCAAGTTTTGATCAGGTCGTCGGTGAAGAACGCGACGTGCTGAATGCCTTCGCCGTTGAACTGCATCAGAAACTCTTCGATTTGACCGGCGCCCTTCGACGACTCTTCGTTCAACGGGATACGGATCATGCCATCCGGCGCGCTCATGGCTTTTGAGGTCAGGCCGGTGTACTCGCCTTTGATGTCGAAATAACGCAGCTCGCGGAAGTTAAACAGCTTCTCGTAGAAGTTCGCCCAATAGGCCATGCGCCCGCGATAGACGTTGTGCGTCAGGTGGTCGATGAATTTCAATCCGGCACCGATCGGGTGCCGTTCCACGCCTTCAATGAAATTGAAGTCGATGTCGTAAATCGAAGTGCCTTCGCCAAAGCGGTCGATCAAGTACAACGGCGCGCCGCCAATGCCCTTGATCGCGGGCAGTCTCAGTTCCATTGGCCCGGTGGCGATTTCCACCGGTTGGGCGCCCAGTTCCAGCGCACGGTTGTAGGCCAGTTGCGCATCCTTGACCCGAAACGCCATGCCACACACCGACGGGCCATGCTCGGCCGCAAAGTACGACGCGACGCTGTGGGGCTCGTTGTTGAGGATGATGTTGATCTCGCCCTGACGGTAGAGCGACACGTTTTTGGAGCGGTGATTGGCGACCTTGGTGAAGCCCATGATCTGGAACACGGGCTCCAGGACGTTGGGAATCGGCGAAGCAAATTCGATGAACTCAAAGCCCATCAGGCCCATTGGGTTCTCGTAAACATCAGCGTGAACATCGGTGCGGGAATCAGCCATGACATGGCTCCTTGCAGTAGAGAATGAAAGACGCAAACAGGCCGTTCTCTACAACGGTGGCGCACAAGGGATGCCACGCACGCTGCGGGCAAGGAAATCGCCGAAGATCAGCTGTAAGCCCAGGATTCTCATGCTGAAGGGATCACTCTGGCTTGTCGGATTGCGCATCGGGGTGCGCGGACTGGAAAGCAGTATGTTGCAACGCCAAGTGCTCGACTCGGCGGATCTTCGGATAGCCGGTCAAGTCGACGTTGAAACGCCGAGCTGCATACAGCTGCGGCAGCAGAAACACGTCGGCCAGGCCCGGCTCACCGAAGCAAAATCCTTCGTCACCGATAAGGGCTTCGACGGCATTGAAACCCTCGGTAATCCAATGGTCGATCCAGGCAATAACCTCCGGCTCAGGACTGCCCAGCTCGCGCAAACGCTTCAGTACCGAGACATTATGAAGCGGATGGATATCACAGCCGATCAGGGCCGAAACGGCTCGTTGTTGCGCGCGCTGGATCAAGTCTGCTGGCAACAAGGCCGGCTGCGGATAGCACTCTTCGAGGTATTCAATGATGGCTGATGACTGAATGATCACGTCGCCGCTGTCCAGCCGCAACGCTGGCACTCGGCCTTGGGGGTCAATGGCGAGGTAATCCGGCGCCAACTGCTCACCGCCGTCGCGGATTAGGTTCACCGGAATCGAGCGGTACGTCAGGCCCTTCAATGCCAACGCGATTCGCACCCGATAGCTGGAGGTTGAGCGGTAGTAGGTAAATAAGTCCACGGGGCTGCCTGCATCGTTGCGCGTTTTTTTATGTTCGTAATTTAATTACGCATTGCGTAAGTTGCGGGAGAGGGAGGGGGAATGTCAAGTTGAAGAACGCCGACTATTCTAGAAGCGCCGATCACGTCCAGCCTTCCAGCCGTAGCGTCGAGCGTACCAACCGGTCCTCTTCGTTCTCGATTTCCTTTAGGTTTTCGCTGATGCTTTGGATGTGCGCAATCGCCGCCTTGCGCGCTTGCTCTGGCAGCCGTCCAGTCACCGCGTTGTACAGCCGCGCATGCTGGCGGTCGATTTGGCGTTTCTGCGGTTCGCGGTGATAGAGGTTGTTGACCGATGCGAATACCGTATTCAGCAGCAGGTCGGTCAGCGAACGCAGGGTCTGTACCAGCACCGGATTGTGTGACGCTTCACAAATCGCCAGGTGAAACGCGTGATCCAGTCGCGCATGCCCCGACGCTTCCAGCGGTTGGCCGTGGGCGGCGATCAACGCTTCGTAGCTGCGGGTGATCAGCACAAAATCAGCATCGGTGCCGCGCAAGGCCGCCAAGCGTGCGGACTCCCCTTCCAGTAGGCTGCGCACTTCAAACAAGTCGTACAGCGTGCGCGGCTGCGAACCGAACAGGTGCATCAGCGGTGAGGTGGCGGTATGGCCCGACAACTGCGCGACGAACGAACCTTTACCCTGCTCGGTGTCAATAATCCCCCGCGCGCGGAGCAACTTCAGGCCTTCACGCAGCGCCGTTCGGGACACACCGAGTTTCTCCGTCAGACGCCGTTCGGAAGGAAGAATCTGCCCGGTTTTCAACACGCCGTCGACGATCAAGCGTTCGATACGCTCACACACAACATCGGCCACCTGCGGTGCACGGGGCACAGAGGACGTATTCATGCTGGCTCTCCACTGGTATGACCAGTCGTAAACATCACAACGCCTTAATCGGTTAATAGATTTAACTACATGAAATAAAACAATTTTTTAAATTAACAATGATTATCGAGTGAAAAAAACTGGTTCGACCACTCCCGTAAGTCATGGACAGTACTGCGCTGACAGCCAATGATGCAAGTCAGTGGATCAGCTATACGATCTCCAATAAAAAAACAACGCAGGGTTGTCAGCCCACCATGAACATCCTTTACGACGAACGCGTCGACGGTGTATTGCCCCCTTCTGATAAGGCCGGTCTGTACCTGGCGTTGCGTGAGCAACTGCCCGACCTCGATATCCTCCATCGCGAGGAAGAACTCAAACCCTACGAATGCGACGGTTTGTCTGCCTATCGCACCCTGCCGATGCTGGTGGTCTTGCCCCAGCGCATCGAGCAAGTACAAACCCTGCTCAAGCTGTGCCACGAACGTCAGGTCCCTGTTGTGGCCCGTGGCGCTGGCACTGGTTTGTCCGGGGGCGCGTTGCCGTTGGAAAAAGGCGTGTTGCTGGTGATGGCGCGCTTCAACCAAATTCTGGAAATCAACCCGGCTGCGCGCTTCGCCCGTGTCCAGCCCGGCGTGCGCAACCTGGCGATCTCCCAGGCGGCGGCGCCGTTTGACCTTTATTACGCGCCAGACCCGTCCTCGCAGATCGCCTGCTCCATCGGCGGCAACGTCGCCGAGAACGCCGGGGGCGTGCATTGCCTGAAATACGGCCTGACCGTACATAACCTGCTCAAGGTTGAAATCCTTACGGTGGAAGGTGAGCGCCTGACCCTGGGCTCAGAAGCCTTGGACTCGCCGGGTTTTGACCTGCTGGCGCTGTTCACCGGTTCCGAAGGCATGCTCGGCATCATCACCGAAGTCACGGTTAAGTTACTGCCCAAACCGCAAGTTGCCCGGGTGCTGCTGGCCGCGTTTGATTCGGTGGAAAAAGCCGGCCGTGCGGTGGGCGATATTATCGCCGAAGGCATTATCCCCGGCGGCCTGGAGATGATGGACAACCTGGCGATCCGCGCGGCTGAAGACTTTATTCACGCCGGCTACCCGGTGGACGCCGAAGCCATTCTGCTGTGCGAACTGGACGGCGTTGAAGCCGATGTCCATGACGATTGCGAGCGGGTTCGCCGAGTCCTGGAAAACGCTGGTGCCACCGAAGTGCGCCTGGCCCGTGATGAAGCCGAACGCGTGCGGTTTTGGGCGGGACGCAAAAATGCGTTCCCGGCAGTCGGGCGTTTGTCGCCGGATTATTACTGCATGGACGGCACGATTCCGCGCCGTGCATTGCCCGGCGTGCTCAGAGGCATCACTGCGCTGTCCGAAGAATATGGGCTGCGAGTGGCCAACGTATTCCACGCGGGCGACGGCAATATGCACCCGCTGATTCTGTTCGATGCCAACCAACCCGGTGAGCTGGACCGCGCCGAAGCGTTGGGCGGCAAAATTCTTGAGCTGTGCGTCAAAGTTGGCGGCAGCATCACCGGCGAGCACGGGGTTGGCCGCGAAAAAATCAACCAGATGTGCGCACAGTTCAACAGTGACGAATTGACCTTATTCCATGCAGTGAAAGCAGCGTTTGACCCTAGCGGCCTGCTCAACCCCGGCAAGAACATACCGACCCTGCACCGCTGCGCTGAATTCGGCGCCATGCACGTGCATTTGGGTCAGTTGCCCTTCCCCGAACTGGAGCGTTTTTAATGCTCGCTCATAAAGATCACGCTAAGTCCGATGTCGACGCCAGCGCCACGCTGCTGGAACAAGTCAATCAGGCCTATCAAAACGGCACACCGCTGCGGATTCAGGGCGGCAATAGCAAATCATTCTTGGGTCGCGAAGTGTTCGGAGAAATCCTTGACACCCGCGCCCATCGCGGCATCGTGACCTACGACCCGACTGAATTGGTGATCACCGCCCGCGCCGGCACACCGCTGCACGAACTGAACGCCGCGCTGGAAGCGGCTGGACAAATGCTGCCGTGCGAGCCGCCGAGCTTCAGCCAAAACGGCATCGACGACGCGACGGTGGGTGGCATGGTCGCTGCTGGGCTTAGCGGGCCTCGCCGTCCGTGGTCAGGCTCGGTGCGTGACTTTGTGCTGGGCACCCGGGTGATTACTGGGTTGGGCAAGCACTTGCGCTTCGGCGGCGAAGTGATGAAAAACGTGGCCGGCTACGACCTTTCACGGCTGTTGACCGGCAGTTATGGCTGCCTGGGCCTGCTGACCGAAGTCTCGCTAAAGGTCCTGCCCAAGCCGCGAAAATGCATCAGCATCGCCTTGGAAATGGACACCGAACACGCCCTGCTCAGGCTCGCCGAATGGGGCCAGCAACCGATTCCCATAAGCGCCGCCAGCCATGACGGCCGCGTGCTCAGGCTGCGACTGGAAGGTGGCGAAGGTTCGGTGGCCGCTGCCCATGATCGCCTCGGCGGCGAATTGCTCGACACCCAGTATTGGAGCGACCTAAACGAACAGCGCCTGAGCTTTTTTGACGAAGGGCAAACCCTGTGGCGCCTGTCGCTGCCGAACAATACCGGTGAGTTGGTAGTGCCCGGCGAACAGTTGATCGATTGGGGCGGCGCTCAGCGCTGGTTGAAATCCGATGCCGACGCCGAGCACATTCGCGCCGTTGTCAGCGAAAACGGGGGTCATGCAATCTGCTACAGCCACGGGGCTATCGACAGCCCGTTCCAGCCGCTGGCCACGCCGTTGTTGCATTACCATCGCCAGTTAAAAGCTCAACTCGACCCTAAGGGGATTTTCAATCCGGGCCGAATGTACGCAGAGATCTGACCATGCAAACTACCCTGAGCGAAAAAGCCAAACAGCTGCCCCGCGCTGAAGAGGCCGAAAGCATTCTGCGCAGCTGCGTGCATTGCGGTTTTTGCAACGCCACCTGCCCGACGTACCAACTGCTGGGCGATGAGCTAGACGGCCCGCGCGGCCGTATTTACCTGATCAAGCAAGTGCTGGAAGGAAACGAGGTCACCGCAAAAACCCAACTGCACCTGGACCGCTGCTTGTCCTGCCGCAACTGCGAAACCACCTGCCCGTCCGGGGTCAATTATCACAACCTGCTGGACATCGGCCGCGCCGTGGTTGACCAGGCCGTGCCGCGTCCGCTGAACCAGCGGCTCCTGCGCACCGGGCTACGCGCCGTGGTCCCAAACGCGGCGCTGTTTAAAACCCTGATTCAGCTAGGACGGGCCTTTCGTCCGCTGATGCCAAGCGCCCTCAAGGCCAAGCTGCCCAAGGACATTCACCCGGCCCGACCGCGACCGACTTCACAGCATGCACGTCGGGTGTTGATGCTCGAAGGCTGCGTGCAACCGGGTTTGTCACCCAACACCAACGCTGCCACGGCTCGGGTGCTGGATCGTTTGGGCATCAGCGTCACGCCCATCGCCCAAGCCGGTTGCTGCGGCGCGGTGGACTACCACTTGAATGCCCAAGAAGCCGGCTTGAACCGCGCCCGGCGCAACATCGATGCCTGGTGGCCCAGCGTTGAAAACGGCGCCGAAGCCATCGTCCAGACCGCCAGTGGTTGTGGCGCGTTCGTTAAAGACTACGGGCACCTGCTTCGAGAAGACCCGGCCTACGCCGCCAAGGCACTGAAAATCAGCGCCCTGACCAAAGACTTGGTGGAAGTGCTGCGCGATGAACCACTGGAGAAGCTTGGTGTAAGCAGCGATGTGCGCCTGGCGTTTCATTGCCCCTGCACGTTGCAACACGCGCAGAAATTGGGCGGCGCGGTAGAAAGCGTGCTGACCCGACTCGGTTTTAACCTGACCGCCGTGCCCGACGGGCATTTGTGCTGCGGTTCAGCCGGCACCTATTCCATTACCCAGCCCGAGCTGTCGAAGCAATTGCGCGACAACAAGATGAACGCACTGGAAAGCGGTAAGCCAGACATGATCGTCACTGCTAACATCGGCTGCCAGACCCATTTGGACAGCGCTGGCCGAACCCCGGTCAGGCACTGGATTGAACTGGTCGAAGACGCGCTGCATTAATCGATTAATAACGTTTTTCTTGGAGATTCAGATGAAAACCAAAGCCGTATTGAGCCAGACTGAAGTTGGCCAAATCCTCGCTGCCGCCCGTGCCGAAGCACTGAAAAACAACTGGGCGGTCTCGATTGCCGTGGTTGACGACGGCGGTCACCCATTGGCCATGGAACGTTTGGACGGCTGCGCACCGATTGGCGCCTACATCGCAATGGAAAAAGCCCGCACCTCAGCGCTGGGCCGTCGCGAATCCAAAGGCTACGAAGACATGGTCAACGGCGGCCGCAATGCGTTCCTGTCCGCGCCATTGCTGACCTCACTCGAAGGTGGCGTGCCGGTGATCGTTGATGGCCAGGTGATTGGTGCCGTCGGCGTGTCCGGGGTCAAAGCTGACCAGGACGCTCAAGTGGCTAAAGCCGGTGCTGATTGCCTGAAGTAATCGTCGCTTAACCTGTAGGCGCTAGCGAACGCAGCATGTGGCAGCGACTACAGGGGTTATTTTACGAATTGAATAAGAGAGCCCGACATGACCGATTTTGTGAACTGCCAACGCCTGAAAGTGGCGGCCAACCTGCAACGCTTTGTCGATGACGAAGTGCTGCCGGGTACAGGCCTGGACCGTGACGCCTTCTGGACCGGGTTCGATGCGTTGGTGCACGAACTGGCGCCGCTGAACCGTGCGCTGCTGGCCGAGCGTGATCGCTTGCAGACCGAATTGGACACATGGCATCGGGCTCACCCTGGTCCGATCAGCGACATGCCAGCCTATCGCGCTTTTCTGACGTCCATTGGCTATTTGCAGCCGCAACCGGCACAGGTGCAGGCCAGCACTTCCAACGTTGATATCGAAATCAGCAGCCAGGCCGGCCCGCAATTGGTCGTGCCTGCGGTCAACGCCCGCTACGCGCTGAATGCGGCCAACGCCCGTTGGGGCTCGCTGTATGACGCGCTGTACGGCACCGACGCCATCGCTGAAACCGACGGTGCGGAAAAAGGCAGCGGTTACAACCCGGCACGCGGAGCCAAGGTCGTGGCCTTCGCTCGCGCTTTTCTAGACGAAGCAGCTCCCTTGGCCAGCGGCTCCCACTTGGACGCCCAGCGCTACGCTATAGATTCTGGAAAGCTTCTGATTACCCTGGCCGATGGCAGCCAAACCCACCTCAAGCAGCCGGAAAAATACATCGGCTATCAAGGTGAGGCGTTTCAACCTGTCGCCATCCTCCTGAAAAACCACGGCCTGCACGTCGAAATTCAATTCGACGCCACCAGCGCCATTGGCAAGACAGATGCAGCAGGCGTGAAGGATTTACTGCTGGAAGCCGCCGTGTCGACCATCATCGACTGCGAGGATTCGGTGGCAGCCGTTGATGCCGACGATAAGGTCTCGGTGTATCGCAACTGGCTCGGCCTGATGAAGGGAGACCTGACTGAAGACCTGGTCAAAGGTGGCAAAACCATCACTCGCCGCCTGAATGCTGACCGCCAATACATCGCCGCAGACGGCAGCCCACTGAAGCTTCACGGCCGTTCGTTACTGTTGATCCGTAACGTGGGCCACTTGATGACCAACCCGGCGATTGTCGACGGCGAAGGTCATCAGATTCCCGAAGGTATTCTCGATGGCGTGATCACCAGCCTCATCGCCTTGCATGACCTGTCCCGTCGCGGCAACTCGCGCACTGGCAGCGTCTATATCGTCAAACCGAAAATGCACGGCCCGGCCGAAATCGCATTCGCCGCGCAGATATTCAGCCGTGTCGAAGACCTGCTCAAGCTGCCGCGCAACACCCTGAAAATGGGGATCATGGACGAAGAACGGCGTACCAGCGTTAACCTGAAAGCCAGTATCGCGCAAGCGTCGGCGCGGGTTGCGTTCATCAACACCGGCTTCCTTGACCGCACTGGCGACGAGATGCACAGCTCCATGGAAGCCGGCGCGATGCTGCGCAAAGGCGAAATGAAAAACACCCCGTGGATCAAGGCCTACGAGCGCAGCAACGTGCTGGTTGGTCTGGCGTGCGGTTTACGCGGCCGGGCACAGATCGGCAAAGGCATGTGGGCAATGCCGGACCTGATGGCTGACATGCTTGTACAGAAAATCGGCCACCCGAAAGCCGGTGCCAACACCGCGTGGGTGCCCTCACCTACTGCCGCTACGTTGCACGCGCTGCATTACCACAAGGTTGACGTACGGGCGATTCAGGAAGAACTGGAAAAAGTCGATCTGGCCGGTGAGAGCGAGCAAATCCTCAACGACCTGCTGACGATCCCGGTATCGCCAGACGCCAAATGGACGCCTGAGCAGATTCGTGAAGAAGTTGAAAACAACGCCCAAGGCCTGCTGGGTTATGTGGTGCGCTGGGTAGAACAAGGCGTGGGTTGCTCCAAGGTGCCGGACATCCATAACGTCGGCCTGATGGAAGACCGAGCGACGCTGCGAATCTCTAGCCAACACATGGCCAACTGGATACGCCACGGCGTGATCAGCGAAGCGCAAGCCCTGGACACCCTCAAGCGCATGGCGGCAGTGGTCGATCAGCAAAACGCCGGGGATTCGTTGTACACACCCATGGCGGCGGATTTCGACGGTTCAGTAGCGTTCCAGGCAGCGTGCGCCCTGGTGTTCAAAGGCCGCGAACAACCGAGCGGCTACACCGAACCGTTGCTGCATGAGTTCCGGTTGGCGTTCAAACAACTGTAACGGGCTGGCGTTGTCTCGGCAGGGATCGTGGATTAATTGGGGGATCGGATTATTCGGGAAGGGCGCGCCGCGATAGTTCATACCTCGCGCCGCCTTTTAATATCCGTGTAGCCAACGTGTTGGCGGAGGCCTGGCCGGCGTGGGGCGGTATTAATTCACCAACGCTGCACCGCCAACAGATTGCCCATCCGGCCCATACTGACGTGGCGAACAGCCCTTCACCCGCTTGAACGCCGCACTGAAAGCGCTTTGTGATTCATACCCCAGCGAGCGCGCGATGGCGGACACCGAGGTGCTGGAATTGACCAACCTGTCCCCCGCCACCGTCATGCGCCAACGCGTCAGGTATTCAATGGCAAAGACCGCGACCTTCTCCTTGAATTTCAGGGTGAAGCTGGTGCGCGACATACTGGCTAGAGTACGTCTGAGAGCGGGTCCATGATTAATTCCGAACGATCACAAAGATAAAACGAACGATACCGCATAGTTCGTTCGCAATCCCGCGCCTAGACTTGAGCATCGGTCATCATTAACCAAGGGGATTAGCGATGCGTATCCTTGTGACTGGAGCAACGGGTTTTGTCGGATCTGCGGTGGTGCAACAGCTTCTTAAAGCGGGTCACCGCGTAATGGGGCTGACGCGATCAGAGGCGGGCGCCGCCGCACTCAACGCGATGGGTACTGACATCCAGCATGGCTCGCTGGAGGATGTGCAACGCCTTCGCGACGGTGCGGCGGCCTGCGAGGCGGTGATCCATACGGCGCACGGCGAAGGCGATCACGGGTTTATCCCGCTGTTGATTGCGCTTGCCCGGAAAACCGTTGCTGCGTGCTACATCGGCGACGGGCTCAACCGCTGGCCCGCCGTGCATCGCCTCGACGCGGCGAACCTCTACCGGCTAGCCATCGAACACGGTGCCGCCGGAGCCCGCTACCGCGCTATCGGCGAAGAAGGCGTGCCATTCAAAGACATCGCCGAGGTGATTGGTCGACGTCTGAAACAGCCCGTCGTCAGCAACCTCCCGATGAAGCCGCCGAGCATTTTGGTTGGTTCAAGGTGTGCGCAGGCATGGACAGCCCGACCTCAAGCCAACACACCCAAACACTGCTGGAGTGGAAGCCAACACATCACGGACTGATCGCTGATATTGACCAGCCTGGTTATTTTTCGTAATGGGTGGGGCGACTGGCTAGCGTTTCAGGCTGTAAAAGCGCGTATCAACAACCATCAGCGGAACGCTCGCGGGCAAGTCCTCTTTGCTGATTTCGCTGAAACCGTGCTACTCATAAAAACGATGCGCCGCGAGAAATTTCGCCGTTGTACCGAGGAAAATATTTCGCACACCGTTGTCATAGGAATCGGCCAAAAGCCGCTGTAACAACAACGCAGCGACACCGTACTCACGCCAGCGAAACGGTGTCGCGACAAACATCTTGCGCAACGCCGTCTGGCCAGAACCGATGTCCTTCAACCCTATTGTGCCGACGACAATGCCGTTTGCTTTTGCGACCCAAAAATCATCCGTTCCAGATTGGTAAAACTCGGGAATGGCTTTCAAGTCTGGCTGATCATCGACCGTGATCGGAATGCCAAACTTTTCGCGTTGAATGGTCAGAATGACGTCAATCACGGCCTGTTGATCGGGCTGTTCGAAGCGATGAATCTCGATGGCGGATGGAATGTGTGCGTTCAAAAAACCGGCTACATACATGTTGATATAGCAGGGCGTGAGCCTAGTTTAACTAGGCAACAATTTACACCTCACCCCCTTCCTGTAGGACATTCCGCCCCTTCTCCGACGATAAGCTGTTGGGCCGATAACACAATGCAATTGTGCGAACTTGCTCGCGTCTGGTCCTGCACCGCAGTCGTAATAACAGCAACCCAATATTTCCGTGGGACCCGAAGCAGCCATTGGGCCCACTTCACGATCATGCGGGCAAGCGTGTTCCTGATCTTTCGATCAGCGGTAGTCCCAAGAGGTGCTAGCCCAAACTATGCCCGGCAAAGACCGCTGCTGGTTGGATCTCTTTCGCACGATGTATGACGACGCTCTCCTACATGGGCTGAGGTTGGTGCCCGATGCGGTAGGGAATGTTGGAACGGGCGAAGAGTTTGGAACACACGGCAATCGCTGAACTTAATCCACCCAATCGGCCAGTAGCCAAAACTCATAAAGTATAGTAGCTTTGCGCCACTAGCAAATAAACGTGACTTTAGCTTCTGCCTTCATAACTAATGCACCTCAGCTTTGCGCAGAGGATCATTTTGCAGAATTCTGCCTTACACTAGACCGCATATTTATCGACCACTGTAATCATGCAGCACAACCAGCGAGAAAGGGATTTTATGTCAAGCTACATTAAAAACACGTTGATAAAAGATGAATTGGTGATTTACACAGGGAAAATTAGCTTATGGTCTCTGTCGCCACTATTCATTATGGGTCTGATTCTACTTCCATTTGCATTTGTGGGGGTTTTACTTTGGATTGTCGCAATAGTTCGGTACCTATCGACGGAGCTAGCTTTTACCAACAAAAGAGTAATTGCCAAATTCGGTTTCATACGCAGAAAATCAATAGAACTGACTATATCTAAAGTGGAAAGCCTTCAGGTGAACCAAGGAATACTAGGCAGACTGTTTGATTTTGGAACACTCATAATATCTGGCGCCGGAAACCCTCAGGCACCTATTCCAGGAATTTCGAATCCCATGATGTTTCGCCGAGCATTTATGGAGTATCAAGACAAAG
Source organism: Pseudomonas sp. CCI4.2 (assembly GCF_034350045.1). Classification (NCBI taxonomy): domain Bacteria; kingdom Pseudomonadati; phylum Pseudomonadota; class Gammaproteobacteria; order Pseudomonadales; family Pseudomonadaceae; genus Pseudomonas; species Pseudomonas sp. CCI4.2. The sequence continues at coordinate 3,535,700 of NZ_CP133781.1, read as the reverse complement.
TGAAATAGAGTAACGGCAGACATCCGCTCGAATCCCGAAACAACAAATGAATGCCTTGCTAACCAAAATCAAGGCATTAACTGTATCAATACAAGGATCCGAAACCACACTACTATAAGTCTCTAGCAGAAGTTCTCAAGGTCAATTCAGCTATAACTCAGAAACTAAAGACTATAAAGCAAACGCTGCATTTAGGTAACACTTAGATATTAGAATAAACTGGTGATCGCCGTATACGTCTTGACGGGCAACAACAGAATAGCGGCTTATTTTCCCCAACTACTAAAGAGTCAAACTTTCTAAAAATTAAGCCGACCATCTACCATCGACTAGAAATTTCACCGCGGAATAATTCATGAAGGTATTTATCAGTTGGTCCGGCCCCGTTAGCAAGCGCCTAGGAGAATCTATCCGAGACTGGCTTCCTGGAGTACTACAGTTGGTGACGCCATATTTTACGCCTTCGGATATTGAAAAAGGTGGCCGCTGGGCAAGCGACATCGCCAAAGAACTTTCAAGCGCCGAGCTAGGAATTTTATGCGTAACGAGGGATAACATCCACAGTGATTGGTTGCTTTTTGAAGCAGGAGCGTTATCCAAAAGTTTAGATAAGTCTTTTGTATGCCCTATCTTATTCGGCATAAACAATACTGACCTCGCAGGTCCATTGAAGCAATTTCAGACGACAGAATTTACTAGGTTAGATTTCCACAAACTAATAACCGTTATTAATAGCAGACTGGGCGATCAAAAACTCCCGACGAAAACGCTTGACGTTGTATTTGACAAATGGTGGCCGGACCTTGAAGAAAAAATCAGTGAAATTCTTTCCTCTATTACAATAATTGATGGACCAGTGAGAGCTGATAGAGAAGTGTTAGATGAAATACTACTTTTATCGCGCGCTGCATCAAGACAAACGGGTCAACCATTCCCACCTAAAGTGATAGAAAGTATTCTTGAAACGTTTATAAAGTTACATTATAACGACGCAAATACTATCGGGGGCTACCAGGAATCACTGGACATAATGAAAGACATGTCAAGTCCGATAAAATTTATTGCTAAAAGGTATCGGGGCACATCGACCTCCATGACTACATTACTTGATGAACTTGAAGAGCTTACTTACGAGGTCATTGATAGCTCTGCAAATGCCCACATAGATGAAGATATACCGTTCTAAAATGAGCCAACAATCACCATGACTGTATTGGCGTTAGACGCAAATACAGTCGTGTATGAATAGTATTCAAAAATACATACTTGCACAAGCGTCATGCTCAACTGCCAAGCCAAACTAAGTAAAGTCCCAGATAGCTAAAGATCCGCATAGTATACCAGCCTTAAAAGTACATTTACTTTGCTAACTTTCTGATAGCAAACACTATAGACGGCGTATACCAACCTACGATTTCTGTAGCGTTATTTGAAACTAACGACGGTATTCGCTTTGCAGATCTTGGTTTGATACCTAGAACAGGAATATTATTTTTCACAGCCGTATTTATTTCCCACTCCATCCAATCGCTGTAAGCTGTATACATACCCGCAACTACAATAAAAACGTCCGAGTTGAGTATTTTCCCTTTTAAAACCCCTTTTATATAGCTGGAATTTTCTGAGTTTATAGGCTGTTCTACCGTCACCTCTTCATAGGATGCAATCAAGCCCTCCTCCTTATTCAGGAGATTTTTTAAAGAAATTAATTGATTGCCATAATCCCATCGATGACTAATAAAAACACTATAATTTTTACTCACTTTATTCAATGACCTTACTAACGATAGCATTTTTATTAAATGTTTCTAAGTCCCAAGCGTTATCAGACAATGACTTAAATTTCTCAGTATATAAAATATGCTGTTCCGTATACCCCAAAAATTCTGAGGATTTTGCTGCGCTCGCATAGACCCATTTTTTATCATTTCTCTCAATAAAATTTTCTGACTCAATTATCCTACGAACGATTTCGAAGACAGCCTCAAAAGTCTTTTTTGCAGAATACTCATAAACATAGTAATCTTTGTCTGACAGATCTTTCAATTTCAAGAAGCTAGCTTTCTCCAAATAACAAATTGCGAGATTCTCTCCATTATAATAATCTTTCTTAATCGTAAAACCCCGATTATAGAACGCTATTGCTCCATCCAAAAACTCCACCTTGTTGGTTTCTCGCCAAATATTTTTATGAATTGCTCCAGCAAGCCCCGTGGTTTCGGGATCATTACTTTCATCCGGGTTTAAATCAGACAATATGATCATGGCATTCATACATGCCATTGTCACACTAGGCATCTCCGCTTTATAAGTACAAAGCGTCAACCGTTGTATCAGGTATTCATCTTTTGGCCTTAGCGAAAGCGCTGCCTGATATAGGTTCTTGGCTTCATTAAACTCGCCATTTGTGAGGGCGGCCTCCGCACTCCCAAAAATGCGACGCCAATCTTTTTCTGCTTCGATGGAGTATTCAACTAATCGTACTACCTCTTCACTAGTTAGTTGAGGCACGCGAAGATTGGGAATGTAAGTATAGACAGGACTATCCACCTCATTAGAAGTCAATGTAGTTTTTAATAACTCTACTAATCGAAGCTTAACCTTTCTAGCTTCCGAGCATCCTATATCCTCACCTAAATGCTCGTATTGAATAGTAGCTATGTGATTCAAATCAAAATGCAGAATTCCAGACTTTTCAGACATTATTATTGTAGTGTTTTTCTTTAACGCATGTCGAACACCCAATTCGTATATCGCGTTTGAATTGCTCGTTGAAATATCTGCTATGACGACATCGGCAGAAAGCAAAAGGCCGTACATTTCTTTATCTATAACACCTGAGTGATTAATTTCATCAGCTCTAATACATTTTATGCCTAGTTCTTCAACGGCTGGTTTTATTATCTCATGATAGGTTGCATCTAGATTTAACAATCTACCCGTTTTGTGATCTGTCTTTTTACCGAAACCCATAACCACAAAGCAGATTTTTTTCTGTGGTGTATCAGATAAAATATCCATATTAAACTCTTTACGCATTAGCAATTACGCCAAAAGAATGCATTGATATAGCACAAGATAGGCAGTACTTAACATCTTCGACAAAGTCAGTGATCCGAACCATCAGCATAATAAATCCGACAAAATGCATTAATTTCGAACTCTACAGCTTACTGCTAAGTCTGTGGAGGCAGCATAGGCCTGAGAATATCAAAAAGCCAGCACCGCGTTGCGATAGTTTGTAGATAGTGGTTAAGAATCTTTGCTATCGTGAGCAACTACATGAAAGCACACATTTTCTACGTCAGTACTGACAATTGCTGCTTGGTTTATGGACATTTCCTTTAGATATCAGGTGAAAGCTTACTGGGCGTTTCACCGAGTTATGCGTGGACACTATTTCATAAGATTGCCAAACATCGAGACTTCTTTAAGAGATACCTTCCCATCCGACGCTGCGCTGTCGTTCACCAAACACAGGGTACTTTAGGAGTACCGGCTGTAAAATCACTTCAAGCCATACATTATTCACTCCGCGCCGCCAATTCTTGTAGGCAATCTCAGGGATGTAACCTTAGGGATCAAGGACATTGGCGGCGAATAGTTAGGATCATACTGCAGACGCGCCCCAGGAGTTCCATCGTCGGTAGCCCCACTTTTCATCGCTGCGGCATTCGCTCTATCGACCTCAGCCTTGCTGCTCGCGACAACTCTCATGAACCGCCCGCCCTTCCACGACACCCTAACGCAACAAAAAAATCCGGCCATTGGCGCCGACGCCGTCGAGGTCGCGGGCGGCCTGGCTCTTACAGATGATCGCCCGCCAATAGATCGCCTGTGAATTGAATATCAAATTTCGGAAAGAGGCCTCGTGAAACCATGCGACCGAACGCAACGTTGCGCAGGGTTAACGATGCAAGGATGCAAGGATGCCGTGCGCGGCCAGAAGTGGCCGCTCATGGCGCCCCCCAGAGCAACGCCGGAGTGACCTAAGCGAGGGCCCGCATGACGGGGCAAGCGTTTTGGGTTGTCTTTTTTGCGGTTCGGCGCTCCGATGTTAAAAAGGTGCCTCGCTGTAAAAGCGAACCATTTTTTTCAGCAACACTGAGGCCTAATATACGTATGAAACCCAGCGCCAACCTTTGTTTATAAAAAATTAAAAAGTAGTTTGATAATAGGGAGCCCGTCGTCCAGACGCCGCGCTGTCGCGCAGCAAACACCGGGCAACTGTAGGAGCGGGCTTGCTCGCGATCGGCTGCGCAGCAGTCGTAAAATCAGCGACTCAGTTCTTTCAATTGAGACCGAGACAACCCATTATGACCGCTTCGCGCTCTATCACGAGCAAGCCAGCTCCTACAATTAATATTCGTAGTTCAATGGGTTATGCCGTGTTTGATGAGAGTTAACTTGTTGGCGAGCAGGCGCTACGGCCCCCCTCAATACCACGCTGCACCATAGGGCCTATAGTGGATCGATTGCGTAGCACGATTCACTTATCCAGGAGCCCACACCATGACCGACACCTCGCGCCTGACCATCGCTGTATTGCTGGGCTCCGTGCGTTCCGACCGTCAAGGCATCAAAGCCGCTCGCTTACTTTTGACTGCGCTTGAAAAGCGGGGACACGAGGCGGTCCTCGTCGATCCCATGGTGACTCGCTTGCCTCTGTTGGACCGCATGTATAAGGAATACCCAAAAGGCTCGGCACCGGCTGAACTAGAGCAACTCGCCACGCTTTACCGCCGCGCCGATGGCTTCCTGCTGGTGAGCGCGGAATACAATCACGGGGTTCCGCCAGCGTTGAAAAATCTGCTCGACCACTTTCTTGAGGAATACATGTGGCGCCCTTCCGCGATCACCTGTTATTCCGCCGGAGGGTTTGGCGGCGTGCGGGCCGCCATGCAACTGCGCATGATTCTGGGAGAATTGGGCATGCCGAGCATTCCCAGCCTGTTTTCCATTCCGTATATCGGCGATGCCTTGGCCAATGATGGACAGCCCAAGGAAGAGCACACCACCAAACAGATGAACAGATTCCTGGATGAGTTTGAGTGGTATGCGCAGGCTTTGAGACGTCAACGAGCGGATGGGGTGCCTTATTGAATGCACGACATGAAACAGCTGTACCTAGGCTCGCTCCTGCTGCAAGTTCGGCAGGTTGTCGGTGTCGGCTCAAGGTCGGGAACTGTTATCGGTCAGTAACAAGATATCGAAACCCGACGGCTTTCGCGTCATGAAGCGGGCAAACCAATCCCGTTAATGGTGTTGGGCAGGGTTAATAGGGACCGCTTTTGCAAGATCGATTTCGTCAGTGAGTTCACCCCTGGTGCCCGCTATGTAATCAGGGGCGGTATCACCGACGACGCTCAGTATCCCGGCACTTGCCAGATTGGTATCTTTGACCAGATACCGGTGCCCGACTTCATCTGGCCAAGCTGCCACCAAAGCCCAACGATTGTGCTGTGGATCAGTTTTTAGAGAAGACGTTTTGATTGGGGTGATTATGAAGACGTTAATCTATTTTGAGCGTGATTTTCGACATCAGGTTTCCAGTAGCGCCAGCAGGTGAACGCAGCATGTACCAGAAAGAGGAATCGATCTTATGAGCCCCATCAGAATTCGTATGCTGCAAAGTAATGACGCTGAGGCGTTGCTGACTTTTGAAGTGGACAATCGCGAATGGTTCGAGCGCTACATTGACGCGCGCGGTTCTGCTTTTTACTCGGTGCAGGGCGTCACTGACCATATTGCGGATTACTTATCCAGTTTTGCCGCCGGAACCTGGCACCCCTTTGTCATCGAAGATTTTGGCGGAAACATAGTGGGGCGAGCGAATCTGAAAGACATCGACATGGCCGAGCGGTCGGCAGAAGTCGGTTATCGGATTGCTCAAACCGCTTGCGGACAGGGGCTGGCAACAATGGCGGTGAGGCATCTGGTTCAAGAGGCGCAGTTACATTGGAACCTTAAACAACTGGTTGCCAACGTATATGCCGGAAATATCGGCTCGGCAAAAGTGCTCAAGCGTTGTGGCTTCTTGATTGGACATACCTCTCGGTTAGAAGGCACAGAGCACGATTGTCGGTTTAGCCTTTCGATTTAGACGTGAATGATTGTCCAGGGTTTGCCTTTTAGTTGGGCCGCGTTAACTCCCAAGTACCTTTCCCCCTAAACCCCTTCTAACTCACCCAACAACTCAACCCCAATCACCAGCTCACTCGCCGACAAATTCTCCCGCAAGTGCGCCACGGACGAAGTCCCCGGAATCAATAAAATATTTGGCGCCCGTTGCAGCAACCAAGCCAGCGCGACACGCAGCGGCGAAGCATCCAACTTCACCGCGACGCTCGAAAGAACGTCCGACTGCAGCGGCGTAAACCCGCCCATGGGGAAGAACGGCACATAGGCAATGCCCTGGGCACCCAACTCGGCAATCAGTTGTTCGTCAGCCCGGTGGGACAGGTTGTAGTGGTTCTGGACGCAAACGATGTCGGCGATTGCCTGCGCTTGCTTAACCTGTGTTGCCGTGACGTTGCTCAGCCCCAAATGGCGAATGAGGCCTTGGCGTTGCAGTTCAGCGAGGGCGGTGAATTGTTCTTCAATGGAGTCTTCGTTGGGTGAATGCATGTTTCCCCAGGCCCGAAAGTTCACCACTTCCAGTACGTCTAGACCCAGGTTGTGCAGGTTGTCATGCACGGCACGGGTTAGTTCGGCTGGAGTTTGGGCCGGGGTCCATGAAGCGTCAGCTCCGCGCTGGGCGCCGACTTTGGTCACGATTACCAGATCTTCAGCGTAGGGGTGCAAGGCTTCGCGGATGAGCTGGTTGGTGACATGCGGACCGTAAAAATCGGCCGTATCAAAGTGGTTCACCCCGGCCGCTAGCGCTTCGCGCAGTACTGCGATTGCCGCTTTCGGGTCTTTGGGTGGACCAAATACCCCGGGACCCGCTAACTGCATGGCGCCGTAGCCCATTCGGTTAACTGTCCGACCGCCCAGTAAAAAGGTTCCTGCTTTGCTGGCGTCGCTCATCTGGTGTGCCTCTGTCGATGGGTGTAGACCCACTATAGTCATTGACCACTCCATTGATAATCAGGTGCAATCGGCACGGGTTGTACGGAGCAGCGAACAATGGCGACAGATATTCAGGACTTGCTGGCCTTTGTGGCCGTGGTCAACGCAGGCGGATTTCGCGAGGGCGCCCGTGCAAGCGGGAAATCGGCCTCAAGCCTCAGCGACGCGGTCCGACGCATAGAAACCCGGTTGGGCGTGCGTTTGCTCAATCGCACCACCCGCAGCGTGGCGCCAACCGAGGCCGGCGCCCGGTTGATGGAGCGCATCGTACCCGCACTGGGCGAAGTCGAGTCGGCGTTGGATGTGGTCAACGACTTTCGCGACCGGCCTTCGGGCACGCTCAAATTGAACGTGCCGGTCAGCGCCGCACGGTTGGTACTTCCCGCGATCATCACGCCGTTCCTGAACGCCTACCCCGACATCCGCCTGGAAGTGATCGTCGAAGAGAGCTTCGTCGATATGCTGGCGGCGGGTTGTGACGCCGGCATTCGCTATGATGAGCGACTTGAACAGGACATGATCGCCGTGCCCATCGGCCCTCGGTTTCAACGCTTTGCCACCGCCGCATCGCCGGCCTATTTGAACGCCAGAGGTCGGCCCGAACACCCGAGAGACCTGCTCGAACATGCCTGCCTGCGCGGCAAATTTCCTAGCGGCTCGATGCCACCTTGGGAATACGAACGTGATGGCGAAACCCTGCGCGTCGACCCGACGGGTCCGTTGATCGTCAGGGTCGGAGGCGCCGTGGACTTGGCAGTACAAGCGGCGATAGATGGCTTGGGTATTGTTTACTTGTTCGAGGACTGGTTGCGTCCTTACTTGGACAGCGGCGCACTAGAACCGGTACTTGAACCTTGGTGGCAGAAGTTTACTGGACCGTTTTTGTATTACCCAGGGCGCCGCTATGTCCCCTCGCCTCTGAGGGCATTCGTGGACTTTATTAAGGCGGGTTGAGAGGGGTTGATGGGTAGTTGATCGATGGTGGCAAACGCAACGCTTCCCGAATAAATTCGGTCCCACAGGGATCGTTACTAATCTGAGCACCGCGCTCTGGTAGGCTATTCCACCAATCCTGTCCCTTGGTTCGCAAGATGAGCTACACGCCCACAGCCCTGCGCATGCTAGATGAACTAGGCATTCCGTTAAGCTCCGTAATGGATCGCAATCTGCAAGAGTTCGTTGAGGCGAACGGCTTGGAGCTTGCTGAGGTTGACGCAAACGGAAGAGAGCACTGGCTGACATCTGTTGCTGCCCAGGCGTGGCGACAGTTGAAAGTTTCCGCCAGTGAGCAAGGGGTGGAGATTTACATTGTTTCGGCTTTCAGAAGTGTTGAGCGGCAAGCGGCAATCATCAAAAGAAAACTGGACTCGGGCTTGAGTATTGAAAACATTCTTAGGGTCTCGGCGCCTCCATTCTTCAGCGAACACCACACGGGATGTGCCGTCGATATAGGCACGCCAGGCTGCGCTGCCCTCGAACGCGAGTTTGAAGATACATTGGCGTTTGAGTGGCTGGCAGAAAACGCGGAATCATTCGGTTTCCAGATGTCTTACCCGCTCAACAATCCCACCGGCTACGCCTATGAGCCGTGGCATTGGCGAGTTAGATCTGACTTCGAATGAATTCGGTCCCACATTTGGGTAATGCACACGTTTTTGTAGGAGCTGCCGAAGGCTGCGATAAGCCCGAAGGACCTTCGCCAACACGTTGGTATCTACAGAAACGCCGCCCGCGTGGAGCTCATCTGCGGGACCGCTTCGCGCTCCATCGCGTGCAAGCTGATCTGATCCAATGATGTCGGTCATGTCCCATAGCAAAAACCCTGGACCTTCAAAGAAGAGACCAGGGTTTTCAACTTTCCAGGGTAAACCCCTGCATCGGCTTAAACGGCGGAAACCCTATCGGTTACTACCCACGCCATTGTGAGCCAAATGACTGCCAAGCCAGAAAACAGTGCGACATATTCTTGATTTGTCATCACAGGTCCTCCACTCACTGATTCAGTTTATGGCGATGTCTATCCCGTTCAAATACCCAAACAGGATTAATACTTTCGATAGCAACGCCTGCACACACCCCTCGTCTCCATCCACGTTTCAGCCGCCCCCTTTGAGGTGTAACCTACGCCCCGGTTGCCGTTTGGCTCGACGTTAATGTGCATAAAGGAAAATAAGATGGACGCATTAGACTTGAATGAAGCCGCACTGGCGAAATACATCACCACCAACCCTGGCCTGCTGGATGAGATAAAAGACCTCAGCCCGGAGGAGCAAAAGCAGCAGACGCAATGGGCGTTCGAAGATGAAGCCGAAGATCAAGGCATCGAACCCTGGGAGTTGGCGTTGCAACTGGTCGCGGAAAACCCTGAGCAATTGAAAACCATGCGCCTCGAAGCGCATCACCAAGTGGCCGAAACCTTGGGTATGGACTGGGCCGAATACTGCGAGTTGAATGACATTCAGGAATGAGTCATTAACGCTGTCGTTTAGATTCAACGACATCGGTTCAAACCCTGACTCACCAGTCAGTCATAGCGCTTTACCTTGGCGCTTCGGGTGGGTAACGTCTGCCGTCTTCAACACAAGGATTCGCGTCATGAGTGAGTTGATTTCGTACAGCCTGGAAGACGGCATCGCCACCCTGACCTTGAGTAATGGCAAGGTCAATGCAATTTCCCCGGAGGTGATCACGGCCTTCAACTCGGCGCTGGACCAAGCCGAGCAAGACCGCGCGGTGGTGATCATTACCGGTCAACCGGGCATTTTTTCTGGGGGTTATGACCTCAAGGTCATGATGACGGGCCCGGTAAACGCGATCAATTTGGTCACGGCCGGTTCGACCTTGGCCCGCCGCCTATTGGCGCACCCGTTCCCGGTGGTTATTGCTTGCCCCGGCCACGCCGTCGCTAAAGGCGCGTTCCTGTTGTTGTCAGTGGACTACCGCATCGGCGTCGATGGGCCGTTCAGCATTGGTTTGAATGAAGTTCAGATTGGCATGACCATGCACCACGCCGGGATTGAGTTGGCGCGTGACCGTCTGAGTAAATCCGCGCTGCATCGCTCGGTGATCAATGGCGAGATGTTCGACCCAAAAGGCGCCGTGGATGCGGGTTTCCTCGACAAAGTGGTCAGCGCCGAAGACTTGCAAAGTGCTGCACGCGCCGCTGCAGCGCAGTTGAAGAAGATCAATATGGTTGCTCACAAAAACACCAAATTGAAGGTACGCAAAGCCCTGCTGGACGCCCTTGACGAGTCGATCATGCTGGATCAGCAACACTCAGTGGTCGGATAACGTCCTGATTGAAAATGCCTGGCGTCTGCCGGGCTTTTTATTGCCTGTGAACTCGCAAAACTTTGCCGACTCTGATCAGGAAGACCACGTTAAGCTGCGCGCTTCGTGAACTGCCACCTTAAAGAAGAAGCGATACCACCATGGGTCGAGTCGTTGCTGCTGCGGTTTACAGCGCCGGAAAGAAAGTTGCCAATATCTCCATTGATGAGGGCGCCGAATGGGCGGCCAAGCCCGGACATTTCGTTTGGATTGGGTTAGAGCAGCCTAACGCGGATGAACTGGCCATCCTGCAACGCCAGTTTCATTTGCATGAACTGGCCATCGAAGACGCCTTGGAAAAGCACAGCCGGCCCAAGTTGGAAACCTTCGGCGATGCGCTGTTTATCGTGACGTATTCGCCGATTCGCGAGAACGGCAAACTCGAGTTTATCGAGACGCATATTTTCGCTGGCAAAGGCTATGTCATCACCTCGCGCAACGGCCATTCTAAATCCTACGGATTGGTGCGTCAGCGCTGTGAAGCACGGCCGTTGCTCCTGGAACATGGCGAAGACTTCGTGTTGTACGCGCTGCTGGATTTCGTCACCGAGTGCTATCAACCAGTGACCGAGGCCATCCATGCCGAACTCGACGAGCTTGAGGGTGGTGTGTTGGGCGGGGTACTGATGGAGGCCGATATCCTGAGCATTCACAGCCTGCGTCGCGATGTCCTGCGGCTACGGCGCTACGTCGCGCCGATGGTGGAAATCGGCGAAGAGCTGCAGAAACTGGCCTTTCCGTTCATCGACAAAAACATGCGCCCGTACTTTCGCGATGTGGAAATTCACGTCACGCGGCAGATGGAAGACTTGGCCAACCTGCGGGACATCGCCAGCCAAACCATCGAAATTGGTCTGCTGCTGGAATCCTCCCGACAAAGCATCGTGCAACGCAAGTTCGCCGCCTGGGCCGCCATATTGGCGTTCCCAACGGCGATTGCCGGGATCTACGGGATGAACTTCCAGAACATGCCGGAACTGAGCTGGCACTACGGCTACTTCGCCGTGCTTGGGTTTATCGTCGCGGGATGCGTCGGTTTGTATGCCAGCTTCAAACGGTCGGGTTGGTTGTAATTCGGGTGACATACACCTTGTAGAGCCAACGTGTTGGCGAGGCGCTGAACCTGTATCCACGGCGTCGGACCTCTCGCCACCACGTTGGCTCCTACAGAGGTCTTTGCCTCAGACCTCTTCAACCTCAACCTTGTGCGCCACAAACCGCATCATCCATTCCGCTACGGTTGTGCCTTGATGCTCGTGTTCCAGGCTGGCGATGGCATTGCTGTAAATATCGTCGCCAAGCGCTTGTTGGCGAATGTCCAGCAAAGCGCGGGAGTAGTCATGGATAAATTCAGGATGTCCTTGGAAGCACAACACCTGATGGTTGATGTGGTACGCGGCAAACGGACAAAACTCACTGGACGCGATAACGGTGGCGTTGTCCGGGAGTGCCGTCACTTGATCTTGATGGCTGATCAATAACGTCAGGTTATCAATGGCCGGTGTCATCCAGGGTGCAGCGGGCGCCAGCGTGTAGCGATGGGTGCCAACGCCCCAGCCCTGCGTCGCACGTTCAGTTTTACCGCCCAGCAGCAGCGCCAATAACTGATGGCCGAAGCAGATGCCGAGCAATTTGTCGCCGCGCTCGAAGCGTTGCAGCAGATAGGTTTTTAGCGTTTGAATCCACGGCTCGCTGCCAAATGAATCAGCCTTGCTGCCGGTCACCAGGTACGCATCGAACTGCTCGTCGTCCGCCGGATAAACACCGTGCATGACGTTGTAGATGCTGAATTGCGCAGCAATCGGTTGCCGTGAAAACAACCGCTCAAACATCTGCCCATAACCCTGAAATTGATCGACCAGTTCTGGCCGCAGGACATCGGTTTCCAAAATGCAGATGCGTAACGACATAAAAAATTCCCAAACGGTAAAGGCAATAGCGCACCACAGAGCCTGCCTCGGATAACCACCCCAAGGCAAGACCCGAATGCTGTCGATTTGTCTCGTGCTAAAACGTCAGACCCTTGCTCGCCTTTTCCAGCAACAAGGCCGGCGGTTCAAAACGCTCGCCGTATTGCTCGGCCAAATACTGCGCGCGGGCGATGAAGTCGTTGAGGCCGTATTGATTGATGAACTGCAACGCGCCACCGGTCCAGCCCGCGAAGCCAATACCAAAGATCGAACCGATATTGGCGTCAGCCGTGGACATCAGCACGCCCTCCTCCACACAGCGCACGGTTTCCATGGCTTGAATAAACAGCAACCGATCACGTATGTCTTGCGCGGCGATTTGCCGGTCGGGGTTTTCAAAACGGCTTTTCAGCTCCGGCCACAGGTGCTTGGGCGCACCTGCCGGATAGTCGTAAAAGCCCGCCCCGGCGGCCTTACCGGCGCGTTTGTATTCATTCACAAAAAGATCGACGACTGCAAACGAAGGGTGCTCGGGTATCGGTTTGCCCTCGGCCTGCAAATCCTTGCGCGCCTGCTGGCGAATATGGCTCATCAAGCTCAACGACACCTCATCCGAGACCGCCAGCGGTCCCACGGGCATGCCCGCCTTGCGCGCTTGGGTTTCAATCATCGCCGCCGACAGGCCTTCACCGAGCATGGCGATGCCTTCGCTGGTAAATGTCGCGAACACCCGCGAGGTGAAGAAGCCGCGGCTGTCGTTGACCACAATCGGGATTTTCTTGATGTGCAGTACGAAGTCGAAACCACGGGCCAGCGTAGCGTCACTGGTGTGGGCGCCTTTGATGATTTCAACCAACTGCATTTTGTCCACCGGGCTGAAAAAATGCAGGCCAATGAACCGATTTTGTTGCGCAATCGCGGTCGCCAGGCCGCTAATCGGCAGGGTCGAGGTGTTGGAAGCGATGACCGCATCCGGCAAAGCCAGCCGTTCGGCAGCCGCAGTGACGGTGCGTTTGAGCTCACGGTCTTCAAACACCGCTTCAATGATCAGGTCGCAGCCATGCAGATCACTGTCCTGCTCGGTGGGAGTGATCCGCGCGAGAATTGCGTCCCGCTGTTGTTCATCCATCCGGCCGCTAGAGACCTGTTTCTCCAGCAGTTTGACCGCGTGATGCTTGCCCTTTTCAGCGGCGGCTTGGCTGATGTCTTTGAGCACCACCTCAATCCCGGCTGAGGCACTCGCGTACGCAATACCGGCACCCATCATCCCAGCGCCCAGCACGCCGAGTTTTTTCGTCACTTGAACGGGAATCCCTTTGGGACGCGAACCACCGGCGTTGATTTCATTGAGTTGGAACCAGAAGGCCCCGATCATGTTTTTCGCCACTTGGCCAGTGGTCAGTTCGGTGAAGTAACGAGTTTCAATAATCTGCGCGGTGGCGAAATCGACCTGGGCGCCCTCCACCGCCGCGCACAGGATTTTCTCCGGTGCAGGAAAACAGCCTTGGGTTCGAGCGCGTAAAATCGACGGCGCAATGGCGAGCATCTGCGCAACTTTTGGGTGTGAGGGTAAGCCACCCGGAATCTGGTATCCGGCCATGTCCCAGCGCTGCTTGGCCGCCGGATTGGCCATGATCCAGGCCCGGGCCTTGGCGAGCATGTCGTCACGGTCCGTGGCGAGTTGATCAATCAAGCCGGCGTCTAGCGCTTGCTGCGGGTTGACCTTTTTACCTTCCAGGAGAAACGGCAAGGCTTTCTCGAGCCCGAGCATGCGCACCATCCGCACCACGCCTCCACCGCCCGGCAACAGGCCAAGGGTCACTTCTGGCAATCCGATCTGTACGCGGGGATCGTCCAGCGCGATGCGATGATGGCACGCCAGGCAAATTTCCCAGCCACCCCCAAGCGCAGCGCCGTTGATCGCGGCCACCACCGGCTTGCCCAAGGTTTCAAGTAAACGCAACTGAGCCTTGAGGCCCAACACCATCTGGTAAAACCACTGGGCTCGCGGCTTATCGACTTGAATCAGCTCGTTGAGATCGCCTCCGGCGAAAAACGTCTTTTTCCCCGACGTGATGATCACCCCAACGATGGCGTCTTTTTCTGCCATCAGCCGGGACACCGTATCGGCCATGGCGTCGCGGTACAGCGCATTCAGGGTATTGGCCGTCTGGCCGGGCATATCGATAGTCAGAACCACAATCTGGTCCTGGCCCTTTTCATAGTGGATGGCAGCGTCGGCGGTGATGGTCATGAAGAAATCCTGATGAGCTGTGAACGGGCTTAGTAACGTTCGATGATGGTGGCAATGCCCATACCGCCGCCGACGCACAAGGTCGCGAGGCCATAGCGCAATTGACGCACCTCCAACTCGTCGAGCAACGCACCTAGAATCGCGCAACCGGTGGCCCCCAGTGGATGACCCATGGCGATGGACCCGCCGTTGACGTTGACCTTGCCGGCATCGATGCCCATGTCCTTGATGAACTTGAGCACTACCGAGGCGAACGCTTCGTTGACTTCGAACAGGTCGATGTCTTCAACCCTGAGTCCGGCACGACTCAGTGCCTTGCGGGTGGCGGGCGCCGGGCCGGTGAGCATGATGGTCGGATCGGTGCCGGTGACCGCCGTTGCGACGATTCGCCCTCGCGGACGCAATCCCAGCGCCAGGCCCTTGGCCTCGGAGCCAATCAGCATGGCCGCAGCACCGTCGACGATGCCCGAGCTGTTGCCAGGTGTGTGGACGTGATGAATCCGCTCAACCTGGCTATAGACCCGTAACGCGGTGGCGTCGAACCCCATCTGGCCGATCGTCTCAAAACTGGGTTTGAGTTTGCCCAAGCCTTCCAGCGTGGAATCACCGCGAATGAACTCATCGTGGTCGAGCAGCACGATGCCGTTCTGATCCCATACCGGAATCAAGGACTTACTGAACGACCCATCGCCCCGTGCTCGCAACGCTTTTTGCTGCGAATGCAGCGCGTAGGCATCGACATCGTGACGACTGAAGCCCTCCAGGGTCGCGATCAGATCGGCACCGATGCCTTGCGGCGTGAAGTGGCACTGCAGATTGGTTTGCGGGTCCAGCACCCAGGCACCACCGTCACTGCCCATGGGTACGCGTGACATGGATTCGACGCCGCCGACAACAACCAGGTCTTCGAAACCCGAGCGGATTTTCATGGCGCCGAGGTTCACTGCCTCCAGCCCCGACGCACAAAAGCGGTTGATCTGCACGCCGGCGACGCTAACGTCCCAGTCCGCTACCAGCGCGGCGGTTCTAGCAATGTCTGCGCCCTGATCACCGACGGGGGTGACGCAACCCAGAACAATGTCGTCCACATGCCGCGTATCGAGCTGGTTGCGCTGTTGCAGGGCGGTAAGCAGGCCGGCCATCAAATTCACCGGTTTGACGCTGTACAGCGCACCGTCCGGCTTGCCTTTGCCACGGGGCGTGCGCACCGCATCGAAAATCAACGCTTCTGTCATGACAGCCTCGGATCACGGTAAGAAAATGGATTTCTGTACCGACACCATAAACGGGGTCTTCATTGAATCAATGACCGAAGCGCTCATTACACTTGACTGACCCCACTCGGACGAACGGTAGGTCACTATCAAATAGGCTGGGAAGATGTTAAACGTGTCTAGCAAGGGCGGAAAAGGAAGGTGGCAATGAGCTTCATTTCTTTTCTTGATGAAAAAAATAAACTTCGAACCAAATGGATCTAAGCCAAGTGACACGCGGGCTCTAAAGTTATCTTTATGACAGGCAAACGCTAAAAAAAGAAAATAGGCGTTTGAGTAGCCGGGTTTTCCGGGACACCTGATCAGCAGCACCCCCTTTGCCAGCTGCCCGATTAATGAACTGCTCAATAATCGGCGAGCTTTTGTAGCTCAGGAATAACAACAAAAGGCATTAGCCATGTTCAAATATTCGAAAATTCGTCAGGCGGGACTTATCGTCGTCGTCACTACCCTGGTATTGATCTTGCCAAACATGACCCGTCTGTTCGGTTAATTGTTTGGCTGTTCTGAAGCGGATTCATGATGAGTCCGGTTTCGGCAGGTCTGCACCTGGTATTTGGGTAAATCAGAAGTAAAGCTGGATGAATGCAGGGACGGCAGGAGATCCCGCTCATCTGCAACAAACACAATCTCTGTAAGAGCCAACTTGTTGGCGAGAAATAGCCCGTGTGCATCAAGCGTACTGCTTCGCGAACAAGTTCTCTCCTACAGGCAAGGGGGTGATGTTAGCGGAGAGGGTGCGCCATAGCGCACCGCTTATCAGCTTTGCTCTTGCGTCTGCGTAGCGCGGATCGGCGAGACCGATACCTTGGCATGCATTTGTTCGCATCCCCCCCGCGACGCATGCCACGTACCGGACAGGCGTCCAGGTAATCCAGGCCCACGGCCAATTTCAAGTGACGCTCAGGTCGCGAGAGTTGGTTGGTGACGTCAAAGCTGTACCAAGCATCGTCAATCCAGGCTTCTGCCCAGGCATGACTGGCCAAGTGTTCGCTGTCTTCGCTGTACAAGTAGCCCGACACATACCGCGCAGGAACGCCCAGGCTTCGGGCGCAGGCCAGAAACGCGTGGGTATGGTCCTGACACACGCCTGCTTTACCCGCGAATGCCTCGGCAGCGCTGGTGTCGACTTCAGTCGAACCGGGTATATAGGTCATGTGCTGGTTCAAGCCGTGCATCAAATCAATCAGCGCGGTGCGGTCTTTGCGCTGTTGACACTGAAGGGCAGCGAACGCGCGTATGGCTTCGTCAGGTTCGGTCAGACGGGTGAACCGCAAGAACGGCAGCGCTGATTGGCTTTCGTGCTCGGATTCAGTTTTCTCGTCGATTTCAACCTGACCACGGGCGCCAATAATAATCGCTTCGTGGGGCTCATCTAGCGTTAGCACGTGGAGAATGTTGCCGAACGGATCAATTTGCGCGCGCACTGGACGCGGCAACGTCAACTGCCAGCTGAGCACATGCTGGCGTTCACTGTCATGCGGCGTCAGCCGCAGGTATTGGATACTGGCACGGACCTGGTCTTCATAGTGATACGTGGTTTCGTGGCTAATTGAGAGTCTCATGCAGCCTCCAGGTACGAAGTGTGAATAGCGTTACCCAATTGGGCTACCAACGGAATGAATTCGTTCAACCACTTATGCAAACCCTCATCGAGAATTTCATCGATGCCGGTGTAACGCAGACGCGCGTCCAACTGCGCGGCCAAGCGTTGTGCCGGACGACCATTGGCCCCAGACAAGCTGGCTAGCGTTTCGTCAATTTCTTCCATGCAGGCGCGCAACGAACGTGGAATGTCGGCACGCAACAGCAGTAACTCAGCGACATGGCGCGCACCCGGCGCGTCCCGATACAGCTCGGTATAGGCTTCGAACGACGACAGTGCCCGCAACAACGCACTCCACTGGTAATAACCATGGGCCGTGGTGTCTGCAACCACTTCGGTATCGTGGCCGCGTAACTCAAGCATCTCGTAGCGGGCGTCCAGTAAACGCAAGGTATTGTCCGCGCGCTCGATGAACGTCCCTAACCGAATAAAGCGGAATGCATCATGGCGCATGATGGTGCCGAGGGTGGCGCCGCGAAACAGGTGCGAACGCTCCTTGACCCATTCGCAGAAACGGCTGATGCCGTAACGGCTCAGGCCCTGATCAGCGATACCGCGAATCTCCAGCCACGTGGCGTTAATGTTTTCCCACATGTCCGCCGTAATTCGGCCACGTACCGCATGGGCGCTGGCCCTCGCTGCACCCAGGCAGCTGTAGATGCTGGCCGGGTTGTTCGCGTCAAGGGCGAAGAAGTGCAACAAGCGTTCAGCGTGCAGTTCACCGTGGCGTTCGACGTAGTCGTCCAGCGTTCCGGTGATCAGCAGCGGCATGGCAATTTCATGCAAACCGTCGTCTTGCCCGTCCTGTGGCATGAGCGACAGCGAATAACTGACGTCGAGCATCCGGGCGAGGTTTTCCGCTCGTTCCAGGTAACGCGACATCCAATACAAATCCGAGGCAGTTCTACTTAGCATTGGCAGGCTTCCTTAATCCTCAACCACCCAAGTGTCCTTGGTTCCACCGCCCTGGGACGAGTTTACGACGAGGGAGCCTTCACGCAGCGCCACTCGGGTAAGGCCACCGGGAACAACCCGGGTTTCACGGCCGGAAAGAACAAACGGGCGCAAGTCGATGTGGCGCGGGGCGATGCCGTTCTCGACAAATGTCGGACAGGTCGACAAGCATAAGGTGGGTTGTGCGATATAAGCGTGCGGTTTGGCCTTGAGCCGAGCTCGAAACGACTCGATCTCTGCGGCCGTGGCCGCCGGACCCACCAGCATCCCGTAACCGCCCGATCCTTGGGTTTCCTTGACCACGAGTTCTGGCAAATGCGCCAGCACGTGGGATAACTCTTCCGGTTTGCGGCATTGCCAAGTCGGAACGTTTTGCAGCAGTGGCTCTTCGTCCAAGTAGAAACGAATCATGTCCGTGACGTACGGGTAAATCGATTTATCGTCCGCCACTCCTGTGCCGATGGCGTTAGCCAGCACCACGTTGCCGGAGCGATAGGCTGACAACAGACCCGGCACGCCGAGCATCGAATCAGGGTTAAACGCCAGCGGATCGAGAAACGCATCGTCCAGACGGCGGTAAATGACGTCGACGGCTTTCGGGCCATCGGTGGTGCGCATGAACACACGGTCATCGCGCACGAACAAGTCAGCACCTTCCACCAACTCAACACCCATCTCCCGCGCCAAAAAGGCGTGCTCGAAAAAGGCGCTGTTGAAGCGGCCCGGCGTCAGGACCACAACGCTCGGGTTATCAATGGGGCTGGAGCTTTTCAACGTATCGAGGAGCATGTTCGGGTAGTGATCGATGGGCGCAATACGCTGCGCCGCAAACAGTTCCGGGAACAGACGCATCATCATCTTGCGGTCTTCGAGCATGTAGCTCACGCCGCTCGGCGTCCGCAAATTGTCTTCGAGCACGTAATAAGTGCCGTCGCCATCACGCACCAAGTCGACGCCAGAAACGTGCGAGTAGATGTCGCGGTGCAAATTCAGGCCTTGCATCGCCAACTGGTATTGCTCGTTGGCCAGCACCTGTTCGGCGGGAATGATCCCGGCCTTGATAATTCGCTGATCGTGATACAGGTCGGCGAGGAACATATTCAACGCCTTGACCCGCTGAATACAGCCACGTTCGACGAAGCGCCATTCACTGGCAGGAATGCTGCGTGGAATGGTGTCGAACGGGATCAGTCGCTCAGTGCCTTGATCGTCGCCATACAGGGTGAATGTGATCCCCGCACGATGAAACAACAGATCGGCTTCACGCCTGCGCTGAGCCAATAACTCGGGCGGTGTTTCACCCAGCCAACGGGCGAATTCCCGATAATGCGGGCGGACCAGGCCACCAGCATCGTACATCTCATCATAAAAGGTGCGGATCATGCCGTACTCCTTGTCACCACGGACACCAAAGGCCTTCGCAAGGCCCGTGCCATCGGCATAAACGCTTATTTATCAAGCAGTTGGATAAATACTTCCCACAGGGTGCACCCTTCTTGTGCAGTAACCGCCCCAGAAAAATCTCCTACGCCTCATTCGGAAGCATCTTTCATCGCTATTGGCTATCAACAGCATAGTCAGAGTTGATTTCACGAGGGGAGTTTGTTTCCCCATAATCGCCAGCATTCAAGCGAACCATGGGCTGAATCCATTCATCGGGATTGAGTTTTTATCGAACGCTTAACTGAACTTCCCTTTGAGCCACTCTATGAGTGGCTTTTTTTTGCCTGCCGGCTACGAAACCCCATCGCTAAATAGGGCATGGGTCAAGCGGCACGGGTGGAACCGACTGACGAAGCGTCAGCCGGTAAGGATGAAGCAAACCAATGTGTGGCACAGGCGCCCGTGGTTAGTGGAGGCCTTTGATCACTTGAGTGACTCCCCAACCCTCGACCTCGCCATCCAGAGGCGTGATCATCGTTTGAAAGTCCTGTTCAAAATCACCGATGCCACCATACGTGGCGTACATCAATTTACTCAACTGAAGATGCCATGCCCCGTCATCACGCGCGCTGACCTGCGCGTTCAGGGATTCTCCGCGAAACTGCCCTGCAGCCTGCCGTGCCCGGTCCTCGTCCGGGAAGACGGCGTAAAACTCGATGGGATGGATGCTGGCGAAATCAAAACCGCCCTCTTTCATGCGGCGCAGTACGTTACTGCTGATGTCCTCTTGATAGGCTGTGCTCATGAAACGTCCTCCTATGCAACGATAGATAGAGTTTCAACTTTCCCGACACGACCACTGAACAGTGGCCGCTCAGCGACAGATACTCTGCCACCGGGGAATCAAGCATGTAGCTGACAAGGCCAAGTGGTGAAAAACCTGGCGTCGACATGTAGAGGCCGGAGCAATTCTGCGCCGGCCTCATTTGCAGAGTAGTCCTATCGACCGCCTGTGCCAATGGCAAAACAGGATTAACGAACGAGCGCTCAGGACGCCTCGGTGACGGTGAGAATTTGCACGCTGTGCATGGCTTTCAGAGACTTTACGGTCGGCTCGGGCGCTCGACCATCGAGGTCGTTCAAATCAAGCTTATCGGCGATAGGAAACAACACTTCACGCAGGTAATCTGCTGCGTCTTCATTACTCGGGCGCTGCTCACGTTCAAGCTCAAGGCTCTGCTTCACACCGTCTTTATCGACATACGTAATGGTCCACTGTTTCATCGATGTCTCCTTGGCCAAGCCGAAAAGCGGCTCACCCAATCTGGACCTTGTGCTTTCCCCATTCGTTCCACCGCGATGCACGCTAAAAAACAGGCAAAAAAAGAGGCCAATCAAGGCCCCTTTTTTCCGATCAGGTCGCTGTCAGCGCTTTGTACCGCCGCTCACACCTGCCGTGTTGCCCATCAAACTTTTGGTCGCCGTTTGTATGAACGCTTCCAGCCTTTCCTTGAGCTGTGCCTGATCAGGTTGATCAGTCATCAATTCAGCATGGGGTTTAGCGCCCAACTGGTATTGATACAGCAGCGGCTCCATGCCTTTGGGCTCGACCAGAATGCGGTCACCCGTGACATAACCCACGGTCAACTCGCCACCCGAGGGTTTGATAACACCGAAACCCTTGTCGCCCTCAGGCAGGTTGAGCAGGTCGCGGCCCCAGCACTGGTTACGCGACTCACCGCCCAAACGGCCCATGATGGTCGGCACAATGTCGATTTGAGTGCCGACGGTACTGCTGCGCTTACCGAACTTTTCCTGAATTCCAGGGCCAATCAACAGCAACGGCACGTTAAAGCGCCCCAAGTCCAACTCAGTGAGTTGCTTGTCATTGCCGAAGCCGTGGTCGCCAACGATCACGAACAAGGTGTCCTTGAAGTAAGGTTCTTTTTTCGCTTTCTCAAAAAACTGCCCCAGTGCCCAGTCGGCATAGCGCATGGCAGTCAAGTGTTCGTCCAACGTGCCGTGGCCGGTAACGCGTTCAACGGGCAAGTTGGCGGGAAGCGCGTAAGGCGTGTGGTTCGATAGCGTTTGCAACAGCGCATAGAACGGTTTTTTGCCTTCGCGAGCTTTCAGCTCTTGAGCGCCACGGTCAAACATATCCTGGTCGGATACGCCCCAAGTTGGGTCGGAGAACACCGGATTGACGAAATCGTTACGACCGATAAACGTGGTCATTCCCTGATTGCTGAAAAACCCCGACTGGTTGTCCCAGGCGAAATCGCCGTTATAGACATACACGTCGTCGTAGCCACGGGCGCTGAGCAACTGCGGCAGGCCGGACAGTTTGTTACTGCCTTCCGGCGTCTGCATCAGGTATTCGAACCCAGGCAAGTTAGGGAAACACGCCATGGTGGCGAACATGCCCTGGTGGGTGTGGGTGCCGTTGGAAAAGAAGCGGTCAAACAACAAGCCTTCTTTCGACAGCTTGTCGAAGTTCGGCGTGATATTGGCGTCGCTGCCCAAAGCGCCCACCGAGTGACCGGCGAAGCTTTCCATCAGGATCACCACCACGTTGCGAATCGGCAGCGTGTTTTCGACCGGCGGGACGGTGTCACGGCGCACGGCGGCCACGTCGGCGTCAACCAAGGTGTCATTGGCGGTCAGCAGCATGTCACGAGTGACCTTCTGCGCCTGCGCATCCGGCATGGTTGATTTCCAGATGTTGGCGCGCTGGCTCGAACCCAAAGCTTTAGCCGCTTCGATCAGCGACAAGGTGCCATTGAGACCCAACTGGTTGGCGAAGTTCGAATCCGTGGTGTAAGCATCACCCCATCTCAGCGGCGGGCCTTGACGCAAAGTGCCACGGGACGCAATCACCGCCACCACCATACACAGCAGCAATACGACAATGCGCGTGTACCACGGCGCCACCGAACGGATGCTACTGGCGCTGACGCTCGTTAGGCGCTGTGGTCGCGTCAAACGATCGATGCCTTTGAACACCAGGCTCAGCAGCCAAGTCACAGCGGCCCACACCAGCAGATAGCGCGCTACCGGGAAACCGTACCAAAGCATGCTCAGCACGGTTTTCGGGTCTTCTTTGACGTATTGGAACACCAAGCCATTGAGGCGCTGGTGAAACTCACGGTAGAAGTCCATCTCCATCAAGCCCAGGAACAGCGTGATGCTGGCGCCCAAGGTCAGCCAGAAACGGAACAGACCCCGCCAATTCATCGTTCGGGCGCTGAGCAGTGCCAGCAACAATGGGATCAGCAAGTAGACCGTCAGGCGCAAGTCAAAACGCAGGCCATTGCCCATGGCTTCTATAAAGGTCGAAGCCGGCGTCGTGCCGATCATTTGACGGTTATAGACCAGCAACGCGACGCGCAGCAGGCTGTACATCACCATCAGCACCACGCCGCTCAGCAGGGTGTAAGCCAGGTGCGATTTGACGGAAGGTTGTAGCGAGCGCGACGAGGCGGGCTGATGACTCAGTGCGTCCGTTTTGGCCATGGTGTTCTAAGATCCGTTGAATTCGAGGGAGAAGGTTGAAGGCAAATGTGCCCAGCCCGTTAAGCAACTAAGCGGGCACGATCTTCTTCGAAAGGCTGTGAAATTTATGTAGCACCCTAGGGCTGAAATGTAAAAAATCCTTTCAGCCTGGCGCCTAAACCGTAATTAGTCGTTACTTGGCTTGTTCACAGCGTGCAAAACATATTGCGGCATGGCAAATGCGCCAATATGAATTTCGGGATTGTAGTAGCGCGTGATAATACCGCTGCCCGCAAAACGCTGACGCAAGGTCTCCAGCGGCAACTTGCGATACGCCGTGTTGGTCGCGCCCCAGGCAAAGGTCATGGCGCCGCCGATATAGGTCGGAATCGCAGCCTGGTAGAAATGCCAATCCGGGAACAGGCTGCGCAAGCGACCCGCCGTGGTCTGAACTTCGGTCAGTTGCATGAAAGGCGTACCGTTTTGGGTGACCAAAATGCCGCCTTCATTCAAGCAGCGGCGGCAGGCTTGATAAAAGTTCTCAGAGAACAGCACCTCTCCCGGACCGATTGGGTCAGTGGAGTCGGAAATAATGATGTCGAACTTTTCCTGAGTCGTCGCGACGAAACGCATGCCGTCGTCGATGACCAGGTTCAGTCGCGGATCGTCGAAAGAACCCTTGGAATGATTTGGCAAATACTGTTTGCACATCTCGACCACGGTGCCATCGATCTCGACCATGGTGATGTGCTCGATGCTGCGATGCTTGGCCACTTCACGCAGCATCCCGCCGTCGCCGCCGCCAATGATCAGCACGCGCTTGGCCGAACCGTGAGCGAGAATTGGAACGTGGGTGAGCATCTCGTGATAGATGAACTCATCGGCTTCGGTGGTCTGAATCACGCCGTCGAGCGCCATGACCCGGCCCATGCGCGGGTTTTCAAAGATCACCAGGTGTTGATGTTCGGTACGCACTTCGTGCAGCAATTTTTCCATACGAAAGCGCTGGCCATAGCCTTCGTACAACGTTTCTTGATAATCGCTCATGGGTAAGTCCCCGGTGAATGCTGGTGGCAACGGACAGCGACAGCTTGAAGACAAGCACCGCCCCTAATAAGAGGCGGACATTCTACGTTGCGCAAGATGTCAGGTCGAACCTCTATTGGTCAGCCCCCGGTATTGAGATCGGAAACAACAAGGCGCCTGACAGCAATCAGCCGTCAGACGCCTGGGTCCAGCATCGAATCAGACAGGGCCAGTCAGATGCGTACATTGCCCCGTGGCCCGGCAATCGCCCAGATAATCAGGCCTAATACCGGCAGCAACAGAATCAGCAATACCCATAGGACTTTCATCCCGACTTCCCCGCCACTCTTCAATACATTGATGATCGCCCAGATATCCAGAACCAGGATGATCAGCCCAATCAGACCGTTAAACGTGGATCCCATGGTTGTTGCTCCTAAGTGAACACTCCCTGTTTAGGATGATTACACGCACAGAGGGTTCCGTTTCGGCAGGGTCTTATTTTGTCGATCTGTAGGGACTGTGTTGGCGAAGGTGGTCGGGGTGTCAGTTTGATCGCCTCGCCAACACGTTGGCCACTACCGGGATGGCATTCATCAAACGTAAAGCGCAATCCGCAACGCTTCCAACGACGGCGCAGCAGTAATCCCGACGACTGCGCACAATTCAATCACGCGATCCACATCGTTGCCGAAAACCAGCACTGCCTGCAGATCGTCGTCCAGCGGTTGGCTCAGGTTCAGCAGCACGTAACCGCCCTTCTCCTTGTTCATGCTGCTTAGTTGGATCTGAATCCGATTTAGCGCGATCAGCGGTTCAACCTTGGCCAGTTGCTTGGGCTTGATGTTGAACGTTACTTCAGTGCCAAACGAAGCAACGATCTGCGCGAACAAATCCATATAGCTATCCGCCTGGAACAACACAGTATCCGGCAGGCTACCCATCACCATCCATTCGCCCAACCGGAACGGGAAGCTGTCGTCGTAATTGACGTCAGGATTGGCGGCCAGAAATCCTTGCGGATCGGCGTAGGCTTTTTCGGCCTCGTCGGCCACTTGGGCGATTTCGTCTGCCTCCATGCAACCCGAACTGATTTTGCTGATTAATTCTATGAGTTGGTCTTTCATCGGAAGTCCTGACAAGCGGCTAGCAGCTAAAAAATGAGGCGCGGAGGATAGCCGGAAATCAAGCACGCCTCTATGGGATAGCAGCTAATTGCC
Organism: Pseudomonas sp. CCI4.2; assembly: GCF_034350045.1. Taxonomy (NCBI): domain Bacteria; kingdom Pseudomonadati; phylum Pseudomonadota; class Gammaproteobacteria; order Pseudomonadales; family Pseudomonadaceae; genus Pseudomonas; species Pseudomonas sp. CCI4.2. Next base: position 3,510,180 of record NZ_CP133781.1, on the reverse strand, counting down.
AAGCCGTTGGTCATCCGTTAGGAATTGAGCTTGCTCAGCAACTCAGCGGTGTCCACTGCGCCCATAGTTTGTGCGGCGGCTAACGGCGTAACGCCCCGAGCATCCTGAGCCTGTGGATTGGCGCCTTGAGACAGCAAGTAATCGACGATTTCAGTACGGTTGAACATAGCCGCCATCATCAACGCAGTCCGGCCATCCGCTGATGCGCCTTCAACCTCCGCACCGCCTTCAACCAATAATCTGACCACCGGCAAGTCACCCTTGAAGGCGGCGCCGGCAATCGGGCTTTGTCCATTGTCGTTACGAATTTCAGGGTCCGCCTTGAAGGCCAATAACACCCGAACAGCTTCTAAGTGACCGTGATAGCTCGCGAGCATCAATAAGGTGTCGCCTTTGTGATTGCGCAAATTAGGCGTCAGGTCCTTTTCCAGCAATAGGCCCAACATTCGCGCATCACCTTTGCGCGCCAGATCGAACACCTGCTCGGCAAACTCCAAAGCTTCGTCATCGGTCATTTGCTGGGCGGCGGCGGATTTGGAATTGTCTGACATGGTGCTACTCCTGAGACACAAGCTAAAACCTAGCCTGCTGCTATGAACGGGTTGCCGGCAGTTTCGAGAGCGGCCCGCTCAGGGTCAAGGTATATGGGCGATAGGGAAATTCAATAGCGACCAAAGCTTCGGCAATCAGTCGAGTGTTCTGGCATTTAAAGGTTCCACACACCGCACTGTAATTTGAAATTTAACCGCAAAATGCAGGATGCCCGATGGCCTTTCATGCAATATGCACGAGCCACAAAATCCGTGATTTAGCTAAGTGTCTGATTTAAATAGATATGTTTTGTATCAGAATGCTGGCACAGACACTGCAACAGTCCTCCCAAGCTTGTTACCCCCTTGAGCAACGGAGCCGCCTGACATGACTTTTATCCAAGAAAAATTTTCTTCCGTATTTTCTGAATTCGAAGTGACCACCCAGTTACGTCCGGACGGCGGCGTTCTGCTCAGCCTGCGCAACACCGAAGGCAAACAAATTCGCCGTTCGGTGACCTACGCTCAATTGCACACCCCGGTCCAGCTGGACTGGGTAATCAGCGCCATTCGTCGTGACCTGGCCGCGCAAGCCAGTGAGTTGCCAGCGATCTCCATGCTGCAAAGCCAGCACCGGTTCGACCTGCCGACTTACCATACCCGCTAGGTCGAGCTGTAACTGTGGAGCGAACGTTGGCGAGGCGCTGAACTCGTATTTACGGGGCTGGTCTCTCGCCAACAAGTCGGCTCCTATAGCGATGCGGCGACGCACGTCTCCCACCGCGTCAGTTAATACCTCCTTGCGGCGTTTCGCACCTACTTGTCCGGGTAGTTTCATTCAACGATCATTCGCCTTAACGTTTTCCCTGTCGGGCATTTCGCCCGACCTATTTGGAGAACGACATCATGACTAAACCCTCCCTTAATCGAGTGAAACCATCAATGCAAAATTCATTCGGCTTTTATCCACTCACCAAGTGGTAACAGTCGAGCGTTAATCGAAACTTGCCGGAGCTTATCGCTGCGGCAGGTTTTATTTTTTTAAAGTGATGGAATTAAACATGAACCCACTTAGACATTTTGAACGTTTTTTTAATTCAACCGATATCACGTTACTGACTGACTCCAGTGAGTTAATTACCCACGCTCAGGCCCATCACATCAACGCCCGTTTAATTAGCGAACTGCAGAACATGCCGCCCAACAGCGTGTGCATTACGCTCAGCAGAGAAGGCACCGATTCGCTGTTGCAACGCGCAGCAGCCGACCCATCGGGGCGAGCGATCTACACTCAGGCCCATGCCTTCGATCCCGCACTTAACAGCGTGATTTATACCTTCGAACAAATGTGCCTCACCGATTTTCAGCTGGCCATGCGTAAGCAGGAACACCTGCTTTCATTGCTCGACCAACAGCAACCGCTGGTGCTTACCGGACCCAACACGCTGGGTCATCTGGTCATCGCCAAGGACGTGGCACCTTACGCAATGATTGATGAGGACGTTCAAGCCGCGAACGACAGGTTCATCTTCCCGCTGGCGGAGCTTCTGGAAGTCCATTACACCCACATGGCCCCCGATGCGCCACGTCCCTTTACGTTGAACGGCAGATTTCAAGTCGCCGGCATTTTATCGGCACGGGGTTACCATGACCCGTCGATTCCAACCCGGCTGGTCGATTCCCTGGCAACGCTCTCCGATAGCGTTGCACTTCACGGTGCCACTGCACTTATTGAGGACAGTCAACTTCGATCATTCACCGTCGCGGGCTGCGATTACTGCGCGCTGTTGAACGAAGCCACTGGGCCGCGCGGACTGCGTTTGACCGAGTGTGCATTCGGCGTCAACGCCAGCATTGCTGACACCGTCAACTATCGGATCAACTCGCAGCTCAACGAGGGTATTGAGGGCCTGCATGTTGCGGTGGGTGACGGCCGTCAGGGTTACCACATCGACCTGTTGATGCCGGGAGTCGCGGCTGCGCCGAGCCAACAACTAATTACTTGAGAATGCCTTGATACAACGCCTCCCCCACCGCCTGCGCCCGGTTTGAAACGCCCAATTTGGAATAGATACTTTTGAAGTGGTATTTCACTGTGGCTTCGGAAATTTCTCGAATAACCCCGATTTCCCAAGCGGTTTTTCCGGCTCTTGCCCACTTGAGCACTTCCAGTTCTTTTTCGGTCAGCGCTTTGGTATGGAATTTCCGGCCTCTGCCGGCCATGTGCAAAATGGGCACCAGGCTGCTCAGTAAATACCGGTCGTTGTCGGTGAGCGGACGGCTCATGGCATTTAACGAACAGACGGTAATCACGCCCTGACTGGCTGACGCTTCATTGGAGTAGCCGTATGAAACGCCTGGCAGCAGTAAGTGGTCATCAACCACTTCTTTGAATGCGGGCGTCGGCGGGTGCATTGCAAAGGCCAAATCCCACTCCAAAAAACCCAGTTCTTCCCTGAAACCGCGAATGACCGGATCATCCACTGCCAATCGCGCATGGCGGTAGAGGTCACGCCAGATGCTGTCCACATTCGACGTAATACACGTCAGAAGGACCGGACCTTTGAACTGATAAAACATGGCGCGATCACAACAACATTGGCGGCGCAACCACTCCAGGGCATTTTCAATGGCACGGTCGCCGTTAAGCTCTGTAATGCTGATCACCATCTGCTGGATAAGCTGATTTAAATCGGTATTCAACGAATCTAGATGTTCCATTCTTATTCTCCCTTTACCCCGACATTTGTCGCTCTAGCGCCCGCCGAAACATAACTTAGCGACGGAGCAAGAGTTGCACAGTAAAAGACTTTAAAAAATCCACGAATTAACAAACAGGTGTTACTTACTAAATAAACAGAAACTTCCCACAAAATAAAAACACATAACCTACGTCAATCGCCCACCCGAAGGGAGGGCGAACGGCGTCAGAATGCGCTCAGATCAATCACTGCGAAGCTGCCAACATTGGCATGCCCGACCAACTCACCATTGCCTCGAACCAGCCCACAAGTGGCCATGCCCGCCTGCTGAGCGGCATCCAGCTCTTCAACGATATCCGAAAGAAACAGGATTTCTTCGGCTGGGAAACCGATGGCTGCGGTGATAGTTCGGTACGACTCAGGCTCACGCTTGGGCCCCGAGGTGGTATCAAAGTAACCGCTGAACAATGGCGACAGATCACCGGCCTCGGAACAGCCAAAAATCAGCTGCTGGGCCTGGATCGAACCCGAAGAATAGACATACAACGCGTACCCTTCCTGATGCCAGCGCTTCAGCGCTTCAACGGCGTCTGGGTAAACATGGCCCTTGAGCTGTCCAGCGCGATAACCCTGCTCCCAGACCATGCCTTGCAAGGCCTTGAGCGGTGTCGCTTTACGGTCTTCGGCGATCCATTCCAGAAGAATCTCGATCACCCGTTCAATGTCTGCGTGAGGCTCGGCGCTCTGATCGCGCACCGCCTGTAGCTGCAACGCTACCGCCGACTCAGTGGCCTGTTGACGGACAAAGTCCGGGAGGTGCCTGGCGGCATACGGAAACAACACCTCGAACACGAAACTGACCGCGCTGGTGGTGCCTTCAATGTCCGTCAGGACAACGTTGATGGGCATTTGAACTCCGGGTCTATCAGTCTTCAAGGCGCGGAAATTGACTGGCGATTTGCTCGCCGGTGAACTTAGCGACCCAACCGTCTGGGTTATTGAACAAGCGAATCGCGACAAAATGCGGGTGCTCACCCATGTCGAACCAATGCCGCGTGCCGGCTGGCACCGTTATCAGGTCATTTTTCTCACACAGCACCGCGTACACGTAATCGTCGATGTGCAGCGTGAACAAACCCTGTCCGGCAACGAAAAAGCGTACCTCGTCTTCGCCGTGCTGGTGCTCATCGAGAAATTTGGCGCGTAATTGGGCTTTTTGCGGATGGTCGCGATCAAGGCTGATCACATCCACGGTGACGTAACCGCGCTCAGTCATCAGCTTATCGATCTGCACTTGATAAGCCGCGATAACGTCTTCCTGCGAGGCGCCAGGGGTAATCGGAGCCGACGCTTGCCAGCGATCAAAACCTACATTGTGCTCGGCCAAGGTTGAGGCAATATCTTCAACATGGGTCAACACCTTGTTCGGAAAACCAGGGTTAGAAACGTGATACACGGACAGGCTGCTCATAGCGGCAACTCCTTGACGTTAAGTAGCGAGCGGGTCTTAAGCTCGCACTCGAACAAAAATTCAAATGCTTCTATCTGGCGCAAGGCATCGCTCATCTGCGCGCCCCAGGTGTAAAGGCCATGGCCGCGAATCAGGTAGCCGGGGCAGTCGGGATGGGCATCGAGCCAAGGCTGCACTTTCTCCGCCAGCCGGGCAATGTCTTGATCGTTATCGAAAATGGGCACCATCACCTGGGATTCATGGCTCTGCACACCGGCAAAGGCCTTTTGCAGTTCGTAGCCTTCGAACACCAAATGATCACCCGGCGTGAGGCGCGACAGCACCGTCGCATTGACCGAATGGGTGTGCAACACCGCGCCAACCTGCGGGTAACAGCGGTAAAGCTGGGTGTGCAGCAGGGTCTCGGCCGACGGTTTTTTACCGGGTTCAAGGCTGTTGCCAGACAAGTCCGTGACCAATATGTCATCGGGACTCAGTTGCCCTTTATGCTTACCGGACGCGGTTAACAAGGCGGTGGTCGCAGATAAACGCGTCGAGTAATTACTGCTAGTGGCTGGCGACCAGCCCCTGCCGTAGAGAAAGTGCCCGGCGTCGATAATCTGCTGGGCGAGGTGTTCGCGAGTCATGCCCTTTCCTCTTTCATTCGTGTCGCAATCATGACGGCAGCGGTCAACGCTGCAAGGCTGGCGATGCTGAAGGTCCAGTTTGGCCCCAACACGTTCCAGCTGTAACCGGAATACAACGCACCCAATGCGCCACCTGTCCCTGACAACGCAGCATACAAGGCTTGACCTTGCCCCTGCTGTTGCGGGGCGAAGCTGCGTTGCACGAAGTGGATAGCCGCCGCGTGAAAGCTGCCAAAGGTTGCAGCGTGCAGTACCTGGGCGATGATCAATACCGGCAAATACTCGGCGAAACTGCCCAACAACACCCAACGCAACGCCGCCAGGAGAAAACTGACGAACAATACCTGTCGCACCGAAAACCGCCGCAAAATACGACTCATAGACAGAAACATCAAGACCTCGGCGACAACTCCCAAGGCCCACAGCAAGCCGATGAGGCCGCGACTGTAGCCCAAGTGTTCAAGGTGCAGCGTCAAAAAGGTGTAGTAGGGGCCATGGCTTAGCTGCATCAATGCCACGCAGCCGAAAAAAGCCAACACACCCGGCCGACTCAGTTGCTTGAGAAACCCGCCGACTTCCGGCCGTTGCGCCGAGAACATCGGTTGCGCATTTGGCACCCACACACTGCTGACGACGATGCCCGCCATGATCAGCAGCAGCGCTTGTGGGTAGGCATCCAGACTCGACCACTCGAACAGGCGCCCTAGCGCCACTACCGCGAGGATGAAGCCGATGGAACCCCAGAGCCGGACTTGACTGTAGCGCGAGGTTTGCCCATGCAGATGGGCCAAGGTAATAACTTCGAACTGCGGCAACACGGCGTGCCAGAAGAAGGCTTGCAACGCCATGACCATCGCCAACCAAGCATAGCTTTTGTCGAACAGAATCAAGGAAAAGGACAGCAGCGTGCAGATGGCACCAAGGCGCACGATGGCCAGGCGGCGGCCGGTGTAATCCCCCAGCCAGCCCCAAATATTGGGCGCAATGCAGCGCATCAGCATGGGGATGGCGATCAGCTCGCCAATGCGGGCGCTGGAAAAGCCGAGATGGTCAAAGTACAACGCCAGAAACGGCGCCGTTGATCCCAGCAGCGCAAAGTAGAACAGGTAGAAACTGGAGAGCCGCCAGTATGGAATCGATCCGTGCTTGAGCATTGCCGACCTCGGCGCACGCGCTACCACGTTTAAAGCGCCGTGGCAGCTGCACCGTCATCGCGCATTACAATTGGCCCAGAACAGGCGTCGAGACCCGAACATCCGCATTCTGGCCGCGATTACGCAACAGGTGGTCCATCAAAACAATGGCCATCATGGCTTCGGCAATCGGCGTTGCACGAATACCCACGCACGGGTCATGGCGACCCTTGGTAATGACATCCGCCGCATTGCCGTTGACGTCGATGGAATGCCCTGGCGTGGTGATGCTGGAGGTTGGCTTGAGTGCCAGATGAGCGACGATAGGCTGCCCGGAGGAAATGCCGCCCAAAATGCCGCCGCAATTGTTCGACAGGAAACCTTCCGGCGTCAGCTCATCACGGTGTTCGGTGCCACGCTGGGCAACGCTGGCAAAACCGGCGCCGATTTCCACACCCTTGACGGCATTGATGCTCATCAACGCATGGGCAAGCTCAGCGTCCAGACGATCAAAAATCGGCTCGCCCAAGCCAGGTCTTACGCCTTCAGCCACGACGGTGATTTTAGCGCCGACCGAATCCTGGTCCCGGCGCAACTGATCCATATAGGCCTCAAGCTCCGCTACTTTGTCTGGGTCAGGACAGAAGAACGCATTCTGTTCCACCGATTCCCAGGTTTTGAACGGGATTTCGATCGGGCCCAACTGGCTCATGTAACCGCGAATCTGAATACCCTGGGTGGCCAGGTACTTCTTGGCAATCGCGCCGGCCGCCACGCGCATGGCGGTTTCGCGGGCAGAACTACGACCGCCGCCGCGGTAATCGCGCACGCCGTATTTATGGTGGTAGGTGTAATCGGCATGGGCCGGGCGAAACAGATCCTGAATCGCTGAATAGTCCTTGGACTTCTGATCGGTGTTGCGAATCAACAGGCCTATCGGAGTGCCCGTGGTTTTGCCTTCGAAAACCCCCGATAAAATCTCGACTTCATCGGCTTCCTGACGCTGGGTGGTGTGACGACTGGTGCCGGGCTTGCGGCGATCCAGATCGCGTTGCAGGTCGTGCGCCGACAGTTCAAGCCCCGGCGGGCAGCCGTCAACGATTGCAACCAGTGCAGGGCCGTGGCTTTCGCCGGCAGTGGTGACAGTGAACAGCTTGCCGTAGGTATTGCCGGACATGCAGGACGCTCCGCGAAAAATCATCAAAATCACAAGTGCGCCAGTATACGCAGGCTGCCCGCGTAGTTCATCCTTCTGGCGATCACCGAACCTTATACGTATGGATGCGTCCAATCGGCACTTCTACTGAACGTGGCCTTCTAGATGTTACGAGTCACCGCTGTAATCCGAGTTATTACCTTGATTCTTCCGCTGCTCACTGGACTTGCTCAAGCCGCTTCACCCCCGCCCCTTGTGCCGACGGTGATATTGCAACGCCCTGTCAGCCTCGATACCGGAACCGGCGAATTGTTTGGCACCTTGGTGCTGCCCAAATCGGATGTCCCGGTGCCGGTGGTATTGATGATTTCCGGTTCTGGCCCGACAGATCGCGATGGCAATAATACCGATGGCGGACGAAACGACAGCATGAAGCGCCTGGCGAAGATCCTCGCCAAGCACAACATTGCCAGCGTGCGTTACGACAAACGCGGCGTAGCGGCGAGCACAGCGGCGACCCCCGATGAGCGTGATTTGAGCATTGAGGCTTATGTAACCGACGCTGAAGCCTGGGGGCAAAAACTAAAGGCTGATCCGCGCTTGGGGCCTTTGATTCTGATGGGCCACAGCGAAGGCGCATTGGTGGCGTCCCTCGCTGCGCAAAAGGCTGGCGCTGACGCCGTGATTTCCATTGCCGGTACCGGGCGCCCGGTGGATCAAGTGGTACGTGAACAATTGCAATACCGTTTGCCACCGGCGTTGATCCTGCGCAGCGACCAGCTGATCGAATCGCTTAAGGCGGGCCACACCGACGACAACGTGCCGCCGGCACTGGAAGTGATCTTCCGTCCCAGCGTGCAGCCGTATTTGATTTCGCTGTTCCGTCAGGACCCGGCCAAAGCGTTCGGCAAGCTGCACGTCCCGGCGCTGATCATCCAAGGCCGTCACGATATTCAAGTCGGTGTAGGTGATGCTGAACGGCTACAGGCGGCGAAACCAGACGCCGAGTTAGCGCTGATAGACGGTATGAATCACGTGATGCGTATTGTTCCCAACGACATCAAGCGCCAGATGGCCTCCTATAAAGACCCTCAGTTGCCGCTCGCCAGCGAGCTCTCGACACGGATTCTGCACTTTATTGGCTCCTTGCCCGCCGCCTGATGGCCCACTCAGCAGTGGCTATAAGCCACCAAAGCGGGTAGCGTCCTACAGTCTTGGACCCAGCAGCCGATAGCAGATGGCTGACACTGAGATTGCTGCTTGGTGCCTGAAACGCAGGATTGCTGATATGACCGATACTCAAGACTCAACTGACATCGCCACCGACACCGCAACCGCAACGCCGGCCACTGAGCCGGAACCGATTCTGTTGCCGTGGGCTGACGTTCAGCCTGATCAGTTTCAAATGCTGCGTTTGGCTCCCCTTCCGACTCACCGCATCACGGGCATACGTCCCCTGCGCTTTGTGCAGTTCGGGCGCGTCGAACGCCACAGCAAGGAAATCAGCTTATTGCGCCTGGATATTCAGCTGCCCGGGCAACGCGTGCGCAAGGAACAAAACCATATGGACGTGTGGGTCGACCACCTCACCCACCGCATCAGGATCTTTCCCGACGCAGGGTTACAGATCGAGCCCTGGAACCGTGGGATTGGTCGCTATATGGCGGCCTATGCCGCGTCTTGGGCTCGGAAAAGGTGGTCGCATTACACCGTCGACGGCATTACGCTTGCCAACAAAGACGCCCTTAACGACGACACGCGCCTGCGCCGCGATAACTTTCTCAAAGCACAGGGTTTTGAAGTCGCGTACGCCGATGCTCAGCACATGAAAGGCACAGTGAAAGAAGTGTTGATGGGGCAGCTCCATAGCACGTGGAACAACGACAAGCTGCAGCTACTGGAAATTGTCGATGCCGCCAACATGCTTGAACAGGCGGAAAGCAACCTGCAGGAGCAAGACCTCAAACTGCGTCAGAATGAGGTGACCTTGACCCGCTTCAAACGTGAAGACACCGGGTTGCGTTTCACCATCGCCTGCCTGGTGACGTTTGCAGTATTCCAGGCGGCAATGCTGATCTGGATTGCAACGCACCGCTGACAACGGGTGGAAAAACTGTGCAGAGTGCAGGACTGACGCCTTCCCGAGTGAATTCGGTCCCACAGATTTCGCAATGCACAGATTTCTGTAGGGGCTGCCAAAGGCTGTGATCAGATTTTCAGTGCCTGCCAAAAATCTCAGTGGGAGTTGGCTTGCCAACGAAAGCCTCAATGCAGGCGACCCAGGCTTCCGGTCGACATCAACGGCGTAACTACGGGCCTGTTCGCAGGCAAGCCTGCTCCCACAGAGTTTGGCGGCTACATGAGCCTGCGTGGCTTCAAACCACGCAAAAACGCCATGCAGTTTGCTGTGCGATCACACCCGCGAAGCGAACAACGCTTGGTGCTCGCGGCATTGCTCGGCGGTGAGCATGAACACCCCGTGTCCACCCCGTTCGAACTCCAGCCACGCAAAATCGACTTCCGGGTACAGCGCCTCGACGTGAATCTGGCTATTGCCGACCTCGATGATCAACAAACCTTTTTCGGTCAGATGTTCCGCCGCCTGGCTGAGCATGCGTCGTACCAGGTTCAAACCGTCATCGCCACACGCCAGCGCCAATTCTGGCTCATGCTGATATTCGTCAGGCATGTCAGCGAAATCTTCAGCGTCAACGTACGGTGGGTTGGAAACGATCAGGTCAAAGCGCTGACCCGGTAAGCCGTCGAAGCCGTCGCCTTGAACGGTGTAGACACGATCATCGACGCCATGCCGCTCGATATTCTGGTTCGCCACTTCCAGTGCTTCGTAGGAAAGGTCAGCCAGCACCACCTCAGCGTTAGGAAACTCGAACGCGCAGGCAATACCGATACAGCCAGAGCCGGTACACAAATCGAGAATTCGCGCCGGATCTTTTGCCAGCCACGGCTCAAAATGTTTTTCAATCTGCTCGCCAATCGGCGAACGAGGAATCAGCACCCGATCGTCGACGATGAACGACAACCCGCAAAACAGCGCTTCGCCCAGCAGGTAGGCAGTTGGAATACGGTCGGCGATACGGCGCTTGAGCAAGCGCTGCAAATTGACCAGCTCATCGTCTTCCAGGCGGCAATCGAGGTAGCTGTCCGCGATTTCCCACGGTAGATGCAACGCACCCAGTACCAATTGCCGGGCTTCATCCCAAGCATTGTCGGTGCCATGACCGAAAAACAGGTCTTCTTCATGAAAACGACTGACAGCCCAACGGATGTGGTCGCGCAGGGTGCGCAGGCGGGAGGTGATCACAGACAAGACTCCTTAAAAAACGACGGGCGATTCTAACAGCCATGGGCTCAACAAACGATGCTCGACGGCAAGGGCCAAATGCCCACGGCTTTGAACGCAATTATCCGACTGACTGTATTTTTTTTGGGCAGATTGCCATCTTTTATCCGCCTCCAATGGGCTTGCAAGCCAATAACCACGCCACTTGTGAGTATTGCCATTCACAGAACCGCTCAGCCAGAGGAGAATGTCGCAAAAGCGCCACCTGAAGGAGCCCCAGATGTCCGATCCAAAAACGATGTTTCAACTCAGTGGCCGTGGTTATTCACCGGCTAATTTAAGTCATGCCACGCTGATTATTATCGATGCCCAGAAAGAATACATGAGTGGCCCCTTGGCGCTGACCGGGATCAACGAAGCGGTTGCCAATATCTGTAAATTGGTTGCAGCTGCGCGTGCCGCCCATCGGCCTATCGTGCACATTCGCCATTTGGGTACGGTTGGCGGTTTGTTCGATCCCCAAGGCGAACGCGGCGAGTTACTCCCGCAGCTCCTGCCTCAAGGCGAAGAACACCTGGTTGAGAAACGCTTGCCGAATGCTTTCCACGGCACCGAACTGGACGATCTGCTGCAAAAACTTGGGCACCTTGACCTGATCGTGTGCGGTTTCATGAGTCATTCCAGCATCAGCACGACGGTACGCGCGGCCAAAGACTACGGCTATCGGTGCACGCTGGTCGAAGATGCCTGCGCCACCCGCGACTTGCCAAACAAACAGGGGGTCATCAGTGCCGAGGTCGTCCATCAAACCGAAATGGCGATCATGGCTGACAACTTCGCCACGCTCGCGTTAACCAAGGACTTGATCTAAGACGTGCTTGATCCGTCAGCAGCCGGCCTTGGCTGGGTGCGAACCGCCCTCGCCGCTTCGGCGGTTCCAGCGTCATGAAAACCTGTTCCAGCACCGCTACACCGTTTAACCGCCCATCCATTAATCACTTGCATTTGCCTTTGAATACCCCTTATCGGGAACCAGGCGGTCATATACTGGTCAGAGCGCCGATACTCTGAGAGGAAAAATCGGAATGAAAACATCCGATGGTTTCGATGCTCGTCGCTTGCGCCCCAAAGGCCCTGGCAATTGGCGAACGCGCTTTGGCGCCGCATTTGCTGCACTGCTGGCAACCGGCGGGGTATTGCTGATGTTGGCGGGTATCGCCAGCTTGATTGGTCACCCCCCTGCGTTGGGTGACCTCAACGCCAGCCCTCTCGGCGCATCACTGGTAGTGGTTGCCGGAGTGTTCGTGTTGTATGTGGGTGTTTGGTTGTGGCGCCGCTGCCGTCGTCGCCTGCGTCGCACTGGCTCGCTTAATATGTCTCCACACCTGATGAAGAAGCACGATTGAAGCCGCCGCTTTCTGCCTGAAGCGTTGCGCGCTGGGCAAAATCGTTTTATCCGCGCCGAATAAGCCACGACTTGGGTAAACTATCCCTCCTGCGCGGAGGCTCACATGCAAGACGACGATTTTTCCCTGTTCAAGAATGAGATCCGCGGCGTAAAGCCGATCAAGCAAGACCATGCCGACGTCGGCAAACCCAAGACTGACCGTAAGCACATCGCCAAACTGCGCCAGGCCGCAACCGTTCGCACCGATTCGGTGACGGTTGATGGGCTGTCAGATCAGTTTGTGATTGATGTCGGACCCGAAGATGAGCTCAGTTGGTCGCGAGACGGGGTTCAGGAAGGGCAAATGCGCAAGCTCAAGCTCGGCCAGATCAGCTTTGAGGGCAGCCTGGACTTGCACGGCATGACGGTAGAAGTCGCGCGTGAAACCTTGTGGGAATTCCTGGCGGAGGCCACGAAACTCGAAGTCCGTTGTGTGCGGGTGACTCACGGCAAGTCGGTTCGACTGGATGGCAAACGACCGCTGATCAAAAGCCACGTCAATACGTGGTTACGCCAACACCCTCAAGTGTTGGGTTTTTGCTCCTGCCTGGCGAAACACGGTGGTGCAGGCGCGGTTTACGTTGTGCTTAAACGCACAATGATGGAAGGCCGCGACGAGTAATCCCAAGCCAATCGTCATGACATAGAGTTCATCTGCTTCACGGCCCACAGGCGGATGACTCGCTCCATCCTTGTTAATACATTATCTCGAAAAAAAGGTACCAGGCTTTCCCTCAACTAATGGCATTACATATCGAAATCGAAATCGACGATATTTAATTGAACCAGCCATAATCGCCAAACGGTATCAACAAACATCTACAGTCACTTGAACCCTTCAGATCGATCAACTAAATTTATACCAGTCCGACTGGCCTGGCGTGCACCCACAGTCCCATACTATGCAGCCACGATGTCACTCCTTCCACGCTGAGAAACTTGCTCGACGGAAGAAACTCCTCTTACAGGAAGTAGCCCATGAAACGCGCTCGAACCACAGCAGGAAACCCTCTCATATGGTTGATTGATATGAACATCGAGACGACTTCCGGCAGCTCGATGTTATATGCCAACGGGCGACAACAAGTTGAAGTCACACTTACCTTAGAAACCAGGGCAGAATTCCCACTTACTGATGCGCAGAAAAAATCGCTGCGCATCGTTGTGGAACAAAGTAATGGTGATTACAGACCCTTACCAGAACAACAACTAAATAATGACTGGTGGTACAGCGAAACAAAAGATAAATACGATTATTACCCCGTAGCCGTCGACCAACAGCCCCGCATTATTAATAAAGAACAATCGTCAAATCAGCCGAAAGCCTTTTTCCAGAAAGTATTCTATGTCCTGTCTACCGCAATTGGAGGAGCCGCGATTAAGCTGCGCGCGCAAGCCTCGAAGAGCGAGGACGAAACGTATCAATCAATCGCTCCACTTGACCACAGCGTTATACTGTCAGCTGTCAGGAAGCCCGACTTCTCAGCGCCAGCCGACTACACCTTTACCCGCAGACTCGTGAGCGGATCTGAAGCGCTCGGCAAGTTTGCCTATGAATACCAACTGCATCCTACATACTTATTTTTTCAGTCAGCAATACTGTACCCACTCGGTATGATTCAATGGGATGATAAAGATCCCGCTGAAACCAGGGCCTCCAACGTCGGCTGCGCTAGCCCAAGCCAATCGGAATTTAATTACAATGAGGACGTCGTAATAGGCGCCGCTTTCGAGGCAGAAAGATTACAGTTTGTCACGTATCAAAGCCCAGGCAGATTAACCATCGTCCTGCAGGGCGGCATTAACATACCTTACCATAGCGCCAGTGCAAACACCTGCAACGGCCCCTGTAGACTGGCCGGGATAGACATGAACGGAAATGATCATTCTATCGGGATTAGTTTTACAGGAGTGTCAGGGTTTGAGGCGCGAACCAATCTTGAGCTAATAGATATATAACTCAGCCGCTAATGCCGACCTCACTCGTTGGAGTTTTTATGAAAAAGGATAAAAATGGCACCCACGAACCATCTTCGGTGGTACCCGGCGCACTGACCAACCAAGAAAGTGGCGTCTCTTGGGCGACCCTCAGCTGGTTTCAAATAACTTACAATCAAAGGACACAAGATAATTCCACAGCCCACGTGTACAGGAACGGGCGCCAGCAAGTCCCCATAACCGTAATCATTGAAGCGAGGAACGCTAACAACGAAATTGTCACTCTGGAAAACGGGGATCTTGAGCGGATTTCTTTTTGTCACTATCAAACCGGGATCGAGTTATCGACCCTCAGCCAAACGCGGCACCCGGAGTATGACTACTATCCAGAGTCAACGCTCTATACCTCAGAGCCCGACAGGACTGACAGTTCTTCTCAACCAATTGATGAAGTCAAGAGCAAGGAAAACACAGTTCAACGCCAACAAATTATTAGATGGTACACAACAACCAGCCCCGACACTGTACGCATTGCCGCCAGTATCACTTCACCCAATGGCGACACTTTTCACACCCACAGCCCGGAAGTTGACAGTGGTGGCAAGCCCACCGGCGGTAAATTCAACAGCTCCCTGACTGTGCAACCTCAAACCCCTATTGTGTTTGGCGCGAGCGCTTTCAATGCCTTTCGCCACGACGCAAATGGCAATGATCATTTCGACGTAGATCTATATGATATTTATTTTATCAATCCACAGTATAAAATCAGAAACAGCGTGCACTACACTGTACAAGCCGACACATGGCATTACTCTTGGAACAAATCAGACTCCAATAAAGTCCAGACTGCTTACAAGGCTGACCGGTGCCGGATAGTCACCTTTAAAACGTTTGTACCCACCAACAATTACAGCATAACTTTTTATGTAAATGAGTTTTTGGCAAGTGACGGAAAGGCGTCAGCCAGTCGTATTATTGATAGATACGGTGCACACTACGCAGGGGGAAAACATGACAGCGCTAAGGTAGGTTATATCGACAACTTCGGCAACGAGAGCATCATTTGGGTCAATCACTCCGGTGATGGTAATACAATCTCATTGGGTGACAACCCGGTTGACTAACCTGCGCTCATGGAGGTAGATCATGGAAGAGGGATCCACATACAATCACACACGGCCCTCTTTAACTCGCCTCCAAAATGGCAGTGGGCTTTACTCTCAGGCCAGCAACTTTATCAACCATATTCGAACCGGAGTCGATGCCCGAACCGGTCAATTTACACTTGCACTGACGCTACCCATGGGCGAAGCAAACGCAATGTGTGGACCGTCCGTATCGCCGAATCTCGCATTTAGTCCTTTGGGTTCAGCCAAGAATAATGGTTTTGGACGGGGCTGGGCTCTTACGTTATCTGAGTTGAATTTCAATACTGGCTTATTACGACTTTCTACGGGCGACCAGTACAGCCTTGACCTAAAAAACTCTAACTTCAACGACGAAGGAGAATTGGTATTTTTTGATAAAAAACTCGAGAGCTTCCGTGTTATTTCACAAGATGACAAAGGCATTAGTTTCAGGATCGAATACAAGTCTGGCGAAACCGAAACCCTGGAATATCAGAGCGAGATGGGCGTTGCTCTATTAGTAAGCGTTCGCTCCCAAGAGGGCCATCACGTTTTTATAGATTGGCTGCCTACCCGCGACGTCGCTTACCTTTTAGCTGTGCGGTACGAATCACGTACTCTACTGGAAATCACACATGATTTCGTACTCCATGACGTTACCCTCGTCGCCAATCCTGGAACTGATCAGTCTTCAACCGTCAAATTGTTGGTAGGCAACAACCAACTGAACGCTGTTGTTCTTTCGGACGATGCCCAAAGCCGCTGGGATTTCATATACGACGAGTACGATTATTTGCTGTTTCCTAGCGACATCAAAAATCCACTACGCAGCCATGACACTATTTATTACGCCACCGGACTTAACGGTCATCAGCTACCTGCTGGCGCACCATTGGCGTCACTTCCTCGAGTGGCGTCATGGGTTCATAGTCCCGGGCAGGAGCAGCCGGGGACCTTGACTTCTTACGAATGGTCAGGCTCCAACAACCTCTTCGGATACGGCTCCACTCTCCCCATCGACTGGACCGACGGCACTGATAACCTCTACCAATTGGGGGAGTCTTATAACTATGGGGTCACTGAGACCGTTTCGGATTTAACAGGCGAAGAACTGACCACGATCTCGCGAACATGGAACCGCTTCCACCTTCAAACTGAAGAGACCGTCATTAGACAGGGTTGCATTGTCAGGACTACTACGGCCTACGATGAAGACCCGTCGATTCCTTGGCCAGATCAGAAGCCTTGGTGCCAACTGCCCACAGAAATCACCACCGAGTATGAGGACACCACACAGTCACCTTCTGCCCGTCGAACTGAACTGACCGAAACTCGCTATGATGAAACTGGAAATGTCTTATATTTTCGCGCCGCGACCGGGGTAGTCGAAGAGCGGGAATACTATCCAGCGGCAGGGGCAGAGGGTTGCCCCGCCGACCCCTATGGTTTTTCGCGCTGGCTAAAGCAATACACTGTGAGGCCTGCCCTAGTTGAAGATGGCTCAGCTGATGAAGCACCAACGCTGGCGACTCTTTATCGCTATGAACTGTTGCCCTCTCTAATAACAGATTCCAAGGCCCACATCGTCATCCAACAAGAACAAACTGTACAGTTGACTGTATCGGGCCAGCAGTTAATAGACTGCACGACACAAACTTATGTCCGTGATGGCGGAGCACACCATGGCCGTCCCCTTTCGTCCGTGACGACTTTGAACAACTTAGACACCACCACGCTGTACCGATATGAAAACAAAGACAATCAACTGACTGTCTGGGCAACGGTCACTGGCTTTGAAAGAAATGCCGAAAACTCCATCACCGAGTGCAATGTCCGTTCTACATTCACAGGTTTAACCCAACGTGAGCAAAATCAGAATGGCGTGCAGGCCCTCTATGAACATGACTCATTAGGACGAGTCGTTCGTAAAACGATCACACCTGGCACGCTGTATGAAGCCATAGAAACATGCCGTTTTCAGTTATCGGGACGCCTGCGAGACTCTTTGGTTTCAGTCGAAAAAACCGATGTGAATGGAGCACGGGAGCGGCTGTACCTTGACGGCGATGGACGGGTAATACGTAAAGAGCTCGAAGACGTCGATAACCTGCCTGGGACTTTTCGAGAAGTTTCCCGCAACCAGTACAATGCCATCGGCCAAGTACAAGAGGTGACTACTTTAGACTGGCTACCCGATCAGCTACTTCCCCTGAGTCTGACGACTCGTTATGCCTATAACGGTTGGGGTAAACAAAGTGCTGCGCACCGGCCAGATGGGGTGACCGAACATACGCTCAGCGACCCAGTCAGCCTGGAAACCCGCGCTTGGCTGGAAGGCAGCGACGGTGAACTGGCCGCAGTTACTGTGTCGCTAAACAATATCGCAGGCAGCTCGATTCGCATCCAACAGTACGACCTGCAATGCCAATTATTGCGCACACAGGAGGACCGAAGAGACGGGCTGGACCGTGTCATCGCACAACGCCTGATTGTGCCAAGCGAAGACCAGCCAACTGAGATCCATACTGGCTATGACGTGTATGGCCGAGTGACCCAGACAAAGTTACAAGACGGGACGGTGGTGGACTGGACCTATGCAGCCCATAGCGACGGGGATCATCCGGAGTCAGTCACGGTCTCACCTGCGGTTGGAACACCTATCATCGTGGGGCAGCAAACATTCGACGGGACAGGAAGGCAGCGCAGCTTGAACGTTTTCGGCCGCCAGACCACATTTCTGTATGTAGCAGGGTTGATACCGCCGCAATCCGAAACGACTGCACGCGGGCACATACTTCAGTACCTGTACGAACCATTACTGGACAACAAGCTCATCGGAACCCGTGGCAATGGAGAGAGAGCCGATTATAGTTACGATCTACTGCACGCTCAGATGATTCGGGCATCGGGACGATTGGGCGAGCAAACTACCACCTACGCCAAATCAGGAAAGCCTATTGTTAAAACATGGAACATTGAGGGAGATCAGTACACGGCCTCGTCTCGCTATAGTTTAGAGGGCCGTTTACAAAGTACAACAGATGTAACCGGTGCGATACATACTATCGAATATGATAGCGTTGGGCGCCCAACCGTACTGAACAGTCAATCGGTAACAGTGAGTATCGAATATGATGGATTTTCCCGACCATACCGTACGCGGACTGAAGACTCTGGCCACACTAGATTAATAACTCAGGCGTTTTCCTATGACGAATTTGGTAGAGAAATCACCCGAACCTTCTCAATCGCCACTGATAAGGGACCACAACTATTCAACCTGAAAATGACCTATACGGAAAAAGATCAGGTGGCCACCCGGACATGGAGCAACGGTCAGCAGTTGCTACGTGAGGAGTCGTATCAATACGACACCCGCAGTAGGCTCATTGAGTACACTGCATCGGGAATTGACGCCCCGACTGACCCTTACGGCAATATCCTTCAGCGGCAAACGTTTACCCTTAATGCTTTAGACGGCAACGAGAAGGTTGTCACTGAGTACGCTAACGGGCAACTCGATGAGGCATCGTTCACTTACAGCGTCAGCGACCCCACTAAAGTTACACGGGTAATCCATACCCATCCGTCCTGGCCGTCATCGTTGGAGCTGGAGTACGACGCCCACGGGAATGTGCTGAAGGATGGTCAGGGACGAGACCTAGTCTGGGACGCAGAAAACCGCCTGATATCAGTTATAGATGGATCCCGAGCCTGCCATTACCGCTACACACCCATGGGGCTGATAGCTGACCGTATGCTCGACGGAGAAACACAACGGCACTTTTACCAAGGCGACCGGTTAGTTAACACACACGACAAAGACGGTTGGGTAACCTACGTCGGTAATGCAACCGCTGTGTTTGCGCACAGTAGGCTGAGTAACGCTGTGCATGCAGCGACAGATCTCAACGAGCAAATAGCCCCTGCTCACGTGATGTTGCTGGGAGGCGATACGCAAGGTTCGATTTGCCTCGAAGTCGATGAGACGTCACGCACGTTTAGCTATACAGCACACGGAGCGAGTCAGGCGAACCGACCAACAAATGGGATGGGCTTCGCGGGTGAGCTAATGGACGCGTTTACCGGATGGTACATGCCCGGAAGTTACAGGCCCTACGACCCCGTTCTCATGTGTTTCTTAAGCCCTGACAGCGAAAGCCCATTTGGTCGCGGAGGTTTGAACGGATACGCTTATTGCGGTGGCGATCCCGTGAACAATATTGATCCCGACGGGCACGGCTGGTTGACTTGGGTCATCGCCGGAATTGGGCTGGCGCTGGCCGTTGCGGGAACTGTCGCATCGCTGGGAGCCGCTACGCCAGCAATTGCAGGGCTGTTTTCCCTCGGCTTGGCGTCACTCACCGCGGGAGGAGCCTTCGCCATAGCGTCGGCGGGTCTCGGCGTGATATCACTGGCGACAGGCGTCGCGGCGATGACGCTGGAGGCTACCGGCGGAGATCAAAAGGCAACCAGCATTCTCGGGTGGGTCTCCATGGGCACTGGTATTGCTTCGACGGTAACCGGATTCATACCGAAGCTCCCCAAGGCCTATGCCAACTTTGTAGGACGCGGCGCCCAAAAGATAGCAGCAGCAGGTACTCCCGGAACGACTCGGACTATTCGGCTCGACAGTTCCGGGGGAGGCGATGTGATGTTTCAACAAGATTTTCTGGGCCGGGGCTTTGCAGCCTATACCACTCATGGGGAACCGTTCGCAAACCTGTTGAGCGCTAGCGGGAAATACACCTCGGCCACCAAAGTGGCCGTTCGCGATATCGCACCCGAGTTGACGGCCATGAGCTACCCCACTGATAAACCGCTCATCCTGGCCGCGTGCTGGGGAGGCCGATCGGGGGCAGCGCAAGAAGTGGCAAACGTAATAAAGCGAGACGTGATCGGTTATAAACACACAATATTGACTTACGATCACATGTATACGCAGAAATTAATGACTATGACAGACGGTCTGGACAACCAGATTCGCTCCATCCGGACAAATCCATTCATGAAAGCGTATGACCGTTTTAATAATATTCCTGATTTAAAACTCGCGCGCCAAACGGTCTATCACCCTAGATAGCTACTTACGGATGGAATAGGAGTCTCATCAACGATAGCGGAAACGGGGTGAAGGCCGCGACGACTAATCCCTCTAGGCGCAGCCTTCCGGTGATGGCTCAAACGGGCCTGAGAAATACCAGGCCCGGCTGACCATCAGTAACGGCGGCCATCAGCATACCGGTGATCATGCCAGTGACCATCATGCCAAGGTCCGAAGAAACAGCCCGACATGGATGAAAATACCGCTACAACAATCATAACTTTTACGAATCGGCTCATCTCACTCACTCTCTTCACGGCAGGTATTTGTTACCTAATAATTCAGACAGCGCAACTGACAGGATGATGGAGCGACGACTGTAAAGGTTCGGTAAAGATCTGAATTGACTGCAATTAATGTCTGTTCCTTGGCGCCGGGCCTCGGCTTACACGTCGCAGGAATACACCTGCCTGCCTACGTACGCTACTATGTCGCCCATTATTGAACCCACACGGAAACACAGCCCTGTGACACTGGAACAGAATTACACCGCGATTTTGGGTCAACTGGGCGAGGACGTTTCTCGCGAAGGGTTGATCGATACGCCTAAGCGTGCGGCCAAGGCTATGAAGTACCTGTGCCGCGGGTATGAACAAACCCTCGAAGAAGTCACCAATGGTGCCCTTTTCAGCTCCGACGCCAGTGAAATGGTCTTGGTCAAAGACATTGAGCTGTATTCGTTGTGTGAGCACCATTTGCTGCCGTTTATCGGCAAGGCCCACGTCGCCTATATTCCCAACGGCAAAGTGCTTGGCCTGTCGAAAGTCGCACGCATCGTTGATATGTACGCACGTCGGTTGCAGATCCAGGAAAACCTCAGCCGCCAGATTGCCGAAGCAATCCAGCAGGTCACCGGTGCATTGGGCGTGGCAGTGGTCATTGAAGCCAAGCACATGTGCATGATGATGCGCGGCGTCGAGAAGCAGAACTCATCCATGATCACGTCGGTGATGCTGGGTGAGTTTCGCGAAAATGCGGCCACGCGCAGCGAATTCCTCAGTCTGATCAAGTGATCTGTCGTTTAGGTGCCGCACGGTTAAAATCGTCTGCACCTGAACAGCGCCATCTCCGCTTTACCCCTTACCGCGAGGCATCACTGTGTTCATGAAGGCTTTAAGGGTTGGCTTGGGCCAACTTATACTGTTGATCGACTTCATTACCCGCCCGAGTAAAAAACAGCGCACCCCCGCTGCTCAGGCGTCTGTCGACCAATCCGCGCAAGACCTGACCCTGTATCAATTCCACGCCTGCCCGTTTTGCGTTAAAACCCGCCGCACCCTGCGCCGTTTGAACGTGCCGGTTGCCTTGCGTGACGCGAAAAACAACGAACTGGATCGTCAAACGCTTCTGAACGAAGGCGGCAAAATCAAAGTGCCCTGCCTGCGTATCGAAGAAAGCGGCCAGACTGTTTGGATGTATGAATCCAAGGTCATCATCGACTACTTGCAACAGCGGTTTGCGGCGGTTTGACCGCACACGGTTTGCCAGACCTACCGCTTCCCGAATGATTCGGTCCCACGGATTCTGGCGACACATAAATTTCTGTAACAGCCGAAGGCTGCGATCAGACGTTCAATGCCTACTCTTGCGTTTCTGCCGACGTCTCTGTGGGAGCTGGCTTGCCAACGAAAGCGTCATTGCAAGCGACCCGGTTTTAAGGTCGACATCAGCAGCGTGACTACCGGCCTCTGCGCAGGCAAGCCTGCTCCCACAGTCTCCCACGCGTTGACGGACCACCTCAGGGCATGAATTAATTCGGGCCCACAGATTGAGCTTCTAGCGTTATTCAGGTGGCGCCCATCTCAAATCAATCAGGACATCCACCCTCTCGGCAGGAGACATACGCTTTCAACTGCTCCACCCGCTGCAGGGTAAGTGCAGCCATGCATTGCGCGTGCAACAGTGGCCAGATGGTCCCCGAGTCCTCCGGCTTGCCGACTTGGTATAAGCAATCGGCGTCGCGGAAAGCAATCCACTTGATCTGCGCGTTCTTCAGCGCCAGTTTGCGTGCTGGGGTTGTCAGATACGCCATCTGCGTCTGGTACTGCCGGTTCAAATCAGCATCAGCACTGGCTAAGTCTCGGTCGGCGCAGGCGTTCATGGCTGCCTGATTGGCATCACAGTCGTCCGCCATAGCGGTTGGCAGGTTCACCCAGCCGATGCCCAACGTCATAACAGCGGCTATCAAATAACGCATTGCTGAATACTCCTTAAATGTCAGCATCAGTCCAACATCCCAACATAACCCGGCTGCTGTGCAACCCGTACAAGCCAATGGCGAATAGCTGGGTAGGTTTCAAGGTCAAAGCCTCCTTGATGGGCAACATGGGTATAGGCATATAGCGCGATGTCCGCGATGGAGAATGCATCGCCCACCAGAAACGGCGTTCGGGTGAGTTGTTGTTCCATAACCGCCAGCGCGCGATAACCGGCTTTTTGCATGGTGCGATATTCCTTCATGCGCTCTTGCGGCAGCCCCAGATAGAACTGAATAAACCGGGCGACCGCGATATACGGTTCATGGCTGTACTGTTCAAAAAACTGCCATTGCAGCACTTGAGTGCGCAAGCGCGGTTCACTGGGCAGGTATCGGCTGCCATCGGCAAGAAAATTCAGGATCGCGTTGGATTCCCACAAATACGTGCCGTCTTCCAGTTCCAGCACCGGAATTTTGCCGTTGGGATTCATCGCCAAAAACGCCGGCGTCTCTGTTTCGCCGCCAAGAATGTCCACCGCCACCCAGCGGTAGTCGATGCCCAAAAGGCTAAGCATCAATTTGATCTTGTAGCAATTACCTGAGTTGTAATCGCCATAAACCGTATACATAGACCTCTCCCCGCTACGTGCCTTTCATAAACACCATTACACGCGAACACCACAAGCGTATGACGTGATTCAAACTGGCTGCGAGTATATCGCGACGGCCCGCTTTAAGCAGCTGACTACAATTACGCCGCTGTCGCCGGATTTATTGACTGTACGGCTCATTGTGCCGCTCGCTGTATTGCAACATACGGTAACCACACGGTTTAGGCTTACGCATGACCAGACGATGTTAAGGAAAACCCGTATGACCGATGCCACCACCCCCGCTCGCCTGCGGCCGTTTGCCGACAGCTCGCCGTCTGCTGTAGTCGCCGGGTTCATCGCGATGATGACCGGCTGCACCAGCTCATTAGTGCTGATGTTTCAAGCGGGCCAAGCGGCCGGTTTGACCAGTGCGCAGATTTCATCCTGGATCTGGGCGCTATTCATTGGCATGGCTGTTTGCAGTATTGGCTTGTCGTTGCGTTACCGCACGCCGATCACGGTGGCTTGGTCGACGCCGGGCGCGGCACTGCTGATCACGAGCCTGGGCGGCGTCTCCTACGGCGAGGCCATTGGTGCATTCATCACCTGCGCCGTGCTGGTGATTGTGTGCGGTGTCACTGGCAGTTTCGAGCGTCTGGTGAAGCGCATACCCGCGTCGCTGGCGGCGGCATTGCTGGCAGGGATTCTGTTCAAGATAGGCAGTGAAATCTTCGTCGCGGCGCAGCATCGCACAGGCTTGGTGCTGAGCATGTTTTTCTGCTACTTGCTGATCAAACGTGTGTCGCCGCGCTATGCCGTGCTCGCCGCGTTGATCGTCGGCAGCGCAGTGTCGGGCATGCTCGGCCTGTTGGATTTCAGCGGGTTCGCGTTGGAAGTAGCCACGCCGATTTGGACCACGCCGTCGTTCTCGCTGGCGGCCACTATTAGCATTGGCATCCCACTATTTGTGGTGGCGATGACATCGCAAAATATGCCTGGGATCGCCGTGTTGCGCGCCGACGGCTACACGGTACCGGCCTCGCCACTGATTTCGGTGACCGGCGTTGCGTCGCTGTTGTTGGCACCGTTTGGCTCTCACGGGGTCAACTTGGCGGCGATCAGCGCGGCGATCTGCACCGGCCCGCACGCCCATGAAGACCGCGACAAACGCTATACCGCCGCGGTCTGGTGCGGAATTTTCTACGGCATTGCTGGCGTGTTTGGCGCGACACTGGCCGCTTTGTTCGCTGCTTTGCCCAAAGAACTGGTGCTGTCGATTGCTGCGCTGGCGTTGTTCGGCTCGATCATCAACGGCCTGACCGTCGCCATGAACGAACCCAAAGAGCGTGAAGCTGCACTGATCACCTTTATGGTCACCGCATCAGGCCTGACACTGTTCTCGGTTGGCTCGGCGTTCTGGGGGATTGTTGCCGGGGTGCTGACGTTGATCATTTTGAACAGCCACAAGGGCTGAAATCTTTAGGAGCCAACGTGTTGGCGAAGGTCCTTCGGACCTTATCGCAGCCTTCGGCAGCTCCTACAGAATCTGTGTAGCGCCAAAAACCGTGGGACCGAATTTATTCGGGAAGGCTTCAGTCCTGACACCCTGCAACCTCAAACCACACAAAGTGCCACCCAGTTTGCTGCGCGACAGCGCGGCGTCGAAGACGTGGCGGACCCTCCTACAGTGCATAGACCATCAAAGCCGGAAATGCCCCACCATCCCCTTAAGCTCGGCACCCAACTGCGCGAGTTCAATACTGGAAGCTGCGTTGCCTTGCATGGCCATGGCCGACTGGTCAGCGCTGGCGCGAATGCTGGTGACGCTGCGATTGATCTCTTCGGCGACTGAGCTTTGCTGCTCGGCTGCTGCGGCGATTTGCTGGTTCATCTGCTGTATCAACGACACCGCTGCGGCGATGCTGCCCAGTGCGCTTTCGGTTTGCAGTGCGTCGCTGACGGCCATCTTCACCAATTCACCGCTGCTCTGAATCTGCGCAACGGAAGATTGCGCACCGCTTTGCAAGCTGACAACCAAGCGTTCGATTTCTTCGGTGGATTGTTGGGTGCGCTTGGCCAGCGCGCGCACCTCGTCAGCGACCACGGCGAAACCGCGTCCCTGTTCACCGGCACGGGCGGCTTCGATGGCAGCGTTAAGCGCCAACAAATTAGTCTGCTCGGCCACGCTTTTAATCACCCCTAGCACCTTGCCGATGTTATGGATCTCCGCGCTGAGGTTCTCGATGCTTTGACTGGCGGAGGTAGAAGAAGTGGCCAACGCCTCGATCCGCTGCATGCTTTGACGAACCACCTTCTGGCCACTTTCGACCTTGTCGTCCGCGGTTTGCGCGGCGAGCGCGGCCTCTTCGGCGTTGCGCGCCACATCGTGCACGGTGGCGGTCATCTGGTTCATGGCCGTGGCAACCTGCTCGGTCTCTTCGCGCTGGCTATTGACCTCCATGTTGGTTTGCTCGGTCACTGCCGACAGTGAATGGGCAGACGTTGCCAATTGCTCAATTCCCGCCTGCAAACCACTGACAATGCCGCTCAAACTCGCGCCCATCTGCTGCATGGCGAGCATCAGTTGACCAATCTCATCACGACGACTCACCGCGACCGTCGCGCTCAGATCGCCTGAAGCAATTTGCTGTGCGGCACGAATCACGCTGCGCAACGGCGCTACGATCAATCGCGTAATGATCCACGCCGCAATCAGGCCTACCAAAATCGCCAGCCCCGACGAGCCAATGATCTGAATGGAGTTGGTTTTAAGTTGCGCCTGCATCGCTAGGTCTTGAGCCGCATAGGCCTCATTAACCCGCTGTACGACCTGCTTGGCATTGTCGGCGAGCTGCACGTTGACTTGTGCTTCGTTGGCAAGCAGACCGGTGTACTCGTTCAATTTTTCAGTGAAGTTCGCGATATGTGTGCCGCATTCTGTAAGGACGGTCAGATAACCCGAGTCCTTGACCACGGTTTTCAGCTGTTCGGCCAAGGCCAAGGCCTGGTCTGCCTGTTCGATCTTGCCTTCTTTAGGCGGTTCTCCTGAGCCTTGCTTGCGGCTTTGATCAAGGCGCACACGGGCCTCGTCCATGGCTTGAAGCATTAACCGCGAAACCTGGCTGACCTGACTGGCCTGATCGAGGAATTGAGCACCGTCCTTGCCTTGTGACTCTTTCAGCGCATAGGCGCCGTCATCCGCCAATCCGCTTTGCAGCACATCGAGGTTGTTGGCTACGCTGGACACCGACCAACTGGCCATTTCCAGTGCCAGGTCTTTGCTCTGACTGATGCTGACGAATTGATCAAAGGATTTGCGGTACGCCGTGAGCCCAATTTGTACCTGACCCATCATGGCCTGATTGGCAGTCGATTGGCCTTTGAGTTGCTCGGCCAAGGCTTGCAGGGCGTCGATGCCGGCGTGAAGGCTTTCGACCACTTTCGGGTCGCCGTGCAGGGCGTAATCCTGTTCTTGCAAACGCACCTTGAGCAGCCCGCTATTGAGCGTGGACATCTGCTTGAGGCCATCGAAACGCACGTCGATGGTCTGCAGCGACCAAACTCCGATAGCCGCGACCACGGCGGTCAACAACAGGACCAGCGTAAAACCAATTCCCAGCTTCTTGGCCATTCCGAGGTTGGCAAATCGTGCTTGCACGGCCGAAATCATAGCGCTCAATTCCCATTTGAATGTCAAAGGTGCTCAGGCTATTGATCAAGCCATTCTATGCATGTGCAGATTCTCAACGGGACCGCCCTAGCACAAGCCTCTGGCGCCGGAATAATGGCAAAAAGCTAGCCGTCCGTCGTTTTTAGAATGCTGGGTGTCGGCCAAACCGTGAACGTCTGTGCAGAGACGCTTAATAGCAGGCGGGCGCCACCCACAAGGTACCCGTATCGGCATCGAGCGTAGCGTAGGTTCCCAGCGGCACCGCGATGTTCGGATCGCCATGGCCGATGGACAACCCGCCCAGTACCGGAACGCCAAGATCACACAATCGCTCGCGGAGCACATCCACCAAGGTGACTTGACCCGATACGCCCAGTGGTTCGCTGAACTGCCCCACCGCGATACCCGCCACCCGTTGCAGGATGCCGCAATTGCGCAGATGCGTGAGCAATCGATCAACCCGGTAGGCTGATTCACCCACGTCTTCAATCAGCAGGATCGCGCCGTTCAAATCGGGCATGAACGGCGTACCCACCGATGTGCTCAGCAGGCTCAAATTGCCGCCCAGCAAAAGGCCATTGACGATACCTTGGCGGCGAACGCCCACTGTGGCCTCTGTCGGATCGGCCTTGATCAGCGTCGGCTCGGCGGTCATCAGCGTGTGTTTGACGCTGCTATTGGTCAGACCGCCCCGTTCGAGCTGAGCCCCCACCGGACCATGAATCGTCGCCAGGCGTGCGTTGCGCCACAGGGCCGCATGCAGCGCGGTGATGTCGGAAAAACCCAGCACCAGCTTCGGATCACGCCGAACAGCGTCGAAATCCAAATGTTCGATAATGCGCTGCACGCCATAACCGCCACGGTTACAGATCACCGCGCGAATCTCGGGATCAGCCAAGGCGTCGTTAAGGTCTGTCGCACGCTGCTCATCGCTGCCCGCGTAAAACGAATACTTGTCCAGCGCATGCGGGTAAACGCGTGGCTGCAGCCCCCAACTGGTCAGCACCTTGACTGCCGCTTCCACTCGGGCCTGAGGCACAGGCCCAGCGGGCGAAACCAGTGCAACGGCGTCTCCGACCTGTAGCCGTTGTGGGTGAAGTGTCGGTTGATCGGTGCGTAGTCGAGTGTGATGAAAATCCATGATTTATCACTGCCCCCAGATTTCGATGAGGCAGTTAACCACAAAATCGCCCGGCTGTTCCGCTCCCACGCCATGCGCGGCATGAACGCAAGGCTCAGTTGGAGTATGCTCAGCCACGTCTGAAACAGCGCTCCGCTGACTGAGTAGCGCCCCTATTTTTTCGCTCAATAAAGAACGTCATGAACATTAAAATCCCGTCTTCTATCATTGCGCTTGACCAAATTCTGCCTCAGGAACCCCTACTGATGATGGGTGCGGGACCTGTGCCGCTGCCGCACAAAGTCGCGTACGCCAACTCGATCGTCATCAATCACCTGGGCGACGTCATGAACCAGGTCGTTGATCAGGTCAAAGACATGGGCGCCTACGTGTTCCAAACGGCGTCCAAGCACGTATTGGGCGTAGCTGGACCGGGCTCGGCAGCGATGGAGATGGCGATTTGTAATTTGGTCACCCCGGGCAGCAAGGTGCTGTCGATCACCAATGGCTACTTCAGCCGACGCATGGCCGAGATGTCCACCCGCGTCGGCGGCGTAGTCACCGTGTTGGAAGTGCCGGACAACCAGGCGGCCAATCCTGAAATTGTTGAGCAGTACCTGAAACAGGGCGATTTCCGCACGCTGACCATCGTTCAGGGTGAAACCTCAAACACGGTTTATAACCGCGAGCTGGAAACCATCTCCCGGCTGGCGCATTCCTACGATTGCGCGGTGATTGTCGATGCAGTGTGTACGCTGAGCACGATGCCGTTCGACATGGACGAATGGCAAGTCGATGCAGTAATCACCGGTGGTCAAAAAGGCTTGTCGTCTATTCCCGGCGTCTCGCTGCTGGCGTTTTCCGATTACGCATGGGAGCGCATCGAAGCGCGTAAGCAACCCATCGCTCATTGGTGCCTGGACGCAATCTTGGCTGATAAATTCTGGAACAAGCGCTCGTACCACTACACTGCTCCGGTTTCCGGGATTCTGGCGCTGCACGAAGCGCTGCATCTGGTGTGCGAAGAAACCCTGCCGCGCCGTTTCCGCCGCCATGAGCTTTGTTCCAAAGCACTGCAAGCCGGCATGGAAGCGATGGGGCTCGAATTGTTGGTGCCCGAAGAAGTACGCCTCAATTCAGTGATCGGCATCAAAGTGCCAGACGGGGTTTCTGCGGATGTCGTCAGAGACCACATGACGGCGGTTCACCGGGTCGAAATTTCCGGCTCGTTTGGCTTGAACATCGTGCGTATCGGCCAGATGGGTGAGCAAAGCCGAGTGCATAACCTGTTTCGGACCCTGCACGCCCTGGGCTCAAGCATGCGCCACGCCGGAGCCTCACTGGACCTGCCCACCGGTATTTCCGAGCTGGAACGCTACTTATCTCGCGACAGCCTGACGGCAGCGGCTGCCAACTGAAACGACGGTCTGACCAGCCCCAGAGCGGCGGGTCAGACCAAACGGTCGTTAGCGCGGAGGTTGGGTTCGGTTCACGTTTTTGCGCAACCAGTGCAAGAAGCCGCCCGGTGCAATTTCAACCGGCTTGTACTGCTGCAACATCGCCGCTCTGGCTTGCGCGCGCAAACGCGCCAGGCCGACCAATGCGCCCCGTAGCTCGGGGTGTTGATCCAGCCAAGGTTCCAGGTCTTTCGCGTCAATGAGATAGACCAAACAATCAGTTCGCGCGGTAAAACGCACCGCCGATGCCGACTGGTCGATAATCCCGCTTTCGCCCATCACCTCCCCCGGCCCCATACGGCCCAGCTCGCACCAGACTTCGGTACGTTCGATGTCGACCGATACCACCCCTGATTCAATGATCAGCAGCGACTCGGGCACTGCGCCTTGAGGAAGAATGATTGCCCCTGCCGGAAACGAACTCAGACGCATGTGCTGCTCAAGCTCGGCGCGGTCTTCATCGCTGAGCCCGCGCAGTGCGCTGACGCTGTTGAGTGCAGCCAACTGACGGGTTGCAGGCTGCGGCTGTTTCCAGTTTTGGCGAATGGTTTCCGAGGCATTCAGCTGACGGTAGATCAAGTCATACAGCTGATTTCGCACTGCATCGCGGCGATCCCTGGATTTAACATAGCCCGTGATCTCATATTCCACGCTACGCAGGCTAGATATCTTGACCACCGCACCGCCTTTAGGCTTGGCCAGCAGCTCCCGACAGCCTTGCAGGGCTTTTTCCAGAGAATCCAGCACCAGACTCGGGCGCAAGCGTACCGGCAGCTCAATGGTCAGCACCACCGAATAAAAATGACCTGGGCGGCTGAGGTTGACGATGCGCATCTTGGCCGCCATGGCGTTAGGAATGACCACCATGCTGCCTGCGGACGTCAGCAAATAGGTCGAGCGCCAGTCAATTTCGATGACCTTGCCTTCGACGTCATCGACACTGATCACGTCGTCAACGCGGAACGGTTTGGTGGCGTTGAGGACAATGCCGGAGAACACATCGCCCAACGTACTCTGAACGGCCAGACCCAGAATGATTGCCACCGCGCCGGACGTGGCGAGCAGGCCTTTGACCGGCAAATCCAGCACGTAAGCCGCCGCCGCAACGGTCGCAACCAGAAAAATGATGGCGCCCATCAAATCCTGAAGCAGATGCCCTTTGCCGCCGATACGCGGCTCCAACACCACCACCGCCAACGAGGTCAAGGCTCGCGCGCCGAACAGCCACCACGTGATCGCCAGCAAGGTCGCCACGGTATGGCGAGCCGGGGTGAAGCCATCAGGGACCGGAAATAACGGACTCAGACCACCGTTCAAGAGAGCGACACTGAACAACAGAAAAAGCACCAGCCGCACCACCATCTTGCGGCGCATAAAACGAGGATCGACCCACTGCCAAACAATCATATCGATCACTAAAAACAGCGAAGCGCTCGCCAGCGGATAAGCGAACCACAAGGAATCCATCGACACACTCCAGACACATCGGCAGCCACAAGCAGCGAGCTTAGCCGATCACAGTCCAGAGCGGGCGAGGTGGCGCGGCCGGAGCGTTGCCTTCGTCGGCAAGCCGACTCACAGGATCTCCATCCCACACTGGATATCAGGCGGGCATGGAGCTGTGGGAGCAGGCGTGCCTGGGAAGGGGTCACTGCCTACCGCATCAAATCGCAGTCACCCCGCCGTCCACGGCCAATGCATGACCCGTTGTGAAGCTGGCGCCGTCGCTGCACAGGTAAAGCACCGCGCTGGCGATTTCGTTGACCGTGCCGATGCGTCCGATGGGGTGCATGACTGCCACAAACTCGGCTTTTTTCGGATCAGCTTCATGGGCACGGCGATACATGTCGGTATCGATCACTGCCGGACACACCGCATTGACCCGTATTTTCTTTTTTGCGAACTCAATTGCGGCCGATTTCGTCAGGCCGATTACCGCGTGCTTCGAGGCGCTGTAAATGCTCATTTTTGGCGCGGCACCCAAGCCCGCCACCGACGCGGTATTAACAATTGCTCCGCCGCCCTGAGCCAGCATCAGCGGTAACTGATACTTCATGCACAGCCACACGCCTTTTACGTTAACGCCCATGATTGCGTCGAATTCAGCTTCGCTGCCCTCAGGCAGACGGCCTTTTTCGATCTCGATACCGGCGTTGTTGAACGCATAATCGACCCGACCGTAGGCACTGATTGCCTGCTCCATCATGTTTTTCACATCAGCTTCTTGCGTCACGTTGCAGCGCACGAACAGCGCTTCGCCGCCCGCCGCATGAATCAACTCGACGGTGCCTTGGGCGCCCTCGGTGTCCAGGTCCGCCACGACCACTTTCAGGCCCTCGGCAGCAAACGCCAACGCGGTAGCGCGGCCAATGCCTGCGGCGGCCCCAGTGACCAGAGCCACTTGGCCGGAAAAAGTCATTGTCATTGTAGGTGTCCTCTAGCGGTGGGCGAATGAGGCAGTCTAGCCAGTGGCCAATGTCTGGCGTCAGCACTATTACCCGCCCGGTTATAGACTTATGCGTCCACGTGATTAAACACTGGGTAGCTTCATCACCGCGCTGGATCGACGCGCATTCGCCAGACGGACAAACCTTGCTGGAACCCCAGCCAACGACTATCACGTAAGCTGCTTATCCAACTTCCCACTACAAAAAGAGCACCTGCAATGACTGATCAGATCAATCGTCAATTCCTGCTTGCGAAACGCCCAAGCGGCGCGGCGACACGGGAAGATTTCACCTACCAACAAGTCCCTGTCGGCAACGTGGCTTCCGGTCAGGTTTTGGTCAAAAATGAGTACCTGTCGTTGGACCCCGCCATGCGCGGCTGGATGAATGAAGGTAAATCCTACATCGCACCGGTCAACCTCGGCGACGTGATGCGCGCGCTGGGAGTGGGCAAAGTGCTCGCCTCGGAGAACCCGGCATTTACCGTTGGCGATTACGTCCAAGGCGCACTGGGGGTACAAGATTACTTTCTTGGGGAGCCCAAAGGTTTCTACAAGATCGACCCCAAACTGGCACCGCTGCCACGCTATTTGTCAGCACTGGGCATGACCGGTATGACTGCTTATTTTGCTCTGCTCGAGGTCGGCGCGCCAAAAAGCGGCGAAACCGTGGTGATCTCAGGGGCAGCAGGCGCGGTAGGGAGCGTTGCCGGACAAATCGCCAAAATCAAGGGTTGCAAGGTTATCGGCATCGCCGGCGGCGCAGAAAAATGCCAGTCGTTGATTGACGAGTTAGGCTTCGACGGGGTTATCGACTACAAAAGTGAAGACGTGGTCGCCGGTTTGAAACGCGAATGCCCAAAAGGCGTTGACGTGTATTTCGATAACGTTGGCGGCGACATCCTCGATGCCGTGTTATCACGGCTGGCACCCAAGGCACGCGTGATTATTTGCGGCGCTATCAGCCAGTACAACAACAAGGAAGCGGTAAAAGGACCGGCAAACTACCTGTCGCTGCTGGTCAACCGTGCGCGCATGGAAGGCTTCGTGGTCATGGACTACGCCGCGCAATTCGCCGCCGCCGGACACGAAATGGCGGGATGGCTGGCGTCGGGTCAACTGAAAAGCAAAGAGCACATCGTTGATGGCCTAGAGACTTTCCCCGAAACCTTGCTGAAGCTGTTCAAAGGGGAGAACTTCGGCAAGTTGGTGCTGAAGGTTTGATCGGGTGAAATCTGTAGGAGCCAACGTGTTGGCGAACGCTTGATGCGGTCGGCCAGGCCGCCTCGCCAACACGTTGGCTCTTACAAGGGTATTTACACCAAGCTGGCGACGATCTCAGTCAGCGCGCTGGCTGGATCGGCTGCCAGGCTGATGGGGCGACCGATGACGAGGTAGTCGGAGCCCGCGTCGAGTGCTTGGCGCGGGGTCAGGATGCGGCGCTGGTCATCCTCCGCGCTGCCCGCAGGGCGAATGCCTGGGGTCACCAGTTGCAGTGACGGATGGGCGGCCTTCAACGCCTGAGCTTCCAGCGCGGAACACACCAGACCATCCAGACCGGCCCGTTGCGCCAAGGCTGCCAGACGCAGCACTTGAACCTGCGGTTCGACGTCCAGGCCGATATCGGCCAAATCTTCACGCGCCATGCTGGTCAGTACGGTGACGCCGATCAGCAAGGGTTTCGGCCCGCTGCGCTGGTCCAGCACTTCACGGCACGCCGCCATCATGCGCACGCCGCCCGAGCAATGCACGTTGACCATCCACACGCCCATCTCCGCGGCGGCCTTGACCGCCATGGCCGTGGTGTTGGGGATGTCGTGGAATTTCAAGTCCAGAAATACCTCGAAGCCCTTGTTGCGCAGGGTCTCTACGATGTCCGAAGCGCAACTGGTGAACAGCTCTTTGCCCACTTTGACCCGGCACAATTTAGGGTCCAACTGATCCGCCAGTTTCAACGCGGCATCGCGGGTGGGGAAATCCAGGGCGACGATGATAGGAGTCTGGCAGGCGGACATGAGTGGGCTCTCGGGCAAGTCGAAATCGGCGCGGCATTGTAGCCGAACTGGCTGAACAGCGGCACTCCGCAATCTGCCAGATGGTTACTCATTACCATGTTGGGTAATGGACGCCTAGAATTGAACCAGTGGCAGTGCAAATTGCTCTAAAAACACAACAACACAAGGAGAGTTCTTATGCCGTGGTATGCGTGGTTAATTCTAGTAGTCGCAATCGGCTCGGTCGTTGGCGGTTTGTTAATGTTGCGCGACACAGCCACCAAGGTCGATCTGTCTGAAGAACAGCGCAAGCGCGTCCAGCAACGCAATGCGGAAATGGATGCCAAAGAAGCAAAGGATCGTTGACGCAGAACGTACCCATAAGTCCTGTTGGAGCTGGCGAGGCTGAGATCAACTGATTAATTCTGTCCTTCTGCTGCTACCGCGCGGTGCGTTGGTATCGGCGAGACCGCAATGCGCAACGGCTGGAATATTTTGAACATCTGTCCGTTTTCGCGGGTTTTCTGTAATAAGGCACTGAATTGCTCCCCCGTGATTCCCGCCTTGGGGCTCAACAAGGCAAAGTGCCGATACACCTGATCGATCCGTTCAGAGACCAATAACTGACTGGCCTCATCGCTGTTACGCGCCATGTAATCGCTGAGGTAAGAGCGCGTTACCAAGGCAATATCGGCCCGGTCGCGTAGAACCATCAGCAGATTGGCATCATGGGAATACGTCAACGTCGCGTCGAAATGCTCAGCCAGGTATTTGGGGTCAGCGTTGAAACCGGCAAATTCATAGTGATACCCGCTGAACAGCGCCAGACGCTTGCCCTGCAAGTGATCGAAATACGATTGGGTTCGGCCGTCCACGCGCCTTGCAACGAAAATTTCGGCGTCTTCAAGCCCCATGTCGACGCTCACATGGGGTATGTCTTTCCATCCCCAATTCGGGTTTTCAAAAATCGCCATGTCGGTCCGGCCCTGCTGGAAATCCCGGAAACGACGGGGAATAGAGGTCGGTACCAACACAAACCGAAAGTCTGTCTGTACGGCATTCAACGCTTCGACCAACTGAGGGAGCAGGCCGGTGTCTTCACCTTTCTCCGGGCGGATGGTGTAAGGCGGGAAATGGGCAGCACCAATCCGAACCAACTGCTGCGCGCTGGCTTGCAACGTCCACAGCATACACAGAGCCAACAGCGGTACTCGCAACGCTATTCGAACAAACGAAGACATCAAGACTGCCCACCTCCAAGAGTTTTATCTACATAAATCATCCGTTTTCTAGCGGTTAAACACTTTCAAAAAAGCGACGTCAATGCATCCATTTAGCCGATTCAGACGTCCTATGACACCATCATCAGCGCTTCTTCTGCCAACTGATTCAGCGTCATGCTGCCTTTTGAGCAAAACTATGTCGTGGTCCATGAAAAGCCGCCGGTTAGAAAGCGGGAAAAAGCTTACCGGCGCGGGCAATTTATGCCGGCGCCATCAACCAAGCAATCGCTTGGGGAACCGGAACGCTATAAATCACGCCGACTTTAAAACAGTGCTTGTCGGATAAGCGCTTATTGGCAAACACTCCCACCACCACGCGCCATTGAACATATGGGAGCTGGGGCGTGTCTACGCTCAACCTACCCTACCGCTGCTTGACCGGAGTTCGATATGCCACACTGGCTGGTGATTGATCTGGAGGCCACTACGGAAGACGGCGGCTGGCCCATGGCCGAAATGGAGATTATTGAAATCGGCGTCACCCTGGTGAACCAAAACGGCCGCGAGCTGGATCATTTCGAGCGTTTCGTGCGCCCCCAGCGCCGGCCCTTACTGACCCACTTCTGCCGAGAATTGACGCACATCAGCCAAGCCAACATCGACAGTGCCCTGCCCTTGACCACTATTTGGCCGCAGTTCGAGCGCTGGCTCGGTCATCACCTTGCGCGTGTGGCCGGCTGGGCCAGTTGGGGTGAATATGATCGTCGGCAACTGGAGCAAGAGTGGCAGCACCATAACTTGGTCAGCGCGCTAAGCACCTTGCCCCACGTAAACCTCAAGCAGCGTTTC
This sequence comes from Pseudomonas sp. CCI4.2, assembly GCF_034350045.1. Taxonomy (NCBI): domain Bacteria; kingdom Pseudomonadati; phylum Pseudomonadota; class Gammaproteobacteria; order Pseudomonadales; family Pseudomonadaceae; genus Pseudomonas; species Pseudomonas sp. CCI4.2. The sequence continues at coordinate 3,474,096 of NZ_CP133781.1, read as the reverse complement.
ATCGAAGCCCGCCAACTTCAGCGCCCACTGGGCCTGAACGGGGCGTTACAACTGGCGGGTATGCAATTTCAGGGACAACAACATCGGGCGCTGATTGATGCACGCAATACGGCTCGGCTCCTGCCGTTGATTCTTCCTGGCAGATAAAACATTTCCGATGACGCCTTTCTTAAAGCGGATGACGGCCTTTTATACGTTCGGCATACTGGACGACCTTTTTCAGCCCTTTTTGTAAGGAATCGACCATGTTCAAAGTCAACGAGTACTTCGACGGCACCGTCAAATCGATTGCTTTCAGCCAGGCTGAAGGCCAAGCCACCATCGGCGTAATGGCCGCAGGCAAGTATGATTTTGGCACCAGCCAGCGTGAAATCATGCACGTCATCTCCGGTTCATTGAAAGTCAAACTGCCGGACAGCGATGAGTTCGAAACGTTTGCAGCGGGCACCCAGTTCAACCTGCCAGCTAACTGCAAATTCAAACTGATAGTGGACGTAGACACCGCTTACTTGTGCGAATACCGCGACTGATCCAACCTTCTGTAGGAGCCAACGTGTTGGCAAAGGTCCTTCGGACCTTATCGCAGCCTTCGGCGGCTCCTACAGAAGCCTGTGCAATGACAGAATCCGTGGGACCGAATTCATTCGGGAAAGCTTCATTCCTGACACGCTGCATTCTCAAGCCACGCAAGCGCGCTTAAACCACTTCTTCCTGATACCCATTAAATTGCAACGCCGCCAACCGCGCATACAACGGGTTGCTGGCAATCAATTGTTGATGGGTCCCAATGGCAACCAAACGCCCTTGATCAATCACCGCGATGCGGTCAGCGTTTTGCACGGTGGCCAGGCGGTGGGCGATGACCAGCGTAGTGCGGCCTTTAATCAAACTCGGTAGGGCCTGCTGAATGAGGTGTTCGCTCTGAGCATCCAAGGCGCTGGTTGCCTCGTCAAGCAACAGAATGGGCGCATCGACCAATAACGCTCGGGCGATTGCCAAGCGTTGACGCTGCCCGCCAGACAAACCAAGCCCCCCGTCCCCCAAGTGCGTTTGATAACCGTCGGGCATTTGCAAAATGAACTCATGCGCGTGGGCGATACGCGCGGCGGCCTGCACCTGTTCGATGGTTGCGTTGGGGTTGCCGTAGCGGATGTTGTCCTCGACGCTGCCGAAAAACAACGCAGGGCTTTGGGAAACCATGGCGAAACAACGTCGCAAGTCCAACGGATCAAGCTGGGTAATGGGCAACCCTTCCACCCGCACACAGCCTTGCTGCGGGTCGTAAAAGCGCAGCAGCAAATCGAACAACGTTGACTTGCCCGCGCCCGAAGGCCCGACCAGTGCCAAGGTCTCGCCCGCCTGAATAGTCAGGCTGAAGCCATCGACCGCATTGCGCTCCGGGCGAGACGGGTAGGCGAAACTGACGTCTTCCAGAGTGATCTGACCACTGACCCGTTCCGGCAGGCGCAGCAAATCATGGGTCGGCGGCTCGATTTCGCTCGTTGCCTGAAGCAGCTCCGCGATGCGTTCCGCAGCACCCGCTGCACGTTGAAGTTCGCCGATGACTTCACTCAAGGTGCCAAACGCACTGCCCACGATCAGGCTATAAAACACAAAAGCCGCCAGTTCCCCACCGGAAATATGTCCGGCGATGACGTCCATCCCGCCGACCCACAGCATCACCCCAACCGCACCCAACACCAACACGATCACCAACGTGATCAGCCAGGAGCGCTGCAAAATACGCTTGCGCGCCGTCTCGAATGCCTCTTCCGCCGTCTCGGCGAAACGCACTTTGTCCTGCTGTTGGTGATTGTAAGCTTGGACAGTTTTGATCTGCCCCAGCGCCTCGGCCACATAACTGCCGACATCGGCAATCCGGTCTTGGCTCAAGCGCGACAGACTGCGCACACGGCGGCCGAAGATCAGGATCGGCGCGACCACCAGCGGCAAAGCAACGACAACGATACTGGTGAGTTTGGGATTGGTGAAAAACAACAACACAATTCCGCCGATGACCATCAGCAAGTTGCGCAGGAATAACGAGAGTGATGAGCCGATCACTGACTGTAACAACGTAGTGTCAGTGGTTAACCGCGATTGAATTTCTGAACTGCGGTTATTTTCATAAAAGCCCGGATGCAAGTTAATCAGATGGTTGAACACCTGTTTGCGCATGTCTGCCACCACGCGCTCACCAATCCACGACACCAAATAAAATCGAGCAAAGGTGCCCACGGCGAGCCCGACAACCAAGATGAGAAAAAACCCGATCGAACGGTTGAGCATGGCCGGGGACTGGGTCATGAAACCCTGATCGACCATCATTTTGATGCCCTGCCCCATGGACAAGGTGATCCCCGCGGTCACGATCAATGCCAGCAAAGCCCCCAAGGCGGGCCATCGGTACGGTGCAACGTAACGCATGGCCAGACGAACGGCATTGCGCTGGCGACTGGATAACACTGAGACCATGAAGAGACCTGTTTGCCGGAAAGACTAAGCCAGAAAGCCTACACCCGTGGCTCGAACGACGCTTGAGATACTGTCATGGCCATTAAAATAACCTGCCGTTATAAGAACTGTTTCGGTTTTTATGACGCGTAAGAATGACACTTAGACAGTATCGTTCTAAAGCCTCGCTGGCAGTTTATAAACATTTCTGGTGGACTTGGACTTCCGTTGAAAAGGCGTTGAGGGATGTCACAGCGCGGTCATAGAGCGGGATTAGTTTAAGCGCACTACCTGATGAGGAGACAGGCCATGAGCTTGCAAAACAGCACCAATCACGTACCGGTCGTTCGAATCACTCCGACGCTTGCTGTCGGCGGCGCCATTCTCGACCACGATGGACGCGAGATTCTGATCACTGAAGAAATGGTGCAGACCGCGTGTCAGGAATGCGACAAACACTGGGTCACACCTGAAAAACAAGATTGATGCTGCAATAAGAATATGTTTGAACCCGGCGTAAAAGCCGGGTTTTTTACGCCGTGTGTTTAGGCAGTTGTTGCTCAGCGGTTAAAGCACCGCGGCCCCCAGCGCTGTGACTAACTGCCTCAATGACTCGGACTCGCCATTGATCTGTACTGACAAGCCCTCAAGCTCGCGACGCGCAGGATAGTGCTTGCGCAACGCATCGAAGGCCAAACGTTGGCTGGCAGCATCACCCACTAAGCTGCGTCGGAAATCTGCATCGTCACGACGCGGGTCATACACCCCACGGCATAACATGGCCAAGGCCCAAACCGGGTCGCAGTTGGCGTTCAGGGTCACTTGCGTCAGCCAGGTTTGCGGTAACAGTTGCTGCAGACTAATCGTGGGCGCACGTTCGAAATGAGCACAAAACGCCTCGTAGATTTGCGCGGTTCCACGCTGTCGACCGTCTAGGCTGTAGCCGGCGATGTGCGGCGTGGCCAGCACGCACAAATCGGCCAACCCCACGTCTACCTGCGGCTCACCTTCCCAGACGTCGAGAACCGCTTGTAAATCTTCGCGCCGCAGCAAAACCTCACGCAGCGCGCCGTTGTCTACCACCGCGCCGCGGCTGGCGTTGATCAACCACGTACCCGATTTGAGCTGACTCAGGCGCTGTTCGTCGAACAAGTGCCAAGTGCGCAAGTCACCGGTTTTGATCAGCGGCGTGTGCAGGCTGATGACGTCGCACTGCTCGATGATCTGTTCGAGGCTGACGAAATCTCCACCCTCAGCCGACTGTCGCGGCGGATCACACACCAACACGTTCCAACCCAGACCTCGTAAAGCTTTAATCAGACGCCCGCCAACTTGGCCAGCGCCGACCACGCCATAGGTCCGCTGAGTCAATTCGACGCCTTCAATTTCAGCCAGGGTCAACAGGCTGCCCAACACGTAATCCACCACCCCACGGGCATTGCAACCGGGGGCGCTGGACCACTGAATACCGGCTTGCCTAAAGTAATCCAGGTCCAAGTGATCAGTGCCAATTGTACAGGTGCCGACAAAGCGTACGGAACTGCCCTCCAACATTGCCTTATTGACGTTGGTCACCGAACGCACCAGCAGCACATCAGCATCGGCCACCGCGGCGCGATCTATGGAGCGGCCCGGCAAACGGCGGATGTCACCGTGTTGGGCGAAAAAAGCATCGAGCAGCGGGATATTTTCATCGGCAACAATGCGCATGATTGGGCTCCATGGGGTCGGCGGCAGTGTAGACACAGCGCGCCATCCTGCATGGGATCAACCGCTGACACAACTTGGATTCCTGACTCAAGTGTCAAGCGGGTAGAATGCTCGGCTTTCTGTGCCCGCTTTTGGACTGAACGTGAATTCTGCTACGACCCCTGCCAACCCTCTCCCGCCACCCCCACTTAGTCGTCCGGCCCGCGTGCGCCTGGAACTTCGCTCGCTAATGGCCCTGGCATTGCCAATCATCATTGCGCAACTGGCCTATACCGCGATGGGCTTTGTCGACGCGGTGATGGCGGGTAGCGTCGGTCCTCGGGACTTGGCCGCGGTGGCCCTTGGGAACTCGATCTGGGTGCCGATCTATTTATTGATGACCGGGATTTTGCTGGCGACCACACCCAAAGTTGCACAGCGGCACGGCGCAGGGCAAACCACGGAAATCGGCTCCGTGGTGCGCCAGGCATTGTGGTTGGCGTCGACAGTAGGTGTCATCGCCGCGCTGTTGCTGGTGAGCGCTGAACCCGTGCTGCACGTGATGAAAGTCGACCCGGTGTTGATCGAGCCTTGCATGCGATACCTGCGCGGCATCGCCTGCGGCATGCCTGCCACGGCGTTGTTCTACGTATTACGCTGCCTCAGTGATGGCCTCGGCCGAACCCGGCCAAGCATGGTGCTGGGTTTATGCGGCCTGGCGTTGAATATCCCGTTGAACTACATCTTCATCTATGGCCACTTAGGCATGCCGGCGCTAGGCGGGGTTGGTTGCGGGTGGGCCACGGCCATTGTGATGTGGGGCATTTTTTTGGGCATGGTTGCCTGGGTTCGTCGGGCGCCGGTCTATGAACCGAGCGCCGTTTTTAGCCACTTCGAATGGCCGCAATGGGTGGTGATCAAGCGCCTGATCGATATAGGTTTGCCTATCGGCATTGCGGTGTTTGCCGAAGCCAGCATATTTGCCGTGATTGCATTGTTGATCGGCAGCCTCGGTTCGAACGTAGTGGCCGGGCATCAAATAGCCCTCAATTTCAGCTCACTGGTGTTCATGATCCCGTTTTCGCTGGGCATGGCGGTCACCGTGCGTGTCGGCCAGGCTTTGGGCCGCAACGCGCCAAGGGATGCACGTTTTACCGCCGGCGTCGGGATGGCGACAGCGTTGTTCTATGCGTGTTTTTCGGCCAGTTTGATGCTGCTGACGCGCGAGCACATCGCCAAGATCTACACCGCCGACCCGCTGGTGATAAAGATGGCGGCTTCGTTGATCGTGTTTTCTGCGCTGTTCCAGTTTTCCGACGCGATCCAGGTCACCGCAGCGGGTGCATTGCGCGGCTATCAGGACACGCGGGTGACGATGATCCTGACGTTGTTTGCCTATTGGGGCATCGGCTTGCCGGTGGGCTACACCCTCGGCCTGACCGACCTGCTCGGCCCCGCCAGCGGACCCAGCGGCCTGTGGCAAGGGCTGATCGTCGGCCTGACCTGCGCAGCATTAATGCTGTCGATGCGCCTGGTCAGCAGCGCGCGCAAGCGGATTCGGATGGCGGCAAGGTAATCCCGGCACTGTGGGACCGAATTTATTCGGGAAGCGGACGACGCGGTATATGAATCTGAGAGCCAACTTGTTGGCGAGGCGGCCTGCCTGACAAGCTGCTGAGAAAGTCTCGCCAACACGTTGGCTCCTAAAGAATCTGATCAATCAATCAATCTTCTTGCGAATCCAGTACACATACGTCCCGCCGTCAGCCTGTTGTTCGACCAGTTCATGCCCTAGAAACACGCAAAACTTGGGTATATCGCGACGGGTCGAGGGGTCGGTGGCGATGACTTTGAGCAGACCGCCTGCGTGCAGATCCCGCACCTTTTGGTGCAGCATCATCACCGGTTCAGGGCAGCTCAGGCCGCTGGCGTCGAGGATGGCGTCAACCGGCGAAGTATCGATGAGTTCGGTCATACGTCTCTCCAAAAACTGGCGGGCATTGTCACCCAATTAAGTGAACGCCGCCAAATTCCGTGGGGTGGATCAGGATCAACGGCGCTTACCGTCCAATCGACGCAAATGGCACGTCACTTCTTCGCGGTCGTGGTACAGCTGCTTACAGCCAATGCTGACGTTGATCCCACGATCAGTAAAACCTTCTTCGATCCGTAACAACAGCCGACGCACTTCGGCAAAGCGCTGTTTCATCGGCAACTTCAAGTTGACCACGGCTTCGCGGCACAACCCTTCACCCAACCAGGTTTCCAACAGGGCGGCGTTGCGCGCGGGTTTTTCAACGATGTCACACACCATCCAATCCACCGGATGACGCGGCTTGAAGGTAAAGCCGTCGGCCATCAAATGCTGCACCAGCCCGGTGTCCATCAGGCTCTCGGCCATCGGCCCGTTATCGATGGCGGTCACTAACATTCCACGACGCACCAGTTGATAGGTCCAGCCACCCGGCGCCGCGCCGAGGTCGACTGCGGTCATCTCACCTGACAGGCGCTCATCCCATTGATCACGGGGAATGAAATGGTGCCACGCCTCTTCCAACTTCAAGGTCGAGCGGCTAGGCGATTCACGGGGGAACTTCAAACGTGGGATGCCCATCGGCCACATTGCCGAATTATTAGCCTCTGCCATGCCAAGGAAGACTTCGCGCCCACTCTTGAAAGTCAGCAACAAACGCGGTTTGCTGGCGTCTTCCGTCAGTTTGCCCGCGGTGGTCAATGCCTTGCGCAACGGCGCTTCGAATTTTTTGCAGAAGTTCGACAGTTCTTTGCCGTCGTTGGTATCGACCACCTCCAGCCACAGGCTGCCGAAGACCGGAAAACCTGCCAGCTGCGCCAAAATCACGCTGATACGGTCGGTTTCCGGCAGATCGAGAAACACCCCCCGCGCCCATTGCCGAGGAAAGATCAACTCGGCAAAGCGCTGGCCTTTCATCAAGCGTGCGGCGCCGTCTTCTTCGGTGCACACGAACTCGGCACAGGCCGCGTTGGTTTTGGCTTTGGCGTATCCGGCCACGTTCAGGCGAGCGGCATGCTCGGCAATCTCTGAACAGACTTCGCTTTCAAAGCCCGGCCGGCAGTGCATAAACAGGGTGTTCATTCATTTCTCCTGGGCAGTGGCGAAACATTTGGCCACTGCGCGGCGCTTGAGGTGAGCCTCAAGGCTTAAAAGCGGCGCATGATAGCCCAATCATGAACCACTGGCGCCGTTCTGCGGTCCAGTAGTAACTCAAGCCTTAGCCGAAACCACTCAGGAACCTGCATCAGAGCTCGTTCAAGACGCTGTTCAATTCCCAAGGTCCGTACCGTGCGGACTCGTCAAGGAGTTATGTCATGCCCTCCCTCGATAGCCTGAAAAGTCTCAAAACATTAGAAATCGATAATAAGACCTACCATTATTTCAGCCTGCCAGAAGCCGCCAAAACCCTGGGCGACCTAGACAAACTGCCGATGTCGTTGAAAGTGCTGCTGGAAAACCTGCTGCGCTGGGAAGACGACAAGACCGTCACCGGCACCGACCTCAAGGCGCTGGCCGCCTGGCTCACCGAGCGCCGTTCGGACCGGGAAATTCAATACCGCCCGGCTCGGGTGCTGATGCAAGACTTTACCGGCGTGCCTGCGGTGGTCGATCTGGCGGCCATGCGCGCCGCTGTGGCCAAGGCAGGGGGCGATCCACAACGGATCAACCCCCTGTCGCCTGTAGATCTGGTAATCGACCACTCGGTGATGGTCGACAAGTTCGGCGATGCCAGCGCGTTCGGCCAAAACGTCGACATCGAAATGCAGCGCAACGGCGAGCGTTATGCGTTCTTGCGCTGGGGCCAAAGCGCCTTCGATAACTTCAGCGTGGTGCCCCCAGGCACCGGGATCTGTCACCAGGTCAACCTGGAATACCTTGGGCGCACGGTGTGGACCAAAGACGAGGATGGCCGCACCTACGCCTTCCCGGACACCCTGGTCGGCACGGACTCCCACACCACCATGATCAATGGTCTCGGTGTGCTCGGTTGGGGCGTCGGCGGTATCGAGGCGGAAGCGGCGATGCTCGGGCAACCCGTGTCGATGCTGATTCCTGAAGTCATCGGCTTCAAGCTGACGGGCAAGTTGAAAGAAGGCATTACCGCCACTGACCTGGTACTGACCGTCACCCAGATGCTGCGTAAAAAAGGCGTGGTCGGTAAATTTGTCGAGTTTTACGGCGACGGCTTGGCCGATCTACCACTGGCCGATCGCGCCACTATCGCCAACATGGCGCCGGAATATGGCGCAACTTGCGGCTTCTTCCCGGTCGACGACATCACATTGAACTACCTGCGCTTGTCCGGGCGTCCCGCCGAAACCGTAAAACTGGTAGAGGCCTACTGCAAGGCCCAGGGCCTATGGCGCCTGCCGGGTAAAGAACCGGTATTCACTGACAGCCTTAACTTGGACATGAGCAGCGTTGAAGCCAGTCTCGCCGGGCCCAAGCGTCCGCAAGACCGAGTCTCGCTGCCCGACGTCGCACAGGCCTTCAGCGATTTTCTGGGCCTGCAAATCGCGCCATCACATAAAGAAGAAGGTCGACTGGAAAGTGAAGGCGGCGGTGGTGTCGCGGTGGGTAACGCCGATTTGGTCGGTGAAGCAGACTACGAGTACGACGGCCATACCTACCGCCTGAAAAACGGTGCGGTGGTCATCGCGGCCATCACCTCCTGCACCAACACCTCGAACCCCAGCGTGATGATGGCTGCGGGATTGGTGGCAAAAAAAGCGGTGGAGAAAGGCCTGAAAAGTAAACCGTGGGTCAAGACGTCCTTGGCGCCGGGCTCGAAAGTGGTGACCGATTACTACAAAGCGGCCGGGCTGACCCACTACCTTGATGCGCTGGGCTTTGCTCTGGTCGGCTACGGCTGCACCACCTGCATCGGCAACTCAGGACCGTTGGAGGCGCCGATTGAGAAAGCCATCCAACAGTCGGACTTGACGGTTGCCTCGGTACTGTCTGGCAACCGCAACTTCGAAGGCCGCGTACACCCACTGGTCAAGACCAACTGGCTCGCCTCCCCGCCGCTGGTCGTGGCGTATGCCTTGGCGGGCAGTGTGCGTATCGACATCAGCACCGAATCGCTGGGCGACGGTTTGGATGGCAAACCGGTGTACCTGCGCGATATCTGGCCGAGCCAGAAGGAAATCGCTGACGCGGTTGCCCAAGTCAACACCGGTATGTTCCACAAGGAATACGCCGAAGTGTTTGCCGGTGACGCGCAATGGCAATCGATTGAAGTGCCTCAAGCCGCGACTTATGTCTGGCAGGATGACTCCACCTACATCCAGCACCCGCCATTTTTCGACACTATTGCCGGGCCACTGCCGGTGATCGAAGACGTGGGCGGTGCGAGCATCCTGGCGTTGCTGGGTGACTCGGTGACCACCGACCACATCTCCCCTGCCGGCAATATCAAGGCTGACAGCCCAGCCGGTCGCTACCTGCGGCAAAAAGGCGTCGAACCCCGCGACTTCAACTCTTATGGCTCACGCCGGGGTAACCATGAAGTCATGATGCGCGGCACGTTCGCCAACATCCGCATCCGCAACGAGATGCTCGGTGGCGAAGAAGGCGGCTACACGATCCATATTCCCACCGAGGAAAAACTACCGATCTATGACGCGGCCATGCGTTACCAGACCGAAGGCACGCCGCTGGTGGTGTTTGCCGGTCTGGAATATGGCACTGGCTCTAGCCGTGACTGGGCCGCAAAGGGCACTAACCTACTGGGCATCAAGGCGGTTATCGCCGAAAGTTTCGAGCGGATTCACCGTTCTAATCTGGTGGGTATGGGCGTTTTGCCGCTGCAATTCAAGGACGGCCAAAGTCGCAAGACGCTGAACCTGACGGGCGATGAAAAAATCGATATCCGCGGTTTGACCCATGCCGAGTTACGCCCTGGGATGAGCTTGAAACTGACCATCACCCGCACTGACGGCAGCCGCGAAGACGTCGATGTGCTGTGCCGGATCGATACCCTCAATGAAGTTGAATACTTTAAGGCGGGCGGCATTCTGCACTATGTGTTGCGTCAGTTGATTGGCAACACCGGAGGTCCGCAAGCCATCGCAAGCTGATCGGTTCACCTGAGATAGCCAGTGCTTGTCGCCTTCGCGGGCGGCAAGCGTTGTCGCGCGGCGTCGAAAACCGGGCGGTATCTCCTACAGATGTCCGCCCGTCCGTAGATCACCTGTGAACTGAATATCCAATTTCGCCCATAGGCCCGTTAAACCCTGCGGCCGAACGCCTAAGCGAGTCCCCAAATGGATCCTACTGACCATAAGTCCAATTTCCTTCCGGTTAACTGAGTGCTAACTTACGAAGGCCAGCGGTGATGGATGAGTTTCAGGCACTCACGTTTTTGATTGACCATATCGATATGAATATCTCTGAACAGACGAACAATTCACAGAGATTTAGGCCCTCGAAAGAGGTGCATGTCACCATGCCACCGCCACAATGAGGGGGCCCGGTGGCCATTGTTGAAAAAAATGCTTAATTCTTCGGTTATTTTGCCGATACCCACGCTATAGCCCAGCGGATCGAACTGCCCATGCGTAACAATCAGCCCATCACCCAACGTGAACGGACGCTTCCCGCAAAACAGCGGTTGATATCAACCACCGATGCCAAGGGCGTTATCACCTATTGCAACGATGCGTTCGTTGAAATCAGCGGCTTTTCCCGCGAAGAACTGATCGGCGCACCGCACAATACCGTCCGCCACCCAGACGTACCATCTGCCGTTTTTGACCACATGTGGAGCACCCTCAAGCAGGCGCAGCCTTGGATGGGGATCGTAAAAAATCGCTGCAAAAACGGCGATTTCTACTGGGTAAACGCCTACGTCACGCCGATGTTCGAAAAAAACCAGTGCGTGGGGTACGAGTCGGTACGGGTCAAGCCTACCGCTGAACAAATCCGTCGCGCTGAAGCGCTGTACCAGCGGGTGAATCGCGGCAAATCGGCGGTCCCAAACCGCGATAAATGGCTGCCGGTGCTACAAGATTGGGTGCCGTTCATCATGGTCAGCCAGCTTAGCTTCTTGATCGGCGCCTGGTTGAACTCCAATTGGGGCTTCGCACTGGCGGCCGCATTATCGGTGCCGCTGGGCCTGCTGGGTTTGACCTGGCAACAGCGTGGCACCAAGCGTTTGTTAATGCTGGCTCAACAAACCACGTCTGACCCGTTGATTGCGCAAATGTACACCGACAGCCGTGGGCCACAGGCCCGCCTGGAAATGTCGATTCTCAGTCAGGAAGCGCGTCTGAGAACCTGCCTGACACGCTTGCAGGACACCGCTGAGCAACTGACCGACCAAGCCAAGCAATCCGACACGCTCGCCCATGCCAGCTCGTCAGGCCTGGAACGTCAACGCGTCGAAACCGAACAAGTGGCCACCGCGGTTAATCAAATGGCCGCAACTACGCAAGAAGTTGCCAGCCATGTACAACGCACTGCTGAAGCGACCCAGCAAGCCAATGAACTGACCCGAAGAGGCCGCGACATCGCAGGCGAAACCCGCGCAGCTATTCAGCGCCTTTCTGCCTCCGTCGGCGAAACCGGGCTGACCGTGACGCAGCTGGCCAAAGACAGCAACGAAATCGGCAGCGTGGTCGATGTGATCAAGGGCATCGCTGATCAGACCAACCTGTTGGCGCTGAACGCCGCCATCGAAGCGGCCCGCGCCGGAGAAATGGGCCGAGGGTTCGCAGTGGTCGCCGATGAGGTTCGCCAACTGGCGCAACGCACCACCGAATCCACCGGACAAATCCACGGCCTCATCGCCAAACTGCAACACACCGCCAGCGCCGCCGTGCAAACCATGGATGCAGGCCACCGTCAGGCAGAGGAAGGCGTGGCCAGGGTCATGGAAGCCGACCAAGCGTTGGTGGGCATCAGCGAAGCCGTGGCCCATATCACCGACATGACCACCCAAATCGCCGCCGCCACCGAAGAGCAAAGCGCCGTCGCTGAAGAAATCAGCCGCAACATCAGCACCATCGCTGAACTCGCGGACAAAACCTCGGATGAAGCCCGCCGCTCGGCACAACTAAGCGGAGAGTTAACCAGTACGGCACACACTCAGTACTCGTTGGTAGAGCGCTTTAATCGGTAGTTGTTAAGGGTTGCATAAGAAACCCCGACAGGCTTTTTTTGTTGGGGTTTTTTATTGGGTGGGATTTTGTTTGTAGGACATTTCTCGCACTGGATCAATTCAGATAGTTATTTTCCGATGATACAAATTTACCTCGCAAGAGGCTTGACCCGAACATTCAAACACTATTAGTTGATTTAAAGACAGGTCAGGTAATCAGTATGTATTGCACCTGACAATTGACCGAGTATCTGTCTGAAAACCTCGAAAACCATTTGCATTTAAGGATTAACATGAACAACGATAAAAAATATGGCTTAGTAGCACCTACCGTACCGGTTGCCGATACCGACGGCCTCATTAAAACCGTCGATCTTGAAACCGATATTATTATTCATTTTCCGGTGTGGTATGGGGCTAAACCTCAAGACAGTTATCAACTATTAGTAGATGGTACGCTTGTAGGTGAGTTGGTCCGTTTTCCAGATCCTGTTCCGGTAGAGGGAAGCGTAAAGACGTTAACAATCCCTGTGAATACCCAGCTCAGGCAAGACGGTCGTTATTCCATTGGATACCGGGCGACTCCATTTCCCGGCGGTACGTCTGCTGATTCCGCGATGACCTCAATACACATCGACCGAACCCCGCCCGGCGCAGCCCTGCTCGCACCCATCATCTTTCCAAGCGCAACGTTCGGCGATTCTCTCAGTGGTCTCATCCCCGGTTATGCCGGCATGGGACAGGGCGATGTCATCCAAGCCGTGTGCAATGAAATGAACGGACCGACAACCACGGTTGCACCTGAGCATCTGACAACCTCTCCCATTAACATTAAATTCGAACGAGAATTTCTTTCGAATCTGCAGAGCGATGAAATCACCGTTTACTACCAAGTAACGGATCGCGCCGGGAATGTATCGGCACCCTCAAACGCGAGTTCTTTAACGCTGACCATTTAAGCTAGACACTAAGTAACAATGCACCCCCCGACTGGGTACAGCTCCGGGGGTTTGCATGTGCGTATTTTAAGTAATTTCTTCTATGCATGTAGGAAAAAAACAACGATTGTAGGTTACTTCCTATACCTCACACATACGAAGCAGCAACACACACTTTTGATGAAGCCTCACACCTTGACAATTCGCTTTCTCTGCATTAAATGTAGCCATTCTTAGATCTACTTGGATATTCTCACCAACCGCAACAGCCCTGTAACTTCCACATTAGCTAGAGGAATCCATATATCGGGGTGCACTCTGAATGCAATCTCAACGCTTGGTCACACACAGCAATGTATTCAGTCGGATTAACGCATCATCGTGACCTATACAGTTGGTGCGGACCTATTTTTAACTCCAACACCTGAGACAAGGATTCCTCAATGGATGACAACGACCCAAAAAGCTCTGCGACCCCCAACGGCAAAAACCCCATAACCACCGAAGGCCGTCCGGCGCGACGAGAGAGTCAATCCAAACCTGGAGTTCCTGCGGGGACTCAATTGTCGTCAGACGCTCACATCAGTGCTAACCCCCCGTCCTCCACGGAAGAGCTATCACTCAACTATCCGCAGGCGGCGTTTGCTGAGTATTCGTTCGAAGATCTGATGCCGGCTCTGATCTCCGATCACCTGAAAGCACCCTCGCTGGACGGCATCGATCCTGAATCAATGTCGCTCGCACAGGCGCAAAAGGGTTTCAATGTGCTGATACCTAGCTCGAGCTACCTGAGGCCAGGGGATACATTTAATCTGCTCTGGGGTGGCGTGACATATCCCGCTCAACGCGTGGATGAACTGAACGTCAAGCAATCGATAATGGGCACCCAGTGGCTATTTTCCAGCCCGACCTCTTTCCTCCGACAGGGCAAGGTTCAGGTCTGTTATGACGTGTTCCGTGACGGAGTGAGAATCGGCACTTCAGCGATCCTGCACGTCAAACTGCAGGACTTCTACTCAACCAACGACAAACAGAAAAGCAGGAAGACCTCTTTCCAACGCAAAAACCGCCCCAAAAAAAAGGATGACTGAATAAAGAAACCCCCAACGGCACAACGGCCGGTGGGGGTTTTTTGACTAGACTCAAGCTTCAAGTTTCTAACCTGTAGCTTGTAGCTGCCTTTATGACTCCATCAAAACGCCAGCCGTACGCCAACATTTGCTCCCCACGGCTGCTCGACGTTGTTGCCTTTCATGTAATCGAAGTCAGCGTGTACTTGCAGGTTTTTCGACAGTGACACCGCCACCCCGACGCCCAACTCAGCACGTGACCCGAATAGGTCATTGTCGAAACGCGTGTCGTTGACCGTCACCTTGTTACTGCGTGCAAACTCATGAGCCACCGCAGCGCGAAGGTACGGTTGGAGCACCCCGCCGTCCTTGAGCGCGATGTTACGACCCACTGAGCTGCCAACCTTACCCAGAACCGATTGAGTGCGATCGTTCTTGGCTTCCAGACCATTATCAAGGCGGTAGTGATCACCCTGCACCACCACGGCCTCCATCTGCGCGAAAGGCTCGATGAAATAGTCATCTCCGAGCTTGATGTGTTTGCCGACTTCCACCGAGCCACCGACCGCCAAGTTGTTGTAATCGCCCTGGGCCTTGGTCTGATCACTCATCGCCACCTTTGACTCATTGCGGAACTTGTTCAGCTTGAGCACCGCATCCACGTAGTAACCCTCCTCCGACAACCATGTGCCGTAAGCACCCGCGTAGTAGCTATCAACCGTGCCCGACGTCCCACGGTTCAGGTCCAAATCAGATTTGCTGTAGCCACCCAGCACACCCAGCAACAATTGACCATTGCTGACCGGAACCGGGGCGTCCGCACCGAACGACAGTCCGCGTTGTTGCTGCTTGTACCCAACCCCGGCTCCAGTGGTTGCCTCGAAACGGCTGCCATAAGCCCGCATCCATCCCCCACCTTCGCCACTGCCACGCACTTCACCCATGCGACTGCGCAACGTCGTCATCTCGCTCATGAAAATGGTCGGCGCCGCGTTAAATAGCGCCAACGCGCTTTGCGTCGACGGACTGATGGTCTTGCCAGACCCGACGATGAACCAGTCATTGCCCTGTTTCTCCAGTTCGTAGGAATAGGCGCCCAAATCCACCCTCTCGCCCAGCAGGTTGAACTGCGCATCACCGCCTTCGGTATGAACGATCTGCAACGGTTGCAAATCGGGAGACACTGGCTCGGTGCCGGTGTTTTTGACCTTCAACGTGAAATCACCATTGGCCTGACCGTTCACGCTTAACAGATCCCCCACTCCGGCATCCAGATCGATCTTCATGCCAAACACGCCACTGCCGGACAACTCACCCAAGGACAGCGTATGAAACCCGTCGAGACCGAACCTCACCTGGCCACCCCCAAGGCTCAAGGATTTGACCGAGTTATCGCCAACCATCTGCCACTGCGCGCCAGAATTGACGGCTAGATTGTTTCCATTGGTGATGTCGCCAGTCAGGCTGGCGTTGTTTTTCAGGACTACGTCGAGAGTGCTGGTGTCATCAGCGACTAGGTTGCCGGTGAGGGTGCTGTTGTCGACGGTGAAGTTGGCGGTGCTGGCGTGTTCGATTTCTACCAGATTACCGTTACCGGCCAGAAGGGTAGATTCGTTTTGGATAATTATATTGGCGATACCGCCAATGGAAACATTTCCAGAGTGAATAATTTCATCAACTTTAATAGCGGCCCCATATAAGCTCTGTACAACAGAACCATCGACGATAATGGCGTTTACATTCGAATCTGCACCACCTCCAGGAAGCTGCCCAGCCGAAGTGACCAAAAGCCCCACACTGTCGCCAAGAACATAACTATCCTGTGCCAGGATTATCGTAGCGCCCTTAACATCGATCCCAACGCCTTGACCTTCATCGTTCTGCCTCCCCGTAACGTCAGTATTGCGCAACTCTAAATAACCCGACTTTCCCACCAAAACCCCCTTACCGACCCCAAATATCTCGCTGTCAGTTACATAGGCTTTTGATGGGCCATTTACGGTTCCACCTCCACCGAACACTAGGCTAAGCCCGTTACCTGCCGAGTTAGAAATAATAGCATCACTTGCATTAAGCACACTTGCCCTTAATTCTAGTCCATGTGCGCCGCCCTGACCAATCGATCCACCTGTGATATTTACATATGAATTATCTGCCCTGACCCATCCAACATCGGCATTATTAATATTTAAAGTACCCCCTCCAGAAACTTGATAATTATCGTCAGTCGAATCGTTAATATCCGTTATGCCCCCGACGATATAATTTGTTTCCGCCCACGCCGCTCCAGCCAGTGACATTCCTAGGGTTATCCCTGCCACTCCGAAGTTAAGACGATTCATACGTCCATTACGTTCCAATATACGCACTCCCACGCTAACAACAAGAATGGATAGTTTGCAATATCTCCGACTTCGGCTCCCTATGGCGGGTCTCTTTGAAGCGTAGGAATTGTCTTTAAAAACGTAATATTTTTCCTACAGACATTTGTTAAGCAGTTAACTGATGGCAGCTGACGCCCAAAAAGATGCTACCGTTTAGGATGAGCATTTAGAAACCTAATAAGCGCGGAACAGGAGCGGACATCAAAGTAGGACGATTCTTATAAGCAAGCAGTCTATTTCGTACAGCCTAAACTCGACCCCAAAAATAAAATATTTATTCATCACAACCCATTGACAAAAAACCCCACCTACGATTAGTTCAAACGCAGATAGAGCAATATCTATCTAGCAGTACTACCTTAAGCATTGGGCGATAGATGGCCTTTCATTAGCTTTTCCTAAGGAAAAGTGACCGACCTCTTATTGCCATTAAAAGACGGCGAACGTTGAAATCATTTTAACGTCACCTTCACTTTGGAGAATTATCATGTGCACATCAAATCCACGCTCATTGATCACCCGAAAAAAAAATAATCCACGGGCGTTAAACGCTCCCATCGTGCCGTTAGCTGACCCCGCCGATGGATTACTGACGCTTGAAGACTTGCAGAATTCTATCATTGCAACTTTGGTCGTCTGGGACGATGCCTTACCTGGAGATGAGTATCAGTTATTATGGGATGGCAAAGCTGAAGGAAAGATTAAAGAAATAGCCATCGATGAAACACCAGGTGCTTCGATTTTTCTCGAAATTCCAGAATTTCTTTTGGTTAACGACGGAAGATTTGAGGTAGCCTACCGGGCCACAAACGCCGCCGGAGGTCTAACTAACGACTCCGACCCAACTTACATTATTGTCGACAAAACCGCTCCAGGCGGTGGGTTGTTAGCCGGGCTGATATTCCCGTCTGTCGTCGATGACGGGGTGCTGACCTCGGCCGAATTATCGGGTTTGGGCGATGTAATAAGCACCGAAGTGCCTGGGTATACCGGCATTGCGTGGGGGGATTACATTCAGACATTTTGGGGCGAAAAACCTGGCCCAACGCACACTGTAGTAGAAGATGAAGTCACCATGGATGAGGTGATGATCGACTTTGACCGAGCATTCTTGGAAAGCGTTGGTGATGTTGCGGAGCCGGTCTACTATATTGTGACCGACCGCGCAGGCAACGTTTCAATCAAATCTCAGACAAAAACGTTTAGCCTATTTCTAACACCCGCACCAACTGACTTCCCGGCTCCGCTTTGCCCTCAGGCCGAAGACGGTGTGGTTGATGACGCGGATGCGCGCGCCATTGTAGCGGTGAGCGTTCCTCAATACCCTGATCCTCAAGCAGGTGACAAAGTAACCCTGTACTGGGGTGATAGTGCTTTGCCTGAAGCTGAATTGAAGCCCGGAGATGAAACACAAAATCCGATCTTTGATATCAACGTTCGTTATTCTACCATCGCGCTATCTAGGGATGGAGAGGTCGCACTTCGTTATGAGGTGTGGCGCAGTAACTTTTTGATCGGCAGTTCTACTGAGCTGATGGTAAATGTTAATTTAGAACTGCCAGGCCCCGTTGATCCTGACCCAGAAACCCCAGAAAATGAGAATCTCGATCTACCGATAATCAGAGGAACCAGCAGCAGTGCCAATAACGACGACAACGTAATTGATGAAGAAGATTTCTTGCTTGAGGCAAAGGCCATCATTGGCTGGAAGAACGATTTCACAATCAGCGACCAAATCCACTTATACTGGGGTTCACAACCAATACCAGTCACATTTCAAATCGAAACAATCGATCTAGACAAGGATATTACGTTAACCATCCCCAATTCAGTGATAACTGCAGAGGGCACTGGTGAAGCGATCAAAGTGTACTACACCGTTAGCCATGACGGCAATCCAAACATATCTAAGTCATTCTCCCAATCAGTCGAAGTTCGATCGGAGGGCGATTTACCGGGCGGCGAAGCCGGCTTGTTTCAACCAGTGTACACAAGCGCCAATGACAATAACGCTATCAGTCCAGTTCTAAGTCCTGACGGCACGCCTGTTTTCATTGCTCCCTACGAAAACATTGAGAATTACCCTCGCGTTACCCTTGTGTTTCACGGATATAACGCCGCCAACGGCAGCACGCCTGTACCGGGCGCAAGTCTAGAAGAAACGCATACGCTAGACGCTGATGAAATCGTTAACGGCTATAGCTTCCGCATTTCGGATAGCAAGTTACGGCTTATTTGTACCGGGCATGCAGAAGCTTATTACAAAGTGGATGGCCCTAACGGACCGGTCAACTCCCGAACCGCGTCGGTTTTGATTCGAATGGCCATTCCTGGTATAGGGTGCTGATTTAATCGACCAGGCGGGTCTTAAAGACTCGCCTTCCAACGAATAAATAAACTTGGACATTTAAATGACTAACTCACTCAAAGCATTACTTCCCGCGCCGGCCATGGTAAATCTTCATGATCCTAGCGGCATTGGCTATGCAGATACACTCGACCCCAGCGTACCCCTGCTCGTAAAGGTGGGACCATACTCTGACATGGCGGCGGGCCATATTATCGATCTGTACTGCGATGGCATCCTTGTTTTTAATTATACGATCAAGGAAGGAGACCTTATTCCTGAAACACCGTCGCATATTGTTTTAGAACTGGGGCAACGATATATCCACCCCGAACAAATAATCCTATTATACGAAGTGACCGAACCTATCGGGGGTTTAAAAAACACATCCTTACCAGCCACAATCAGGGTCAAGTTAAATTCTCCAGGCGGTACTGACACCAACCCAGCCACTCCTTGGGAAAACGAAGCGCTGACCAAAGTAATCATCATACCTCAAGGCATTATTAGCTCGCCTAAGGGCGTAATTACTAACATTTCTCCTTATCAACACATGGAAGTCGGCGACAGAATTACCCTTTCGTGGAACGGTCAATTCGTCAAATACGAATTGAAATCTACAGCAGAGATCGGTAAACCTGTTGTATTGCTTATTTCCGAGGAAGTAGTTAATGCCGCTGGCGATTCCGACATGTTGGAAGTGCGGTATGAAATCCGCGACGTCGTAAACAATTGGTCGCGCTGGTCTCTCCCCACCTGCGTCGAAGTAGAAGCCGGCAATTCCACCCTGCCCGCGCCAGTCGCTCCACAAGCGGTCAACCTGGAATTGGACCTTACCCTTCTGGCCGGTGCCGATGTTCAGGCGCTAGTGCTGTCTTATCCAGGCAACAACCCCGCAGACGAGATCACCCTAACGCTCGAGCGCAACACTGCCGAAGGAATGGCGCTGGAACCCTATGTCTCGACGAAAACAGTGGGTACGTCTGTTGGGTTTGTAGAGTTCTTTATTCCCAACGAGCAATTCACGCCGATCGCCCAAGGTCGCGCGCGGCTTAAGTACAAGGTTACGAAAGAGTTCGGCGAAGAACTCCGTTCCAAAAGCTTGCCCTTGACGGTCGTCGGTGAAACCCAAGTCTTGGCGCCACCGAAGCTGCCTGCGGCCGAGCAGAACAACGGTGTGCTTGACCCAACCGCACACAACGTCATCACGTTGGTTCCGGCGTATTACTTCATGGCCGACGGCAACGACGTGACGTTGGTATGGATGGGTAAGACGGCCAGCGGCGCCAATGTAATTCATGAGGAGGTCAAGAATCTCAATAGCGACGATGTTGGGGTGCCGCTGGCGTTTTTGATCCCTGACGAAAAAGTCAGCGCATTGGCAGGCGGCACGCTTGAGCTGTATTACACGGTGACTACCTTTGCCCGGGCGTTTTTCAAGTCACCGTCATTGCATGTTCAAGTCAGCGCAGACGGGAGCGCTCTGCTGCCACCTGCGAATGTCGATGGATTGAGTGCCGATGGCGTACTCGATCCGGATGACCTCGTTCTGGAAGCCATAGTACGTATTCAGCCGTTTACCAGCATGGCGCCGTTGGACAAAGTCATTCTGCATTGGGATGGCACGTCCTCGGGCGGGGTGTACAGCACGAGTACTACGCTCAACAGCGGCACGTCCGGGAAGGAAGTCGTTTTTCGTGTCAAAAAAACCTATGTGGACGCTAACCTGAACCGCAACGTGAATGTTTCGTACACGGTGGAACGAGGCAATCAAACACTCTTCTCGGACGTTTTAATCGTGAAGGTTGGTGCTCCGGGCCTGACATTGCTACCCAAACCCACCGTCGCCGGTGTGGACTCAGACAACAACTTAATCCCGGAAAACGTCCCCGATTCCGGCGTACAGGTAACGGTCCCTCGCTACACCGGCATTGATGGCAAGGACAGCATTATCGTGAAGTGGGTTGGCGGTTCTTCCCATACGACCGCGCCTCAGGACGCGGGGGAAGCCGGGGCGATCAAGTTTACGGTGCCCAAGTCGGTCGCCGTGGGCAGTGCCGGTACGTCGGCCGGGGTCACGTATAACGTCACTCGTGGTGTAGCCGCACCCGTGGAGTCAACAGCGACGACGTTTCAAGTGCAGGCGTTGGCGCCACCTTTGAACCTCGGCGCCGACTATGCGCTCGCGCTGGCGGGCTATGTAGTGTTCGAAGGACGACCACCCGCGAACCCACCGATCAGTGCGATCTACACTCGAGCCGCCACCGGTGGTCAGCCGCCTTATCAATACCAATCAAGCGACCCTCGGGTGGCGCTCGTTGATCAGGATGGCAAGGTTACCGCTGCCGGCAATGGTGTAACGGCTATCACGGCTACGGATGCATTGGGTGCGACCGCGAGTTACCAACTGACAACGTCGGGCGCGCGAGTGTTTGTAGGGTTCCCGGATGTACGCAAGGACTTCTACGGCTATCGGGCTTTTTGCGATCAGCAAGGCGTTCACTCGATGAATGCGAACGACTTCAAACAACTTCGCGCCGTGTATGCCGGGGAAAGTCCGGCTGTAGGCCAACTATTAGGTTGGAACAATGGCTGGGGTTGGTGGACGAATGAACAAGTCTCCAGCGGCTCACTGGGAAACTCCCGAGCCTTTAACCTGGACAGTGGCAGCGTAGATCTGGTGTCGAATAACTTTCAGTTGAACTGCTTCGGGATCAAAAAATAAGCATAACGCGCTGTAACAACAGGTGGGCTCTTGGTTAAGGGTCTACCTGTTGCGCAGTCAGCGCCGGGTATTCAGAGGTGGCTTAAGAACGTCTCAACGGCTTGCGCCGCGCTGTTCAGATGCTCCTCGTGACTAAACCCCGACGACTTCAACGGCTTCAAATCATGATCACCGGTCGCCAGCCAATAAAGGCTGATGGCATCGGACACTGTATACCCCTCCACCGTGTGCCGATTTCCCAGCGTATCCCGTTCTCCCTGAACTATTAACGTTGGCGTTTTCAATGCCGCCAAGTGCGCCACCCTGGGTTTTTCCGGCTTAGCGGTGGCATAAAACGGATAGCCCAAGCACACCAATCCATCCACGCTCAATTCGTCAGCTAACAAACTGGCCATCCTGCCGCCCATGGACTTGCCGCCAATGGCCAAACGGCCAGTGACCTGTGGTCGCACCTGCGTGTAGACCTGCCGCCAACAGTCGAGTAACTGTGCCTGCGGATTGGGCGGGCGCTTACGGCCATCGATACGCCGTTGAGCCATGTAAGCGAACTCAAAGCGCACGACGTTAACGCCCCGCGCTGCAAGGCGCTGCGCTATGCCATTCATGAAATCGCTGTCCATTGGCGCCCCCGCGCCATGAGCCAAAATCAGGGTCGCCGCTGGGCGTTCAACCTGCTTTAAGGCCGGCGTCCATAGCCAACCATTGTCGTACATCAGTTGCGCGCATTGATCCTCGTCAATACCGGCCCTTTGCCCATTGCTCATGCTTGCCTCGCTTTTGATCCATCTGAATAACTCGGCGCTATGACCCGGAGCTCTGTTCCGGAGCTCTGTTGCGAACAAAGCAAGATAGGAACACACCTAAATGACTACAACGAACAGTACCGCCTACAACTATCGGGTGGTCCGCCAATTCGCCATTATGACGGTGGTGTGGGGGATCGTCGGAATGGGGCTCGGTGTATTTATCGCCGCGCAATTGGTTTGGCCCGAACTTAACTTCGACTTACCGTGGACCACGTTTGGGCGCTTGCGCCCCTTGCACACCAACGCCGTGATTTTTGCCTTTGGTGGGTGTGCGCTGTTCGCAGCTTCTTACTACTCAGTACAACGCACCTGCCAGACGCAACTGTTTGCGCCGAAACTGGCGCAGTTTACGTTCTGGGGTTGGCAACTAGTGATCGTACTGGCTGCCATCTCTTTGCCGCTGGGTTATACCAGCTCCAAAGAATACGCTGAACTGGAATGGCCGATCGACATCCTGATCACCATTGTCTGGGTGGCCTACGCCGTCGTGTTTTTTGGCACGTTGAAGAAACGTACCACCAAGCACATTTACGTCGGTAACTGGTTCTTCGGTGCGTTCATTCTCACCGTGGCTCTGTTGCACATCGTCAACAACCTCGAAGTACCGATCAGCCTGACCAAGTCCTACTCGATCTACTCCGGGGCGACAGACGCCATGGTGCAGTGGTGGTACGGGCACAACGCAGTAGGGTTTTTCCTGACTGCAGGTTTCCTGGGGATGATGTATTACTTCGTTCCCAAGCAAGCCGAACGTCCGGTGTATTCGTATCGTTTGTCCATCGTGCACTTCTGGGCATTGATCACCTTGTACATCTGGGCCGGTCCTCACCACTTGCACTACACCGCGCTGCCGGATTGGGCACAGTCGTTGGGCATGGTGATGTCGCTGATTCTGCTGGCGCCAAGTTGGGGCGGCATGATCAACGGCATGATGACGTTGTCAGGTGCCTGGCATAAGTTGCGCAGCGATCCGATCTTGCGCTTCCTGGTCGTCTCACTCGCGTTCTACGGCATGTCGACCTTTGAAGGGCCGATGATGGCCATCAAGACCGTCAACGCCCTCTCCCACTACACCGACTGGACCATCGGCCACGTACACGCCGGCGCTCTTGGCTGGGTAGCGATGATCTCGATTGGCGCGCTGTACCACATGATTCCGAAGATCTTCGGTCGTCCACAAATGCACAGCATGGGTTTGATCAATGCGCATTTCTGGCTGGCAACCATCGGCACCGTGTTGTACATCGCTTCGATGTGGGTCAACGGTATTGCTCAAGGCCTTATGTGGCGCGCAGTCAACGAAGACGGCACGCTCACTTACTCCTTCGTCGAAACCCTGGTCGCTAGCCACCCTGGTTATGTAGTGCGGCTGATTGGTGGCGCAATTTTCTTCAGCGGCATGCTGCTGATGGCCTACAACACATGGCGCACCGTGCGGGCTTCAGTGCCTGCCGAAGCCATCGCCGCTGCGCAAATGGCCTGAGGAGTTCGCCATGAAACACGAAGTAATCGAGAAAAACGTTGGCCTGTTAATGCTGTTGATGGTGCTGGCTGTGAGCATCGGTGGCCTGACGCAAATTGTGCCGCTGTTCTTCCAGGATGTGACCAACAAACCGGTGGAAGGTATGAAGCCTTACACCGCGCTGCAACTTGAAGGTCGCGACATTTATATCGCCAACGGCTGTGTGGGTTGTCACTCGCAGATGATTCGGCCGTTCCGCGCTGAAACCGAACGCTACGGCCACTATTCAGTAGCCGGTGAAAGCGTCTGGGATCACCCGTTCTTGTGGGGCTCCAAGCGCACCGGACCGGATTTGGCACGGGTTGGCGCACGCTACTCGGATGATTGGCACCGTGCGCATTTGTACAATCCGCGCAACGTCGTACCGGAATCGAAAATGCCCGCCTACCCATGGTTGGTAACGACGCCGCTCGACAGCAGCCACACCGAAATCAAGCTCAAGACCATGCGTAACTTTGGCGTGCCATATACCGATGGCGACATCGCTGGGGCCGTCGAATCCGTCAAGGGCAAATCCGAGATGGACGCGCTAGTAGCCTACCTGCAAGTGCTTGGCACTTCGATCAAGAGCAAGAGGTAAGCCATGACAACTTTTTGGAGCACCTACATTTGCGTGCTGACCATTGGCACGCTGATAGCCCTCACTTGGTTGCTGGTCGGCACCCGCAAGGGCGAAACCAAAGGCAGCACCGATCAGACCATGGGGCACAGCTTCGACGGCATCGAGGAATATGACAACCCGCTGCCGCAGTGGTGGTTCATGTTGTTTGCCGGGACGATTGTGTTTGCAATCGGTTACCTGATCCTCTACCCGGGCCTGGGCAACTGGAAGGGCGTCTTGCCTGGCTATGAAAATGGCTGGACCGGGGTCAACGAATGGCAGAAGGAAATGGACAAGGCTGACGCCAAGTTCGGACCGATCTTCGCCAAATTCGCGGCCATGCCGGTAGAAGAAGTCGCCAAAGATCCACAGGCATTGAAAATGGGCGGGCGTCTGTTTGCGTCTAACTGTTCGGTGTGCCACGGCTCGGACGCCAAGGGTGCCTACGGCTTCCCTAACCTGGCGGACAAAATCTGGCGCTGGGGCGGCAGTCCCGACACCATCAAGACCACCATCATGGGCGGCCGCATCGCGATGATGCCAGCCTGGGGTCCGATTCTGGGTGACGAAGGCGTGAAGAACGTAGCGGCTTATGTTCGTCACGGTCTTGCCGGTTTGCCACGTTCGGCAGGCGACAGCGCCAACATAGAAGCGGGCCAACAAACGTTCAACACCACTTGCGTTGCTTGCCACGGCCCTGCCGGTAAAGGCACTCAAGCAATGGGTGCGCCGGACTTGACTCAACCCGCCGGTTTCATCTACGGCAGCAGCGTGGCGCAATTGCAACAAACTATCCGTTACGGACGCCAGGGCCAAATGCCTGCGCAAACCGACCTGTTAGGTAATGACAAAGTGCAGTTGTTGGCCGCCTATGTTTACAGCCTGTCGCAAGACAGTGCTCAAACTGGGGAACAAACAGCCAAGGCAAAATAGGTTTTTGTAACGAGAACCACCTAAAGGCTAAGAAACTGCCACTCCCTGGACAGGAGCGGCAGTTTTCTTATTTTCCGCGACCAAGTGTCGCACCCATTATGGGAACAGCTTCCCACCCCAGACATTCAGGACTAAGCTTCGTCGCACAGTGGACCGCCAACAGTAGGTCACCAAAAAAGTGATACGCCTGTGCATTGCAGATTGTTCGACACTGCGCGCAAAACGCCCGGTACAACGGCTCTTCGCCGTTGACTTTGGTATTGCTCTGTAGTTTCTCGTGCTGCGCACTACATTTCACCGGCTTGGAACCGTTACTTTGTATGTCTACTTCAGCATTTCTTCAGGATGCCAAACGGCCTTCTGACCATGCTGTAACGGCCGCAGAATCAGCTTCAGAGAGCAGTTGCAAGGCTTTGGTCGCGTTGCAATGAAAACCTGCTTTCTCCATACTTGCGACCGCTTTTTTATTCAAAAAAATACTCCAACCGTGGAACCTTAGAATGAGCACAGCAATCAGTCCGACTGCTTATAACTATAAGGTAGTCCGCCAGTTCGCCATCATGACGGTGGTCTGGGGGATCCTTGGCATGGGGCTTGGTGTCTTTATCGCCTCGCAGCTTGTATGGCCCGATTTAAATTTGGGTTTGCCGTGGACGACTTTCGGACGCTTACGCCCATTGCACACAAACCTGGTGATTTTCGCCTTTGGTGGATGTGCATTGTTTGCCACTTCTTATTACGTCGTGCAGCGAACCTGCCAGACACGATTAATTTCCGATGGCATGGCTGCTTTCCACTTCTGGGGATGGCAAGCAGTGATCATTGGCGCAATCATCACGTTGCCGCTGGGTTATACAACAACCAAGGAATACGCCGAACTGGAATGGCCTCTCGCTATTTTGTTGGCTATTGTCTGGGTTACTTATGCGATTGTGTTTTTTGGCACCATCGTCAAGCGCAAGACCAAACACATTTACGTGGGCCTCTGGTTCTACGGCGCGTTTATTCTCGTGACGGCGATGTTGCACATCGTTAACCACGCATCGCTGCCCGTTTCATTCTTCAAGTCCTATTCGGCGTACGCCGGTGCGACGGATGCAATGATTCAATGGTGGTACGGCCACAACGCGGTAGGGTTCTTCCTCACCACGGGCTTCCTGGGAATGATGTATTACTTCGTTCCGAAGCAGGCTGAGCGTCCGATCTATTCGTATCGCTTGTCCATCGTGCACTTCTGGGCGCTGATCACTCTGTATATCTGGGCCGGTCCGCACCACTTGCACTACACCGCATTGCCCGACTGGGCTCAGTCGTTGGGCATGGCGATGTCGATCATTCTCCTGGCGCCAAGCTGGGGCGGCATGATCAACGGGATGATGACCCTTTCGGGGGCGTGGCATAAATTGCGCACCGACCCGATCCTGCGTTTCCTGGTGGTCTCCCTGGCGTTCTACGGCATGTCGACCTTCGAAGGCCCGATGATGGCCATCAAGACCGTCAACTCGCTGTCTCACTACACTGACTGGACCATCGGCCACGTACACGCCGGCGCGCTTGGCTGGGTGGCGATGATCTCGATCGGTGCCTTGTATCACATGATCCCGAAAGTCTTCGGTCGTCCGCAGATGCACAGTGTTGGCCTGATCAACACGCACTTCTGGCTGGCAACCATCGGCACCGTTCTGTACATCGCCTCGATGTGGGTCAACGGTATTACTCAGGGCCTGATGTGGCGTGCGATCAACGATGACGGCACCCTCACCTACTCGTTCGTCGAAGCGTTGCAAGCCAGCCACCCGGGCTACATCGTCCGCGCCATTGGCGGTGCTTTCTTCGCCAGCGGCATGCTGTTCATGGCGTACAACGTGCTGCGCACCGTTCGCGCTTCGGACCCGGTTGAAGCTGAAGCCGCCGCTCAGATCGCTGTAGTTGGAGCTCACTGATGAGACACGAAGTTCTCGAGAAGAACATTGGCCTACTGGCCTTCTTCATGGTCATTGCCGTCAGCATCGGCGGCCTGACCCAGATTGTTCCGTTGTTCTTCCAGGATGTAACCAACAAGCCAGTCGAGGGCATGAAGCCGCGCCCGGCACTGGAACTCGAAGGCCGCGACATCTTTATCGCCAACGGTTGTGTCGGCTGCCACTCGCAGATGATTCGCCCGTTCCGCGCTGAAACAGAACGCTACGGTCACTATTCAGTCGCCGGTGAAAGCGTTTGGGATCACCCGTTCCTGTGGGGTTCCAAGCGTACTGGTCCTGATTTGGCCCGTGTCGGCGGGCGTTACTCTGACGACTGGCACCGCGCCCACTTATACAACCCTCGCAACGTTGTGCCTGAGTCGAAAATGCCTGCCTACCCGTTCCTGGTAGAAAACAAGCTCGATGGCAAAGACACCGGGAAAAAAATGGAAGTCTTACGCACGCTCGGCGTTCCTTACACTGACGAAGACATCGCCGGTGCAAGCGCTGCCGTCAAAGGCAAAACTGAAATGGATGCGTTGGTCGCTTACCTTCAGGGCCTTGGCACCATCATCAAAAGCAAACGGTGATAGTGATGGATATCGGGATGATTCGAGGCCTTGGCACAGTCGTTGTGCTGGTGGCATTTATCGGTCTGGCACTGTGGGTATTTAGCGGACGACGCAAGTCCGAGTTTGACGAGGCAACCTTGCTGCCCTTCGCGGATGATCCCGAAGCCATCAAGCACGTCGAGCAAGAACAAGCGTCCAGGAGTAACAAAGAATGACTACTTTCTGGAGCCTGTACGTCACAGTCCTCAGTTTGGGTACCATTTTCGCCCTGACCTGGTTGCTGTTGTCGACCCGCAAGGGGCAGCGCAGCGAACAGACAGAAGAAACAGTGGGCCATTCCTTCGACGGCATCGAGGAATACGACAACCCGCTGCCGAAGTGGTGGTTCATGCTGTTTCTCGGCACCATCATTTTTGCACTGGGCTATCTGGCGCTGTACCCAGGCTTGGGCAACTGGAAAGGCTTGCTGCCAGGTTATGGCTACCTGGACAACGACAAGAAAACCGAATTTGCCAACGGGCAAACCGGCTGGACAGGCGTTCACGAATGGGAAAAGGAAATGGCTAAGTCGGATGCTCGATTTGGTCCGATCTTCGCCAAGTTTGCGTCGATGCCCATCGAAGAAGTCGCCAAAGACCCGCAAGCCTTGAAGATGGGTGGCCGCTTGTTCGCCTCCAACTGCTCGGTTTGCCACGGTTCCGATGCGAAAGGTGCTTACGGTTTCCCTAACCTGACTGACGAAGATTGGCGTTGGGGCGGCGACCCGCAAACCATCAAGACCACCATCATGGGTGGCCGTCACGCGGTCATGCCAGCGTGGGGTCCGGTGATTGGCGATCAGGGTGTGCGTGACGTTTCAGCATTCGTCACCACACAACTGGATGGCCGCAAACTGCCTGCCGATTCCAACGCAGACCCGGTGGCTGGCCAGAAATTGTTCGCCACCAACTGTGTTGCATGCCACGGCCCAGAAGGTAAAGGGACCCCAGCCATGGGCGCTCCTAACCTGACGCACCCGGCCGCGTTCATCTACGGTTCGAGCTTCGCACAACTGCAACAGACCATCCGTTACGGCCGCCAGGGCCAGATGCCTGCTCAGGAATTGCTACAAGGCAACGACAAAGTTCACCTGCTGGCCGCTTACGTTTACAGCCTCTCCCATGGAGACAAGGCTGCTACCGTCGAGTAAAGCGTGAACGCACGACCCAACGGCCCCGCCAGTGAGAATTGGCGGGGCCGTTTTCGTTGGCAAGCCCACAGATGTGTCGACTGATCTCGATTCCGTGGGAGCAGGCTTGCCTGCGAAGAACCCAACACTGCCCTCCGTCTAACTGCCCTACCCTCCTACCAAAACCGACCATAATTCATCCATTCATTGACCCAGATCACCTACACCAACATTCGCGTTAGCCCAACGCGACCAAAGGTCGCACACTTGGGCCACGTTCACAGGCGTATCATTGGCGCCTTGATGACACTACTTCTGACCGCGGCCGGCATGCACTGGCCGAGGCATTTTTCCACTGCCGTGGGACGCACTAATGAGCAATCAGATTCCAGTACACAACGTGACTCCGCCGTCTAAAAACGACACCCACTCTGTCGACCTCTATGCTTCGCGGGGAACAATCTACACGCGTGCTTTTACCGGTCTTTTTCGCAATTTGCGAATGGCCGGCGGCGCTGGTTTGTTTCTGTTGTATTTCGGCACCGTCTGGCTGAATTGGGGCGGCCACCAAGCCGTCTGGTGGAACTTGCCTGAGCGCAAGTTCTACATCTTCGGCGCAACCTTCTGGCCCCAAGACTTCATTCTGCTCTCGGGCATTTTGATCGTCAGCGCGTTTGGTCTGTTCTTCATTACTGTGTTCGCCGGCCGCATCTGGTGCGGTTATACCTGCCCGCAAAGCGTGTGGACCTGGATCTTCATGTGGTGTGAAAAAGTTACCGAGGGTGATCGCAACCAGCGGATCAAGCTCGATAAAGCACCGATGTCAGCCAACAAGCTCCTGCGCAAAGCCAGTAAGCACAGCCTCTGGTTGTTGATTGGCTTCGTTACCGGTCTGACCTTCGTCGGTTATTTCGCACCGATTCGGGAACTCACGATTGAGTTCTTCACGGGGCAGGCAGAAGGCTGGTCGTATTTCTGGGTAGGGTTTTTCACCCTCGCCACGTACGGCAACGCTGGGTGGCTGCGCGAGCAAGTGTGCATCTACATGTGCCCGTATGCGCGCTTCCAAAGCGTTATGTTCGACAAAGACACCCTGATCGTTTCCTATGACCCTCGTCGCGGTGAAAAGCGCGGCACGCGGAAAAAGGACGTCGATTACAAAGCGCAAGGATTGGGCGATTGCATCGATTGCACGATGTGCGTACAAGTTTGCCCGACCGGGATCGACATCCGCGACGGCCTGCAATTCGAATGTATCGGTTGTGCGGCGTGCATTGATGCGTGCGACACGATCATGGATAAAATGAACTACCCCCGCGGGCTGATCAGTTACACCACTGAACACAACTTGTCAGGGCAAAAAACCAATAAAGTGCGACCTCGGCTGATCGGTTATGCCGTGGTGCTGTTGATCATGATGGGGTTGCTGGCCAGCGCGTTCTTCATGCGATCACTGGTCGGTTTTGACGTCAGCAAGGATCGCGTGCTTTACCGGGAAAATGCTGAAGGACGGATCGAAAACGTCTACAGCCTGAAAGTCATGAACAAGGATCAAATCGACCATAATTATGTGCTCGACGCATCCGGGTTGCCTGATTTGAAAGTCCAGGGTCGCCGCGAGTTCAAGGTGGCCGCCGGTGAGATTTTCACCATGCCGTTCGAGTTATCGAGCGCGCCGGAGTTACTGCCATCGAGCACCAACGAGGTTGTTTTCACCCTCAAGGACGCCGACAACAGTGGCACCCAGGTTCAAGCAAAGAGCCGTTTCATTGGCCCACAAATTCGATAAGAGACAATTGTCATGCCCGTAGCAACTGCTTCTAGCCCTTGGTACAAGCACATCTGGCCATGGATCATCATCGGTATCCTTGCATTTTCCACGACGCTCACATTGGCGATGGTCACCATCGCCGTGAAAAATCCGGACAACTTGGTCAACGATAACTATTACGAGGCTGGCAAGGGCATCAACCGTTCACTGGACCGTGAAATATTGGCTCAGAACATGAAAATGCACGCCGCGATACACCTTGACGAGGTGACCGGTGAAACCGTACTGCGTCTGACCGGCAACAGCCAACCAGAAAAACTGGAATTGAACCTGATCTCGCCCACCCAGCCTGAAAAGGACCGCAAGGTTGACCTGACCCGCAGTGCCTCGGAGCCAGGTCGCTACATCGGTCAGTTGGCGGACAAAATCGAAGGCCGGCGATTTGTTGAAGTGCTCGGTGAAGAGCAAGGTCAGACCTGGCGCCTGTTCGAAGAAGAGCAAATCAACCACGACAAAGACCTGACGCTGGGCGACGAACCGTTGCAAGGCGCGGAAGACATGAAAAACTGATCCATGTCCACCCCCACTCCCTGCTATCACTGCGCGTTGCCGGTTCCGACCGGCAAGCGCTTCACTGCCGTTGTACTCGGGGAAACCCGCGAACTTTGCTGTCCGGGTTGCCAGGCGGTGGCCGAGGCCATCGTCGCGGGCGGCCTGGAAAGCTACTACAGCCATCGCAGCGAAGCGTCGGCCAACCCGTCTGAATTGCCGGTGCAATTGATCGACGAACTGGCCCTGTATGATCGCCCCGATATTCAAGCGCCCTTCGTGCGCCATGAAGGCGAGCAAGTCGAAACTACCCTGCTCATGGAAGGCATCAGTTGCGCTGCCTGTGGTTGGCTGATTGAGCGCCACTTGCTCAGTTTGCCGGCCGTCACTGAAGCCCGATTGAATTTATCTAACCATCGGCTGCATGTTCGCTGGACCGACGGCCAACTGGCATTGAGCCAAGTGCTCAGTGAATTACGCAGCATCGGTTACGCCGCGCACCCCTATCAGTCAGACCGAGCCGCCGAGCAACTGGCCAGTGAAAACCGCCTCGCTTTGCGCCAACTTGGGGTTGCTGGCCTGCTGTGGTTCCAGGCAATGATGGCGACTATGGCCACTTGGCCAGAATTCAACATGGACCTCAGCCCGCAGATGCACACCATCTTGCGCTGGGTCGCGATGTTCCTCACAACCCCCATCGTGTTCTATAGCTGCACCCCTTTCTTTCGCGGCGCCATTAGGGATTTCCGCACCCGGCATCTGACCATGGATGTCTCGGTGTCGCTGGCCATTGGCAGTGCCTACATTGCCGGGATCTGGACTGCCATCACCGGGGTCGGCGAGTTGTACTTTGACGCCGTCGGTATGTTTGCGCTGTTCCTGCTGGCCGGGCGCTACCTTGAGCGGCGCGCACGTGAACGCACCGCAGCAGCCACCGCGCAGTTGGTTAATTTGTTACCGGCGTCTTGCCTGAGGCTCAGTGACGACGGGCAAAGCGAGCGCATTTTGCTCAGCGAGCTGCGTCTTGAGGACCGTGTACTGGTACACCCCGGCGCGGTATTGCCGGCGGATGGGCGAATTCTCGAAGGCATTTCCAGCATTGATGAATCGCTGCTGACCGGCGAATACCTGCCACAACCGCGATGCGTGGGCGATTCGGTCACCGCAGGCACACTCAACGTCGAGGGCGCATTGACGGTGCAGGTGCTAGCGTTGGGGCATGACACCCGGCTCTCGGCCATCGTCCGTTTGTTGGAACGTGCCCAAGCCGAAAAACCGCACCTAGCGGAAATCGCCGACCGCGCCGCCCAGTGGTTTCTGTTGTTGTCATTGCTCTCAGCGGCCGTCATTGGCCTGGTTTGGTGGGAGCTTGATCCGTCGCGAGCGTTCTGGATTGTGCTGGCCATGCTGGTCGCGACTTGTCCCTGCGCGCTGTCATTGGCAACCCCGACTGCCCTGACCGCCGCCACCGGCTCATTGCACAAGCTCGGGCTTTTGTTGACCCGTGGGCATGTGCTTGAAGGCCTGAATCAAATCGACACAGTGATTTTCGACAAAACCGGGACCCTCACCGAAGGCCGCCTGGCGTTGCGCACGATACTGCCGCTTGGAAGCTTGGACGCCGATTTGTGCCTGGGGCTGGCGGCAGCGTTGGAGAACCGCTCGGAACATCCGATTGCCCGGGCCTTCGGTCGGGCGCCGGTTGCCGCAGAAGATGTCCACAGCTCACCGGGATTGGGTCTGGAAGGTGTGGTTGGCGAACAGCGCGTGCGCATCGGTCAGCCCGCATTCGTCTGTGAACTCAGCGGTTGCAGTATTCCAGCGATGCCCAATGACGCAGGCCAATGGCTGTTGCTCGGTGACACTCAGGGTGCGCTGGCATGGTTTGTCCTGGACGACCGCTTGCGGGCTGACGCCCCCGCGCTACTTGAAGCGTGCCGGGCACGGGGCTGGAAAACCTTGCTACTGTCCGGCGACAGTTCGCCCATGGTCGCCAGCGTTGCCGCCGAACTGGGCATCGACGAAGCCCACGGCGGACTGCGCCCAGACGACAAACTCAAAATTCTGCAAGGACTGCATCAACAGGGCCGCAAGGTGATGATGCTCGGTGACGGCGTAAATGATGTACCGGTGCTCGCGGCCGCCGACATCAGTGTCGCCATGGGCTCGGCCACCGACCTGGCCAAGACCAGCGCCGATGCGGTGCTGTTATCCAATCGTTTGCAGGTCTTGGTTCAAGCGTTCACGCTGGCACGGCGCACTCGTCGGGTAATCGTTGAGAACTTGATGTGGGCCACTCTATACAATGGCCTCATGTTGCCCTTCGCCGCCCTCGGCTGGATCACTCCAATCTGGGCAGCGATTGGTATGTCCATCAGTTCGTTGACCGTGGTCCTCAATGCTTTGCGCCTGACCCGCGTAAAAGCGATGCCGGACCAGGCAACACACTTCAAAACCCGCCCGCTGCCGACATGATTCGGCAGCCGGCTTCGGAGGCATCATGCCGGCTCTCTATGTAATGATCCCAGCGGCGCTGCTGATCGTTGCGGTCGCCGTATACATCTTCTTCTGGGCAGTAGACAGCGGCCAGTACGACGACCTCGACGGCCCGGCCCACAGCGTTTTGTTCGACGACCAAGACCCACAGCACTTGGCCGCCATGGAACAAGCCCACGCCCACAAGCCGGCACCTGACACTGAAAACGCCGACAACCACGACGAGAAACCACCCCATGCTTGAGCTGGCGCCCCTGTTGGTGTCGGCGCTGATCCTTGGATTGCTCGGCGGCGGTCATTGCCTGGGCATGTGCGGCGGTCTAATGGGCGCACTGACCCTGGCGATCCCCAAAGAACAACGCAGCCGTCGCTTTCGCCTGTTGCTGGCGTACAACGTCGGACGAATCCTCAGCTACGCCACCGCCGGTTTGCTGATCGGACTGGCGGGCTGGGCCGTCGCCAACAGCCCCGGGGCGATGGTCATGCGGGTGATCGCTGCGCTGCTGCTGATTGCCATGGGCCTGTACCTTGCTGGGTGGTGGAGCGGCCTGACCCGTATCGAAAGCCTCGGTCGCGGCCTGTGGCGCTACATACAGCCGGTTGCCAGCCGATTACTCCCGGTGTCGAGCCTGCCTCGTGCTTTGCTGCTGGGCGCGCTCTGGGGCTGGTTGCCGTGCGGGTTGGTCTACAGCACGCTGTTGTGGTCGGCCAGCCAAGGCAACGCGATTGATAGCGCATTGCTGATGCTTGCTTTTGGCCTCGGGACCTGGCCGGTGCTGCTCGCCACGGGCTTGGCCGCTGAGCGCACCACGGCCATTTTGCGCAAACGTGGCGTGCGCATGGCGGGTGGCGTGCTAGTCATTCTGTTTGGCCTCTGGACCTTGCCGGGGCCACATCAGCATTGGTTGATGGGTCACTAGGCTAGGCACGAAATCACTGCTGTTTGATGTATATCAACACCAACAAAACGACACCTCCCTAGACTTCGGACACTGCCAGCCTTTTCGGGGAAATGTCCGCATGCTCGATGCCATCCATTGGGATTCCGATCTGATTCGCCGCTACGACCTGGCGGGGCCGCGCTATACGTCCTACCCCACCGCGGTGCAATTTCAGACAAAGGTCAGCGCTTTCGATTTGCTGCACGCCCTGCGCGACAGCCGAAAGGCCCTGCGCCCGCTGTCGCTTTATGTCCACGTGCCGTTTTGCGCGAACATTTGTTATTACTGCGGCTGCAATAAAGTCATCACTAAAGACCGTGGCCGCGCACTGCCGTATTTGCAGCACCTGGAGCAGGAGATCGAGATGATCGCCTGTCACCTTGACCCTCGACAGCTCGTCGAACAGCTGCATTTTGGTGGCGGCACGCCGACGTTTCTCAGCCATGACGAATTGCGTCAAGTGATGGCGCATCTGCGCAAGCACTTCAACTTGCTCGATGACGACTCCGGCGACTACGGCATTGAGATCGACCCACGGGAAGCCGATTGGTCAACCATGGGCCTGCTCCGCGAACTCGGTTTCAACCGGGTCAGCCTCGGTGTCCAAGACCTCGACCCGGACGTCCAGCGCGCAGTCAATCGTCTGCAAAGCCTGGAAGAAACCAGAGCCATTGTCGATGCCGCGCACACGTTGCAATTTCGCTCGGTAAACATCGATCTTATTTACGGCTTGCCAAAACAGACGCCTGACTCCTTCGCCCGCACCGTCGATGAAATCATCGCGCTGCAACCGGACCGCCTGTCTGTCTTCAACTACGCCCACCTGCCAGAACGTTTTATGCCGCAACGCCGGATAAACGCTGACGACTTACCTTCCGCCGGGCACAAGCTGGAAATGCTTCAGCGCACCATCGATCAGTTGACCGGCGCCGGCTATCGCTACATTGGGATGGACCATTTCGCCCTACCGGACGACGAGTTGGCCATCGCGCAAGAAGAGTCGACGCTGCAACGTAACTTCCAGGGCTATACCACCCACGGTCATTGTGATTTGGTGGGCCTGGGCGTTTCGGCTATCAGTCAGATCGGCGATTTGTACAGCCAGAACAGCAGCGATCTGAACGACTACCAGACGTTATTGGGCAGCGATCAACTGGCGACCAAACGCGGCTTGCTGTGCAACGCCGACGATCGCGTGCGCAGAGCGGTCATTCAACAATTGATCTGCCATTTCAGCCTGAATTTTGCGGGCATCGAATATGCGTTCAATATTGATTTCAGAGGTTATTTCAAGGACGTCTGGCCGCAACTCGATGCCATGGCCAATGACGGACTCATCGCGATTGATGAGGTGGGCATAACCGTTCTGCCTGCAGGACGGCTGCTGGTACGTTCAGTGTGCATGGTGTTCGACGCGTACCTGAACCCCCATAACCGCCAATTGTTCTCCAGAGTGATCTAATCACTGCCTCGGCCCACGACGAGGCAGCACCCCTCCCTCTTCGTCACCCCCTAGCGGACGCAGAGTTTGCAGTACCTTGCTGCCTCCGTTTGGCCTACCCAACCACTGCTCGGCTCGACGCACCTTCGGGGGCGTCGTACTTGTCTATGCTCCTGACGAACTGTGCGATTACGGTATATCGACTGAAGTTCTAGAAACTTAATTCAAAGTAAAGTGAATAATCGCATTAACTGTCTCAAGAGATTACATCTGCGCTGGCAAGAATTACTCACGCTGAGTTACCCTCACAACTAATGCGTGTTTCCCAAAAGGATTTTTTGCGATGTCAGAGCCAGTTAAACTGCGCGCTCATAGTCAGGCCCACTGCAAGGACTGCAGCCTCGCCCCTTTGTGCCTACCACTTTCATTGAATATGGAAGACATGAATGCCCTCGATGAAATCGTTAAACGAGGCCGCCCACTGAGAAAGGGTGAGTTTCTGTTTCGACAGGGTGATCCCTTTGGTTCGGTCTACGCCGTACGCTCCGGCGCGCTAAAAACCTTCAGCCTGAGCGACGGCGGCGAAGAGCAAATTACCGGCTTCCACTTGCCAAGCGAACTGGTCGGCTTGTCCGGCATGGATACCGAGGCGTATCCGGTCTCGGCCCAGGCGCTGGAAACCACCTCCGTGTGCGAAATCCCCTTTGAACGTCTCGATGATCTGTCGGTGCAACTGCCACAGTTGCGTCGGCAATTAATGCGGATCATGAGCCGGGAAATCCGCGACGATCAGCAAATGATGTTGCTCTTGTCGAAAAAGACCGCTGACGAGCGGATTGCCACATTGTTGGTCAACCTGTCGGCGCGTTTTCATGCTCGCGGTTTCTCCGCCAATCAATTTCGCTTGAGCATGTCGCGCAATGAAATCGGCAACTTCCTTGGGCTAGCGGTAGAGACCGTGTCCAGGGTGTTTACCCGCTTCCAGGGCAGTGAGTTGATCTCTGCCGAAGGCAAGGAAATCCAAATCCTTGATCCGATCCAGCTTTGCGCACTGGCCGGTGGTTCGCTGGAAGGCTGAAACGTGGGATTCATGGCGGCTGAGCGTTAGACTAGCGTCTAACGCCCTGCCCAGGATCTTCTCGATGATTTTCGACGAATTCAGCTTCAAATCCCTTATTCGCCCTGTGCTGGACTTTCCCAAGCCCGGCATCATCTTTCGCGACATCACCCCGCTGTTTCAATCGCCAAAAGCCCTGCGCCTGGTGATAGACAGTTTCGTCCAACGTTATATCGAAGCCGACTTCAGCCATATCGGTGCGATGGACGCACGGGGTTTTCTGATTGGCTCCATCGTCGCTTACGAACTGAACAAGCCACTGATACTGTTCCGCAAGCAAGGCAAACTGCCCGCACACGTGCTGTCCGAAGGTTATCAGACCGAATACGGCGAAGCCTTTTTGGAAGTACACGCAGACAGCCTGTGCGACGGCGACTCGATTGTGATGTTCGATGACTTGATCGCTACCGGTGGCACCTTGATTGCAGCTGCCAACCTGATTCGACGCATGGGTGCGCATGTCTATGAAGCGGCGGCGATTATCGACTTGCCCGAACTGGGAGGCTCACAGCGCCTGGAAGACATGAACATCCCGACGTTTTGCCTGACCAACTTTTCGCTGTCGGACAAATAAACCTGTGGGGATTGCGCGCTGCTAAGTGACACTTTGTGTTGAGGTTGCAGCGCCCCTTCCCGAAGGGTGTTGGCGACGCACAAATTTCTGTAGGAGCTGCCGAAGGCTGCGATAGAATTTTTCAGTGCCGCCTATTCCGTGTTTGCCGAAAGTTTCTGTGGTGGCTTGCCAACGAAAGCGTCGATGCAGGCGACCCAGGCTTCAGGTCGACATCAGCGGCGCGATGGCGGACTCTTCCCAGGCAAGCCTACTCCCACAGTTTGCTATCAACTATGTCAATGAAACCCCAGAGCCGTGCCGGCTTCGCCAACACGTTGGCTCCTAACGATACTTTGGCACCTTCTTAAGCTACAACGCGATGGGCTTACGTCCGGCAAACGAATGCGCCAACGTGCCGCCGTCAACCAATTCCAACTCGCCGCCCAGCGGAACGCCGTGTGCGATCCGCGAGGTGATGAGGCCTTTGTTGCTCAGCAACTGGGCAATGTAATGCGCCGTGGCTTCGCCTTCCACCGTGGGGTTGGTGGCCAGGATGATTTCGGTAAACGAGCCCTGCTCTTCAATGCGCGCTACCAACTGCGGTATGCCGATAGCCTCAGGACCGAGCCCATCAAGGGGCGATAAATGCCCCTTAAGCACAAAGTAGCGGCCACGGTAACCGGTCTGCTCCACGGCATAAACGTCCATGGGACCTTCGACCACGCACAGAATCGTGTCGTCGCGGCGCACATCGGAGCATTGTGGGCACAAGTCATCTTCAGTGAGCGTGCGACACAATCGGCAATGGCCAACGCCTTCCATGGCCTGGCTCAACGCCAACGCCAGACGCGAACCGCCACTGCGGTCACGCTCCAGCAATTGCAGGGCCATACGCTGGGCGGTTTTCTGACCCACACCCGGCAATGTGCGCAAGGCATCGATCAATTGGCGAATCAGGGGACTGAAGCTCATGGAGAAAGGTCCGACAAAACAACGAGACGCGGTTTATACCCGCGCCTCCGGTTAGCGTCAATTCAAGCGTCAGCGACCCGGACCACCAGCTTGCCGAAGTTACGACCTTCCAGCATGCCGATGAACGCTTCTGGCGCTTGCTCCAGCCCTTCCACTACGTCTTCACGAAACTTGATTTGGCCCTCTGTCACCAAGGGCACCATGGCCGCGAGAAACTCCGCATGCCGATCACCGTATTCTTCGAACACGATAAACCCCTGAATCCGCGCACGCTTGGTCAGTAAGGTTCGCATCAGCAGCGGCAAGTAATCGGTGCCTTCGGGGAGCGCTTGGGCGTTGTATTGCGCGATCAAACCACACAGCGGAATTCGGGCGCGGGCATTAAGCAGCGGCAGCACGGCGCTGAATACCTTGCCACCCACAAGCTCGAAGTAGATGTCGATGCCATTGCCACACTCATCCGCCAGCTGTTCGGCAAAATGCTCGCTCTTGTGATCGATGCAGGCATCGAAGCCCAACTCGTCAACCACGTAACGGCATTTATCGGGACCGCCAGCAATGCCCACTACTCTCAGACCCTTCAGTTTCGCCACTTGACCCACTACAGAACCCACAGCGCCGGAAGCCGCCGCTACCACCAGGGTTTCGCCGGCTTTGGGTTTGCCAATCTCCATCAGGCCCATATACGCCGTGATGCCGGGCATGCCCAACACACCCACTGCCATGGAAGGACTGGGCAAGTCTTTAGGCAGCGCAAGCACTTGGGTACCATCGCAGATGCTGTGGGTCTGCCAGCCAGTCATGCCAACCACCAGATCACCCACTTTAAAGCGGACGTTGCGCGATTGCTCGACACGACTGACGGCACCGCCGGTCATGACGTTATTGACCTGAACCGGCTCGGCATACGACGGCGTATCGTTCATCCGCCCGCGCATATAGGGGTCCAGAGAAAGATAGAGCGTGCGCAGCAGCACTTGGCCCTCCTCCAACTCAGGCAACGCTTCACGCTCCAGGCGGAAGTTTTCTGGCGTCGGCGCGCCTTTCGGGCGCGAGGCGAGAACAATGCGTTGATTGAGGATCAGTTCTGGCGGCATCGAAGCGGTTCCTTCAGCAATAAATTGGGGTCATAGAAAGCAGACCGTGTGGCGGGTTCGGGGTTCGGTTTGAACGATCTGTAGAGCCAACTTGTTGGCGAAGGCGGTCTATCTGGCGGACCCAGTTGGACCTCTCGCCAACAAGTTGGCTCCTACAGACGGTGGATAAACAAAAAAGCCAGGCACTAGGCCTGGCTTCTCGTGACCGCCGACGCAACCTAGAACGGCAGCTTCATGCCTGGAGGCAGTTGCATGCCAGCGGTCATGCCGGACATTTTTTCCTGGCTGTTTTGCTCGACTTTGCGCACGGCGTCGTTGACGGCTGCGGCGATCAAGTCTTCGAGGACTTCTTTGTCTTCTTGCATCAGGCTGTCGTCGAGGCTGATGCGTTTGACGTCATGACGACCGGTCATCACGACGCTGACCAGGCCCGCGCCTGATTGGCCAGTGACTTCGGCGTTGGCGAGTTCTTCCTGCGCCTTGGCCATTTTTTCTTGCATCTGCTGTGCCTGCTTCATCAGGCCGGCCATGCCACCTTTCATCATGAGAATTCACCTCGAACGTTGTGGAGTTGGTCTGCGCAACGCCTTGCGGGCGCCACGCACATTAGTTAAAGGGTCTGAGCCACCGGAGCGTCTACAGGTTCAATCGTATCCTCTCGAATCACCGCGCCAAACTGTTGCAACATTTGTTGGATGAACGGATCGGAATGGATCGACGCTTCTGCTTCGCTCTGGCGTTCGGCACGACGGCGCGAACCTGCCTGCGCCGGGGTTTCCTGTTCGGGCTTGATCAGCTCGATACTGAGGGTCAGCGTGCGCCCGTGGTATTGATTCAGGGCGTCGTTGAGCCGACGTTGCTGGGTCGTGTTGAATAACGCGCTGTGGGCCGGGTCCAGGTGCAGCAGCCAATGATCGCCGTCTACCGCCATCAATGTACAGTTGGCGGCGATACTGCCGGTCATGCCTGAAATCGGCAGCTTCGCAAACAGGTTCAACCAATCCAGCGCCAAGCCCGTTGCCGGCATCGAAGCAGGCAACGGCTCTGGTTCGGCCACGTCAGGCACGCTGTCGTGGGCCAATTCATCCAAGTAGCTATAAGACGCCGGATCGATATCAAGCTCACCGTCGAAATAGTCATCGTCGGGCGGTTCGTCGTCACGCTCCATCGGTGCCGAGACCGACGACGAAGCGTCTGGAATCTGCTCAAGCATGGCCGGCGTCACGGCGGCGACGGGCACAGCCTCAGGCTCAACCACATCGGGCGCATCCGGGACCGGACTGGCCGGTGCCTCAGCAGGCATTGGCGTGAGATCGGGTTGCTCAGCGACGGTATCGAGCATGGGCTCAGGTACCGCTTCGGCAACGTATTCTGGTTCTGGTTCTGGCTCGACAGCAGCCTGCGGCTCTGGCTTACGCTCGTTCCACGGCAGGTCAACCTCAGGAACAGCAACAGCGGCGGGCGCAACGGTTAAAGGCACCACGGCCGGCTCAGGCACGGGCGCAACCACTGGAGCGGCAACCGGTTCGGCGGTTACCGGTGCAACAGGCGTCGCACCGGCCACTGGCTGTGTGGAATCAACCGTGGCCGGGTTGATCCCTACTGTCTTTAGCGGCTGCCTCGGTGCATCACTGCTGTCTGCTGGGCGGAAGGCTAGCATCCGCAACAGCACCATTTCGAAGCCACCACGCGGGTCGGGTGCCAGCGGCAAATCGCGACGACCAATCAGGCCCATCTGGTAGTAAAACTGTATGTCTTCGGCGGGCAAGGCCTGCGCCAGTGCCAATACCTGGTCACGGTCGCCATGACCGTTATCGATCCCTTCGGGCAAGGCCTGGGCAATCGCGATGCGGTGCAGCACGTTGAGAATTTCCGACAGCACACCGTTCCAGTCAGGCCCTTGCTCGGACAAATGGCGCACCGCCTCGAGCATTGCGCGCGCATCGCCGTCGAGTAACGCCTGCAACAGGTCATAGACTTGCCCGTGGTCCAGCGTGCCGAGCATCGCCCGAACATCCTCCGCCATGACCTTGCCTTCGCCGAACGCTATCGCTTGATCGGTCAGGCTCATGGCATCGCGCATCGAACCATCGGCTGCGCGGCCTAGCAGCCAGAGCGCGTCGGTTTCAAACGGGATATTCTCGACACCCAGTACATGGGCCAAATGCTCGACCACACGCTCCGGCGTCATGTTTTTCAGGGCGAACTGCAAACAGCGCGACAGGATGGTTGCCGGTAGCTTCTGCGGGTCAGTGGTTGCCAGGATGAATTTGACGTAAGGCGGCGGCTCTTCCAAGGTCTTCAACAGGGCGTTGAACGAACTGGTGGACAGCATGTGTACTTCGTCGATCAGGTAGACCTTGAAGCGTCCGCGGCTCGGCGCGTATTGGACGCTTTCCAGCAGCTCGCGGGTGTCCTCGACCTTGGTCCGGCTTGCAGCGTCAATTTCGATCAAATCGACGAACCGCCCTTCATCAATTTCACAGCAAACTGAACAGGTACCACACGGCGTCGACGTAATACCTGTTTCACAATTCAGGCATTTCGCGATAATTCGTGCGATGGTGGTTTTACCCACACCGCGCGTGCCGGTAAATAAGTAGGCATGATGCAACCGTTGGCTGTCCAACGCGTTGATCAGGGCCTTGAGCACATGGGTCTGGCCGACCATTTCGCGGAACGAGCGCGGACGCCATTTACGTGCAAGAACCTGATAACTCATCGATAACCGTCGCGACTGAAAGCGGAAGACCGCTAATGCTAGCGGAGCAGGGGCAAAATTGCATCCGGTGTCCGGCGCTAATATAGCTACGCTCATCAATTGAATGCTTCCAGGAGTTGGATCTGACTTGAATAGCACCGTAATGCTCACGCCGATGAACCGAATCCGGCTGTTGTTGAGTGTCTTGTTGCTAGTGTCCTGCTCAAGCTTCGCGGCGGACCCCCCACTACGTTTCTCGATTGCCGATGGCTGGTCAATGCCCCTTGTGCTGATTGACGACGAAAAACCCCATGGCGGTTTTCTGTTCGACATCATGGAGAGCCTTGGCCACCACATGGGCCTGCCCACCGAATATCACGTGTTGGCCCGCCTGCGCGTGCAAAGTGCGTTGGAGCACGGCGACGTCGATATTCGTTGCTACGCGGCGCAGTCCTGGGTGCCGAACATGTCCGGCGACTACATTTGGAGCTTACCGCTGATAACTCAGCGCGACCTGCTGGTGAGCACCGCAGACAACCCGACGCCGGTTGATCTCAAACAACTCACCCATCAAAACATCGGCACAGTGCTCGGATACGTCTACCCGAGCCTGCAAACGTTGTTTGATAGCCATCAATTGGTCCGCGAAGACGCTCGCAGCCAGGATCAAGTGCTGCAAAAACTGTTCGCCGGACGCTATCGCTATGCGGTGGCCAATCAATGGTCGATGGACTGGTTCAATCGCAATCTGCCGCCCGACAAACAGCTGCGCGGGGTTTCCATGATTGAGGAACAAGCGGTAGGCTGCGTCGTGCGCAACGACCCTAATGTGCCCGTGCAACGGATTCTGCGAACTTTGCTGCGAATGAAAATGTCCGGCGAGATTGAGCAAATTTTGGAACGTTACGGCCCTCCAGCGCCTGTGGTCATTGGACAGCCGGAGCCGTTACCGTCACCTTGAAGCCTTGCTTGAGCGTTTATAAATCTTCACTGCGCGCTGTAGTATTACCGTCACACTGCCTCGCTACGCTCCTTCGAAATCAGCATTAACGATCTCAGCCAAGTACGCAGGGAACCTGT
Organism: Pseudomonas sp. CCI4.2; assembly: GCF_034350045.1. Classification (NCBI taxonomy): domain Bacteria; kingdom Pseudomonadati; phylum Pseudomonadota; class Gammaproteobacteria; order Pseudomonadales; family Pseudomonadaceae; genus Pseudomonas; species Pseudomonas sp. CCI4.2. The sequence goes on along the minus strand of NZ_CP133781.1, from coordinate 3,430,070 downwards.
CATGAGCGACAAAAAAGAAGAAGAAACCTCGCAACCACTTGCTGGCGACAATCCCCCTGACGCCAGCAGACGGCGTTTTCTCGGTGGCGTCGCGGCGCTTGGTGTGGGCGCAACCCTCAGCGCCTACGTCTGCGCCGACGAGAAACCCCTCGCGCTGGATGCCCCCCCGTTAACCGGCGCCGCGCTAGACCAGGCACTCAGCGACAACGTAAAAACGGTGGTCGTGATCTACGCCGAAAACCGCAGCTTCAATAACTTGTTCGGCAATTTCCCTGGCGTCGAAAAGCCGATGGCGGACCTCGACCCCAGCGAGTATCAACAGCGTGACCGAGACGGCAAACTGCTGGAAGAGTTGCCTCCGGTGTGGGGCGGCGTATTGCAACTCGGGCCGCAAACCGTGGACGGCGTGACCTACCCCGTCGGCACCCAATTTCAAGACCACCTGCTCAACCAACCCTATGCGCTCCAAGGCCCCAATGGCGAAGACTTGCCACTGAGCCTGGTGACACGGGACCTGTGGCATGTGTTTTACCAAAACCAGATGCAGATCAACGACGGCAAAAACGATCGCTTCGTCGCGTGGGCCGATTCCGGTGGCCTGACCATGGGCCACTACGGGCAGACCGAATATTCGTTACGGCTGTGGGACGTGGCGTCTGAATTCGTCCTGTGTGACAACTTCTTTCAAGGCGCTTTCGGTGGCTCGTTCCTGAACCATCAATACCTGATTTCCGCTGCCGTGCCGTTCTACCCAAACGTTGCCAACTCCCCGGCCAAACAGCAGATCGCCACGCTACAAAGTGATAACCCCCAGGACACACGACTCAAACCACTGGAGAAATCACCCGCCAGCGCCATGACCGGTCCGCCACAATTTGGTCCCAGTTTGCTGACACCCGATGGCTATGCCGTCAACACCATGGCGCCGCCGTATTGGCCGACCTGGATTCGCGACCCGGACCGCCCGGAATATGCCAAAGCCGACGTGGCCAACGTGCTGGTGCCGCAAACCCACGACCACATCGGCGACAAGCTGTCGAAGAAAAACGTCGATTGGGCGTGGTATGCCGGCGCGTGGCAGAGCACCATTGACCAGTTCAAAGACTCGGCGGGCATTCCGAAAATCCCGAGTTTCCAGTATCACCATCAGCCGTTTAATTACTTCAAGAAACAAGGCCCGGAAAACCCGGACGAACGCAACAAGCGCCTACGTGACGGGGGCCTCGGCGATGAGTCCAGCACCAATAAATTCCTCGCTGATGCCCAGGCCGGCAAGCTGCCCGCCGTCACGTTTTATAAACCTCAGGGCAACCTGAACATGCATGCCGGTTACACCGACGTTGCTGCGGGTGATCGCCACATCACCCGCGTCATTAAAGTGCTGCGTAACAGTCCGCAGTGGGAAAACATGGTGATTGTCATCACCGTCGACGAGAACGGCGGCTGGTGGGACCACGTTGCGCCACCCAAGGGTGATCGCTGGGGACCAGGCACTCGGGTTCCGGCGCTGGTGGTCTCGCCGTTCGCCCGCCGGGAAACGGTTGACCACACCACGTATGACACCGCTTCGATTTTGCGCTTGATCACCCGAGTGCACGGTCTTGAAAAACTGGACGGGTTAAAGATGCGAGACGAAGCGATGGCAACCCGAGGCCAGGAGCCCATGGGCGACTTGACTAACGCGCTGCAGTTCTTTGGCTGAGTCATCGTAACGCTCACAAAAACCGCCACCAACGTGGCGGTTTTTTCGCTAAGCTGCCCCGGCCAAATCGGTTCAGAATGTACGGGGCTACCCTTAAATGCTTGCGATGAAATGCCTGCGCTGCTTATTGGCAGCTATCGTGCTGTGTGCCACCACCGCCCTTGCCGATGCTGCGACCCCCACGCCTCATGACCCCGCAAAGGTTCAGCAAACGCCGGCGCAGTTCTTCGCGACGCTCAAGCCGCAGCACGGCACTATTAATCTGCCAGGCGGCGTTGCCACCCTCAGCCTGAACGACGATTTCTATTACCTCACGCCGCAAGACACCGAACGCCTGATAGTTGACGGCTGGGGCAATCCGCCCGGCCATAAGACGTTGGGCATGATCGTGCCACACGCCACCAACCCGATGTCCCGCGGGGGCTGGGGAGTGTTGGTCAGCTACAAAGACGACGGGCACGTCTCCGATGAAGACGCCGCCCAGATCGACTACACCGAAATGCTCAAGCAAATGCAGGAAGACGATGTAGAGAACAACAACGAGCGGCGCAAACAAGGCTATCCCGGCCTGCAATTAGTCGGCTGGGCCGAGCCGCCGCGCTACGACGATCAAAGCCACAAGATGTATTGGGCCCGGGAACTGAAGGCCGACAACGCCGATGAAAACACCCTCAACTACAGCATCCGCGTGCTCGGTCGCCAAGGCGTGCTGGAACTTAATGCCGTCGCTTCGATGAGCGATCTTGCAACCATTCAACGGGAGATGCCTCACGTCCTGGCGTTCACCAACTTCACCGACGGCAACCGCTACGCCGACTACGAACCAGGCACAGACAAACTGGCCAAATACGGCTTGGCGGCACTGGTTGCCGGTGGGTTAGCCGCTAAGGCTGGGCTGTTCGCCAAACTGGGGATAATGCTGCTGGCGGCGAAAAAGTTCTTGTTGGTGGGGCTGATGGTTGCAGTGACGTTCGTTCGCAAGTTTTTCAATCGCAATAAGTAAACAAACTGAACTGACCATTTCTTTTTAAAATAGCGTTTTTATGGTTTCTGGTGGTGGCATGACTATTAAACTTCTTGAGATTAGCGTCGCAACAAAGACCGCTATACGCTGCAGCAAATCATTTGCGAGCTCGCTGGTACGTTGATGGAAGAAGAGCAGGACGAAGCGCTGATGCGCGTCTATACCAAACACGCCGGCGACGATTTTGAGACTGTCCGACATCAGGAAAATGACCTGTTAAGAGCGTCGATAGAAGAAACGTTCGGTGTCGATCTTGGCGATGATCTCGATCTGGACTCCATCGAGGAGGTGGCTCAACGACTCCAAGAGAAGCTAGACGAGGTCGCTCAAGAATCGAAACACGACGGTAGGCAGAAACCTGCAAAAACCGTTCGTCAAGAAGAACAAGAAAAAGGCAGTCAATCCATACGCGACATCTATCGCAAGCTGGTCAGCGCTCTGCACCCAGATCGCGAAACTGACACCGCCGAACGCGAACGTAAAACCGAAGACTTAAAAATGTCATTTCGAATGCAATTTCTGCTGGAGCCGTTCGCGCCTATACAACCGAAAAACGCGTTACGTACATGCGAAAAAACCATTCGGGCAATGCGCACTGACCTCCTCCTAAAGAAAAACCAACTCCTCACACTCTCAGATACCAAAATTTTGAAGCCATGGCTTAGAGAGCAACGGGAAATAGAAGAATTTAGCGATTGGCTGGACGACGACATGTCAGATGGTTTTTTCGGTAGCCCCCCTTATCTGCGCGTCTGGCCTAAACTGATTGGAACAAACGCCGACACCCGCCCCATCACCACGAGTAGTCGCTAACGCCATGATCGATCCCCTCCGCGTATCCAGACTTGACGCCGCGCATCGGCAGTTGAACCTTGCCATTCGCTTGCTATTTGCCAGCGCCGACCCGGTAGCGATCCATACACTGGTGGGGGCAGCAACAACGATTTTGCACAACGCCTCGCCTGAGCATGACAATGGCCTGGCTCCCACAGAGTTTTACCGGATGACGCACAAGGCGCAAAACCTGTTCAAACAGGCGGGTATGGATTTGGAGGCGATGTTCGAACTGGACCCGAAGGACAGCGAATCGCTGGCGTTTTGGGCCGTGATGAACGCCAGTGAATTAGGACCGTTATCGTTGGAAGAGCAGTTGTATCAGCAATGGTATATCGCCTCACACCTGCTACGCGGCGAAGAACACGAAACCTTGCTCAGCTCGGCACTTCAGACGTTTGGCGACTTAAGTGCCAAATCCCGCCGCGAGCAAATACAAGCCGGTGCCCGTGGCCTTGCTGAACTGGACGCCAGTGGTCCATCGGATTCGACGCATTGGAAGAGTCAGGGGGATTATCAATAAGGGCGCGGCTATCCGTGGGAGCCAAGGTGTTGGCGAAGGTCCTTCGGACTGATCGCAGTCTTCGGCTGATACACGCTTGCGAGAACGACGACATCTAGATGCGCGACCGAATTCACTCGGAAAAACCACAGTGCATACGAAAGACGTCTGAAGGCGTTCGACGAGGAATTACAGATTTTTTTAAAAACCCATTGAGGACCAATGAGTTGCGTTATGGAGGCAACCCCACCAGCCACACCCCGGCACACAATGTTCCCGCTGTGGCTGCTTCCTTCCGGATCTGACCAGGTTCACGGGTAATCGTTGCGGGGGGACCGGCAGGGTCACCATAACGACGCTCACCTGACGGTGAACGGCGCCATTGTACCGGTCTGGCGATAAGTTACAACCGTTGGTTGTGATTAAAAATATGAAGGGGCTCAAGCACTTGTACAACGGGGTTGGACGGGGATGCCTTGCCGTCGGCCTGCTTGTGACGAATCCCGTTAAACTGCCCCCTTTGTGTAAACGCGGTACGCTTTTAAGGATTCGATCGATGCCAATTGAGCTGGTCTGCTATGAGGACCTGACCGACATTCAGCGAAAGCAGCTACTGCGGATCAAGGTGCTGGACGCGCAGAAGTCGTTTTCCGGCGACATCTACGGGGCGCTGAATTCGCTGCTGGTCAACGCCACGTCGGACATTCGTGGGTTTGCGTTGCTCACAGAGGGGCTGCCGGTGGGGTTTTTGCTGCTTAAGCGCGGGATATATTTACCAGCCTGGGCGCAGGCCGATGCGGCGACGTTGCATTCGCTGCAGATTGATCGGCGCAGGCAAGGCCAAGGGTTGGGCAAGGCGTGTTTGCAGGCCCTTGCGAAAACGACGCGGCGGGTTTGGCCTGATATCAAACAACTGATGTTGTCGGTGGATGAAGATAATACGACGGCAATAGGTTTGTATTTGAGCCACGGCTGGGTAGACACCGGTGAGGCGTATCGGGGGCGGATTGGCTATGAACGGCGGTTGGCGTTGAAGCTTTTCAGGTGAGGTCTGGTGGACTGCGTTGGATCTTTCCCGAAGACATTTGGCCCACAGATTTTAGCGATGCACAGATTTCTGCAGGCGCTGCCGAAGGCTGCGATCAGATGTCAGTGCCTGTTATTCCGTGCCCGCCAAAGTCTCTGTGGGAATTGTTTTGCCAACGAAAGCGTCAATGCAGGCGACCCAGGTATCAGGTCGACATCAGCCGAGCGATTATCGGCCTCTTCGCAGGCAAGCCTACTCCCACAGCATCTGCGGCTGCTTGCTATCAACCGTGTCAATGAAATCCCAGAGCCGTACCGGCTTCGCAGCCTTCGGCAGCTGTTATAACTACTTTTTAATTATTTATAAAACAATAGGTTGGCGCTGGATTACGTGTGTATATCCGGCCTTTGTGGTTGCTCAAATTATGGTTTCACTTTTACAGCGAGGCACCTTTTTCAAACGCCAAAAGGTCCCGCCAAAAGGGCTTGCCCCACCACGCAGGACCTCACTCCGTAATTTGATATTCAATTCACAGACGATCTACGGGCGGGCGGCCATCTGTGCAGCACCAAAAACCGTGGGACCGAATTTATTCGGGAAGGCTTCAGTCCTGACACCTGCAACCTCAAACCACACAAAGTGCCACCCAGTTTGCTGCGCGACAGCGCGGCGTCGAAGTCGTGGCGGCAGGTCCTTTTCAAGGCTCTACTGCGCTAGCAGCACCTCATCCGCCTTGCCACCGGCCTCTTGAATCACTAAGTGAATGAAATGCAGTTTGGTAATCACCGCCGGTGACAGGACGAACGGATAGAAGTCCGGTTGCCCCATGCTACGGGAGAGTTCATTGAGCATGCCGGCGAGTTCAATCCAGGCGTTGACGAATGACAGGAATGCCTGACCACCGGGGTGTTGGGGGTCGTAGAGGGTTTCGAGTGTGAACGGCTGGTAATCGAAGTCCATGTCCCGGGCGCTCATGCCGAAGCCGAGTGCGGTGTCGACGGCGTCCATCATGTGCAGGTAATGCGCCCAGGTTTCAGCCCAATCTTCCCAAGGGTGCATGGTCGCGTAGGCGCTGACGTAGTGTTGTTGCCAGCCTACCGGGGCGCCGCTCTGGTAGTGATGTTCAAGGGCGTCAGCGTAACTGGCGCGGTCATCGCCGAACAGGTTGCGGAAATTATCCTGCCAATGGGTGTCAGCGATCAGACGGTCCCAATAATAGTGGCCAACTTCGTGACGGAAATGTCCGAGCAACGTGCGGTAAGGTTCGTGCAACTGAACGCGCATGGCTTCCCGATGGGCGTCGTCTGCTTCTTCGATGTTAAGGGTGATCAGACCGTTGGCATGGCCGGTGGTGGGCAGTTTGCCTTCAAGGTCGACGCCGACGAAATCAAACGCCAAGCCGGTGTCTTCGTCTTGAGATTTCGAAATCACTTTCAAACCCAACGATATCAACTGCGCGACCAAGCGCCGTTTGGCAGTTTCTACTTTGCACCAGCGCTCGGCGTTTTCCGGGATCGAGAGATCGGGGATGGTCCGGTTAAGGCTGCACGCAATGCAGAATTCGCCCGGTTCACTGTCGGGGAACAGCCAGTTACAGGCCGCCGGCGTATCGACGTTGGCACAGCGTCGGTAAAGCGCTGCTTGAGGCTCGTCGGTCAGGCGCCAGGTATTGAGCTGCTGGCCGGGCTCCAGCGTGACCAACCTGCCCTGCTCCGGCAGATAGCCCAAAGCGGCCGAGCAGGCCAGGCATTGGGTATTGGCAAAGAAGATCGACTGCCCACAATTGCACTGCCAAACCTTACTGTTACGCTTGGTCTCGCCCACGAATGGCGCAGCGATGCGTGAGCTGAGTTGTTCAAAGAAGCGATACATGACGATCTCCTTGTGGGGTGCCAGCACTAGATCATGTGTCGCTGTGGGGGTTCCGTGTATTTGACCGGGCGCACTGCGCCCGATCAGTTCACATCAATACCGTGGTTAGTCAAGAAAACCACAAACGCCTCTTCATCCATTACTTTAAGGCCCAACTCGCTGGCCTTGGTCAGCTTTGAGCCGGCACCCGGGCCTGCGACCACGCAGTAGGTTTTTGCTGAGACCGAGCCGGATACTTTGGCGCCGAGGCTTTCGAGTTTTTCTTTGGCGATGTCGCGGCTCATCAATTCCAGCGAGCCGGTCAAGACCCAGGTCTGACCCGCCAATGGCAAGCCTTCGACGACCTTTTTCTCGCTGTGCCAGTGCATGCCGAACGCTTTCAACTGCGCCTCTATTTCCAGCGCTCGCTCGGCATTGGATTTGATGTCGAAAAAGTCACGTACGGCTTTCGCTTGCTTCTCGGCCAACGCCTGGCGCATGTCCAGCCAGTCGGCGTCGAGAATGCCTTGCAAGGTGCCAAATTTGTCGGCCAGTTTCTGCGCGGCGCCGGGGCCGATGGCCGGGATGTGCAGCTTGTCGATCATCCCGCCCAAGGTGGTGCTGGCTGCGAACTCCGCGCCCAACTCGCCCTGTTCTTGAATCTCCAACCCGCGCTCTAGCAGTTGCTCAATGACCGTGATGTTGTGCGCATCGGTAAAGAAGCTATGGATTTCGTTAGCCACTTCCAACCCGACATCCGGCAGGTAGGTGAGGACTTCTGGTTGCGCTTGTGTGACGCGCGCCAGTGTAGCCAGCGAACGCGCCAGCACTTTGGCCGTCTCTTCGCCGACGTCGGGAATACCGAGCGCATAGATGAAGCGCGCCAAGGTCGGCCGCTTGCTGTCGAGGATCGCCTTGAGCAGTTTGTTGCTGGAGACTTCGGCAAACCCTTCAAGGTCGACGATCTGTTCGAAGGTCAGCGTATAAAGGTCGGCCGCAGAGGCCACCAGCCCTTCGTCGACCAATTGCTCGACACTCTTGTCGCCTAGGCCTTCGATGTCCATCGCGCGCCGCGAGACGTAGTGGATGATGGCTTGCTTGAGCTGGGCGCCGCAGGCCAATCGGCCAACACAGCGGTACACCGCGCCTTCGCTGATGGTTTCCTTGCCTTTACTGCGCTTGATCAATTGCGTGCGCTCGACATGCGAGCCACACACCGGGCATTTTTCCGGGATCTGCACCGGTCGAGCGTTGTTCGGGCGGCGTTCGAGAACCACTTGCACCACTTGCGGGATCACATCACCGGCGCGGCGGATGATTACCGTGTCGCCGATCATCAAGCCCAAACGCGCCACTTCGTCCATGTTGTGCAGCGTCGCGTTGGCAACCGTAACGCCGGCAACTTTCACCGGTTTCAAGCGCGCGACTGGGGTGACGGCCCCGGTGCGCCCGACCTGAAACTCAACGTCGAGCAGCTCGGTCAGCTCTTCCATGGCCGGGAATTTATGAGCAATGGCCCAGCGCGGTTCACGGGCCCGAAAACCCAGTTCGCGCTGGGACGCCAAATTGTTAACTTTGAACACCACGCCGTCGATTTCATAGGGCAACGACAGGCGGCGCTCGCCGATGTCATGGTAGTAATCCAAACATTCACCGATGCCATTGGCGAGTTTCAATTCGCGACTGACCGGCATGCCCCAGTGCTTGAGCTTTTCCAAGTTGCCAATGTGGGTGTCGGCGAATTCTTCCGAGACCTGACCCAGGCCATAGCAGCAGAATTCCAAGGGCCGGTTGGCGGTGATTTTCGAATCCAACTGACGCAAGCTGCCGGCGGCGGCATTACGTGGGTTGGCGAATGTCTTGCCGCCGATTTCAAGTTGGCTGGCGTTCAGCCGCTCGAAACCGGCCTTGGACATGAACACTTCACCGCGCACTTCCAGGGTTGCTGGCCAGCCGCTGCCGTGGAGCTTGAGCGGGATGTTGCGCACGGTGCGTACGTTGACACTGATGTCTTCGCCGGTGGCACCGTCGCCACGGGTCGCGCCACGGACCAACGCGCCATCGCGGTACAACAAGCTGACGGCCAGGCCGTCGAGTTTCGGTTCGCAGCTGTACTGCACCTGCGCGCCTTCGCCGAACAGATCGCCGACAGGCAGGTCCAGGCCTTCGGTCACACGACGGTCAAATTCGCGCATGTCATTTTCTTCGAAGGCGTTGCCGAGGCTGAGCATGGGGACTTCGTGGCGCACTTGGGTGAAGGCGGACAGCGCCGTGCTGCCGACCCGCTGCGTCGGTGAGTCCGGGGTGACCAAATGCGGATTCTCGACTTCCAGCGCCTTGAGTTCATGAAACAGGCGGTCGTATTCAACGTCCGGAATGCTCGGCTGATCGAGCACGTGGTAACGGTAATTGTGCTGATCCAGCTCGGCACGCAGTTTCAGGATGCGGGTTTCGGCGGCGTTCATACGGGTGTTCTCTCAAAAAGCAAAAGAGCAGCCGAAGCTGCTCAATGTTGGTTCGGCGTCTTTGCGATCAACCTGTAGGAGCCAACGTGTTGGCGAGGCGGCATCAGCCAAACCGCCAAAAGCCTCGCCAACACGTTGGCTCCTACAGGAATCGTGCGTCCCGATCAGCGGCGGTGCGTCAATGCACGACGTTCGAACTCGACGATGCGTTGGCGGTAGTGTTCGATGGTTTGCGCGGTCATGACACTGCGCTGGTCATCTTTCAATTCGCCATTCAGTTCGTGGGCCAGTTTACGGGCTGCGGCCACCATGACGTCGAATGCCTGTTTCGGGTGACGCGGGCCCGGCAAGCCCAGGAAGAAACTCACCGCACGGGTGCTGAAGTGGTCGATGTCATCGAGATCGAACACACCCGGCTTGACCGCGTTGGCCATGGAGAACAGCACTTCACCGTTGCCCGCCATGCTTTCGTGGCGATGGAAAATATCCATCTCACCGAAGCGCAACCCGCTTTCCAAGATGTTCTGCAACAGCGCAGGGCCCTTGAAGCCGCTTTCGTCACGACAGATCACGCTGATCACCAGCACTTCTTCAACCGGCGGCAGGTCTTCGGTACGGCGCGCCGTATCTTCCGAACGACGGCCCGGCTTATCGTCCGCGAAGTCTTCATCGCGACCGGTGAACAGGCTTGGCCCGTCAAGGTCCAGGTTCAGGTCGCCCTGATGCGGTTCGTCTTTACGCTTACGCTTGGCATCACGCGGCGCCATGCTCACCGACGGCAAATCATGCTCGTCCAATTTCGGTTCTTTCTGATCCAGCACACGCGGTGGACCCAGCACCTCGGCAGAGGAAACCTCGTCTTCATCCGCCACGTTGGAGAAACTTCGGTCAAGCCTGAATTTCAGTTTCCCTTTGCCGCCGCGCATCCGGCGCCAGCCATCAAAAAGAATACCGGCAATGACAATAATGCCGATGACGATCAGCCACTCGCGCAGACCGATTTCCATGTAATCCCGTGCCTCTAATAAAAATGCTGAAAATGAGGGCCGAAACCCCTTTAAAACGTGGCGCCAACTCTATGTTCTGACAGGCGTTTTACCCACGCAAATAGAAAATTGTTGACTAAGCTAGCACGACCAAAGATAACTTTACACCGTCTGTTGCATCCACTTGGCCACTGTAACGGATATGAAGCTCAACACTAGCCATCAAATAGCCACTCATATGATCGCTTTAGCCTGAATCGTTAGCCTTCAACCAACGCCATTGCTTCCTCCACGTCTACCGCTACCAAGCGCGAGCAACCCGGCTCGTGCATGGTCACCCCCATCAACTGATCGGCCATTTCCATGGCGATTTTATTGTGGGTGATGTAGATGAACTGCACCGTTTCGGACATTTCCTTCACGAGGCGGGCGTACCGTCCAACGTTAGCGTCGTCGAGCGGCGCGTCAACTTCGTCGAGCATGCAGAACGGCGCCGGGTTCAGTTTGAAGATGGCAAATACCAGTGCCAAGGCGGTCAGGGCTTTCTCACCACCGGAGAGCAAATGAATGGTGCTGTTTTTCTTGCCCGGTGGACGCGCCATGATTGTCACACCTGTATCGAGTAGATCTTCGCCAGTCAGTTCCAAATAAGCGCTGCCGCCACCGAAAACTTTTGGGAAAAGAGCCTGTAATCCGCTATTTATCTGATCGAAGGTCTCTTTGAATCGGTTACGGGTTTCTTTGTCGATTTTGCGAATCACGTTTTCCAGCGTGTCCAGTGCTTCCGCCAAGTCGGCATTCTGACCATCCAGATAACGCTTGCGCTCGGATTGCTGCTGGTACTCGTCAATAGCCGCCAGGTTGATCGCGCCCAAGCGTTGAATGCGCCCGGCGATGCGTTCCAACTCTTCTTCAGCGGCCTTTTCATTAGTGTCGCTGGTCAGTGTCGCAAGCACGCCGTGCAGGTCGTAGCCGTCTTCCAGCAACTGGTCCTGCAAAGTGGTGCGGCGCACGGTGAGTGACTGCCATTCCATGCGCTGTTGCTCAAGTTGCCCGCGCACCAGTTGCGCTTGTTGTTCGGCCTGGCTGCGGCGTTTTTCGACGTCACGCAGTTCGCGGTCCGCGTCTTCCAGCGCCAGCTTGGCCAGACGCATTTCGTCGTCCACCGCCATGCGTTTTTCCAGCAGCTCTTCGAGCTTGAGGCGCAGCTCCTCCAAAGGCGCTTCGCCCTCCTCCAAGTTGAGGTTCAGTTGTTCGCGCTTCTCGGTAAGTCGCTCAGACTGCAACTCCAGGCGTTCAAGGGCCTGCCGCGTCGAATCATGCTGCGCATTAAGCGAGCCCAGACGCACCGCCAGTTGGTGCGCGTGATCTTTATGCTGCCGGGCATCCTGCCGCACGCGATCAAGGCGCTCGCGCAGGCTGTCGCGTTGGGCCAGCAGCAGTTCGCGTTGTTCGGTGTCCAGGGCCATGCTGTCCAGCGCATCCTGCAAATGCAGGCGCGACTCGCCCAACTGCTCGTGTTCGATGGCGCGCTGCTCCCCCAGCTCAGTCAGCTCTTCATCAAGGCGGGTACGGCGCAGGGTCAATTGCTCGACCTTGGCCTTGCTCGCCGACAGTTGAGCCTTGAGTTCGCTTTGCTGGCGCGTTTCGTCCTGGAGTCGACGACGCAACTGTTCGCGGGCGTCCTCTTGCTGAACTTGCTGTTCGCGCTGTGTGAGGAGCTGTTCTTCGAGGGCGGCCAAGGTGGCTTCATGCTCATCGCGCTCAAGGCCCAGCCGAATCAATTCCTGACCACGGGCCAGCACACCGCTTTGCGCTTCACTCGCCCGGCGTACGCGCAGGAAATGCCGCCCGACCCAATAGCCGTCGCGGCTTATAAGACTCTGCCCTGCCCCGAGCTGCGCGCGCAAGGCCAATGCATCTTCAAGGCATTCGACCGGCTGCACATTACCCAGCCAAGCGGACAAATCAACTGCGGCTTCAACCTTGTCCAGCAAGCTACCGGGAATCCGTGCAACGTTAGCAGAAGGGCTGATCAGGCGCAGATCGCCCTGCTCAAACCCGGCTAAATCCAGGCCGGCAAAATTGTCCACCAACACCGCTTGCAGATCGGCACCGAGCACGGTTTCTACGGCCAACTCCCAACCGGGTTCAACGCGCAAACCTTCTGCCAGACGCGGCCGCTCAGAAAGGTGCTGGTCACGCAGCCATTCAGCCGTGCCGGTGCCCGGATCGAGGGCCGCCTGTTGCAACGCCTCCAGGGAAGCCAGCCGCCCGTTCAGACGCTGCAGCTCACCTTGGGCCTGTTGTTGCGCTTGGTTGGCGCGATGCAGTTCGCTGCGAAGGTGCTCCAGGCGTTCGACCAGTTGCTCTTCGCTGGCGTGCAGTTCTTCGAGGGTCATTTCCCGGGTGGCGAGGTCTTCGCTGAGCTGCAAGATCGCTGCGTCTTCCGGGTCGGCTGCCAGCAATTGACGCTCTTCGGTCAGTCGCCGTTGCCGTTCGCCCAAGCGTTCCATGCTGGTGTCCAACTGCTGGATGCGCGACTGCTGCACTTCGGCCTGACGCCGCGGCTCGGCGGACTCCAGGTTGAAGGCGTCCCACTTTTCCTGCCAGCCGTGCATGGTGCTTTCGGACTCTTCCAGCGCGGCGGCGGACTCTTCAGCGGCAGCGCTGGTCATTTCCTGCTCCGGCGCGAGCATTTCCAGCTCTTCGCCGAGGGTCGCAAGCAACGTACGGTCGTGGCCCAAATGCGATTCGGTCTCCAGGCGCGAGCGCTCGGATTCGCGCAAATCTTCTTGCAGTTGGCGCAGGCGTTGCTGGCCATGCTGGATGCTCTGCTCGATGCGGGCAATGTCGCCGCCCACCGAATAGAAGCGTCCTTGCACCACATTGAAGCGTTCCGACAGATCATGGTGCCCGTCGCGCAAGCGTTCGATGCCGGCATCCGCGTTACGTTGCTCGGCGACCAAGGCTTCGAATCCGATTTCCTGGGTGCCAATGACGGCTTCGCGTTGGCCGACTTGCTCATTCAACGCCTGCCAGCGCAGGGCTGACAGTTGCGCCTTGAGCTGACGCTCCTCACCTTTGTATTCCTGATATTTCTCAGCGGCCTGGGCCTGACGGTGCAGTCGATCAAGCTGGCGTTCCAGCTCGTCACGCAGGTCGGTCAGGCGGGCTAGGTTCTCGTGAGTACGGCGAATGCGGTTTTCAGTTTCGCGCCGACGCTCTTTGTACTTGGAAATGCCGGCGGCTTCTTCGATGAAGTTGCGCAGGTCTTCGGGCTTGGACTCGATCAGCTTGGAGATCATCCCCTGCTCGATGATCGAGTAACTGCGCGGACCAAGGCCGGTGCCGAGGAAGATGTCCGTGATGTCCCGCCGACGGCACTTGGTACCGTTGAGGTAATAGCTGGTCTGGCTGTCGCGGGTGACTTTGCGGCGAATGGAGATTTCTGCGTAGCTGGCGTATTCGCCAACCAAGGTCCCGTCCGAGTTATCGAACACCAGTTCGATGCTGGCCTGGCTTACTGGTTTACGGGTGGTGGAGCCATTGAAGATGACGTCGGTCATCGACTCGCCGCGCAGGTTTTTCGCCGAGCTCTCGCCCATCACCCAACGCACGGCATCGATGATATTGGATTTACCGCAGCCATTAGGGCCCACGACCGCCGCCATGTTGCTCGGAAAACTGACCGTGGTCGGGTCGACGAAGGACTTGAACCCGGCCAGTTTGATGCACTTGAGACGCATGGGTCAGCCAGCCGCCAGCGCGGACAGGACCAATTTATAGCTGCGCTCGCCGTAGCTGCTCAGCACTTCGCGAATCTGCACGACGTCACGCACAACCACCGCGTCAAGCAACTGGCCGAAGTGCTTCAGCGATTCACCCATTTCGGCCTTACGCTGATCCAATGCCAGGTAATAGTTGCGGCTCATGGACGGTTGCAGGTTCTCAACGGTCTCTTGCAGGTACGGGTTATTGGCGAAGGGGTACGCCGCGCGCATGACGTTAAAGCTGTCTTCGACAAAAAGTTTTACGTCCTGGCGTTCAAGGCTGAGCTTCAGGCGCTGCTGGATCTGCACGAAGGGCGCTAGATCAATCTGGGTTTCCCAGCGAGCCGCCACGGCGAGGGCGAGCAGGATGTACAGCTCACTCATCAGCGTACAGAGGCTTTGAACGTTGTGCGCGGTGATTTCCGTCACCTGAGCACCCCGGCGCGGCAGGATGACAATCAAGTGGCGGCGCTCAAGAATCAGCAGTGCTTCACGCACCGAACCACGGCTCACATTCAGTGAGGTCGTGACCTTTTGCTCTTGAATGCGCTCCCCTGGCTTGAGTTCACCACGAATGATTCGCTCTGCAAGGTGGCGAGCGATTTGCTCGGCGAGGCTGTCCGGCGCCTTGAACGTCATGATTTTCCTTCAACTTCAGCTCAATCCTACGAGCCGCGCAGTGTATCGCATGGCGCACGGCCATAAGACTTGAATCTGGCACGAAATAAGCAATTCTTTAAGCAACGGTCAGCTGTTTACGGCTGACGCGGCACACCGTTAATCGGCAAGCTGGGAAAAAATCGTTTTTCCTGACTTAATAGTCAGATATTTATTGACCGAAAAGTCAGAGCTGATAGATTCAGCTCCATGCGACCGATTATAAAAATAGTGCAGAGAGGCCTACGTGATCCAATTCTTACTTAATCAGGAACTGCGAACCGAGCACGCCCTGGACCCGAACCTGACCGTGCTCAATTATTTACGTGAGCATGTGGGTAAACCCGGGACCAAAGAAGGCTGCGCCAGTGGCGACTGCGGCGCGTGCACCGTGGTGATCGGCGAATTGAATCTCGACGACAACGGCCAAGAGCAGCTGCGTTATCGCAGCCTCAACTCATGCCTGACGTTCGTCGCCTCGTTGCACGGCAAACAGTTGATCAGCGTGGAAGACCTCAAACACCAAGGGCAACTGCACAGCGTGCAAAAAGCCATGGTCGATTGCCACGGCTCGCAATGCGGCTTCTGTACGCCAGGATTTGTGATGTCGCTGTTCGCGCTGCAAAAGAACAGCACTGAAGCCAACGGCCATCAAGCCCACGAAGCACTGGCCGGCAATTTGTGCCGCTGCACCGGTTATCGCCCGATTCTGGCCGCAGCCGAACAGGCCTGCGGCGATCAACGCCAACCTGATCAATTCGACCAGCGCGAGGCTCAAACCATTGCCCGCCTACGCGCCATTGCGCCGAAGGAAACCGGCGAACTCAACAGCGGCGACAAGCGTTGCCTGGTGCCGCTGACCGTCAGCGACCTGGCTGAACTCTATGACTCATACCCGCAAGCGCGTTTGCTGGCGGGCGGTACTGATCTGGCGCTGGAAGTGACCCAGTTCCATCGCACGCTGCCGGTAATGATCTATGTCGGCAACATTGAAGCCATGAAGCGCATAGAGCATTTCGAAGACCGTTTGGAAATCGGCGCCGCGACCTCGCTCACCGACTGTTACGCCGCGCTCAGTGCCGAATACCCGGACTTTGGCAAACTACTGCAGCGCTTCGCGTCGCTGCAAATCCGCAATCAAGGCACCCTCGGCGGCAACATCGGCAACGCTTCACCGATTGGTGATTCGCCCCCACTGCTGATCGCCCTTGGCGCCCAACTGGTCTTGTGCAAAGGCCAGACCCGCCGAACCCTGGCGCTGGAAGATTACTTCATCGATTACCGGGTCACGGCGCGGCAGGACAGCGAATTCATCGAGAAAATCATCGTGCCCAAGGCCAACGCCCGACAGGTATTTCGCGCGTACAAAGTATCGAAGCGCTTGGACGACGATATTTCCGCCGTCTGCGCCGCCTTCCGCTTGCAGGTGGAAAACGGCGCTATCGTTGAAGCGCGCGTCGCCTTCGGCGGCATGGCGGCGATTCCCAAACGTGCAGCCGCCTGCGAACAGGCACTGATCGGTGCGCCGTGGACCTCGGCCACGGTGGAACGCGCCTGCGCGGCATTGGCGGACGATTTCACCCCGCTCTCAGACTTCCGCGCCAGCAAGGAATACCGCCTGCTCAGCGCGCAAAACCTGCTGCGTAAATACTTCATCGAACTGCAATCGCCTCACATCGAAACGCGGGTGACTTCTTATGTCTAATCACACCCCGGAAAAAACCCAGGCCGAAATGATCGCGCTGTTTCAGCAGGATCTGAAGACCGGCGTCGGCCGCAGCGTCAAGCACGACAGCGCCGACAAGCATGTGTCGGGCGAAGCGGTATACATCGACGACCGCCTGGAATTCCCCAACCAACTGCACGTGTATGCACGGATGTCTGACCGTGCCCATGCGCGGATCATCAGCATCGACACCGCGCCGTGCTACGCCTTCGAGGGCGTACGTATAGCGATCACCCACGAAGACATTCCCGGCCTCAAGGACATTGGTCCGCTGCTGCCCGGCGACCCGCTATTGGCGATTGATACGGTTGAATTTGTCGGCCAGCCGGTGATGGCGGTCGCCGCCAAAGATCTGGAAACCGCCCGCAAGGCCGCGATGGCCGCGATCATCGAATACGAAGACCTGGTGCCGGTACTGGACGTGGTTGAAGCGTTGCGCAACAAACACTTCGTCCTCGACAGCCACACCCACCAACGCGGCGATTCAGTCGCCGCGTTGGACAGCGCCGAACACCGTTTGCAGGGCAGTTTGCACATCGGCGGCCAGGAACACTTTTACCTGGAAACCCAGATCTCGTCGGTGATGCCCACTGAAGACGGCGGCATGATCGTTTACTGCTCGACGCAAAACCCCACCGAAGTGCAAAAGCTGGTGGCCGAAGTGCTCGGCGTTTCCATGAACAAAGTCGTCGTGGACATGCGCCGCATGGGCGGCGGGTTTGGCGGCAAGGAAACCCAGGCCGCCAGCCCGGCATGCCTGTGTGCGGTGGTGGCGATGTTGACCGGGCAGCCGACCAAAATGCGCCTGCCACGGGTCGAAGACATGCTGATGACCGGTAAGCGCCACCCGTTCTACATCGAGTACGACGTTGGCTTCGATAACAGCGGACGCCTGCACGGGATTCGTTTGGAGCTGGCCGGCAACTGCGGCTGCTCGCCGGACTTGTCCAACTCCATCGTCGACCGGGCGATGTTCCATGCTGACAATTCTTATTACTTGGGCGACGCCACCATTAATGGTCATCGCTGCAAGACCAACACGGCGTCGAACACCGCGTATCGCGGTTTCGGCGGGCCACAAGGCATGGTCGCTATCGAAGAAGTCATGGACAACATCGCCCGTCACCTCGGCAAAGACCCGTTGGAGGTGCGCAAGGTTAACTACTACGGCAAGACCGAGCGTAACGTCACCCACTACTACCAAACCGTCGAGCACAACATGCTCGAAGAGATGACCGCCGAGCTAGAAGAAAGCTGCCAGTACGCCGAGCGCCGCCAGTCGATTCGCACCTATAACGCCAGCAGTCCGGTGTTGAAAAAAGGCCTGGCGCTGACCCCGGTGAAGTTCGGTATTTCCTTCACCGCCAGCTTCCTCAATCAGGCCGGTGCGCTGATCCATATCTACACCGACGGCAGCATTCACCTGAACCATGGCGGCACCGAGATGGGCCAAGGCTTGAACATCAAGGTCGCGCAAGTGGTGGCCGAAGTGTTTCAGGTGGACATCGACCGAATTCAGATCACCGCAACCAACACCGACAAGGTGCCGAATACTTCACCGACGGCCGCATCCAGCGGTGCGGACTTGAACGGCAAGGCGGCGCAAAATGCCGCTGAAATCCTCAAGCAGCGCTTGGTCGAATTTGCCGCGAAACAGTACAAAGTCGCTGAAGACCAGGTGGAGTTTCGCAACGGTCATGTGCGGGTCGGCGAGTTTGTGTTGTCGTTCGAATCCTTGGCGATGCAGGCGTGGGTCGGTCAGGTGTCGCTGTCGAGTACCGGCTATTACAAAACGCCGAAAATCTACTACGACCGCACCCAGGCCCGTGGCCATCCGTTCTATTACTTTGCCTACGGCGCGGCCTGTTGCGAGGTGATCATCGACACCTTGACCGGCGAATACAAAATGCTCCGCACCGACATCCTCCATGACGTGGGCGCCTCGTTGAACCCGGCCATCGACATGGGTCAGGTAGAGGGCGGCTTCATTCAAGGCATGGGCTGGTTGACCATGGAAGAGTTGGTGTGGAACGCCAAGGGCAAACTGATGACAAACGGCCCGGCCAGCTACAAGGTCCCGGCGGTCAGCGACATGCCGCTGGACCTGCGGGTGAAGCTGGTGGAAAACCGCAAAAACCCGGAAGACACGGTGTTCCACTCCAAGGCCGTGGGCGAACCGCCATTCATGCTCGGCATCGCCGCCTGGTGCGCCATCAAGGACGCCGTGGCCAGCGTCGCCGATTATCGGCATCAGCCAAAGATTGATGCGCCCGCGACCCCGGAGCGGGTGCTGTGGGGCTGTGAGCAGATGAGAAAGTTGAATCTTGAGGCTCAAGGCACGCCGGATGTTGCCCACGAATGGGTTTGACCAAGGTGAAATACCCTGTGGGAGTCGGCTTGCCGACGAAGGGGTCGGTGCAGATACCGACAGTGTTGCGGGCTGAAATCCGCGGCGCAGCCACCGGCCTCTTCGCAGGCAAGCCTGCTCCCACAGTGTGCCGGTGTTACAGATAAATGACGTGGCGGCGTTGAAAGACGATCAGGAGAGATACATGGACAACTGGATCAGTGCCCTTGCCGAGTTGCAAACACAGGGCGAGCCATGCGTGTTGGTGACCATCATCGACGAGCGCGGTTCGACGCCGCGTAATGCCGGGTCGAAGATGGTGGTCAGCGCCGAGCGGATCTTCGAGACCATCGGTGGTGGACACCTGGAATACAAGGCGATGGAAATAGCCCGCGAGATGCTCGCCAGCGGCAGTCAAAACACCCGCCTGGAACGTTTCAGCCTCGGCGCAAGTCTGGGCCAATGTTGCGGCGGGGTGAATGTGCTGTTGTTTGAACCCATGGGTCAACCACAAGCGCAGATCGCAGTGTTTGGTGCAGGCCATGTGGGGCGCGCGTTGGTGCCGCTGCTGGCGAGCTTGCCGTGCCGGGTGCGTTGGATTGATTCCCGGGAAAATGAGTTCCCTGCGCAGATTCCCGAGGGCGTGTTACGCATCGTCAACGAAGAGCCTGTGGATGAAATCGACCAGTTGCCCAAGGGCAGTTATTGCATCGTCATGACCCACAACCATCAGTTGGATCTGGAACTGACAGCGGCGATTCTCAAGCGCAATGACTTCACCTATTTCGGCTTGATCGGCTCGAAGACCAAACGGGTCAAATTCGAGCATCGATTGCGCGAACGCGGCTTCGATGCGGCCTTGCTAAACCGCATTCGTTGCCCGATGGGCCTGGCCGAAGTCAAAGGCAAATTGCCTATTGAAATTGCCGTGTCCATCGCTGCTGAAGTGATCGCCACGTACAACGCTAATTTCGGCCAGCACAGCGCCGACGCTGCACCGATTGCCCACTTGCTGCCGGTCTCCCGCCGCAGCCAAGCACAACAATGAATGAATGAGAGTGTTATGACTTCCGTTTCTGTCAGTACCCTTGCAAGCACCACCAAGAAAGCCTACCGCGCCGCGATTTTGCACAGCATTGCCGATCCTGCGCAGGTGGTGATCGAAGCGTCTTATGAGTATTTTCCCGACGGCTTGCTGGTGGTCGAGGACGGCAACATCGTCGCCCTTGGGCACGCTGCAGATTTACTTGGCACGCTCGGCAGTGATGTCGAGGTCACGCAATACCCGGACGCGTTGATCACCCCCGGGTTCATCGATACCCACATCCATTTGCCGCAGACCGGGATGGTCGGGTCCTATGGCGAGCAGTTGCTGGACTGGCTGAACACCTACGTATTCCCCTGCGAAAAGCAGTTTGCCGACCCGGCGCATTCGGCTGAAGTGTCAGAGATTTTCATTAAGGAACTGCTGCGCAACGGCACCACTACCGCACTGGTGTTCGGCAGTGTGCACAAGGCCTCGGTGGAGGCTTTTTTCAGTGCCGCGCAAGCCCGCAACCTGCGGATGATCGCGGGCAAGGTGATGATGGACCGCAACGCGCCGGACTACTTGGTCGACACCGCTGAATCCAGCTACGTCGACAGCAAGGCGCTGATTGAGCGCTGGCACGGCAAAGGCCGCTTGCACTATGCCGTAACCCCGCGCTTCGCGCCGACCAGCACCCCGGAACAATTGGCGCTGGCGGGGCAATTGCTCGGCGAATACCCAGACGTTTACATGCAGACGCACATCAGCGAGAACCTGCAAGAAGTTGAGTGGGTGAAAGCGTTGTTCCCTGAACGCAGCAATTATCTGGATGTGTACGACCACTTCAAATTGCTCGGCGAACGCTCAGTATTTGCTCACGGCGTGCACTTGTGCGACGACGAATGCGCAAGGTTGGCGCAAACCGGTTCAGCGGTGGCGTTCTGCCCAACCTCGAACCTGTTTCTCGGCAGCGGTTTGTTTGATTTGCCAATGGCCGAGAAGCACAAGCTCAACATCGGTTTGGGCACCGACGTCGGCGCGGGCACCAGCTTTTCACTGCTGCACACGCTGAACGAGGCGTACAAGGTGATGCAGCTCCAAGGTGCCAAACTCAGCCCGTTCAAATCGCTGTACCTGGCGACGTTGGGCGGCGCACGGGCATTGCGTCTTGAAGACAAGATCGGCACGTTGTATCCGGGAACCGAAGCGGATTTCGTGGTGCTTGATTACAACGCCACCCCCCTCCTCGCCTACCGCTTGAAACAGGCGAAGGACATCGAGGAGAAGTTGTTCGTGCTGACCACCCTGGGGGATGACCGAACCGTGCTGGAGACCTACTCGGCCGGGCAGCGAGTGCACAAGCGCGACTAGTCACCGACGCGGATTTTTCTGAAGGACTGCGGCGTGGTCTTCCCGAATAAATTCGGTCGCACAGGATTTCAACCGGTCGATTCCTCAGCTAACTCCTGATACAGCGCGGATCTGTAGAGCCAACGTGTTGGCTCCTACAGGAACTCCTGACTTAAACCGCCTGATTCCGTCCCGGTTTTTTCTTGGTCAGCATCAGGTGCGAGAACACTGCGTGCAGGTCGTCGGAGGCGCTGTCTTCGTCGAGGTTGAGCTTGCTGTCGATGTGGTCCATGTGATGCATCATCAGGTTCACCGCCAATGCTGCGTCGCGCGCTTCTATGGCATCGATCAATTGGTTGTGTTCATCGTAAGAGCAGTGTGAGCGATTGCCGCTTTCGTACTGCGCGATGATCAATGAGGTCTGCGACACCAGGCTGCGCTGGAAGCTGATCAGCGGCGCATTCTTCGCTGCCACGGCCAATTTCAAGTGAAACTCCCCCGATAAACGAATCCCGGCGCCGCGATCCCCGCGGGAAAAACTGTCGCGCTCGTCGCTGACCATCTGCCGCAACTCGGCGAGTTGCTCCGGGGTTGCGTGCTCGACCGCCAACTCGGTAATCGCCTTCTCCACCATGCGCCGAGCAAAGAACACTTGGCGTGCTTCTTCAACACTCGGGCTGGCCACCACTGCGCCACGGTTCGGCCGCAGCAGCACAACCCCTTCATGGGCCAAACGTGACAACGCACGACGAATGATCGTGCGGCTGACCCCGAAAATTTCCCCCAGCGCTTCCTCACTCAGTTTCGTACCGGGCGCCAGACGCTGCTCCAGGATGGCCTCGAAGATATGCGCGTAAACGATATCGTCCTGTGTTCCGGTGCGGCCAGTCTTGAGGATACGCGGCTGTTTTTTGAGGGGCTGCAACTGTTCGTTCATGGGCTCTCGAGGGCAAGTCACAGAAAAGTACCGAGACATTGTACACAGTGCATGGGTTGTGAATAGCGACGGTTTTAAGGGCGGCGTTATGCACACAATCCAAAATATTTATCACACAACAGATAAAACATTATTTGCTTTTCTTGTATACAAAAGCATAATCGGTTTCGTGCAAATTCCTGACTTAATGGTCAAAAACCATCATTTCAAACGCACCGCCTCACTGCACCGCTTCAGGTGCGGGAAAAAACAATAAAAGTCTTGAGGAGTACCCCCGCTGTGGAAAGTCGCAAATCCGAAGCAACGACGCTGGATCTAACGCCGCCACGCACTGGCTTGCTTGAACGTGTTTTCAAGCTAAGCGTGCACGGCACGACCGTCAGAACCGAACTGCTGGCGGGCCTGACCACCTTCATCACCATGGCTTACATCATCTTCGTCAACCCGAACATCATGGCCGACGCGGGCATCGATCATGGGGCCGCGTTCGTGGCCACCTGTATCGCCGCCGCCCTCGGCTGCCTGTTGATGGGGCTGTACGCAAACTGGCCTGTAGGTCTGGCGCCGGGCATGGGCTTGAACGCTTTCTTTACCTACACCGTGGTCGGCACCATGGGCTACAGCTGGCAAACCGCACTGGGCGCGGTATTTATTTCCGGTTTGATCTTCATGTTCCTGACCCTTTCACGCATCCGGGAATGGCTGCTCAATAGCATTCCGATCAGTTTGCGTTTCGCCATGGGCGCCGGGGTTGGGTTGTTTCTTGGCATCATCGGCTTGAAAACCGCCGGTATCGTGGTCGCCAGCCCCAGCACCTTGATCAAGCTTGGCTCGTTGCGTGAACCTGGGCCGTTATTGGCGGCGATCTGCTTCCTGATGATTGCCGTGCTGAGTTACCACCGGATCTTCGGTGCGATCCTGATCAGTATTATTGCGGTGACGCTGGCCGGCTGGGGCCTTGGATTGGTGCAGTACCACGGCATTTTCTCCACCCCACCGAGCTTGGCGCCGACCTGGATGGCGATGGACGTCAAGGGCGTGTTCAACGTCAGCATGATTAGCGTGGTCTTGGCGTTTCTCTTTGTGCACATGTTCGACACCGCCGGCACCTTGATGGGCGTCGCACAGCGCGCGGGCCTGGTAAAGCCTGACGGCAAAATTGAAAACCTGTCGAAAGCATTGAAAGCGGACAGCGCCTCCAGCGTGTTTGGCGCCTTGGTCGGTGTTCCGCCCGTCACCAGCTACGTCGAAAGTGCGGCCGGTGTTGCGGCGGGCGGACGGACCGGGCTTACGGCGGTGACCGTTGGCGTGCTGTTTATCGTGGCGATGTTTTTCGCACCCTTGGCCGGGATGATTCCCGCCTACGCCACGGCCGGTGCGCTGATCTACGTCGCAATGCTGATGATGGGCGGCATGGCTCATATCAACTGGGACGAAGCCACTGACAGCATTCCCGCTATCGTCACGGTGATCATGATGCCACTGACGTTCTCGGTCGCAGACGGTATCGCGCTCGGGTTTATCACCTACGTGGTGCTCAAGGTCGGCACCGGTAAGCACAAGGAAATCTCGGTCAGCCTGTACGCGCTGTGTGTGATTTTCGTCGCCAAGTTTGTGTTTCTCTAAGCAAAACGCTGGCTGAACAAGACCGCGTGTCGGCGGGGAGTTTAGTGGGCCAGAGACAACGGTTCCCGATATAGGTCCCACAGAATCACCTGGGTCTGTAGGAGGGGCCGAAGGCTGCGATCAGATGTTCAGTGCAGACTCTTCCGTGTCTGCCAAAAATCTCTGTGGGAAGTTGGCTTGCCAACGAAAGCGTCAATGCGGGCGACTCAGGTTTCAGGTCGACATCAGCGGCGCGATTACCGGCCTCTTCGCTGGCAAGCCTGCTCCCACAGTATCTACGGCTCGGCAACTCCTACAGTTCTCCGGTGTTTGCTGCGAGAACGCGTTGACGGACCCCGTCAGGGCATAACCTGAAATTCCCGAATTCCGGGCAAAAAAAAGCCCGCAGTGTGGGCGGGCAAGAGGAAATGAGACAGGTTGGGCCAGCGACGTTTAGCTGCCGCGATAGGTCGAATAGCTGTACGGCGAAATCAGCAGCGGTACGTGGTAATGATCTTGCGCAGCGTCGATACCAAACCGCAGCACTACGACGTCGAGGAATGCCTGATCGGGTAACTCGGTGCCTCGGGCCCGGTAATAGTTACCGGCATGGAACTGCAATTGATAAACCCCGGTGCGGTAATCGTTACCTTGGAGCAGCGGCGCATCGCAGCGGCCATCGCTGTTGGTCACGGTGCTGGCGAGGTGCTCCAGACGGTCTCCGTCGACTCGGTACAGTTCAATTTTGATGGAGCTGCCGGGGCAGCCGTGTGCGGCGTCCAGTACATGCGTCGTCAGTCGTCCCATTGTTTGTCTGCCCTGCGCGGTCTGTGGAAAAGTCGGTGCCGCCCCTTTTCAGTGCACAGAAGGAACGGCGATGCGAGATTAAGACATTTTTTATAAAAATTGTACACAATAAAAACCGCGTATCCGGCGCAGCCTGTCAGGCCTTATAGAAAGTCGCCGTTTATGCCCGCAATCAAGCAGTTGAAGCCTCTTGAGACGAGAAGCTGATCGATCAGGCAAGTTTCTTGCAAGCTTCTTGGAGAGATAAAATTCTGAAAAAGATGAAAAATCAGGCTTACAAAATGATCATCAAGTTGTATACAATCGATCCATCGCGGTGGCCCCAGCCCGGATTGACCCGGCAACCACTGCCACTGATAACACGTACAGAAGGAAGAGCGCAGTGAGTGCTGACTATCCACGCGACCTTATCGGTTACGGCAACAACCCCCCTCACCCCCACTGGCCGGACAACGCCCGCATCGCCCTGTCGTTCGTACTGAATTACGAAGAAGGCGGCGAGCGCAATATCCTGCACGGCGATAAAGAATCCGAGTCCTTCCTGTCGGAAATGGTCTCGGCTCAGCCGTTGCAGGGCGAGCGCAACATGAGCATGGAATCGCTCTACGAATATGGCAGCCGCGTGGGTGTCTGGCGCGTGCTCAAGCTGTTCAAGGAATTCGATATTCCGCTGACTGTGTTTGCCGTGGCCATGGCCGCGCAACGTCACCCGCAGGTGATCCGCGCTATGGTTGCGGCGGGTCACGAGATTTGCAGCCACGGCTACCGCTGGATCGACTATCAATACATGGACGAAGCCCAAGAGCGGGAACACATGCTTGAGGCGATCCGTATCCTGACCGAAATCAGCGGCGAACGTCCGTTGGGCTGGTACACCGGCCGCACCGGACCGAACACGCGTCGGTTGGTCATGGAGGAAGGCGGCTTCTTGTATGACTCGGACACGTACGACGATGACCTGCCTTACTGGGAACCAAACAACACCACTGGCAAGCCGCACTTGGTGATTCCGTACACCCTCGACACCAACGACATGCGCTTCACCCAAGCCCAGGGCTTTAACAACGGCGAGCAGTTTTTTCAGTACCTCAAAGACGCGTTCGACGTGCTGTACGCCGAAGGGGCCGAGGCACCGAAGATGCTCTCGATTGGTTTGCACTGCCGCCTGATCGGGCGCCCGGCCCGTTTGGGTGCGCTCAAGCGTTTCCTTGAGTACGCCAAAAGCCACGAGCAGGTCTGGTTCAGTCGCCGGGTGGACATCGCCCGCCATTGGCACGCTGAACACCCTTTTCAGTCGGCAGCACCTGTCACAGGAGAAGCTGCGAAATGAGCCGCTTCCAAACCCTGACACCGTCGACCCTGAGCCGCGATGAATTCGTCGCAGCCTTCGCTGACGTTTACGAGCATTCAGCGTGGGTTGCGGAAATGGCCTACGACCTGGGCCACGACGCCGATCTGGATCAGATCGAAACCCTGCATGCCCGCATGAGCGACATCCTCCTGAGCGCCGATCATGCCCGGCAACTGGCGCTGATCAACGCTCACCCGGACCTTGCCGGCAAAGCCGCCGTGCAGGGCCAATTGACCGAAGCCAGCACCCATGAGCAAGCAGGCGCCGGTATCCACCAATGCTCGGCCGAAGAGTTCCAGCGCTTCACCGAGTTGAACGACGCCTACAAAGCCTCGTTCGCGTTCCCCTTCATCATGGCGGTGAAAGGCAGTGACCGGCATCAGATCCTCGCCGCCTTCGAAACGCGCATTCATCACTCGGTCGAGACTGAGTTCGCCTGCGCCTTGGCCGAGATCAACAAGATCGCGATGTTCCGCTTGCAAGCCCTCTGACCGCGCCTATCCCACGCCAATGCTAAAAAAGGCAGACAAGATCAATGAAAGCTTACGCCGCACCGTTCGAGAAGTTCGTCAACCTGGCCGATGCCCGTCTGGGCACCACCATTGTCTCGGTGACCGATGACTGGTTCGCCGACGCCAACCGCTTGTTCCAGCCCACCCCTGCGGTGTGGAAAGAAGGCGTGTTCGATGACAACGGCAAATGGATGGACGGCTGGGAGTCACGCCGCAAGCGCTTTGAAGGTTACGACACCGCGATCATTCGCTTGGGTGTGCCCGGCTCGATCAAAGGCGTGGACATCGACACCTCATTCTTCACCGGTAACTATCCGCCCTCGGCATCTCTGGAAGCGTGCTTCCTGACCTCCGGCGATCCGGACGAAAACACCCAATGGACTGAAGTGCTGCCGGCTGTCGAGCTCAAAGGCGACAGCCATCACTACCACGCCATCAGCAATGATCAGGCGTACAGCCATTTGCGTTTCAATATTTACCCGGACGGCGGTGTAGCGCGTTTGCGGGTGTATGGCGTGCCGTTCCGGGATTGGTCGACTGTCGGCGACAGCGAACAGATAGACCTCGCGGCGGCATTGAATGGCGGTCGCGCCTTGGCCTGTTCCGATGAACATTTCGGGCGCATGAGCAACATTCTCAACCCCGGCCGTGGCGTAAACATGGGCGACGGTTGGGAAACCGCCCGGCGTCGTACACCCGGCAACGATTGGGTGATCATCGCCTTGGGTCATGCCGGCGTCGTCGAACACGTCGTCGTCGACACCCTGCACTTCAAGGGTAATTACCCGGACACCTGCTCGATTCAGGGCGCATTCGTCAAAGGCGGCACCGACAGCCAGATCGAAACCCAAAGTTTGTTCTGGCGCGAACTGCTGCCGGCACAGAAACTGGAAATGCACGCCGAACACAGCTTTGCCGAACAGATCAAGGCCTTGGGCCCAATCACCCACATCCGCTTGAATGTGTTCCCGGATGGCGGTGTGAGTCGGTTGCGGGTGTTGGGTAAAGTGGCGAAATAGCGTCGTACCCTTCGCAGGCAAGCCTGCTCCCACAGGGGAATGCATACACTGTGGGAGCAGGCTTGCCTGCGAATAAATTGAACAGACAACAACGTATTCAGAGATAAAACCACCATGCGCACTTTAGTGATCGAGCCCCTGACCAAAGAAGCCTTCGCCCCATTCGGCGATGTCATCGAAACCGATGGCAGCGATCACTTCATGATCAATAACGGTTCGACTATGCGTTTTCATCGGCTGGCAGAAGTCCAAACCGCCATGCCGGAGGATAAAGCGATCATCAGTATCTTCCGCGCCGAGGCGCTGCCGATGCCGTTGACCGTGTGTATGTTGGAGCGGCATCCGTTGGGCAGCCAAGCGTTCATACCGCTGCTCGGCAACCCCTTTCTGATCGTGGTCGCGCCGGTTGGCGATGCACCTGAATCAGAGTTAGTCCGCGCCTTCGTCAGTAATGGCAGGCAGGGCGTTAATTACCATCGCGGCGTTTGGCACCATCCGGTGCTGACGATCGAAAAGCGGGATGACTTCCTGGTGGTTGATCGCAGTGGTACCGGTAATAACTGCGACGAACATTTTTTCGAGGAGGGTCAGAAATTGATCCTCGCCCACCAATAAGAAAGGCCTGAACACCCGTAGTGGTGGCCGGCAAGATTCAGAGGTAGATACCGTGGAAGCACATTTGATGGAATGGCTGAATCTGAGCGTGCGCTGGATTCATATGATTACCGGCGTGGCCTGGATCGGCGCCTCGTTTTATTTTGTCTGGCTGGAAAACAACCTGAACCGGGTTAACCCGCGTGACGGGCTGGCAGGCGACTTGTGGGCGATTCACGGTGGCGGCATCTACCACTTGGAAAAATACAAACTCGCGCCCCCGACCATGCCGGACAACCTGCACTGGTTCAAATGGGAAGCGTATTTCACCTGGATGTCTGGTGTGGCGCTGCTCTGTGTGGTGTTTTACGCTAACCCGACCCTGTATTTGCTGGCGCCCGGCAGCGGCCTGTCCGGCGTTGAAGGTGTGGCGATCGGCATTGGCTCGCTGATCGCGGGCTGGTTCATTTATGAAGCGCTGTGCGATTCGGCCTTGGGCAAACGCCCTGCCCTGCTCGGCCTGGTGCTGTTCGTGCTGCTGATTGCCGCTGCGTTCGGCTTCAGCAAAATATTCAGCGGACGCGGCGCATACCTGCACGTTGGCGCCATCATCGGCACGATCATGGTCGGTAACGTGTTCCGGGTGATCATGCCCGTGCAAAGAGCATTGGTCGCGGCCATCGCCGAGAACCGCACGCCAGATCCAGCCCTGCCAGCCAAAGGTTTGCTGCGCTCTCGACACAACAACTATTTCACCTTGCCGGTGCTGTTCATCATGATCAGCAACCACTTTCCGAGCACCTACGGCAGCCAGTACAACTGGTTGATCCTGGCCGGTATCGCGGTGATGGCGGTGTTGGTGCGTCACTATTTCAACACCCGTCACAACAGCCATAAATTTGCCTGGACCTTGCCGGTAGCGGCGCTGGGCATGATCTGCATGGCCTATGTCACGGGGCCGACGCCGATATCGAAAGCACCTGACGTAGCGGGTCCGGCAAAAATCGAATACCAACCTCTGCCAGAAACCGCGTTGGGGGGCCATAGAGCCGATCCTGCTGCAGCCGTCGCCGCAGCGCCCGTCGCGACCCAAGCAGTTGGACCCGATTTCAACGCTGTTCACAGCGTGATCAAAGAGCGCTGTGCCGTGTGCCACTCTGCCAACCCCACCAGCCCGTTGTTCAGCGCGGCACCGGCCGGGGTGATGTTCGACACCGCACAACAAATCCAGCAAATGGCCCCGCGCATTCAAGCTCAGGCGGTTATTTCGCAAGTCATGCCGCTGGGCAACATCACGCAAATGACCCAAAAAGAACGCGATCTGCTCGGCGCGTGGATCGATCAGGGAGCAAGGACAAACTAAAAAACTGTAGGAGCCAACGTGTTGGCGATGGGCTTGATGCGGTTTTTACTTGATACACCGCTTCGCCAACACGTTGGCTTCTACAGAGGTCAGCGTCACTGCTCCAACCACAATAAAAACAAAATGTGAGGTGTTGCATGTCCGAGTCAACTCACGCGCGGATTCCAACCGCGCCGCCACGACAGCCTTTGCCCCTGCTGCAAATGATTCTGGTGGGCTTGCAACACGTCTTATTGATGTACGGCGGCGCTGTTGCGGTGCCGTTGATCATCGGCCAGGCGGCCGGTCTGTCCCGCGAAGAAATTGCCTTTTTGATCAACGCCGACCTATTGGTTGCCGGTATCGCCACGGTGGTGCAGTCGCTGGGCATCGGGCCGTTGGGGATTCGCATGCCGATCATGATGGGCGCCAGTTTCGCCGCCGTCGGCAGCATGGTGGCAATGGCCGGCATGCCCGGCGTTGGCCTCACGGGGATTTTCGGCGCGACCATTACCGCCGGTTTTTTCGGGATGCTGATCGCTCCGTTCATGTCGAAAATCGTGCGCTTCTTTCCGCCATTGGTGACCGGCACCGTAATCACTTCCATCGGCCTGTCGCTGTTCCCGGTCGCGGTGAACTGGGCTGGCGGTGGCGGTGGCAGTAAGGCTGTCAGTTTCGGTGAGCCGATCTACCTCGCCGTCGCTGCATTGGTGCTGGCGACCATCCTGTTGATCAACCGCTTCATGCGCGGCTTTTGGGTCAACATTTCGGTGCTGATCGGCATGGGCATGGGTTACGTTCTGTCGGGACTGATCGGCATGGTTGACCTCACGGGCCTGGCTCAGGCGCCTTGGGTCAGAGTGGTCACGCCGCTGCATTTCGGCATGCCGGAATTTCACCTCGCGCCGATCCTGTCCATGTGCTTGGTGGTGGTGATTATCTTCGTCGAATCCACCGGGATGTTTCTCGCACTGGGCAAAATCACAGACCGCGAAGTCACCCCCGGCATGCTCCGACGCGGGTTGATGTGCGACGCCGCGGCGTCGTTTCTCGCCGGTTTTCTCAACACGTTCACCCACTCGTCGTTCGCCCAAAACATTGGTCTGGTTCAGATGACTGGCGTGCGCTGCCGTTATGTGACGGTGGTCGCCGGCGGGTTCCTGATCAGCTTGAGTTTGCTACCCAAAGCCGCGTTTCTGGTGGCTTCGATCCCGCCTGCGGTGCTCGGCGGCGCGGCCATCGCCATGTTCGGCATGGTGGCCGCGACGGGGATCAAAATCCTTCAGGAAGCCGACATCGGTGACCGACGCAACCAATTACTGGTCGCCGTCAGCATCGGCATGGGCTTGATCCCCGTGGTGCGGCCGGAGTTTTTCGCGCACTTGCCGTTATGGATGGGGCCGATTACCCACAGTGGCATCGCCCTCGCCACCCTCAGCGCAGTGTTGTTGAACCTGCTGTTCAACGTACTCGGCGGGGCTGAACGCGAGGCCATGAACAAGGCCGCCCACCCGCACTGATTCCCCACTTTAAATCCTGGCCGATAGACAGCGCATGTCCATCGGTCACGGCGCAGCCACGTCAAAACCTACCCCTGAAACACCGCAAAAAAAAGGCGCCGCTACAGAGCGCTACTTAATAAAAACCAAGCCACTCAACCCCTGGGAGCAACCCGCATGACCCGTATTTTTTCTCGCCTGGTCGCCAGCAGTTTAATCGCCGCCGGCAGCCTGTTCGCCGCTGGCCAAACGTTGGCCGGCGACCTTGTGCAATGGCAAAGCAACAGCCTGACGTATCTGTGGGGCCAGAACTACGCCGTCAACCCGCAAACACAACAGACCTTCACCTTCGAACATGCTGACGGCTGGAAGTACGGCGATAACTTTCTGTTTGTCGACAACACGTTTTACAACGGCAAACCGGACAGCCAAGTCGGTCATTTCGGGATGTATGGCGAGTTCACCCCGCGCTTGTCACTGGGCAAGATTTTTGGACAAAAATTCGAGTTGGGTCCGATCAAAGACGTGCTGCTGGCGATGACCTATGAGTTTGGCGAAGGCAATGTCGAGTCCTACCTGATTGGTCCGGGGTTCGACCTGGCAATTCCGGGGTTTGACTACTTCCAGCTGAACTTCTTCCAGCGCCATCCTGACGGCACACGTCCAGGGAATAACGTATGGCAAATCACCCCAGTTTGGTCCTACACGATTCCGGTACGCGGGTCGGACATCCTGATCGATGGTTTCATGGATTGGGTAGTGGACAACGACAAAAACGCTCGTGGTACTTACCACGCCAACTTGCACTTCAACCCGCAGATCAAATATGACTTGGGCAAGGCCATGAGCCTCGGTGAGAAGCAGCTCTACGTCGGTATCGAGTACGACTACTGGAGCAACAAATACGGGATCGAAAACAGCAAGGATTTTGACACCAACCAGAACACCGCAAGTTTGCTGGTTAAAGTGATGTTCTGATTTCAAAGACCCTTCGCAGGCAAGCCTGCTCCCAAATCGCCGTCAAAGGCCAATCCTGTGGGAGGCTTGCCAACGAAAGCGGTGTGTCAGGCGGCATCTAATCAATTTATTTCCCCGCCTGAAACGCCTCACGCTTGGCCGCACGCTCGGAAGCCACTGCACCATCGACCCTTGATTCGAAGCGCCCACTCTCAAAAGGCGATCACCATGACCTAAACAACAAAACGGCATTGATCACTGGAGGCAACAGCGGGATCGGCTTGGCCGCCGCACGGACGAAGCACCGTTCGGCGCGCCGATATTGCGCAAAGACTAAGGCCGAAGGTAGCGCCAACGCTGTAGAGCCAACTTGTTGGCGATCTAAGCTTGATGCGGTGTGTCAGGCACAGAGAAGTCATCCACCGAGATATTGATGGCTGCGTTTGACCCAGCTATACAGATTCAGCCCCTCCCGAGACAGTTCACTGTCGGCGCGACGGCAGAGGTAGTAAGCGCGGCCATCATCCACGGTCAGGTCAAACAGTTTGACCAGTTCCCCGCTGGCCACATGCGGCGCCACCAACGGCTCGCGCAACAGCGAGCAACCCAGCCCGGTCAACGTCGCGGTCAGTGCCAGTTGCCCATCTTCAAACAGCAACCCATTCAACGCCGCCGGGTGTTTGACCTCCGCAGCGGCGAACCACTGCGCCCAGGTGCCGCGCTCTTCGTCGTGCAATAACGGCAATTCACTCAATGCCTCGGGTGTCGCAATCGGGCTATGCCATTCGGCGAAATCCCGACTGCAATAGGCGCCCACCGCGCCGGAGATCAACAGCTCGCTGTGATAACCCGGCCAATGCCCAGTGCCAAACCGAATCGAGATGTCCGCCGCGTCACTGGGATAACTTCGGTGATTGGCGTAGGTCACGTTGATGTCCAATCCCGGATTCTCCTGCAGAAATTCCGCCAGACGCGGAATGAACAGATTGATGCCAAACAACGGGATCAGGCTGATGGTGACCTGGCGCATGACCGACTTTTCCCGCACATGGTCAGTGGCGCTGCGCAGTACCGCAAACGCCGACCGAATCGCCCGGTAATACTCACGTCCCTCGTCCGTCAGAATCAGATTGCGTCCTTGCCGGGCAGTCAACGGCTGTCGGAGAAATGTCTCCAGCAGCCGCAGTTGATGGCTCACCGCAGACGGCGAAACATCCAGTTCTCGGGCAGCACTGTTCACACCGCCATGACGGGCGAAGGCTTCAAACGTACGCACCGCACGCAATGGTGGATCGTTATCCAACTGTTCTGTATTTTTCATGTATTGAGTTTAAACCTTAGTTCAATCTCATTAACAGCCTTATGTTACTCAATGAACATTGATATCTACCCTATAGACCGTTCTGATATTTGATAAAAACAGAATAAATACTTACTGTGCATCATCAGCGTTAATCGACCGAGGGCCAGCACATGAGTATTCACGACGGCGAACTGGGGATTCTCGCCAGACGGCGGATCGAAGCCGAAATAATCAAGCCCATTTACCAGATTCTGCTGCGTGATTACGGACAAGAAAAAGCCGCTGCCGTCATTGGCGAAGCGGTGTCGCAGGCCGCCGTTGAGGCCGGCCGACAGTTCGCCGCGCGGGAACCGCAAGGCCCAAGTCTTGAGGGTTTCGTCGCGCTACAAGCGTTGTGGGAAAAGGACGATGCGCTGAAGGTCGAAATCATCGCCAGCGACGCCGTGCATTTCGACTATGACGTCAAACGCTGCCGCTATGCCGAGATGTACCACGAGATGGGTCTGGGTGAGATCGGACACTTGCTGTCGTGCAATCGCGATGAGCTGTTCATTGTCGGCTACGACCCCAGGGTCCAATTGGTGCGCACCCAAACCCTCATGGGCGGCGCTTCACATTGCAATTTCCGCTACCGGGTCAAGGATCAGGAGCACACGGCATGAGTGTTCAACCTTGGGTAAACGGCACGCGCTTGTGGGAGTCGTTGATGGAGATGGCGCAGATCGGCGCGATTCCCAAGGGCGGCGTCTGCCGTCTGGCCTTGAGCGAAGAAGATCGCGTCGGCCGCGACCTGTTCGTGCGCTGGGCAACAGAAGCCGGTTGCAGCGTGCGCGTCGACGCCATGGGCAATATTTTCGCCCGCCGCGCCGGTCGCAATAATTCACTGGCACCGGTACTCACCGGGTCCCATGGCGACTCTCAACCCACCGGCGGCAAGTTCGATGGCATCTACGGCGTAATGGCCGGCCTTGAGGTACTGCGCGCGTTGAACGATCAGGAGATCCAGACCGAGCGCCCCATCGAAGTGGTCAACTGGACCAACGAAGAAGGCTCGCGTTTCGCGCCCGCGATGATTGCCTCCGGGGTTTACGCCGGGGTGTTCGACCTCGACTACGGCTTGTCACGCACCGACGCGGCGGGCGTCAGCATTGGTCAGGCGCTGGAGCAGATTGGCTATGCCGGGACAGAGCCCATGGGCGGCCGAGCCATTCATGCCGCCTTTGAACTGCACATCGAACAAGGCCCGATTCTGGAGGCTGAGCACATTACAATTGGCGTGGTCACCGGTGCTCAAGGGCAGCGCTGGTACGAAGTTGAACTGACCGGCCGTAGCGCACACGC
This sequence comes from Pseudomonas sp. CCI4.2, assembly GCF_034350045.1. Lineage (NCBI taxonomy): Bacteria > Pseudomonadati > Pseudomonadota > Gammaproteobacteria > Pseudomonadales > Pseudomonadaceae > Pseudomonas > Pseudomonas sp. CCI4.2. Next base: position 3,395,532 of record NZ_CP133781.1, on the reverse strand, counting down.
CGGCACCACGCCGATGAATCACCGCCTCGACGCCCTGCTCGGCTTTGCGCGAGTGGTGGAAGCGGTTCACTCGCTGGGGTTGGAACAAGGTGATGAAGGCCGAGCAACAGTGGGCATGGCCAACGTCTTTCCGAACTCACGCAACGTAGTGCCGGGCCGGGTCTTTTTCAGCGTCGAGTTTCGCCACCCGAACGAATCGGTGCTGGTTGAACTGGACATAAAACTGCGCGAAGCGGTCAAGCGGATGGCCCTGGAAATCGGCCTCAGGTACCAGGTGGAGCAGATTTTCCAATACGCGCCGATTGAGTTTGATGCCGATTGCATCCGCCACGTCAGCCAGGCGGCCACCGCATTGGGCTACACCCAGCGACCGATCATATCCGGCGCCGGGCACGATGCCTGCTACCTCAGCCGAGTGGCGCCCACCGCCATGATCTTCGTCCCGTGCGTGGACGGACTGAGCCATAACGAAGCTGAACACATCCATCCACATTGGGCCGAAGCGGGAGCGAATGTGCTGTTGCTGGTGATGTTGGCCAAGGCGAATGAGGTCGGCGACCATTCCATGCCTGATCTGTAGGCGCTGCCGAAGGCTGCGATCAGATGTTCAGTGCCTACTCTTCCGTGTCTGCCAAAAATCTATGTGGCTTGCCAACGAAAGCGTCAATGCAGGCGACCCAGGTTTCAGGTCGACATCAGCGGCGCGACTACGGGCCGCTTCGCAGGCAAGCCTACAGTATCTGCGGCTGCTTGCTATAAACCGTCCCAATGAAACCCCAGAGCCGTCCCGGCTTTCGCCAACACGTTGGCTCTATAGATGGCTGCCCGCCCGTAGATCGTTGGTGAATTGAATATCGGTTTCGGAAAGAGGCCAGTACAGACAACACTGACTATAATTCGCCGCTTTATCGATTAAGGCGCTCAACGGCGCCTTATGGTTCTGCGCAGCCTCAGGCACACTGGACCTTTCCGCGCCCGCGGATAATGCTCAAGGCGGAGCTGAACATGAGTTTTCCTAGCACTTTCTTACCCTCCAGCCCTGCTAGCGCACTGCTAGTCATCGACATGCAGAACGACTTCATGCCCGGTGGGCAACTGGCGGTCGCCGATGGCGATGCCTTGGTGCCGTTGATCAATCGACTCGGGGCGTGCTTTCGCAACGTGGTCATTACTCAGGACTGGCACCCTGCCGGGCATATCTCGTTTGCCTCCAGCCATGCCGAGCGCAAACCGTTCGACAGTATTCACCTGCCGTACGGCGCACAAACCTTGTGGCCCGACCACTGCGTACAAGGCAGCCCAGGCGCCGAGTTGCACGCCGACCTTGATCTGCCCAACGCTCAACTGGTGGTGCGCAAGGGCTATAACCCGTGCATCGACAGCTATTCGGCGTTTCTTGAAGCAGATCGTTGTACCCGCACCGGGCTCGCCGGCTACCTCAAGGATCGCGGCATACACACGGTGTTTGTGGTCGGCCTCGCGCTGGATTTTTGCGTGGCGTGGTCGGCACAAGACGCCCGGGGCGAAGGTTTTACCACCTTTGTCATCGCCGACGCCTGCCGCGCCATCGACTTGAATGGCTCACTCGACGCCGCGTGGGAAACGATGCTGCTGGCCGGGGTGCAACGCATCGAATCCGACGAGGTATTGAGTGACCGTAATGATCACTCGCCCAGCGCGAAGTCTTTCAATGTGTCGCCAGCCAAGCGGTAACGCACCCACTCTTCCTGCGGCTGCGCGCCGATGGATTTATAGAAATCGATGGCCGGGGTGTTCCAGTCCAGCACACTCCACTCAAAACGCCCGCAGCCGCTGTCGTACGCCAGTTTCGCCAGATGGCGAAGCAGCTTTTTCCCGGCGCCCACACCCCGGTGCTGCGAAGAAACAAACAGGTCTTCCAGGTACAACCCCTTGCGGCCCTGCCAAGTGGAGTAGCTGAGAAAATACACGGCGAAGCCAATCGGCTGATCGTCCAGCAAACAGATCAAGGCCCGCGCCGGGGACGGCTCGTCGAACAGGCTGCGTTCGATGTCCGCCACGCTGGCCAATACTTCGTGTTCGGCGTTTTCGTAGATCGCCAGTTCGGTGATAAAGCCAAGGATCACCTCGGCATCGGCTCTGGTCGCTTCACGAATGTGGATACTCACGGTGTTTCTCCTGAATAAATACGTAATGCTCGGCAAAAAACCTGCGCCCGTGGCCCGATAAAAGAGTGGGCCGAACGCTCGGCACCGGAGTGTGTCTTAACCACCAGCGCCGTGCAGCATTCCATGCACTAAAAATGTCTCAGCACCCGAACCAAGGACTTTTATGGTCAGCAAAACAGACGGCAAGACCCCAGGGCTGTCCGAGGAAGAAGAAAAGGACGTCGACAAACACCAACCGCCCCGTGCGGCGGTGCTGCATGAAACCATCCGCTTGCAAGGCGATCAGGAATTGGAGCGCAGCGTGGCCGCGCTGTGGTGGTCGGCACTGGCCGCCGGTCTGACGATGGGTTTGTCGCTAATGGCCATGGGTTTGTTCAATGCGCGATTACCCGCGGGCGAAGCCAGCAAAGTGATTGCTTGCCTAGGCTATTCAGCAGGTTTTCTCGCGGTGATTCTGGCAAGGCAGCAATTGTTCACCGAAAACACCCTGACCGCCGTCTTGCCCGTCATGAGCAAACCGACCTTGCGTAACTTCGCACGGCTGCTGCGTCTATGGAGCGTCGTGCTGATCGGCAATTTGACTGGTACGTTGCTGGTGGCTTACGTGATGTTGCATTTACCGATTTTTGACCCGAAAACCGATGCGGCGTTTCTCGACATCGGCCACAAGGTTATGGAGAACGACGTGAGCCAGATGTTCTCCAAGGGCATCATTTCCGGTTGGATGATTGCGACCATGGTCTGGATGATTCCGTCCATGGAAAGCGCGAAAATCTGGATCATCCTGTTCATCACCTATCTGATGGCACTGGGGGATTTCACCCACATCGTGGTTGGCTCGGCAGAAGTGTCGTACCTGGTCTTTGCCGGGCAATTGCCTTGGAAAGACTTTTGGCTGACGTTTGCCGGCCCGACGCTGGCGGGTAATATCATCGGTGGCAGCTTCATTTTCGCCCTGATCAGCCATGCGCAGATCCGTAGCGAAAGCGGAAAAACAAATGGCCCTAAAAAAGCTCAGAAGAACGCCGACAAGTAATCAAACACCCTGAATACAAGGGCTGTAGCAGTTAGTGGCACATACATCAGCCGTCTCTGCACAGCCACCTAAACTATTTTTTAAAAAGTAACCAAACATTTAGGGGCAAAATGCTACCCCTCTGCCGTAAACCTTTCAGGTATTTCTCCCCATGACCCGAATTCTGACCATCGAGGACGATGCCGTCACGGCGCAGGAAATCGTTGCCGAATTGAGCAGTCATGGACTCGATGTTGACTGGGTAGACAATGGCCGCGAAGGCTTGGTACGCGCCGTGAGCGGCGGGTATGACTTGATCACCTTGGACCGCATGTTGCCGGAAGTGAACGGTCTGGCCATCGTCACCACCTTGCGCGCCTTGGGCATTTCCACCCCGATCCTGATGATCAGCGCGCTATCGGATGTTGACGAGCGCGTGCGGGGTTTGCGTGCAGGGGGTGACGACTACTTGTCCAAACCTTTCGCTTCCGACGAAATGGCCGCCCGGGTCGAGGTGTTGCTGCGGCGCCACAATCCAGTCAGTGAAGCCGAGACCGTGTTGCACGTCGGTGACTTGGCGCTCAATCTGATCAGCCGCGAAGCCAGCCGTGGCGATCAGCCCCTGAGCCTGCTGCCCACTGAATACAAACTGCTGGAATTCATGATGCGCAACACCGGGCAAATCATTACCCGAATGATGATTTTCGAGGAAGTCTGGGGCTACCATTTCGACCCCGGCACCAACCTGATCGACGTGCACATCGGGCGTCTGCGCAAAAAGATCGATGCCCCTGGCCTGACACCGCTGATTCGGACCGTGCGAGGCTCGGGTTATGTCATTGCTGAACCCCTCTAAAGGCTGGCGCTCATCCAGCAGCCGTCTGCTGGCGTTGTACAGTTTTCTGTTCGTCGCCTGGAGCGGCATCCTCATGGGGGTGCTGTATTGGGAAGTTACGGGCTATCTGAGCACCCTGGCCCGCCACTCGCTAACCCAACGGCAACACCTCTTTGCGCGGTTTCAGGGTTATCAACTGATCGATGCGCTGAACACCAGCGAAAAATTCGACATGCGCGCGGTGGATGCCTACGGGCTGTTTGACAGCGAATATCGACCCATCCGTGGCCCGGTCAACAGCATCCCTGCCAACTTGCCGCTGGACGGGAAAATTCATGAACTGAGCGACTGCATCGACTCCGACGACCCGCAGTTGCCGCAAAACAGCTGTGACGCAGTGGCCACCCAAACCCATGACGGGCGCTGGCTGATACTGGTGCGCGACAACGGTTCGCTGTTTGCCGTCACCACTATTATTTGGCACGCGTTGTTGTGGGCCATGTCCCTGACCATCATTCCCGGCGTTGCAGGGTGGCACTTGTTGCGCCGCCGACCGTTGCGCCGAATACGCGGCCTACAGGCCAGCGCCGAGTCCATCGTTGCCGGCGACCTGGCCCGACGCCTACCGGTATCAGACCGCCGTGACGAACTTGACATGCTGGCAGTGATCGTAAATGCAATGCTCGATCGCATCGAGAAGCTGATGAACGAAGTAAAAGGCGTCTGCGACAACATCGCCCACGACCTACGAACTCCACTGACCCGCCTGCGCGCCCAACTGTACCGCATTCAACAGCAGTCACCGGAAGACTCGACCCAGGCGCTGCAGATGGGCCAGGTTATCGCTGAAGCGGACACATTGATGGCGCGTTTTCGTGGCCTATTACGGATTTCTGAACTCGAAGACCACCAACGCCGCTCAGGCTTCGTCGAACTCGACCCGAGGCCGTTGTTGCACGAGCTTTACGAGTTCTATCTACCGGTGGCTGAAGAGGCAGCCCTGACCCTGGATTTACGACTTGCCCCCTTTTTGCCAACGTTAATGGGCGACCGCGCGTTGTTGTTTGAGGCACTGGCCAACTTGCTGAGCAACGCCATCAAGTTCAGTCCTCTGGGTGGGGTGGTCATCCTCAGCGCCTACTGCGACGGTGACGGCGAAGGCACCCGCATCGAAATCCAGGACTCCGGCCCTGGCATCCCGGTCGCCGAACGCGACGCTGTGTTTCAACGGTTCTACCGCTGCGCAGACGGCAGCCAGCAGAGTGGCTTCGGCCTGGGCCTTTCCATTGTTGCCGCCATCGTCAATTTGCACGGCTTCAAACTGCACATCGACACCAGCCCTGCCGGCGGCGCCAACTTGACTCTTGAATGCCGCCGGGGTGGCGCGTTGGCCTAAAACGACGATCCCGCTGCAGGATTTGTATGAAAACCCTGTGGGACCGAATTTATTCGGGAAGCGGTCTGTCTGTCACACCGCGTGAATTCTTTCGCGAATGAATTCGCTCCCACATATATTCAACGTTTCTGTGAGCCCATTAACCCGCCATGCAGGTGAAGCCCCGGGTTTTACCCAGTTGCTTGTTTTGGTTGTTGTCGTTCATTGCATCGACAAACAACGTCATGCCCAGCCGATGAGTGCCTGGGGTGACTTCGAAGTAACGACCGTCATTCAGCCGCTTGCCGTCGACGCGCTCTGCCATCAAGTCGCTCTGCGGGTCTTCCCGTAAGCCGATCCAAGCCTCGCTCGGATCTGGCTTGGGCACAGCGGCGCAGGCGCAGAGCAGAGCGACCACACTCAGCATCGGGATGAGCAACAGCGTTTTAGATGACATTCAGATAGACCTCGGCCGTTAGAAACCGTCCCCGGAAAGGTCGGGGTTTTCGATGGCTACAAGCTTGGCGAGGTACAGCGCGATGAACAAATGAATACATGTGAAAGGAAATTGAACCCCTCACTAACCATTTATTCATCTGGCTGAAAGCGCCGAGTGAATGGGCCTGGAATTGAGAGTTCAGGTTTTAGGCCTTCGCGAACACGTTCACTCCCACCGAGCACTGCGCTGGACCTTGACTTAGGGGGTCCTGGCACCCCGTTTTTACTTTAAAAACCCAAACAACGCACATGGCACGTCCACCAACAGTGCGTGTTCGACCTGCGCCGACCAGCCCAATTGCCGCCGCTGCTCAACCGCAGAGCCATAATCCATTTGCCCTTCAAACTGGGTGTGCGGCCAATCACTGCCCCACACCAAACGTTTTTTGCCAAACGCTTGAATCAAAAGCGGCATGGCGTCTCGGGCGAAACTCATGTTCTGTTCGCTGTCTGCGCCCAATCGGTAGATACCGGAAACCTTCAGCCACACCCGCCCGCTCAACCCCAGCTCCAATAACTGCGCAAACGCCGGTTGTTCAATGCCCAGCAATGCATCCGGGCGACCGAAATGGTCGATGACGATCTTGCACTCATGCGCCATCAACGCGCTGATCAGTATCGGCAAGTCTTCAACGTCGCGGTGCAGTTCAACGTGCCACCCCAACGCCGAAACCCGGGTAAACAGTGACTTCCACTTGGCATCGGTAAAGTCCGGAAGCACTTGACCCATGAGGTTTAAGCGAATGCCCACGACACCCTGCTCGGCCATGTCCGCCAGCGCCTCGCGGCTGACGTCGGCGTCGACCACTGCCACCCCGCGCAGGCATTGTGGCGCCTGGCGCAAGGCCGATAACAGGTAGCGATTATCGGTCCCGAGAAAGCTCGGCTGCACCAATACGCCATGGCTCAGGCCGTTTTCACGCAAATGCGTCAGATACTGGCCCAGCGTGGCGTCGTAATCCGGGCTGTATCGCCGCGCCGAAGCCATTGTCAGTGCGCGGCTGAAGACATGGGCATGGGCGTCGACGCCGAGCATCGGAAATGGGCTTGCGGGCACGCGAATATCAGGCATGGAACTCAACTAGAGAGTGAGCGCGGCAGAGTTCGCCGCGCCGTTAGCGGATGGAATCAAGCTTGGGCGGCTTGCGTTTTGTTCAACGAAACCTGGGGAGCTGCAGCTGTGGCGTCCAGCGAACGGCCTCGGGTTTCCGGCAACAACATGGCCGCGATGACCGCGACGCCATAGGCAATCCCGGCGTCGATACCGATGGCCGTGCCCAACGACATGGACTCGCTCATATGCCCGACCATGAACGGAAAAACCGCCGACACCACCCGCCCAAAGTTGTAGCAAAAACCCACACCTGCGCCGCGCACATCGGCGGGATACAGCTCGTTGAACAGCGCCCCCAGGCTCGCGGGAATACCGGCAGCGAAGAAGCCCAGTGGGAAACCGAGGAACAGCATTTGCGTGTTGGTCAACGGCAGGAACAGGTAGCACTGCACCGTTACCACGCAGCACAACGCAAACAGGATGATGTTTTTGCGACGGCCGATTTTGTCGATCAACAAACCGCTGACCACGCAACCGCACCAGAACGCAACGATGATTACCGCCAAGTAGCCACCGGAACTGAGCACTGACAAATGACGCTCGGTCTTGAGAAAGGTCGGCAGCCAGGTCATAACCGCGTGGTAACCGCCGTGCGCGCCCAGGCCCAGCAGTCCACCGAGCAACGTCACACGCAACAGTTGGGGACGGAAAATCCCGGCGATGGATTTGAAGAAACTCAGGGGTTTGGTTTGCCCTTTTTGCTGACGCTGGAAACTGTCGGGCTCTTCGACGTTACGACGCACCCAAATGATCAACAACGCGGGCAGCAAGCCTACTAAAAACATAACTCGCCAGGCCATGGCTTCAGGCACGAAGGAATAAATCAGCGCAAACGTACCCACCGCGATGCCCCAACCCACAGCCCAGGCGCTTTGCACCGTGCCCATGACTTTTCCACGGTATTTGGGCTGGATGGTTTCCGCCATCAGCACAGCGCCCGCGGCCCACTCGCCGCCGATCCCAAAGCCTTGCAGCGCCTTGACGATCAGCAACTGGTTGAAGCCGGTAACGAAGGCTGAGAAACAGGTGAATATCGAAAACCACAGGATCATCCATTGCAGGGTGCGAACCCGGCCGTAACGGTCGCAGAGCGTCCCGCCGATCCAGCCACCCAGCGCGGAGGTGATCAAGGTCACGCCGCTGATTAAACCAGCGTCACCTTTGCTCAAGGCGAACGCGGCGATCAACGCCGGGATCGCCAGGCCAAACATCTGCACTTCCAGGGCGTCCAGGGACCAGCCGCCGAAACAAGCCCAGAATGTCTTGCGCTCCCGAGCAGTGATGTCGCGATACCACTTGAACATTATTTTTATCCTTATTAGAGAGGCACGCTATTTAGAAAAAAAATTACGCAGCGGTCAGCGAATTTCCACGCTGTAACGGAAGTGGCTGGCATGTCCGCGTGAGCGGCGCCATTCCAGGGGCTGGCCGGCGTAGTTACGCGCGAGTCGCTCGATCACCACCACCGGGCTGTTAACCGGAATCTGCAGCAATCGAGCATGAACTTCACTGACCAAATCAGCGGTCAGGGTCTCTTCGGCATAGGCAATCACTTGGCCGCAGAACTCTTCGTAGATCGGGTAGAGCAACGGCCCTTGTTGATCGAGATCGATGTCCAGAAGCGCTTGAAATTGAATCCGTGGCAGCCATATTTCTTCGGCCAATACCGGTTGTGCGTCCAGTAACCGCACCCGCAGCAAGCGGATGACCGGCGATTCTGACGCGAGCCCCAGTGCTTGGGCGACGGCCGACGGCGCACTCATGGGCTCGATAGAGAGGATGCGACTTTCAGGCACTTGGCGTTCGCCAGCGACGGTCTGGAAGCGGAAGAAGCGAAACAGCGAGGACTGGAATTGTGGACGCCGAATGAAGGTACCGCGTCCTTGTTGGCGTTCGAGAATGTTCTCGTTGACCAGCATGTCGATGGCTTTGCGCACCGTGCCGGTGGACAGACAGTATTCGCTGGAGAGCGCGGCCTCGGTAGGAATCGCCTCCCCTGGTCGCCAACGGTTGTTGGCAATCTGCTGCGCCAGTTGATCGCGCAGACGCTGATAAAGAGGCAGACGGGCATCGCTGGAGAATTGATTCATTTTTATAGTTATCTAGTCATATAGATGAATATTGGACGCAGTATTCTCCCGTTACAAAATCTCGTCAAGTGCCGAACACCTTCGCTCCCACTGAATCTGTGGGACCGAATCCATTCGGGAAGGCGCCTCACACGACGCTGGATGTGAAATCCATTCCCAAATGAATTCGGCCCCACACGGTTCGCCAAATGGCTACCTCGCCAATGCCAGCCGCGCTTCACGCTTTTTTTCAGCAACCCCAGCGATGTGCTCGACCACATACTCCGCGTCCCGAGCCACGCCGGAAAAGCGGCCCGAACCCCAGGTGTACAACCACGGCAGACCAAGGAAATACAAACCGGGTTGCGCCGTCACACCGCGTTGATGGCCGGGATGGCCGCGACCGTTGAACACCGGTGCTTCGACCCAGGTGAAATCAGGGGTAAAGCCGATGCACCAGATGATGCTGGTGATGCCTTGTGCCTCAAGGTCCAGTTCGCTGCGTTCTTGCTCAGGCGTCCAGACTGGCGCGTAAAGCTCGCCGGCCGGGGCGTCGATTGCGTTTTTTTCGATGTAGCCATCGATGGTGGTATTGATCCGGTTGTACACCGCATCAGCGCTGTCGAGGCTTTCGCTGAGGTTGCTGGAAAACTGCAACCGCGTGCCCTTTAACCCGTCCAGGCGACCGAACAATTGCATGCCTTCAACGGCGAATTGGCGCAGGTCGATGTCGCGTCCACCGTCACGGCCGGTGACGTAATGGTTGGTGTTGTCGCGCACACCCTCTCGCAGCGGATGGGTGTCGACACCGATGTCGTAGTAGCCCATCTCAGCCAGCCAATCGACCACGTCCTTGCCGCGATAAAACCGTGCGCAACGTGGTGCATCGCCGACTGCCAGATAAACCTTGCGCCCGGCGAGGTGCAAGTCCTCAGCGATCTGCGCGCCGGATTGACCCGAGCCAACCACCAGTACATTGCCCGCTGGCAACGCCTGCGGATTGCGGTATTGCTCAGAGTGAATCTGCTGGATGCCTGCCGGTAAACGCTCGGCCAAACGCGGGATGATCGGCGTGTGATAACCGCCCGAAGCGACGATGACCTTATCGGCGGTGTACTCGCCTTTAGAGGTATGAATTTCATAACCGCCGTTGGCACGAGGCACTACGCGTTGCACGGTAACGCCTTCCAACACCGGGGCGTTGACCGATTGCGCGAAGCCGGCGAGGTACAGATTAATCTCATCGCGCTTCATAAACCCGTGGGGGTCCTGCCCCTTGAATTCCTCGCTGTAGGTATACCCCGGCAACGCGCATTGCCAGTTGGGCGTCACCAAGCTGAATGCATCCCAACGCTGGTGGCGCCAGGCATGGGTCACGCTGTGCTTTTCCAGCAACAAATGGTCGATGCCTTGCTGTTGCAGGTAGTAACTGGCAGACAATCCGGCCTGACCGCCACCGACGACAATCACGCTGTGATGAGGGGGTTTGACTGAAGTGAGATGGACCATGAGGGCTCTCCGCTGCTGAGATGCATTAAGTTAAAAAAAGGGATAAAAACCGGTTTCTCTGTAGATACCGTCTTGTTGGCGAGAGGGCCTTTCTGCCATCCCAAAAAACTCGCCAACACGTTGGCTCCTACAGGAGTGTTAGAAAAAGAGAGGTCAGAACGAGCTCCAGCCGGCACCAGGAACCCGGCCACCGCCTTCGGTGCGCATGCTGAGGATTTCTACCTGTCCGGTGTCGTAATGCAGCGCATCGAGAACGCTGGCCTGGCCTTTGAGTGAACTCAAGGTGTCCATGGCCGAGCTGCAATAGAAGCCTTTGACTTGCTTGACCCGCTCCGAGGCGTTATTCAAAGCGCTTTCCAGGCGCTTTAAAAAATCCGGTAGCGGGTAGCTAACCCCTTCTTGCAAGTGGTCGTAGATCACGGTGGACGGTGAGTAACCGGCCGCTTCTTTGCCGTTAGGCCAGCGGACTTTGAAATTGACGGCGGGCATATCAATGCTCCTGTTGGGTGAGCTTTAAAGGGCTCAGGTCGTGATCGGGGTAGCTGAAGCCGGTGAACGCCTGCTCGCGCAGGTTCCAGAATGTGTGGTGCTGCTCGCCCGCCTGAACGTCCAGCGAACCGCTGGCGTTGACCTGGCCGATGCGTTCGCAACGCAAGCCTTCGAAAGCGAAAGCCGCCTGAACGTTGATCCAGTCGCTCTGCTCCAAGGTCATCAGGAAGCCGTAGCTGGGAAACACTTGCAGCCAGCGCTCGAGGTCGGCACCGGGAGGACAGGGCAAGGCGTTAAGGTCGATGGTCGCGCCGCAACCGGTGGTTTCCAGCAGCATCAACAAACTGCCCAGGACCCCAGCGTTGCTGATGTCTTTGGCCGCGTGCAGCAGCTCGGCTTCAGCCAGGCGCGGCAGCACTTCGAGTTTGCTGCGCAGCCGCTCGGCGGGGACGCCTTCGAAGGCTTTCCAATAAGTGCTGTCGGCGTGCCAGTCACCTTCGAGGTCCACAGCCATGGCGAGCACTTGGCCCGGCGCCACATGCAGGGTCGATAACAATTTGTGGGCGATGCCGGTGATGGCCACGGCCAGCGCAGTCGGGTTGCCGGCGGCGAGACTGGTGTGCCCCCCAGCCAGCAACAATCCGTAGGCTTCACAGGCGGCGCGGATACCGGCCAAGACCTGTTTTGCAGCGTCCTGTTCGTGATGCCAATACGCATTGACCACAGCGGTGGCGCGACCGCCCATGGCGGTGATGTCGCTGACGTTCGCCATGACCGCCGACCAACCGGCAAACCACGGCGCCGCCTGAACAAAGCCCGGCAGCATGCCTTCGATGGCCAGCAACTGAAAATGGTCGCCGCAGGCAATCGCGGCCGTGTCGTCCCCCGGCAGCGCGTAAAGCTGTTCCCGGGTCAGCGAGCGATGGGCGTCGCGCATGACCTCGGCGGGTTGCTGGATCGCCTGCTTGGAAAGCATGGCCGGTGTGCTGCGCAGGGTATCGAGCAGCGCAGCGAGATCAAGAGTGTCAGTCATGACGAGCCACCTTCAGCGGGCGCAACGAGACTTGGCGCGGCATTAAGGGGTAGCTCGACAAGTCGGCCTGCATCAGGCAATGCGGCTGACCGAGCAGGTGTAGAGGCTCTAGGGTCTGCCAGTGCAGGCCGTGGAAATACGGTTCATTCGGCGCCTGCACCGTGGCGCGAAACACCTCGCAACCCAGTTCTTTGGCCCGCGACACCGCTTCATTGACCAAGGCTTTACCGATCATGCTGTGGCGTCGATAGGCCTGGGCGACGCACAACCGGCCACCAAACCACAGGCCGGGTTCGGGTTGATAAATGCGCACGGCACCCACCACCTGATCCGCCATGCCGCAACTGCCGGCCAACGCGACGATGGCAATGGCCTGGAAGTCGTGGCCGTCCTTATCCTGCGCCAACAGTTGTTGCTCATCTGAAAACACCGAACGACGCAGGGCGAAATAGGCCTGTTTCTCCCAAGTTTCCGTCGCCGGTTTAATCAGCAACTCGCCCGCACGAAACGGCTCGAAGGTGCTGTCGACCAAGGCAAAGGCGAGGTTGTGCATAAGCTGATGCTCCTCTTAAAAAACGCGTAACTGACTGACTTATATCGAATTAAACTGTGGGAGTTGGCTCGTCAACGAAGAGGACAGCGCAGCCCCCGTAAAAATTGTCCCGTTTAAATCATCGGCGCGGCCACTGGCCTCTTCGCAGGCAAGCCTGCTCCCACAGCGTTCGTATTCGCTGCGCGACAGCGCAGCGTCGGAGACGAGTCGTCGAAATTCCAACGCACATTTATTACTCATAACTTTTCAGCGCCGAGCACGCGCCGCATTTGGCGCAACCGGCGTTGATCTGATCGGAATGCAAGCCGTGACGACGCAAGCTCGCGCCGATCTGCGGGTACAACCGGGCCATCATTGCGCTGTCGGGTTTCGGGTGATTGGCCAACGGTGTACCGTCAATCGGTACGAACGGCACCACGAACGGGTACACGCCCAGGGCGCACAAACGCTCACTCATGTCGCTGATCGCCGCTTCGCTGTCACCGAGGCCGGCGAGGATGTAGGTGCTGACTTGACCGCGACCAAACACCTCGACCGCAGCGCTGAACGCTTCGAAATACCGGCTCAACGGGACTTCGGCTTTGCCCGGCATGATCCGCTGCCGCACTTCGTCGGTGACCGCTTCCAGGTGCATGCCCAGCGACACTACGCCGCTGTCGGCCAGGCGCTGAAACCAGCGGTCATCGTCCGGCGGCTCACATTGCGCTTGAATTGGCAGGTCAACCGCAGCGGTCACGGCGGCGGCCGACTCACACAAAATCGCAGCGCCACGGTCAGCGGTTTGCGGGGTGCCAGTGGTCATGACCATGTGCTTCACACCGTCTAACTCGACAGCGGCTTTGGCCACTTCAGCCAATTGCTGAGGGCGTTTGCGAGCGATGGTCTTGCCCGCCGCCAACGATTGACCAATGGCGCAAAACTGGCAGGACGTAGCGCGATCATTGAAGCGAATGCAGTGCTGCAACACCGTGGTGGCGAGCACGTCACTGCTGTGCAAAGTGGCGATTTTCCAGTACGGAATACCCTCGGCGGTGCTTAACCCGTAAAACTTCGGCACGCCGGGCATTTGCACCAGACCGACCTGCAAGCCTTGACGAAAAATCAGTGCCTGGCTGCCGTCGGCGGTGGGTTGCGCCTGATACGGCGAATCCTGTGACGCCTGATTGAGGATCGGCACCATCATGGTCCGGCTGCCGACACTCAGTGCCTTGTGGTCCGACGGCCCTGCCCCGCCCTGCCGCGACAAGCCGTTTTGCGCCGCTGGCCAACGTACGCCGTGGCATTGCAGCTCAGCCAATAATTCATTGGTTTGCATGATCAAGCTCCTCGGTAGACACGACGGCAAGGTGATGGGCGCTGCGTTCATGCACATGGGCGGTGGGCGTGCGGTCGATCAACAGGCTGAGCAGTTCCGGGCGGCTGTAATGGCCCACCGAATCCATCATTCGTTTGCGCTTGTCGATCAACGCCAGGTCCAAGTCGGCAATCACTGCGCCTTCGCCGGAGCGCAGCGGTTCGCCGAGCAACCTGCCTTCCGGGGTGACGATGGCGGTGAAGCAGCCACCCGAGATCGGGCCGAGGCTGCAACCGGTGTCTTGCATGATCTGGCCTTGCTGATCGGCGTCGAGCCATGCGGTGGCGTTGACCACGAAGCAGCCGGATTCCAAGGCGTGGTGGCGAATGGTGACCTCGATTTGGTCAGCGAACACCTCGCCCACCAGCGAGCCGGGAAACATCGCCGCGTGAATTTGCTCGCCATCTGCCATCAGTGCGTAGCGGGCCAGCGGGTTGTAATGCTCCCAACACGCCAGGGAGCCGATGCGTCCGACGGCGCTGTCGACTGCGCGCAAGCCAGAACCGTCGCCTTGGCCCCAGATGATCCGCTCGTGATAAGTCGGGGTGATCTTGCGTCGGTGCTGAATCAGGCTGCCGTCGGCGTCGAACAACAACTGTGCGTTATAGATCGTGCCGCCATCGCGCTCGTTGACGCCGATGGACACCACCATCCCGGCTTGCTTGCACGCTTCGCCAATGGCCAGGGTCGAGGCCGACGGCACGCTGACCGATTGTTCCAGCAGTTTGAGGTGTTCCTTGCCCATGGCGAACGGCGGTTGGACGAAGGAGAAATAGGGGTAGTACGGCACCACCGTTTCCGGAAAGACCGCAAACTGCACGCCCTGTTGACCGAGGGCGATGATCTGCTGACAGACCTTGTCCACAGTGCCTTCGCGGCTATAAAGCACCGGACTGATTTGTACGGCGGCAGCTTTGATGATGGGCATGATGGGGGTCCTGATGGAGTGACAAATATCGGTAGGAGCCAACGTGTTGGCGAGGCGGCATTTCTGACAAACCGCGAAGGCCGCTCGCCAACACGTTGGCTCCTACGGACAAGGGGCGTTTTGTTTTATGCAGTCCAGGTATCGATGATCATTGCGCCTTCACGGCGCATCAGCAGACGCAGGTCCATCACGTCCAGTGGGTTGATCGGACGGATACCTTCGATCAAGGCTTTTTCGGTCTGGCCATACAGCGCCTGCAAAGCAAAACGGCAGGCATAGACTTTGCCGCCCTCTTCCATGAACTGGATGAGTTGCTTGTTCACCGCCAAATGGCCAGGGAACGCTTCAGCACCCAGGGTTGGGAAACCACGCTGCACGCCCAACTGCACGCCGGGGCCGTACAAGAGGATGGTGGTTTCAAAGCCCTTGCGCAGCAGACGCTTGGCCTGAAGCATGTTGACCAGGCCGATGGAGCCTTCGAAAGCGATGGTGTGGAAGGTGATCAGGACTTTTTCGCCGGGCTCGGCTTTGACGTCTTCGAAGACTTTTTCTTCGTAATCGACCAGAAAGTCGCCGTCTTTGTAATGAGGAATATCCACGGTTGGCATGTCGTCGCTCTCCAATTTTTTTGCTTTAGCGGCGGCCTGAGGTGGCTGCCGGGTTGCAAGAGAGAGAGCGAATGCCGTGCCAGGAAATTAAAATAATGTCTGCACTGACTTAAGTCATTGAATTAGATGATTATGCCAATCTGATACGGTTTTTTATCACGTATCTGATGCTATCGGCGAACCACGCATTCACGTAGAAATACGAATATTCGTAGCGGTCAATCACGAGATTTCGTAATGAACACCGAAACAGACTCCCTCAGCAACTGGGCTGACCTGGCATATTCGTCACGGCACATGGTGTTTGAACACTGCGCCGAAGCCATCGTGTTGCTCAATCCCTACGCCGACCGGTTTGGGGACCTGAACGTCGCTGCCTGCAAGCTGCTCGGCTATCCGCGCCAAGAGTTGTTGGCGCTACCGGTGAGCAAACTGTTCGGCCATCAGCTTGCAGATCTGATCGTGTTTACCCAGGCGGTGCTGGACAAGGGCCAAGGCTGGAGCGATGAGTTGAGCTGCAATTGCAAGACCGGTGAGCGTATCGAGCTGGAAATCTCCGCCACCACCCTGCAAATAAAGGGCGAGCAGCAACTGATTCTGGTGCTGCGTGAGCTGAGTCAGCAGAAGTATCAGCGCGACCAAGCCCACACCGAGCGCACCATGCGTGGCGGGCTGATCGAATGGCGCAACATTCTTAATCTGTTTCAAGAGTCCGAGCGCGACAACCAGTTGCTACTGAGTTCGGTGGGCGATGGCATTTACAGCATTAACAGCGACGGATTGGCGACCTTCGTCAACCCGGCGGGCGCGCGCATGCTCGGCTGGGAACCCGAGGACATGATCGGCAGAAATATCCACCGCATTCATCACCACACCCACGCCGACGGCAGTCATTATCCGGTGGAAGATTGCCCGATCTATAAAGCGGTGCGCGACGGCGTGATTCACGAAGGGCGCCAAGAAGTGTTCTGGCGCCGCGACGGCAGCAGTTTTCCGGTGGAATTCACCAGCACCCCGGTGATTTCCGATGGCCGAATCGCCGGCGCCGTGGTGGTATTTCGTGACATCACCGAACGCCGCAACACTGAGAATCAACTGCAAAGCGCCCTCAAAGAACTCAACGTCCTCAAACAGCGGCTGGAGGAGCAAAACGCGTATTTGCAGGAAGAAATCCACATCGAGCACAACTTCCGCGAAATCGTCGGCCAAAGCGATCCGATTCTGAAGATCATCAAACAGATCGACGTGGTTGCCCCCACCGACGCCAGCGTGCTGATTAACGGTGAATCTGGCACTGGCAAAGAGCTAATCGCCCGGGCCATTCACCAAGCCAGCCGCCGCAGCGCCAGCCCGTTGATTCGGGTTAACTGCGCGGCGATTCCCACCGAACTGTTTGAAAGCGAGTTCTTCGGCCACATCCGTGGCGCGTTCACCGGGGCGATTCGGGACCGGGTCGGACGTTTCGAATTGGCCGATGGCGGCACGTTGTTTCTCGACGAGATCGGCGAAATCCCCCTGGAGCTGCAAAGCAAACTGCTGCGGGTATTGCAGGAAGGCCAGTTCGAACGGGTCGGTGAAGAGCGCACGCGCAAGGTCGATGTACGGATCATCGCCGCCACCAACCGGGACTTGCGTCAGGAAGTCACGGCCAAGCGCTTTCGCGAAGACCTGTATTTCCGGCTCAACGTGTTCCCGATCCAGTCCCCGGCCCTGCGCGACCGCGCCATGGACATCCCGCCACTGGCCGCGCACTTTCTCAAGCAAACCAGCCAACGCCTGAACATGCCCGGCCGCCGCCTGCGCAACAGCGACATCGAGCGTTTGCAGCGTTATTCATGGCCGGGCAACATCCGCGAACTGCAAAACGTCATCGAACGGGCGCTGATTACCTCCCGTGGTGCTGATCTGAACATGGACCTCCCGGACGAACCTAAAAGCGCCGAAAGCACCACCCTTCTGTTCATGCCGTCATCGGTCATGACCGACGCGCAACTGCGAGAACTGGAGCGCAACAACATGCACGCCGCGCTCAAAGCGGCCAACGGAAAGTTGTTCGGCAAAGGCGGCGCGGCGGAATTATTGGGGATAAAACCGACGACCTTGGCGTCCAGATTGAAGCGCTTGGACATTGAGTTGGAGTGATTAGTTTTTTGATACGTTTTGCAACTTCACAAACGTAAGTGACGGATAACGTTTACCAGCACGGGAGAGAACGGCTGCAACTTATGCGCAGCGTCAGGTTGCAGCAAGTCCTCAAGTAGAAGGTCCAAAACCCGATCATCTTCCAGGCAGAGTTCTGTAGGGTCCACTGCGTAGCTGTACAGCAATGCATCCACCATAGCCTTTCGAGCACCAATCAGGCCGCGATTACCGTCTTGAGTATCACCAAGATTAAGAACTCGGATACTGGTTTGTGCTCGCTCCGTCAAACCTCGAACCTTGCCCGACATTTCAAATATCAACTCGCTTTCGCATTCTTCCATCAACGGTGTCAGGGGCAGTATTTGACTACCGTGAGCATCCCCACACTGTTTTTTCCGATTGCAGCTGGCAACGATATTTGAAAAATCCAAGGTGCGGTGCGGAGCGCGTGCCTGAGCTTCCACATGTTCACTATGAGCGCTAACTTCCTCAGACGAGACTTCCTGACAGCAATAAGCACACAGCCCAAATTGTTCAGAAACACAGGCCTTGCGAATAGAACCCTTCACGCCTTTGTTACCTTGGAGATCTTGATAGCGCTTGCCTGGGTTTGCGCGCTTCCATGCACTCAGTTCCAACGTTTCAACTCCTTTTTCGATCTTACGCACGCCGCATCCCCAGTTTTCTGATCAATAGTGCAGCTTTTGCTAACTCAAGATGCCCTGCCGGCAGCTCCTCCAATAATGATGCATAGAGAGAGGTAGCCTCCTCCACCTTGCCGTCCTGCAACAATGAGTGCAAACCATCCAGTTTTTGTTGCACATCACTGTTGCGAATATCGGTATCCATCACACTCAGCAGGACCTGATTGGCATCTAGGCCATACAATCCCGGCTGCTCCTGGACATCACCGTCATCCATCACGTAGCACAACACATCCTTGGCATCACTGATGACCAACGGGGAATGAGTCGTCAGGAGAAACTGGCAGTTAGGAAACGTCGTGGTCAATTGTCTGACCAAGGTCCGTTGCCACTTGGGGTGTAAGTGCAGATCGACTTCATCGATCAAAACGATACCGTCTCCCTCCAGCGGATTCTTCAACGATGGATTCATCATGGCCAGCCGGCGCGCAATATCGCCCACCAGTGCCATCATGGACTTTTCACCTTGGGATAGCTGGGAGACATTCAACGTGACATTGTCTTTATCGATGGCCATGTGCAAACGCGGTTTACGCTGGACACGCAGGTTATTGAATCCAGGCATAAACGCTGCAATCGCGGATCGAACCGCCGTCAGTTGGCGATCACGGGAGGATGCATTGAGCTGAGAAAGCGCATGCCACAACTCGCTGTCTTGTCCGAACCTTCGCGAAATATCGGTCAATACGTTAGTGGGAACCCCGACTTCATTTTCCCCGTCTTCACGCTCCCTGAACCATTCGAAAAACCGGCGAAAATCCACACCGCCGTTGAGCGAATTATCATAACCATCTAACTGACCAAAGGTGTGCCGGGTTTTAATCTTGAGCGGTATCTCAAGCACAGATCGCTCTACTGGATAGAAAACTATCAAGGGAACCGATGCCTGATCGTTGATACCTAACATCGCGCGATAGTTGTCCGCCAGATGACTTACATCCGTCAATTGGCTGTTCGCATCCGCTTTTCGACCTTTTCGGACAGCGGTCACCGACCAGTCGAAATTATCGCGCTCTGGACTGAACTCTATTTCTACATCGCGGGCATAAGTATCGTGGATCGAGATGGATATCGATGCGGTACTGGCAGAGTTATGAATCACATCCTCAGCAATGCGATTTCCACTTCCCTTCTCGGAACGAATTCTCGCCACCAGCCAGCTAAGCGAGAGAGCAACAGACTTGAGCAGACTGGTTTTTCCCGCGCCATTATTCCCTACCAGCACCGTAACGTTGGACGCGTGCTGATGGGTCGGGGCCAAGGCAACCTGCAGATCGACAAAACGACCCACATTGCGAAGCCTGATATTTTTGATTTCCATCCAAGTACCCTTGTGGGGTTGTCCGACTAAAGCAACAGGGCCGCATTATGTCATTCCTTGCTCAACATGGAACGGCTGACGTGAGGTCGATGAACGGTGTAAAAAGCGCCCCATTCTTTCGAAGCATATTAGCTATCACGGCCACGACCCTTTTTACTTGCGGGCGAAACCATTAGCCTGCGCGCTATCAAAAGCGCGAACGAGAATGTCCATGAGTATTACGACCCACACCGACCACTCCCACACCATGACGCGCGGGAGGGTGACGTTGTTCGCGTTTTGCTGTGGCGCCATCGTCGGCAATCTTTATTACGCCCAGCCGATCATCGAGTTGATTGCGCCTGACATCGGCCTGTCCAGCACCATGGCCAGCATGATCGTGTCGCTGACTCAGATTGGTTACGCCATTGGCCTGTTTTTCCTCGTGCCGCTGGGTGACCTCTTGGAGAACCGCCGGCTGATGATCCTGACCGCGCTGCTGGCGATCATCAGTTTGTTGGGGGCGGCGTTCAGTCAACAGCCGAATGTATTCCTGCTGGCGTCGTTACTGGTGGGTTTCAGTTCGGTGTCGGTGCAGATCCTGATCCCGCTGGCCGCGCATTTGGCGCCTGAGGAATCCCGAGGTCGGGTGGTCGGCAGCATCATGGGTGGACTGTTGCTGGGTATTTTGCTGGCGCGACCGTTGTCCAGCGTGATTGCCGACCACTTCGGCTGGCGGGCGGTGTTTATCACGGCGGCAGTCGTTATGACATTGATCAGCGTGGTGCTCGCCACCACCATGCCAAAACGTCAACCCAGCCACAGCGCGTCGTATCGCCAACTGCTGGGTTCGCTGTGGACCTTATTGCGCACTCAACCGGTGCTGCGTCAGCGGGCGCTTTATCAAGGATTGATGTTCGCCGCGTTCAGCCTGTTCTGGACTGCGGTGCCGGTAGAACTGGCGCGTAATCACGGGCTGTCGCAGACGCAAATTGCCTTGTTCGCATTGGTCGGGGCCATTGGCGCCATTGCCGCGCCCATCAGTGGTCGTCTGGCTGACGCCGGGCATACGCGCATCGCCAGTTTACTGGCCTTGATACTGGCCGTGTTGAGCTTCTTGCCGGCACTGATTCACCCGGTGTACAGCGTGGTCGGGTTGGCCGTGACCGGCGTAGTGCTCGATTTTTGCGTGCAAATGAACATGGTGATGGGTCAGCGCGCGGTTTACGCGCTGGATGCCAACAGCCGCAGCCGCCTGAATGCGTTGTACATGACCAGCATCTTTATCGGCGGGGCTATTGGCTCGGCAGTCGCCAGTGTGCTGTACGAACAAGGCGGTTGGTTATGGATCGTGCTGGTGGGTAGCGCGCTGCCGTTGATCGCGCTCATCAGTTTCCTGCTGAACGCGATCAGTGAGCGACGTATCGCGATGAGCACTGATTGATTATCTGTAGGAGCCAACTTGTTGGCGAGGCGGTGTATCGGAGATCCTTCGCCAACAAGTTGGCTCGACAATTTGCGGCGTGGATCAGATCAGCTTTTGCTTGATTTTTTGGCGACTGACACACCGCTATCGTTGGCAAGCCTCCCACAGGATCTCCATCCAATACCGCCTTTCTGGATGGCAAAAACCCTGTGGGAGCAGGCTTGCCTGCGAAGGATTCAGGGCTAATTCAAAGATGCAACGCATGCCCCAACGCGCGCAGCGCGGCTTCGTGCACGGCCTCGCCCAAGGTCGGGTGGGCGTGGATGGTGCCGGCGATGTCTTCCAGTCTTGCGCCCATTTCCAGGGATTGGGCGAACGCGGTGGATAACTCCGACACGCCGACGCCAACCGCCTGCCAGCCCACAATCAAATGATTGTCACGTCTGGCCACTACGCGCACGAAGCCGCTTTTCGATTCCAACGTCATCGCCCGGCCATTGGCCGCAAACGGGAAGCTCGCGACCAGACAATCCAACCCCAGCGCGTTTGCTTCCTCCGGGGTTTTACCGACCACCACTAATTCCGGGTCGGTAAAACACACGGCGGCAATCGCTACCGGGTTGAATTCTCGGGCGTTGCCTGCGATCAATTCCGCGACCATTTCCCCTTGGGCCATGGCGCGGTGGGCCAACATCGGTTCGCCAGCCAGATCACCGATGGCCCAGACGTTACGCATGCTGGTCTGGCAACGGTCGTCGATTTTCACCGCCGCGCCGTTCATGTCCAGCCCCAGCGCTTCAAGGTTCCAGCCCTGGCTGTTCGGTTTGCGCCCCACCGCCACTAGCACTTGATCAGCGGTCAGGGTTAAGGCCTGGCCTTCGGGATCACGGACTTGCAGTATCCGGGTTTCAGGGTCGAAGCCTTGAACGCTGTGTTGCAGGTACAGCTTCACGCCCAGGTGTTTCAAGGTCTCGGCAATCGGTTGAGTGAGTTCCTGGTCATACGCGGGCAAGATCCGATCACGGGCCTCGACCACACTGACCTCGGCACCCAGTTTGCGATAGGCGATGCCCAGTTCCAGGCCGATATAACCGGCGCCAACCACGACCAAGTGCTTGGGAATCGCCTCGGGCGTCAGCGCTTCGGTGGACGATATGATCGGCCCGCCAAGCGGCAGCATCGGCAGGTTGACCGAGGTCGATCCAGTGGCCAGCAGCAAATGCTCGCATTGGATACGCTGACTGCCTTTTTCACCGGCCACTTCAACGGTTTTGCCATCGATGACCCGGGCCCAGCCGTGGATCACCTGCACCTTGTTTTTCTTCAGCAGCGCCGCGACGCCGGTGGTCAAGCGATCAACGATGCCGTTCTTCCAGTTCACGCTTTGGCTAATGTCCAATGTCGCCGACGGTACGCTAATACCCAAGGCAGAAGGCGTGGTGAACAAACGGGTTTGGTGAAACTGCTCTGCAACATGAATCAACGCTTTGGAGGGAATGCACCCGACGTTCAAACAGGTGC
This sequence comes from Pseudomonas sp. CCI4.2, assembly GCF_034350045.1. NCBI lineage: Bacteria > Pseudomonadati > Pseudomonadota > Gammaproteobacteria > Pseudomonadales > Pseudomonadaceae > Pseudomonas > Pseudomonas sp. CCI4.2. The sequence continues at coordinate 3,372,912 of NZ_CP133781.1, read as the reverse complement.
CGCCCAATGCCTGGCCTTCCACCAGAATCGTTGGGATGCCCAGTTGACCGGCACGAATCGCCGCCACGTAACCGCCAGGGCCGCCGCCGATAATCAGCAACGTGGTACTTAACGTCTGCGGCATGATTACTCCAAAAATAGCGTGGCGGGTTGTTCGAGCAAGCCGCGAATGGCCTGGATGAATTGCGCCGCGTCCATGCCATCGACCACGCGGTGATCGAAGGAGCTGGAGAGGTTCATCATTTTCCGAATCACAATCTGGCCGTGGATCACCATCGGCCGTTCGACAATACGATTGACGCCGACGATGGCCACTTCCGGCAGGTTCAACACCGGGGTGCTGACGATACCGCCCAAGGGGCCAAGACTGGTCAAAGTGATGGTGGAACCGGACATTTCATCGCGACTGGCTTTGCCAGTGCGAGCGGCGTTGGCCAAGCGTGAGATTTCCTCGGCATTGGACCACAGGCTGCGGGTTTCCGCGTGGCGTAACACTGGCACCATCAAGCCGTTATCGCTTTGAGTGGCGACACCAACATGGACCGCGCCGTGACGGGTGATAACTTGGGCTTCGTCGTCGTAACGCGCGTTGATCTGCGGAAAGTCACGCAATGCCACGACCATCGCCCGGACCAGAAACGGCAACAGGGTTAACTTGCCGCGACTGGCGCCCCACGTGTGATTGAGGTGAACCCGCAGCTCTTCCAGCGCCGTGACGTCGACTTCTTCGACATAACTGAAATGCGCGGCCCGGCGAGTCGCGTCTTGCATGCGTTGGGCGATTTTGCGGCGCAGGCCGATGACCGGAATTTGCTGTTCGTCGTTGCGCTGAGCATAGGCGGAGGTCGGTGCCGGGATGGGCGTGTCGCGCTGTTCTATATAAGCATCAAGGTCTTCATGGCGAATGTGCCCGGCCGGGCCGCGACCCTGCACCAGACGCAAGGCGATGCCCAAGTCCAGTGCGCGTTTGCGTACGGCCGGGGAAGCCAAAGGGCGTTCATCGGGTGCGCGGGAGACAGGCGCCTGTGGCGCGGGCTTAACGTCAGCAGGTGAATGCTTCGCTGCCGCCTCAACCTTTACCTGGACAACGGGCGTCGCTACCTGCACGGGCTCAGTCTTGGCAACACCTGCTGATTCCCGGTGATTGCCCTCGCCCTCCACTTCAATCCGAATCAATTCACTGCCAACTGCCATGACTTCACCGGGCTGCCCGCCCAAGGCAATGACAATGCCTGCCACCGGAGACGGAATATCCACCGTGGCCTTGTCGGTCATCACATCGGCCACGACCTGATCTTCGACCACCCGGTCGCCGACCTTGACGAACCACTCCACCAATTCCACTTGCGCGATGCCTTCGCCAATGTCCGGCATTTTAATAACATGCGTGCCCATTCAGACCTCCATAACCCGTTTCAACGCCGCGCCCACTCGGGACGGACCTGGGAAATACGCCCACTCTTGCGCATGCGGGTACGGGGTATCCCAACCGGTAACGCGTTCAATGGGTGATTCCAGGTAATGGAAGCAGTGTTCTTGAACCAGCGCCACCAACTCGGCGCCGAAGCCGCAGGTCCGGGTCGCCTCATGCACTACCACGCAACGGCGGGTTTTTTTCACGGAATTGACGATGGTTTCCAAGTCCAGCGGCCACAAGCTGCGCAGGTCGATGACTTCCGCATCGACCCCGGTTTCCTCGGCGGCGACTTGTGAAACGTAAACAGTGGTGCCATAGGTCAGCACCGTTACGTCGCTGCCGGGACGAACAATCGCTGCCACATCCAGCGGCACTTTGTAATAACCATCCGGGACAGCGCTGGACGGGTGTTTCGACCACGGCGTTACCGGGCGGTCGTGATGGCCGTCGAACGGGCCGTTGTACAAGCGCTTGGGTTCTAGAAAAATCACCGGGTCATCGCATTCGATGGAGGCGATCAACAGACCTTTGGCGTCATACGGATTCGACGGCATCACCGTGCGCAAACCGCAGACTTGGGTGAACATCGCTTCGATGCTTTGGCTATGGGTCTGGCCGCCGTAGATGCCGCCGCCGCAGGGCATGCGCAGGGTCATCGGGGCGGTGAATTCTCCGGCCGAGCGATAACGCAAGCGGGCGGCTTCGGAAATGATCTGATCCGACGCGGGGTAGACGTAATCGGCGAACTGAATCTCGACCACTGGCCGCAGCCCGTAGGCGCCCATGCCCACGGCGACGCCGACGATCCCGCTTTCGGAGATTGGCGCGTCGAACACCCGCGAGGTGCCGTATTTGCTTTGCAGCCCTTCGGTGCAGCGGAACACACCGCCGAAGTAACCCACGTCCTGACCGAATACCACCACGTCATTGTCGCGCTCAAGCATCACGTCCATGGCCGAACGCAGCGCCTGGATCATGGTCATGTTGGTGGTGGTCATGGCGGTGTCCAACTGGATGTCGTTGTTGAAGTCGTTCATGTCAAATCCCCAGTTCCTGACGTTGCCGACGCAGGTGCTCGGGCATCTCTTTATAGACGTCGTCGAACATCGTTGCGGCGCTGGGCGTTTGTCCGCCAGCCAGCGTGCCGTAGCGCTCGGCTTCCTTCTGCGCAGCGATAATCTCGGCTTCGAGCTCAGCGCTGGTGGCGGCGTGCTCTTCCTCGGACCATTGGCCGATGTGAATCAGATGCTGCTTCAAGCGCAGAATCGGATCGCCCAACGGGAAGTGGCTCCAGTCATCGGCCGGGCGGTATTTCGATGGATCATCGGAGGTCGAATGCGGACCGGCGCGGTAAGTGACCCACTCGATCAGCGTCGGCCCCAAATTGCGCCGCGCACGTTCAGCGGCCCAGGCCGAGGCGGCATAAACGGCGACAAAATCGTTGCCATCCACGCGCAACGAGGCAATCCCGCAGCCGACGCCACGACCGGCAAAGGTCGTCGCTTCACCGCCGGCAATCGCTTGGAAAGTAGAGATGGCCCATTGGTTGTTGACCACGTTGAGGATCACCGGTGCGCGGTACACGTGGGCGAATGTCAGGGCGGTGTGGAAGTCGGATTCAGCGGTGGCGCCGTCACCGATCCAGCCCGAGGCAATTTTGGTGTCGCCTTTGATCGCCGAAGCCATGCCCCAGCCCACCGCTTGCACGAATTGCGTTGCGAGGTTGCCGGAGATGGTGAAGAAACCGTAGTCGCGCACTGAGTACATGATCGGCAACTGACGGCCTTTAAGCGGGTCGCGTTCGTTGGACAGCAGTTGGCAAATCAGGTCCACCAACGGCACTTCACGGGCCATCAAGATGCTTTGTTGACGGTAGGTCGGAAAGCACATGTCGGTCACGTTCAAGGCTAGGGCTTGCGCGCTACCAATCGCCTCTTCGCCGAGACTCTGCATGTAGAACGACATTTTTTTCTGACGCTGGGCGACCACCATGCGGTTGTCGAAAATTCGCGTCTTGAGCATGGCGCGCATGCCTTTGCGCAAAATTTCTACTGGAACGCCTTCGGCCCAAGGCCCCAAGGCTTGGCCTTGATCGTCAAGAACGCGGATCAAACCTTTGGCGAGGTCGGCGGTGTCTGCCGGCTCGACGTCAATCGGCGGCTTGCGCACCAGACCGGCGCCGGTCAGCCGCAGGTAGGAAAAATCGGTTTTACAGCCTGGACGGCCGGAAGGTTCAGGAACGTGCAGACGCAGGGGTTCGTATTCGTTCATGGCTGTTCTCTACGCTCGGTCTTGTCATGTATTTATTATTGGGCGTTAGGTTAAGCGTTGGAGCGGTGTCAATGTGTTGGACAAACCGATGCAGGTCTTGTCCTACACAAATCATATTCCTGAGTGTGGAGAATATTTTTCTCATGTTGGTTGCGCGAACGGTCATTTAAAGACAATTATTCTAAATAACTACAACAAACAGGCGTATTTGTCTCATGAGGAAGCTGGATAGGACGGATATAGGGATTCTCAACAGCCTTCAGGAGAATGCCCGCATCACCAACGCGGACCTCGCACGCTCAGTCAACCTGTCCCCTACCCCGTGTTTTAACCGGGTCAAGGCGATGGAGGAATTGGGGCTTATCCGCCAACAAGTCACCCTGCTAGACCCCGAATTATTGGGCCTGCACGTGAACGTGTTTATCCACGTCAGCTTGGAAAAGCAGGTCGAAGAAGCGTTGCACGTGTTCGAAGACGCCATCGCCGACCGGCCGGAGGTCATGGAGTGTTATTTAATGGCCGGCGATCCGGATTACATGCTCCGGGTGCTAGTTCCGACCATTCAATCACTGGAACGGTTTCTCCTCGACTTCCTGACCAAAGTGCCCGGCGTGGCGAATATTCGCTCCAGTTTCGCGCTGAAGCAGGTTCGCTATAAAACCGCGTTGCCGTTGCCCGCCAATGGCTTGAGCCTCGGCCTCTAAGGCGGTCGATTGCCGCTTACAATAAGGCCTGATTGATCCGATGAAATATTCCCGATCTTCGCGATTTCCGTCGATGCTGCGCAAAGTCTTGCGGCCGTTGCTGGACCCGTATCGGCGTTACCGCCACGCACGGCTGATTCACTCGGTGCGCGTGTCGCTGGGCTTACTCGCATCAATCTTGCTGACCACCGGTATCAACCTGCCCCACGGCGAATGGGCCTCGATCACCATGTTGGTGGTGATTGGCGGCCTGCAACACCACGGCAACATCGGCAAAAAAGCCGCCGAACGCGCGTACGGCACGCTGATCGGTGCAGCGGTGGGCCTGCTGTTTATTGCCCAGTTCGCCTTTTTTGGCAGCCCGACCCTCACCTACGTCGGCATTTCGGTGGTGTGCGGCTTTTTTGCCTACCACGCGATTGGCAAAGGTGGTTACACGGCGCTGCTGTCGGCGATCACAGTGTTTATCGTCGCCGGGCATGGCGACAATCCGGTGGCCGATGGCCTTTGGCGCACCGTGGACATCCTGATCGGCATCGTCCTGGCCCTGGCGTTTTCCTTCGCCTTGCCGCTGTATGCGGTGTTCTCCTGGCGCTACAACCTGGCCAGTGCTCTACGCGATTGCGCGGCGATACATACCCGGATCATCAGTGGTCAATCGGTCACCGACGATGAGTATTTGAAGCTAATGAACCGCTTGAACGGCGCCATGGTGCAATTGCGGTCGCTAATGCCTTCGGTGTCCAAGGAAGTGAAGATCTCGGTGAGCCAACTGGATGCGATCCAGCGCAATCTGCGGATGTGCATCAGCACTCTGGAAATCCTTGCCAGCACCCGCCCTTCCACCGACGACGGACGGGCAATAGCCTCGCTACAAGTGTCATTGCAAGCCGAAAACCGACAAATTCGCATGCAATTAGTCGGCATGGCTCGCGCCCTGCAAACCGGCAACGCAGAGCGGCTTGAGCGGCCGGTCAGTGGAGTGGAAAAAGACCCCATGACCGGCACACCGGTTTACTCGGCACTGGACGGCTACCGATTATTGACGCTGCAATTGGCGGCCAATATCGACGACATGCGCCAACGGCTGGCCAAGGTTTCCGGGCAATGGACGATTTGAGGGTGGGTCCGACACTAGGCTGTGCGGTACTCCACCGTCAGGTGCGTCACTTCGTGTACCGGCGCCAATCGCTGGCGAATGATGTCAGCATTGATCGCCGGACTGCCCAAGACGCTGACAATCGCCGCCCGTGCTTCAGGGCCGACACGCCATACGTGGAGATCGGTAATCGTCGCGTCGTCGGTCTCGCCAAGAATCTCGCGGATTTCTTGCGCGACAGGGTCATCGGTCTTGTCGAGCAATACCCCAGCGGTGTCGCGCATTAGCGTCCAGGCCCAGCGCGCAATCACCAACGCGCCGACCACGCCCATGGCCGGATCCAGCCAGACCCAACCCAAATATCGACCGGCGAGCAAGGCCGCGATGGCAAGAATGGAGGTCAGTGCATCCGCCAACACATGGACATAGGCTGATCGCAGGTTGTTGTCTTGGCTATGGGCCCCGTGGCCGTGAGTTTCATGACCATGATCATGCCCGTGCTCATGGTGGTAGTGACCATGGCTACCGGACAGCAACAGCGCACTGACGATGTTCACGGCAAGACCAACGATTGCGATCAACGTCGCGGTGCCAAATTGCACGTGGGTCGGTTCAAACAACCGCAGCACTGACTCGAAACCAATCCCTATGGACACCAGACCCAGTATCAGCGCCGACGCAAACCCGCCCAAATCACCCACTTTTCCGGTGCCGAAACTGTACCGGGCACTGGCTGCATTGCGCTTGGCGTAGCTATACGCCGCCGCTGCAATGCCCAAAGCCCCGGCGTGCGTTGCCATATGAAAACCATCAGCGAGCAAGGCCATTGAACCGGTCAGATAACCTGCCGTAATTTCACCGACCATCATCACCACGGTTAGTGCTACCACCCATAGGGTGCGCTGGGCATTTTCATCGTGCGCCGCACCCAAAAAAACATGGTCGTGGGTGTAATTCAGCTGTGAACTCATCATCGTGTAGACCTTCTATTTTGAATAGCGGCGAATGGCTTCAAGCAGTTCTTCAACGCCTATGGCGCGCTCTTCGTCACTCAACTCAGGGTTTGCCACGTGCTCGCGGGCGTGGGCTTCAATGAGTTCATCCATTAAGCCGTTGATTGCACCCCGTGTTGCCGCGACCAAGTGCAGGGTCTTTGCGCAGTCTTGGTCGGACTCCAGAGCGCGCTCCACGGCGTTGATTTGCCCGGCAATGCGTTTCACCCGTTTCAGCAACTCGTCTTTGTTAGACATTATGTGAGACATACCATACCCCCCCTCCCTATACAGGGAGGGGATATTCACAAAAAGTGCCACGTCGCGCAAGTCTTAAACCGCGAGACGTGAGACTTCCATCGCTCGGCAGTGCTGGACAGAAGTGTCTTTGCGTTGGAAAGTGAATCGCAATTGAGCTGGATTTTTTAGGTTACATTTTCAATCTGGGGGTAAAGCCATGATCACCGCGAGCGTTCTCGACCACCTGTTTCCCGCCGCTGCCGGCATCCCGGAAATCTATCGACTCAACGGTGAAATTGAACAGCGCGAGTATTTGGTTAACGGCGTGTTGGAAATCTGGCCGGGGCCGCTGGCCCGTGTTCATAGCCCGGTTCACCTGACGACTGATCACGGCGACGAGCAAGTCATTCTCGGCAGTACGCCGTTACTGGATGCCGCCACCGCCTTGACCGCGCTGGACGCCGCCGTTGACGCCTACGCCCGTGGCCAGGGAAGCTGGCCAACGATGCGCGTTGCCGAACGAATCCAGCACGTTGAAGCGTTTTTGCTGCGCATGCGCGAGCAACGCTCGGCGGTGGTCAAACTGCTGATGTGGGAAATCGGCAAAACCCTCAAGGACTCCGAAAAAGAGTTCGACCGCACCTGTGACTACATCGTCGAAACCATCAATGCGCTCAAAGAATTGGACCGTCGCTCCAGTCGTTTCGAGCTAGAGCAAGACACCCTCGGCCAGATCCGTCGCGTGCCCATGGGCGTCGCCCTGTGCATGGGGCCCTATAACTATCCATTGAACGAAACCTTCACCACGCTGATTCCGGCGCTGATCATGGGCAATACCGTGGTCTTCAAACCGGCCAAGCTGGGCGTGTTGTTGATCCGTCCGCTGCTCGAAGCCTTCCGCGACAGCTTCCCGGCGGGGGTGATCAACGTGATCTACGGCAGCGGCCGAGAAACCGTCAGCGCGCTGATGGCCAGCGGCAAGGTGGACATCTTCGCCTTCATCGGCACCAACAAAGCCGCCAGCGCCCTGAAAAAACTGCACCCGAAACCTCACCGTTTGCGCGCTGCGTTGGGCTTGGACGCGAAGAACCCCGGCATCGTGCTGCCAAGCGTCGATCTGGACAACGCCGTCAGTGAATGCCTGACCGGCTCGTTGTCGTTCAACGGCCAACGCTGCACCGCGCTGAAGATTTTGTTCGTTCACGAAGAGGTGGTGGACAGCTTCATCGAGAAATTCAACCACAAACTCGAAGCCCTCAAACCCGGCATGCCATGGGAACCCGGCGTGTCTTTGACGCCGCTGCCAGAAAAAGGCAAAACCGATTACCTGAGTTCAGTGGTGGCCGACGCTGTCAGTAAAGGCGCGAAGGTGGTTAACGCCAAAGGCGGAGAAATTCGCAGCTCATTCTTCTACCCGGCGGTGCTATACCCGGTCACCACCGAGATGCGCATCTATGCCGAAGAACAATTCGGCCCGGTCGTGCCCATCGTCCCCTACCGCGATCTGGACACCGTGATCGATTACGTACTTGAGTCGGATTTCGGCCAGCAACTGAGCCTGTTCGGCAACGACTCGGCTGAAGTCGGACGCTTGGTGGACATCTTCGCTAACCAGGTCGGGCGCATCAACATCAACGCCCAATGCCAACGCGGGCCAGACACCTTCCCGTTCAACGGCCGGAAAAACTCGGCCGAAGGGACGTTATCGGTCCATGACGCGTTGCGGGTGTTTTCAATTAGGACCTTGGTCGCGACCAAATTCCAGGACGGCAACAAAGCACTGATCAGCGAGATTATTCATAATCACGAGTCGAATTTTTTGACCACTGATTATATTTTCTGATCATTTGAACGGGGGCAGACCGTGACCGATCACAGCAAACGCGAGCGTACTCGCAGCATCCTGCGCTGGGTGGTCGCGGTGTTCTACTTCACGGCGGGCATCTTTCACCTGTACGCCACCGACGGTTTCGTCGGCATCGTGCCCGACTGGGTGCCCTACCCGCACGCCACGGTGATTATCACGGGTTTGTGTGAACTGATCGGGGCGGTCGCTTTGTTGACCCACCGCTTTCGAAAACTTGCCGCAATCATGCTCGCGCTGTACGCAGTGTGCGTGTTCCCGGCGAACATCAAACACGCGATTGACCATTTGCCCATTGGCGGGATGGTGCTGGGTTGGGGTTATCACGGCCCCAGATTGGCGTTTCAGCCGGTGCTGGTGTGGGTGGCGTTGTTTAGTGGGGCGGTGGTGGATTGGCCGTTTAGGGGGCGAAATGAGGTCGACGGCTGAGGGGTTGGTCGACATTTGGGACCGAGTGCTACGAAGACATACACCTGTGGGAGCCAACTTGTTGGCGAAAAATCCATTTGGTTGTATCAGGTACACCGCCTCGCGAACACGCTCGCTCCTACCGAGGAACAACCAATCCCGGTGGGACCGAATGTATTCGGGAGTGGATTTAAAGAGTGACATAGCCTCTTCCCGAATGAATTCGGTCCCACGGATTCTGGCGCTGCAAAGGTCTCTGTAGCTGCGCAAGGCTGCGATCAGATGTCAGTGCCTACTCTTCCGTGTCTGCCAAAAGTCTCTGTGGGAGTTGGCTTGCCAACGAAAGCGTCATTGCAGGTAACCCAAGGTTTGAGGTCGATATCAGCGGCGTGACTACGGGCTTCTTCGCAGGCAAGCCTGCTCCCACAATGAAATCCCAGAGCCGTTGCGGCTTCACGAGAACATCGCAACTTTCAAGTCATTGAGTTATGTGGCTGACAGCAGCAGGCACGTTTCGGAGTTTCTGCTACATCCTGAAGATTAAAACACGGATGAATCGGATGACCCCGCAAACCACCCGCCCGTCGACCACGGCCATGCTACTATCGCCCCTCATTCGCAACAGCTCGGCATCGTCGTGAACCTTCCTATTCTCTTCTTTGTCTGCCCATGACTTCGACCTCTGACACGCCATCTGATCTGCCAACAGTTCTTGTGGTGGACGACGAACGGCGCTCGCGAGAATCGTTGTCGCGGGTGTTGAATCAGGAGTTTGAGGTGCTGCTGGCCGATTCGGCGCTTGAGGCGCGCACGCTGCTTGAACAGCATCCGGTGTCGGTGATTCTGTGTGATCAGCGCATGCCCGGCATGAGTGGTATTGAGTTCCTCAAGGAAGTCCGGGAGCGCTGGCCGGAGTCGGTACGGATTGTCCTTTCCGGCTACACCGATTCAGAAGACATCATCAACGGCATCAACCACGCAGGGATTTATCAGTACCTGCTTAAGCCCTGGTTGCCGGAGCATTTGCTGAGCACGGTGCGCAGCGCGGTGGAAAGCCAGTCACTGCAAAACCACATGCAGCGACTTGATCTTGAGCTGCGCGCCGGGACGCCGGTATTGCGTCGGCGCAGCCAAGAGGCCCTTACACGGGTTCGGGATGCCTTCGACTTTTCACGCATCGTGCGTTCTGCCGGCGGCCCGCTCGACGCCATCTGTGAAATGGCGGCACGGGTCGCCCGCTATGACCTGTCGGTGCTGCTGCTGGGTGAGTCGGGTACCGGTAAAGAGCTGCTTGCTCGCGGCATCCACTATGCCAGCCCCCGCGCCGCCAACGCGTTTGTCATGGAAAACTGCGCGGCGTTGCCCGATACCCTGCTGGAGTCCGAGCTGTTCGGGCACAAGCGCGGCGCCTTTACCGGCGCTCATCAGGATCACGTAGGCCTGTTTCAACGCGCGAATGGCGGCACGCTGCTGCTCGACGAAATCGGTGATACGTCGCCGGCGTTTCAGGTCAAGTTGCTGCGGGTTCTCCAGGAAGGCGAGCTACGCCCGGTGGGCGCATCGAGCACGGTGCGGGTCGATGTGCGGGTGATCGCCGCGACCCACCGCGACCTGGAAGAAGACGTGCGCACCGGGCGCTTTCGCAGCGACCTTTATTACCGGCTGGCGGGCGTCAGTCTGGCGCTGCCGCCGCTTCGCGAACGCAGTGCCGATATATTGCCAATTGCCAACAAACTGCTCGATGACGCCCGTCTGGAACTTGACTTGCCGGGACTCACGTTCGCCAGCGATGCCATGGCCAGCCTGATCGGCTACTCCTGGCCCGGCAATATTCGCGAATTGCGCAACGAGATCTACCGCGCCGCCGCCCTATCTGACGGCGCACAAATTAATGCCCGTGCGTTCTCCTGGCGAGTGCTGCAAGGTCAGGCCCGGCTTGCCCTGGCCGCCAGCCTTCCCACTTCAAGTCCGACCGGCACCTTGCAAGAGCAACTCGACGCCATTGAGGCAACACTGCTAAAAGAGTCGTTGTTGCGTCATCGTTGGAACAAGACCCACGCGGCGCGTGAATTGGGTCTGTCCCGCGTAGGGTTGCGCCAGAAGCTGCGTCGCTTCGGGCTGGAGGAATCTTGATGGAAGGTAAAGCGTTCAACGTGCTTTGGCTGCAATCGGGCGGCTGCGGCGGCTGCACGATGTCATTGCTGTGCGCCGACACCCAAGACTTCGCCGGCATGTGGCGCAACGCCGGAATCGAGCTGCTTTGGCATCCCTCGCTGTCGCTGGAAAGTGGCGACGAAATGCTCGACATCCTCAACGACTGCTTACAGGGCCGCACCCGCCTGGATGCGTTATGCATCGAAGGCTCCTTGCTGCGCGGGCCGAACGGCACCGGGCGTTTCCACATGCTGGCTGGCAGCGGTCGGGCGATGATCGACTGGGTCCGGGATTTGGCCGGTATCGCCGAATACACACTGGGCATCGGCACGTGCGCGGCATATGGCGGAATCACCGCTGCCGGCAACAACCCCACCGATGCCTGCGGCTTGCAATACGACGGGCACCGAATCGGCGGCTTATTGGGCGCAGATTACCGCTCACGTCGGGGTTTGCCGGTGATCAACGTTGCCGGGTGCCCGACGCATCCGGGCTGGGTCACCGATACGCTCATGGCTTTGGCTGCGGGATTATTCGTCGAGTCTGACCTGGACATCCTCGCTCGGCCGCGCCTTTACGCTGATCAGTTGGTTCATCACGGTTGCACCCGCAACGAATTCTACGAATACAAAGCCAGTGCCGAGAAGCCGTCGGACATTGGCTGCATGATGGAAAACCTCGGCTGCGTCGGCACTCAGGCCCACGCCGATTGCAACACGCGCCTTTGGAACGGTGAAGGCTCCTGCACCCGTGGCGGCTATGCCTGCATCAATTGCACGGCGCCGGGCTTCGAGGAGCCGGGGCATGCGTTCAACCTCACGCCCAAGGTGGCCGGGATTCCCGTTGGTTTGCCGACTGATATGCCCAAAGCCTGGTTTGTCGCCCTGTCTGCGTTGTCCAAATCGGCGACGCCTAAACGGGTCAAGCTGAACGCCACGGCCGACCATCAACTCATCGCCCCCATCGTGCGTCTTCCACGGCACTAGGAATGTTTTATGTCTCGTCTGGTGGTGGGTCCGTTCAATCGCGTCGAAGGTGACCTCGAAGTGCAACTTGAGGTCGAGGAGGGCCGCGTGCGTTCGGCGCAGGTCAACGCGACGATGTTTCGGGGCTTTGAGCAGATTCTGTTGCAGCACTCGCCCCTCGATGCGCTGGTGTACGCGCCGCGCATCTGCGGGATTTGCTCGGTCTCGCAGTCGATTGCCGCCGCCCGCGCGCTGGCTTCATTGGCCGGTGTTCAACCGCCGGATAACGGCTTGGCGACGATCAACCTGATGGCCGCGACGGAAAATCTGGCCGACCATCTCAGCCATTTCTACTTATTTTTCATGCCGGACTTCGTTCGCCCGGTGTATGCCGAACGCCGCTGGTACGCCGCCGCTCAGGCGCGCTTCACGCCGGGCCACGGCAGCCAGCAACGGCTGGCACTGTCCGCGCGCAAACGCTTACTGGATTTGATCGGCACCCTGGGCGGTAAATGGCCGCACACAGGCTCGATCCAGCCTGGCGGCTCGACCCGCGCCATTGATGCTGCCGAGCGCATGCGCCTGCTGATGCGGGTTCGCGAGTTCCGTCAGTTCTTGGAAACTGAGCTGTTCGCCACCCCTCTGGAGCGCATCATCGGGCTGGGCAGCGAAAACGAACTGTGGGCCTGGCTGGCTGAAGCGCCGGGCCAGGGCGACCTGCGCCAGTTCCTCGACATCGCGCTGGACAGTGGTCTGGAACATTCCGGGCCGGGGCCGGGGCTGTATCTATCCTATGGCGCCTATCCGCAACCTGATGGGCAGATGGTATTTGCGCAGGGTGTATGGAATGGGGTTACGCAGCAGATAGAAGATCTGGAGCTGTCGGATATTCGCGAAGACGCCGCCCATGCCTGGCTGGATGACGCCGACGGCCCGCTGCATCCAGCCCAAGGCCAGACTCAGCCGCTGGTAGAAAAGCCTGCCGCTTATACCTGGAACAAAGCGCCCCGACTGGCGGGGGCAGTGCTCGAAACCGGCGCGCTCGCCCGGCAGTTGATCTCCGGACACCCATTGTTGCGCGATGCCGCCGCCCGTTGCGGGGCCACGGTTTACACCCGGGTGTTGGCGCGGCTGATGGAACTGGCCCACGTGGTGCCGCTGATGGAGCAATGGTTGCAGGCCCTGCGACCCGGTGAACCCTACTACCGCACCGCGGAACTGCCGGACAATGGCAGCGCCGTGGGCCTCACTGAAGCGGCGCGCGGTGCTTTGGGCCATTGGCTTCAGGTCGAGCAAGGGCGCATTGCCAGTTATCAGATCATTGCCCCGACCACTTGGAATTTTTCCCCGCGTGACGCCCAGGGCCGACCCGGTGCCCTTGAGCAAGCACTGGAAGGTGCGGCGGTGTTGCCTGGCGAAAAAACCCCGGTTGCAGTGCAACATATCGTTCGTTCATTCGACCCGTGCATGGTGTGTACAGTGCATTGAACCGGGAGAACGCCATGGCACGCAAAGCCCCGCCCGGCACCCTCGACGAGGACGCTTGGCTCGAAGTGATCGGCAAGATGGACGAGGTCTATTCGCAGCTGGTGCAGGACGAAATCGCCCTGGAAGAAAAGAACGCCGAGCTGGAACAGTCCCAGCAGTTCATCGCCGGGCTGCTGTCGTCCATGTCTGACGTGCTATTGGCCTGCGACCCGGAGGGGCGCATCGAAGAGTCCAACAATGCCCTGCGCAAACTGGTGGGGCGTGACGAAAGCGCGCTGCTCGGGAGCCCGGTTTATGCATTGCTGGCCGACTCCCACAGTGAAGAACAGCTGCGCAAGACCCTCGGCGGTCTGCGTCGGCCCAATACCAGCGCCACGTTGGAACTGAATTTCAAGGATCCCCTCGGTGCGCCACTGCCGGTGGACATCAGTTGCACCGTGCGTAGCGTTGGCACGGGCCGTTGTGTCGGGCATGTACTGGTCGGGCGTCCGCTGGGGGAGTTGAAGCACGCCTATCGGCAATTGCATGAAGCCCACGAGGCGCTCAAGCGTACTCAACAACAATTGCTCCACGCGGAGAAAATGGCCTCGCTGGGGCGCTTGGTCGCCGGGGTCGCCCATGAACTGAACAACCCGATCAGCTTCGTGCTGGCTAATGCCCACGTGCTGGGCGGATACCGAGAGCGTTTGGAACGTTATCTGGAGGCGGTCAACACTAACGAACCCCAGGAAGTCCGTGAAACCCTGCGCCGACAACTGCGAATTGACCCATTGCTGGCCGATTTGCCGTCATTGATCGAAGGCACCATCGAAGGCGCGCAACGGACCGCCGATATTGTCAGCGCGCTGAAAAGGTTCTCAGCGGTGGACCGCGAATCGTTGGGCGAGGTGGCGCTCAATGAGGTGGTCGAACGGGCCATTCACTGGATCACCCGTGGCAGTGCACCAGACCTGCGCATTCACTGGCAACCCAGCGGCGAGCCGGTCGTACATGGCAACAGCGGGCAGTTGCTGCAAGTGCTGATGAACCTGATGCAAAACGCCTACGACGCCGCCCAAGCCGCCGGACGGGAAACGGCGGAACTGTGGATAAGTGTCGAACAGGATCCCCATTGGGTCACATTAAGACTGCGTGATAACGGCGGCGGCATTGCGGTCGAACATCTGACGCAAGTGTTCGATCCGTTTTTCAGTACCAAGCCGGTTGGCAAAGGCACCGGTTTGGGGCTGTCGATCAGTTACAGCATCGTCGAACGCTGCGCAGGCCGGTTGATTGCCAGCAACCACCCGGATGGTGGAGCGGAGTTCACGCTGATTCTGCCTGGTCATAATTAAATTCGTAGAAGCTGCCCAATTCCTGTGTTGGCTTGCCAATGAAAGCGTCAATTCAGGCGCCGTAGGTTTCGGGTCAATATCAGCGGCGCGATTGCCAGCCTCTTCGCAGGCAAGCCTGCTCCCACCCCTTCAAGTCTAAACATACAAGTTGGCTTGCCAACGAAAGCGTCAATTCAGGCGCCGTAGGTTTCGGTTCAATATCAGCGGCGCGATTTCCGGCCTCTTCGCAGGCAAGCCTGCTCCCACACATTCGGTTCTGCGATGCCATCGCTGAGCTCGTGCGAACCCAAATCACCCTGTGTGGGAAGTTGGCTTGCCAACGAAAGCGTCAATTCAGGCGCCGTAGGTTTCGGTTCAATATCAGCGGCGCGATTTCCGGCCTCTTCGCAGGCGAGCCTGCTCCCACAGAATTATGGCTGCATGCGTCCAACCCCCAGCGCGGAGCGAATCTGCTGCAAAGTAAGTATTCACTTGGCCATAATCAGTGCAAAACCAGTTTCCAGTGCCTATAACGCTCCCTCCGTAACTGCGCCGCCGTACGGTACTGGCACAGGGTTTGTATGATGCTTTCTTCTGATTTTCTGACTGTCACCCTTCCTCGCGGAGTCTCCATGCCTTTATCCACCACCGCCGGAGCCGTGAAAAACGCTACGCCGTTGACCTTCAAGCGCAGCGTTGCGGCGATTTTCGTCGGGCTGTTCGCCGTGAACCTTTTGGTCTGGATCTGGGCCTTCATCGCTTTTCGCGACTTTCCGCTGCTGCTGGGCACGGCGTTTCTCGCTTACAGTTTCGGGTTGCGTCACGCCGTGGACGCGGACCATATCGCCGCCATTGATAACGTCACCCGCAAGTTGATTCAAGAAGGCCAGCCCACTGCCACCGTGGGTCTGTTCTTTTCCCTCGGCCACAGCACCATCGTGATTCTCGCGACCTTGGTCATCGCCCTAACCGCCTCGACCTTCAAGGCCAATATCGAAGCGCTGCACGGTATCGGTGGGCTGATTGGCACCTCGGTGTCCGCGCTGTTTCTGCTGCTGGTGGCGGTGATCAATCTGGTGATTCTGCGTTCGGTTTACCTGGCGTTTCGCCGAGTTCGGCGCGGCGAGCGGGTCGGCGAACTGGAAATGAATACGCTGCTGGCTGGTGGGGGTCTGATTGCCCGGCTGGTGCGACCGCTGTTCGGCCTGATCAGCCGCAGTTGGCACCTTTACCCACTGGGCTTTCTGTTTGGCCTGGGCTTCGACACCGCCACGGAAATCGGCTTGCTGGGTATTTCCGCCGCACAGGCGTCGCAGAACTTACCGATCTGGTCGATCCTGGTCTTCCCGGCCCTGTTCACTGCGGGCATGGCGCTGGTCGACACCGCTGACAGCGTGATGATGACCGGTGCCTATCACTGGGCGCTGGTGAAACCGGCGCGCAAGCTTTACTACAACCTGACCATCACCTCGGTGTCGGTGTTGGTGGCGCTGTTGGTGGGCGGCCTGGAAGTCGCGAACCTGCTGGCGTCGAACTTGAATCTGGAAGGTGGCGTGTGGGATGTGATCGCGTCGCTGAACGACAATTTCGGCTTGCTTGGCTACCTGATTGTCGGACTTTTCGCCGTGACCTGGATCCTTTCCCTGCTGTTCTATCGCTTCAAAGGCTACGACCGGCTAGACCTCAATTATCCGGCCGCCTAGCGTCATCGCGCGTACGCCCCTCCCCATAACGGTCACCTCGTTACCAGTACAGCAGACCACTGGAAACAAAGTGTCCGCCCACGGCAATCCAGCGCCAACCTGCGCTGGCTGGCCAAAAAAATAAAACCCTTTGAAAACAGCTAGATAAGCGATTTTCATAGCCAATAGTCTAACCCGCGACGAAATGGCACAGGTCTTGTAGTTACCAGGTATTACTTCCAGTAGTTGAACCGTCCATGTCAATTGCAGCCACCTTGATCCTTTGCGTACGGCTGCACCCTCGCTCACGCAACACCCACACCCCGAATCAACGCTCGCGCCTGCTGGCAGACGTTTCCTCGTCTGTCCGACAGGGCCCGCATGGCTTTTAACTTAAAAACAGCGTGCAGCCTCAGTAGAAGACGATTCCTGGGGAGGAGAAATTAGGTGATGGAAACATTTTATGAAGTGATGCGCAGACAGGGCATCTCACGTCGGAGCTTTCTCAAGTTCTGTTCGCTGACCGCGACGTCATTGGGGCTCGGCCCTGCGTTCATGCCAAAAATCGCATGGGCGATGGAAAACAAGCCGCGTACACCGGTGCTTTGGCTCCATGGATTGGAGTGCACCTGCTGTTCTGAGTCGTTCATTCGCTCCGCACACCCGCTGGCCAAGGACGTGGTGCTGTCGATGATCTCGCTGGATTACGACGACACTTTAATGGCCGCTGCCGGGCATCAGGCCGAAGCGATCCTTGATGAGGTCATGACCAAATACAAAGGCAATTACATTCTTGCCGTTGAAGGTAACCCGCCGCTGAACCAGGACGGCATGAGCTGCATCATTGGCGGCAAGCCGTTCATTGAGCAATTGAAGCGCGTCTCCAAAGATGCCAAGGCCATCATCTCCTGGGGCTCCTGCGCCAGCTGGGGTTGTGTACAGGCGGCCAAGCCGAACCCGACCCAAGCGGTGCCGATCCACAAAGTGATTTTCGATAAACCGATTATCAAAGTGCCGGGCTGTCCACCGATTGCCGAAGTGATGACCGGGGTCATCACGTACATGCTGACCTTCGACCGCTTACCTGAGCTGGATCGTCAGGGTCGGCCAAAAATGTTCTACAGCCAGCGCATCCACGACAAATGCTACCGCCGTCCAAACTTCGACGCCGGCCAGTTTGTTGAAGCGTGGGACGATGACGCCGCGCGTAAGGGTTACTGCCTTTACAAAGTCGGCTGCAAGGGCCCGACCACCTACAACGCCTGCTCGACGGTGCGTTGGAACGGCGGCACCAGCTTCCCGATTCAATCCGGCCACGGCTGCATCGGTTGTTCCGAGGAAGGTTTCTGGGACAAGGGCTCGTTCTATCAGCACCTGACGGACATCAATGCCTTTGGCGTGGAAGCCAATGCCGATCAAATCGGCCTCGCTGCCGGTGTCACCATCGGTGCCGCAGCAACGGCGCACGCCGCCGTGACAGCGCTCAAGCGCGCCAGCAACAGCAAGGCGCCGATTGCGCCGCATGACGCTCCAGCGACAAGACAGGACGACCAACGATGAGCAACTATTCGACTCAGGGTTTCGACCTGAACAGCACTGGCCGACGCATCGTCGTTGACCCAGTGACCCGTATCGAAGGCCACATGCGCGTCGAGGTCAATCTCGACGCCAATAACATCATTCGCAACGCGGTCTCCACCGGCACCATGTGGCGCGGCCTCGAAGTAATTCTCAAGGGCCGCGACCCACGCGACGCCTGGGCGTTCGTCGAACGTATTTGCGGCGTGTGCACCAGTTGCCACGCGCTGGCCTCGGTCCGTGCGGTGGAAGATGCACTGGGTATTCGTATCCCGCCGAACGCTCACTTGATCCGCGAAATGATGGCCAAGACCCTTCAAATCCACGACCACGCGGTGCACTTCTATCACCTGCACGCGTTGGACTGGGTTGATGTGGTGTCGGCACTCAAGGCTGACCCCAAGCGCACATCGGAATTGCAGCAACAGGTTTCGCCGGCTCACCCGCTGTCGTCACCGGGCTATTTCCGTGACGTGCAGAACCGCCTGAAGAAGTTTTTCGAGAGCGGCCAGCTCGGCCCGTTCATGAACGGTTACTGGGGTAACCCGGCCTACCAGCTGCCGCCAGAAGCCAACCTGATGGCGGTCACGCATTACCTGGAAGCCCTCGACCTGCAAAAAGAGTGGGTCAAGATTCACACCATCTTTGGTGGCAAGAACCCACACCCTAACTACCTGGTGGGCGGCGTGCCGTGCGCCATTAACATCGACGGCGATTTGGCCGCCGGGGCGCCGCTGAACATGGAGCGGCTGAACTTCGTTCGCGCCCGCATCGATGAAGCCCTGACCTTCTGCAAAAACGTTTACGTACCGGACGTGTTGGCCATCGGCACCATCTACAAACAGAAAGGCTGGCTGCACGGCGGCGGGCTGGCAGCGACCAACGTGATGGACTACGGCAACTACCCGAAGGTCAATTACGACGAGAGCACCAACCAACTGCCGGGCGGCGCGATTCTCAACGGCAACTGGAACGAAATTCATCCGGTTGACCCGCGCGACCCTGAACAGGTGCAGGAATTCGTCACCCACTCTTGGTACAACTACCCGGATAACGACAAGGGCCTGCACCCGTGGGATGGCATCACTGAAGCCAACTACGAGTTGGGCGCCAAAACCAAAGGCACTCGCACCGCCATTGAGGAAGTCGACGAAAGCGCGAAATACTCGTGGGTCAAATCCCCTCGCTGGCGCGGTCATGCCATGGAAGTCGGGCCACTGGCTCGCTACATCCTTGGCTATGCCCATGCTGTCCAAGGCAACCCCCGCGCCCAACGCATCAAAGAACAGCTCGACGGCGCGATGCAAGCGGTCAACCACGACCTGCCGAAAACCCTCGGCATAGTTGAGACCGACTACAGCGCCAAGATTTTGCTGCCGAGCACCATCGGCCGCACCCTGACCCGCGCGCTGGAAGCCGAATACTGCGCCGAGCTGATGGTCGACGACTGGAACGAGTTAATGACCAACATCCGCAACGGCGACCGCTCCACCGCCAACGTGGAGAAATGGGACCCGGCGACCTGGCCGAAAGAAGCCAAAGGTGTCGGCATCGTCGCCGCACCGCGTGGCGCATTGGGTCACTGGATTCGCATCAAGGACGGGCGCATCGAGAATTACCAGTGCGTGGTGCCAAGCACCTGGAACGGCAGCCCGCGTGATGCCAAGGGACAGATCGGCGCGTTTGAAGCCGCACTGATGAACACCCCCGTGGCCATCCCCGATCAGCCGGTGGAAATCCTGCGCACCCTGCACTCCTTCGACCCGTGCATGGCCTGCGCCACCCACGTGATGAGCGAGGACGGCGCCGAGCTGAGCACCGTCAAGGTGAGCTGAGTAATTAACCCAGGCATCCGGCAGGTGCGATACGGCACCTGCCCTTCCAAAGGTGAAGATATGACCCTTCAGACTGAAACCCCCATGGGCCTGCCGGAGTACGTTTACGAGGCACCGGTGCGCGTGTGGCATTGGATCAATGCCGCCTGCATTTTAGTGCTGGCGGTGACCGGGTATTTAATCGGCTCCCCACTGGCCACCCAACCGGGTGAAGCCAGCGCCCATTTCGTCATGGGCTACATCCGCTTCGCGCACTTTAGCGCCGGCTATGTGTTTGCCATTGGCCTGCTGGGCCGTACCTACTGGGCCTTGGTGGGCAATCATCACGCCCGCGAGCTGTTCTCGGTTCCGGTGCTGAGCAAAGCTTACTGGGCTGATTTCTACATCTGGCTGCGTTATTACCTGTTCGCCGGGCCGATCCCGGAGCCGACCTTCGGGCACAACCCGCTGTCGCGTTTCGCCATGTTTTTCGTGTTCCTGCTGACCTCGATATTCATGGTCCTGACCGGTTTCGCGCTGTATGGCGAAGGGTCGCAAATGGGCTCGTGGCAAGAACGGATGTTCGGCTGGGTGCTGCCGCTGCTGGGGCAATCCCAGCAAGTCCACACCCTGCACCACTTCGGTATGTGGGTGATCCTGATCTTCATAGGGCTGCACGTGTACGCCGCCGTCCGCGAAGAAATCAACGGTCGCCTCAGCCTGATCGGCGGGATGATCTCCGGCTACAAGACCTTCAAAAAATGAACACACCAGCAGAGTCACTCATGAAAACCTCAGCATCGCCCCGTCCACGCATCACCGTGTTGGGCATTGGCAATCTGCTGTGGGCCGATGAAGGCTTCGGCGTGCGCTGTGTCGAAGCGTTACAGCAACGCTATGAGTTCGCGGACAACGTCGCGCTGATCGATGGCGGCACCCAGGGTTTGTACTTGATCCAGCATGTGCAGGAAGCCGATTACCTGCTGATTTTCGATGCGGTCGATTACAACCTGACCCCCGGTGAGTTGAAGTTCGTCACCGACGATGAAGTGCCTAAATTTCTCGGCATCAAGAAGTTGAGCCTGCACCAGACCGGTTTTCAGGAGGTGCTGATGCTGGCCCAACTAACCGGTCATTTCCCGCAACGGGTGCTGCTGATCGGTTGCCAGCCGGAGCACATGATGGATTACGGCGGCAGCCTGCGGCCGGTCGTCAGGGCGGCCATGGAAGGCGCGTTGACCGAAGCGGTGCGGGTCCTGGAAACCTGGCGTGCCGAGCCGCGTCAACGCGCTTCGCCGCTCACCGATGAAGAGGCAGTGACCTTGCCGCACTTGGAGTTGGACCGCTACGAAGGCGAACGCCCTTCTGCGCAGAACGCTTGCCGGATCGGTGACGAACGCATTCTCGCCAGGCGCGTTTGATATGTGCATCGGACTGCCCATGCAAGTGGTAAGTGCCAACCTTGGCTCTTCCGTGTGCCGCGACCGCCACGGCCGGGACCGGCTCATTGACACCTCGCTGGTCGGCACCTGCGAGGTCGATGACTGGTTGCTGATCTTTCTCGACGCCGCCCGCGAACGCCTCGACCCACAGCGGGCGGCAGAAATCGACTCGACCCTGGTCATGCTTGAATCGGCCATGTTCGGCAACGCGCCGGAGCCGGACACCGCGCCCGGCTTCAGCCTGCCTTCAGCGATGAACGCTGAACAGCTCGCCACCCTGTTGGGCCAATCACCCATCGCTGCTGCGCCCGTGCGGCCCAACCTCAAGGAATCCACATGAGTGAATCCGCCGCTTTCATGGCGCCCATCCCTGTCACGCCGGCCATCCCTGCGCTGATCACGCGGCTGGTGGAGCAATTCGACGCCAGCTGGATTGGCTGCGAGAACCTCGACGCCTGGCTCGCCCTGGGCGGCAACTGTCTGTTGCTGCTGTGTGGCGACCCGGTGCGCCACCCTGAATCCCTGGACGTGGCGGTGGTCTTGCCCGAACTGCGCCAGGAAGTGTCCCGCCGCCACGGCTGCACCTTGCGGCTGGGTGTCGTTCATCGCGCGGAAGAAGAAGCCATCGCGGCACGTTTTGCCCTGCGCCGCTGGCCGACCTTGGTCTGGCTGCGCGACGGCGGTTACGTCACTACCATCGACGGCATGCACGACTGGGACGAATACCTGAGCCTGGCTGATAAAGCCTTGGCCCAGAGCAATGCCCGCATCCCCCTGTTCGCCGAAACGCCTGGCGCTACCGGTGGTTGCCAGTGAACGGAGGAACGCCTATGGCCCCGCAAATGTATATTCCGCTGGTCGATCTCGGTCCCGGCTCCCAAGTGGAAGAGGAAGTCCTCGAATACATCAGCATGCCCCAAGGCATGTACACCCACAGCGCGCCGATACTGCCCGAGCCGGAAGAATTGGACGAATTGCCCGGCGCACGTCAGGCGTTGCAAGACCTTCTGCACCGGCTGTATGCCTGCAACCGCGGTGAAGCAACAGAAAGCCTCGATTTGAGCGGGCTTGAAGTCGGTGATCGCACGCTGCTGGATCAACTGCTCGGTGAAGGCGAAGTCAGCATCATGCTGGTCGTGGAACCGCCGTTGCGGATTCAGGAGTCGATCTTCGCTGGGGTCTGGCGCCTCTATGGTGAAGGCCAAGATTATGTCGAGGTCGGTGCCGCCCCCGCACAACTGCGCAGCGTTGCCCGTAACGCAGCCCAGCCAGCAGCCTTTGATATCCGGTCTGCGCTGCCGATGGGCGTGATGAACGCTCCGGCGATTCTCACCGAGATCGAAGACCAGACTCAGCACTGGCAACCCGGCAGCCCGGCCCATGTGATCAACCTGACGCTGCTGCCGTTGTCCGAGCAAGACATTGGTTTCCTCGACGTGTGTTTGCCGGTCGGCCCAGTGCGGGCATTGGCGCGTGGTTACGGCAATTGCCGGATCAGCAGCACCCTGATCCACAACTGCTGGCGCGTCACGTACTTCAATTCCCAGGATGCGCTCATTCTCGACACCATCGAGATCACCGACCTGCCAGAAGTGATCTGCGCAGCGCCGGAAGACCTCAGCGATTCGCTGGAACGTTTCGAAGATGTTATCCAATGGTTTGAAGGGCAGTGACATGACGGACAGACCCAGCTTTGAAGGCAGCTACCGAGGCGATTCCACTCGCATCAGCGATGACACTCGCCTGGAGTGCAAGATCTGCTGGTGGGTGTACGACCCGAAGGACGGTGATCCGGTGTGGCAAATTGAGCCCGGCACGCCGTTTTCCGCCTTGCCGGACCATTGGTGCTGCCCGAACTGCGACGGCGCCGCCGAGCAGTTCATGGTGCTCAATGACGCAGACTGAATTGCCCGACACAGCGCAGTTGCGCGGTGAGGAATTGGCCGCCCATTTCCGGGATATCGCCGACACTCGAATGCGCGGCCTGCCCTTTCTCAATCCGGTATTGGAGGTCGAGGCCGTCGGTTTTTCCACGCAGATTGCCAGTGAAGACGCGTCCTGCGGGGTGCTCGGGATTCTGATCACGCCCTGGTTCATGAACCTGATGTGGTTGGCCCCAGCCTTGAGTGCACCCTTGGCCCAAGGCGCCTCCCGTGAACATCTGTTCGGTGGCCAACACCTGACGTTCATTGGTGCAGTCGATGAAGACTTCGGCACCTACGAAAGCTGCTCGTTGTTTTCGCCAGTTTTTGAGTTCGCGGATCAAGCGGCCGCCCGTGCCACGGCCGAACAGGTGCTACTGCTGTTGCGCGGCCCCGTAGAAGAAGAGAAGCCGCAGCCGCATCCAGCGCTCAGTCGTCGGTCGCTGCTGTTCGGCCGCCTGTCCGGTGATCTGCAATGACAGCAGCCAACAACCTGTCGGGACTCGGCGGTTCACTCAGAATCCGACCGGGCCAGCAGCCGTCGATCATCGGTGGGCGCCCACTGCTGGCCGCCCGTTTACTGCGCGGCCAACCTCCTGAGGCCGCGGCTCAACGTCTGCCGTTGCTTTACAGCCTGTGCGGTCAGGCCCATGGGTTGACTGCGCAACTGGCCGTTAACGCGGCATTGCAGGGTGAAGCCCAAGCCAGTTGGGGCGCAAGCCAGGCGTTGTTGGCCGAGACTCGCCGTGAGCACCTACGGCGTATCGTGCTGAACTGGTCGCCGCTGCTTGACCCCAGCGCTGAACGCTGCTCGCCGGTTGAACTGCGGGCCTGGGATCAAGCGCCCGAAGCCACCATGAGTCTGTGGCTCGGCGGCCCGGTACGCGCATGGCTAGAACACTGGGAAGAAGATCCCCAACGCACGTTGCTGGAATGGACCTCGCGCAAGGACCACTGGCTAAGCCGCGCCCTCGCCCACTGCCGCGAAGACGCACAAACCATGAATTTACCGGTGCAGGCGCTGCAACTGATCAACGACACCCCAGCGCTGCACGCCGTGGCCGAGAGCCTGAGTCGTTGCGCCGATTTTGCCCTGCGCCCCGAATTCAACAACCAACCCCGTGAAACTGGCAGCTGGACACGATTGGGTGAGCCCCATCCCGAACGCTACAGCACCGCCTGGCTAAGACTGGGCGCGCGGGTCGCCGAACTGGCCCGACTGTCGCTGCCCGATGCCCGCGCCCCGGCGCTTGGCGCACTGGCCTTGGATACGGGCGAAGCCTTGGCCTGGAGCGAAACCGCTCGCGGTCTGTTGCTGCATCGGGTATGTCTGGAGTGTCACGGCGACGGCGTAAAGATCAGCGACTATCAAATCGTTGCGCCCACCGAATGGAACATGCACCCGCAGGGCGCTCTGTCCCAGGCGCTATCATCGTTACCCAGTGACGATCCACGCAGCCAGCGCCAGGCCGAGTTATTGATGGCGGCCTTCGATCCCTGCATCGCGTTTACGATGGAAACCGGGCTGAAAACAGACCGGACAACCACCCAGGAACCCAGCCATGCATGAATTGAGTCTGGCGGGCGGCATTCTTAGTGCTGTGGAAGCAGCAGCGGCGGCCGATCCGTTCGTGCGCGTCAGCCGTTTGCGCCTTGAAGCCGGAAAATTGGCCGGGGTCGAAGTGCATGCGCTGCGTTTCGCCCTCGAAGCATTGGCGCCGGGCACTTTGTTGGCCGGCGCACAGATCGATATCGAAGAACCCCACGGTCAGGCCTGGTGCCTGGACTGCGCCGCCAGCGTGCCCTTGGTCGAACGCGGCGCACCTTGCCCGACCTGCGGCGGCTTCTGGTTGCAGCCTACCGGCGGCACCGAATTACGCATCCTCGACCTCCAGGTCGAGGATCACTGACATTTGATTTCTGATTAGAAATCTGGAGAAACGCCATGTGCGTCGTCTGCGGCTGCGGTACCGGCCATTCACACGAGCAAGACCCAAGCAACGAAGCAGCCCCCGATAGCGACGTGCAGGTAGACGCCACTGGCGATCTGCATTACGGCGCGGGCGAAGCGCGGGTTTCAGTGCCCGGCTTGAGCCAGGCACGCACGATCCGCATCGAACAAGATGTGCTCGGCGAGAACGACCGCCACGCCGCCCGCAATCGGCAGAACTTCACCGCCCATGGCGTGTTGGCGCTCAACCTGGTGTCCAGCCCCGGCTCGGGGAAAACCACGCTGTTGTGCGCCACGCTGTTGGCCCTGCGCGCACGCCAGTCCGGGCTGCCCTTGGCGGTGATCGAAGGCGACCAACAGACCCGTCACGACGCCGAGCGCATCCGCGAAACCGGGGTGGCGGCGATCCAGATCAACACCGGCAAGGGTTGCCACCTGGACGCGCGGATGATCACCCAAGCCTATGCGCGCCTGCCGCTGCACGATGAACTGCATGCCGCAGGCCACGAGCATCATCACGCCAAAGCCCCGCTGCTTACGAATCATCACGCGCATAACCATCAGCCAAAAACCCCGGGCGAGCCTGCGGGCATTTTGTTCATCGAGAACGTCGGCAATTTGGTGTGCCCGGCACTGTGGGACCTTGGCGAAGCCGGCAAAGTCGCGATTTTGTCGGTCACCGAAGGCGAGGACAAACCGCTCAAGTACCCGGACATGTTCGCCGCCGCGCAATTGATGATTCTCAACAAGATCGACCTGTTGCCGCACCTGGACTTCGATGTGCAGCGCTGCCTGGACTACGCCCATCAGGTCAATCCGCAGTTGCAGATCATTCAGCTCAGCGCCCGTGACGGCACCGGCCTGGATGCCTGGATCGACTGGTTGCTGGCCGGCGCGCCAAAAATGGATCGCCGAGCGGCGCGCATTGCCGCGCTGGAAGCCGAACTGGCCGCGCTAAAGGCGCCGGCCGAGGGCGTCTGACGTGCGCAGCCAAAAACTTGCGAACATGAACGTCTGGCCACCGGTATTGGCCTGCGGTGCCTGGCTGAAAAACGCCGCGTGTTTACTCCAGCACGATCAGGTGCTGTGGTCGCCGGTCCATGGTGATCTGGGCGATCCGCAAAGTTGCCTGGACCTTGAAGCGTCGTTGGAACGTCTGCTGACACTGGCCGAGACGACCCCGTGCGCGGTCGCCCATGACCTGCACCCGGATTTCTACAGTTCACAACTGGCCGTGAGCCTGGCCGAGCGGCTGGATGTACCGGCGCTGGCGGTTCAGCATCACCACGCCCACGTTGCCGCGTTGATGGCCGAACATGGGCTCGACGGGCCGGTGATGGGTCTGGCACTGGACGGTGTTGGCTTGGGCAGTGACGGCGCCGCTTGGGGCGGCGAGTTACTGTGGGTCGGGCCTCACGCTTGGCGTCGGCTTGGTCATCTGCTGCCGCTGCCGTTGCCGGGTGGCGACATCGCCGCCCGTGAACCGTGGCGCTTGACCGCCGCCTCGCTGCACCTGTTGGGCCGCGACGCGGAAATCACCCCGCGCCTGGGTCCGCTGGTGGGTGAGCAAAGCGCTGGCACCGTCGCCGGCATGCTCCGCCGTGAGCTCAATTGCCCGCCGAGCAGCGGCGCGGGGCGCTGGTTCGACGCGGCTGCGGGCATTCTTGGCCTCAGTGTGCGCCAGCAAGCGGAAGCCGAAGCGGCCATCGCGCTGGAGCGTGTGGCCACCGAATACTTGGCGCTGAACGCCGACCCGGTCGTCGACGGTCTATGGCGGATTCAGTCTGACGGCGTGCTGGATCTGTGCCGGTTACTCTCCCGACTGTTCGATTTGGCCGATCATGGCCGCAGTGCCGAAGGAGCCGCCGTGTTCCATCTGGCGCTGGCCGCCGCTTTGGCAGACTGGGTGCTGCAAAAACCTGGAAATTTGCCGGTGGTGCTCGGTGGCGGCTGCTTCGCCAACCGCCTGCTCAGTGCGCGCCTTACTCACCTGCTTGGCGCCGAGGGCGTGCAGGTGTTTAGCGCGCACAGCGTGTCCTGCGGCGATGCCGGTCTGGCCCTCGGCCAAGGCTGGATCGCCGCCCACTGGCCCGAATTTGAAAGCCAAGCGGCCCCGCCGCTGGAGGAACTCCCATGTGCTTAGCCATTCCCGCCCGCGTCATCGAACTGCGTGGTGTCGACACAGCGCTGGTCGATCTCGGCGGTATCCGCAAAGAAATCTCCTTGGCGCTGGTGCCTGAAGCACAGGTCGGCGATTACGTGATTATCCATGTCGGCTATGCCTTGGGTTTGATTGATCCAGAAGAAGCCCAGCGCACGCTGGAAATGTTCGACGAATTGAACCGCGCGCAATCGGAAGCCTCATGAAGTACATCGACGAATACCGCGACGGCGAGTTGGCGCAACGCATCGCAGCCCGCATCCGCGAAGAAGCGCACCCAGACCGCGCCTACCGGTTCATGGAATTCTGCGGCGGCCACACCCACGCGATTTCCCGC
This sequence comes from Pseudomonas sp. CCI4.2, assembly GCF_034350045.1. Taxonomy (NCBI): domain Bacteria; kingdom Pseudomonadati; phylum Pseudomonadota; class Gammaproteobacteria; order Pseudomonadales; family Pseudomonadaceae; genus Pseudomonas; species Pseudomonas sp. CCI4.2. Next base: position 3,345,110 of record NZ_CP133781.1, on the reverse strand, counting down.
TATGGCGTGAGCGAATTGCTGCCAGATAACGTGCGCATGATCCACGGTCCGGGTTGCCCGGTCTGCGTGCTGCCGATTGGTCGCATCGACCTGGCGATCAAGCTGGCGCTGGAAGACGGGGCGATCCTCTGTAGCTACGGCGACACCCTGCGCGTGCCCGCCTCTGAAGGTCTGTCGTTGTTGCGGGCAAAGGCTCACGGCGCTGACATCCGCATGATCTATTCGCCGCTGGATGCGCTGAAAATTGCCGAAGCGAATCCATCACGGCAGGTGGTGTTCTTTGCCATTGGCTTTGAGACCACGACCCCGCCCACCGCGCTGATTATTCGCGAAGCGGCGGCACGTAATCTGGATAACTTCAGCGTGCTCTGCTGCCATGTCCTGACCCCGGCGGCGATCTCCCACATCCTCGCCGCACCGCAACATGACGCCGCGTCGGCGGTGGAGCTGGACGGTTTCATCGGCCCGGCGCACGTCAGCATCGTCATTGGCTCGGCGCCTTATGAAGGCTTCGCCCTTCAGTACCGCAAGCCGGTGGTGATCGCCGGTTTTGAGCCGCTGGACGTGATGCAAGCCATCTTGATGCTGGTGCGCCAGGTCAACGAAGGCCGGGCCGAGGTTGAGAACGAGTTCATCCGCGCAGTCGGGCGCCATGGCAATACCGGTGCCCAGGCGTTGATGGATGAAGTGTTCGAGCTACGTCCCAGTTTCGAATGGCGCGGTCTCGGCGAAGTCCCGCTCAGCGCCCTGCGTATTCGCCCGGCCTTCGCCCGCTACGACGCCGAAGTGCGCTTTGGCCTGGAATATAAGGCGGTGCCGGACCACAAAGCCTGTGAGTGCGGCGCAATTCTGCGGGGCCAGAAAAAGCCCACCGATTGCCGCCTGTTTGGCACCGTGTGTACACCGGAGAACCCCATGGGTTCGTGCATGGTGTCCAACGAAGGCGCGTGCGCTGCGCATTACGCCTACGGGCGCTACAAGGATATTGAGGTGGTCGCTTTATGAACGCTCGTTCCCCGGTCAAGCGCGGCTATGTCCGCCCCCTAAACCTGCGCGACGGACGCATCGACATGAGCCACGGCGCGGGCGGCCGCGCTTCGGCGCAATTGATCGAAGAACTGTTCGTCGCCGCCTTCGACAATGCTTGGCTGCGTGAGGGCAACGACGGCGCCGTCTTCAGCCCGGCACTCGCCCCCGGCGAACGCATGGTCATGGCCACCGACGCCCACGTGGTCTCGCCGCTGTTCTTTCCCGGCGGCGACATCGGCAGCCTGTCGGTGCATGGCACGGTCAACGACGTGGCCATGACCGGCGCGCGCCCGCTCTACCTGTCCGCCAGCTTTATCATCGAGGAAGGCTATCCTTTGGCCGACCTCAAGCGCATCGTCGAGTCCATGGCCCGCGCCTCCCGGGATGCCGGTGTACCGATTGTCACCGGCGATACCAAAGTGGTTGAGCGCGGCAAAGGCGACGGCGTCTTCATCAGCACCACCGGGATTGGCGTAGTCGCTGCGGGGGTTAATACCGGCGGCCATCGCGCTCGCCCTGGCGACGCGATTTTGCTCTCCGGCAGCATCGGTGAGCACGGCGTGGCGATCATGTCCAAGCGCGAGGCGCTGGAATTCGACACCGAGATTCTTTCCGACAGCATCGCGTTGCACGAACTGGTGGCCCATATGCTCGCAACGGCTCCCGAACTGCGCGTGCTCCGCGACCCGACACGGGGCGGGTTGGCCACAACCTTGAACGAAATTGCCGGTCAATCTGGGGTGGGGATGTTGCTCGACGAAGCGATGATCCCGGTGCTGCCGCAGGTTGAAGCCGCGTGTGAACTGCTCGGGCTCGACCCGCTGTACATTGCTAACGAGGGCAAGTTGGTCGCCATTTGCTCTGACGTCGACGCCGAACCATTGCTGCGTGCCATGCGCAACCATCCGTTGGGCCAAAACGCAGTGCGCATCGGCACTGTTCTGGATGACTCACATGGGTTCGTGCAGATGCAGACCCGCTTTGGTGGACGGCGGATCGTGGATTGGTTGACTGGGGAGCAATTGCCTAGAATCTGCTGATTCCCGGGTTACCAAGAAAGAAAATGACGCGACCACCCGGTGGTCGCGTCGCATTATGCCAGCGGCGTTCTAAGGAAGGTAAAGACTGAAGTTACCGCCGCCTAACTTTCCGCCGTTGGCGAGCTCAATGTGCCCACGCACGCCGTTGCGCTCATGCCGTTCAGCAATGCGCGCGGCGAAATAAAGACCCAGCCCCGTGCTGCCGCTGCTTTGATTGATTCCGTGCAGATAGTCCGATTGGCGCTCAAGCATTTGCGCCGGGTAGCCTGGGCCGTCGTCATTGACCGTCAACACCAACTGGCCGTCCTCTTCGTGGGCGGTGATCAATATCGCGTGGCGCGCATAACGGACCGCATTGATGATGATGTTCGCCACCACCGAGCTGATCAGTTCACGGTCGAAGAAGCCAAGTTCATCAAAACCCTGGACCTCGTAGTTCGCGACCAGTCCGTGACTGTGCAGAACGTCCTGATGGCAGGCCAACAGGGCTTCGATAAAGTCATCAAGTTCATGATAGTCCGGGCGTAGCGGCAACTGATTAACGCCCAGCTTATATAACCCGAGCAGTTGCACCAACATCCCGTTGAGGTGGGCAAACTCATATTCAATGGCCCCATGTTCTGGGACGTCTTGCTGAACTTTGGTCAGTTGCATCAGCCACTGGCTGTGGGCATGCATCAATGTCGACAGCGAGTTTTTCATGTCATGTACGACGGAAGCAATCACCATCGAAAAGTCGAGCCCGTTATCGTTCATGCGCCAAACGCCCGGCTTTGCAATTTCTGGTAGCGCTCATAGCGCGGATCAGTCTCAGGCATCATGCCGATCATTTTCAGGCACACCCGACACTCTTCAAGCCCTTCGGCATCTGCAGGCATTCCCTTGGCATGGAGCAAGGATTGCACCATGTTCAACGCGATACTGATGTTCTTCGATTGCAACGCCAGTGCCTGACGGAAGAAGGCCTGGGCTTCGGCAATATTGCCGGCCTTGTATTGGCGCACGCCCTGCAGGTTGAGGTCAGACGCGGCCTTGCCCGCACCAAGAATCGCCGGATCATCGGTCAGGCGACCAATCCCTTGCATGATCGCGGGATCATCACCGTAGATTTCTGCGCAGCTTTTCAATATCCCGGCGCCTGCGTCTGGGTGACCCAGTTGTTGGAGTTGGGAGGCAACTAATAGCGCCGCCTCGGCGCCAAAAAAGTGATCCATGCCCTCAAGGTGTGCCAGCGCTTCCAGGGTCAATTTCGCCGCAGCTTCAGGATCTGAGCGCTTCAGGCTGGTGGCTTTCATCAAACCGGTGCGCAATTGCAGCCCTTGGTTGCTGCCGTACTCCTTCGCGACCTCTCCCAATGTCTGGTTGACCTCGACCCGGGAGCGCGCATCCAGGCCGTTATCGCCATTTTTGTTAATCAGCGCCTGCGCCAGGCCCAGGTTGCTCTCTGGGTCCTTAAAGCGAGAATACTTACCTTGGGACACCGCATGGCGATAGGCCTTGGAGGCGCCTTCAAAATCTTCATTACCCAGCGCCAGCTTGCCCAGCAGCCGTTGCCGACGTACGGCCAAAGGCGACAGACGCACCGCACTTTCAAGCACGCCTTGAGCGCGCTTGACCTCACCTTGGGCCACGAGTACATCGGCCAGACCGTCGTAGAGCGTTGGCATCATCGGGAAGGCAATGATTGCCCGCTCGTAAATCGCTTGCGCCTCGACGACCTTGCCACGTTTAAACAATAACTTGCCAAGCCCGGCATACGCCCAAGGCGTAGCGCGGTCGGCCAGTACGCCTTTAAGGAAACTTTCCAGCGCGTCGTGCTGATTCAGATCGCGCAAGGCATTGGCCTTGTAACGCAAGCAGAGCGGAGCAAAGCGCTGGTCCTGCTCGGTCAATTTGGCGCAGGCGGCCAATACTTCGAGAGGTTTATTGTGGTCAAGCGCTTGAAGAATCGGCTTGAGCAGCGTCTTGCGCTGGTCAAGTTTTTCAAGGCGCTGGGCCAGCCCGGCACGGTTGAAGGGCTTAGTCAGGTAGGCATCCGGCTCCCACTCCAACGCGCTCATCACCATGGCCTGGCTATTCTCGGCCGTGACCATGATGAACACCGATTCATGGCTCATCAACTTGTCGACCATCAAGTCTTCAAGCACCTGCTGACCGTTTTTCTTACCGTCACCAAAGTTGAAATCATGCAGGATAAAGTCGTAGCGCTTATGCGCGCACATGAGCAGAGCTTGCTCACCCGTGTCGGCGGTGTCTACTTCCACCACACCCAACTCGCGCAGCATCGACCTGACCGAACTGCGAAAGTCGGAAAAATCATCGGCGATAAGGAAGCTTTTTTTGGAGTACGCCAGCATCGAGATTCCTGTCACGGAAAGTAAGAAAAAGTACCAAGGCAAATACCCATGCAAGGTCGGGTCCAGCTTCGCTGCCCATTACGGCGCGCACATCATAACTAACATCAATGAGCCATCAAACGATTTTACGCAGGGATCTTATGCCTATTGATTGAAACATCGCCTGTGCAAGACCTAAGAGTAGCCAGACACCGGTATAAAAGCGATGAGGAGGCTACTGACCTTGTGGGATTCGGCCGAAATATCAGAACCAGGAGCCCTATATCCTTTTGGTTGTTCGATAAGGCCATCAGCCAATAACGCCAGAGCATATTGCTCAAGAAAGTCAAATACGTCGGGGTCTACAAATCCCTGGTACTGCTTTCGTCGGTTTTGCGAAACGACGCCATTTTGATCAAGGCATTGCCTCACTGGCTTATTCAGCACGTTACCCCGGATGTCATATCTCTCACTGACAGCGCTTACCAAAACATCAAAACGGTGCAGAAATTGGGTCTCTTCTCTTAACTCGACTTCCAGCGCTTGCTTTGCCATTTCCAAAGTAAAGACCACGCACTCCGTTGCATCCCAATAACGATAGATGCTTGGGCTGCCAGTGAACGTAAAATGCATCTGCTCGGCATCCAACCAGCTCACCTCCCAGAATGCGCAAGCCGGCTTTGAAAGATTCAATAAACTGCTTGGATTGCTTGAGAATATCGAAATCAAGTAACGCTTGAAGATCAGAAGTCCGCCCCACAGTCGCACAATACTCAAGAGTACCGAGGCCGTTGAAGTCTACTCTCCAACTGACCATAACCTACTCTGTTGCCCATGTGCCGCCCCCGGTTTGGCTTGGATTTTTTAACAACGCTAAGACTGTTTTAAATCCAGCCTATTTTCCTCAAAAAATTTTAACAACTAGCGTATCCATCGCTGCAAACAGACTTTAAAGACCGGTCAATCGATTTCCTGCTTTTCGCCTTTGGCCACGCTATTGAGCGTCTTTTAAATAATGCTTGAGTACCGCTAAGGGGGCATCCAACGCGGCTATCGTCTCAACGCGACTAAAGCTATCTGACAATTTATAAAGCTCTTTCCCGAGCGGCGTTTCGGTACCGCCTAAAGCGTATTGCGCCAAGCTTAGGCATTGGGCCACTTTAAGCTGGATCGCTTTGACATCACCTCTGCGCACAAGCAAGCCGAATACTTCTTTCTGATAACCATCCATCACCATGTCTTTACGCAAAATCGGACTGTCGCCGTCCTTCTCGTGCGCCAACTTGAGGCAAAAAAGAGCGACCGTTTCCAATGACGATTCCATGGATTAATCCTTGTAGTTGGCTAACTTGTGCTGATCGAACGCCACTTGAGCGGTCTGTACCTCACCCTGGTGCTGAACTGCCCACGCATACAGCGCTGAAAAAGGTTCCCGAAGTGAATGTCCGAGGGCGGTAAGCGAATACTCCACCGCAATGGGCGATGAGGTAATCACGCGCCGCGAGACCAGCCCGTTTCTCTCCAGGCGGCGAAGCGCTTCGGTCAACGCCTTGTGAGTAATCCCTTCCAGACGCCGTTTGATGGCGTTGAAACGCGCAGGCTCCGAGCAAACGACGGTCAGAATAAGCACCGACCATTTGTTAGCAATCTGCTCAAGAATGGGTCGCGTGGCGACGGCTTCGACAATGACGGTGTCTTGCGTTTTGGGCATTGGGGTTTCCTCGGCTATGCCTAGGCTAAGTCAGGTGCGTGATTGACACCAGATATATGAAATATATCTTGGTGTAAACCTGATTCAGAGATCTACCCATGTCAGCACTGGAAGGAAAGAGTGCACTCGTCACCGGCGGCAGTAGCGCAATTGGCACGCCGGAAGAAGTCGCCGCTGCGGCCCTGTTCCTGACCAGCGACGAAAGCCGCTACATCGCCGGGGCCGGTTTGTGTATCGATGGGGGCATGGCGCAGGTATAGCCTTTACGTCGCTTGGCAGAAACGTGGAACTGATCTCGTGACCTGGGCTTCTATAGGCAAATCCCACTGCCCAGGACCGCGCCAATGGACATAACTATTTCTGCCCCCTTTGCGGAGCGTCGCCGCTTCTTGCTTACGGCCGGTTCAACGGTAGCGGCTGCCAGCGTGCTTGGACTCACTGGCCAATCAAGTTGGGCGCAAGCCGCGACCGCCGCGGATGGGCAAATGAATGCGGAGCCCGCCAAGGATTTGCCCAAGGCAGTCAGCCTCCCGCCCATGCAAGAAGACAAAACCGAGAAATCCGAGATGCCCGTGCAATTGGGCCGCGATGGGCGCCTGGGGCTTGCCATCGTGGGCTTGGGCCGGTTGAGTCTGGAGGAAATCATGCCGGCGCTGGCGACTTCCAAACGCTGCCGAGTCACGGCACTGGTCAGCGGCGACCCTGACAAGGCGCGACAGGTGGCGGCGATGTACGACGTGCCCGAAACCAGCCTTTATAACTACGAAACGTTTGACCAACTGCGTGACAACCCTGAGGTGCACGCGGTGTACATCGTATTACCTAACGCCCTGCACCGAGACTTCGTGATCAGGGCCGCGAAGGCCGGAAAGCACGTTTTGTGTGAAAAACCCATGGCAACCTCCGTCGTCGATTGCCAGACCATGATTGATGCGTGCAAGGCCGCCAATCGGTTGTTGATGATCGCCTACAGAATCCAGTACGAACCGCAGCATCGCCAAGTCATGGCCTGGGTGCGCGAGGGCGCGGTACTGGGCAAGATCAAGCTGATTGACATGTCGAATTGCCAAAACCAGTCAAAGGAAAACACCCACCAATGGCGCCATGTAAAAGCCCTGGCTGGCGGCGGAGCCTTGCCGGACATCGGCCTTTACTGTTTGAACACTGCGCGGTTTTTACTGGGCGAGGAACCGGTTGAAGTGTCGGCTAGCCAATACAGCACTGAAGGCGATCCGCGCTTTGTGGAGGTCGAGGAAGCCATGCTGTGGCAGATGCGTTTCCCAAGCGGGGTCCGTGTGCAATGCACCTCCAGCTACGCAACCTTCGGGTCCAATCGCTACCGCGTTCTGGGTGACACCGGCTGGGCCGATATGGACCCGGCTTTTTCGTATGAAGGGCTGCAACTCAAACGCAGTCGCATCGCAGAGGACACCCGTGACTTCGTTGCGCCTGGTATTGAGCAGATCACTACCAAGAAAAATAATCAGTTCGCCCTTGAGATGGACCATTTTGCCGAATGCGTTGCTACCGGCAAGCAACCCTGGACGCCAGGCGAAGAAGGCTTACAGGACCAACGCATCATGGAGGCCATTTATGAGTCAGCGCGCAGTGGCAAGCCGGTGCAACTGACACCGATACAAGGCACCGATGTATTGCGCGGCAGCCCGCCGTCCAAGACGTAGATGAGAGGGGAAATAGTTAGCCTACGCGTTCCAAGTGCTCGATCAAGGTATCCGTAAATAGCTGAAGTGATCCTGGCAGCGAGCGCCTGGGCATGACCAATACTTGAATAGCCCGATCTGCGAATCGCGGATTCGATAATGGGATCGAGATAAGGTCATCGCTATGATTCACGCGTTGGCTGATAGCACCGCCAAACGCAATCGTGTCGGAGTGACGTACAAACTCATGGATAGCGCCGGAGTAATTGCAGGTCATCACGTGATTGAACTTCAGACTTTCCATTTGACAGACGAGGTCAAACAGCTGCCTCTGGGTGGTTCCTTTGGGCGTGAGCGCCAGAGGAAAAGACAACAGAGACCGCAGCGGCAATTGCTTGTGCTGGGAGAGCGGATGTCCCGCGCGCATCACAGCTCGGATAGGCGAACGACCTGAGTAAAGAACCTCGACACCTTCAGTGGGCTCGGTACTAAAGGTCAAGCCTACATCGGCGTCACCGCGCATCACCTTTTCCACACATTCTTGGGGTGAGGTCACTTCAAGCACGTACTGGAAAATGGGATGTTGCTGGTAATGCTGGCTCAGCACATGAGGCAGGAAATAACGTGAAAGCCCCTCCGTTGAAACCAAACGAATGACGTTCGCGCCGGGATAGTCACCGACTCGCAACTCCGACAGCAGGTTTTGCTCTTCCAGCAAGACACGTCGTGCGTGATGGGCCAGTGCATTACCCGCGGCGGTAGGTTCCATGCCGCGTGGCCGACGCTCGAACAACGGCACCCCGATGCTGCCCTCCAGTAGTGCGACCTGGCGGCTGACGGCGCTGGGTGCGATATGCAAGCGTTCACCGGCGGCGGCAAGCGATCCCGAGTCGATTACTGCCAGGAAGTAACGATAGTCCATGAGGATACCCTTCAATAAGGCATCTACAAATTAGATGCCTATCGTCAAAAAACAGCAATATACAGTGCGATACGTGACTTCTATATTGGCCTGAATCTTTCAGCCGTAACTGGAACTGTTATGTCCAAGCCTCAGGCTCTCGCCAGCGTTCGCCAATACTTGTCCGATGGACATTTTGCCGCCGACCTGCGTCGTCGTATCGCCATTCGCAGTGAAAGCCAAGACCCTGACCAGGCTCCAGAACTGGCGCGGTATCTCGATGAAGAGATAGCGCCTGCCCTAATGAGGATGGGCTTCGAATGCCAATCGCTTAAGAACCCGAAAGGGGCTGGCCCGCTGCTGTTCGCTTCGCGAATCGAAGGCGAACACTTACCGACGGTGCTGACCTACGGGCATGGCGACGTCGTACTGGGTTACGACGAGCAATGGCGAGAAGGACTCAGCCCTTGGGCGTTGACGATTGAAGGTGATCGCTGGTACGGACGCGGCACCGCCGACAACAAGGGCCAACACAGCATCAACCTCACGGCGCTCGAACAGGTCATCAAGGCACGAGAAGGCCGTTTAGGGTTTAACGTAAAAGTCCTCTTCGAAACGGGCGAAGAATGCGGATCTCCCGGGCTACGAGAAGTCTGCGAGGCTCATCAGCAGCTTTTTAAAGCCGATGTATTCATCGCGTCGGATGGCCCACGTCTGAACGACAGCCGCCCCACACTATTTCTAGGCTCCCGAGGCTCGGCGTTGTTTTCTCTCCAGGTCAATGCGCGCGATAAAGGATTGCACTCAGGCAATTGGGGTGGGGTTATGTCCAATCCCGCGGTGGTCTTGAGCAATGCGCTGGCGAGTTTGGTCGATCAAAACGGCCGTATTCGCTGTCGAGGGCTTGTCCCCTGCGCGATACCCAACTCCGTGCGCGCAGCGATCCACGACTTGGGCGTTGATGAGCATTCATTGGGGTTAACGCTGGATGTTCAATGGGGCGAGCCCGGTTTGACCTTGGGTGAAAAGCTTTTTGGCTGGAACACGCTGGAAATCCTGGCGTTTACTGCGGGTAATCCTGCAAAGCCGGTGAATGCCATTCCGCCGTCGGCGATTGCTTATTGCCAGCTACGGTTCGTGTTAGGAACTGATTGGCAGAAACTGGAAAGCCTACTGCGTCAACATCTGGATGCCGAAGGCTTTCACCAGGTCAACATAGTGATTGATCGTTGCACGCCTGCCACTCGCCTGGATCCCGACAACCAGTGGGTACGCTTCGCGAAAAAGTCGATTGCCGACACCACGCCTCGACAACTAGCCGTTTTACCCAATCTTGCAGGCACCCTGCCCAACGACATTTTTTCTGACGTCCTCGGGTTGCCGACAGTGTGGATACCGCACTCCTACCCAGGTTGCTCTCAACATGCCCCGGATGAACATATGTTGGGATCGGTGATCCTTGAGGGCCTGGAAATCATGACCGCGCTTTTCTGGGATCTGGGTCACGTGGCTTAGGCCTGAACATAATAAAAATCAGGGTCATGCCGAGTCTTTTGAATCTGCCGCTCACACACTTACAAAAAATCAGGAGCGTCTAGAATGCCAGCGTTATCATCCACCGTTACACCTGCGGTCGAATTGGGGAAATCCATCTGGAAACCTGTGGCTGCCGCGTTGATTGGAAACACACTTGAGTGGTTTGACCTGTCGGTCTATGCCTATTTTGCGTTAACCATTAGCAAGGTGTTTTTCCCTGCCGCGGTTCCCGCCGTATCGCTGTTCCTGGCGTTCGCTACATTTGGCATTTCATTTCTAATCCGTCCGCTGGGCGCCGCCGTCCTGGGCTCATATGCCGACAGACAAGGGCGAAAGAAGGCGCTGAGTCTATCAATACTGCTGATGTTGATCGGGACTGCGATGATTGCAGTAATCCCCGGTTACGCGGCAATAGGGATCGTTGCTCCCATTGGTATTTTGCTCGCGCGTCTGCTGCAAGGCTTCTCCGCCGGAGGGGAGTTCGGTAGTTCAACAGCGTTTATGATGGAGCACGCCCCACAAAAGACCCGCAATTTTGTCGCCAGCTTGCAGTTTGCTAGCCAAGGCTTTGGCGTGGTCATCGCATCGACCTTTGGCTATTTCTTGACGATGCATCTTAACGATCAGCAAATGTTCGATTGGGGCTGGCGCGTACCTTTCTTCTTCGGTTTGATCCTGGGCCCAGTTGGACTTTACATTCGCCGCACTGTTGATGAATCCCCCGACTTCAAGGAAAGCGAACCCGGCGCCCAGCCTTTAAGAGAAGTGCTTCTCTCGCAAAAGACGTTGCTCTTGGTCGCGATGGGGGTGCTCATCGTATCGACAGCATCAAACTTCATGATCAAGTACATGCCCTCTTATGCAGCAACCACCTTGAACATCCCACAATCGTCGGGTTTTCTAGCCACCCTCACTGGGGGCCTGATCCTCACGGTGGTGACGCCGATTGTCGGGTGGATAACGGGTCATATCAGCCGCATCAAGATTATGCTTTGGGCCTCGATCGTTTACATCCTGGCGATTTTTCCAGCCTTTTTCTGGCTCAATAAAATGCCCAGTGCAACCTCGCTCTTATTGGTCGTGTCGATGATGGCGCTTATCAAAGCGGTTTACTTCGCGCCCCTGGCATCGTTAATGGCTGATGTATTCCCACGCCCGACTCGGGTGACGGGCATGTCTCTGAGCTACAACTTATCCGTGACTATCTTCGGAGGTTTTGCGCCAGTGATTGCGACCGGCTTGATCGCGCTTACAGGCTCTCTACTGGCGCCGAGCTTTTATCTGATAGTGGCGGCGGCCCTTAGCATCGGTGCCTTGTTAGTCGCCAAGCAGAAATTAAAGTTGGTGTAACTTTCACGTCGCCAGGTTTTGAGCCTGTTTTTTACGCAGTCCGCCGCGTCATGGCATAGAGGGCGACGCCGGTGACGGTGAGAAACCCCAGCGCCACGACATCGCTCGTGATCTTCAATTCAAAATCGCCAACGCGGCAGATAAGCCGAAGCCCAGACGAGGGTGCCCACTTAGAAGTGGACCCCCATCCCAGCTTTTAAATGGGTGCAGATCCATGCGACGCACGGCTATTTGCTCAGCCAATTTCTCTCGCCGTTGACCAACCGTCGAACCGACCGCTGGGACCCTGGGTACTCAATCGTTCACTCATGCCATCAGCACTCAATGTAGGAACTTTATCCAACCGGCGAGCCCTAGCGCCGCAAGGCAGGTCCAGCCCGAGAAGAGCAAACGCCAAACGGTCAGGCGCGGGACAAAACCCACCCCGTTCACAAAGGCAACGCTCATGGCTGCGAACAGCGCGGTAGCGAGAGCATGGTCAGCTCTCCCATCAGAGGTTGCGATGAACGGGGGGTAGAGAGTGCAGCCGAGCATGATTGCCACAGCGACAACCAAACTCAGTACATGTATTTGTGAAGGTGGTGGGGCGTTAGTGACGCGAGGCATCATGACTGCGCCTCGTCGGTGTCGGTCTTGGCTCGGCCTGCTTCGTTTTCACCCCACATCGCATTCAATATAGCCAGCAACAATGCGAAACCGACTCCCAGCATCCAGGCGAAATACCACATAATTTTTACTCCTTTGCTGGCACTAGTAAGCTGAATGGTCGTTGGCTTTGATATGCGCGATGGTCACCTTGCCCCGCATGACGCGGTACGCCCACGAGGTATACAGAATAATCAGCGGCATGAAGATCAGCGCGGCCCAGAACATGATGGCAAGGCTAAGATGGCTTGAGACGCTGTCCCAAACCGTCAGGCTCGCAGCCGGCATTGACGACGACGGCATGATGAACGGAAACATCGATACACCCGCAGTGCTGATGACACCGACAATAGCAAACGATGACGCCACAAATGCTGAGAGTGTACGGCGCACTATCACCAGCATGGCTGCGCCCGCCGCGCCCACCAATCCCATCGCAGGCAACAGCCACAACAAAGGGTAGTGGCGATAATTAGCCATCCAGGCACCCGCTTCGCGTACAACCGACTTACCGAGAATGTCCGGCAACCCAGCGGTATCAATCACCGACGTAATACGATAGCCATCGATCGACTGTAGCCAGATTCCGGCGATTACGAATGAGCAGATCAGCACGATAGCTGCGCTAATCGCGCCCTTGATGGCCCTGGATTGGATAACGCCTTCAGTGCGGTGTGCCAGATAGCTTGCGCCCTGCAGAGTGATCATTGCGCTGCTGACGACGCCCGTCAGTAGGGCGAAGGGATTCAGCAACTGCCAGAAGCTGCCCGTGTAGGTTGACACCAAATAGTCGTCGAACTGGAACGGTACGCCTTGCAGCAAGTTGCCGAACGCGATCCCGAACACCAGTGGGGGTACCGTACCCCCTACGAAAAGTCCCCAATCCCAAGTGCTGCGCCAGGCTGGATTGTTGATCTTGCTGCGATAATCGAAGCCCACCGGGCGAAAAAACAACGCCCATAGAACCAATATCATTGCCCAGTAAAATCCGCTGAAGGCTGTCGCATAAACCACGGGCCATGCTGCGAACAATGCGCCACCAGCGGTGATGAACCAGACTTGATTCCCATCCCAATGCGGACCGACGGTGTTTATAACCACGCGCCGCTCCATATCATTGCGGCCAACGAAAGGCAGCAAGGTGCCGACCCCCATATCGTGGCCGTCCATGATTGCAAAGCCGATTAGCAGTACGCCAACCAGCGCCCACCAGATAATTTTCAGGGTGTAGTAATCAAGCATGGTGGCTATCCTTCAAATTAGCGTCGTAGGCATAACGGCCGGTTCCGAGACTCCCTGGGCCTTGACGTGCGAACTTGACCATCAAGAACATTTCAACCACCAGCAGCGCGGTGTAGAAGACGATGAATCCTGCTAGCGAGCCATACAGGTTGTTGACGCCGAGCGTGGATACGCTCATGTGGGTTGGCAGCACACCATAGATGGTCCAGGGTTGACGGCCGTATTCGGCGACGAACCAGCCAAGTTCGCAGGAGATCCAAGGCGCAGGCAGCATGCACAGAGCCAAACGCAATAACCAACGGCGTCGTGTGCAAGTCGACTTCAAGGTGCTCCAGAACGCCAGCCCGAACAGCAGCAGCATCGCAAAACCCAGGCTTACCATGATCCGAAATGCCCAAAACATAGGTGTTACACGTGGCACGGTATCGTTGACGGCCTTATCTATAATGGCCGGCGTGGCTTGGTTGACATCCTCGACATACTTTTTAAGCAGCAGGCCGAAACCGAGGTCTGCCTTATATTCTTCGAACACCTGCAATGCAGCTGGATCACCGCGATGCTTACGCAACGTTTCCAACGCATTGACCGCGGTGATACCGCGCAGGATGCGGGCCCGGTTTTTTTCCTTGATCTCATGAATACCGGGAATTTGCTTGCTGACTGATCGGGTGCCAATCAGCCCCATCAGCCACGGCACTTCAACTTCCCAATTGTTCTTCGACTCAGCTTCGTTGATGCTAGCTACCAATGTCAGGCCGGCGGGTGCTGGTTTCGTTTCCCACATGGCCTCCATGGCCGCCATCTTAGTCTGCTGGGCCTCGCCCACTGTGTAACCAGACTCATCACCCAAGACGATGACACTCAGCACTGACGCCAAGCCGAAGGCTGCCGCAACCCGAAAGCTTCGCTTTGCAAACTCGACATCTCGATTCTTGAGCAGATACCAACTCGATATCGACAATACAAACATCGAACCGGTGACGTAACCGGCCGAGACGGTGTGCACAAACTTTGCCTGTGCCACTGGATTGAAAACCACAGCCCAGAAGTCGACCATTTCCATGCGCATGGTGAGATAGCTGAATTCAGAACCCACCGGATTTTGCATCCAGCCATTGGCAATCAGAATCCACAGCGCTGAAAGGTTGGTACCAATGGCCATCAACAGCGTGACCAGAAAATGGTGTTCCTTTTTTAATCGGTCCCAGCCAAAGAAGAACAGCCCAATCATTGTTGATTCGAGGAAGAACGCCATCATCCCCTCGATCGCCAGTGGAGCACCGAAGATGTCGCCGACGTAATGCGAGTAATACGCCCAGTTGGTGCCGAACTGAAACTCCAGCGTGATACCGGTAGTCACGCCTAAGGCAAAGTTAATACCGAATAGCTTGCCCCAGAAACGCGTCATGTCTTTCCAGATGACGTTACCCGTCATCACATAGACGCTTTCCATAATGACCAGCAGCCATACCATGCCAACAGTGAGAGGTACAAAGAGAAAGTGGTACAGCGCGGTGGCTGCAAACTGCAGCCGTGACAAATCCACCAGATGTTCTGAAATCACTTGCTTGCCCCTTGAGTCGAGGTGGGTACGCCGAACCTGTCGCCGATGGTGTTCGAGTCCACGCTGACGCGCGAATCTCGGATGAACAACCACCAAAGCACTGTCAGCACCATCAGCTTGATGAGCACTGCTATTAGCAGATGGCGCCGCAGTCGTTTGTCGGAATTAGTCATGACTATGCAATTAGCACACGCCATGCCAAGCGGGGAAATGTGATTTTTATTGTTTAATAACAAGCACTTAACTATTTAAGTGCGAAGACACCAGACGCCTTGGCAGGTAAATATGCTGCCAATCTGCCATGATGGCAGTGATTGGCAGTCATAGGCTGACATGTGGTCAGGCCAGTCCTTGCGCTTCCAGGCGTCTATACAAAGTACGTTCACTAATGCCCATGTGCTTGGCCAGTTCGCTGCGGGTCCCTTTGAACGTGGCCATTATCTGTACCAGCGTGCCGCCTTCCAAAGGCGTTGCGCTAGAGGCCTGAGGAGATATCGACGCTGGCGCCGCCGGCAGATGGGCCGAGCGGATTACGCCGTCGTCGGCGAACAGACTGGCTCTTTCTAGAACATTGCGTAACTCGCGGATATTGCCCGGCCAGGCAAATCGCTGCAATTGCGTCATAGCATCGAGATCTATGGTCAGCCTGCGCTTGCCAGGACCTACCCGTTGCAGAAATGATTTGGCAAGCAAGCTAATGTCTTCGATCCGGTGACGCAGTGGAGGCAACTGAATCGGGAAAGCGCTGATGCGGTAGTACAAGTCTTGCCGGAATACACCCTTTTCCATCATTTTTTCCAGTGGCTTGTGAGTCGCTGAAATCAACCTGAAATTAGCGTGCAAGGTCTCGACGCTGCCGACACGGCGATACGTACCCGACTCGATCAGGCGCAGCAGCTTCACCTGCATCGCCAACGGAACGTCGCCTATCTCATCAAGAAACAACGTGCCGCCTTGCGCTGTCTCAACTAAGCCCGGTTTGCGCGTGGTGGCACCCGTGAACGCACCCTTTTCATGCCCGAACAGTTCACTCTCGAAGAGCGTTTCGGTCAGCCCCGAACAATCAACCACAACAAACGGCCCAACTGCCCGCTCACTGGCTTCATGTACCGCGCGGGCGAACAACTCCTTACCTGTGCCGGACTCTCCCAGTAACAGTACCGGCAACATTGAGGGCGCCACCCGCTGCAGTTCCGACAAGGCAAGGTTGAAGGCCGGCGATGAGCCGACCAGCCCCTCTTTACAGGGCCGCGCGGATGCGCTGCGAACCAGCTTAAGCCGTTCCACAAAAGCGGTAATGACACCCTTTGCGTCCAGAATTGGGCGTAATTCGACTTCGACATGCTCAGGCCCGCGCGGCGTGTGGTGTATATGCAAAACCCGGTCTGGACCGCGCAAGTCCTGCGCTTTTTTCATCGGGCAATGCTCGCCGGCCTGATCGCAAGGAACATCGTAATGGTGTGAAATTTGATAGCACTTATGGCCGATAAAAGGCTTGTCAACACTGCCGAACTGACGCTGGTACGCGGTGTTAGCAGCCAGGATGTTGTATTCGGGATCAAGCACAATCATCGGGTCGGCCTCGTGCTCAAGAAACGAGACAAGTGATTGCACTTGGTCGGGCCGTGGACCGTTCGGGGCGGGCGGGCTACGTGTCATCATGACGCCTAAAAATTCGTCCATAGTGTGGCGGCACTGCCACCCGCGTCAACAAACGCTGCCAATGGCAGCGCCTTCCTGTGTTTGAGTCGAAATCAGCCCGTAACAAAAGAAACAGTTTTGATTACGACCCTAAATCAGGCCACACCGCCACACCTCCAGCTGAATCAAAAGGTTATCGAAGAGCAAGAGGTTACCTTTGGTAAGTACTTGAACCCCCAACAAAACCCGTGCTGGCTAAATACCGCACCGGTACGCATTCGATAACGGCGTGGGCACTGTTTCAGTGCTGGTCAGCAGCACCTGCCGCAGCTCCTCGATAAAAAATCAGCAGAAGCAAACAATATATAATAATATATATTGTATATGAATAGATTGAGAAATTGATGAACACCCACATTCCCCCATTAGGTATCCAACAGCTTCGCGCTAGTGTCGATGCTGCTAGTCAGTTCCTAAAGGCGCTGGCCAATTCGGACCGCTTGTTGCTGCTATGCCAGTTATCCCAGAGTGAGCGCAATGTCAGCGATCTAGAGTCGCTACTAGGCATCCAGCAACCGACTCTTTCTCAACAACTGGCGATACTCCGCCGCGAAGGGCTGGTAGAAACCCGACGCGAAGGAAAGCAGGTCTTCTATCGCATCAGCAGTCCCGCAGCACAGGCGGTAATTCAAATCCTATACCAACAATTTTGTGCCGCAGAAGCCTCGTGAAGGTCGACTGGTTCAACTTCACCCCATGGTCATCCCTTGCAGGCGGCGTATTGATTGGCCTGGCTGCCAGCTTATTCGTCGTTGCCAATGGGCGTATCGCGGGCGTCAGCGGCCTGATCGCCAATCTTTTACAGCGTGGTAGCGAGGGGATGACCGAGAAAGCGCTGTTCCTTCTAGGCCTGCTCGTCGCGCCGGTTTTATGGGGACTGTTTGCCACCCTGCCGCATATTGAATTCCAAGGTAGCTGGTTCAGTCTGATCGCCGCGGGCGGATTGGTAGGCATTGGTACCCGCTACGGTTCGGGTTGCACTAGTGGCCATGGCGTATGCGGCATATCGCGCCTGTCGCCGCGTTCGATGATCGCCACTGGGTGTTTCATGTTCAGCGGTTTCACTACAGTGCTTGTCCTGCGTCATTTGTTGGGGGCTTGAACATGGTCAAACTGACTGCATTCATTGCCGGCCTGTTATTTGGGTTGGGCCTGCTTCTAGCGGGCATGACCGATCCGAGAAAAGTTCTGGCTTTCTTAGATTTAACCGGTGCTTGGGACCCTTCCTTGGCCTTGGTTATGGCTGGGGCGATTGGCACAGCCATAGGCCCTTTTACTTGGGCACGCCAGCAGTCTAGCTCGTTGCTAGGAAGCCCTATGCAACTACCTGTAAAGCATGAGTTGGACCCGCGCCTAATCGGTGGCAGTTTGTTGTTTGGTATCGGCTGGGGAATTGCTGGTATCTGTCCTGGGCCCGCAGTGGTAATTCTAATGACAGGCGGCTGGCAAATAATCGTTTTCATGCTGGCTATGCTGGTCGGCATGTGGGCCTGCAAAGAACTGAAGGTGGGCGTGAAATATCCATAAAAGCGACTCTTCCATGGCCGGGTCGCTGTAGCTTAACCAGTTCTACATCAGGTGCACCCCGCAACATAGCCATCAACGGATACGCCGGGCTCTCCCCATCGCCTTCTGGTTACAAGGCGATCGCCCCCTTCCAAGGTAGGACGTTGTCCATCTTACTCAGGAAAACCTCACGGAGAGTTCGCTTTTCCTGCGTATTGGGCATCGACAAAAGAAACCTGTTTCATGGGGGCTTAACCGTTCAGCTCATGTCGCGGAGGACATTTCACAACATTTGAAATACTTTTTCTTCGTTTACCTAGTGTGATTAAAATTATTATTAGACAAAAAAAGTGTAACCGAGCGTTACGCATTGTTATTGAAAAATAGTTTGCTTTAGCTCGCGTGGTAGTGCACGCGCACATATCGTAAAGGCTCTAGCTCGGGCATTGCAGGACGAAAAATAATAACTAATCTACCACTACATAGAAACAGCTCTGTCACAAACCCCCGTAATAATGGTCCCAGTTTTTTCACACCTCTTGGTCTACCGCAGGAACTAACGCCCCACCGGTTGTTAGTCCCTTGGATGACTATTGAGCCTTGATCGGTTACGGAGATTTATATGCGTTTTGCTTCCACAAAAACTGCGACAGCCCTGTACGGTGGCTTGCTGTTAGCCATCAGCGTTCCTGCCAGCGCCGCAGTCGACGCCAAGTTGCTTGAAATGCTTAAGGCCAATGGGTCGATTTCCGCCGCCCAGTTCGCTGAACTCCAGACTGAACTGTCCAACGACCAACAGGCTCAGCAGCTAGCGCAGCAGCAGACTACTGCGCAGATCGCAGCGGTTCAAACTAAGTCGGCGGATTACAGTGCTTTCGAGCAGAAGATTGCCTGGGCTGCGAAGACTCAGTTCAAGGGTGACGTGCGTGTGCGCCAAGAGACCGTCAAGATTGACGGTCAGACCAACAGCCAAGACAAGGATCGCCAGCGTATTCGTGCTCGCTTGGGCGCCTACACCGAAATCAATCCGCAGGTGAGTACTGGCATCCGTATCGCCACCGGTAGCAGCAACGATGCCCGTTCAACCAACCAGGACCTGGACGGTTACTTCGTCAAGAAAGACCTGTGGTTGGACCAGGGTTACATCGATTACCACCCGACTGCAATCAAGAACCTGCATGTCATTGGCGGCAAAATGAGCCAGCCGTGGGTCAGCATGGGTGACATCATCTGGGACGCAGACATCAACCCGGAAGGTTTAGCCGCAACCTATAGCTACCCGGTCAGCAAAAACCTTGAGCTGTTCGGCAGCGCGGGTAACTATACCCTCAAGGACAACATCGACGGCGACGGCACGCAATTCAAGAACGATCTGCGTTTGAACGCTGGTCAGTTGGGTGCTCGCTTCGCGCCAATCGACACTCTGAAAGTCACTCTGGGCGGCAGCGTATATCAATACCAGAACGACAAAGACAGCGCGGCCTTGTCGGTCAACGGCAATAACACCAATCGATTCCGTTTACTGGAAGGCTTCGGCCAAGTAGACATTGGCGGCCTGGCTGTACCGCTGTCGGTGTATGGTCAGTACGTGGTCAACAACGCCACTGACAGTGACGAAGACACTGGTTGGTTGACCGGTGTAAAGACCAAAGTGTTTGGTTTTGGCCTGGACTACAACTATCGCGACACTCAGCGTAACGCTGTAGTCGGCGCCTTCACCGACTCGGACTTCGCGAACGGCACCACCGGTTCGCGCGGCCACAAGTTGAAGGTGAGCTACGACATAGACAAAAACTTCGCCGTCGGCGCAACTTACTTCCTGACCAAGGCCGACTACGCCATCGCCACTCAGAAAGACGCGGACGCCAACACCCTGCAATTGGATGTAGAAGCCAAATTCTAAGCGTTTAAGCTGTACGCATAACTCCTCGCTGTTTTTGGCATTGATGGACTGATCCTTTTCATACGTCGGTTCATCAATGCCAACCCTTCGGCACCGTGATCAAACAATCACACATCTCTTCCAAACAAAAATGTTGGGGTGTTTACTGCGTCCGCTCGTAAGCTGTCCCAGCGGTTCTCACCGACTCTGCTTGGTAATACCCTGCAGGCCAGGAGTCGGATGGCGGCGATCAGGCGCTTGGGTCAGTTAAAATATTCCAGAGAAGCGTCCAGAAAACTGTTGTAGAGCTGTCGGAATAATGCAAAGCAAAAGTGGGCTAGATGTACGCTTTGATCGTGCGGTCGCCAAGAGCCCAGATATGCATCCATATCCAAATGTCAGGCACAAAAAAAGGGCCCAGATTTCTCTGAGCCCTTGATTTTATTGAGTGTTGGCGGGAAACCAGGGATTCGAACCCTGGGAACGCTATTAACGTTCGCCGGTTTTCAAGACCGGTGCATTCAACCACTCTGCCAATTTCCCGTTCTTCATGTAGAGCAACCGTAGGCGTGCAGCTAGTAAGTACCTGAGATAAGAACTCATGGACCTGTTACGGTCGGCAGCTTTCAAGACCGCTGCCCTAGACCACTCGGCCACACCTGCGTTGCGGGCGCCATAATACCCGAATGAAACACACTGTCAAACTCTGATGCTAGCCAGCAGCAATGCCTCTGTTATGATCTTTGCGTCTTAACATTTCAACCACCGGGAGTCTCGCCATGCGCGAACAGGATTACGCAGTTAAAAACGGCGTGCAGGCCGATCAGCTAGAGATTAGCCGCGTCCTGCGCAATACGTACGGTCTTCTGGCTATCACCCTCGCCTTCAGCGGTCTGATGGCTTTTATCGCTCAGCAGAATCACGTTCCTTACCCGAACGTTTTCGTGGTGCTGATCGGCTTTTATGGCCTTTTCTTCCTCACCAACAAATTACGTGACTCGGCATGGGGCCTGGTTTCGACCTTCGCCTTGACCGGTTTCATGGGGTACCTGCTGGGCCCGATCCTCAACCGTTACCTGGGTATGCAGGGTGGCGCTGAGGTAGTCAGTTCGGCGTTTGCGATGACTGCTTTGGTGTTCGGCGGCTTGTCTGCTTATGTGCTGATCACTCGCAAGGACATGAGTTTCCTCGGCGGCTTCATTACCGCTGGTTTCTTCGTTCTGCTGGGTGCCACGCTGGCGAGCATGTTCTTCCACATCAGCGGTCTGCAATTGGCGATCAGCGCCGGTTTCGTGCTGTTCTCGTCGGTGTGCATCCTGTTCCAGACCAGCGCCATCATTCAGGGCGGCGAACGTAACTACATCATGGCGACCATCAGCCTGTATGTATCGATCTACAACCTGTTCATCAGCCTGCTGCAAATTTTCGGCCTGATGGGCAATAGCAGAAACTGATGCACTGCCAAGCCTCAATAATCTGAGCGTTAACAAAAAGCCCGCCTAGCGGGCTTTTTGCTGCCTGCCGTTCGCAAACTCTTTATCATGGCGACAGATTCGTTGACCGAGCCGACACATGAAGTTTGCTATTGCCCTGTTCTCTGCGGCCCACGCCCCCTCTTCCCGCCGCGCCTTGCTGTTTGCTCAAGCGGTGCTCGCCGGTGGGCATGAGATTGTGCGGCTCTTCTTCTATCAAGACGGCGTCCACAGCACATCGGGCAATATCGTCACACCTCAGGATGAACTCGATGTGCCTCGCCAATGGCGCGAGTTCGTGACCGAGCATCAACTGGATGGCGTGGTCTGCATCGCCGCAGCCTTGCGTCGAGGCGTATTAAATGAAGAAGAAGCGCAACGCTACGAGCGACCGGCCGCCAACTTGCCCGCTCCGTGGGCATTGTCAGGGCTTGGCCAGTTGCACGATGCAGTGCAAGACGCCGACCGACTGATCTGCTTCGGAGGGCCTTGAATGCCTAAGTCCTTATTGATTATCAGCCGTCAGGCGCCATGGTCCGGCCCCGGTGCGCGGGAAGCGCTGGACATCGTGTTGGCCGGCGGCGCATTCGATTTGCCGATTGGCCTTCTCTTCATGGATGACGGGGTGTTTCAGCTCTTACCTGAGCAGACAGCCACCGAGTTGCAGCAGAAAGACCTGACCGCCAATTTGAAGGCTCTTTCACTGTTTGGCATCGACGATATTTACGCGTGTGGCGACAGCCTCGCGGAGCGCGGCGTACTTCCCGACGAGTTGACGATCGAAAACCTGACGCTGCTGCACGGCCCGGAACTGTCGGCGACTATTGACCGCTACGACCAAGTGATAACGCTCTGATGTCAACTCTGCATGTTTTGTCCCATTCGCCCTTTACCGACAGCCGCCTGACGAGTTGCCTGCGTCTGCTGGGCACCGAAGACGCCATTTTTCTGTGTGGAGATGCCGCCTATGGGCTGCGTCAGGACTGCGCGCCGTTCAAGGCGCTTGAGGCCCACAGCGCCTCACTCAAGCTGTTTGTGCTGGAAGAAGATCTCATTGCGCGCAATCTAGCGTTACCGCTCTGGGCCGAAAGTGTCGACTATCCCGGCTTCGTTGCACTGTCGATGCGCTTCGACAAAGTGAATACCTGGCTATGAAACGGTTGCAGATCGCCGAACACCGAGTGGCGTTGGACAAGGATGGTTTCCTTGTAGACCTCAATGACTGGTCTAGAGAAGTGGCCACTGCCATCGCCGAGCAAGAGGGCATTGCCCTTAACGCCGATCATTGGGAAATTCTCCACTTGCTGCGGGCGTTTTATGCAGAGTTCCAGCTATCGCCCGCCACCCGCCCGCTGATCAAATACACGGCATTGAAGCTCGGCCCTGAAAAGGGCAACAGCATGCACCTCAATCGCCTGTTCAATGGCACTCCCGCCAAACTCGCCGCTAAGCTGGCGGGCCTGCCCAAACCGACGAATTGCATATGACCGACTTTGCCCCGCTGACCCTTGAAACCCCCGCCGAACACCCGTTTGCCCCATTCGTGCGTATTCTCGGCAAAGGCAAACGTGGCGCCCGCGACATGACCCGTGAAGAAGCCCGGGAAGCCATGGGCATGCTCCTCGACGATAAAGTCGAAGACACCCAACTGGGTGCCTTTTTGATGCTGTTGCGGCACAAGGAAGAAAGCGCAGAAGAACTCGCAGGCTTTACCGAAGCCGTGCGCGAACGTTTGCACGCGCCGGCCCTCAGGGTAGACATCGACTGGCCTACCTACGCAGGCAAGAAACGTCATCTGCCGTGGTACCTGCTGGCGGCCAAATGCCTGGCTCAGAACGGTGTGCGAGTTTTGCTCCACGGCGGTGGCGCACATACCGCTGGCCGGTTGTACAGCGAGCAGTTGCTTGACCTGCTGGGCATCCCGCTGTGCCGCAATTGGCAAGCGGTCGGAATCGCGCTTGAACAACACAACCTGGCGTTTATTCCGCTGGGCGATTGGGCGCCGCAGTTACAGCGCATGATCGACCTGCGCAACACCTTGGGCCTGCGTTCGCCGATTCACTCGTTGGCACGGGTGCTCAACCCGCTGGGCGCGCGCTGCGGCCTGCAAAGTATTTTCCACCCCGGCTACCAAGGGATGCACCGCGAAGCCAGCGGTCTGTTGGGGGATAACGCCATCGTCATTAAAGGCGATGGCGGTGAAGTTGAAATGAATCCTGACACCATCAGCCATCTCTACGGCACCACCGGCGGTCAAAGCTGGGATGAAGAATGGCCGGCTCTGGCGCCTCGACGTCACGTCAAACCCGCTACCCTTGACCCCTTGCAGCTAACGGCGCTATGGCGTGGCGAAGTTGAAGACAGCTACCCGCAACTGGCGTTGATCTCTACTATTGCCTTGGCCTTGCGCGGACTCGGAACACCGCGGGATGAAGCGTTTGTGCTGGCTCAGCAGTATTGGGACGCTCGAGACCGATCGATTTAACCGATCATAACCGCCGACGCTTTGCGCTATTCGTTCGAACCATTGTCTTTAGACTGATTCCATATCCCTGTAGGAGAGGGATTACCTTTATTGGGAGACAAACATGGGCCTTCTGGTCGACGGACACTGGCATGACCAGTGGTACGAAAGCAGCAAAGACGGCGCGTTTCAGCGCGAAAACGCGCAACGGCGCCACTGGATCACCGCCCACGGCAGTGCCGGGCCTAGCGGTGAAGGCGGTTTTTCCGCGCAAGCTGGCCGCTATCATTTGTACGTTTCCCTCGCCTGCCCTTGGGCTCATCGCACCTTGATCGTGCGCAAGCTCAAAGGCCTCGAAAGCTTGATCGACGTGTCCGTGGTCAGCTGGCTGATGCTGGAGAATGGCTGGACCTTCGACAAGAACCTCGGCTCCAGCGGCGACAAGTTGGACGGCTTCGAGTTTATCCACCAGCGTTACACCGCAGACGACGTTAACTACACCGGTCGGGTAACGGTGCCGGTGCTGTGGGACACACAACAGCAGCGCATCGTGAGCAATGAATCCTCGGAAATCATCCGCATGTTTAATTCAGCGTTTGACGGGTTGACCGGCAACCGACTGGACTTCTACCCGGAATCACTGCGTCGCGACATCGACGCGCTGAATGATCGAATCTACCCAGCGGTTAACAACGGCGTTTACCGCGCTGGCTTTGCCACGTCGCAAGGCGCGTACGAGCAGGCGTTTGATGAGCTGTTTGCTGAGCTGGACACGCTGGAAGCCCTGCTTGGCGAGAAACGCTATCTGGCTGGCGAGCACCTGACCGAAGCCGATGTACGCCTATTTACCACCATCATTCGTTTTGACGCCGTGTATTTCGGGCACTTCAAATGCAACTTGCGACGCATTGCCGATTACCCGAACCTCAGTAATTGGCTACGCGAGTTGTATCAGTGGGAAGGTGTTGCTGAGACCGTGGACTTCAAGCACATCAAGAACCATTACTACGCAAGCCACAAGACCATTAACCCCACCGGAATTGTGCCTAAGGGACCGGCGCTGAACCTCAAGGCCACCCATGATCGCGCACGGCTTGCAGGCAGCGGCATCTGGTCAGGCAATTGAAACAGCCTTGATCTCCCGTAGTGTTAGATATTCGACTGAGCGCCTTCAAACCACTTCAGTTTTTCCCGCAACTGCACCACTTCACCAACGATAACCAGTGTCGGCGCATGAACTTCATGCTCGGCCACTAATTGCGCAAGGTTCGCCAGCGTGCCAGTAAACACCCGCTGATTCGATGTGGTGCCTTGCTGGATCAGCGCGGCAGGAGTGTCGGCGCTGCGACCATGCTTGATCAGTTGCTCACAGATAATCGGCAACCCAACCAGCCCCATGTAAAACACCAACGTCTGTGCCGGTGCCACCAAGTCGTTCCAACGCAAGTCGGTGCTGCCGTCTTTAAGGTGCCCAGTGACGAAGCGCACAGACTGCGCATAATCACGGTGGGTCAACGGAATACCGGCGTAGGCCGCGCAACCACTGGCGGCGGTAATGCCTGGCACCACTTGGAACGGTATGCCGTGGGCCGCCAACTCTTCGATTTCTTCGCCGCCGCGTCCGAAAATAAACGGATCGCCGCCCTTGAGGCGCAAAACACGCTTGCCTTGTTTGGCCAGTTCAACCAGCTGCTGATTGATCTCGTCTTGCGGCAATGTGTGATCGGCACGCTGTTTACCCACGTACACCCGCTCGGCGTCGCGTCGGCACAACTCAAGAATCGCCGGCGCAACCAAGCGGTCGTACAGCACCACGTCGGCTTGCTGCATCAATCGCAGGGCACGAAAGGTCAACAAGTCCGGATCGCCCGGACCCGCACCGACCAGATACACCTCGCCCACCGCGCTGGGTACTTCGCCGTTGATCTTGGCAACTAATAAACGCTCGGCTTCTGCGCCTTGCCCGGCCAACTGCCGATCAGCAATCGGCCCTTGAAACACCTCTTCCCAGAACGCCCGTCGCTGCTGAACATCCGGGAGCAGGTTTTTCACCTGACTGCGAAACCGCGCAGCGAGGCCAGCCAATTGACCGTAGGTCGATGGAATCCAGGTTTCCAGCTTGGCGCGAATCAATCGCGCCAGTACCGGAGCATCCCCGCCGCTGGAGACCGCGATCACCAATGGCGAGCGGTCAACAATGGCCGGAAAAATCACGCTGCATAACGCTGGCGAATCCACCACATTGACCGGCACACAACGCCGCTTGGAGTCACGGGAGACCTGGGCGTTGAGCGGCTCGTCGTCGGTGGCCGCGATGATCAGCACGCAGCCATCGAGATCACTCTCGACATACCCACGAACAATTACTTCGCCGCCGCCACCTTCTACCAATTCGCGCAGTTGCACTTCTATGGCAGGTGCGACCACCCGCAACACTGCACCGGCGTCAGCGAGCAAGCGGGATTTGCGTAACGCAATTTCACCCCCGCCCACCACCAGCACGCGACTGCCATGCAGGTTATGAAACAGCGGTAGAAATTCCATTTAGCCGATGACCTCAAGGCCACCCATGTAGGGCTTGAGCACTTCAGGCACCCGAATCGAACCATCGGCCTGTTGGTAGTTTTCCAACACGGCAACCAGCGTCCTACCGACAGCCAGACCCGAACCGTTCAATGTGTGAACCAGTTCCGGCTTGCCGGTTTCCGGGTTGCGCCAGCGTGCTTGCATGCGTCGCGCCTGGAAATCACCGCAGTTGGAGCATGACGAAATTTCACGGTATTTGTCTTGGCTCGGGATCCAGACTTCAAGGTCGTAAGTCTTGGTCGCACTGAAGCCCATGTCGCCGGTACACAGCGCCAGTACGCGATACGGAAGCTCCAGCAGTTGCAGGACGCGTTCGGCGTTACCGGTCAGGCTTTCCAAGGCGGCCTGGGATTGATCCGGCTGAACGATCTGGACCATCTCGACCTTGTCGAATTGGTGCTGACGGATCATTCCGCGGGTGTCGCGGCCCGACGCGCCGGCTTCGCTACGGAAGCACGGGGTGTGTGCGACGAATTTCATCGGCAGCAGCTTGGCGTCGAGAATCTCGCCGGACACAATGTTGGTCAGCGACACTTCCGCCGTCGGGATCAGGTAGAGGTCGGCCTCACCTTCGCGGGTGATTTTGAACAAGTCTTCTTCGAACTTCGGCAATTGGCCGGTACCCTGCAGCGCAGGCGCCTGCACCAGATAAGGCGTGTAAGCCTCTTCGTAGCCGTGGTCGGTAACGTGCAGATTGATCATGAACTGCGCAAGGGCGCGGTGCATACGGGCAATCGGGCCACGTAACAACGCGAAACGTGCGCCAGAAAGCTTGGCCGCAGTTTCAAAGTCCAGCCAGCCGAACTTTTCGCCCAGCGCGACGTGATCCTGAATCTCGAAATCGAATGCAGTGGGAGTGCCCCAGCGACGAACTTCGACGTTGTCGTTTTCGTCAGCGCCCAACGGCACCGATTCGTGCGGCAGGTTCGGCATGCTCAGCAGCATCGAATCCAGATCAACCTGAATCGCGTCCAGTTCAATTTTGCCGGCAGCCAATTCATCAGCCATGCGGTCCACATCGGCCATCAGTGGAGCGATGTCTTCGCCCCGCTGTTTAGCCTGGCCGATAGATTTAGATCGGGCATTACGCTCGGACTGCAACTGTTCAGTACGGGTCTGGACGGTCTTGCGCTGAGCTTCCAGCGCTTCGATGCGGGCGATATCCAGGGTGAAACCACGGGACGCCAGGCGATCCGCTACGTCCTGAAGTTGGGTACGTAACAGTTTTGAATCGAGCATATCGTTCTCTCGTCTATCAAAGTTTGGTCAAGGACAGGCCAGCCCAAGTGGCAAGTAGCCCGCCGAATACGCTGATACCCGCATAGCCCAGGGCCAGTGGCACTTGCCCGCTTTCAAGCAAGCGCAACGTATCCAGTGAAAAGGATGAAAAGGTCGTCAGACCACCTACAAAGCCGACAATCATGCCAGCTCGAATCTCGATGGGCACTTCAGGACGGGTCAAGAACAGCCCGTACAGAATGCCAATGATCAAGCAGCCGACCAAGTTGACAGCCATTGTCGCCGCGTAGAAGTGGCGTGGCCAGTTCGCATTGACCCAGTTGCCCGTAGCGAAGCGCAATAATGTACCAGCGATGCCGGCTACGGACACCGCAAGAATCATTTG
Organism: Pseudomonas sp. CCI4.2; assembly: GCF_034350045.1. Taxonomy (NCBI): domain Bacteria; kingdom Pseudomonadati; phylum Pseudomonadota; class Gammaproteobacteria; order Pseudomonadales; family Pseudomonadaceae; genus Pseudomonas; species Pseudomonas sp. CCI4.2. Next base: position 3,316,860 of record NZ_CP133781.1, on the reverse strand, counting down.
AATCACTACTTTCTCCGTTTGCGCGGGCTGGCTTTGTCTAGCGCCGCCAGATGGTTGAGCTTTTCTCCGATCTTCAACTCAAGACCTCGCGGGACGGGCTGGTAGTACTGACGCGGCTCAAGGTTGTCTGGAAAGTAGTCTTCGCCAGCGGCATAGGCATCAGGTTCATCGTGGGCATACCGATATTCCTCCCCATAACCGAGCTGTTTCATCAGTTTGGTCGGTGCGTTACGCAAATGCAGTGGGACTTCCAGCGAGCCGTGCTCAGTGGCTTCACGCATCGCGGCCTTGAAGCCCATGTACACGGCGTTGCTTTTTGGCGCACACGCGAGATAAACGATGGCCTGGGCCACGGCCAACTCTCCTTCAGGGCTGCCCAAGCGCTCTTGCACGTCCCACGCCGACAAGCAAAGGGTCAACGCGCGCGGGTCAGCATTGCCGATGTCTTCGCTGGCCATGCGCACCACGCGCCGGGCCAGGTACAACGGGTCGCAGCCGCCGTCGATCATCCGTGCAAACCAATACAATGCGGCGTCCGGGTTTGAGCCACGAACCGACTTATGCAGCGCGGAAATTTGGTCGTAAAACGCTTCGCCGCCTTTATCGAAGCGGCGACGGCTGTCCCCGAGCAGGCTTTGCAGCAGCTCAATACCGATTTCAGTGCCGTCTTCGGCCAAGTCTGACGCGTTTTCCAGAAGATTGAGCAGACGCCGACCATCACCGTCGGCGGCGGCCAAGAGCATCTTGAAACCATCGTCGCTCAAGGACAATTGATGCTTGCCCAAGCCGCGCTCTTCGGTCAGGGCGCGCTGCACCAGCTTGTGCAGCGCCGCTTCGTCCAGGCTTTTCAGCACGTAGACTCGCGCACGGGACAATAAGGCGTTGTTCAATTCGAAAGACGGATTCTCGGTGGTCGCACCAATGAAAATCAGGGTGCCGTCTTCGACGTAGGGCAGAAACGCGTCCTGTTGTGACTTGTTGAAGCGGTGTACTTCGTCAACGAACAGGATGGTGCGACGGCCATATTGTCCGGCCTGTTGTTTAGCGATTTCGACGGCTTGACGGATTTCCTTGACCCCGGCAAGCACTGCCGAGACCGTTTCGAAGTGTGCATCGGAGACTTTTGCCAGCAATCGCGCCAGGGTGGTTTTTCCCACCCCCGGCGGGCCCCAGAAAATCATCGAATGCAGCGCGCCCTGTTCCAGCGCCTCACGCAGAGGCTTGCCGGGGGCCAACAGGTGTTGCTGTCCGACGTACTCGTCCAGATTGGCTGCGCGCAGGCGTGCAGCCAAGGGCTGAGCAATCGGTTCGCTTCGAAACAAGTCCATGGGCTGCGCTTGAAACCTCTTATTCCTGAATGACGTCAGCGCCTTTCGGGATGTCGAACACGAACTTGCTGGCCGGGATCGGCTCGTTAGCCTTCACACCGGTGAACAATATGTTAGTGCGCTGGCCGACGCTGTCGATCAGTTGCATGTCGTTGATCATGCCGTTACGGAATGACAGGCGCAGGCTGTCGAACAGCGTGTCCTTGGTCTTCGGCTTGAGAATGAAATCAATCACGCCGCCCGCTTCTTTGGCGCTGATGTCGAAGCTCTCGCTGATTTTCGAGACGTCACCCGACAGCAGCAACGCAGGGGTTTGAGTCAGGCGCTGGTCCAGGGTCTTGATGGTTACTTGCTGCAAATCTGGATCCCACAATGAGACTTTTTTGCCATTGGAAACCATCAGCTGCTCCTGGGGCGCGTCTGTGTGCCAGTAGAACAGCCCAGGACGCTGCAGTGACATGTCACCGGCGGTTTCCTGCAACTGCGTGCCACTGCCGTCTAGCGTCAGTTGAGAGAAGCGTGCAGACAGCGTTTTCGACGTTTCAAGCAACTGGGTCAGTCGCGCAACGTCCTTGCTGTCGGCGTGAGCCGAGACCGCGGAAAAAGCCAGTGCAGATACCAACAACATGCGAATAAGGCGCATGGGATTCCTCATTGAATTCAGTGAAAGTCCGAACGGCGCACAACCACGCCGTCCGGGTCAGTCGCGCATCGGGGCTGGCGCGAGCACTTCGCGCGAGCCATTGGTGTTCATGGACGTCACAACGCCGGCCTGCTCCATGGTTTCAATCATCCGGGCCGCGCGGTTGTAGCCAATTTTCAGTTTGCGCTGAACGGCAGAAATAGAAGCGCGGCGGCTTTCGAGAACGAAGCGAACCGCCTCGTCATACAGCGCATCGCTTTCGCTATCATCGCCGCCTTCACCACTGCCACCGTCAAAGCCGCTGCCGGGCTCTTCAACGCCCGCCAGGATTTCTTCGTTGTAATCGGGCGTACCTCGCAGCTTCCAGGCTTCTACGACGCGGTGAACCTCTTCGTCGGAAACATAGGCGCCATGCACGCGAATAGGCAGGCTGGTGCCAGGCGGCATGTAGAGCATGTCGCCGTTACCCAGCAATTGTTCCGCGCCGCCTTGATCAATGATGGTCCGGGAGTCGATCTTGCTCGACACTTGGAACGCCATGCGGGTAGGAATGTTTGCCTTGATCAGACCAGTGATAACGTCCACCGACGGACGTTGCGTTGCAAGAATCAAGTGGATCCCGGCCGCTCGGGCTTTCTGGGCGATACGTGCAATGAGTTCTTCGACCTTTTTGCCGACGATCATCATCATGTCGGCGAACTCATCCACCACCACCACAATGGTCGGTAGGGTTTTCAGCAGCGGCGCGATGTCGTGAATGCTCTCGCGCTTGTACATCGGGTCGAAAAGCGGAGTGCCCGCCTCCTCCGCGTCCTTCACCTTGCGGTTGAAGCCGGCGAGGTTGCGCACGCCCATGTTCGCCATCAGCTTGTAGCGCCGCTCCATTTCGGCGACGCTCCAGCGCAGAGCATTGGCGGCGTCTTTCATGTCGGTGACCACCGGGCACAGAAGATGCGGAATGCCTTCGTAGATCGACAGTTCGAGCATTTTCGGGTCGATCATGATCAGCTTGGCGTCTTCCGGGCCTGACTTGAACAGGATCGACAGGATCATGGCGTTGACCCCCACCGACTTACCGGAGCCCGTGGTACCGGCCACCAACAAGTGCGGCATTTTTGCCAGGTCGGTGATGACCGGACGTCCGCCAATGTCATGCCCCAGCGCCAACGTGACGGGCGACTTGGCGTCATCATATTCAGGCGACGACAGCACTTCAGAGAAGCGCACCACCTGACGGTCTTCGTTGGGAATCTCGATGCCGACTGTGGTTTTACCCGGAATCACTTCAACCACACGGACACTGGTCACCGCCAGCGAGCGGGCCAAATCCTTGGCTAGGTTTGAAATACGGCTGACCTTGACCCCGGCGGCGGGCTGAATTTCGTAGCGAGTGATCACAGGTCCCGGATGAATGGAGTCAACCGTGACTTCCACGCCAAACTCTTTGAGCTTGATTTCCAGCAAATGACCGACCGCAGCCAATGATTCTGGGGAATAGTTGAGCTTCTTGACTTCGGCCGGGTCGAGAATCGAAATAGGCGGCAAGGTGCCTTCCACCGCGCTGTCGATGAACAGCGGTGTTTGTTTCTCTTTCTGTACGCGCTTACTTGGCTCGGGCGCTTTCGCGGGGGCCGGGGCAATGACCGCCGGCACATGCTTCTCGCGGTCGGTCATGTGCTTGCTGAGGGCTTGTTCTCGCTCGATCAAGCGTTCTTTGGCTTTGGCCTGCTCGCGACGATCAGCGGTTACCGGCGCCACTACATCGTTGACGCGACTGTCGACCTCACGCAATTGCGCAACCATTTGCTTACGGTCGGTACGTGCCGACCACCAGCGATTAGCCGCACTTTGGAACAATTCGAACAGATCAAGGGTGATCTTGCCGGTGACATCCATCACCTTGAACCACGACAGGTCGGTGAACACTGTCAGGCCGAACAAAAACAGCGCAATGAACAACAGCGTGCTGCCCTGGATATTCAATGCGTTTTTTGCCAGGTCGCCCAGACTTTCGCCCAGCGCGCCGCCACTTGATGCTGGCAAGCCCGCCGTAAAATGGAAATGGATATGGGCCAATGCAGCGCCGGACAGCACCAAAAATACCAAACCGATCAGGCGCCAGGAGAACAACCAGCCACTCCACTGCCAGGGCTCATGCCGCTGACGGAAGATTTGCCAGGTTTTTATCGCCAGCAACAGCGGGAAGATGTAAGCGAAGTAGCCCAGCACCATGAACAGGATGTCGGCCGAGAAGGCGCCAGCACGACCCGCAGCATTTTGTACCTGCTGAGAGTTGCTGGTATGGCTCCAGCCCGGATCGCTCTGGTCGTAGGTTAATAACGCCATCATCAGATACAGGCACAGGGCGCCGATGGCAATCAGAGCACCTTCCTTGAGCCGGTAGTGCAACTGCTGACGCCAAAGCGGTATGGGATTGGTTGCTACGGTGGATTTCTTCAAACGCTTTTTTTCCTGCGCCTCGGCGCGAACATCTAATGATTGACTACGAAATACAACTTCCAGCGCCCAGAAAGAATAAACCAACGGCACTGTTCACTTCCAACTCGGTCGAAAATCTGAAGCTACGTCAATAAGAAAGGCATTGTACGGGTTTGCGCGACCGATGCCACGTTCGACTGGCATGGGTTAGCATAGCTTCGTGTATCCACTGAGCAGCGCAATTTGAGCATGCATTGTCTTTTGTGACAAAGGGTTATGAGATGCTTCCAACACGCGCTATTGAACCTACACTCAGCACTTGGCTGATCATTGAAGCACTCAGCAACTGCCGCCCACTGCGGAAATTCAAAACACATTTCGTTAACGGGACCGTCTACGACCACGCCAGCAACCCAGAGTTGCAACCGTCGAGCGATTCCACCCTCCCCTTGCGCAAAGTTCTGACGCCATGTTGACTTGGTTACAGCGAAATACCCTGACATTTCCGCCCTTGGAAAAAGCCATGCGCGAGCCCAACGGCTTATTGGCCGCAGGCGGCGACCTTTGTGCCGACCGATTGATTCAGGCATATCGGCACGGCTGCTTTCCGTGGTTCCAGGAGGGTCAGCCGATTTTGTGGTGGTCGCCGGATCCGCGCACGGTGCTGTTTCCTGAAGAGCTGCATGTATCTCGAAGCTTGAGCAAGGTCATGCGCCAAGGGCATTTTCAAGTGACCTTTGATCAGGACTTTGCGGCGGTGATTCACGCCTGCGCCGCACCGCGTAGCTACGCCGACGGCACCTGGATTACCGACGCCATGCAGTCGGCCTACCTTGAACTGCATCAACGCGGCTTCGCACACAGCGTGGAAGTGTGGGAAGACGGTCTGCTCGTCGGCGGACTTTATGGCTTGGCGATGGGTCAACTGTTTTTCGGCGAGTCCATGTTTAGCCTGACGGACAACGCCTCAAAAGTGGGATTTGCAACGCTGGTAGAACGGCTGATCGCTTGGGGTTTCGTTTTGATTGACTGCCAGATGCCCACTCAGCACCTTGAGAGCTTTGGCGCCAGATCCATTGCGCGCAAGACGTTTGCTGACTACCTTCACGCCCATCTGGATAGACCCACTGTTGCCGACTGGTTACCTAGGCGAGTTTCATAGCCTGACATACACTCTAACTAAAGATTTTATCCGAGGGTTGATCCATGACCGAGCTGGCGCGGCTTAAGTTCTATGCCACTCAACCCCATTCCTGCAGCTATTTGCCTGAGGAACAAGCGACGACGTTATTTCTGGACCCAAGCCAGCCAATGGATGTTCAGGTGTATGCCGACCTTTCCGACATGGGTTTTCGCCGCAGCGGCGACCACCTGTATCGGCCTCACTGCCAAAACTGCAGCGCCTGCGTTCCTGCGCGCATTCCCGTCGGACTGTTCGTTCCAGATCGCCAGCAAAAACGTATATTCAAACGCAACGCTGATGTGCAAGTCCGCGCAGCAAAGCCTCATTTCAGCGAAGAGTACTTCGACCTGTATCAGCGTTACATCGAGCAGCGTCATGCCGACGGCGACATGTATCCTCCCAGCCGCGATCAGTTTTCGACTTTTTTGATCCGTGACCTGCCGTTTTCGACGTTCTATGAATTTCGCCTCGACGGTCGCCTGTTGGCGGTGGCCGTTACCGACCTTCTGCCCAACGGTCTTTCAGCGGTTTATACCTTCTACGAACCCGCCGAAGAGCGCCGCAGTCTGGGGCGCTACGCAATTCTTTGGCAGATAGCCGAAGCCGCCCGGCTACAGCTGCATGCGGTGTACTTGGGCTACTGGATAAAGAACTGCAAAAAGATGAATTACAAAACCCAATACCGACCCATCGAGCTACTGACAAATCAACGTTGGGTCACTCTTTATTGAAGCGCTTGGCTAAACCCCTATTTTTCGGGCACAATGCACGCCGCTTTTGCCTGGCGCAGTTGCACCGGGCCACTCATTGGATACCGAGGGCTTTTACTGCATGTCGAAAGAAGACAGCTTGGAAATGGAAGGTACTGTCGTCGACACCCTGCCCAACACCATGTTCCGTGTGGAGTTGGAGAATGGGCACATAGTCACCGCGCATATCTCCGGCAAAATGCGCAAGAACTACATCCGTATTCTTACCGGTGACAAAGTGCGCGTCGAAATGACGCCGTACGACTTGAGCAAGGGCCGCATTACTTACCGCGCCCGCTAACAGGCCTAAACAAATACGCCCGGTTAATGCCGGGCGTTTTTGTGTGCCTGGGTTTTGGGGGCATATCACCATTTCTATGGGACCGAATTCATTCGGGAAGCTGCCGATGCGGATTGCCTGTCATGAATTCGGTCCCACAGCTTGAACAAATTTTCCAAATACGATCGCCCACAAAAAAGCCCCGCATCCCAGTGGAATGCGGGGCTTTTGTTGGCTTACGCCATTTCTGCCGTGGTCTCGAAGTCGAAGGTCATTTCTCCGTCCTTGACGTCGATGTGTACTACGCCGCCATGCTCGGCCAATTCACCAAAGAGAATCTCTTCAGCCAGCGGACGCTTGATTTTATCTTGAATCAAACGCGCCATTGGTCGCGCACCCATCTGCGCATCGTAGCCACCTTCCGCCAGCCAGGTTCTGGCCGCGTCGGTCACTTCAAGCAGCACACGCTTGTCTTCCAGTTGCGCCTGCAGTTCGGTAAGGAACTTGTCCACCACGCTTTTAATAACCTCATGGCTGAGGCGAGTAAATTGAATGATGGTGTCCAGGCGGTTCCGGAATTCCGGCGTGAAACTCTTCTTGATCACTTCCATCGCATCAGAGGAGTGATCCTGGTGCGTAAAGCCGATGGAAGCCCGCGCCGCAGTTTCAGCGCCAGCGTTGGTGGTCATGATGACGATCACGTTGCGGAAGTCCGCCTTACGCCCGTTGTTATCGGTGAGCGTACCGTGGTCCATCACCTGCAACAGCAGATTGAAGACTTCCGGGTGCGCCTTCTCAATTTCATCGAGCAGCAGGACACAATGCGGTTGCTTGGTAATCGCCTCGGTCAGCAAACCACCCTGATCAAAACCGACATAACCCGGCGGAGCACCAATCAAGCGCGAAACGGTGTGGCGCTCCATGTACTCGGACATATCGAAGCGAACCAGCTCGATGCCCAAGGCCTTGGCCAACTGACGAGCGGCTTCGGTCTTGCCGACACCGGTAGGACCGGCGAACAGGAACGAACCCACTGGCTTGTCCGGAGACTTCAGGCCGGCACGCGATAGCTTGATCGCAGTTGACAGCGCGTCGATCGCTGCATCCTGACCGAACACGGTCAGCTTGAGGTCGCGCTCCAGGTTACGCAGCAGTTCTTTGTCCGAGCTGTTGACGTGCTTAGGCGGAATACGTGCGATTTTGGCCACGATGTCTTCGACCTGAGGCACTTCAATGCGCTTCACGCGTTTCTCGATTGGCTGCAGGCGTTGGTACGCCCCGGCTTCGTCGATGACATCGATGGCTTTGTCCGGCATGTGACGATCATTGATGTAACGCGACGCCAGTTCGGCTGCGGCGCGCAATGCTTCATCGCTGTATTCGATGCCGTGATGCTGCTCGAAACGCCCCTTGAGGCCTCTCAGAATGCCAATGGTGTCTTCAACCGAAGGTTCCGACACATCGACTTTCTGGAAACGCCGGGCCAACGCGCGATCTTTTTCGAAAATGCCACGGAATTCCTGGAAGGTCGTCGAACCGATGCAACGAATATCGCCCGAGGACAACAACGGCTTGAGCAGGTTGGACGCATCCATCACGCCACCCGAAGCTGCCCCCGCACCGATGATGGTATGAATTTCATCGATGAACAGGATCGCCTGAGGGCGCTTTTTCAGCTCGTTGAGCAACGCTTTGAAGCGTTTCTCGAAGTCGCCACGGTATTTAGTCCCCGCCAGCAAAGCGCCTAGGTCGAGGGAATAAACCACGCTATTGGCGAGCAAGTCAGGCACTTGGTTATCGACGATGCGCTTGGCCAGGCCTTCGGCGATAGCAGTCTTGCCGACACCGGCCTCACCTACCAGCAATGGGTTGTTTTTGCGACGCCGCGCCAAGATCTGCGCAACACGCTCCACTTCCATTTCGCGGCCGACCAACGGGTCAATACGGCCCTGACGGGCCAATTCGTTCAGGTTGCTGGCATAGGCATCCAGAGGATTGCCTGAGGAAGAAGACTCACCGCCCTCGTCGTCCTGCATATCTTGCTCACCTTCAGAGTGATCGCCATGCCCTGGTACTTTAGAGATGCCATGAGCGATGTAATTGACAACATCGATCCGGGCAACACTCTGCTGCTTGAGCAGAAATACTGCCTGGCTTTCTTGTTCACTGAAGATCGCAACCAGCACGTTAGCGCCGGTAACTTCACGCTTGCCGGAACTTTGCACATGGAAGACTGCACGTTGCAGTACGCGCTGGAAACCCAAGGTTGGCTGGGTTTCACGGTCTTCGTCGTGGACGGGGATCAACGGGGTCGTGGAGTCGATAAACTCCTGCAGATCATGCTTGAGCTTATCGAGGTTTGCGCCGCAGGCACGCAGAACGGTGGCGGCAGCCTCATTGTCCAAAAGAGCCAGAAGGAGATGCTCAACCGTCATAAATTCATGACGCTTCGAACGAGCCTCCTTGAAGGCTAAATTGAGGGTGACTTCGAGCTCACGGTTTAACATAGCTTCACCTCATACCCAAGTGGTCGGCGTTAACCGTCCTTCTCGATCTCACAGAGTAGCGGATGCTGGCTTTCCCTGGCGTATTGGTTCACCTGCATTGCCTTGGTCTCGGCGATGTCGCGGGTAAACAATCCACATACTGCCCGTCCCTCTGTATGGACGGCCAGCATGACCTTGGTCGCCAGCTCACGATTCAGGTTAAAAAATACCTCGAGCACTTCGACGACGAAATCCATCGGGGTGTAATCATCATTAAACAAAACCACTTTGTACATCGGTGGCGCCTGCAACGCTGGTTTAGCTTCTTTCAGCGCCACTCCTGCGGCGTCATCGTCATGTGTTTCCGGACGATCCTGATTGAATGTTAGTCGAATCTGGCTGAATGCATGCATGGAAAGAAGGGTTCGTAGGTGGACGGATTCATTAATTTAGCCGCAGCGGGGCCGGTTTTTCACCGGACTGCCGCATGACCTTGACTATCGGCAAAACAGTGTTACAAACAATAGAACCCACATTGGGTAAAAAGGGTCCGTGCAGTCAACCAAATTCTTTTCGGTCCGGCGGATGAGGTGGATCATACTCCAGACGGAGTCCTTTGCAGAGGGATGAGAAATGGCAATAGTTAGTAGTAACAACTCTGTCAAGCACGGCAAGGTCAAATGGTTCAACAATGCCAAAGGCTATGGCTTCATCAATGAAAACGACAAGACTGAGGACCTGTTCGCCCACTATTCAGCGATCACGATGGAAGGCTACAAGACGCTGAAAGCGGGTCAACCCGTTGTTTTCGAAATCATTCAAGGCCCCAAAGGACTGCATGCGGTCAATATAATGGCCACGAGCGAGATTCAATCGGAGCAACCGGTGGCTGCTCCCAGCGAGACCAAGACAACCTCAGATGTAAGTGCCTGAAACGTCGAATTCAAGACCTTAGCGAAAAAAGCCAAAAAAAACCGGCCAGTTCATCACCTGAACTGGCCGGTTTTTGCGTTCTGAACTGACGTTACATGTGCGAGATCAGCGCGTCGCCGAAGGCTGAAGAAGACAGCAGCGTGGCGCCGTCCATCAGGCGTTCGAAGTCGTAAGTCACGGTTTTGGCAGAAATGGCGCCATTGGTGCCTTTAATGATCAAGTCCGCAGCCTCGATCCACCCCATGTGACGCAACATCATTTCAGCGGAAAGAATCAGCGAGCCTGGGTTCACTTGATCTTTGCCGGCATATTTGGGTGCCGTACCGTGAGTGGCTTCAAACATCGCAATGGTGTCGGACAAATTGGCGCCCGGCGCGATACCAATGCCGCCGACTTCTGCTGCCAGGGCGTCGGACAAATAGTCTCCGTTCAGGTTAAGCGTAGCGATCACATCATATTCAGCTGGGCGGAGCAAAATCTGCTGAAGCATGGCGTCAGCAATTGCGTCTTTGACGATGACGTTTTTGCCAGTTTGCGGATTTTTGAACTGCATCCAGGGTCCGCCATCGAGCAAGGTCGCGCCAAACTCTTCTGCCGCCACTTCGTAGGCCCACTCTTTGAAGGCACCTTCGGTGAACTTCATGATGTTGCCTTTGTGTACAATCGTTAGCGAGTCGCGGTCATTATCGACCACATACTGCAACGCCTTGCGTACCAGACGCTTAGTACCTTGCAACGAAACCGGCTTGACGCCAATGCCACAGTTTTCGTCGAAACGGATCTTGGTAACGCCCATTTCTTCTTTCAGAAACTTGATGATCTTGATCGCTTCGGGCGAGCCGGCCTTCCACTCGATCCCGGCGTAAATATCTTCAGAGTTTTCACGGAAGATGGTCATGTCCACGTCGCCTGGTTTTTTAACCGGGCTCGGCACACCTTCAAACCAACGCACAGGGCGCAAGCAAACGTAAAGATCCAGTTGCTGACGCAAGGCAACGTTCAAGGACCGAATGCCACCACCGACCGGTGTGGTCAGCGGTCCTTTGATAGAGACAACGTAATCTTTTGCCGCGTCCAGGGTTTCCTGGGGTAGCCAGGTGTCTTGATCGTAAACCTGGGTCGCCTTTTCTCCGGCGAAAACTTCCATCCACGAGATCTTGCGCTCACCGCCGTACGCTTTATTAACCGCCGCATCTACAACCTTGATCATCACCGGACTGATGTCGACACCAATACCATCGCCTTCAATGAAGGGGATGATCGGATTGTTCGGCACATTCAAGGAATGGTCTGAGTTGACCGTGATTTTTTCACCGACTTTGGGAACCTGAATCTTCTTGTATTCCATGCTGGACTCCACGTTTTGGTTAACATCCTGGTTACGGCCGAGCGTAACCCAGTTGAAACTGGACTGGAACTACAGGATCCAGCCTTAGATGCGCGGCCTATGATCCGGCCGCAGGCCACTACCTGCGTATTAATGCTTAACACCGGTGGTATACTGCCGCCGGTGACCAGCAAGTCACTGAGGACGGAGCCTCTGGATCGGGACTTCCCAGCCTCTACCAGGCCGAGCTTCTACCTTAGCTCAAGCGCTTGACGCCGTATGGATGCATTCCTCATCACCGCGACGCCCCTCGACTTTCGCCTCATTGATGACTTTGGACGAAAGCGCCTACCCTGCGCATCTCGAGATTTTGTGCACGCTCAGCAAAGAAGAGAGTTACCAAAAATGTCCATCCGCTCGAAAATCATCTACACCTTCACCGACGAAGCTCCTGCACTCGCGACGTACTCCTTGCTTCCCATCATCGAAGCCTTCACTGCCTTTGCTGATATCGACGTTGAAACTCGCGATATCTCCCTCGTAGGCCGTATTCTTGCAAGCTTCCCTGAGAACCTGAGTGCAGACCAGAAGGTGCCGAACCATCTTGCTGAACTCGGTAGTCTGGCAAACACCCCAGAAGCCAATATCATCAAGCTGCCTAACATCAGTGCCTCGGCTCCCCAACTGATCGCCGCCATCAAAGAACTGCAAGCTGGCGGTTTTGATATCCCGGATTACCCGGAAGCACCGACGAGCGACGCTGACAAAGAAGTTAAGTCCCGCTACGACAAAATTAAAGGCAGTGCTGTTAACCCAGTTCTGCGCGAAGGCAACTCAGACCGCCGCGCGCCGCTTTCGGTCAAGAACTACGCTCGCAAGCACCCGCATAAAATGGGCGCATGGAGTGCAGATTCGAAGTCGCACGTTGCTTACATGAACAACGGTGATTTCTACGGCAGCGAAAAAGCTGCCCTGATCGACGGCGCAGGCAGCGTCAAAATCGAATTGGTCGCCAAGGGCGGTGCCGTCACCGTTCTGAAAGAAAAAACCACCGTGAAAGCGGGCGAGATCATCGATTGCTCGACCTTGAGCAAGAAAGCGCTCAGCAGCTTCATCGCGGTCGAAATCGAAGACGCTAAAAAGCAGGGCGTTCTGCTCTCGGTTCACTTGAAAGCCACCATGATGAAGGTCTCCGACCCAATCATGTTCGGCATCATCGTGGCCGAATACTACAAAGAAGCGCTGACCAAGCACGCCGCCGTGCTGAAAGAAATCGGCTTCAACCTGAACAACGGCATTGGCGATCTGTACTCGCGCATCAAAGCGTTGCCAGCCGCGAAACAAGCTGAAATCGAAGCTGACATCCAAGCGGTTTATGCCACTCGCCCTCCTCTGGCGATGGTCAACTCCGACAAGGGCATCACCAACCTGCACGTCCCAAGCGACGTCATCGTTGATGCTTCGATGCCTGCAATGATTCGTGACTCTGGCAAAATGTGGAACACCGCTGGGGTTCTGCAAGACACCAAGGCCGTCATCCCGGACCGTTGCTACGCGACGATCTACCAGACCGTGATTGAAGACTGCAAGAAACACGGTGCTTTCGATCCGACCACCATGGGCAGCGTGCCTAACGTGGGATTGATGGCGCAAAAAGCCGAAGAGTACGGTTCCCACGACAAGACCTTCGAAATCCAGGCTGACGGCGTTGTGCGGATTACCGACGACAAAGGCCGCTTGTTGCTTGAACAGACCGTTGAGACGGGTGATATCTGGCGCATGTGCCAAGCCAAAGACGCACCGATCCAGGATTGGGTCAAATTGGCTGTCAACCGCGCCCGCGCCAGCAACACCCCGGCCATTTTCTGGTTGGACCCGCTGCGCGCCCACGACGGTGTGGTGATCGAGAAGGTTCAGAAGTACCTGAAAGACTACGACACCTCAGGCCTCGATATCCGCATCATGTCGCCCGACGACGCGATGAAGTTCACCCTGGCACGTACTCGCTTGGGCCAAGACACCATTTCGGTGACGGGCAACGTGCTTCGCGACTACCTGACTGACCTGTTCCCGATCATGGAACTGGGCACCAGCGCGAAAATGCTGTCGATCGTACCGTTGATGGCCGGTGGTGGCCTGTTCGAAACCGGCGCTGGCGGTTCAGCACCGAAACACGTGCAGCAGCTTTTGGAAGAAAACTTCCTGCGCTGGGATTCGCTGGGTGAGTTCCTGGCCTTGGCCGCCTCGCTTGAGCATCTGGGCGTCACTTACAACAACCCTAAAGCCAAGATATTGGCCAGCACACTTGACCAGGCAACGGGCAAGTTCCTGGACAACAACAAGTCGCCTTCGCGCAAAGTCGGCAACATCGACAACCGCGGCAGCCACTTCTACCTGGCGATGTACTGGGCTCAGGCGTTGGCAGCTCAAACTGAAGACGCCAGCTTGCAAGCACCGTTCAGCAAACTGGCTAAAACCCTGGCAGACAATGAGGCAACCATCGTTGCCGAATTGAACGCAGTACAGGGCAAGCCAGTGGACATCGTCGGTTACTACCGCTTTGATCCTAAGTTGGCGAGCGCAGTCATGCGTCCAAGCAAAACCTTGAACGCGGCGATCGCCGCACTTTAAGGCGCAACCGGCCAGACGCATTAGCGTCAGACCTGTCAGAGACCCCGGCCCTGTGCCGGGGTTTCTGTCTCTGCGTTATCCTCCTTTTATAGAGGGCGAACATTCAAATGGATTGGCACCCCCACATTACCGTGGCGACTATCGTTGAAATTCAAGGCCGGTTTTTGTTGGTCGAGGAATTCAAGGGCGGTCGAAACGTACTCAACCAACCCGCAGGGCATCTTGATCCCAACGAAACCTTGCGCCAGGCCGCCGTGCGCGAAACCCTGGAAGAAACCGGCTGGGACGTCGAACTGACCGGTGTCGTCGGCATCTATCTGTACACCGCGCCCAGCAACGGTGTGACCTATCAGCGCATCTGCTTCGCCGCTAAGCCGGTGCTGCATCACTTGGAACGCCTGCTGGACACCGGCATCGTCCGGGCCCTTTGGCTTAGCCGCGATGAGCTGTTTTCTCAGCCCGAGAACTGGCGCAGTGAATTGGTCATGCGCTGCATCGACGACTACCTCGCCGGACCGCTTCATGACCTGGAGCTCATACGTGATTGATCACCGATTTAGCCTTGGCGCCGACAGCCTGTTAGAATCGCGTCCTTTTTACAGACACACATCGAATCCCTATGCGTGATCAAGCCCTGCACGATCCAGCAAAGACGCGCGTTATCGTCGGTATGTCCGGCGGCGTCGACTCTTCCGTTTCTGCCGTTCTGCTGATTGAGCAGGGGTATCAAGTGGAAGGCCTGTTCATGAAGAACTGGGAAGAAGACGACGGAACCGACTATTGCACCGCCCGTGAAGACCTCGCGGACGCTCAGGCTGTTTGCGACAAAATCGGCATCAAGCTGCACACCGCCAACTTTGCCGTCGAATATTGGGACAACGTGTTCGAGCACTTCCTCGCCGAATACAAAGCAGGGCGTACGCCTAACCCGGACATCCTGTGCAACCGCGAAATCAAGTTCAAGGCCTTTCTCGACTACGCCTTGATGCTCGGTGCTGACATGATTGCCACCGGACACTACGTGCGCCGCCGCGACATAGACGGCCGTACCGAGCTGCTTAAAGGCCTGGACGCAAATAAAGACCAGAGCTATTTCCTGCATGCCGTGGGCGGCGAACAGATCGCCAAGACTCTGTTCCCGGTCGGCGAACTGGAAAAGCCAGCTGTGCGTGCCATTGCCGAAAAACACGAGTTGGCGACAGCCAAGAAGAAAGATTCCACCGGCATTTGTTTTATTGGTGAGCGTCGTTTCAGTGATTTCCTCAAGCAGTACCTGCCTGCCCAACCGGGGGATATCAAAACCACTGAAGGTGAAGTCATCGGCCGCCACCACGGCTTGATGTACCACACCATCGGCCAGCGCCAGGGACTTGGTATCGGCGGCTTGAAAGATGCCAGCGATGACCCGTGGTACGTGCTGGTCAAGGATCTGGAAAACAACGAATTGATCGTTGGCCAAGGCAATGACCACCCTTGGTTGTTCTCCCAAGCCCTGGTGGCGTCCGATATTTACTGGGTCAACCCCATCGATCTGAGCAGCCCCCGGCAGTTGACCGCTAAAGTGCGTTATCGCCAAAGCGACCAGCAATGCACTTTGGAGCAGACCTTGGTGGGTTACCGCGTCACCTTCAATGAACCTCAGCGCGCCGTGACACCCGGTCAGTCCGTGGTGTTTTACGACGGCGAAATCTGCCTCGGCGGCGGCGTCATCGAAGTCGCCGAGCCGTGGCACAGCAAGGACAAGCGCTGATGACTCCAACGCAAGAACAATTGGTCGCTTTGGGCGGTGTATTCCAGGCAGCCGTGTTGGTCGATAAAATTGCCAAGACCGGTCAGGTCAGTGAGGCGGCGCTGGGCTGCATGCTGGGCAGCCTGTTGGTCATGGACCCCAAAGACACGATGGAAGTCTACGGCGGCGATGATTTGAACCTGCGCGAAGGCTATCGCTCGCTGGTAAGTGCGCTGGAACGCGACCCTACGGCGTTGCAACGCGAACCTCTGCGTTATGCCCTGTCGATGCTTGGTCTGGAGCGCAAGCTGGCCAAGCGCGACGACCTGCTCGAAGTCATTGGTAAACGCATACCCCAGATCAAATCCCAGGTTGAGCATTTCGGCCCGGTTCATGACAACGTGATTGCCGCCAGCGGTGCGCTGTACCAAGACACCCTGAGTACGTTGCGCCAACGGATTCAGGTTCACGGTGACATGCGTAATTTGCAGCAACCGAACAACGCGTCGAAAATCCGTGCCTTGTTGTTGGCCGGCATTCGGTCCGCACGGTTGTGGCGACAGCTGGGCGGTCATCGCTGGCAGTTGGTGGTTAGCCGCCGCAAATTATTGAAAGAGCTTTATCCGATGTTGCGCGGCTGAATCATTCATTTGTAACGTCGCCACTGCTACTCATTGCGCGCCCTACGCTGGTCAGACCGAAACGGACTGACCCGCTTTTCATGTATGATACGCGCCCCATTTCGTCGCCCGACTGCCCGAGAACACCCCATGCAGCTTTCTTCGCTCACTGCGGTTTCCCC
The DNA here is from genome assembly GCF_034350045.1 of Pseudomonas sp. CCI4.2. Taxonomy (NCBI): domain Bacteria; kingdom Pseudomonadati; phylum Pseudomonadota; class Gammaproteobacteria; order Pseudomonadales; family Pseudomonadaceae; genus Pseudomonas; species Pseudomonas sp. CCI4.2. The sequence goes on along the minus strand of NZ_CP133781.1, from coordinate 3,300,330 downwards.
TGTTGATGGCCGCTACGCCGGCAAAACCCAGGCCCTGCGCCCGATTTTCAGCGAATACGGTCTGATCCGCTTCCGCGTCATGGTCGAAGTCCGCTGGCTCCAGCGCTTGGCCGCTCACCCACAAGTGGCTGAAGTTCCGGCATTTTCGGCCGAAGCGAATGCGATCCTCAACACCTTGGCCGAGGAGTTTTCCCTGGTCCACGCTGAGCGTGTCAAAGAGATTGAGCGCACGACCAATCACGACGTGAAAGCCATTGAGTACCTGCTCAAGGAACAAGCGGCCAAGCTGCCTGAACTGGCCAATGTGAGTGAGTTCATCCATTTCGCCTGCACCAGCGAGGACATCAACAACCTGTCCCACGCATTGATGCTGCGCGAAGGCCGCGATAACGTGCTGTTGCCGTTGATGCATGAAATCGCAGGATCCATCCGTGAACTGGCGATCCGCTTCGCCAATGTGCCAATGCTGTCACGCACCCACGGTCAACCGGCCTCCCCGACTACGCTGGGCAAAGAACTGGCAAACGTGGTGTACCGCTTGGAGCGCCAAATCGCTCAAATCGTTGCGGTCCCACTGCTGGGCAAAATCAACGGCGCCGTCGGCAACTACAATGCCCACCTCTCTGCCTATCCGAACATCGACTGGGAAGAGAATGCCCGCGCCTTCATCGAAGATGAACTGGGCCTGGGCTTCAACCCGTACACCACGCAAATCGAACCTCACGATTACATCGCCGAGCTGTTCGATGCGATTGCGCGCTTCAATACCATCCTGATCGACTTTGACCGCGACATCTGGGGCTACATTTCCCTAGGCTATTTCAAGCAACGCACCATCGCTGGCGAAATTGGTTCGTCGACCATGCCACACAAGGTCAACCCGATCGACTTCGAAAACTCCGAAGGCAATCTGGGTATCGCCAACGCGCTGTTCCAGCACCTGGCCAGCAAGTTGCCCATTTCACGCTGGCAGCGCGACCTGACGGACTCTACCGTCCTGCGCAACTTGGGCGTGGGCTTCGCACACAGCATCATCGCCTACGAAGCCAGCCTCAAAGGCATCAGCAAACTGGAACTCAACGCGGCGAAAATCGCGGCGGACCTGGATGCATGCTGGGAAGTGTTGGCCGAGCCGATCCAAACGGTCATGCGTCGCTACAACATCGAAAACCCGTATGAAAAACTAAAAGAATTGACGCGCGGCAAGGGCATCAGCCCCGAAGCACTTCAAACTTTTATCGACGGTTTGGAAATGCCCGCCGAAGCCAAAGCTGAGCTGAAAAAGCTTACCCCGGCCAATTACATCGGCAGTGCAGTGACCCAAGCTACACGGATCTGATACGCAACAAAAATTTGCACGCCCGGCTGTGCCGGGCGTTTTCATTTCAAGGGCTTACACATGAATCCTGATATTCCTCTTCAACTTCTGGGCGGCATCAGCGCTCGCGTCTTTCTGCGCGACTACTGGCAGAAAAAAACACTGCTGATCCGCCAGGCTCTTCCGGATTTCCAAAGTCCGATAGACCCGGACGAACTGGCTGGCCTGGCCTTGGAAGAAGAAGTTGAGTCGCGCCTGATCATCGAAAACGGCGAACGCCCTTGGGAAATGCGCCGTGGTCCGTTTGCTGAAGATGAATTCAGCAAATTGCCTGAGCGTGACTGGACCCTGCTGGTACAAGCGGTGGATCAGTTCGTACCCGACGTCGCCGAACTTCTGGAAAACTTCCGTTTCTTGCCGAGCTGGCGCATCGACGACGTGATGATCAGCTTCGCCGCCCCCGGTGGCAGCGTTGGCCCGCATTTCGATAATTACGATGTGTTTCTGCTTCAAGGTCACGGCCAGCGCAACTGGAAAATCGGCCAAATGTGCGATTCCGACAGCCCGCTGCTGGATCATGCCGACCTGCGCATTCTCAAGGACTTCCATGCCACCGACGAGTGGGTACTGGAACCTGGCGACATGCTTTATCTGCCACCCCGTCTGGCCCATTGTGGGGTAGCCGTTGATGACTGCCTAACCTACTCCGTCGGTTTCCGCGCACCTAGCGCCGCCGAAGTGCTGACTCACTTTACCGATTTCTTGAGCCAGTTCCTGCCGGATGAAGACCGTTACTCCGACGCCGATGCGCAGCCGGTCAGCGACCCGCATCAAATTCAGCACGACGCCCTTGACCGCCTCAAAAGCTTGCTGGCTGAGCACATGAGTGACGAGCGCCTGTTGCTGACCTGGTTCGGCCAGTTCATGACCGAGCCACGCTATCCTGAAATGGTGGTCGGTCCAGAACTGGAGGAAGACGACCTGTTCAGCAGCCTGGAGCAAGGTGCCGTGCTGATTCGTAACCCAAGCGCGCGCTTGGCATGGTCCGAGGTTGATGACGACCTGCTACTGTTTGCCAGCGGCCAAAGCCGTTTGTTGCCAGGTCATTTGCGCGACTTCCTGAAGTTGATCTGCGCCGCTGACGCCTTACACACAGAAAACCTCGGCCCATGGTTGGCTGATGAATATGGACGCAACCTGCTCTGCGAGCTGGTTAAACAAGGAAGTCTGGGGTTTGCTGATGAATAAAATCCACGTACGTGTCGCCGATTGGCAGAAAGATAACGCCGACATACGGCGCATTCGGGAAGCCGTGTTCATCGCCGAGCAATGCGTGCCGCCTGAATTGGAATGGGATGCCGAAGACGCCAGTGCTGTTCATTTTCTGGCGTATGAAGGTGATTTCCCGATTGGTACAGCCCGCTTGTTGCCCGACGGCGAAGTGGGTCGCTTGTCGGTGCTCAAGGACTGGCGCGGCCTGAAAGTCGGCGACGCACTGATGGAAGCCGTCATCGGCGAAGCGGAACACCGCGGACTGAAACAGCAAAAGTTGATCGCACAGGTACAGGCCACGCCCTTCTACGAGCGTTTGGGTTTTACCATCGTCAGCGGCGAGTTTCTCGAAGCCGGGATTCCACACGTCGACATGCTGCGCGGCGCGTAAAGCTCTGCGAACAAACTTCACTTTATGCAACGCCCCGCGCTCTCTAGGCCGGGGCGTTTTGCTGTCTACGATTCAACTTGATCCCTCTGAGGCCGACAAACTGTCAAACTCACGCTTTAATGCGCCTATTGCGGAGACACAGACATGTTCCTACGCACCCTCTTTACGTCGCTATTGCTCGTTTGCAGTTTCAGCGCCGTGGCCGCGACAGAAGTCGTGCCGTTGAACTACCGCACCAGCGACGATTTGCTACCAGTGGCCAAGTCCTTCTTGGGCAAGGACGGCACTGTCAGCGCCTACGGCAACCAACTGATTGTCAACGCTGAGCCCGGCAAGATCGAAGAGTTGCGCACGCTGCTGGGACAGCTGGACAAGGCACCCAAGCGCTTATTGATCAGCGTCGACACCAGCGACAACACTGTTCAAGACAGCCAAGGCGCCAATCAGACTCGGATCATCAACCGCGGCACGGGCAGCCGGGACGGTGGCGTGCAGCAGGTCCAGGCCAGCGAAGGCATGCCTGCACTGATTCAAGTCGGCCAATCCGTGCCGCTGACCACTACACGCACCGACTCCAATGGCTATGCGCAAAGTGATACTCAGTACCGCAACGTGACCCAGGGTTTTTACGTCACCGCCAGCCTGACCGGCGACACCGTACACCTGAGCATCAGCACCAATCACGACCGGATGAGCCAAGAACACCCTGATGTAGTGAATGTTCAAAGCACCGACACAACCGTCACCGGACGTTTGGGAGAGTGGATAACCCTCGCCGGTGTCAGCGAACAGTCGCAAGCCAATCAACAAGGTTTAGTCCAGCGCTATAGTACCCAGGGCCGTAGCGACATGAGCTTGCGGGTCAAAGTTGACGCTCTTGATTGAGCACAAAACCTGATCCCCGAAAATTGACCGACTGGTCGCATCAACGCAAATATGTAGTGCTTTTAAAAAAGCACTACAAAACATTTGACGAGTCAAATCTGGCGAGGCATGATTGCCCCGCTCCCGCTAATCAGAGGCTCTGCAACGAGCCTTCGGATCGCCGCTCTGACTTACCCAACCTGAGCCGATTCGTGTCTGTACTGCCCACAAGGCTGTTTGACGAGGTTGTGACTGAGAACGAAGTTGTCCTGAGGGACGGAAGCTTAATACGGTGAATCGGCACAGCGTTCTGGTGATCACAACAAGGCATCCACGAGCCGAATTGCGACTGTCAGTTGAGCCTTTTATACCTGTTTTCTTCCACTTCTCGAACACATCGTTCATCCGCTACAACCCCCCGGACATCGGCTTGACCGCCACGCCTCTGATTAGTGAGTAGCCCATCACGCGCCTTATGGAATAAGGCGGTATTTGGCGGAGCAAGGATTTTCCACCCAAGACTATGCGACGAGGCTTATCTCCATGGCACTGACACGCGAACAGCAAATTGCAGCCCTTGAAAAAGATTGGGCTGAAAACCCACGCTGGAAAAACGTGACGCGCAATTATTCTGCTGCTGACGTCGTCCGCCTGCGTGGTTCTGTCCAGCCTGAGCATACATTCGCCAAGCTGGGCGCCGAAAAGCTCTGGAACCTGGTCACCCAAGGTGCCCACCCGTCTTTCCGTCCTGACAAAGATTTCGTGAACTGCATGGGCGCCCTGACCGGCGGCCAAGCGGTGCAACAGGTTAAGGCCGGTATTCAGGCGATCTACCTGTCCGGCTGGCAAGTGGCTGCGGACAACAACTCCGCCGAGTCCATGTACCCTGACCAATCGCTGTACCCAGTGGATTCAGTTCCAACCGTGGTCAAGCGCATCAACAACTCGTTCCGCCGCGCTGACCAGATTCAATGGAAAGCTGGCAAGACGCCGGGCGACGAAGGTTACATCGACTACTTCGCGCCAATCGTTGCTGACGCTGAGGCCGGTTTCGGCGGCGTACTGAACGCTTACGAACTGATGAAAAGCATGATCGAAGCGGGCGCTGCTGGCGTGCACTTCGAAGACCAATTGGCTTCAGTCAAAAAATGCGGCCACATGGGCGGCAAAGTATTGGTGCCCACCCAAGAAGCCGTGCAAAAGCTGACCGCTGCTCGCTTGGCGGCTGACGTTGCTGGCGTACCGACCATCATTCTGGCCCGCACCGACGCTAACGCAGCTGACTTGCTGACTTCTGACTGCGATCCGTATGACGTGCCATTCGTGACCGGCGAACGGACTCAGGAAGGTTTCTACAAAGTACGTGCCGGCCTGGACCAAGCCATCGCTCGCGGCTTGGCTTACGCGCCGTACGCCGATCTGATCTGGTGTGAAACCGCCAAACCGGATCTGGCGGAAGCTCGTCGCTTTGCCGAAGCGATCAAAAAGGAATACCCGGATCAACTGCTGTCCTACAACTGCTCGCCTTCTTTCAACTGGAAGAAGAACCTGGACGACTCGACCATCGCCAAGTTCCAGCGCGAACTGTCGGCCATGGGCTACAAGCACCAGTTCATCACGCTGGCGGGTATTCACAACATGTGGCACAGCATGTTCAACCTGGCGCACGACTATGCCCGCAACGACATGACTGCCTACGTGAAGCTGCAAGAGCAAGAGTTCGCTGACGCCTCCAAGGGCTACACCTTTGTGGCTCACCAGCAGGAAGTCGGTACTGGCTACTTCGACGACATGACCACTGTGATTCAGGGCGGCTCTTCGTCCGTGACCGCACTGACCGGTTCGACCGAAGAAGAACAGTTCCACTAAGTCTTCTCGCACCACGCAGCACCGAAAAGCCGTCCCATCTGGGGCGGCTTTTTCGTTTCTGTCCGATAAAGGGTTTGCGACCCGCCATGGCAAGCGAACGTGTTCGCGCAGCCCGTCTGACACCTCTCCATCGGTTGTTTGCCAACAAGTTGGCTCTTACAGATGACCGGTAACATTGTTTTAAATCTAAGTTATTCGCATCAAACATCAATATGTTACGGAAACAGTCACTAAATGATATTAATTATCATTTATAAAAACCATATGTTCATTACCCTACGAAAGAATGAACGGCAGCGAAATGCCGTGCAACGCCCGTAGAGACTGGCCCCGCGCCTGCTTTGGCGAGTTTGGCGGGTTAAACGATCAATATTTTTGAGTTAGATAATTTTACTTGGAACCTGTTTACCCATAAAATCACTCGATTGATTTGCTGCGACATATCGTCACTGCTTTGTTACTCAAGCTCAGAGACCTTTGCTCTCTGTTAAGGATTACAGATGCCCGAATCGACAGGTCTGATTGCCCATAACTGGGGCTTCGCCATTTTCCTTTTGGGTGTAGTAGGCCTTTGTGCCTTCATGCTCGGTGTCTCTAGCCTTCTGGGCAGTAAAGCTTGGGGCCGCAGCAAAAACGAACCGTTCGAATCCGGCATGCTGCCCACTGGTGGCGCCCGACTGCGGCTCTCGGCAAAATTCTATCTGGTCGCGATGCTCTTCGTGATCTTCGACATCGAAGCCCTTTTTCTCTTTGCCTGGTCTGTGTCCGTCCGCGAAAGCGGCTGGACCGGATTCGTTGAAGCTCTCGTTTTCATAGCAATTCTGTTGGCAGGTCTTGTCTACTTATGGCGGGTTGGAGCACTTGATTGGGCTCCTGAAGGTCGCCGTATTCGGCAAGCGAAGCTGAAACAATGAGGCTTTGGCGATGCAATACACTCTTACAAAGATCGATCCGGATGCTCCTAACGAGGACTATCCAATCGGCAAACGAGAAATCGTTGCCGACCCGCTAGAAGATCAAGTCCACAAAAACATCTACATGGGCAAGCTCGAAGACGTGCTGAACGGTGCCGTCAACTGGGGGCGTAAAAACTCCTTGTGGCCGTATAACTTCGGCCTGTCGTGCTGCTATGTGGAAATGACCACCGCTTTCACGGCACCCCATGACATCGCACGCTTCGGCGCCGAGGTTATTCGGGCATCGCCGCGTCAGGCGGACTTCATGGTTATTGCCGGGACTTGCTTCATCAAGATGGCGCCTATCATTCAGCGTCTCTACGAGCAAATGCTCGAACCCAAGTGGGTTATCTCCATGGGCTCGTGCGCGAACTCCGGTGGCATGTACGACATCTATTCTGTAGTCCAGGGGGTGGACAAGTTCCTTCCCGTGGATGTCTACGTGCCTGGCTGCCCGCCCCGTCCAGAGGCTTTTCTGCAAGGTTTGATGCTGTTGCAGGAATCCATTGGCCAAGAGCGTCGTCCGCTTTCCTGGGTTGTCGGTGATCAAGGCGTATATCGCGCCGAGATGCCGTCGCAAAAGGAACAGCGCCGCGAACAGCGTATTCAGGTCACCAACCTGCGCAGCCCCGACGAAGTCTGATTCGGCTCTTTCTTTTATAAAAAGAGACAAGAACCCGGGTTCATTCTGTACGTTGACCGAAAGCGATCGAGACCTATGACTGCAGACACCGCTCTGTACATCCCGCCTTACAAGGCTGACGACCAAGACGTCGTCGTTGAATTGAACACCCGCTTTGGCCCAGAGACGTTTACCGTCCAGCCTACGCGCACCGGCATGCCGGTGCTGTGGGTTGACCGCGCGAAACTGGTCGAGGTGATGAAGTTCCTACGCCAGCTGCCCAAACCCTACGTCATGCTGTACGACCTGCATGGCATGGACGAACGCTTGCGCACTCACCGTCGCGGCTTGCCCGGCGCTGACTTCAGCGTGTTCTACCACCTGCTGTCGATCGAGCGTAATAGTGACGTGATGATCAAGGTCGCCTTGTCTGAGAGCGACCTCAGCCTGCCGACGATCACCGGTATCTGGCCAAACGCCAACTGGTACGAGCGTGAAGTGTGGGACATGTTCGGCATCGACTTTGCCGGCCACCCGCACCTGACTCGAATCATGATGCCGCCGACCTGGGAAGGTCACCCGCTGCGCAAAGACTTCCCGGCTCGCGCCACTGAATTCGATCCGTTCAGCCTGAACCTGGCTAAACAGCAGCTTGAAGAAGAGGCCGCACGCTTCCGCCCTGAAGACTGGGGCATGAAGCGTTCGGGCGCGAATGAGGACTACATGTTCCTTAACCTCGGCCCGAACCACCCTTCCGCTCACGGCGCATTCCGCATCATCCTGCAGTTGGACGGTGAAGAAATCGTCGACTGCGTTCCGGATGTCGGTTACCACCACCGTGGTGCCGAGAAAATGGCCGAGCGCCAGTCCTGGCACAGCTACATTCCGTACACCGACCGCATCGACTACCTGGGCGGGGTGATGAACAATCTGCCGTACGTGCTCTCGGTCGAGAAGCTGGCCGGCATCAAGGTGCCGGAAAAAGTCGACGTCATTCGCATCATGATGGTCGAGTTCTTCCGTATCACCAGCCACCTGCTGTTCCTCGGGACGTACATCCAGGACGTGGGCGCAATGACCCCGGTGTTCTTTACGTTCACCGACCGTCAACGCGCCTACACCGTGATCGAAGCCATCACCGGTTTCCGTCTGCACCCGGCCTGGTTCCGCATCGGCGGCGTCGCCCACGATTTGCCGCGCGGTTGGGAAAAGCTGGTCAAGGACTTCATCGACTGGATGCCAAAGCGTCTGGACGAGTACCAAAAAGCCGCATTGGACAACAGCATCCTGAAGGGTCGTACCGTCAACGTTGCCGCGTACAACACCAAGGAAGCGCTGGAGTGGGGCGTTACCGGCCCAAGCCTTCGCGCTACCGGCCTGGACTTCGACCTGCGTAAAGCACGTCCATATTCAGGCTACGAAAACTTCGAATTCGAAGTGCCGCTCGCGGCCAATGGCGATGCCTATGACCGTTGTATCGTGCGCGTTGAAGAGATGCGCCAAAGCATCAAAATCATCGGCCAATGCCTGCGCAACATGCCGGAAGGCCCGTACAAAGCGGATCACCCGCTGACGACGCCGCCGCCCAAAGAGCGCACCTTGCAGCACATCGAAACCTTGATCACGCACTTCCTGCAAGTTTCGTGGGGCCCGGTCATGCCGGCAAACGAAGCCTTCCAGATGATTGAAGCGACCAAGGGCATCAACAGTTATTACCTGACGAGCGACGGCGGCACCATGAGCTACCGTACCCGGATTCGCACCCCAAGCTTCCCGCACCTGCAGCAGATCCCTTCGGTGATCAAAGGCAGCATGGTCGCGGACTTGATTGCGTACCTGGGTAGTATCGATTTCGTTATGGCCGACGTGGACCGCTAAGCATGAATAGCACGCTGATCCAGACAGACCGTTTCGCCCTGAGCGAAACCGAGCGCTCGGCCATCGAGCACGAGATGCATCACTACGAAGACCCGCGCGCGGCGTCTATCGAAGCGTTGAAAATTGTTCAAAAGGAACGTGGCTGGGTGCCGGATGGCGCTATTTATGCCATCGGCGAACTCCTTGGCATTCCTGCCAGCGACGTAGAAGGCGTGGCGACGTTCTATAGCCAGATCTTCCGCCAGCCGGTCGGTCGCCACATCATTCGCGTGTGCAACAGCATGGTCTGCTTTATTGCCGGCCACGAGTCTGTGCTCAGCGAGATTCAGTCTTCGCTGGGTATCGTCCCGGGGCAAACCACGGCCGATGACCGCTTCACCTTGCTGCCTGTCTGCTGCTTGGGCAATTGCGACAAGGCCCCGGCCGTGATGGTCGATGACGATACATTTGGCAACGTGCAGCCTGGCGGTGTGGCCAAAATGTTGGAGGGTTACCTATGACCATCACTTCCTTCGGCCCCGCCAATACCATTGCGCGCGCGCCGGAAACTCACCCGCTGACTTGGCGCTTGCGCGATGACGGCGAGCCGGTGTGGTTGGACGAATACCAGCGCAAGGACGGCTATGCAGCCGCGCGCAAGGTATTGGCCGAGCTGTCGCCGGACGAGATCGTTCAAGCGGTCAAGGACTCCGGCCTCAAGGGCCGCGGCGGTGCGGGTTTCCCCACCGGCGTGAAATGGGGCCTGATGCCGAAAGACGATTCCATGAACATCCGATACTTGCTGTGCAACGCGGATGAAATGGAACCGAACACCTGGAAAGACCGGATGTTGATGGAGCAACTGCCCCATCTGCTGATTGAAGGCATGTTGATCAGCGCTCGTGCGTTGAAAGCCTATCGCGGCTACATCTTCCTGCGCGGCGAATACACCACCGCAGCGGTGCACCTGCGCCGTGCAGTGAAAGAAGCCGAAGCGGCCGGTCTGCTCGGTAAAAACATTCTGGGCACCGGTTTCGATTTCGAACTGATCGTCCACACCGGCGCCGGGCGTTACATCTGCGGCGAAGAAACCGCGCTGATCAATTCCCTGGAAGGCCGTCGCGCCAACCCACGTTCCAAGCCGCCCTTCCCGGCGGCCGTGGGTGTGTGGGGTAAGCCGACCTGCGTGAACAACGTTGAAACCCTGTGCAACGTCCCGGCCATCGTCGCCAACGGCAACGATTGGTACAAAGCCATCGCGCGTCCAGGCAGCGAAGACATGGGCACCAAGCTCATGGGCTTCTCCGGCAAGGTGAAGAACCCTGGCCTGTGGGAGCTGCCGTTCGGCTTGCCGGCTCGCGAGTTATTCGAAGATTACGCAGGCGGCATGCGCGACGGCTTCAAGCTCAAGTGCTGGCAACCAGGCGGCGCCGGTACGGGGTTCCTGCTACCTGAGCATCTGGACTGCCTGTTTTATGCCGGTGGCGTCGCCAAAGTCGGCACGCGGATGGGCACCGGTCTGGCCATGGCCGTGGATGACAAAGTCAACATGGTGTCGCTGATGCGCAACTTGGAAGAGTTCTTCTCCCAAGAGTCTTGCGGCTTCTGCACCCCATGCCGTGATGGTTTGCCATGGAGCGTAAAGATTTTGCGCGCCATCGAAAACGGCGAAGGTCAACCGGGCGATATCGAAACGCTGTTGGGGTTGGTCAACTTCCTCGGCCCTGGCAAAACCTTCTGTGCCCACGCACCGGGCGCCGTGGAACCGCTGGGCGCAGCCATTAAGTATTTCCGGTCGGAATTCGAAGCCGGTATCGCGCCAGCACGTGCGGGCAGCCTGACTCAGGTGATCAGTCCGACAGTGGTTGGCGCATAACAAGATAGAAAAGGTCGGCAGCCCATAAAGCCGCCGACCTCGTACCCGATGACGTCCTGACGGGCTGTTTGATACGGGTTGCACCGAGATTCCATTAGCCACGCCCGCTGACATCGGGCCAACGAAGAACTTTGAACCATGGCCACTATCCACGTAGACGGCAAAGCGCTCGAGGTCGATGGCGCAGACAACCTGTTACAGGCATGTCTGTCGCTGGGCCTCGATATTCCCTATTTCTGCTGGCACCCCGCCCTTGGCAGCGTTGGCGCTTGTCGCCAATGCGCAGTTAAGCAGTTCACCGACGAGAACGACACCCGTGGTCGTATCGTCATGTCCTGCATGACCCCCGCCACCGACGGCAGCTGGATTTCCATCGACGACCAGGAAGCGAAAATGTTTCGCGCCAGCGTCGTCGAATGGCTAATGACCAACCATCCGCACGACTGCCCAGTCTGCGAAGAAGGCGGTCACTGTCACCTGCAAGACATGACAGTAATGACGGGACACAACGAACGTCGCTATCGCTTCACCAAGCGCACGCACCAGAACCAGGAACTCGGCCCGTTCATCGCTCACGAGATGAACCGCTGCATCGCCTGCTACCGTTGCGTCCGCTTCTATAAAGACTACGCCGGCGGCACTGACCTCGGCGTTTTCGGTGCCCACGACAACGTGTACTTCGGTCGCGTTGAAGACGGCGCGCTGGAAAGCGAGTTCTCCGGCAACCTCACCGAGGTTTGCCCGACCGGTGTCTTCACCGACAAGACTCACTCCGAGCGTTACAACCGTAAATGGGACATGCAGTTCTCGCCGAGCATTTGCCACGGCTGTTCGAGCGGTTGCAACATTAGCCCCGGTGAACGTTATGGCGAAATTCGTCGTATCGAAAACCGCTACAACGGTTCGGTAAACCAGTATTTCCTGTGTGACCGTGGCCGCTTCGGTTATGGCTACGTTAACCGCGAAGACCGTCCGCGCCAGCCGCTGTTGGCTCACGGCATGGTCAAGCTGGGTCTGGACGCCGCCCTTGATAAAGCCGCTGATTTATTGCGCGGTCGCAACATCGTCGGCATCGGTTCACCGCGTGCCAGCCTCGAGAGCAACTACGCGCTTCTCGAACTGGTAGGTGCCGAGCATTTCTACTCAGGTATCGAAGCGGGTGAACTGGCGCGTATTCAACTGATCGCCAAGGTCTTGAAAGACAGTCCGCTGCCGATCCCGACCCTGCGCGACATCGAAGATCACGATGCGATTTTCGTCCTTGGCGAAGACTTGACCCAAACCGCAGCGCGTATGGCTTTGGGCCTGCGCCAAGCGGTCAAAGGCAAAGCCGAAGATATGGCCGCGGCGATGAAAGTCCAGCCGTGGCTCGACGCTGCTGTTAAAAACATTGGTCAACACGCGCTGAACCCATTGTTCATCGCCAGCCTTGCCGAGACCCGTCTCGATGATGTTGCCGAAGAATGCGTTCACGCAGCACCGGACGACCTGGCCCGTATCGGTTTCGCCGTCGCCCACGCCATTGACGCCAGCGCGCCAGCGGTAGAAGGCCTGGACAGCGAAGCCCTTGAACTGGCTCAGCGTATCGCCACCGCCCTGCTCGCCGCCAAGCGCCCATTGATCATCTCCGGTAGCTCCTTAGGTTCAACCGCGCTGATCGAAGCTGCGGCAAACATTGCCAAAGCGTTGAAGCTGCAAGACAAGCAAGGCTCGATCAGCCTGATCGTGCCTGAAGCCAACAGCCTCGGCCTGGCGATGCTCGGCGGCGGGTCCCTCGACGACGCGCTGCACGCCGTGATTTCCGGCAAAGCCGACGCCATGGTGGTGTTGGAGAACGACCTGTTTACCCGTGTTGACGCCGCGACTGTCAATGCCGCGTTCAAGGCCACCAAGGTGCTGATCGTTGCTGACCACCAAAAAACCCCGACCAGCGATCGCGCTGATCTGGTGTTGCCGGCGGCCAGTTTTGCGGAAGGCGATGGCACGTTGGTTAGCCAGGAAGGCCGCGCCCAGCGCTTCTTCCAGGTCTATGACCCAACGTACCTCGACGCTGGCATTCTGATCCATGAAGGCTGGCGTTGGTTGCACGCCTTGCGCTCGACACTGCTGAACAAGCCGATTGACTGGACTCAGCTTGATCACGTCACCGCTGCGGTTGCTAGCAGCACTGCGCAGCTGGCCGGCATCGTTAACGCAGCGCCGTCCGCGTCGTTCCGCATCAAAGGTCTGAAGCTGGCGCGCGAACCGCTGCGTTACAGCGGCCGTACCGCCATGCGCGCCAACATCAGCGTGCATGAACCGCGTACGTCGCAGGACAAAGACACCGCATTCTCGTTCTCGATGGAAGGTTATTCGGGCTCGGTCGAACCTCGTCAACAGGTGCCGTTCGCCTGGTCGCCGGGTTGGAATTCGCCGCAAGCCTGGAACAAGTTTCAGGACGAAGTCGGTGGTCACTTGCGTGCCGGTGACCCAGGTGCACGTTTGATCGAAACCCAAGGCGACAATTTGTCCTGGTTCGCCAGCGTACCGGGCGCGTTTTCGCCGGCTCGCGGAACGTGGCAAGTGGTGCCGTTCTATCACCTGTTTGGCAGCGACGAAACGTCGTCCAAAGCCGCTCCGGTTCAAGAGCGTATTCCAGCCGCCTATGTCGCGCTTGCCAAGTCGGAAGCCGATCGCCTGGGTGTCAACGAAGGCGCACTGCTTAGCCTGAACATTGATGGCCAAACCCTGCGCTTGCCGCTGCGAATCAGCGAAGAGTTGGGCGCCGGTCTGGTGGCTCTGCCTTCGGGTCTGGCTGGGATTCCGCCAGCGCTGTTTGGCAAAACCGTTGATGGTCTGCAGGAGGCAGCACTATGACTTGGTTTACCCCTGTCGTGATCGACTCGATCATCGCGGTCGTCAAAGCCATTGTGATTCTATTGGCCGTGGTGGTCAGTGGCGCCCTGTTAAGCTGGGTCGAGCGTCGTCTGCTTGCCCTCTGGCAAGACCGTTACGGTCCGAACCGGGTCGGCCCATTTGGTGCGTTTCAGATCGCTGCCGACATGATCAAGATGTTCTTCAAGGAAGACTGGACACCGCCGTTCGCCGACAAGGTGATTTTCACCTTGGCTCCGGTGGTGGCCATGAGCGCCTTGTTGATCGCCTTCGCGATTATCCCGGTCACCGAAAGCTGGGTCATCGCTGACCTGAACATCGGCATCCTGTTCTTCTTCGCCATGGCTGGTTTGTCGGTCTACGCGGTGTTGTTCGCCGGTTGGTCGAGTAACAATAAGTTTGCCTTGCTCGGCAGTCTGCGGGCCTCGGCCCAGACCGTGTCCTATGAAGTGTTCATGGGCCTGTCATTGATGGGCATCGTGGTCCAGGTCGGCTCATTCAACATGGGCGATATCGTCCAGTACCAAGCCCAACACCTGTGGTTCATCATTCCGCAGTTCTTCGGCTTCTGTACGTTCTTTATTGCTGGCGTCGCGGTGACTCACCGTCACCCATTCGACCAGCCGGAAGCGGAGCAGGAACTGGCCGACGGTTACCACATCGAATATGCAGGCATGAAGTGGGGCATGTTCTTTGTCGGTGAGTACATCGGCATTGTGCTGATCTCGGCATTGCTGGTGACCCTGTTCTTCGGCGGCTGGCATGGTCCGTTCAACATTCTGCCTTCGCTGTCGTTTATCTGGTTCGCCTTGAAGACCGGGTTCTTCATCATGCTGTTCATTCTGTTGCGTGCGTCTATTCCGCGCCCACGGTATGACCAAGTGATGGATTTCAGCTGGAAATTCTGCCTGCCGCTGACCCTGATCAATTTGTTGGTGACCGCTGCGATCGTGTTGTTAAGCACGCCCGCTGGCGCGGTTCAGTGAGGATATAACCATGCTCAAGTATCTAATTGGCATCGTGCATGGCACCTACACCCAGCTTCGCAGCTTGGTGATGGTGTTCTCGCATGCATTCCGCAAGCGCGACACGTTGCAGTACCCGGAAGAAGCGGTTTACCTGCCGCCCCGCTACCGTGGCCGTATTGTCCTGACCCGTGACCCTGACGGCGAAGAACGTTGCGTAGCGTGCAACCTGTGCGCCGTGGCCTGCCCGGTCGGTTGCATCTCGTTGCAGAAAGCCGAAACCGACGACGGTCGCTGGTACCCGGAGTTTTTCCGCATCAACTTCTCGCGCTGCATTTTCTGTGGCCTCTGCGAGGAAGCCTGCCCGACCACCGCGATCCAGCTGACACCGGATTTCGAAATGGCCGAGTTCAAACGTCAGGATCTGGTTTACGAGAAGGAAGATCTGTTGATCTCCGGCCCTGGTAAAAACCCTGATTACAACTTCTATCGCGTTGCCGGTATGGCCATCGCCGGTAAGCCTAAAGGCTCCGCGCAGAATGAAGCCCAGCCGATCAACGTGAAGAGCTTGCTGCCTTAAGGAAGAAAGATGGAATTTGCTTTCTATTTCGCGTCCGGCGTCGCTGTTGTGTCCACCCTTCGGGTGATCACCAACACCAACCCGGTGCACGCCCTGCTCTACCTGATCATTTCGCTGATTGCTGTGGCGATGACGTTTTTCAGCCTCGGCGCGCCGTTTGCCGGGGTACTGGAGGTCATCGCTTACGCTGGCGCCATCATGGTTCTGTTCGTGTTTGTGGTGATGATGCTGAACCTGGGTCCTGCCTCGGTGCAGCAAGAACGTGTCTGGCTCAAGCCTGGCATCTGGACGGGGCCGGTTATTCTCGGCGTCCTGTTGCTGGGTGAATTGTTGTATGTGCTGTTCAACAATTCCACCGGCGCTGCCATCGGCCACACCACTGTAGACGCCAAGGCCGTGGGCATCAGCCTGTTCGGTCCTTATCTGTTGGTGGTTGAACTGGCCTCCATGCTGCTGCTTGCAGCGGCGGTGACGGCATTCCATCTCGGCCGCAGTGAGAGCGAAGGAGCTAAGCCATGAATGCAATACCTCTAGAGCATGGTCTGGCGGTTGCCGGCATCCTGTTCTGCCTTGGCCTGGTCGGCCTGATGGTGCGGCGCAACATCCTCTTCGTGCTGATGAGCCTGGAGATCATGATGAACGCGTCAGCTCTGGCCTTCGTCGTCGCCGGCAGCCGTTGGGCACAGCCGGATGGACAGATCATGTTCATTCTGGTGATCAGCCTTGCGGCCGCCGAGGCCAGTATTGGCCTGGCGATCCTGATGCAGTTGTATCGCCGCTTCCACACTCTCGATATCGACGCTGCCAGCGAGATGCGCGGATGAACCTTCTCTTTCTGACATTCGTATTCCCCCTGATTGGTTTCCTGCTGCTGTCGTTTTCTCGCGGGAAAATCTCTGAAAACCTGGCCGCGCTGATTGGCGTTGGCTCCATTGGTTTATCAGCCATTGTTGCTGCCTGGGTCATCTTCCAGTTCAACGTTTCCCCGCCCGAAGGTGGCCATGTCACTTACGTGCTGTGGCGTTGGATGTCGGTGGATGGCCTAGAACCTAACTTCGCCCTGTACCTGGACGGCCTGTCGATCACCATGTTGGGTGTGGTGGTGGGCGTTGGCTTTCTGATTCACCTGTTCGCGTCCTGGTACATGCGCGGTGAGGCCGGTTACTCGCGCTTCTTCGCCTATACCAACCTGTTTATTGCCAGCATGCTGTTTCTGATCCTCGGCGATAACCTGATGTTCCTGTACTTGGGTTGGGAAGGCGTAGGCCTGTGCAGCTACTTGTTGATCGGTTTCTATTACAGCAACCGCAACAACGGTAACGCCGCACTCAAAGCCTTTATCGTGACCCGGATCGGCGATGTGTTCATGGCCATCGGCCTGTTCATTCTGTTCCAGCAACTGGGAACGTTGAACATTCAAGAGCTGCTGGTCCGCGCACCGCAGCACTTCGCCACCGGTGACTTCTGGATCGTGTTCGCGACCTTGATGCTGCTCGGCGGCGCTGTCGGTAAATCCGCACAACTGCCGCTGCAAACGTGGCTGGCGGATGCAATGGCGGGTCCGACGCCAGTTTCCGCGTTGATCCACGCCGCTACCATGGTGACCGCCGGTGTCTACCTGATCGCCCGGACCCACGGTCTGTTCGAGCTGGCACCGAACGTTCTGCACTTGGTCGGTATCGTTGGTGGTGTCACGCTGGTGTTGGCGAGTTTTGCGGCGCTGGTCCAGACCGACATCAAACGCATCCTCGCGTACTCGACCATGAGCCAGATCGGCTACATGTTCTTGGCCTTGGGCGTTGGCGCTTGGGAGGGTGCGATTTTCCACCTGATGACCCATGCGTTCTTCAAGGCGCTGTTGTTCCTTGCGTCTGGCTCGGTAATCGTTGCCTGCCACCACGAGCAGAACATCTTCAAGATGGGCGGTTTGTGGAAAAAGCTGCCGCTGGCTTACACCAGCTTCATCGTTGGTGGCGCCGCGTTGTCTGCTCTGCCTCTGATCACTGCGGGCTTCTACTCCAAGGATGAAATTCTTTGGGAAGCGTTCGCCAGCGGTAATCACGCGCTGCTGTATGCAGGTCTGTTCGGTGCGTTCATGACGTCGCTGTACACCTTCCGCCTGATCTTCATCGCCTTCCACGGCGAAGCCAAGACTGAAGCCCACGCGGGTAAAGGCATTGCACATTGGTTGCCGCTGTCGGTGCTGATTGTTCTGTCGACCTTCATCGGTGCATTGATCACTCCACCGCTGGCCAGTGTGCTGCCGCAAAGTGTTGGGCATGCCGGTGGCGCCGCCAAAGACAGCCTGGAAATCGCCTCTGGCGCCATCGCCCTGGCCGGTATTCTGCTGGCGGCGATGCTGTTCCTTGGCAAGCGCCGCATTGCGACGGCCATTGCCGATAGCGACGTGGGTCGTTTCCTCTCGGCCTGGTGGTTCGCGGCATGGGGCTTCGATTGGTTGTACGACAAACTCTTCGTCAAGCCGTATCTGATGATCAGCCACGTGCTACGCAAAGACCCGCTCGACCACATGATTGGCTTGATCCCGCGTCTGGTCAAAGGCGGCAACACCGCCATGAGCCGCACCGAGACCGGCCAACTGCGTTGGTACGCTGCTTCAATGGCTGCAGGCGCTGTATTGGTGCTCGGCGCCATCGTGCTGGTTGCGGTCTGATATGAACCTTGCGAATTTGCGAAAGGAAATGAGCCCGTCATGATTCTGCCTTGGCTAATCCTGATCCCCTTTATCGGTGGCCTGCTGTGTTGGCAAGGTGAGCGCTTCGGCGCCACCCTGCCACGCTGGATCGCGCTGCTGACCATGTCTCTGGAACTTGCTCTCGGCCTTTGGCTGTGGGGCACCGGTGACTTCCATCTTGCCCCGGCGCCCGGCGTCGACCCTACTTGGGCAGTTGAATTCAAGCAGCAGTGGATCGCCCGCTTCGGCATCAGCGTTCACTTGGCCCTCGATGGCTTATCGCTGCTAATGGTGCTGCTGACCGGCATGCTCGGTATCTTGTCGGTGTTGTGTTCGTGGAAGGAGATCCAACGTAACGTCGGTTTCTTCCACCTCAACCTGATGTGGATTCTGGGCGGCGTGATCGGCGTGTTCCTCGCCATCGACCTGTTCATGTTCTTCTTCTTCTGGGAAATGATGCTGGTGCCGATGTATTTCCTCATCGCGCTCTGGGGTCACAGCTCATCGGACGGCAAGAAAACCCGAATCTATGCAGCGACCAAGTTCTTCATCTTCACTCAGGCCAGCGGCTTGATCATGTTGGTGGCGATCCTCGGCCTGGTGATGGTCCACTTCAACAGCACCGGGGTGATCACCTTTGATTACACCCAACTGCTGAAGACCAAACTGGCGCCGGGTACTGAATACATTCTGATGCTGGGCTTCTTCGTCGCGTTTGCGGTGAAACTGCCGGTGGTGCCATTCCACTCCTGGCTACCCGATGCTCACGCCCAGGCACCGACGGCAGGTTCTGTTGACCTCGCCGGTATCCTGTTGAAGACAGCGGCCTATGGTTTGCTGCGCTTCGCCCTGCCGCTGTTCCCGAATGCCTCGGCGGAGTTCGCGCCGATTGCCATGACGCTGGGCCTGATCGGTATCTTCTACGGCGCGTTCCTGGCGTTTGCGCAGACCGACATCAAGCGCTTGATCGCGTTCTCCAGCGTGTCGCACATGGGTTTCGTGTTGATCGGGATTTACTCCGGCAGCCAGCTGGCCCTGCAAGGTGCCGTGATCCAGATGCTCGCTCACGGTATCTCGGCAGCGGCCCTGTTTATTCTCAGCGGCCAGTTGTACGAACGTCTGCACACCCGTGACATGCGTGAAATGGGGGGTATCTGGTCGCGGATCGCTTACTTGCCGGCAATCAGCCTGTTCTTCGCCGCCGCGTCACTGGGCCTGCCTGCCACGGGTAACTTTGTTGGTGAGTTCCTGATTCTGATCGGTACCTTCGTCAACTCCCCGTGGATCACCGGGATTGCTACAGCGGGTCTGGTGTTCGGTTCGGTTTACTCGTTGATCATGATCCACCGCGCTTATTTCGGCCCTTCCAAGTCGGAAGAAGTCTTGCACGGTATGGACGCACGTGAGCTGCTCATGGTGCTCGGTCTGGCGGCATTGCTGGTTTACATCGGCGTGTACCCACAACCGTTCCTCGATACCTCTGCCGCCACGATGCATGGCGTGCAGCAATGGCTCGGCACTGCCTTCACTCAACTTGCTTCGGCCCGGTAAGAGCGATATGGACCTGACGATTCAACACTTTATTGCGCTTGCGCCGCTGCTGATTACCAGCCTCACCGTTGTTGTGGTGATGCTGGGAATCGCATGGCGTCGCAATCACTCGCAAACTTTCCTGCTCACCGTGGGCGGTCTTAACCTGGCGCTGCTGTCAATCTACCCAGCAATGAAAGTAGCGCCGCTGGTGGTCACCCCGCTGTTGCAGATCGATAACTTTGCTTGCCTGTACATGGCGCTGATCCTGGCGGCGACGCTGGCTTGCGTCACCTTGGCTCACGCCTATCTGGGCGAGAAGACGACAGGCTATCCGGGTAACCGCGAAGAACTTTACTTGCTGATCCTGATGGCTGCGGCCGGTGGGCTGGTATTGGTCAGCGCGCAACACTTGGCAAGCTTGTTTATCGGCCTGGAACTGCTGTCGGTGCCGGTTTATGGCTTGGTGGCATACGCCTACTTCAACAAGCGCTCTCTTGAAGGCGGCATCAAGTACATGGTGCTGTCGGCTGCCGGCTCTGCGTTTCTGCTGTTCGGCATGGCGTTGCTGTATGCCGAATCAGGCTCGTTGAGCTTCAGCGGCATCGGCCATGCGTTAGCGGCTACAGGCTACCCCAGCCCCATCGCACAGCTGGGCTTGGCGATGATGCTGGTCGGTCTGGCGTTCAAGCTGTCGTTGGTACCGTTTCACTTGTGGACCCCGGACGTGTACGAGGGCGCCCCTGCCCCGGTAGCGGCGTTCCTGGCAACCGCGAGTAAAGTTGCGGTATTCGCGGTACTGGTCCGTCTGTTCCAGATTTCACCGGCGGCCAGCAGCGGTGTGGTGTACACCGTCATGGCAGTGATCGCCGTTGCGTCGATCCTGATCGGTAACTTGCTGGCCTTAACCCAGACTAACCTCAAGCGGCTGCTGGGTTACTCGTCAATCGCTCACTTCGGTTACCTGATGATTGCGTTGGTAGCCAGCAAGGGCATTGCCGTCGAAGCCATCGGTGTTTACTTGGTGACCTATGTCATTACGACCCTTGGGGCTTTCGGAGTCGTGACGTTGATGTCTTCGCCGTACAGTGGTCGCGATGCCGACGCCTTGTTCGAGTTCCGCGGCCTGTTCTGGCGTCGTCCGTACCTGACAGCCGTGATGACCGTGATGATGCTGTCATTGGCGGGTATCCCGTTGACCGTTGGCTTCATCGGCAAGTTCTACATCATCGCGACCGGTGTGGAATCGCACTTGTGGTGGCTGACTGGTACGCTGGTGATTGGTAGCGCCATCGGCCTGTTCTATTACCTGCGAGTGATGGTCACGCTGTTTCTAGTGGAACCTACCCTGCACCGCCACGATGCCCCGTTTAACTGGGCACAACGTACCGGCGGCGTGATGCTGCTGGTGATCGCGGTGTTGGCGTTCATCCTCGGCGTGTACCCACAACCGTTGCTGGACATGGTGCATCACGCTGGCCTGCAACTGGTCAGCTGATTTTTGATTCACCCGCACTTAAAAAGCCCTGCATTTGCAGGGCTTTTTATTGGCCACTAGAAAGTCACCCTGGCAGGTGCACGGTTTGTTTCGCTTCGGTGAACAGGGCCCACGTAGACATGAACAAGGCGGCGACCATCGGGCCGATGACAAATCCGTTGAGTCCAAAGACCGCCATGCCACCTAAGGTCGAAATCAAGATCAGGTAGTCCGGCATCCGCGTGTCCTTACCCACCAGAATCGGGCGTAATACGGTGTCCACCAAGCCGATGACGAAGATGCCAAACAGTGTGAGCACCACCCCTTGCCAAATCATGCCGCTGAGCAAGAAGTAAGCCGCCACCGGAGCCCAAACGATGCCCGCTCCCACTGCCGGGAGTAATGAAAGAAAAGCCATCATCACTGCCCACAACAAGGCACTGGGAATATCGAGCACCCAGAAGATGAGCCCACCTAACACCCCTTGGACCACCGCCATGACGACGTTACCTTTCACCGTCGCCCGCACCACGCGATTGAATTTCAGCTGCAGACGACGCTTTTGTGGCTCCGCCAGCGGGATTGCCATGCGAATTCTGCGCACAAGGTCGTGCCCGTCGCGCAGGAAGAAAAACAGCAAGTACAACATGATGAAAAAGCTGATCACGAAATCGAACGTGCCCTGACCGAAGGTGAAGGCCTGGGTCGCGAGGTATTGACTCCCTTCCATGGACGCTTTGACGATTTTTTCCCGCAAACCATTCAAGTCACCCATTCCAACTCGGTCAAGCAGGTGCCTGAGGTACGGCGGCAATGCGTCTTTGAAATGCGCCAGGTACTTGGCGATGTCCAGTTGCCCGCTTTCGATGTTGTTGTAGACCATTGCCCCTTCTTGAACCAACAACATGCCGATAATGATGACCGGCAAGATGGCGATCAGCAGGCACACGGTCAAGGTACAGAGCGAAGTCAGGTTGCGCTTCCAGCCAAATTTCATCAGCAACCGCCGTTGCAGGGGCGCGAAGATGACGCCGAGGATCACAGCCCAAAACACGGCGCCATAAAATGGCATCAGAATCCAGATGAACGCGATGGTGACCAACACCATCAGCACCAGGAAGGTTTTGTATTGCAGCGTGGTTTCGTTCATGTCCGATCCATGTCAGTAAGACTCCGCGTTAACGCGACTTACTGATTAGTCAGCCAATCTTCGAGCGAGTGCCGTTGTTGTTCGGTCCTTGGACGGGAGAAGAGACGAGAGGAAATACCAGTAAAAAGATGGGGTAGAGCCATTGCAGCCCTACCCCGAGCAGATCAGATACGGAATTGGCCAACGAGTTTGCCCAGTCGCTGTCCCAGGTCCGCCAGGTTGCGGGAGGTTTGTGCGCTTTGTTGGGTTTGGTCGGCCACGCTGTCTACCGCTTCGGCGATCTGGTGCACGCTGCGGTTGATTTCTTCAGCCACGGAGGTTTGCTGATCTGCGGCACTGGCGATCTGTGCGTTCATCGAGTTGATGGTGCCAATCAGCGCCGCAATGGTGTCCAGTGAAGTACCCGCTTCGTTAGCCTGCGCCGAGGTGCCGTCGCCTGCTTCACTGGAGCGACGCATGGCCTCAACAGCGCCCTTCGTTCCGGTTTGAAGACGGTCAATCATGGTCTGAATTTCTTGCGTGCTCTGCTGGGTTCGACTGGCCAGTGCCCGAACTTCGTCAGCAACGACCGCGAATCCGCGACCCGCCTCACCTGCTCGCGCGGCCTCGATGGCTGCGTTGAGTGCCAGTAAGTTGGTTTGATCAGCGATGGAGCGAATCACTCCTAAAACACTTACGATCGAAGAAACATCATTCTGCAAGCTGTCCAACGACGCGCCGCTGCTGCGAATATCGTTAACCAGCGCGTGAATTTGCTTAATGCTGCCGTCCACCACACGCTTGGCCGCCTGGCCTTCCGCGTCGGTTTGCTGCGCCGCAATCGCGGCGCCCTGAGCGCTTTTTGCGACCTCATGGGCGGCGGCAGACATCTCATTGATCGCGGTAGCCACCTGATCAGTTTCTTGGCGCTGACGGTCCATGGCCTTTTCTGAACGGTGAGCCTGGTCCGACACCTCAGTGACCAATCCAGACAACTGACTGGTCATCTCAGCGATCTGGCGCACCAGACCATGAATCTTGTCGACGAAACGGTTGAAAGAACCTGCCAACTCGCCCAATTCGTCGTCACCTGAAACGCTCAGCCGACGGGTCAAGTCACCGTCGCCCGAGGCAATGTCGTCCAGGTTGGCTTTCATCAGGCGTAGCGGACGCACAATCGTGCCAGTCAACAGCACCCCAGCGACGGAAATGATCACCAATACCAACAGCGCAATACCAACGATGCTTATCAACATGTTGTGCATGCGCTCGTCGACATTCTTCTCCACAGCCGCTACCTGGGCTTCAATGCCCGCAATGCTGACGGAGGAACCAACCGCCATATCCCATTTCGGCAGGTACTCGGTGTAACCCAACTTCGGAATCAATTCCTGAGGCTTACCCGGCATCGCCGAAGAATACTGCAAGTAATGCGTCCCGGCTTTGCCCACTGCTACCAGATCGCGGTTGTAATAGACGCCGTTGGCGTCACGCACGTCTTTGAAGCTTTTACCGATGTCATCGGGACTGTTGCCTTTGAACAGGCGAACGGCCTCCGAATCGTAGCCAAAGAAGTAACCTTCTTTGCCGTAGGAAATAGCGGAGAGCATTTTCACGACTTGCGCGCGGGCCACCATATCGCCTTGAGCGGAGGCATCGTACAAGGGCTTGATCGCGCCCAGCGCTACCGCAACGAAGTTTTCCAGATTTGCTTTTGCGTCGTTAAGGAGTCGCTCACGGGTGTCGTCAACTTCTTTTTTTGCCTGATCCTGCAACATGATGACGGTGGTCGCACTAATCACTAACGCGAAAATGAGCACTGGCAACACTGCCAGTGACAGTACTTTGGCCTTCAAATTGAGACGCATAAGTTTCCACTCTTATCCAGGATCCAGCGTTTTAGTTGATACATTCGTCTGGTTAGCGGCCCCGGCGTTAAAAAGTTGAGCCTCAACGGTCGGGGCATCAGGAAACGCTGTTTATGGGTAAAAAACACAAATAGCCACTATTTTTCAGGAAGTTCTATGCGCACTTGCAACCCTCCCAAGGGGCTGGTCCCCAATTCCAGGTGTGCGCCCCAGGCGTCGACGATATCGCGGACGATCCCTAGCCCCAAACCATGCCCTGGGACCTGCTCATCCAGCCGAGCGCCGCGACTGAGCATGACGTCGCGACGGGTTTCGGGAGTGCCCGGGCCGTCATCGTCAATCACCACGCAGTAAGTCGGCCAGTGGTGGATGATAGTCAGGTGGACGTTGCCGTCCGCCCACTTGCAGGCGCTGTCTAATAGGTTGCCCAACAACCCAAGGAGGTCCTCTCTCCGGGCAAATGCAATCCAGGGGCTGCGTGGTGCTGATCTGAAGGTGGCTGCCATGGACCATGCGTAGTGTCGCTAATAAGCTGGGTAACCCCGTGTCGCAGTCAAACTGGGCGCCCGCAAGCGTGTCTCCTGAAAGGCGCGCCCTGTTCAACTCGCGGGAAAGACGTAGCTCATCTGTTCAACCTGCCCGCGCAATAGCCTGCGCAAGGTAGGTTGCCCATCAAGTTCTGCACCTTCGGTAACGCTTACCAAAACCGCTAACGGGGTTTTGAGTGCATGGCCGAGTTGCCCAGCGCGTTGCGCGAGCGTTTGAGACTGTCTTCGGTGTGGGCGAGTAATGGTTAACCTGAGCCACCAGAGACTCCAACCCTACCGGAACATGAGCCTCCAGTTGTGAACGCTGCTCTCTGTGCAATTGAGCGATCTGTTCACGGATGCGTTCAAGGGGCCGCAATGCCCTACGAACGGTGAGGCCTTGCAGTACGAGCATTAACAGCAATGCAGCCATTCCGACGCCCATGCCAATTTGCCGAAAGCAATCGAAGCTGGCTTTAACTGGCGTGTAGTCCAGCGCCAGGGTGACGGACAGCAAATGGTCGAACCGTCGAAAGTCCTCACGCAACACCAGCAGCGACTGGCCGCTGTTACCCAATTCAAACTGGGTATGCAGGCCCGGTGTTGGCTCCATTGTTTCGCCCATCGGGTAAACCATTGCTGCTAAACTGCCCTTCTGCTTTTTTCGCCCTGGCGAATGCCATTTTTAGAGCTCAATACACTGTGGAAATTTTTAAAGAATTTACGTTTGAATCCGCACACCGCCTTCCTCATGTCCCCGAAGGTCACAAATGCGGACGTCTGCATGGCCACTCATTTCGCGTCGCTATCTATTTGGCGGGCAAGGTTGATCCTCATACCGGCTGGATTCGCGATTTCTCTGAAATCAAAGCGATCTTCAAGCCGCTGTACGAGCGTCTTGATCACAACTACTTAAACGATATTCCCGGTCTTGAAAATCCTACCAGCGAAGTGTTGGCCAAATGGATTTGGGAACAGCTGAAGCCTCTGCTGCCGGAGCTCTCGGCCATTCGTATTCACGAGACGTGCACCAGTGGCTGCGAGTATCGGGGCGACTGAGGTCGGCAGTTATACAAAAACCACCTGTATGGTGGTTTTTTTATGCGTTGGATTCGTCGTGGTTTTTGCTGCGTACAAACAAAACCCCTGAACGCGTAAGCGATCAGGGGTTCTGGAATTTAATCTTGACGATGACCTACTCTCACATGGGGAAACCCCACACTACCATCGGCGATGCATCGTTTCACTGCTGAGTTCGGGATGGGATCAGGTGGTTCCAATGCTCTATGGTCGTCAAGAAATTCAGTAGCCAGTGCGTGCCCTCCTGCGAGTTCACGTGCCAGCGAATGGGGATGTGATAGATCTGTGGGTTTCGAATTTTCGGTTGTGTCGTCTTCACACACCTCAATTTGCTTCATCGCAAATTGCTTGGGTGTTATATGGTCAAGCCTCACGGGCAATTAGTATGGGTTAGCTCAATGCCTCACAGCACTTACACACCCCACCTATCAACGTCGTAGTCTTCGACGGCCCTTCAGGGGACTCAAGGTCCCAGTGAGATCTCATCTTGAGGCTAGTTTCCCGCTTAGATGCTTTCAGCGGTTATCTATTCCGAACATAGCTACCCGGCAATGCCACTGGCGTGACAACCGGAACACCAGAGGTTCGTCCACTCCGGTCCTCTCGTACTAGGAGCAGCCCCTCTCAAATCTCAAACGTCCACGGCAGATAGGGACCGAACTGTCTCACGACGTTCTAAACCCAGCTCGCGTACCACTTTAAATGGCGAACAGCCATACCCTTGGGACCGGCTTCAGCCCCAGGATGTGATGAGCCGACATCGAGGTGCCAAACACCGCCGTCGATATGAACTCTTGGGCGGTATCAGCCTGTTATCCCCGGAGTACCTTTTATCCGTTGAGCGATGGCCCTTCCATACAGAACCACCGGATCACTAAGACCTACTTTCGTACCTGCTCGACGTGTCTGTCTCGCAGTCAAGCGCGCTTTTGCCTTTATACTCTACGACCGATTTCCGACCGGTCTGAGCGCACCTTCGTACTCCTCCGTTACTCTTTAGGAGGAGACCGCCCCAGTCAAACTACCCACCATACACTGTCCTCGATCCGGATAACGGACCTGAGTTAGAACCTCAAAGTTGCCAGGGTGGTATTTCAAGGTTGGCTCCACGCAGACTGGCGTCCACGCTTCAAAGCCTCCCACCTATCCTACACAAGCAAATTCAAAGTCCAGTGCAAAGCTATAGTAAAGGTTCACGGGGTCTTTCCGTCTAGCCGCGGATACACTGCATCTTCACAGCGATTTCAATTTCACTGAGTCTCGGGTGGAGACAGCGCCGCCATCGTTACGCCATTCGTGCAGGTCGGAACTTACCCGACAAGGAATTTCGCTACCTTAGGACCGTTATAGTTACGGCCGCCGTTTACCGGGGCTTCGATCAAGAGCTTCGCGTTAGCTAACCCCATCAATTAACCTTCCGGCACCGGGCAGGCGTCACACCCTATACGTCCACTTTCGTGTTTGCAGAGTGCTGTGTTTTTAATAAACAGTCGCAGCGGCCTGGTATCTTCGACCGGCGTGGGCTTACGCAGTAAATGCTTCACCCTCACCGGCGCACCTTCTCCCGAAGTTACGGTGCCATTTTGCCTAGTTCCTTCACCCGAGTTCTCTCAAGCGCCTTGGTATTCTCTACCCAACCACCTGTGTCGGTTTGGGGTACGGTTCCTGGTTACCTGAAGCTTAGAAGCTTTTCTTGGAAGCATGGCATCAACCACTTCATGTGCCGAAGCACACTCGTCATCAGCTCTCGGCCTTAGAATCCCGGATTTACCTAAGATTCCAGCCTACCACCTTAAACTTGGACTACCAACGCCAAGCTGGCCTAGCCTTCTCCGTCCCTCCATCGCAATAACCAGAAGTACAGGAATATTAACCTGTTTTCCATCGACTACGCTTTTCAGCCTCGCCTTAGGGACCGACTAACCCTGCGTCGATTAACGTTGCGCAGGAAACCTTGGTCTTTCGGCGTGGGTGTTTTTCACACCCATTATCGTTACTCATGTCAGCATTCGCACTTCTGATACCTCCAGCAAGCTTCTCAACTCACCTTCACAGGCTTACAGAACGCTCCTCTACCGCA